>CAXULL010000010.1:0-138418 GCA_964251895.1 uncultured Friedmanniella sp.
GGGCAAGTGGGTCTGCACCCCGAGGCGCCCTTCGCGCTCTACCGCCACATCGCACTAGACCGAGCGTCGCCGTAAGACGACCGTCTGCGGAGCACACCCTGCCGGCTCTCAGGCTGTGCGCCAGCTCTAGTGAAGCTGAGGTGCGCATGCGGCTGAAGGAAGCGGGAGAGCGGCATCTCTGCTTCTTCCTAGCTGCTGTCTTGCTCAACGGAGACGCCGAACATCGGCGAGCGCTACGGTCGCGGTGTGTTTCGTGAAGCACTGCCAGAGGACTTTGATGCGATCGCGCGTCTCTACGGCCAGCTCAATCCCGATGACCCGCCCGTCGTCGGCCGCGCCCTGTTCGCCATGATCTTGAGGGCCGATGGGTTGCGACTGTTCGTGCTCGAGCAGCGCGGGTCAGTGGTCGCGACCACTTACTTGAACCTGATTCCGAACCTGACTCGTAGTGCTCGTCCCTACGCCGTCGTCGAAAATGTGGTGGTCGACGAGGCTTACCGAGGCGCCGGTCTAGGCAAGGCAGTCATGGCTGGCACCTTGCACGCCGCTTGGGAAGCTGGCGCCTACAAAGCGATGCTCATGACGGGTTCGAGCAGGGCGAGCACCCACGCCTTCTACCGCGCGTGCGGGTTCGCCGGCGACGTCAAGACGGCCTACGTTGCTCACCCCGCCCGAGCGGAGGGCTCCGCCTCGACCTCACTTCGACCGTCTTCTTCCAACGATTGACGTTGTGCCGTAACGCTGGCTCGAATCGCCGCTCGTTGCCGCCCACTCCACTGCCGAGCGTTCACAAGCCGACCCTCTACCGAGAACGGAGGAGCTAGGTCTCCTCAGCCGTGCTTGGTCCTAGTAGTCGATTAGTTGAGCGTTGCGTGCCGAGATCGCCTCGACGGTGTCGGGGAAGATCATGGGCACGCCGAAGGCCTCGGTCTCGGCTTGGATCCGGTCAGCCGTGGCGTGGAAGTTCCGTTCGTAGCCCGCGAAGGCGCTGTCGATGTCACCGTTGGCGTCGAGGAAGGCGTCGTAGAGCGCTGTGGCGCCGCGGATCGCGATGGAGCCACCCATGCCGGCCGCGGGCGAGGGGCAGTACCCGGCATCACCGACGAGCGCGACCCGCCCGGACGTCCAGAGCGGCATCCGGATCTGGCTCAGCTTGTCGAAGTAGAAGTTGTCCGCGTTGAGAGCGTTGTCGACGAGGTCGGCGAGCGGTTTGTCGGCGTCGGCGAAGTGCTTGCGCAGGAGGCGCTTCTGCGCGTCGACGTCGTGGTAGTCGTACTCGATCTCGTCGTCGGCGTGGAAGGCGAGGACGATGTCGGTTGCGTCCTCGTACGAGTTGAGCATTACGGTCCGGCCAGGCGTGTTCTGGATCCGGGTCGTCGAGGGGGTGATGAAGACCCCGTCGACGACGGCGACGGAAAAGTAGTTGTGCAGGAAGTGGCTGTACTCACTCTCCGGCCCGAAGCGCAGCGCGCGGACGTTGGAGTGGTTGCCGTCGCAGCCCAAGACCATGGCGAAGTCGCGGTCCGGTCCGCTGCGGAAGGAGACGCGCACACCATCGGCGATGTCGACGAGCGCGGTGGTGGAGTTTTCGTAGATCACCTCGACTGAGTCGCCGAGCGCGGCGAAGAGGATGGCGAGCAGGTCCTCTCGGTGGATCTCGTAGTCCTCGACCACGCCGCCGTAGGCCTTGGCGTCGTCCCCGCCGCCGCGTGGGATCGGCGTTCCGTCGATCTCGGCGAACTCGGTCGCGCGCGGCGGCAGGACCTTCTCCATGATCGCCTCGAAGACGCCGATCCGCTTGGCGATCGCGATGCTGTCCTCGTGGAGGTCGACCGGCGTCCCGCCCTTCCTCGGACCCGCCGCGAGCTCCACGATCGTGACCCGGTAGCCCAGTCGCTGCATCCAGATAGCTGTCGTCACTCCCGCGAAGCTTGCCCCCGAGATCAAGACCCGCTGTGCTTCGTTCGCCTGGTTCGTCTCGTCCTTTTCCATATGACGTCTCCTTGTCCGGTTCGTCATCGGCTCACCACCGACGACGAAGATGTGGTTACACCAACTTTTGTAGGTTAGCACGAAAAGTTGGTGTAGCACCAAGATCGTGAGATCGTGATGCGCATGAGTGAGCCGATCGGGCGCCGAGAGCGCAAGAAGCGGGAGACGCGGACCCTCCTTGCTGACACCGCCGCCCGCCTCTTCGCCGAACGCGGGTACGACTCCGTATCGGTGTCCGACGTGGCGAGGACCGCGGGTGTGGCGGATCAGACCCTGTACAACTACTTCCCGACCAAGCCCGACCTGGTCCTCGATCTCGCCGACGAGATGCTCGAGCACTCCCGGCGTGCCGTCGCTGAGCGCGACACGGCTACGACGCCGGCGGAGGCCCTCCGTGACCTGGTCCACCACGACATCGACCTCTTCAGCAGGGCGGACCCCTACCTCGGCCGCGGCGAGTTCCCAGCGCAGTCCGTGGGCAGCGACGTCTTACGCCGCTACGCACTGGCCTTCCGCCACGACCAGACCACAGCGATCGCTGGAGCCATCGCCGAGACGGATCCCGCGCTGGCTGGACTGGTCGCCTTCACCCACGCCGCTGTCCTGGTAGCGGTGATGCAGTCCGTCACCGACACCATCGGCGAGGCGATCCTCCAGAAAGCAGATCTAGCTGCTGTTGCCCGACAGCTCCATCACGACACCGACGTCGCACTGAACGACGCCTCCCAGAACTTCAACGCCACATCATCGCGCTCGACGAGCGCCAGGTAGACCAGTCGACGCTTCGAGCCAGCTGTCCACAAGACGTCCGCCCTACGGTGAACAACCCAATCTCCTCGGATCGTCTCGGTTCCCCCACAGCCCCGATTCCCGTATGACCCGCCCGCGAAAATGCCCGCTGAGGGGGCGTCAACCGGCGACGCGACGGCGCCGAGCTGGCTCGGGGTCGGCGGGCTCACCGCTGGGCCATCCACGATCATCCTGAACCAAGATCATTCGCCTGCTGACAAGTTCGGTGGGAGAAACACGGCCGATGTGATCACGAGGTAGCTCCGCCTCTGCGTTGTCGACCATGACGTCGAGACCGCCGAGCTCGGCGAAGCGCTCTGTCAGCAGCGAGGCCGCCTCCGGGAACGATTTTCTTCTTGGCGCCAACTTCTCGTCTTGACACCCGATCTGACCGCCGACTGCACCCAGAGTGTGGACGGGCGTGACGTTGCCCGGCCGTACAGGCCGTGGGGAAGAAGCATCTGACCAGGCAAGGAGCTCCAGACTGCAACCTTCGGAGACCGCCAGAAACGTCGACTCGTCGGTCTGGAGGCCGCAGGTTCACGTCCTGTCTGGCCGACCGGCATGTGGCCTGGTCGGAACATGATTCGTGGCGATCTCTGATGATGGTCACGACGTCGGTCGGATCATTGACTGCGCGTCTGGCTGCGCGCTCAGCGAAGATCATGGGAGCGCCCACGCTTCCTCGGGGGTCGCCGGGTCGGCCGGCCGGCCGGGAGATGAGTCGGGCGCAACCAGGTCTAGGGTCGTCCGGAAGCGAGGCCGGATTCCGTACGAGGCCGGGCAGCCACCGGCGTCGACGACCAGACCCTGGAGGTCAGCCCGATGAGCCACGTCCGCGACGTCGCGCGCCTCGCGCTCGGCGGGATCTTGATGTTCGCCGGCACGAGCCACCTCACGTTCGCGCGCACGGACTTCCGCGCGCAGGTGCCGGACGCCGTCGTGAGGCTCGGGCCGTTGAGCACCGACCAGGTCGTGCTCGCCTCGGGCGTGGTCGAGATCGCCCTCGGGGCCACGATCGCCTTCGCCCCCGAGCAGCGCCGCGCGCTCGTCGGGAACGTGGCGGCGGCGTTCTTCACGGCCGTCTTCCCCGGCAACCTCGCTCAGCTCGTCCACCACCGCGACGCGTTCGGGCTGGACACCGACCGCAAGCGCCGGCTGCGGTTGCTGGGCCAACCGGTCCTCGTCGCCTGGGCGCTGTGGTCGACGCGCACCGAGCCCTGACGCCCGTTCTCCAGACGGACCCACACCCACTCCTTGACGGGTAGGCCGGCGTCGAGCAGGAGAGCCGGCTCGCAGGCCGCCAGGCGGCCGTCGCAGGTTCGGCTACCGAACGCTTCCGGCCGAGCTCTCCGCCTCGCCGCCGCGCCTGAGGCGACCTCGCCAGGCACGGAGGACGCCCGCGACAAGAGCCACGACGGCGGCGACGAGGAGGGGCGGAAGCACGATCGCGGGCGTGGTCGACGCCGCGACGAACACCTCCGCCGCGTACCGCGCCATCTCGCGCTGGTCGTGGGCCAGGACCCGGCTGCCGGCCGAGCTCGTGATCGCCGTGGTGAGCGCCGGGACCAACCACAGCAGGACCAGCCCGAGCCCCGCGGCCAGCACCCGACCCACCGTCCGCACGCCACCCCACCCGATCGCCACGCCCACCAGCACCGCGGGCAACCAGCCCAGGGCTCCGAGGAGTCCGAACGCCGTACGCAGCGGGGAACCGGGCCCGGACGCCACCGTCGTCCCGGACAGCCACGGGCCGAACGCCAGCGCCCCGACGCACAGCCCGACGACGGCTCCGCCGCGCGGGGCGCGAGCGACGAGGACCAGGGCCACCATCCCGACCACGACCGACAAGATCGCCACCCCGACCAGGGCCTCGAGGTACACGGTGGACTCGCGCCCCTCCCGCAGGCCTGCGCTCACCGTCTCGGCCGTCTGCACGAGGGCGACGACCTGCACGGCCAGGACGCCGAGGGCGACGGCGAGGGCGCCCCTGCGGGGCAGGGGCCGACGCGACGCCCGTGCAACCAGGCCGCCGAGCGCGGCACCCGTCACCAGCACGCCGATGATCAGGGTGATCGCGTACTGGCTGAACGGCAGGAGCACCCGGGGCAGCTCGTCGGGCGGGGTGTCCGTCGCCCACAGGTTCTGCACCGGCAGACGGAGCCCGGTCACCACCCAGGGCAGCAGGCCGACGAGCGCCGCCCCTACGCCGACGAGCAGGCACGCCCAGCGCGGCAGGGTTCGCGCCGGGGGGTTGGCGGGTGTCACGGTGAGCCTTCTGCCCCAGCGGGCCCCGAGGGTGAGAGCTGGGACAGCAGGTCGAGCCCGGACAGGAGCTGGACCTCGCTGACGCCGACCACGTCGGGGAACAACGCGTATGCGGCGCTGCCGGCGGGCAGGTCGACGTCCCCGACGTCCAGCACCGCGAGCACCGGACCTCCTCGGTGGTCGAGCCCGGCGACGGGCACCGTCGCCGACGACGCATCGGCAGCTGCGGCATGGTCCAGCCGCGCCGCGAAGTCGGACACGGCCTCCTGGTCGGCGCGGCGGTACACGTCGACGCCGGAGCCACGGCGCACGGCGACCGAGGCGGACCGGGCGGCGGCGTGCCACACGGCCAGCTGCCACATCGTGGTGCGTCGGCCGCTGAGGTGGTAGCCGAGCAGCGAGCGGCCGAGCTCGGCCAGCTTGGCCGAGTAGCCGCGCACGTCGTGCCCGTAGCCGGACGACCCGAGGTTCATGTCGACCCAGCAGAGGCGGCCTGTCGTGAGGTCGAGGAGCATCGGGACCGAGATCCTCGCCTCCCCGGCCAGGTCGAAGCGCTGCTCGACGGTGCGCACGTCGAAGTGGGCACCCTCCTTCGCCGCCTCGGCCGACCTCACCATGACGCCGGCGAAGGCGTCGGTCATCTGGTCGAAGGGGACGTCGTTGTAGGAGAAGACGACCGGCACCGCGTACGCCGCCCCGGTCTGGCTCAGCTCGAGCAGGTCGAGGTCGACGAACTCGGTCGCGCCGAGCGGCGCCGGTGCCGAGGTCAGGTCGCCCGAGTGGACGGCCGCGGACCCGTGGAAGCGCATCGCGGTGTAGTCGCACAGCCCGACGAAGGACCAGTCGGCGTCGTAGAAGGCGACCGACAGGTCGAGGTCGACGCGCGTCGTGGCCGGCTCCGTCCAGTGCAGGAACAACCGCAGCACGTCCCCGGCCGGCAGCGGCAGCACCGACCCGCGGGGCACGTCGACCAGAGCCTTCGCCGTGGTCCGGGCGGTGAACGGCACGGGCACGGCAGCCAGGCTCGCGTCGAGCAGGGCGAGCTCGTACGAGCCCAGCCGCGCGGCACGTCGCAGCATCTCGTCCTCGACGAGCCGGCGAACGGTCGCGACGACCTCGACGGGCAGCGGCAGCCGGGTGTCCGCCTCGGCGTGCAGTGACGCGATCCGGCCCGAGGGGAAGAAGACGCGCCGCGAGCCGGCCTCGTCACGGCGAGAGAGCTCGCCGAGCGCCGAGACGAGCACCGCCGGCGCGACCCGCGGTGCGGCGGCCGCGGCCGCGTCGAGGACGAGGCCCACCTCGCGGTCACCGCACGGCGCAGCCAGGCGAAGGAGGTGGTCGAGCCGGCGGAACAGCTCGCCCGGGCGATGCGCGAGCAGGCCGAGCGCCGCGTCGAGAGCCCCGCCCGCCAGCGTGCTCTCGACCGCGCCGGCGAAGGTGGCGACCCGCAGCCGGTCCCCGTCGACCGTGACCGTGCCGGGATGCTCCCCCGCCATCGCCTCGAGCAGCCCGCGCAGTCCGGGTTCGACGGCGGCCAGGCTGGTCTGACGCGCGATCGCCACGAGCAGGGCTGCCCCCGGGTGCTGACGGGCGTGCTCGAACGGGTGCAGCTTCTCGGCGATCTTCTTCCACGCGGGTACGTGACGGAGCACGTCCTCGGCGGCGGTGTCGACGGGCAGATCGTCGAGGGTCGCGAGCAGGGCGCGACGCAGCGGACGGGGGAGCTTGGCCACCCGGTCCAGGGTCGGGCTCAGGTCGGCGTGGCCTCCGGTCAGGACCACGGCGACCCGCAGCACGTCGGTCGCGGTGTCGCAGTGCGCGGCCAGGACGGCGATCGCGGCGTCGCGGGTCTCGGGCCGGGACAGCAGGCGGGCGAGGACGGTGGCCTTGGCGGTCCGGGCCGGGACAGACCCAGGGAGCCACCGCAGGTCGCCGGGCTGCTGCACCGCCTGGTGGTCGACGAGCACGGTGAGCGCCTCGAGGTCGGCGGCCGACGGTGCGGCGCTGCGGGGCAGCAGGCGTTCGAGCTCGGCGAGGACGGCGGCGTCACGGCCGGCGGCCAGCCTGAGCAGACGCAGCGGGCCGCGCCGGGTCTCCCGGACCTTACGACGTCCGGCGGTCGGCGCGAGGAAGGGGTCGGCCGGGTCGAGGCGTCGGCGGCAGACCGGGCAGGCCGAGTAGTCCGACCCGTCGAAGCAGACGTCGCACACGAGGTGGGCGCACGGGGCGACCGCGTGCACCGAGCCGACCGTGCCGCACAGGACGCACGGCTGGTCCGGCTCCTGCAGCATCACGGTGAGGACCCGGTCGACCCAGAGCCGCTCGGTGTCGCGCGGGGTGGACGCCGGGAAGCGGCGGAAGAGCGGGACGTGCGGCTTGTCCGCGCCAAGCCGGGCGTCGAGGCCAGCGAGGAGGCCGTGACCCGCGTGGGCGAGCTCGTCCGGTGAGAGGTGGGCGAGCGCGGCCCGAAGATCAGCGTGCAGGAGGTGTCCGCGTTCGAGGACGTCCGCCTCCAGCGCGACGACGCCGGCGGCGGACCCGGCAGGGGGCGGGCCGCTGGGTCGGCTGCCGGGCGCCTCGAGGACGACGAGACCCCGGCTGAGCAGGTGCGCGTCGACCCGCTCGGCGACGCTCAGGACGGCCGACCCGCTCGTGGCGTCGGCGGCCCGTGCCGGCTGACGGCCTGGCATGACGGTCCTTCCGGTGGATGGCCGGTGTGGAGAGTGGGCGCACTGGGTCGTTTCAAGGATGAGAAGGAAGCACGTCCTGGAGCCACACCGGCCACCGGTGGTGATCACCGTACGGGGCCGGCGGCCGACCCGACGACCTTTTTCACCTCAGGAGCTGCTGAGCACGCTCGACCCGGCGATCTTGAGGATGCCGTCCTCGCGGACGAGGCGGAACCTGGTGCGGTCGACCTCGACGGTGCCGTCGGTCCGCCGGAAGGTCACCGTGGCCTTGACCTCGAAGGGCGGGTCGGTGTCGACCTTGCTGACCGAGACGCGGTCGACCTTGTCCCAGAAGCTGTCGTACGACTGCCGGCCGCCCGACGGGCTGCGCTGGTAGTCCGAGGTCAGCCGCCGCCAGGCCGCGTCGGTGTCGTCGGGCACGAGCGCGTAGTAGCCCGTGATCGCGTCCGCGAGCTCGGCCCTGCTGGGCTCGCCAGACCCCGAGGTGGGCGACGGGCTGGGCGATCGCGTCGTGGCGCTCGTGGACGGCGACGGCGAGTCGGAGGGCTCGTCGGACGCAGAGTCGGAGGGCTCGTCCGACGGGGAGTCCGACGCCTCGTCCGTCGCCGTGCTCGTCGGCGTCGCGTCGGCGCCCGTGGGCTCCGAGCCGGTCGGGGCCGCGTCCGTCGACGCCGCGGACGTCCCCGGGGCGGCGACGGTGGCGTCTCCCCCGCCCCGGAGCTGGCCCAGGGCGAGGATCGTGCCCAGCACGACCAGACCGATCAGGAGGGCGATCGCCCCGACCCGACGGCCACGAGAGCGCCGACCCGGACGCGCGTCGGGCGACGACGGTGGGGCGGGCGGCCCGACCGGGGCCTGCTCCACGGCCGCGGACGACCCGACTGCGGCCGGTTCGACCGCGGTCGGCTCGGCCACCACCGGCGTGCTGGCGGCGGGCAGGGCCACGGCGACCGTCGGTCGCTCGTCGTCGCGGCGGACGCGGGTCGTCCCGGTCGCGTCCGGCGCCACCGCGGGCGTCGTCACGGGCTCGAGCAGCGGACGGGTGGCCGGCGAGACGTCCTCCCCGGCCTCGATGGCGGCGAGCCGCCCGGCCGCCTCCTTCATCGTCGGACGCGCGGCGGGATCAGCCTGCAGCATCTCCAGCAGCACGGGGGTCATGGCGCCGCCCCGCTCCGGCGGGGCGAACTCGCCCGACGCGACCCGGTAGAGCAGCGCGATCGAGTTCGAGTCGGTGCCGAACGGGGGCGCGCCCTGGAGGCAGGCGTACAGGGTGGCGCCCAGGGAGAAGACGTCGGAGGCAAAGCTGGACTCGGCCCCACGCGCGACCTCGGGCGCGAGGTAGGCGGGCGTCCCGTGGACCAGCCCGGTGGAGGTGAGGGTGGCGTCGCCGAGCGCGTGCGAGATCCCGAAGTCGCTGATCAGCGCCGTGCCGTCGTCGGCGATCAGGATGTTGCCCGGCTTGACGTCGCGGTGCACGATGCCGAGCGCGTGGGCGGCGGCGAGGGCGGAGGCGACCTCGGCGCCGAACCGGGCCGCCTCGTGCACGCCCAGCGGGCCGCCCTCGCGCAGCACCGCGGAGAGCGGGACCGACGGCAGGAACTGCATGATCAGGCAGGGCTGGCCCTCGTGCTCGACGACGTCGAAGACGGGTACGGCGTTGCGGTGGTGCAGCCGGGCGGTGATCCGCGCCTCGCGCATCGCCCGGTTCTTGGCGAGCTCGGCCTCCTCGGGGCTCAGCCCGAGCTGCGGCCTGAGCTCCTTGACCGCGACGGGACGTTCCAGGCGCTCGTCCCACGCCTCCCAGACGACCCCCATGCCGCCGCGGCCGACCTCGCGGACGAGCCGGTAGCGGTCGGCCAGGAGCGCGTGCGGCTCAGCCACCCGCTCCCCCTCTTCGTCACCCGCCAGCAAAGTGCCGAGCCTACGACAGGAGCCAGGCACGTGGGCCGTACGAACGCCTTCCGCCGAGGCCGTCCCCATTCAACCCGGAGCAGCCGGTCGGGGCTGAGGTCCGGGTGCGGGCGACGCGAGGAGCTGCTCGAGCAGCAGAAAGCTGGAGCGGATGTCCATCTCGGGGTCGAGGAGCCACTGCGTCGTCGGCCGTCGAGGGTCGCGATGATCAGGGGCGCGACGGCGAGAACTGACCTCCGGGTCTGGCCCGCCGGGCCCTGTCTGCCCCACCATGGGGTGGAGGACGCCACCCACCGAGAGGCACGCCATGCCCACCAAGATCACGCTGATCATCGACAACCCCGCGGACCCCGCCGCGTTCGAGCAGGCCTACCCGGCGATCGCGAAGGCCGCGGCCACGCTCCCCAAGCTCCAGCGCCTCGAGGCGGCGAAGGTGTGGCCGAAGGAGGACGGGACGCCGACGCCGGCCCACCGGACGCTGGACCTGTACTTCGAGAGCTACGACGACGCCTCGGCCGCCGTGACGACTCCCGCGGCCGGAGACTTCTTCGGACAGCTGGGCGCGACGGGGACGTCGTTCACCGGTCTGTTCTCCGACATCGAGCAGCAGTAGCGGGCCGGGCGCCGACGACGGGATAGATCTGGCCGGTCAGACGCGGTCAGATCTTTCCCGGTCCCGGGGGACGGCCCCGGTCCGAGGTCCTCGCCGTTCCGCCGGAGGTGGCCCCGGTCTACGGTGGCCCCCTCCGGACGGGGAGGGGCGCGCGATGGTCACCCAGCTCGGCCGCTGGCTGCGCTCGCAGCTGAGGACGCTGCTGTGGTGGGTGTGGCCGACCTCGCCCACCTCCTGGTCGCAGCTGCCACGGCGGCTCGCCCCGGCCGCGATCCAGGTCGCGCGGCTCACGGTCGCCGCCGTGGTCGCGTACGTGGTCGCAGGACGGCTGATCCCCGCCGGGGCGATCGACCTGACCGCGCCGCTGACCGCGCTCCTGGTCGTGCAGGCCTCGACGGTCGGCACGCTGCGGATGGGGCTCGTCCGGGTCGGGGCCGTGCTCACCGGCGTGCTCGTCGCGGTCACGGTGGCGGCCGCGATCGGCCTCACCTGGTGGAGCCTGGGCGTGGTCATCGCCGCCTCCCTGCTGCTGGCGAAGGCGCTGCGGCTCGCCGAGCAGTCGCTCGAGGCGCCGATCAGCGCGATGCTCATCCTGGCCGTCTCGAGCCCGGAGCTCGCCGCCGAGGTGCGGATCGGGCTCACCCTCGTCGGCACGGCGGTCGGGGTCCTGTTCAGCCTGGTGGCCCCCGTCGCCATCCCGAACGCCCGGGCGGCCGAGTCGGTCCGCCGCGTGGCCCGTTCGCAGGCCGCGCTGCTCAACGAGGTCGCCCTGGCCCTCGGCGGCCGGGCTCCGGAGCCGGAGGAGGTCGCGGCGTGGTTCGACTGGAGCGAGGACATCGACCGCGACCTCACGACCGCCTCCGCCGAGGTCCGGGTCGCCGAGGAGAGCCGCACCCTCAACGCCCGGGCCCTCACCACGGCGAAGGTCCACGACCGGCTCCGGTCGGCGGTCGAGCGGCTCGACCGCTGCCTCACCGCCGAGCACAGCATCCTCGGCGCCGTCGCCGGGGCCCCGGCCTTCGCCCCGGGGGCCGAGGACTCACCGGCGGCCGACCTGCGTCGGGCGTTCGCGGTCATCCTGGACGACGTGGCCAGCGGGCTGCGGGCGCTCGGCGACGTGCTCGGCGCGCAGCCCGGACGGCGGAGCCCGGTCGAGCCCGCCCTGGCCGCCGACCGGCTCGCCGAGATCGTTGGGGAGACCCGGGCCGTGCTCACCGAGCTGGTGCTGCTGGACGTCGACCCGCGACGCAACCCCGACCTCTGGCTGGTCCAGGGCTCGATGCTGTCCGCCGTCGACCAGATCCTCACCCAGCTCGACCTCGACCTCCAGCCGGTCGAGCCGGGCCTGCGCTGGGACATCCTGCCCGGCAGGCTCAGGGGGCGCGGGTGACGGACGGGCGGGGTCGCGCGCGCTCGGGAGCGCCACGTTCCCGGGCGGTGAGGTAGAGCCGGTGCGCGGTGATCACCAGCGCGAGCCACGCGGCACCGAGCAGCCAGGCGGCCACGACGTCGGTGAACCAGTGCGCACCGAGCACGACCCGGGTGAGGCCGACGACGACCGCCACCACCACGGGGACGACGACGCACAGGACGCGGGCGACGAGGGTGCGTCGGTGGAGCCAGAGCAGGTAGCCGACGACCCCGGCGATGACCGTGGCGTTGAGCGCGTGGCCGCTCGGGAACGACGGCGAGTACTCGAACGGTGGGACGGCCTCGGACAGCGGCGGCCGGTGCCGCCCGATGATGTCCTTGCCCGCGATGGTCATCAGCAACGACCCGAGCCCGGCGCCCGCGACCAGGATCAGCGGGGTGCGCGAGCGACGGCGCACCGTCAGGACCAGGATCGCCGCGACGGCCAGGCACGGCATCCCGACCGGCCCGAACAGGTAGGCGACGCCCGCCGAGAAGCCGTCGAGCAGCGGCGTCCGTAGCCGGATCACCGCGGCCAGCACGGGAACGTCCAGGCTCGCGATCCCCTCGTCCTCGGTGACCGCGTCGTAGACCCGGGCGACCAGGAACGCCATGACGAAGGCGACGCCGATGCCCACCGCGAGGACGGCGACGAGGGCCGGCTCCGCACCGATCCGGTGGCCCACCGCCGTGGCCACGGCCGCCGCTCTGCGCCCGACGGGTGAGTACCAGTGCGTCAGCTCCGACGTGTCCTCGGGCCGGGTCAACGCGCATCCTCGCCCACGCCGCGCAGGCCGTCGACCAGCACGCGCAGGTGGCGCTCCAGGCGTACGTCGTCCGCACCGCCCAGCCGCAGGCCGCCGGCGACCCCGACCAGCAGGAGCCGGACGTCGTCGGCGTCCACGTCCTCGCGGACCGCGCCGGCGCGGCGGGCGCGCGCGAGCAGCTGCCCGACCGCCTCGTCGAGCTCGGCGGCCGGCCCGGAGGTCGGTGCGCACCCGTCGCCGACGCCGGTCAGCGCGGCGCACACGGCCGGGTCGTGGACGAGCCCGTGCAGGACGAACCCGAGAACGCGGGCGAAGCCGGCGGCCGGGTCGTCGTCCGCGGCGGCGGCCCGGACCTGGTCGACGAGACGACGGCTGGCGTCCGTCCCGAGCTCGGCCAGCAACGCCTGCTGGCTCGGGAAGTGGCGGTAGACGGTGCCGACGCCCACGCCGGCCAGCCGAGCGAGATCCTTCATGCCGGGGAGCTCGAAGTCGCTGGCGAGCCGGGCCCGGGCCGTCTCGAGGACCAGCGCCCGGTTGCGGGCGGCGTCGGAGCGTCGCGGCCCGTCGGTCGTGATGCTCATCCGCCCAGCGTACGACGACCCTCCGGCGTAACGGAACAGGTTCCGTTTGTGTCGTGCTCGACGCCTTCTGCCCACGCCGGGGACCCCGCCGCGTCGGTCAGGGAGCGGCTCGGTCCTCAGCGGTCGCGCGGCGACCGGGCCGGCAGCCCGACGCCCCAGCGCTGACGGACGCCGAGCAGGTGGCACAGCTCGACGAGGGCGGCGGTGTGCAGCAGGGCCTGCAGGCGTCCACCCCGGCCGGGACCGAAGTGTCCGAAGATGTCGGGGAACTCGGGCGAGCCCTGCCAGGACAGCCGCACGAGGACCGCGTCGTCGGCGAGGCCGGCGGCCCCGCGCAGGTGGAGCGAGACCCCGCCCATCCCGAGGGCGGCGGCCGTGACCGCGTTGGCCGCGCCGACGGTCCGGAGGCGCTCGTTCAGCTCGGCCACCTGGGCCATCTCGAGCGTGTGGGTGGTGGGCGGGAGCGAGGAGCTCGTCATGTCCGGCTCTCGTGGAGGCGAGAGACGGTCCGTGCGGGTCCGCCCAGGCGGCGCCGGCTGGGCACCACGACGACCGGGCACGGGGCGGCCGCCATCACCCGGCGCGCCACCGACCGGGTCCAGGCCAGCGGCCCCTCCGCGTGGGGCGGCCCGACCACGAGCAGCGCGGCGTCCCGGGCCGCGGCCAGGATGGCGCGCTGCGGGTCGCCCGGCACCGTCCAGACCCGGGCGGTCGTGCCGGGGTGGTCCGCGCGGACGCCCGCGAGGAGCTCGGCGACGTTCCGCTCCGCCGACTCCGTGTCGAGCGGCGCCGCCGCTGCGACCGCGTGCAGGGCGACGACGCCGCAGCCGAGCATGGCCGCCTCGTCGAACGCGAGCTCCAGGGCGGCCCGGGAGGCCACCTCCCCGTCGAGCGCGACCACCACCGGCAGCCGGTCCCGACGTCCCTGACGCCAGGACGGCGGCACGACGACCACGGGACAGCCGGAGTGGTGGACGAGCGGCGAGGCCACCGACCCGCGGCCGAGCCGGTCGTACCAGGCGGTCGCGTGCTGACCGACGACCATCAGCTGCGCGGACCGACTCAGCCGTTGCATGAGCACGGCCGGCAGCGTCTCGGCGACCTGGGTGCGCACCGTCACGCCCGGCGGGACGTCCAGCGCCGCGACGGCGTCGGCCAGGACGCTGCGACCAGCGTCCAGCAGGCTGTCCACCACGCCGGCGGTGACCGGTCCGTCCATCAGCGGCAGCGGGTAGCCGTAGACCAGCAGCACGTCGAGGTGGCGTCGCACGGCCTGCGCGACCGCGTACCGGGCGGCGACCAGAGCCTCGGGCGAGCCGTCGACCCCGACCACCACCGTGCACGCGTCGGCGGTCGCCTCCTGCCCCGGGCCCCAGCTCATGCGGACGTCGCGTCCAGGCGGGCCGGCCAGGTCCAGCCGGTGATCGCCGGGTCGTCCTCGCCGTGCTCACGGGTGTACGCGCGGGCGGCGAGCCGGGCGTCGACCATCTGCTGGCGCAGGGTGGCGGCGCGGCTGCCCAGGGACGGCACCCGGTCGATGACGTCCATCACCAGGTGGAAGCGGTCGAGGTCGTTCATCATCACCATGTCGAACGGGGTGGTCGTCGTGCCCTCCTCGTCGTAGCCGCGGACGTGGATGTTGACGTGGCCGTGGCGCCGGTAGGTCAGCCGGTGGATCAGCGACGGGTAGCCGTGGTAGGCGAAGACGACCGGCTTGTCGGTGGTGAACAACGCGTCGAAGTCGCGGTCGGACAGCCCGTGCGGGTGCTCGGTCTCCGGCTCCAGCCGCATCAGGTCGACGACGTTGATCACCCGGACGCGCAGCTCGGGCAGGTGCTCGCGCAGCAGCGCGGCGGCGGCCACCGTCTCCAGGGTGGGCGTGTCCCCGGCGCACGCGAGGACCACGTCGGGCTCGCCCTCGCCACTCCCGGCCCAGGGCCAGATGCCGAGCCCGCGGGTGCAGTGGGCGACGGCCTCCTCCATGGAGAGGTAGGTCAGGGCCGGCTGCTTGCCCGCGACGATGACGTTCACGTAGTGCCGGCTGCGCAGGCAGTGGTCGGTGACCGAGAGCAGGGTGTTGGTGTCCGGCGGCAGGTACACGCGTACGACGGAGGACTTCTTGTTGACCACGTGGTCGATGAAGCCCGGGTCCTGGTGGGACAGCCCGTTGTGGTCCTGGCGCCACACGTGCGACGACAGCAGGTAGTTCAACGAGGCGATGGGCGCCCGCCAGGGGATGTTCCGGGTGGTCTTCAGCCACTTGGCGTGCTGGTTGAACATCGAGTCGACGATGTGGATGAACGCCTCGTAGCAGTTGAACAACCCGTGCCGCCCGGTCAGCAGGTAGCCCTCCAACCAGCCCTGGCACAGGTGCTCCGACAGCACCTCCATCACCCGGCCGTCAGCGGCCAGGTGGTCGTCGCCGGGCAGCAGCTCCGCGTCCCAGGCGCGGTCGGTCTCCTCGAAGACGGCCTGCAGCCGGTTGGACGCGGTCTCGTCCGGGCCCATCACCCGAAAGCTCTGCGGGTTGGACGCGACGATGTCGCGCAGCAGCTCACCCATGACGGCGGTGGCTGCGCTGAGCTCCGTCGCCGGGCGGGTCACGGCGACGCCGTAGAGGCGGAAGTCCGGCATCGTCAGGTCCCGCAGCAGCCGGCCCCCGTTGGCGTGCGGGTTCGCGCTCATCCGGCGCTCCCCCTCCGGGGCGAGCGCGGCGAGCTCGGGCAGCAGCCGCCCGGTGGCGTCGAACAGCTCCTCGGGACGGTAGGACCGCATCCACTCCTCGAGCTGGGCGCGGTGCCCCGCGTTCGTCCGGGTGGCGGCGAGCGGCACCTGGTGCGACCGGAACGTCCCCTCGACGGGCAGGCCGTCGACGACCTTCGGCCCGGTCCAGCCCTTCGGCGTCCGCAGCACGATCATCGGCCAGGCCGGCCTCGTCGTCCCGGTGTCCCCGTCACGCAGGAGGCGGACGGCGCGCGCGTCGTGCTGGATCGTCGCGATCGCGTCCAGCACCTCGTCGAGGGTCGACGCGAGCTGCTGGTGGACGTCGGCGGGGTCCGAGCCCGTGACGAAGTACGGCGCGTAGCCGTATCCGCGCATGAGGGCGTCGAGCTCGGCCTCGGGGATCCGGGCCAGCACCGTGGGGTTGGCGATCTTGTAGCCGTTCAGGTGCAGGATCGGCAGCACGGCCCCGTCGCTGCCCGGGTTGAGGAACTTGTTCGAGTGCCAGCTGGCGGCCAGCGGACCGGTCTCGGCCTCGCCGTCGCCGACGACGCACACGGCCAGCAGGTCGGGGTTGTCGAGCACCGCCCCGTACGCGTGCACCAGGCTGTAGCCCAGCTCGCCGCCCTCGTGGATGGAGCCGGGCGTCTCGGGCGCGACGTGGCTGGGGATCCCACCCGGGAACGAGAACTGGCGGAACAGCGCGCGCATCCCGTTCTCGTCCTCGCCGACGGAGGCGTAGACCTCGCTGTACGTGCCCTCGAGGTACGCGTTCGCGACCAGGCCGGGACCGCCGTGGCCGGGGCCGGTGACGTAGAGCGCGTTCAGGTCGCGTGCCCTGATCGCCCGGTTCAGGTGGGCGTAGACCAGGTTGAGCCCCGGCGTGGTCCCCCAGTGGCCGAGCAGACGCGGCTTGACGTGCTCGGGCAGCAGCGGCTCGCGCAGCAGCGGGTTGTCCAGGAGGTAGATCTGGCCGACCGAGAGGTAGTTGGCCGCGCGCCAGTAGCGGTCGATCAGGTCGAGCTCGTCGGCGGACAGCGGTCCGGTCGCGCCGGCGGTGCTGATGGAGGTGGTCGTGGTGGTCGACGTGGTCATGCGGGCCCCTTGCTGGGCGGTCGGGTGGTCAGCGGACGAGCACGGGCGTGCCGGTCTGCGAGCGGGCTGCGGCGGGTGCGGGTCGGGTGCCGGGCGGCACGACCATCAGCGGGCACCGGGCCTGGTGGAGCATGGCGCGGGCGACGGAACGTCGCCAGGGCAACCGGCCGCTGTGGTGACGCGGCCGCCCGAGGACCATCAGCCGGGCGTGCGAGGAGAAGTCGACGAGCGCGGGCAGGGTCTCCCCCGGCACGTAGCGGAAGTCGACGGCGACGTCGGGGTGGTCCTGGCTCTGGTCCGCCACGAACTCCGCGGCGGTCCTCGCGCTCGCCGCGCGGAGCCCGGTCGCGGGCTCCCCCGCCGTGGACGCGTGCAGGATGAGCACGCTCGCCCGGCGCAGCTCGGCCTCGTCGTAGGCGAGGCGCAGCACCGACGTGCCCGACACCTTCTCGCTCATCCCCACCACGATCGGTCGCGGACCGAGGTGCGCGTCGCGGGTGACGTCGCGGCTCCACCCGGCGGGGACCACCACGACCGGGCAGCGCGCCTCCGACGCGACCGTCGACGCGACGGGTCCCGCCAGCCGGCCGTCGGCCGGCTCGAAGTGGTGCCGGCCGAGGACGAGCAGCGCGGCCTCGTCCGTCAGCGACGTGAGCAGCGCCGCCACGGGTGCCACCGCGACGAAGGTGCGGAGCACCGTCGTCGGCGCGACCGGGACGTGGGACAGGGCGTCGTCGACCAGCGCCTGGGCCACGCCGTGTCGGGCCGCGAAGCCCGCGACGTCGAGGGTGGGGCTCGCGGCGTACGCGTGCACGACCAGGAGGTCCAGACCCCGGGCGGCCGCCTCCTCGGCGGCGAAGCGGGCGGCCTCGACGCTCTCGGGCGAGCCGTCGACCCCGACCACCACGCGGCGGGGACCGGTGGCCTCGAACATCCGCATCCTGGTCCCCCGCTCTGGCGACAGCTCGAGCACCGGTGCCGGGTCCGGCACCGTGCGGCCTGCCGTCCCAGGCTCGCCCCTCGCCGACCGGCTGGGCAGAGCCCAACGGCACCGGTGGTGGGACCTTGGTCCTTCCACCTCCGCCCCACCTGAGACGCCCCACCCCCGGCGCGCGTACGCGGGTGGCGACGGGGACGCGGCGACTGCTCTACGGTCGGGCGTGGGGCCCACCGGGTCCCGGGTCGAGGGAGCGGAGCACGGGATGGCGATCACGCACGGTGCGGCCGGCCAGGCGCCGACCCGGGTCTTCATCCTGGACGACCACGAGCTCGTCCGGCGAGGGCTGGTCGACCTGCTCGGCTCCGCGCCGGACCTCGAGGTCGTCGGCGAGGCCGCGACCGCCGCCCAGGCGCTGCGGCGGATCCCGGCGGTGCGCCCGGACGTGGCGGTCCTCGACGCGCGGCTGCCGGACGGCAGCGGCATCGAGGTCTGCCGCACGATCCGCTCGGACCACCCGGACGTGCGCTGCCTGATCCTCACCTCGTACGACGACGACGAGGCCCTGTTCGCCGCGGTGATGGCGGGCGCGTCCGGCTACCTGCTGAAGGACATCCTCGGGTCGAACCTGGTGGAGGACATCCGCCACGTCGCCCGCGGCCGGTCGCTGATCGACCCCGCGCTGACCGGCCGGCTGATGGAACGGCTGCTGCAGCCGCCCCAGGACGACCCCATGGTCGCGGGCCTGACCGCGCGCGAGCAGGACGTGCTGGCGCTGATCGCCGACGGGCAGACCAACCGTCAGATCGGTGAGCACCTCGCGCTCGCCGAGAAGACCGTCAAGAACTACGTCACGGCGATCCTGATGAAGCTCGGCATGCAGCGGCGCACGCAGGCGGCCGTCTTCGGCTCGAAGGTGCGCCGGACCGCGAAGCCGACGGACTGAGCTTCGTCGGCTTCGGCCCGCCGGTACCCGACCGCGCTCAGCCGACGGTCGTCCAGCGTCGCGGGACGAAGGTCTGCGAGTCCATCGGCGGGCGCTCGTACGCCCGCTCCTGCCGCTCGGGCAGCTCGATGGCGGGCTGGTGGGGGTGCTCGTACGGCAGCAGCGACAGCAGGTGGGCGATCACATTCAGCCGCGCGGCCTTCTTGTCGTCGGCGTCGACGACCCACCACGGGCTCGCCGCGGTGTCGCTGAACCGGAACATGGCGTCCTTGGCCTCGGCGTAGTCGACCCACCGCGACTGGGCCTCCAGGTCCATCGGGCTCAGCTTCCACCGTTTGGCCGGGTTGTCGATCCGGGCCTGGAACCGGCGTCGCTGCTCGGAGTCGGACAGGCTCAGCCAGTACTTCACCAGGACGATGCCGTCGTCGATGAGGGCCTTCTCCAGCACCGGGACGGTGGCGGAGAAGTCCTCGTACTGCTTCTGCGTGCAGAAGCCCATCACCCGTTCGACGCCGGCGCGGTTGTACCAGGACCGGTCGAACAGCACCATCTCCCCGGCCGCGGGCAGGTGCGCCAGGTAGCGCTGGAAGTACCACTGGGTCTTCTCCCGCTCGGTCGGCGCGGGCAGGGCGACGACGCGGCAGGTCCTCGGGTTCAGGGCCGCGGTGATCCGCTGGATCGTGCCCCCCTTGCCGGCCGTGTCCCGTCCCTCGAAGACGACCACGAGGCGTCGCCCGGTCTGGCGGACCCACTCCTGGAACGCGACGAGCTCTTCCTGGAGCCTCGCCAGCTCCTTGTCGTAGGCCTTGCTCGACAGCAGCACGGTCCGGTCCCCGGCTAGGTCGGCAGCGCCCCGCGCACCCCCGCTCAGCGGACGACCAGCACCGAGCAGGCGGCGTGGGCGGCGACGTGCTGGCTCACGGAGCCGAGCAGCATCCCGACGAACCCGCCGTGGCCCCGGCTGCCCACGACCAGCAGGTCGGCACCCTCGGACGCCGTCACGAGCACCTGACCCGGATGGCCCTCGAGCACCTCCTGCTCGACCCGGAGCGAGGGTTCCGCGCCGAGCACCGCCGCGAGGGCGTCGGCCTGCTGCTGCTTGGCGCCCGCGCTGAGGTCGGACTCGCTGATCCAGTCGTACGCGGCGTAGCCCGGGGCTCCTGCCGTCACCGGCTGCGACCAGGTGGTGACGACGCTGAGCGTCGCGTCGTGCTCACGGGCCTGCACCACCGCCGCCGCCAGGGCGCGACTGCTCCCGTCCGAACCGTCCACGCCGACGACGACGCGCTTCCACCTGTCCATGTCGATCCCTCTCCTCGGGTCCGGACCAGGCTCGCAGCCGGGGCCGGCACCGGGCCAGGGGCGAAGGTCCCGGAACGCAGCGCAGCGGTTCCGGGGACGAAGGTCGCCGGCAGGCCGAGCAGGCGCGCTCGTCGTCAGGGCCGCGGCTCGCTCCCGGTCAGCGGGACCTCCCACTCGAGCCGTAGCCCGCCGCCCGCCCGCGCCTGCAGCGTCAGGGTCCCGCCGGCCTCGAGCGCGCGCCGGTGGAGGTTGCTGAGCCCGTGGCCCCAGGGCTGGTCGCCGAGCCCGGCCCCGTCGTCGCTCACCACCACCCGGACCTTGTCCCCGACCACGTGCACCCCGACCTCGACGACGTCGGCGTCGGCGTGCCGGACGACGTTGGTGACGGCCTCGCCGACCACCGCCGTGAGGTCGCCGATCATCGCGTCGTCCACCGCCGTGTCGACGGGACCGTGGAACGTGACCCGCGGGCTGGTCGCCAGACCGGCACCCGCGCGACGCACCACGTCCAGGACGGCCGTACGGGGGCCGGGCCGCCCGGGGTCGGAGTCGGTCAGGGCGAAGATCGAGGTGCGGATCTGGCGGATCGTGTCGCCGAGGTTGGTGACCGTGCGGGTGAGGACCGCCTGCAGCTGCGCGTCGCGCGGCGTCGCGAGGGCGCTCTGCAGACTGAGGCCGCTGGCGTACAGGCGCTGGATCACGTGGTCGTGCAGGTCGCGGGCGATGCGGTTGCGGTCCTCCAGGACGGTCAGGCGCTGCTGGTAGGCGCGGGCGTCCTCGAGCTCGAGGGCGACGGCGGCCTGCGCGGCGAAGCCCCCGGCCAGGTGGAGCTCGGCCTCGGTGAACCGTGGCCGCGCCTCGATCCGGCCGACGACGATCACGCCCCGCGGTCCCCGCTCCCCGATCAGCGGCAGGGCCATCACGGGTCCGACGGACATCGCGTCGGTCAGGTGCACGTGCAGGTTCTGCTCCTCGACGGTGTCGAGCAGGACCGCCGCACCCTCCTCCATCGCCATCCAGTCGAGGGTGCCGGCCCGCGGGTAGCGCACCGACCGCAGGCCCTGCGCGTCGCGGCCGGCGACGACGCAGATCTCCAGGCTGTCCGGGTCGTCGTCCGCCGGCAGCACCACCGCGGCCACGTCGGCCCCGGCGAGCCGCGTCACCGTGTCCGCGATGCGCTGCAGGACGACCGTCCTGTCGCTGCTCGGCACGAGCAGGCTGCGGCTGATCTCGCCCGCCGCGGCGAGCCACTCCTGCCGCTGACGGGCCTCCGCGTAGAGCCGGGCGTTCTCGATCGCGATGCCGGCCGTGGCGGCCAGCGCCAGCACGAGCTCCTCGTCCTCGGCGGAGAACGCCGCGCCGTCGAGGCGGTCGGTGAGGTACAGGTTGCCGAACACCACGTCGCGCGAGCGCACCGGGACGCCGAGGAACGTGGTCATCGGCGGGTGGCCGGCCGGGAAGCCCGACGAGATCGGGTCGGTCGCGATGCGGGTCCGGCGGATGGCGACGGGCGTGCGGATCAGGGCACCCAGGAGCCCCCGGCCCCGGGGCAGGTCGCCGATCTGCTCCACCTCGTCGGGCGTCATGCCCGTGTGCACGAACTCCTCGAGCAGGCCGTCCGGTCCGATCACGCCGAGGGCGGCGTACCGCGCGCCCGCCACGGCCTGGGCCGCCGCGACCACCCGCCGCAGCACCGCGGGCAGGGACAGGTCCTCGACGATGGACCGGTTCGCGGCCAGCAGCGCCCGGAGCCCGTCCTGGGCGGGGCCGCCGTCGGGTCGCTCGTCCGGGATGTCCATCGCGCCTCAGGGTAGGCCGCGCGGGCGTCGTGCCGGTCGGGACCTTGGTCTCTGGCCGTGCCCGACGATCCTGCCCACCCTGGAGGTGCAGCCCCCCAAGGACCAGTCCCGAAGAGAGGTCGACATGCAGGCCGTTCCCGGTGACGAGCTGGTCGCGGCGAGCGGTGCGACGCGACGGACGCGCAACGCCGAGATCCTCGAGGTACGCGGCACGGACGGGCAACCCCCGTACCGGGTCCGGTGGCGGGACACCGGCCTGGTCGCCCTCGTCACGCCGGTCGTGGGCTCCGTCGTCCTCCCCGCCGGGCACGACGCCCAGAACCGCTTGTGAACGACTCCGGAGGAGCCAACCCATGACGACCCTCGACCTCGAGCACCTGAGCCGGACCGAGTGCCTCGACCTCCTCGGCCGGTCGCACCTCGGCCGGCTGGCCTTCAACGACAGCGTGGGGACGTTCCCGATGGTCGTCCCCGTCAACTACCTGATGTTCGACGGCTCGGTGGTCTTCCGCGCCGGCCCGGGAGCGATGCTGGGCGCCGCGCTGCGCAGCGCCGAGGTCGCCTTCGAGGTGGACGAGACGGACGACGTCGAGCGGACCGGATGGAGCGTGCTCGTCCGTGGGAACGCGGAGGAGCTCGTCGATCCCGACGTGCTGGTCGCGCTGGGGGCGCGCCACCTGCAGCCGTGGGCGGCAGGGAGCAGACGCCACTACGTCCGCGTCAGCACCAACCTCGTCAGCGGCCGACGCATCGACCTCGACACGTCGGACCCCTGGTGAGCCCCGAATGGTGAGCCCCGGACGCAGCACCGCGACCGGCGCGCGCGGCGAGCGGCACGGGTTCCCGTACCAGGGCCGTCGGTCCGTGGCCGACTGCTCGACCAGCACCAAGGCCGAGGACGAGGACGAGACACAACGAGACGGACGAGGAGGCTGGGCCGGTGACGTGGACGCGTGTGGTGGTCGGGATCGACGCCTCGCAGGGCGCCGACCTGCTGGTGGTCGGCACCCGGGGCCACGGCGGGTTCGCGGGCATGCTCCTCGGCTCGGTCAGCCAGCACGTGACGGCGCACGCCGCCTGCACGGTCGCCGTCGTCCGCTGACGACGAGCCGACGAGGAGGAGCCGCAGTGGTCCAGACGGAGCGTGACGGGCACCGGACGACGAACGCCTCGAGCCGGAAGCGGTCCCGGCGCCGCTCGTCGCGCTGCTCGTCGTCGGGGTCGGCCCTCTCGCCGTGCTCGCCTGGACCGCGCTGGTCCCCTTCCTGCTGCTGGCCGTCGGGCTCGTCGCCACACTCCTCCGCGTTCCCCCGACCAGGGCGACGTGTTGGTGCCAGAGCGGCTGTCGTCGGGGCACGAGCGGGACAGATGAGCAGCCCGAGTCCCGTACGCCATAGGCCCTGAGAGGGACCTGAGCGACACGACGCGTCGAAGAAGTCCAACCCCCGCCACCACGACGAAGAAACCTCATGACGACGAACATCGAGACCCCCGCACCCGTCCGCACCGCACGGCCCACCAGCCGTCTCTACAGCATCCTGATCGGCCTCAGCGCCCTGGCCGTGCTGCTGCAGGGGCTCTGGGCGGGGCTCTTCGTCGAGGAGGGGCAGGACTACAAGGACAACTGGGTGGCGGTGCACGCCCGAGGTGGT
Source organism: uncultured Friedmanniella sp. (assembly GCA_964251895.1). Classification (GTDB taxonomy): domain Bacteria; phylum Actinomycetota; class Actinomycetes; order Propionibacteriales; family Propionibacteriaceae; genus Microlunatus. The sequence goes on from CAXULL010000010.1 coordinate 23,474, forward strand.
GAGCTGGCGATCGCGCTGGCCCTGATCGCCACCGTGGTCGCGGTGGTCAAGCTCCGCTCTCGGCTCGACATCGTGGTGGCGAGCGCCGTGTTCACGGTGCTGCTCGTCCTGGAGGCGTACCTGGGGGGGTTGATCGGTGACCACTCCACGCTCACCGCGATCCACTTCCCCCTGGCCATGGCACTGATGGGTCTCGCCGTGTGGCTCCCCCTCAGGGCCGTGCGCCGCTGAGCGGGCTCGAGCGCCGGCTACGTCCGGTAGCCCACGCTCTCCCAGTAGGCCTTGGCCGCCGGGTGCAGGGGGACGTCGAACGGGGTGGCCGGTGACTCCCGGACCATCTGCTCGAGCGGCAGCGGCGGCTGCTGCGCCGGTCCGATGTTCCACACGACCCGGTCCTTGGCGTGCTCGAGGCTCCGGCAGAACTGCTCGACCAGCACGTCGTCGGCGTCCGTGCGGCAGAAGATCGGCCAGCCGCTGTAGTCGACGGTCTGCACGTCGGCGCCCAGCGTGGGGTAGGTGGCCACGTCGAGCACGCCCCGGCGAAAGCCCAGCCGCTGCAGCGCGGCGAGGTGCTCGTCGTCGACCGGCAGGATCGACGCGCCGGCCGCGCGCACGGAGTCGGCCCAGATGATCGTGCCCTCCTCGAAGATCGCGTCGATCTCGCCGCTCGCGAGCCGGCCGATCCGCGACGGGTGGTTCGGCATCGGCTGGTCGCGCAGCACGGTGCCGCCCCACTCGACGATCGCGTCGAGGCTGAAGCCGTAGACCCCGAGCACCACGTCGACCGACCGGCTGGTGACGTCGTCGAGGGACCCGCGCACCGACACCCGCAACGGGGGCCGACGTTCCGCGATCTCGGCCAGGTCGGTGATCCCCAACCGGTCGGAGACCGCGAACGCGAGCTGGTCGAAGTGCGGCATCACCGCGATCGTGGCCAGGTCCATCGGGCCGGCGAACGGGCCCGTCCCGAGCCGCGCCATGGCGAGCACCACCATCGGGTTGAGGACGGCCACGTCCACCCGCCCGGCGTCGACGTCGGCGATGCCGTCGAAGTGGTTCATCCCGAGGAAGGTCAGGCCCCGCCGCTCCGGGTGGGCCGCGTCGACCAGCGACACGGACACCGACTTCTGCGCCCACGACGGTTCGAGCATCATGTCCCGCGCCACGTCGAGCATGAGCATCGACCGCAGGTTCATCGGGTCGACCGGCGGCTGTCGTCGTACGGGTCCAGACATCGAACGTCCTCCGATCCAGGTGCGGGCGGTGGACCCGCGCGCTCCACATGGTGCGCGTCCTCGCCCAGGTCGTCCGGCGCGGAGCCGTCCCACGCCGAGCAGTCCGCCCTGGGGCTGTCACACCCCAGGTCGGCGCGGTGTCTCGTGGTCGGAGCCGGACGAGACGAGGAGACAGCGTGGACGAGCAGACCCAGGTGGTCGTGGTGGGAGGCGGGTACGCCGGCGTGATGGCGGCGAACCGCCTGACCCGGCGCCCCGACGTGTCCGTGACGCTGGTGAACCCGCGTCCGCACTTCGTCGAACGGATCCGGCTGCACCAGCTGGCGGCCGGCACGCACCTGGCCGCCCTCGACCACCGCACCGTCCTCGCCCCCCGCGTCCGGCTGGTCGTCGACGCGGCGACCCGGATCGACCTGGGAGCGCGACGGGTGTCGCTGGCCGGGGGCGCAGCGCTGGGCTACGACCACCTCGTCTACGCGGTGGGCAGCGGGAGCGCCGAGCCGACGGTGCCCGGCGCGGCCGAGCACGCGTACCCGGTCGCCGCGTACGAGCAGGCGCAGCGGCTGCGACGGGCCCTCGACGCCCAGCCCGTCGATGCTCCGGTCGTCGTGGTCGGGGCCGGCCCGTCGGGCCTCGAGACGGCCGCCGAGCTGGCCGGGCAGGGCCGGCGCGTGACCCTGGCCTGCGGCGGTGTCCTCGGTCCCGCTCTGCACCCCCGCAACCGGCCCCTCGTCGGCGAGCGGCTCGGTCGGCTCGGCGTGACCGTGCTCGAGGGCCCCGGCTCGACCGTGACGGCGGTGGGTCGGGACGCGCTCGAGCTCGACGACGGCCGTCGGCTGCCTAGCGCGGTCACGGTCTGGACCGCCGGCTTCGCCGTGCCGGACCTGGCGCGCCGCAGCGGGCTGACCACCGACGTGGTGGGGCGCCTGGTCACCGACGAGACGCTCACCAGCGTCGACGACGTCCGGGTGGTCGCAGCCGGGGACGCGGCCGCGCCGTCCGGGGTGGCGTTCCGGATGAGCTGCCAGGCCGCCGAGCCGCTGGGTGCCCAGGCGGCCGACACGGTGCTGCGTCGCGTCGCAGGGGAGGAACCGGCCCCGGTGGCGATCGGGTTCGTCGGGCAGTGCCTGAGCCTCGGTCGGCACGACGGCTTCGTCCAGGTGTCGCACCGCGACGACACCGCCCGGACCGGTCACCTGGGCGGGTGGGCGGGGGCGCGGCTCAAGGAGGTCGTGTGCTGGGGCACGATCGAGCAGCTGAGGCTGGAGGCGCGTCGCCCGGGGACGGCGCGCGTCCCCGGCTGGCTGGCGGACCCGACGCGGGCGGCCAGGATCGCGGAGGCACGGCGGACGGCGGCGCGGTCGTCGTGACCGGGCGGGACGGGCTGGACGGGCTGGGACGGGCTGGAACGGGGGTGGGACGTTGACCGAGCGCACCGATGCCGCGACCGCGACGTTCGTGGCGCACCGGAACCTGCTCTTCACGGTCGCGTACGAGATGCTCGGCTCGGCCGCCGACGCCGAGGACGTCCTCCAGGAGACCTGGCTGCGCTGGGTCCGGGTCGACGAGGCGGAGGTGCGCGAGCCGCGCGCGTACCTGGTGCGGATCACGACCCGGCAGGCCCTCAACCGCCTGCGGACGCGCCAGCGGCGCCAGGAGTCGTACGTCGGCGCGTGGCTGCCCGAGCCGGTGCTCACCGCGCCCGACGTCGCCGAGGACGTGCTGCTCGCCGAGAGCGTGTCGATGGCCCTGATGCTCGTGCTCGAGACGCTGTCGCCGACCGAGCGGGCGGTCTTCGTGCTGCGGGAGGTGTTCGGACTGGGCCACGACGAGATCGCCGTCGCGGTGCACAAGAGCCCGGCCGCCGTACGCCAGATCGCCCACCGGGCCCGCGAGCACGTCGCGGCGCGCCGACCGCGCGAGGTGGTGTCGGCCGAGCAGACCCGGGCCGCGCTCGTCTCGTTCCAGCGCGCGCTGGCGACCGGGGACCTGCAGGGCCTGCTCGACGTCCTCGCCCCGGACGTCGTCCTCGTCGCCGACGGTGGCGGCGTGCGGCAGGCGGCGCTGCGTCCGATCCTCGGCGCGGCGAAGGTGGTGCGCTACCTCACCGGGACCATGGCCAAGAACGCCCTGCCCGTCACCGCGGGCCTGGCCGTCCTGAACGGCAGCCCCGCCCTCGTCGTCCGGCTGGACGGCGAGCTCGACGGTGTCATCGCGGTCCGCATCGAGGACGGCCGGGTGAGCGGGCTCTACTACGTCCGCAACCCCGACAAGCTGACCCGGGTCGAGCTCGCGACCGCCCTCACCCTGCGCTGAGGCCCTGCAGGGCCCCCGACCCCGGCCCGACCGGACGGGCCGGGCCAGGGGCCAGGCGTGGGTCAGCGGAGCTCGCTGCTCCGCGAGTCGGCGTCGTCGCCCTCGTCGGGCAGGTGCACGTCGGTCACGTTCACGTCGACCGAGACCACGGCGAGGCCGGTGCCGTGCTCGACGGCGGAGATGACGTTCTCGCGGATCTGCTCGCTCACGGTCACGACGGGCGCGCCGTGCTCGACGACGACGGTGATGTCGATCGCGGCCTCCCGCTCGCCCTTCTCCACCGACACGCCACCCGAGACGCTCGGCCGCGTGCTGCCGGGGACGCGCTGCGCGAGGTTGCCGATCGCGCGGCGCGCGGCGTTGCCCATGGCGTGGACGCCGGGGACCTCTCGCGCGGCGAGGCCGGCGATCTTCGCGACCACGCCGTCCGCGATCGTGGTGTCGCCGCGCTCGGTGTGGAGGGCGTCGAGCACCTTCGGCTCGTGGGCGTCGGCCCGCTCGGCCGACCGGGTCGCGGCTTGGCGCCGCTCCTCAGCCGTCCTGCGGATCACGGTCTGCGTCATGAGTGCTCCTTCGGTGATGGTCCTTCTGGTGAACTGCCACCAGGGAGGACGCCACCGCCCGGCCGACCGTCACGGTCGGACCGGCAGGAGCTGGTCGCGACCCCCGCCCCGGTCAGGAGCGGGGGTCGACGGTCAACGCTTGCCGCGCTTCTCCCGCGCGCGCACCTCGACGTGGACCGGCGTGCCGACGAAGCCGAACTCCTCGCGCAGCCGACGCTCGACGAAGCGCAGGTAGCCGGGCTCGAGCTGGCCGCTGGTGAACAGCACGAACGTGGGCGGGCTGGTCTGGGCCTGGGTGCCGAAGAGGATCCGCGGCTGCTTGCCGCCCCGGACGGGGTGCGGGTGCGCGGCGACGATGCGGCCGAGGAACGCGTTCAGCTTGCCGGTCGAGATCCGCGTCTCCCAGCTGGCCAACGCCTCCTGCAACGCCGGGCCGAGCCGGTCGACGTGGCGCCCGGTCATCGCCGAGATGTTCACGTGCGACGCCCACGCGAAGGGCGCGACCTCCTGCTCGACCTCGCGGCTGAGGTACTTGCGCCGTTCCTCGTCGGTCAGGTCCCACTTGTTGTAGGCGATGACCAGCGCCCGGCCGGTCTCCTCGACCGACGTCATGATGCGGACGTCCTGCTCGGTCAGCGGCTGGCTGGCGTCGAGGACGGCGACGCACACCTCGGCGCGCTCGATCGCGCCCTGGGTGCGCAGGCTGGCGTAGTACTCGTGCCCCGACGCCTCCTTGACCCGGCGCCGGATGCCGGCCGTGTCGATGAAGACGTACGTCTCGCCGTCGACCTCCACGATCTCGTCCACCGGGTCGACGGTCGTGCCGGCGACGTTGTCGACGACCACGCGCTGCTGGTGGGCGAGCTTGTTGAGCAGGCTCGACTTGCCGACGTTCGGCTTGCCGACGATGGCGATCCGCCGGGGGCCGCGCTCGGCGTCGTACTCGATCGCCGGCGCGGGCGGCAGCGTGTCGAGGATGGCGTCGAGGAGGTCGCCGCTCCCCCGCCCGTGCAGCGCGGAGACCGGGTAGGGCTCGCCGAGGCCCAGGTTCCACATGCTCGCGGCCTCGGCCTCGGTGCGCTGGTCGTCGACCTTGTTGACGGCGAGGACGACGGGCTTCTTGCTCTTGCGCAGCACCCGGACGACCGCCTGGTCGCTGTCCAGGGTGCCGACGGTCCCGTCGACGACGAGCAGGACGGCGTCGGCCATCGCGATGGCCATCTCGGCCTGCTCGGCGATCTGCTGCGCCAGCCCCTTGGCGTCGGGCGCCCAGCCGCCGGTGTCGACGAGCACGAACGACCGTCCGTTCCAGTCGGCGTCGTAGGACACGCGGTCGCGCGTGACGCCGGGGACGTCCTGGACGACGGCCTCGCGGCGGCCGAGGATGCGGTTCACCAGCGTGGACTTGCCGACGTTGGGACGGCCGACCACGGCCACGACGGGCAGGGTGCGGGTGGGGGTGGGGACGGCGGGAACCGTGTCGGTCGTCGTCTCGGTCATGTCACTCCGGTGGGGCTGAGGTGTTTCGCCACCCCTTACCGGGGCGACGCACGATCCTCCAGGGTAGTCGGCGCGGGCGACCCCGCCCCCTCTCGCGATCTAGCGCGCGACGGAGGGCTCGTACGCGGCCGGCACGAGCGCGCAGATGGCGTCGACGACCTGCTCGAGGGTGAGCTCGGTCGAGTCGAGCACGGTCACCCCGGGTGCCGCGTCGTGGAACGCGGCCACGGTCGAGTCGTCGCGGTCGCGCCGCACGACCTGGTCGTGCACGGCGTCGGCGTCGACGTGCTCGCCGAGCTCGGCGTGGCGGCGCGCGACCCGGGCTGCGGCGTCGGCCACCAGCAGGACCCGCACCGGCGCCTCGGGCGCGACGACGGTGGTGATGTCGCGGCCCTCGGCGACGATGCCGCCGGCCGCCTCCGCGATCACCTGCTTCTGCCGCGCGACGAGGTCGGCGCGGACGGAGAGGTTGGTGGCGACCGCGCTCACGGCGGCGGACACGTCCGGGTCGCGGATGGCGGTGGTGACGTCGTGGCCGTCGATGGTCACGCTGTGGTGCGCGGGGTCGAGCTCGAGGACGAGCTGGGCGCTCGACACGAGGTCGGCGACGGCGTCGACGTCGGTGAGGTCGACGCCCTCGTGCACGGCCAGCCAGGTCACGGCCCGGTACATGGCGCCGGTGTCGAGGTAGGCCAGCCCGAGCCGGGTCGCGACGCCGCGGGCCGTGCTGGACTTGCCGGACCCGCTGGGCCCGTCGATCGCGACCACGAGCGGGGTGCTGCTGAAGGTCGGGTGGCCGGGGGTCCCGGACGTGCGCGGGGCGTCGGACATCCGCCCACCTTATCGATCCTCCGGCCGAACCCCGGTTTCGTCCGGGTCCCGTCGATGACGAGCCCCCCTCACCCCTGCGGTTCCCGTCCGGTCGCAGCCGCACAGCTCCGGACCATCCGCACGGGTCGCACCCTGTGCGGCTGGCGCCAGAGTGTGCCGCTGTACGGGCGGTGTGCGGCTCTGACCGGCGGTGTGCGGCTGTCGGCGAACGTGTGCGGGGTGGGTCAGACGACGGTCCAGCCGCCGTCGCGCATCGCGACGGCGAGGCCCTCGGCCCGTTCGGGCTGGACCGACAGGGTCAGGTAGCCGACCTGGCGGCTCGCGTCGTGCTCGATGGCGATGTCCTCGACGTTGACCCCGGCCTCCTCCACGTCGCCGAACAGCCGCGCGAGAGCGCCCGGCTCGTCCGGGATCGCGACGACGACCTGCTCGTACGGCACGGGCGCGGCCCCGTGCTTGCCCGGGATGCGCTGGGTGCCGTCGACGCCGCGCTCGAGCTCGCGGCCGAGGGCGGTGCCGGCCGGGGTCTCGACCGCGCTGATCAGCCGGTCCAGCGAGACGGCCACCTGCCGCAGCTCACGGAGCACGGCGGTCGCGTTGGCGCTGACGATCTGCTGCCACAGGCCCGGGTCGCCGCCGGCGATGCGGGTCACGTCGCGCAGCCCCTGCCCGGCGAGGACGAGGTCCTCGTCGGGGACGTTCGTCAGGTGACCGGCCATCAGCACCGACACCAGGTGCGGCAGGTGCGAGACGCGCGCGACGGCGGCGTCGTGGTCGTCGACGTCGAGGGTGACGAGCCGGGCCCGGCAGGCCCGGACGAGCGCGACCACCTGCGCCGTCGACGCCTCGGCGCTCTTGCGGTGCGGGGTCACGACCCACGTCCGGTCCACGAACAGCTCGCCGTCGGCCGTCACCGGCCCCGAGTGGTGGGAGCCGGCCATCGGGTGCGAGCCGACGTAGCGGGTCAGGTCGACGGGACGTTCCCAGAGCGCGTCGAGCACGCCGGCCTTGACCGAGCCGACGTCGGTGACCGTGGCGTGCGGGTAGGTCTGGAGGCACTCCCCCACGACGTCCGCGATCGCCCGCGGCGGGACGGCGACGACCACGAGCCCGACCTGGTCCGGCACGGCCGGCGCCGCGGTGCCCGCGCCCAGGCCGGCGGCGACGACGGCGTGGCTGGGCACCGCGTCGACGAGGTGGACCGGCCAGCCCGCTCCGGTCAGCGCGTGGCCGATCGACGCCCCCACCAGACCGGCCCCGACGATCACGGTGACCGGCGGGTCGGTCGGTGCGCTCATGCTCCGGAGGTCGGCGAGGCGCCGGGCGGGTCGCTCAGCGTCACCTCGGGCGTGGCGGGCGACGTGGTGGAGGCGCTGGGATGCCCGGGTCCCGACCCCGCGTCGGCCGGCACCGCCCCACCGTCGAGGACCGCGGCGAGCCGCGGACCGGTCACCCGGCGGAACTTGCGCGGCAGCGCCCGGGTGCGGTCGAGCACGGCGACCTCGAGGGCCTCGACGCCGAGCTCACGGACCGGCGCGCCGGGTCCGCCGTCGGAGCCGAGCGCCCGGACGGCGAGCTGGACGGCGGCGGTCAGGCTGAGCGCGTCGGCGTACCCGGAGCGGACGACCTCGGAGATCGCCTCGGCCGAGCCGCCCATCACGGCGAAGTGCTCCTCGTCGCCGATCGAGCCGTCGTAGGTGAGCCGGTAGAGCTGGTCGTCGGGCGCGGTCGCGCCGAGCTCGGCCACGATGATCTCGACCTCGTACGGCTTCTCCCCGCCCGAGGAGAAGATGCCGCCGAGCAGCTGCGCGTACGCGTTCGCGAGGCCGCGCGCGGTGACGTCGGTGCGGTCGTAGCTGTAGCCGCGCAGGTCGGCGTAGCGGATGCCGGCCTGGCGCAGCGTGTCGAACTCGTTGTAGCGACCGACCGCCGCGAAGCCGATCCGGTCGTAGATCTCGCCGACCTTGTGCAGCGCCTGCGAGCGGTTCTCGGCGACGAAGACGATGCCGTCGGCGTAGTGCAGCACCACGACCGAACGACCGCGGCCGATCCCCTTGCGTGCGAAGTCGGCCCGGTCCTTCATCTGCTGCTCGGGCGCGACGTAGAACGGGCTAGACAATCGGGGCCTCCGGTCCGTCGGGGCGGATGCGCCGGGCGGCGACCAGCCGGTCGACCATGGCGCCGATCTGGTCGTCGCCGACCCGCTGCACACCCTCGGGCCCGGCGATCATGATCACCGGGAAGATCCGGCGGGCCATGTCGGGGCCACCGGTGGCCGAGTCGTCGTCGGCCGCGTCGTACAGCGCCTGCAGGACGGCCATCGTCGTGTCGGCCACCGCGAGGTCGGGCGCGTACAGCTTCTTGAGCGCACCCCGGGCGAAGATCGAGCCGGAGCCGACGGAGAAGAAGGAGTGCTCCTCGTAGCGGCCGCCGGTCGCGTCGTAGGAGAAGATGCGGCCCATCTGCGCGGCCTCGTCCCAGCCGGCGAAGAGCGGCACCACGGCGAGGCCCTGCATGGCGAGCGGGAGGTTGGCACGGATCATCGTCGCGAGCCGGTTGGCCTTGCCCACCAGGGACAGCGGCGCGCCCTCGATCTTCTCGTAGTGCTCGAGCTCGACCTGGAACAGCCCGACCATCTCCACGGCCAGCCCGGCCGCGCCGGCGATCCCGACCAGGGAGTACTCGTCGGCCGGGAACACCTTCTCGATGTCGCGCTGGGCGATCATGTTGGACATCGTCGCCCGCCGGTCACCGGCCATGATCACGCCGCCCGGGAACGTCGCCGCCACGATCGTGGTGGCGTGCGGGGTCAGGTCCGCGAGCGAGACGGACGAGCCCCCGGGGCCGGTCGAGCGCGACGTCGGGAGCACGTCCGGGGCGACGGCGGCGGCCAGCTCGACGAAGGACGAGGTGCCCGCGCGCAGGTAGGCCGCCGGCAGGCCTCCGCGCGGGTCGACGGTGGAACGGTCGCTCACTGGCCACCCTTCTGCACGAACGACCGGACGAACTCCTCGGCGTTCACCTCGAGGACGTCGTCGATCTCGTCGAGGATCGAGTCGACGTCGGAGTCGAGCTCGGCCTTGTGCGCCGCGTCGACGGCAGGCAGCTCCTCGACCGTCTCCTGGTCGTCGGACTTCCGCGTACGGCGGTGGGTCTGCTCGGACTCGGGCATGAGCACTCCTCTGCTGGGCTGCGGCCAGCCTAGTCAGGACGGGTGACGATTCCTGGTCGTCCCAGCGCCTCGGGGACCGGGCGTCGACCGTGCGGGCGTCGGTCTCGCACCGACCCACCTCGGGCGGGCGTACGGGTCAGCGGCCGAGGGCGGCGAACAGGTCGGAGACGTCGGTGCAGGCGTCGAGCATCGCGCCGACCTGCTCGGCGGTGCCGCGCAGCGGGTCGAGCAGCGGGACGCGCTGCAGGGCGGGCCGGTCGGGCAGGTCGAAGATCACCGAGTCCCACGACGCCGCGACCACCGAGGAGCCGAACATCTCCATCACCCGGCCGCGGAAGTACGCGCGGGTGTCGCTCGGCGGGTGGGTCCGCGCGTGCTCGATCTCCTCGTCGTCGACGAGGCGACGGATCCGGCCACGGGCCACCAGCGCCGCGTACAGGCTGCGGGACGGGTCGACGTCGGCGTACTGCAGGTCGATCGCCGCCAGCTTGGGTGCGTCCCAGCCGAGCCCGTCGCGGGCCCGGTAGGACTCCATCAGGGCGAGCTTGGCGACCCAGTCCAGCCGGTCGGCGAGCAGCGTCACGTCGGTGGCCAGCGCGTCGAGGGTCTCCTGCCACGCCGCGAACAGCGCCTCCGCCTCCGTACGCCCGGCCGCGGGCAGGTCGTCGGCCGCCGCGGAGGCCAGCAGGGCCCGGCACCGTTCCAGGTAGACGCGCTGGATCTCGACCGCCGTCATCCGGCGGCCGTCGGCCAGCTCGAGGGGTGCGCGGCAGGACAGGTCGTGGCTGACCGCGCGCATGGCGCTGACCGGGGCGGCCAGGCGGAGGTCGGTGCCGAGCGAGCCGGCCTCGATCACCCGGAGCACCCACGCCGCGGTGCCGACCTTGAGCCAGGTCGAGGTCTCCGACAGGTTGGCGTCGCCGGTGATCACGTGCAGCCGGCGGTGCTTGGCGGCGTCGGCGTGCGGCTCGTCGCGGGTGTTGATGATCGGCCGGTTGAGCGTGGTCTCGAGCCCGACCTCGGCCTCGAAGAAGTCGGCGCGCTGGCTGATCTGGAAGCCCGAGACCTGGCTCGCCTGCCCGATCCCCACCCGGCCGGCCCCGGTGAACACCTGCCGGGTCACGAGGAACGCCGTGAACTGCGTGACGACGCGGTCGAAGGGCGTGCTGCGCTGGAGCAGGAAGTTCTCGTGCGTCCCGTACGAGGCGCCCTTGCCGTCGGTGTTGTTCTTGTAGAGGCGGATCTGGCGGCCGGCGTAGAGCGAGGCGCGCTGGGCGGCGATGGCCATCACCTTGTCGCCGGCCTTGTCGTAGCGGACGACGTCGAGCGCGGTGGTCACCTCGGGGCTCGAGTACTCCGGGTGCGCGTGGTCGACGTAGAGGCGCGCACCGTTGGTCAGGATGACGTTGGCCATGCCGAGGTCGCTGTCGGTCAGCTGGTCGGGGTGCGCGCTGGAGCGCGCCACCTCGTAGCCGCGGATGTCGCGCAGCGGCGACTCGGTCTCGTAGTCCCAGCCGGCGGGGCGACCGTCCGCCGTGCTCGAGGCGCCGCTGCCGTACGCCTTGACGACGTGGTTGGACAGCTGCATCGGGTGCAGGTCCTCCTCGCCGGGGCGGGGCGAGGAGCCGCTGATCCCGTACTCGGTCTCGATGCCCATCACGACCTGTCGACGTACGGGTTCGGGCATGGGCTCAGCGTAATGTCGGCTCATGAAGGGTCGTGCGATCGAGGACAGCGTCACGAAGCACAGCCGCGTCGCACCCGCCGCCTCGGCCGCGCTCGTCGACCTCGTCCTGGTGCTGGTGTTCGCCGGGATCGGGCGGGTCAGCCACGGCGAGGACCTCGGGCCGGCCGGGCTGGCCCGCACCGCAGGTCCGTTCCTGGTGGGCTGGCTGGTCGGCTGGGTCCTCGTGGCGCTCGTCGGTCCCGCCCGGTCGCGCCCCCGCAGCCTGCTGGCCGGGGTGCTCGTGTGGGTGCCGACGGTCGTCGTCGGGATGCTCGTCCGGCACGGCGTCGGCGACGGCGTGCAGGTCTCGTTCGTCGTGGTCACCACGATCGTGCTGGCCGTGTTCCTGCTGGGCTGGCGCGGGGTCGCGTCGTTGGTCGCGAGGTCGAGGCGGTCGAGGTCGGGGGGCCGGACACCTGCCGAGGTGTGATTCCAGCCACGCTTCGCTACATTGACCTGACAAACTCGTCAGCCGGCTGAGCGGACCCGTCCGCGCGGCCCCGAACCGGAGGTCAGCCCGTGACCGTCGCCGTCGCCCACCAGGTCTCGTCGACCAGCCGCATCGCGCTCGCGGAGGCGGCGCGCGAGGCCGCCATGCGCCAGACCGACCTGGCCGTCCTGCACGTCGTCGAGTCGCTCGACCTCGACATCGCGGCGGCCAACCGGTCGGGCATCTCCGACGAGGTCGAGCGGGTGCTCGCCGGGGCCGGGCTCGACGTGTCCTGGGAGCTGCACCTGGCGACCGGCGAGGAGAACGTCGCCAGCGCCATCCTCAGCCTCGTCGACGACGTCGACGCGGAGGTGCTCGTCATCGGGGCCCGGCGGCGCTCGCCGGTCGGCAAGTTCCTGCTCGGCAGCGTGACCCAGACGCTGATCCTCCAGGCGGAGGTCCCCGTGCTCGTGGTGAAGGACAAGGGCTGACGCAGGTCTCACCCTGTGTGACGCAGGTCTCAGTGAGCCAGGTGTAACGCAGGGCCGGGTCGAGGCGATGTCACCGTCGAGAGCCAAGGTCCACCTGAACCCCCGAGCAGGCGAACCTTGGCTCTCGTCACGCCCGGACCCAGGTCCTCCGGCGACCAGGCCCGCCCGCCTCCGCCCGCGCACCGGTGCACGATGGTGACGTGATCACGCTTCCGCTCCGGGCCCGGGCCTCGTACGCCGCCGAGCACGCCGAACGGGTACGCGAGGCGCTCGCGGCGGTCCTGCCCGGGGGCGCGCTGCTCACGGCGCCGGAGTCGCTCGAGCGCTACAGCCACGACGAGGCGGAGTGGGCGCCGTACGTGCCCGCCCTCGCCGTCGTCCGGCCGCGCACCGCCGAGCAGGTCCAGGCCGTCGTCGCGGTGTGCCTCGAGCACGGCGTCCCCGTCGTGCCCCGCGGCGCCGGGACCGGCCTGTCCGGTGGGGCGAATGCCACGGCCGGCTCCGTGGTCGTCAGCCTCGAGGCCATGGACACCGTCCTGGAGATCAATACGGTCGAGCGGTACGCGGTCGTGCAGCCGGGCCTGGTGAACGACCACCTCCGCGCCGCCGTCGCCGAGCAGGGCCTGTGGTACCCGCCCGACCCGGCGAGCTCCCCGTGGTCGACCATCGGCGGCAACGTCGCCACCAACGCCGGCGGCGTGTGCTGCGTGAAGTACGGCGTGACGGGCGACTACGTGCTCGGGCTGCAGGTCGTGACCGGGACCGGCGAGCTGGTCCGGGTCGGCCGCCGGACCGCGAAGGGCGTGGCCGGCTACGACCTCACCGCACTGCTGGTCGGCTCCGAGGGCACCCTCGGGATCGTCACCGAGATCACCGTGCGGCTGCGGCCGGCCCGGCCGCCGGAGCAGACGGTCGTCGGCCACTTCTCCTCCCTCGTCAGCGCCGGCCAGGCCGTGGCCGCGGTCACGCGCAGCGGCGTCATCCCCTCCGCCCTCGAGCTGCTGGACCGGCACTGCCTGCGCGCCGTGGACGACTGGAAGCACCTCGGCCTGGAGGCCGACGCCGCCGCGATCCTGCTGGCGCGGGTCGACTCGCCCGGCGCGGCCGGCGACGCGGAGGCGGAGACGATCCGGGCGGCGTTCGAGGAGGGCGGCGCGACCTGGTCGGCCCGCTCCGAGGACGCGCAGGAGGCCGAGGCCCTGTTCGCCGCCCGGCGCCTCGCCTACCCCGCCCTCGAGCGGCTCGGGCCGGTGCTGACCGAGGACGTCTGCGTACCCCTGGGCGCCGTGCCGGCGATGCTGGCGAGCATCGAGGAGGTGGCGCTGCGCCACGACGTGCACATCGCCAACCTCGCCCACGCCGGCGACGGCAACCTGCACCCGCTGCTGCTCACCCCGCCCGGCGACGAGGCAGCCCGGACGCGCGCGCAGGCCGCGTTCGAGGAGATCCACGCGCGAGCCATCGCCCTCGGCGGCACCGTCACCGGCGAGCACGGCGTCGGGCTGCTCAAGCGGGGCGGGCTCGTGGCCGAGGTCGAGCCGGCCGTGATCGCGATGCACCACGCGATCCGCCGGGCCCTCGACCCGGCCGGCATCCTCAACCCCGGCAAGGTCGTGGCGTCACCGGAATAGGGGGCGTCGCCCCCGGGTTCGTGCTGGGGTGACGACGCGAGAGCTGTTCACCTTCCCCAACCCGGTCAACGAGCTCGCGGCCCGGACCGTGGCGGCGGGCGTGGCCGTGCTGGCGGCGCTGACGCTGGTCACCGGGTGGCACTGGCTCATCGTGCTGCTCGCCGCCGGGTTCGCGGCGCGGACGGCGGCGGGACCGCGGTTCAGCGCGCTCGGCCGGCTGGCGACCCACGTCGTCGCCCCGCGGCTGGGGATGCCGAAGTTCGTGCCTGGCCCGCCGAAGCGCTTCGCCCAGAGCATTGGCCTCGTCCTGACGACGGTGGCGTCCGTGGCCGCGTACGGGTTCGGCGCCGTGGTGCTGCCGACGGTCCTCGTCGCGGTGCTGCTGGTCTTCGCCCTGCTCGAGTCCGTGGTCGGCTTCTGCGCCGGGTGCTGGATGTTCGGCCACCTGATGCGCTGGGGCGTCATCCCCGCCGACACCTGCGAAGCGTGCAACAACGTCCAGCGTCGGTACGCGGGATCGCAGGTCTGAACGACGACATCGGCCTGCCGGGCGGCGCACCAGTTCGGTGAGCCAAGAAGACTCCCGGTCAACGTGGTGAGCCGACGCCAAGCCTAGAGGTACTGCCCCGTGTTGGAGACGGTGTCGATCGAGCGCCCGGGCTGGGTGCCCTTCTTCGAGCTGATCAACGTGCGGATGAAGACGATCCGCTCACCCTTCTTGCCGCTGATCTTGGCCCAGTCGTCGGGGTTCGTCGTGTTGGGCAGGTCCTCGTTCTCGGCGAACTCGTCGACGCAGGCCTGCAGCAGGTGGCCGATCCGGATGCCCTTGACGCCCGTGTCGAGCAGGTCCTTGATCGCCATCTTCTTGGCCCGGTCGACGATGTTCTGCACCATGGCGCCGGAGTTGAAGTCCCGGAAGTACAGGATCTCCTTGTCGCCGCCGGCGTAGGTCACCTCGAGGAACTGGTTCTCCTCGGTGTCCTCGTACATCCGCTCGACGGTGCGCTCGATCATGCCCTTGACTGTCGCCGCCCGGTCCCCGGCGAACTCGGCGAGGTCCTCGTTGTGCAGCGGCAGGCCCTTGGTCAGGTACTTGCTGAAGATGTCGCGCGAGGCCTCGGCGTCGGGCCGCTCGATCTTGATCTTGACGTCCAGCCGGCCCGGCCGCAGGATCGCGGGGTCGATCATGTCCTCGCGGTTGGACGCGCCGATGATGATCACGTTCTCGAGGCCCTCGACGCCGTCGATCTCGCTCAGCAGCTGCGGGACGATGGTGTTCTCCACGTCGGAGGACACACCCGACCCGCGGGTGCGGAACAGCGAGTCCATCTCGTCGAAGAAGACGATCACCGGCATGCCGTCGGACGCCTTCTCACGGGCCCGCTGGAACACCAGGCGGATGTGCCGCTCGGTCTCGCCGACGTACTTGTTGAGCAGCTCGGGGCCCTTGATGTTGAGGAAGAAGCTGCGCCCTTCGACGCCGGTCTTCTCCGTCACCCGCTTGGCCAGCGAGTTGGCGACGGCCTTGGCGATCAGCGTCTTGCCGCAGCCGGGCGGGCCGTAGAGCAGGATCCCCTTCGGGGCCTTGAGCTCGTGCTCGGCGAACAGGTCCTTGTGCAGGAACGGCAGCTCCACCGCGTCGCGGATGGCCTCGATCTGCGGGCCGAGGCCGCCGATCACCGAGTAGTCGATGTCCGGGACCTCTTCGAGCACGAGCTCCTCGACCTCGAGCTTGGGCACGCGCTCGTACGCGAAGTGGACGCGTCGGTCGATCAGCAGGGAGTCACCCGCACGCAGCGGGCCCTCCTGCAGCGCCGTCGTGAGCCGGACGACGCTCTCCTCGTCGCCGTGCCCGACGATCAGCGCGCGGGTGCCGTCCTCGAGGATCTCCTTGAGGGTCGCGACCTCGCCGACCTCGTCGAACTCCAGGGCCTTCACGACGTTCATGGCCTCGTTGACCATGACCTCGCGCCCGGGGGTGAGCGCCTCGAGGTCGACGTCGGGGCTGACGCTGACCCGCATCTTGCGCCCCGACGTGAAGATGTCGGCCGTCCGCTCCTCCGCCGCGGCGATGAAGATGCCGAAGCTGGCGGGCGGCTGCGCGAGCCGGTCGACCTCGCCCTTGAGCGCGACGATCTGGTCGCGCGCCTCGCGCAGCGTCGCCGCGAGCCGCTCGTTGTTCGTCGTGGTCGTCCGGGCCTCGGCGCGGGCGTCGGTCAGCCGACGCTCGAGCACGGCGAGGTCGTGGGGGTGGGCCGACACGCGTTCACGCAGCCGGGCGAGCTCCTCGCGGAGCGCCCCGATCTGGATCAGCAGGTACTCGCGCTCCTCGTTCGGAGCGCTGTCGGAGCTGGAGTTGAAGCTGGAACCGGTCATGGCGCACCTCCTGCGGCGACCCTACCCGCGCGGTGCGGCACCTTCAGGGGCCGCGGCACGAGGTCCGGTGTAATCCTCGCCATACGCCCCCGGGGCGGGACGGCGCTTGCGCGCCGGTGCCGTGAAGCCCGGCGCCATCCGCCGGGCGCTCACCAGGAACCCGGTGTGGCCCACCATGTCGTGGCGCGGCCGCACGGCCAGGCCCTCCGCGTGCCAGGCCCGCAGCAGGGTCTCGCTCGCCTCCGGCTCGGTGAACCCGCCGTGCACGCGCAGCGTCTCGACCGTCCGGGCCAGCTGGGTCGTCGTGGCCACGTACGCCAGGAGCACCCCGCCGGGCACCAGCCGCTCGGCGAGCGCGTCGACGCACTCCCATGGCGCGAGCATGTCGAGCACCACGCGGTCGACGGGCTCGTCGTCCAGGCTCTCGACGAGGTCACCGACCGTCAGCTCCCACGACGGCGGCGACCCCCCGAAGAAGCTCTCGACGTTCTTGCGCGCCTGGGCGGCGAACTCGTCGCGCCGCTCGTACGAGCGCACCCGTCCGGTCGGGCCGACCGCACGCAGCAGGCTGCAGGTCAGCGCCCCGGAGCCGGCCCCGGCCTCGACCACCCGGGCCCCGGGGAAGATGTCGCACGCCATCAGGATCTGGGCGGCGTCCTTGGGGTAGATGACCGCCGCCTGACGCGGCATGGTCACCGTGAACTCGTTCAGCAGCGGTCGCAGCGCGAGGTAGGCGGTCCCTCCGACCGACGTCACCACGACGCCCTCCGGACCGCCGATCAGCTCGTCGTGGCTGACCCCGCCCTTGGTCGTGTGGAACGTGCCGCCCACCGCCAGCAGCACCGAGTGCCGCCGGTTCTTCGGGTCGGTGAGGGTGACGCGCTCGCCCGCCTGCAGCGGGCCGATCCGGACGCCGGACAGGGCCACGCTCATGGCCACCTCTTCCTCGGAAGTCATCAGTCGGTGATCCCGAACAGCCCGAGCTGCCAGCCCGGACCGTACGAGGCGGGGTTGATGTCGGCGCCGCCGCGGACCCAGACGGTCTCGTCGGACTGGCTGATCGGCAGGAGCACCAGGTCGCTCGCGGCCTGGCGCTGCAGCGTCGCGAGCAGCCGCTCGGAGGCTGGTTCGTCCGGGGTGCTGGCGCCGAACGCGTCGACGGTGGCGGCGACGGAGGTCTGCGAGGCCGTGAGCGGGTCGTCGACGTAGGGCTGGAGCCAGGAGAGGGCGGTCGAGGTCCAGGCCTTGCGGTCCACGAGCACGAGGTCGGCGGACGCCGCACCGGGGGCGAGCCGGACGCTGAGCCCGCCGGTGTCCTCGAGCCGGTTGCGCACGGTGTCGGCCAGGTCGGCGGCGTTCGGTGCGGTCGCGTCGTACGCGAGGGTCAGGTTGACCCGCGTCTTCCAGGTCACCTTCGGGGTGACCTTGCCGCCCAGCGGAAAGCTCGCGGCCTGGCCCGGGATGCCGGCGGGGACGACCGAGTCGGACGTGCGGTCGCCCTGCAGCGCGAGCGCGATGGCGGTACGCAGCGCCTTGTCGCGCCGGGCCCGTGAGGCTGGGTTCCACTGCAGCTGCAGCACCCGGGTGCCGGCCAGCACCCGTTCGCTGAAGCCGGTCGCCGTCGTCTTGTCCGGGCTCCCCCCGACCTGCTGGGAGAGCCGCGTCACGGCTGCGGTGTTGAGGCCGCGCCAGACCACGTCGACCTGGCCCTTGGTCATCGCGTCCTCGATGGTGGCCGAGTCGGCGACCGAACGGTAGGTGAGGCCCTCGAGGGCGGCCGGGGTGAAGCCGTGGTAGCCCGGGAACCGGTTGAACGCGATCGTCTCGCCCTTGGCCCCCTCGTCCTCGAAGGACGTCACGACGAAGGGTCCCGACCCCACCGCGGGGGCGTCGGGGCTGCGGACGTCGTCGGCGTCGTACTGCTGCTCGTCGACGATCGACGCCGCGGGCGAGGCAAGCGCCCAACCGAACTGGGAGTCCACCCGGCTCAGCAGGAAGCGCACCGTCACGTCGTCGGGGGTGTCGATGCGGCGCAGCGAGGACAGCAGCGAGGTCGAGGTGCCCGGGACGTCGAGACGCAGAGCCCGCTCGATGCTGAACTTGACGTCGGAGGAGGTCAGCGGGTCGCCGCCGGCGAAGGTCAGGTTCTTCTGCAGAGTGCAGGTGTAGACGGTGGGCGCCTCGATGAAGCCGCAGTCCCGGGCCGCGTCGGGCTTGAGCACCGAAGCCCCGGGCGCGGAGGTCATCAGGCGCTGGAAGACGTTGAGCGCGAACATCGTCGACGCCTGGTCGGTCGCCGCCGCCGGGTCGGTCACGGTGACCCGGTCGGTGGACATCACGGTGAACGGGCGCGGCGTCGCGCCCGGGGACGTGGGCGCCGGGGTGGGCGCGGGGTCGGTGCAGCCGCCGAGCACGAGCACGACGACGGCGAGCAGCAGCGCCGCGGCCCTGCGACCCACGCCGGGCAGACGGACCTCAGACGAGCGCATCGGCCTCGTCCAGCAGCCGGGCGAGACCGTCGAGGTCGACGTCGACGAGCGAGGCGACCTGGACGCGCCGGGGCGCGGCGGGGATGGGCACGTGGTTGGGGATGGCGACCACCAGGGCGCCCGCGGCGTTGCCCGACCGGGCGCCGGTCTCGCTGTCCTCGAACACGACGCAGTCGGCCGGGTCCACGCCGAGCGCGGTGCACGCGCGCTCGTACGGCTCGGGGTGCGGCTTGCCGCGCTCGACCTCGTCGCCGGCGACGGAGGTGACGAACGTGCCCTCGGGCAGGGCGGCGAGAGCGGCGTCGAGGAGCACCCGGTAGGACGCCGACACCAGCGCGCACGGGACCCCCGCCGCGCGACTCGCCTCGAGCAGCGCCAGCGCGCCCGGGCGCCAGGGCAGGTCTCCGGCGCCGAGCCGGCGGACCACCCGGCCGACGAGCTGGTCGACCACCCACTCCGGGGCCAGGTCCGTCCGGCCGATCGCGTGCAGGATGTAGCTGCCCGAGTCGATCAGCGAGTTGCCGACGAGCTGGCGGGCGTGCTCGTCGGACCAGGTGCCCCCGAGGGAGCCGATCAGCTCGTACTCGGCCTCGATCCACAGGGGCTCGGTGTCGGCGAGCGTCCCGTCGAAGTCCCAGAGGAGGGCGGCCGGCCGGCGGGCGGGGACGAGCGGGGGCGTGGGTGTCATGGCCTGCCCATCATTCCCGGGCGCAGGCCCGGACACCAATCTGCTGCGGCGCAGGGTGCTGGGAGACACTGGGGGCGTGCCGCTGCCAGCCGAGGTCGACGCCGTGGTCGTGGGAGCCGGACCGAACGGCCTCGTCGGGGCCAACCGCCTGGCCGACGCGGGCTGGGACGTCCTCCTGCTCGAGGCCCAGCCGGACGTCGGCGGTGCGGTGCGCAGCGACCGCGAGGTCGACCCGGACTTCGTCAGCGACACGTTCAGCGCGTTCTACCCCATGGCCGCCGTCTCCCCCGCGATCACCTCGCTCGGGCTGGAACGGTTCGGTCTGACCTGGTCGCACGCGCCCGCCGTGCTCGGGCACCCGCGCCCCGACGGCAGCTGGGCGCTGCTGCACCGCGACGAGGACGTGACGGCCCGTCTGCTCGAGGAGGCGCACCCCGGCGACGGCGACGCCTGGCACACGCTGGTCGACCGCTGGCGCACGGTGGAGCCCGGGCTGATCTCGACCCTGCTGACCCCGATCCCGCCCGTGCGCGGCGGGCTGAGGCTGTTGTCGCAGCTGCCGAAGGTGGGCGGGCTCGGGTTCATCAAGGAGCTCCTCGTGCCGGCGGCGCACCTGCTGGAACGACGCTTCGGCGGCGACGGGCCCTCGCTCCTGGTCGCCGGCAACGCCTGCCACGCCGACATCCCGGTCGACGCGGCCGGGTCGGGGTTCATCGGTCTGCTGCTGACCATGCTCGGCCAGACGGTCGGGTTCCCCGCGCCGACCGGTGGTGCGGGCGCGCTCGCGCAGGCGCTGCGCGACCGCTTCGAGGCGGCCGGCGGGACCGTGGCGACCTCGACGCCGGTCACGGGGATCCGCGTCGCCGGCGGTCGGGCCGTGGCGGTGCAGACCGCCGACGGCGAGGTGCGCGTACGCCGGTCCGTGCTGGCCGACGTGGGGGCCGAGCAGCTGTTCGGCGGGCTGGTCGCGGCCGCGGACCTGCCCGCGCGGACGCTGCGCAAGATGGACGGGTTCCGCCGGGACCCGGCGACGTTCAAGGTGGACTACGCGCTGGACGGCCCGGTCCCGTGGGCCGGCACCCCCGCGTACACCCCGGGCACGGTCCACCTCGGCGACTCGGTGGCGGCGCTGTCGACCTACACCGCCCAGCTCGACTCCGGCTACGTGGCGAAGGACCCGTTCCTGCTGGTCGGGCAGATGACCGCGACCGACCTTTCCCGCTCCCCCGCCGGGACCGAGTCGCTCTGGGCGTACACCCACGTCCCGCAGGACGTCCGCGGGGACGCCGGCGACGACGGGCTCACCGGGCGCTGGGACACGAGCGAGGCGGAACGGTTCGCCGACCGCGTGCAGGCCCGCCTCGAGACGTACGCGCCCGGCTTCGGCTCACGGGTGCGGTCGCGCCGCATCCTCACCCCCGCCGACCTCGAGCACCGCGACGCCAACCTGGTCGGCGGCTCGCTGAACGGCGGCAGCTCGGCCGTGGACCAGCAGCTGATCTTCCGCCCGTTCGCGGGCACGGGGCGCAGCGAGACCCCCGTACGCGGGCTCTACCTCGCCTCCGCCTCCGCCCACCCCGGCGGCAGCGTGCACGGAGCCTGCGGCATGAACGCCGCCCGCGCGGCCCTGTTCTGGGACCGCCTCCGCCTCTCCCGCTGATCGGAGCGGATCCGGCCGGGTACACGCGGTCAGATCCGCTCCGTTGATCGGCCAGCCCGAAATCGGCCTGTGGAGAACCGGGTTCAGAGGGTGCCGAGGGATCCAGCATGGGCCGGTGCAGCCTCACGGAGAGCCCAGCCGGGCCCTGCTTCGGCTCGCCAACGCCCAGGCTCACGTCCTGACGCGCGAGCAGGTACTGGGTCTCGAGCTGTCGCGCCACACCTTGCGGCGCCTCGTCGACCAGGAGCGCTGGCAACGACTCGCACCCGGCGTCTTCGTGACGCACAACGGGCGGATCGAGTGGGACACCCTGGCGTGGGCCGGTGTGCTCCTCGGCGGTCCGAGCGCGCGTCTCGGCGGTACGGCGGCGGGCTACGGCCACCGGTTGCTGGAGGATGCTCCGGACCCTGTCGAGGTGCTCGTGCCCCACGCCTCCCCCACCCGGAGCCGTTCGTCCTGGACCTTCGTCCAAGAACGTCCAGGCACTCGGGACTCCCGCTCCACCGGCTCGCCGCCGCGGACCCTGGTGCCCGACACCGTGCTCGACCTCTGCGAGGGGGTCGGTGCGCGAGAGCTCGAGGACCTGCTGACCCGGGCGACGCAGAAGCGGCTGACGACGCCGCTCCACCTCCAGCGAGCTCTCGCCCGGCGCACCCGCCACTCCCGACGAGCGCTGCTGACCGAGCTGCTGCTGGAGGTCGCCGAAGGTGCCGAGTCCCCGCTGGAGCTCCGCTACCTCCGACTCGAACGCCGTCACGGCCTGCCGAGCGGCCAACGGCAACGCCGGACGAGCAGTCCCGGCCGGCGCGACGTGATCTACCGGGAGTACGGGGTCATCGTCGAGCTCGACGGGCGCAAGGGTCACGAGGGTGAGGGCCGGTTCCGGGACATGTCCAGGGACAACGCGGCGCTGCTCGAGCAGCTGATGACGATGCGCTTCGGCTTCGGGGACGTGGCCGGAAGTCCCTGTCTCGTCGCCGCACAGGTGGCGCAGGTCCTCGCCCAGCGCGGTTGGCCCGGCCCCTTCCGGCGGTGCTCGGACTGCCCGACCCGGTGGAGGTGAGACCGGAGCGCATCTGGCCGGTCCTACGCGGTCGGATCCGCTCCGATCAGCGCCGGTAGTGGGCGGCGAGCCGTTCCAGGCCCTCCTGGATGCTCACGGCCGGGGTCCAGGCCAGGGCCTCGCGCGTCCGGCGCTGGTCGAACCAGTGCGCGGTCGACAGCTGCTCGGCCAGGAACCGGGTCATTGGCGGCTGCGCCTTCCCGTCCGGGTGCCGCACGCTCCACACGCGCTCGACGAGCCCGCCGGCCACGACCGCGAGCCGGGCCGGCACGTGCCGGGTGGGCCTCGGCACACCGGCGGCGGCGCAGAAGTCGCCGAAGATCTCCCCCACCGGGCGCGGCTCCCCGTTGCTGACCACGAACGCCTCCCCGTGCACCTGCGGAGCACGGTCGAGCGCCGCGACGAGCGCGTCGGCGGCGTTGTCGACGTACGTCGTGTCCACCAGCGCCGCACCGGTGCCGAGGAGCGGCAGCCGGCCGGCGCGGCCGCGTTCGACGATGCGTTCCACGAGCTGGGTGTCGCCGGGTCCCCAGACGATGTGCGGGCGGACGGCGACGACGCTCAGCGGTCCCGACCCGGTCTGGTCGGCGGCGAGCGCCTCGAGCTCTGAGCGCGCCTTCGTCCGGGCGTACGGGCCGCGCGCGTGCTCCGGGTCGGCCGGCCCGGCCGGCGCGCCGACGAGCGAGGAACCGGTGTGGCTGACCGACGGCGACGAGACCTGGACGAGCCGCTCCACGCCGAGCGCTGTGCAGGCGGTGAGGACGTTCCGGGTGCCGACGACGTTGGCGCTGACGTAGTCCGCCTCGGGCCCGGTCACGTCGACCTTCGCCGCGAGGTGCACGACGCCGTCCTGGCCGGCGACCGCGTCCCGGACGGCCGCCGCGTCGGCGACGTCCCCCAGCACCTCCCGGAACCCGAGCCCCGACGAACGTCGCTGCATCACGGTCACCTCGTCGCCGCGGGCCGCGAGGACCCGCGCGACGGCGGCGCCCAGCATCCCGCTGGCTCCGGTGACGAGGACCTTCACGCGAGCTTCCCGGGTCGGCCGCCGCTGAGCACCCGCGCGGCCCACGTCGCGACGGCGACGCGGTCGATCTTGGAGTTGTGCCGGATGTCGACGGGCAGCCCCGGCACCGCCAGGACGGCGGCCACGTCCACCTCGGCGACCCGGCGGACGGCCGCGCTCAGCCCGGCGGCCGCCAGCGGGTGCCGCCGTACGGCGCCCTCGGCCGGGACCACGACGACGACCACCTGCTGCGTGCCGGGCGGGCCCACGCCCACGACGGCCGCGGAGACGACCTCGGGCAGGGCCTCTACGCGCTGCTCGACCCCCACGGGGGTGAGCGCACCCTGCGCGGTGGCCAGCACGTGCACCAGCCGGCCCTCGACCCACAGCCGGCCCTCGGGGTCGAGATGGCCGACGTCGCCGGTCCGGTGGTGGCCGGCGTCGCGGCTGCTGGCGCGGTTGGTGGCCCAGAGCCGGTCGTAGCGCTGGAGCCGGTGGTCGGCCGCGACGAGGATCTCGCCGGTCACCCCGACCTCGTCGGTCAGCTCACCGGTCGCCCGTCCGTCGGCGTCCAGCGGGGCCAGCGCGATCCGGACGCCCTCGACGGGCCGGCCCACGCACACGCCGTTCCCGGGCCCGGCCGCCTCGATCTCGGGCAGGGTGATGTCGGCGACGGGGAGCACCTCGGTCATCCCGTACGGGGTGTGCAGCACGGCGGCGGGGAGCAGCTCCTGCACCCGGCGCAGCAGGCCCACCGGCACCGGGGCGCCGGCCGACATCAGCACCCGGACCCGGCCGAGGGCCTCCCGGTGCGCCGGGGTCAGCCCGTCCGCGGTCGCGACCACGTTGCGCAGGGCCGCCGGCGAGGCGAACACGACCCGCCCGTCCACGGCCGCCGCGGCGTCGGCGAGCGCCGTGGCCGTGAGCGTGCCGGCCCGGGTCGGGTCCATGTCGGGCACGGCGGCCGCCGTGCCCATCGCGGGGCCGTAGAGGGAGAAGAGCGGGAACGCCGCCACCCACGCGTCGTCGCGGTCCCCGCCGTAGAGGCCGGCCAGCCGCGCGACCTGGAGCTGCAGCTGAGCGGCGCGGTAGACCACGCCCTTGGCCGGGCCGGTGGCCCCGGAGGTGAAGAACACGGCCGCGTCTCGGTCCAGCTCGGGCAGGTCCGGCAGCGTCGTGCCGGACGCGCGCAGCTCCGCGCCCCGCGCGGTCAGGCCCACGACCGTGGGCGGGTGGTGCAGCGCCGCGGCGAGCGGTCCGGGCAGGCTCCCGCTGACGACGCGGTGCCCCGGGACCCGGAGCGCGCTCAGCGCCACGACCGCCTTCGGGATGCCGATCACGTGGTCGGGCCGTGCGCTGCGCAGGGCGTGCGCCAGCCCGCGGACCCCGAGCCCCGCGTCGGCGACGACGATCGTCGCGCCCGCGCGCCAGCAGGCGAACACGGCCGTCGTCAGGGCGGCGCCCGGCGTGACGAGCACGGCGACGCGGTCACCGGGGCGTACGCCGGCGTCGACCAGGCCGAGCGCGAGGTCGACGATGCCGCGCTCGAGCTCGGCGAAGGTGGTCGTCGTGACCGCACCCCCGTGCAGCTCGACCACCGCCGGTGCCCGGTCCTCCGCCCGCGCCACGATCGGGGCCCAGAGGGCGCCGGGCTCGACCCGTTCGGCCGGTCGCCCGTCGTCCGGTGCCGACCGGCCCGTCTCCACGTGGTCGGCGATCCACTCCCAGGCGATGCCCGCGGTCTCCGGGACGTCCTCGGTCACGAGGTGGGACGCCCGGCCGAAGCGGTGCACGTCCGCCTGCGGGAAGCGGTCGCGCAGGTCGGCCAGGTGCAGGTCGGTGAACACGGGGTCCCGGGCCCCCCACAGCAGCAGCACGGGGACGTCGAGGCGGCGTACGCCCTCGGCGATCGTGTCCATGGCCGCCCGGCTCGGGTGGTCGGCCTCCAGCGGGACGTCCGCCACGAAGGCGCCGATCGCCGCGCGCTCGGAGGCGTCGGCGTACGGCCCGGCGAGCGCTCGGCGCACCCCGAGGTCCAGCGCGGGTCGCGACAGCGCGGCCGCCCCCCGCACGAACGTCGGCGTGGTCACGCAGACCAGCTGGCGCAGCGCCGGGGTCCGGGCGAGCCGGATGAGGGCGGAGAACGGCTGGTCGAGCGGCTGGAAGAGCGCGGTGTTCGTCAGCACGACCCCGGCGACCTGCTCGCGGTGCTCGAGGGCCCACCCCATGGAGACGAGACCGCCCCAGTCGTGGGCGGCCACGACGACCGGGCCCGTGATGCCGAGGGCCTCGGTCACCCGGCTCAGGTCGTCGACGCGGTCGGCGAGCCGGCGGGTCGGCACCTGGCGGGTGGACCACCCCATGCCCAGCTGGTCGACGGCGACGACGCGCCAGCCGGGACGGGCCTCGGCGAGGAAGCGCCGCCACAGGTAGGACCACGTCGGGTTGCCGTGGACGCAGAGCAGCGTGCCCTCGCTCGGCTCGGCGTCGCTGGCGGCGGAGGTGTCCAGGACGTGCCAGCGCCGCGGCTGCCCGGAGGCGTCGTCGACCGTGAGGAACCGCGACCAGGCCGGGTCCAAACCCGGCAGCCCGCCCGTCGCCCCGTCGGGCGACGTCACCAGATGATCTCGGCGAAGGACGTGTTGAGGCCCGACCCGATCCCGAGCAGCAGCACCTGCTGGCCCGGCTTGATCAGCGGGACCTGCTTGGCGAGCGTGAAGGGGACCGCCGCCGAGGCGAGGTTGCCGAAGGTCGGCACGGTCATCGGCAGCTGCTCGACCGGCGCCCCGATCACCTGGGCCAGCGTCCTGAGGTGGACCACGGAGGTCTGGTGCGCGATGAACCAGTCGGCGTCGGCCCAGTCCCAGCCCTCGGCGAGCGCGTCGCGCCAGGTCTGCTCGGCGAGCTCGATGCCGGCGTTGAAGAGGGCGCGCGAGTCGGTCGTCATCAGCGACATCGTGCCGATGCACAGCTCGTTGTGCTGGCTGCCGGACCGGCTGACGCCGCCGGTCACGCGGTGGCCCTCGGAGTGCTCGCTCGCCCGGCCCAGCACCATCGCGGCGGAGCCCGACCCCAAGGTCAGCGTCGCGAACTGGAGCTTGAGGTCCTCGGCGGTGGCGTCGTCGCCCTCCAGCCGCTCCATCGTGTCGCCCTGCAGCCCGCGCATGCCCTCGGCGTCGACGAGCAGCGCGTAGTCGATCTGCCCGGCGTCGATGAGCGAGCCGGCGAGCTGGATGCCGTTGAGGAAGCCGAGGCACGCGTTGGTCACGTCGAAGTTGAGGCAGCTGGTGGCCAGCCCCAGCTGGGCGTGGACGCCGACCGCGTTCGCCGGCTCGACGCCGGTGCGGCAGACCGACGTGTTGATCAGCAGCCCGACCTGGGAGGGGTCCACCCCGGCCTCGGCCAGCGCCTTGGCCCCCGCCATCGCGGCGGCGTCGACGAACGTGACGTCCTCGGGCCACCAGCGCCGCTCGGTCACGCCCGCGAGCTGCTCGATCATGCCGGGCTTCATCCCGGTGCGCTCGTACGTCCGCATCAGCCGTGCGTCGAGCTCCGCCGACGTCACCACCACGGGCGCCTCGACGGCGCACACGGACAGCACCGCGGTGTCCTTCAACCGATAGCTCGCGTTGCCTGCCATACCCGACCTTCACCACATCTGCGCGGGCCCCTCGCCGGCTCCGCGAACACCGTCTGACCAGCCCAGAGACAGCGGGCAGACCGGATCTACTATTCCACACCGGACCCGAGGGTCGGCTGTGCGCGAACCCTGGGTGGACCACGGTCCGCCACCCCGGCCGCTCCGTCGACCGCGCGTGTTTCGCGCCCCGTCGCGCGGGTACGACTCGTCTGTGAGATCCGTTCCCGCTCTGGACGCCGCCGACGCGCGCCGGCCGGCCACGACCGGTCAACCGGCAGCCGACCAGAACCAGCTCGACCAGCCCCGTCGCGACCGCATCCCGTCCGGCGGCGGCGAGAGCTGGCACGAGGACTGGCGCGCCGAGGCCGCCTGCGTCGGGGAGAACCTCGACATCTTCTTCCCCCTGGGCGACCAGGCCACCCACCACGCGCTGAGCAACCAGGCCAAGCAGGTCTGCGCGCGCTGCCCGGTGATGAGCACCTGTCGCGCCTGGGCCCTGCGGACGAGCCCCGAGTTCGGCATCTTCGGCGGCCTCACCGCGCACGAGCGCCGCCTCGTGCGCGAGGGCCGCTGGAACGGTCAGGGCCCGCGCCACAAGGAGCGGGACGACACCGCGGCGTGACGTCTCGCCGCTGCTGAGGCGGGTGGCCGCTCCGGCCGTCGCCCTGGCGCTGCTGGCCGCCTGCAGCAACCAGCCGGCGCCGCCGACGACCGGCTCCGTACGCCCGCCGCTGTCGGGCGACTTCGCCCCGCGCCGCCTGGACCGCCCGGTCCCCACGGCCGCCGAACCTGCCGCCTCACCGGTGGCGGGCGTCCGTCCGGCCGGCCGGCAGATCGCGATCGGTGCTGCGCCGGAGGGCATCGTGGCCGATCCCGTCACCCGCCGGGTCGTGGTCGCGGTGCGCCGGCCCGACGCGCTCGTGCTGCTCGACACCGACCGGCTGACCGTCCGGGCGCACGTGCCGCTGCCGGGCTCGCTGCGTCACCTCCAGCTGGCCCGCGACGGCGGCCCCGTGCTCGTCCCCGACGAGAGCTCGAACAGCCTGCTGCAGGTGGCGCTGCCGTCGGGCCGGATCGTCTCGCGCACGCCGACCGGCACGATGCCGCACGACGCGAACGAGGCCCCGAACCGCACCGTCCTGGTGGCCGACGAGGCTGGCGCCTCCCTCACGGCCGTGCGGGACGGCCAGGTCGTGGCCACCTTCACCGACGTCACCCAGCCCGGCGGCATCGCGCACGTCGGGAACGTCTTCGGGGTCGTCGACGTCGGGGAGAACACGCTCACGTACTACGACGCGACGACGCTGCAACCGCTCACCGAGCTCGCGGCCGGCGAGGGACCGACCCACGTCGTCGCCGACGGGCACGGCCGGCTCGTCGTGGTCGACACGCGGGGCGGGGCGCTGCTGTTCTACGCCCCGTCGCCGCAGGCCGCGCAGGTACAGCGGTTCGTGCTGCCCGGCCAGCCGTACGGGATCGCGTACGACGCGGTGCGCGACCGGCTCTGGGTCACGGTGACGGCGAGCAACGAGGTGGTCGCCGTCGACCTCTCGGGCCCCGAGCCGCGGGAGACGGCCCGCCTGCCGACCGTGCAGCAGCCCAACACCGTGGCGGTGGACACGAAGACGGGCCGGCTGTTCGTCACGGGGACGACGCCCGGCGTCCTCGAGGTCATCGACCCCTCCTGAGGACACCGGGCGTCCGCGGTCCCTGGCCCGTCAGGCGGGTTCTAGTCGCCCGGCCACTCACCCGTGAGTCGCTGGAAGCCCTGGGCCCCGAGCCGGTCCACGAGCGCCTTGACGGCCGCGAAGATCGCGCCCTGCAGGGTCGCCGCGACGATCACCCGGGCGAGCGTGTACTCGGACTGCAGAGCGTCGGGCGCGTCGTCCTGACGGGCGACCCTCTTCCACACCTGCTTGAAGATGGCGCCGGCCACCGCGCCGGCCGCGAGGCCGGACAGCAGCCCCACGGGGCGGTAGGCCAGCCGTGCTGCGTTCACCATGCTCGTGCCTCCTGCTTCTCCGCCTGGCTCACGAACGAGCGCTGCGGACGATCAACGTGACGACCAGCGCCGCTGCCCCGGCGCCGATGGCGGCCTGGGCGGCCAGCGGGAGCGCCCTGAACTTGTCCACGAGCGTACGGGACTGCGCGGCCGCGGAGCCGGCGGCGGACGCCACCGACTCCTTCGCGTCGGCGACGGTGGCCTGCACCTTCGCGCCGGCGTCGTGCACGGCGTCCTGCGCGTGGGCCTTGACGTCCAGCTTGTCGGTCAGGGCGTCGAGGTTGTCCGCGAGCCGGTCGCGGGTGGCCTCGATGTCGGCCACGATCTCGTCCGGGGTCTGCTTCTCCGCGGTCGGCTGGTCCGTCGCCTGATCGGGCGGCTGCATCGCGTCGCTCATCGCTTGATCGACTCCTTGATCTCGGCCACGTCGGCCTTGGTGGTCTCGATGGCCCGCGTGGGGACGGGGGGCGCCGCCTGCTTGAGCTTGCTGCGCCCGACGAGCGCCGCGATCCCGGCGACGACGAAGAGGACCACGCCGACGATCAGGGCCGCCAGCCACGCCGGCACCGCTGCCGCGAGGCCGAGCACGGCCGCGGCGATCAGCACGCCGAGGCCGTAGAGGGCGACGACGCCCGCGCCGCCGAAGGCACCGATCCCGATGCCCGCCTTCTTGGCCTTCTCGCCGACCTCGGCCTGGGCCAGGCGGATCTCGTCACGCACCAGGCGGCTGAGGTCCTCCGACAGGTTGCGGACCAGGTCACCGACGGACTTGTCCGCGGGGTCGTCGGTCACCGCCGAGGTGACCGGCGGGGTGTTCGACGTCATCGTGCTCACCTTCTCGTTGCTCGTGCTCGTGCTGGTACCGGCCTGGTCGCGCTGCTCGCGCGTCACGCCGGTCGTGCTTTTTTTGGTTCGCCCTCCACCGGGACGGAGTCGGCCTTGACGGCGTTCCGGTCCCCGATCGGCATCGGCGCGCCCTTGGTCGTGTCGGCCACGGTCTGCTGCTCGGACTCGGCGTTGATCTCCGCGCCCAGCAGGATCGCGTACGCGGTGATGAACAGCCAGAGCAGCAGGATCACGATGCCCGCGATCGCGCCGTACGTCTTGGCGTAGCTGCCGAACTGGGAGACGTAGATCGAGAAGCCGACCGACGCGATGATCCAGAGCAGCGTCGCGAGGGCCGCACCGACCGACACCCAGCGCAGCTTGGGCGCGTCGCGGTCGGGCGCGATGCGGTAGAGCACGGCGAGCGCGACGGTGATCACCACGACGATCAGCACCCACCGGGCCGCCTGGATCCCGAACAGCACGACACCGTTGGTCCCGAGGAAGCCCAGCACGACCGGCAGCACCGCGACCAGGCTGACGACCACGAGGAAGAAGACGATCGCCCCGACGGTCAGCGCGAGGGCGATCAGCCGCTTCTTGACGAAGCCGCGGGTCTCCTCCTCGTCGTAGCAGAGGTTGACCGCGGTCATCAGGTTGCTCATGCCGCCCGAGGCGCTGAACAGCGCCACCAGGATGGCGATGATCGCCCCGAGGCCGACCTTGCCGTTGCCGGCGGCCAGCCCGATCTGGTCGGTCAGCGTCTTCTTGATGTCCTCGGGGATGGCCGAACCCAGCGCGTCGAGCTGGGTGGTGATCGTCGCGGGGTCGGCGAAGAAGCTGAAGAGCAGCACCGCCGCGATGATCGCCGGGAAGATGGCGAGGAACGCGTAGTACGCCATCCCGGCCGCCATCAGCGGGACGTTGTCGGCCTTGGCCTCCGCCCAACCGCGCTTGACGATCTGCAGCCAGCCCTTGGCGGGGATCTCCTGCGGCTTCTCGGCCTCTTCACCGGGGACCTGCTCGGTCTCGTCGGTCTGTGCGGTCGGCATGTGGTTCTTCCTGATGGTCGGACGTCGTCAGATGGGTACTACCCACACTTACAGCGTAAACACCATCGTCTCGACCGTGTCTGCTCACCTTACGGCGTGGCGGGCGCCGGCTCGGGTGGTGACTACAGTGAGCGCATGCCGAACCTCACCGGCGGGTCCGAGGGTCACGGCCGGGACCTGCGCGACCTGGTCGACCCGGTGGTCGTCGTCGCCTTCGGGGGCTGGAACGACGCCGGCAACGCCGCCACCGGGGTGGTCGACCACCTGGGCGAGGTGTACGGCGCCGAGCTGGCCTTCGCCCTCGACCCGGACGACTTCTACGACTACCAGGTCAACCGCCCGATGGTCAGCCTGAGCGACGACGACGAGCGCGTGCTCACCTGGCCGACCACCGACATCCGGGTCGGTCGCCTGGCCAGCGGCCGGGACCTGGTGCTGGTCCAGGGCCTGGAGCCCAACCTGCGCTGGCGCCAGTTCGCGACGACCCTGGCCTCGGCCCTGCAGTCGGCCAACGCCCGACGCGTGCACGTGCTCGGGGCGCTGCTCGCGGACACCCCGCACACCCGCCCGATCCCGGTCTCGACCTCCACCTACGACCGCGAGCTGATGACCACGCTCGGGCTCGCGCCGTCGACGTACGAGGGGCCGACGGGGATCGTCGGGGTGCTCGGCGACACCCTCACCCGCGGTGGGCTCGAGGTCCTCTCGCTCTGGGCGGCCGTGCCCCACTACGTCTCCCACCCGCCCTGCCCCAAGGCGACGCTGGCGCTGCTCTCCTCGCTCGAGGAGCTACTGGACACCGCCCTCGACCAGGGCGAGCTCCCCGAGCTCGCGCGGGCCTGGGAACGCGGCGTCGACGAGCTCGCCGCCGAGGACACCGAGGTCGCCGAGTACGTGTCGACCCTGGAGGAGCAGCAGGACGCCACCGAGCTGCCCGAGGCCAGCGGCGACGCGATCGCCGCGGAGTTCGAGCGTTACCTGCGTCGCCGTCGGGGAAACTAGACCGCCGAAGGCGGTCGTCCACGACCACCGGTTCGCCGAGGCGAGCAGCCCCCCACCACGAGGAGCACCCATGCCCCGGTCCACCCCGGCCCAGGACAAGACCCCCGTCCGCGACCGGACACCGCCGGTCCAGGCGGCGCCGGACGTCCCGCCCGTCGCGGGTCAGCCGCAGGCGCCGGCGCTGTTCGGCATCCTGCTGCTCGCCGGGCTGGTGATCATCGGCGTCGGGCTCAAGAGCACCGCGAACATCGTCGGACCGGTCTTCCTGGTCCTCACCCTGGTGATCACCGTGTCGCCGCTGCGGAGCTGGCTGGTCCGGCGCAAGGTGCCCTCGGTGCTGGCCAGCATCATCAGCCTGCTCGCGATCTACCTGCTGCTGATCGTCATCCTCGGCTCGGTCGTGTACTCGCTCTACCGGCTCGTCGCGACCCTGCCGCAGTACGGCCCCGCCTTCACCCAGATCTTCAACTCCCTGGCCGGCGTCGCCGAACAGTTCGGCTACGGGGCCGACCAGATCCGCCAGCTCGCGTCCTCGTTCCAGGTCAGCAGCCTGGCCGGGCCCGCCCAGAGCCTGCTGAGCGCGCTCACCGGCGGCGCCTCGCTGGTGATCCTGATCGCGGCCGTCGTGATCTTCATGGCCTTCGACCAGGCGGGCATGCCCGAGCGGATCGCGGTCATCCGGGAGAGCCGGCCGCACATCGCGGACGGCCTGCTGAACTTCGCGGGCCGGGTGCGCAAGTACTGGGTCGTCACCACGGTCTTCGGCCTCGCGGTCGCCGTGCTCGACGTGATCTCCCTGCTGATCATCGGCGTGCCGCTCGCGCTGACCTGGGGCGTGCTGGCGTTCGTCACCAACTACATCCCCAACATCGGCTTCGTGATCGGCCTAATCCCGCCGGCCCTGATCGCCCTGCTGGACGGGGGTGTGGGAAGCATGATCGCGGTGATCGTGGTCTACGTCGTGCTCAACATCGTCGTCCAGACGATCATCCAGCCGCGGTTCACCGGCGACGCGGTGGGCATCAGCGGCACCGTCGCGTTCATCTCGTTGATCTTCTGGGCCTACGTCCTCGGCGGCCTGGGCGCGCTGCTGGCGATCCCGGCCACGCTGTTCCTCAAGTCGACGCTCGTCGACAACTCGGTGCCGGCCAGCTGGGTCAACGCGCTGGTCAGCGCGGAGCCGCGGGCCGACCAGCCGCAGCCACCACGGCGACGGACGAGGGCGACCGCGGACGAGGCCGCCGACGGCGACGCCGAGCCGCAGGGGTCTAGGCGCTCGCGGCGCTCTGCCCCAGCTCGCGCAGACGGCTGATCATCGCGTCGGGGTCGTCGGCCCCGAACACGGCCGAGCCGGCCACGAGGGCGTCCGCCCCGGCGGCGACGCAGCGTTCCACGGTGTCGGCGGACACGCCTCCGTCGACCTGCAGCCAGATGTCGCCGCCCTGGGCCCCGATCAGCTCGCGCGTCCGACGGATCTTCGGCAGGCACAGGTCCAGGAACTTCTGCCCGCCGAAGCCGGGCTCGACCGTCATGATCAGCACCATGTCGAGCTCGCCCAGCAGGTCGGCGTACGGCTCGATCGGCGTCGCCGGCTTGAGGGCCATGCCCGCCCTCGCGCCACGCGCGCGGAGCTCCCGGGCCAGGCGTACGGGGGCGGCGGCGGCCTCCACGTGGAACGTCACCGACTCCGCCCCGGCCTCGGCGTAGCCGGGCGCCCAGCGGTCGGGGTCGTCGATCATCAGGTGCAGGTCGAGCATCTGGTCGGTGACCGCCCGGATCGACTCGACCACCGGCAGCCCGAGGGTCAGGTTGGGAACGAAGTGGTTGTCCATGACGTCGACGTGCAGGGCGTCGGCGCTCGGGACGCGTCCGATCTCGCGCGCCAGGTTGGCGAAGTCGGCCGACAGGATGCTGGGCATGACGCGGGTCGGTCTGGGCACGGCTCGACCTTAGTGCTCCGGCTCCGGCGGGCGACGCTCAGCGGCGGCGCAGGTACGCCGCGAACATCGCGTCCGTGCCGTGCCGGTGCGGCCACAGCTGGAGGAAGTCCGCGTCGGTCGCGGCGGCGGCACCCAGCGCCGGGTCGGCCAGCTCGGGCAGCACCTCGGCGAAGGGCACGACCTCGACGTCGTCGCGCCCGGCCAGGGTCTCGTGGACCACGTCCGCGGTCTCGCGGCGGTGCGGGGAGCAGGTGACGTAGGCGACCAGCCCGCCGGGTGCCGCGGCGTCCAGGGCCGTGGTCAGGAGCGCCTGCTGCAGCGCGTGCAGCGCCTCGACGTCGGCCGGGTCCCGGCGCCAGCGGGCCTCGGGACGGCGTCGCAGCGCCCCCAGCCCGGTGCAGGGGACGTCGGCCAGCACCCGGGTGAACGCCCCGGGGCGCCACGGCCCGCGCGTCGCGTCGGCGACGACCACCACGGGCCGCCGGTCCGGCGGGTAGGCCCGCGTCGCGCTCGCGACGAGCACGGCCCGGTGCGGGGCGAGCTCAGCGGCGAGGACGTGGCTGCCGTCCGCCGCCGCGAGCCCGGTGAGCAGCGCCGCCTTGCCGCCCGGCCCGGCGGACAGGTCGAGCCACCAGCCCGGCGCCGCGGACGGGCGGGTGACGCCCCAGGCGACGAGCTGCGACCCCTCGTCCTGCACGCCGGCGCGCCCCTCCCGCACGAGCGGGAGCTCGCCGGGGTTGCCCGCGCCGGGCGCCGCGAAGGGGGACCAGCGCGCGCCGTCGCGCGTCCCGGCCTCGGCCTGGAGCTCGGCGACCTCCGCCAGCCCGGGTCGGACGACCAGCGTCACCTCGGGGCTGACGTTGTCCGCGGCGAGGGCGGCGACGAGCTCGTCGGCCGGCAGCAGGTCGGCGTAGGCGTCGACGACCCAGCGCGGATGCGCGTGCGCCAGCGCGAGCCGGTCGAGCGGGTCCCGGTCCGCGCCGAGCCGGTCGACCCACCCCTCGCGGTCGTCCGCAGCGACCTTGCGCAGCACCGCGTTCACCAGGCCCGTGACCCGTCGGCCCACGGTCGCGGCGGCGAGGTCGACGGTCTCGCTCACCGCGGCGTGGGTCCCGACCCGCATGCCGAGGAGCTGGTGGGTGCCGAGACGGAGCAGGTCGACGACCGCCGGCTGCAGCGTGGTGAGCGCGCGTCCGGACGCGGCCTGGAGGATGGTGTCGTAGGTGCCGAGCCAGCGGCAGGTGCCGTTCAGCAGCTCGGTCGCGAAGGCGGCGTCCCGGCTCGTGATGCCTCGCTCGGCGAGCATCCCGGGCAGCACGAGGTTGGCGTACGCGTCCTCGCCCGTCACCTTGCGCAGCGCGTCGAAGGCGACCCGCCGTGACCGGTCCACGCCCCTCTTGTTCCCCGAGCCCGTCGAAGGGCGCGCCATCTAGTCGCCGAGCCGGAGGTCGGCGGTGTCACCGAGGCCGCGGGCCCAGTCGGCCGCACCCATGCCCCGCTTGCCCTGGGCCTGGACCTGCCCGAGCCGGAGCAGGCCGGCACCCGTGCCCACGCTGACCTCGCGGCGACCGACGACCAGCTCGCCGGGCGCAGCGAGCGGTGCGTCCTCGTCCGGCGCGGGTGCGGCCGAGACGATCTTGAACCGTTCGCCCCGGAACGTCGTCCACGCCCCCGGGTTGGGCTGGCAGCCCCGGACCAGCCGGTCGATCTCGACGGCCGACCGCGTCCAGTCGATCTTCGCGTCGTCGACGGTGATCTTGGGCGCGAGCGTCACGCCCTCGTCCGGCTGCACGACGG
The DNA here is from genome assembly GCA_964251895.1 of uncultured Friedmanniella sp. Classification (GTDB taxonomy): domain Bacteria; phylum Actinomycetota; class Actinomycetes; order Propionibacteriales; family Propionibacteriaceae; genus Microlunatus. Next base: position 58,909 of record CAXULL010000010.1, read on the forward strand.
GCTCGACTCCCGCCTCGACCGCGTCGAGGGTCTCCACGAGCAGCGCGCTGCCGCTGTAGGACAGCCGGGTCAGCAGGTCGCCGGAGGTGTCGGCGGGCCCGATCGGCTCGGTGATCACGCCGTACGTCGGTCCGGCGTCGAGCTCGAGCACCAGCCGGAACGTCGTCGCCCCGGTCTCCGTGTCGCCCGCCAGCACGGCGTGCTGGACCGGTGCCGCCCCGCGCCAGCGCGGCAGGACGGAGAAGTGCAGGTTGACGAAGCCGTGCCGCGGGATGTCCAGCACCCGCTGCGGCAGCAGCGCCCCGTACGCGACGACGGGGCAGCAGTCGGGGGCGATCTCGGTCAGCCGGGCCACGAAGTCCTCGTCGCGGGGACGCTGCGGCTTGAGCACCTCCAGCGCCAGCTCCTCGGCGCGCAGCGCGACCGGGCTGGCGGTCAGCCGCTTGCCCCGACCGCTCGGGGCGTCGGGACGGGTGACGACCGCGACCACCTCGTGGTCGGAGGCGACCAGGGCGTCGAGGGCCGGCACCGCGACCTCGGGGGTCCCGCAGAAGACGACTCGCACCCCCGAACCCTACCGAGGCGCGTTCTCCGTCCTCGCTCCGCTCGGACGCGGATCCTGCTTGTCCCTCCGCCGTTATCGAGCGGCGTGGCGACGGGCTCAGCCCAGGACGAGCGGGTCGACCCGGACGCGGGCGGCGCCCTCGCTCTTGCGGGCGCTGCGGATGCCGGCGACCTCCTTGGCCGCGCGGACCAGCGCGTTCCCCTCGCGGACGGGGGCGCGCAGCGTCAGGCGCAGCAGCGGTTCGCCGTCGCTGCCCGGCAGCTGTTCCCGCCCCGGCAGCGGCACGGGCCCGAGCGTCTCGGTGCCGGGCGGCGGGTGGACGAGGCCGACGTACTCGGCCAGCACCGGCGCCGCCCCGTCGATCGTGACGAGCCGCGCGGCCGGCGGGAAGTGGGCGTCGGCCCGGTCCGCGAGCTCACGGACGGCGAACCCCGCGGGGTCGACCCGGACCAGCGCCTGCAGCGCCCGCCCGGTGCTGTCTCCCACCGCCAGCACCGTGCCGCCGTCGGCCCCGCCGCGGACCAGGGCCACCACCGCGAACCAGCGCCGCAGCGCCTCCTCCGAGGCCCGCAGGTCCGGGCGCAGCAGCAGCAGGGTCGTGTCGAGCAGGATCGCCGCCGCGTACCCGCCCTCGGCCGGTGGCTCGGCCCCCGGGGTGGTCACGACGATCGCTCCCGACGCGGTCACCTGGTCGAGCCGGGCCTCGCCGCTCGACTGCAGGACGACCACCCCGGGGAACGCCCGGCCCAGCTCGGCCGCGGTCCGGGTCGCCCCGACGACGGGTGAGCGCACGTGCCGCCCGCCGCACACCGGGCACTCCCAGTCGACCTGCGGCCGGCCGCACCAGCGGCAGGTGAGCTGCGCGTCCCGGTCCCCGGCGCCACCGACGGCACCCGGACCGAGCGTCGTCGGTCCCTGGCAGAAGCGGCAGCGGACGGGTTCGCGGCAGTCCTGGCAGACCAGCGCGAGCCGGCCGCCCGCGCGGGGCACCTGGACCAGCACCGGGCCGACGGGCAGCGCGGCGCGCACCAGCTCGAACACCTCGTGCGGCAGGCGGGCCGCCCGCGCCGCGGGGTCACGGGCCAGGGCACGGTCGTCGTCCCCGCTCACCCGGACCCGGGGTGCGGCGCGCCGCACCGCGACCCGGTCCTGCGTGATCGGACGCAGCCAGCCGCGGTCGACGTACGCCTGCAGCTCCGCCGTACGGGCGTACGACGCGAAGAGCGCGGCCGCCCCGCTCTGCGCCGCCCGGATGGCCAGGACCTCGCGGGTGTGCGGATAGGGGGCCCGCGGCTCCGCCCACAGGTCGTCGCCGTCGTCCCAGAGCGCGACCAGGCCGAGGTCGCGCACCGGCGCGTACGCCGCGGCGCGGTTGCCGACGACCACCTGCGCCCGCCCGTGCAGCGCCGCGAGGAACGCCCGGTAGCGCGCGGCCGGACCCGTCTCGGCGACCAGGGCCACCACCCGCGAGCGGCCGAGCACGGCGACGCAGGCCGCCTCGAGCCGGGCGACGTCACGCTGGTCCGGAGCGAGCAGGACGGCTCCCCGGCCGCCCTCCACGCAGGCCCGGGCGGCCTCGGCGAAGCCCGCCGCCCAGTCCGCCTCCGGCGCTGCGCTGGGCGTCACCTGCCAGAGCGCGCGTGGTGACCGCCCCGCCCGCAGCGCGACCGCGTACGCGGAACCGTCGCGGTAGGCGGGCAGCGGACCGGGCACCGGGTCCGGCCAGGGCACGGCCTCGACCACCGCGCCCCCGTCCTCGTCCCCGGCCTTGTCCGCCGCCTGCTCCGCTGCCCTCTCCGCTGCCCTCTCCCCTGCTCTCGCGGCCGCCTTCTCGACGGCCTTCTCCGCCGCGGCGTGCCGGGGGGGGACCGCGAGCCGCACCACGTCGGAGAACGTCCCCGCGTAGTGGTCGGCCACGCCGCGGACGAGCGCGACGCCGGCGGCGGACAGCACCGGCTCGGAGGACACGACCTTGTGCAGGGGCGCGAGCACCCGGTCGGTGTCCGTCGTGCTCGCCCGCTCCAGCACGAAGCCGTCGCGCAGCCGACCGGCGAAGCGCACCCGGACCCGGGCGCCGGGGACCGCGTACGCGTCCTGCTCCGGCGTCACGCGGTAGTCGAACGGCCGGTCGAGGTGGGCCAGGCCGACGTCGACCGCGACCCGTGCCACCGGGAGCGTCGGCTCCGGGCGGGGAGCGGGTTCGGCGGCGGGCACAGACGATCCTAGGCAGACCGGTCGGACACTTCCCACGATGAGAAGGTGAGCCTGTGGACGAACCGACGGCTCAGGACGTCCGGACGCTGCTCGTGCACCTCGGCACGGCCATGGTCGCCACCGGTCAGCCCATCAACGAGGTCGAGGACGAGCTCGCGGAGGTGGCGTTCGCCCTCGGCTACCGCGACGCGCAGATCGCCGCCGGTCCGACGGGCGTCACCCTCTCGCTCGCCAGCGGGGCGCCGAGCACATACGAGGCCGTCACCGGCTCGCTGCGCCTGGACCAGTCGGCCCAGGTGCGCGGGATCCGGCGTGACCTGCTGCTCGGGCGGCTGGGGACGACGGCGGCGGTGGAGCGGCTGCTCGCGCTGCGCGGGCAGCCGCCGCGCTACCCGGTGTGGCTCGCCAACCTGGGCTGGGTCGCCACGGCCACCGGGATCGCCCTGATCCTGCAGCCCGGCTGGCGGAACGTGGCCCTCTCGGCCGTCGCCTCGGTCGTCGTGGTCGGGCTGTTCCGGCTGGCCCAGCGCTTCCGCCTGCTGGCCACGCTGCTGCCGGTCGTCGCGGCGTTCGTCGTGGCCTGCCTCGTCTTCGCGGCGGCGGACCTCGGCCTGGTCGCCGGGCCGCTGCGGACCCTGCTCCCGCCGCTGGCCGTGCTGCTGCCCGGCGCGCTCATCGTCACGGCCATGGCCGAGCTGGCGGCCGGCGACATGATCGCCGGGTCGTCCCGGCTGACGTTCGGGCTCGTGCAGGTGCTGCTGTTCACCCTCGGCGTCGTCAGCGCGAGCCGGCTGTTCGACCTGCCGGCCGACGCCCTGCGCAACGTCCGCGTCGCCGAGCTCGGTTGGTGGGCCGCCCCGGTCGGGCTCGTGCTGATCTGCGTCGGGATCGGCCTGCTCGAGTCGCCACCCGTCCGCCTCCTGCCCTGGATCCTGCTGGTGCTGGTGCTCGCCTTCGGCGCCCAGGCGCTCGGGCAGCACTACTCGGGACCGGTGCTCGGCAGCTTTCTCGGAGCGGTGGCGGCGAGCACCGGCTCGTACCTGGTGGAGGCCTTCGTGCCCGACCTGCCCCGGCTCGTGGTGTTCCTGCCCTCGTTCTGGCTGCTGGTGCCCGGCAGCCTCGGCGTGCTCTCGGCCACCCAGCTGGCGCTCGACCCGGGTGGTTCCACGGCGACCGTCCTCGGCGTGATCACCGTCGTCAGCGCCCTCGCGCTCGGGCTCCTGGTCGGGACGGCGGTCGCGCAGTCCGTACGCGGCGCCCTCCGGCGGGCCCGGACCCGGCGCCACCGTGGGCAGCTGCCGCTCGACCACCGGGAACCGTCAGGCTGACGCGCGAGCTCGCGTCGCCCTCAGGCGCGCTCCGCCTCCTCGTCGCCGGCCTGGCCGCCGCGCGGGACGCGCAGGGCGAGGATGCCGTTCTGCGCCAGCAGCCGGCAGACGTCCTCGCGGTCGTCGTAGAAGATCTCGACGCCGAGCTCGAAGCACTTCGCGAGCTTGAGCTCGGGAGACTCGCGGGTGTGGCTGAAGACCACCTCGTGCACCGTCGGCACGTCGCTGACCAGCCGGACCTCGGCCTCGACCGTCCCGATCCGGCCCCGCCCGATCGCCGAGATCACGTGCACCTCGTCGCCCGCGGCCTCGTGGACCGCCATCAGGTGCGCGATCTGGCGCGGGTAGTGGCTCAGCACGTTCCAGTAGTCGAACCCGACGATCACGCCGTCAACCTAGACCAGCAGACCCAGCCGGGGCTGGGGGTTTCGCGAGCGCCAGCGAGTGGAACCCGCGCGGGGTCGTGGGGGTCGCCCCCTCATGATTCAGCCGCGCACGGCCGCCGTCAGGGCGTCGGCGCGGTCGGTGCGCTCCCAGGTCGAGCCGGGCAGGTCGCGCCCGAAGTGGCCGTACGCCGCCGTGGGCGCGTAGACCGGGCGCAGCAGGTCGAGGTCTGCGATGATCGCGGCCGGACGCAGGTCGAAGACCGAGAGCACGGCCTCCTGGATCTGCGCGACGGGCACCTGCTCGGTGCCGAACGTCTCGACGTAGAAGCCGACCGGGTGGGCCCGCCCGATCGCGTACGCGACCTGGACCTCGCAGCGGTGGGCGAGGCCGGCAGCGACGACGTTCTTCGCGACCCAGCGCATCGCGTACGCGGCGGAACGGTCGACCTTCGACGGGTCCTTGCCCGAGAAGGCGCCGCCGCCGTGGCGGGCCATGCCGCCGTACGTGTCGACGATGATCTTGCGGCCGGTCAGGCCGGCGTCGCCCATCGGGCCGCCGACCTCGAACCGCCCGGTCGGGTTGACGAGCAGGCGGTAGTCGCGGCTGTCGATGTCGAAGCGCTCGAGGACCTCCTCGACCACGTGCTTGCGGACGTCCGGGGTGAGCAGCGCGTCGAGGTCGATGTCGGCGGCGTGCTGGCTGGACAGGACGACCGTGTCGAGGCGGACGGGCTTGTCGCCGTCGTACTCGATGGTGACCTGGGTCTTGCCGTCGGGCCTCAGGTAGGGGATGCGCCCGTCCTTGCGGACGGCCGACAGCTGCTCGGCCAGCCGGTGGGCGAGGTCGATCGGGAGCGGCATCAGGTTGGCGGTCTCGTCGGAGGCGTAGCCGAACATCAGGCCCTGGTCGCCGGCGCCCTGGGCGTCCAGGAGGTCGACGGCCTCGCCGTTGCGGGTCTCCAGCGCGGTGTCGACGCCGCGGGCGATGTCGGGCGACTGCTGCCCGATGGCGACCTGCACGCCGCACGACGCACCGTCGAAGCCCTTGGTCGAGGAGTCGTAGCCGATCTCGAGGATCCGGGAGCGCACGATCGACGGGATCTCGACGTACGCGTCGGTCGTGACCTCGCCGGCCACCACCACCAGCCCTGTGGTCACCAGCGTCTCGACGGCCACGCGACCGTGCGGATCCTCCGCCAGGATCGCGTCGAGGACAGAGTCGCTGATCTGGTCAGCGATCTTGTCGGGGTGACCCTCGGTCACCGACTCGGACGTGAACAGTCGCCCCATGGCCATGGGCCCGCACCCTACCCGGACTACCTCCGCTGTCGGGCCTGAACCGCCGATTCGAGAACGCGGTGCGCCAGGACGTCCTTGGACCCCGAGTACGGGCCGTCGACCACGACCTCCCGGTCCTGCTGGCCGAGCAGCGTGATCTCGCTGTCCTCGCGCCCGAAGACCTTGTCGTGACCGACCGCGTTGAGCACGAGCAGGTCGCAGCCCTTGCGCAGCAGCTTGTCGCGGCCCAGGGCCACGAGCTCGGTGAGGTCGTCCGACGTCTCGGCCGCGAAGCCGACGATGACCTGCGAGGGGTCCTCGCGGGCCTCGACCAGGCCGCGCAGGACGTCGGGGGTCTGAACGAGCGTGAGCGTCGTCCCGGCGTCCCCGGACTTCTTGATCTTGGTGTCGCTCGCGGTGGCCGGGGTGAAGTCGGCCGGCGCCGCCGCCATCACGACCACGTCGGCCTTCTTGGCCGCCCGGGTCATCGCCACGGCGAGCTCAGCCGTGCTGCCGACCTGCTCGACCTCGATCCCCGCAGGTGGGGCGACCTCGGTGTGGGCGGCGACCGCGTGCACGGACGCCCCACGCAGCCGTGCGGCACGGGCGATCGCCCAGCCCATCCGGCCCGACGACGAGTTGCCGAGGAACCGGACCGGGTCGAGGTGCTCGCGGGTCCCGCCGACGCTGACGGCCACGTGAAGGCCGGCCAGGTCCTGGGCGGCCAGGGCCGGGACCAGGCCGGGGGCGGCGAGCACCGTGCGTGCGACGGCGAGGATCTCGGCCGGTTCGGGGAGCCGGCCGGGGCCGGAGTCCGCGCCGGTCAGCCGGCCGACCGCCGGGTCGACGACGACCGTGCCGCGGCTGCGGAGCGTGGCGACGTTGGCGCGGGTCGCCGCGTGCAGCCACATCTCGGTGTGCATCGCGGGCGCCAGCACGACGGGGCAGGTCGCGGTGAGCAAGACGTTCGTCAGGAGATCGTCGGCCCGCCCGGCGGCGGCCCGGGCCAGCAGGTCGGCGGTCGCCGGCGCCACGAGCACGAGGTCGGCCGTGCGTCCGAGGCGGACGTGCGGGACCTGGTAGGCGTCGGTCCACACGTCGGTGCTGACGGGGCGGCCCGACAGGGCCTCCCAGGTGGCGCGCCCGACGAACGTCAGCGCGGCCTCGGTCGGCACGACGGTCACGTCGTGACCGTCGTCGCGCAACCGTCGCAGCAGCTCGCAGGCCTTGTACGCCGCGATGCCGCCCGCGACCCCGAGCACCACGTGGCTCATGGGCGGGTGGTCAGGGCGGGGGGCGCGGAGCGGCGGGTGAGGGTGTCGGTCAGGCCGACGCGAAGGGGTCGGCCGCGGTGGGCTCGGCCTCGGCGTCGGGATCGATGTCGATCGCGACGAGCTTGCCCTCGTTGAGCTCGCGCAGGGCGATCGAGAGCGGCTTCTCCTGGACGGCGGTCTCGACGAGCGGGCCGACGTGGTCGAGCAGGCCCTCACCGAGCTGGGAGTAGTACGCGTTGATCTGACGCGCGCGCTTGGCGGCGAAGAGGACCAGACGGTACTTGCTGTCCGACTGCGTCAGGAGCTCGTCGATCGGGGGGTTGGTGATGCCTTCGGCGGCCGGGTTCTGGGGCACAGGAGTCCTTCTCGTCCGTTGCTCAGGCCGGAGCCGGTCCCTCGTGGGGATCGAGCGGGCAACCTGCAGCGCGTCTGCAGGGTCACAGACCTATCAAGGCTACCAAGTCCGCGACGGCCTGCTCGACGTTGACGTTCACCACCGCGTGGTCGAAGTGCTCGGCCTCCCGCATCTCGGCCTCCGCGGTCTGCAGCCGCCGCGCGCGCTCGGCCGCGTCCTCGGTCCCGCGACCGACGAGCCGGCGCTCGAGCTCCTCCCAGCTGGGCGGGAGCAGGAAGACGGTCAGCGCCTCCGGCCAGGACACACGCACCTGCCGCGCGCCCTGCAGGTCGATCTCCAGCAGGGCCGGCCGCCCGGCCTCGGTGGCGGCGACGACCGGGGCCCGCGGCGTGCCGTAGCGGTGGGTGCCGTGCACGACGGCCCACTCCAGCATCAGGCCCGAGGCGATCAGCTCGTCGAACTCGGCGTCGGACACGAAGAGGTAGTGGACGCCGTCGACCTCGCCGGGCCTCGGGGCGCGGGTGGTGGCCGACACCGAGACGAAGACCTCGGGGTGCTGGGCCGCGAGCGCCGCCGTGACCGTGCCCTTGCCGACCGCGGTCGGGCCCGACAGGACGGTGAGGTCCGCGCGGCTCACTCGTGGTCAGACTGAGCAGCAGCGGATGGGGCAGCGGACCGGGCCGGACCGTCGGTGCGGACCGGGTCGCCCGGGCGCGTGAACTCGCTGACCAGGGCCGCGGTCTGGTGCTTGCCCAGCCCGCGGAGCCGCCGGTTGGGCGCGATCTCCAGCCGGTCCATGACCTTGGCGGCGCGCACGGCGCCGACGCGCGGCAGCGACTTGAGCACGTCCACGACCTTGGCGTGCGCGATGACGTCGTCGCGCTCGGCCGCCTCGAGGACCTGGGCCAGGCTCTGCTCGCCCCTGCGCAGGGCCTGCTTGATCTCGGCACGGCGACGGCGCGCCTCGGTCGCCGCGTGCCGGGCCTGCTGGCGCTGCTCGTCGCTCAGCGGGGGGATGCTCACCAGGGTCCTCTCGCGTCCTCGTCCGGCTCAGATGGTCATCGCCGGTGGTCGTGGGCGCCGCGCCTGGGCCCAGAGCGACGAACCTATCTCAGCGCGCGTACTGCTTCCGCCGCCGGCCTCAGCGCGGTTGCAGTACGTCGCGGACCGACGCCAGGGCGGTCGCCGCGGCGGCCCGCAGCGCGTCCGGGTCGGGTCCGGCGCCCATCACCTCACGACTCGTCGTGGGCAGCACGGACGGCAGCGCGGCGCCGAACACGGCGGTCAGGTCGGCGGCCGTGGCGCCCTGGGCCCCCAGGCCGGGGGCGAGGATCGAGCCGTTCAGGTGGTCGAAGCGGGTGCCCGTGCGCCCGATGGTCGCGCCGACCACGATGCCGACGTCACCCGGCGCGGAGCCGGCGTTGCGCCGGGCGGCCTCGTCGACGACGACCTGCCCGACGCTCGTCCCCTCGGCCGTCGTCGCGTGCTGCACCTGCGGCCCCTCGGGGTTGCTGGTGAGCGCCAGGACGTAGACGCCGCGGCCGTGCGCCTGCGCGACCCGCACGGCGCCGTCCAGCGAGCCGAAGCCGAGGTAGGGCGACAGCGTGACCGCGTCGGCGGCCAGGGCCGAGCCGTCGGTCAGGTAGGCCGCGGCGTACGCGTCCATCGTCGAGCCGATGTCGCCCCGCTTGACGTCGAGCAGCGACAGGGCGCCGGCCGCGGCGATGTCGGCGAGCGTGCGTTCGAGGACGGCGACGCCGGCCGAGCCGTACGCCTCGAAGAAGGCCGACTGCGGCTTGAGCACCGCGACGGTGCCGGCGAGGGCCTCGACCATGCCGCGGGCGCACCGTTCGAGGCCGGCGACCCCGGGCTCGAGCCCCCAGGCCCGCAGCAGGCCCGGGTGCGGGTCGATGCCCACGCAGAGCGGGCCCCGTGCCGCGACGAGCGCCGCCAGCCGGACCCCGTACGGCTCCCTCATGCGCGGACCTCCTCGCTGGTGGCGACGCCGGCCCGCGCGGCCTGCGCCTCGATCGCGCCGACCAGGGCCGGACCTCGGTAGACGAAGCCGGTGTAGAGCTGCAGCAGGCGCGCGCCGGCGTCCAGCAGCGCCTGCCCGTCGGCGGCGGTGACGATGCCGCCCACCCCGATCACGGGCAGCCCGGTGCGCGTCGCGAGGAACGCCACCACCTCGCGCGCGCGGGCCGTGAGCGGTGCGCCGGAGAGCCCGCCCGCCTCGGTGGCCCGCCAGCGGTCGGCCGGGGCGAGGCCGTCGCGGCCCAGGGTCGTGTTCGTGGCGACCAGCCCGGCGGCCCCGGCCGACGTGCAGACGTCCAGCACGTCCTCGAGCGCGTCGAAGGAGAGGTCCGGGGCGACCTTGACCAGCACGGGGACCGGGCGCGCCGGGTCCTGCGCGCGGGCGGCGGCCACGAGGGCCGCGACCAGCTCGCGGAGCACAGCGCCCTCCTGCAGGGTGCGCAGGCCGGGGGTGTTCGGGCTGGAGACGTTCACCGCGACGTAGTCGGCGTGCGGCGCGACCGCGGCGAAGGAGGTCAGGTAGTCGCCCGTCGCCTCCGCGACCGGCGTCGTCTTGTTCTTGCCGAGCGAGATCCCCACGGGCATCCCCGGGGACGTGGAGTCCCGTCGGACGCCGGCGGCCTCGAGCCGGGCGGCCAGGGCGGTCGCCCCGGCGTTGTTGAAGCCCATCCGGTTGACCAGCCCGGCGCTGTCGGGCAGCCGGAACATCCGCGGCCGCGGGTTGCCCGGCTGCGCGGTGGCCGTGACGGTGCCCAGCTCCACGTGCCCGAAGCCGAGGGCGGCCCACACGTGCGGCGCGACGCCGTCCTTGTCCATCCCGGCCGCGAGGCCGACCACCCCCGGGAACGTCAGCCCGAACGCCTCCACCGGGCGCCGCGGCCCACGGGTCAGCAGCCGCAGCGTCGCCAACGCCGCCGGTTGACGCTCGAGGGCCTCGAGGGTCCGTAGCGTCGCGTGGTGCACGCGTTCGGGGTCGCCGCCGTACGCGCGGAAGAGCGCCGGGCGCAGCACCCGCGCGTAGCCGGTGTCCAGCAGGGGTCCGAGCAGCGGGCTGACCACGCTCAGCGCTCGGCCCCGGCCAGCCCCGGGAGGGTCGCGGCAGCGGCCTGCTCGAGCTCCTCGCTCCCTCGCGCCCACGACTGCAGCGAACGGACGCCGATGTGGCCGGCGCGGACCGCCTCGATGCCCTGCACGGCCGCCGCGAGCCCCTGCACGGTCGTGATGCAGGCGATGTTCCGCAGGACCGCGGCGGTGCGGATCTCGTACCCGTCGTAGCGGGGCCGCCCGTCCGGGCTGAGGCCGGCCGGGGTGTTGAAGATCAGGTCGATCCCCCCGTCCAGGATGAGCTGGACGACGGTGGGCTCCCCCGCCGGGCCCGGGCCCTGGCTGAACTTGCGGACCGTCTCCACCGCGACGCCGTTGCGGCGCAGCATCGACGCCGTCCCGGCGGTGGCGAGGATCGTGAAGCCGAGGTCGGCGAGCCGCTTGACCGGGAAGATGATCGAGCGCTTGTCCCGGTTGGCCACCGACACGAAGACCGTGCCCTGCGTGGGCAGCGAGCCGAACGCGGCCGCCTGGCTCTTGGCGAACGCGACGCCGAAGCCGACGTCGAGCCCCATCACCTCGCCGGTGGACCGCATCTCCGGTCCGAGGATCGTGTCGACGGAGGTGCCCTCGACGGTGCGGAACCGGTTGAAGGGCATCACCGCCTCCTTGACCGCCATCGGCGCGCCGGGGCGCTCGTCGGTGCCGTCGCCGGTGGCGCGCAGCAGGCCCTCGGCCCGCAGCTGGGCGACGGACGTGCCGAGCATCACCCGGGCGGCGGCCTTGGCCAGCGGGGTGTTGGTCGCCTTCGACACGAACGGGACCGTACGGCTCGCCCGCGGGTTGGCCTCGAGCACGAAGAGGGTGTCCCCCGCCAGCGCGAACTGGATGTTGATCAGGCCGCGGACCCCGACACCGCGCGCGATCGCCTCGGTCGAGGTGCGGATCCGGTCGACCACCTCGCTGCCGAGGGTGATCGGGGGGAGCGCGCAGGCCGAGTCGCCGGAGTGCACGCCGGCCTCCTCGATGTGCTCCATGACCCCGCCGAGGTAGAGGTCGGTGCCGTCGTAGAGCGCGTCGACGTCGATCTCGACCGCGTCGTCGAGGAAACGGTCGACGAGCACCGGGTGCGCGGGCGACACCTCCGTCGCGCGGTCGATGTAGGAGGCCAGGGTCGGCTCGTCGTAGACGATCTCCATGCCCCGACCACCGAGCACGTACGACGGCCGCACCAGCACGGGGTAGCCGATCTCGGCCGCGATGGTGCTGGCCTCGGCGAAGCTGCGGGCGAGCCCGTGCTTGGGCGACGGCAGGCCCGCCTCGTCGAGCACGTCGCCGAAGGCGCCGCGTTCCTCGGCGAGGTGGATGGACTCCGGGCTGGTGCCGACGATCGGCACGCCCGCGTCCTTGAGCGCCTGCGCGAGCCGCAGCGGGGTCTGGCCGCCGAGCTGGACGATCACGCCGGCGATCGGGCCCGCCTGCTGCTCGGCGTGGAAGACCTCGAGGACGTCCTCGCAGGTCAGCGGCTCGAAGTAGAGCCGGTCGGCCGTGTCGTAGTCGGTCGAGACCGTCTCCGGGTTGCAGTTGACCATGATCGTCTCGTAGCCGGAGCCGTCGTTGTCCGGCGCGCTCGACAGCGCCAGCGCGGCGTGCACGCAGGAGTAGTCGAACTCGATGCCCTGCCCGATCCGGTTCGGCCCGGACCCCAGGATGAGCACGGCCGGCCGGGTGCGCGGGACGACCTCGGTCTCGAGGTCGTACGAGCTGTAGTGGTAGGGCGTCCGCGCGGCGAACTCGGCCGCGCAGGTGTCGACGGTCTTGTAGACGGGCCGTACACCCAGCGCCCAGCGGACGCCGCGGACGACGTCCTCGGAGAGGTTCCGGAGCCGGGCGATCTGGGCGTCGGACAGCCCGTGGCGCTTGGCCAGGCGCAGCACGGCAGGCGTCAGCTCGGGCGCGTCGCGGACCTCGTCGGCGACCTCGGAGACGAGGTACAGCTGGTCCACGAACCACGGGTCGATGTGCGTGGCCTCGTTCACCTGCTCCGGCGTCGCGCCCGCCCGGATCGCCTGCATGACAACGCCGAGCCGGCCGTCGTGAGGCCGGGAGGCGGTCGTGAGCAGCTCCTCGACCACGTTCCCTGAGCCCGTCGACGGGCTGGGGGTGGTGAACACGAAGGGGGCCTTGGGGTCCTCCAGCGAGCGCAGGGCCTTGCCCAGCGCCTCGGTGAAGTTCCGACCGATGGCCATCGCCTCGCCCACGCTCTTCATGTGCGTGGTGAGCGTGGTGTCCGCGGCCGGGAACTTCTCGAACGCGAACCGCGGGATCTTGACCACGACGTAGTCGAGCGTGGGCTCGAAGCTGGCGGGTGTGACTCCGGTGATGTCGTTCGGGATCTCGTCCAGGGTGTAGCCGATGGCGACCTTGGCCGCGATCTTGGCGATCGGGAAGCCCGTGGCCTTCGACGCGAGCGCCGAGCTCCGCGAGACGCGCGGGTTCATCTCGATGACGATCATGCGGCCGGTGGCCGGGTCGACGGCGAACTGGATGTTGCAGCCGCCGGTGTCGACCCCGACGGCGCGGATGATGCCGATGGAGAGGTCGCGCATCCGCTGGTACTCGCGGTCGGTCAGCGTCATCGCGGGCGCGACGGTGATCGAGTCGCCCGTGTGCACGCCCATCGGGTCGAAGTTCTCGATGGAGCAGACGATCACCACGTTGTCCGCGCGGTCGCGCATGACCTCGAGCTCGTACTCCTTCCAGCCGAGGATCGACTCCTCGATGAGCACCTCGGTGGTCGGGCTGGCGGCGAGGCCCGCGCCGGCGATGCGGCGCAGGTCGGACTCGTCGTGCGCGAAGCCCGACCCGACGCCGCCCATGGTGAAGCTGGGCCGCACGACCAGCGGGTAGCCGAGCTCGTCGGCCGCGCCGAGCACGTCCTCGATCGTGTGGCAGACCAGGCTGCGCGCGACCCCGAAGCCGGGGTCGGTCGGGTCCGTCGGCGGCGCCAGGCCCTCGACGATCGCCTTGAACTGCTCACGGTTCTCGCCGCGCTGGATGGCCTCGACCGAGGCGCCGATCAGCTCGACGTCGTACTTGGCCAGCACGCCGCTCTCGTGCAGGGCGATCGCGCAGTTGAGCGCGGTCTGCCCACCGAGGGTGGCCAGCAGCGCGTCGGGCCGCTCGAGCGCGATGACCTGCTCCACGAACTCCGGCGTGATCGGCTCGACGTAGGTCGCGTCGGCGAACTCCGGGTCGGTCATGATCGTCGCCGGGTTGGAGTTCACCAGGATCACGCGGAACCCCTCGGCCCGCAGCACCCGGCAGGCCTGGGTCCCCGAGTAGTCGAACTCGCACGCCTGCCCGATGACGATCGGTCCCGACCCGATCACCAGGATCGAGCTGATGTCTGTCCGCCTAGGCATCAGCAAACTCCGTTCGCGGGGGCACGGCGGGACTCCATCAGGTTCACGAACCTGTCGAAGAGGTAGGCCGCGTCGTGCGGACCGGCCGCGGCCTCGGGGTGGTACTGCACGGAGAAGGACAGCAGGGCGCCGTCGTCGTCCTCGAGCGCGAGGCCCTCGACGACGTCGTCGTTGAGGCCGACGTGGCTGACGCGGGCCCAGCCGTACGGCGTCCGCGTACGACCGACGCGGGGTGCGTCGACGGCGAACCCGTGGTTGTGGGCGGTGATCTCGACCCGGCGGGTGGAGAGGTCCATCACGGGCTGGTTGATCCCGCGGTGGCCGTAGCCGAGCTTGTAGGTGCCGAAGCCGAGCGCCCGGCCGAAGATCTGGTTGCCGAAGCAGATGCCGAAGTAGGGCACGCCCGCCTCGAGCACCGAACGCAGCAGCGTGACCGCGTCCTCGGTGGCACCGGGGTCGCCGGGGCCGTTGGAGAAGAACACCCCGTCGGCGTGCAGCGCCTCGATCTGCGCCCAGCTCGTGGTCGCCGGGAGCACGTGGGTCTCGATGCCGCGCTCGGCGAGGCGGTAGGGCGTCATGGTCTTGATGCCGAGGTCGACGGCGGCGACGCGGAAGCGGGTCTCCCCCTGCGCGGGCACCACGTACGCCGAGGGCGTGGTGACCTCGTCGGCCAGGTGCGCACCGCTCATCTCGGGCGCCGAACGCACCCGGGCGAGCAGCGCCGCCGGGTCGGTGTCGAGGCTGGAGATCCCGACGCGCATCGCGCCCCGCTCGCGCAGGTGCCGGGTGAGGGCCCGGGTGTCGACGTCGCACATGCCCACCACACCCTGGGCGGCGAGCTCGTCGTCCAGGCTGCGTTCGGACCGCCAGCTCGAGGAGACGCGGGCGGCGTCGCGCACCACGTAGCCGGCGACCCAGATTCGCGCGGACTCGTCGTCCTCGTCGTTCCAGCCGGTGTTGCCGATGTGCGGCGCGGTCGCGACGACGACCTGGCGGTGGTAGCTGGGGTCGGTCAGCGTCTCCTGGTAGCCCGACATCGCCGTGGAGAACACCGCCTCGCCGAACGTCTCCCCCACCGCGCCGAACGCGGAACCGGTGAAGGTCGCACCGTCCTCGAGCACGAGGAGCGCGGGGACGGGAACGGGACGCCTCGACGAGCGCTGCGCAGACCCTGACGGGGGTCTGGAGGCCGAGGTGCTGGAGCCGGTGGTGACAGTCATCAACCGTCCTTTCCTGCCTCACGGGACAGGTCTTAAAGGGTGGTGTCACGTCAAGGTACCAGCGCTCCGCCGGCTGGGCCGACTCGTCCGGGACCGTCAGCGGCGCTGGACCGTGACCCCCGGCACAGCGACGAGTGCTCGGAATATTGCTTAGGGTCCATATGTTTGGACGTATGCTTGCGTACAGCAACTAAAGGAAGTCTGAAGAAGTGAGTCTCTCCGAACCCCGTGCGGCCCAGCTCTTGACCGCGCTCGACTCGGTCGTCCGTACCGTCCGCTTCGTCGCGGCCAAGGACCACGGCCAGACGATGACGGGCACCCTGTCCGGCATCCTCAGGGCCGTCTCCGCCGTCGACCTGCGGCCCGGCGACCTCGCCGCCCACCTGATGGTGGCCCCCTCCGTCGCGTCCCGGGCCGTCGCCGCGCTCGAGGCCGACGGCCTGGTCGAGCGCCACCCCGACCCCGACGACGCCCGGGCCAGCCGGATCGGGATCACCGAGCTCGGCCGCGACCGGCTCGCCGAGCACCGCCGCTACACCCTGCAGCGGGTCGTGGCCGCCCTCCCCGACTGGGACGACGAGGAGGCCGCGCTCGCGACCCAGGTGCTGAGCCGGCTCGACCTGAGCCTGGCCGCCGCCCCCACGACCCACCCCCTGTCGGCGCCGAAGGTGCTCGCCGGCAGCACCGCGATCACCCTGCTCGACGAGATGGAGCCCGCAGCATCATGAGTGTCACCACCAGGAGCGCGAACAAACCCGCTCCCACCACCTCGACCAGCGCACCCGCGCCGGTCGGCGGAGCCAAGACCTACAGCCACCGCGAGATCCTCGAGGTGATGACGGGTCTGCTGGCCGCGCTCTTCACCGCGATGATCAGCACGACGATCGTCTCGACCGCGCTGCCGACGATCATGTCGGACCTGCACGGGACGCAGCGTCAGTACACCTGGGTCATCACGGCCTCGCTGCTGGCCCTGACCGTCACCACCCCGATCTGGGGCAAGCTCTCGGACCTGTTCAACAAGAAGGTCCTCATCCAGCTCTCGATCGTGCTGTTCGTGATCGGGTCGGTCGGCGCCGGGCTGTCCCAGACCGTGCCGCCGATGATGGCCTTCCGCGCGCTCCAGGGCCTGGCCCTGGGCGGCATGATCGCCGTGATCCAGGCGATCATGGGCTCGATCATCCCGCCGCGCCAGCGTGGCCGCTACAGCGGCTACATGGGCGCGGTGCTCGCCGTCAGCACGGTCTCCGGCCCGCTGCTCGGCGGCGTGCTGACCGACACGGTCGGCTGGCGCTGGTGCTTCTTCGTCTGCGTGCCGCTCGCGGTCGTCTCGCTCGTCGTGCTGCAGCTGACGCTGAAGCTCCCGACCGTCCGTCGCCACGTCAAGATCGACTACGTCGGTGCGGTCCTCGTCGCCGCCGTCGCCGCGCTCCCGATGCTGTGGATCACGTTCGCGGGCAGCGACTACGCGTGGATCTCCTGGCAGTCCGGCGCCTACCTGGTCGGGTTCCTCGTCGCGGTCGTCGCCCTGGTGCTCGTCGAGCTCCGCGTCAGCGAGCCGATGGTGCCGCTCCGGGTCCTCAACAACCGGACCACGATCCTCATGATCCTCGCCAGCCTCGGCGTGGGCATGGCGATGTTCGGCAGCAGCACGTTCCTCACCCAGTACTTCCAGCTCGGCGGCGGCTACAGCCCGACCCGCGCGGGCCTCATGACCATCCCGCTGATCATCAGCCAGCTGCTGGTCTCGACGCTCGGTGGCCAGCTGGTCAGCCGCACCGGTCGCTGGAAGCCGCTCATGGTCGGCGGCGTGATCGCGCTGCTCGCCGGGCTGCTCCTGATGGGCACGATCGACCACGCCACCCCGTACTGGCACGTCGCGATCTTCATGGCGATCATGGGTGTCGGCATCGGCGCGCTCGTGCAGAACATCGTGCTGGCCGTGCAGAACACGGTCGACGTGAGCCAGGTCGGCGCCACCTCGGCCGCCGTGTCCTTCTTCCGCTCGCTGGCCGGAGCCGTCGGCGTGGCCGTCCTGGGCGCGATCCTGGCCACGCAGGTGACCAGCCGCACCGCCGCCGGCCTGCGGGCCATCGGCGTCAGCGGTGGCGGAGCCGGTGACGGGTCGCTCGACCTGAACGACCTGCCGGCCCCGGTCCAGGCCGTCGTCCGCGCCGCCTACGGCGACTCGTTCGGCGAGCTGTTCCTCATCGCCGCCGCTGCCGCGGTGCTCACCCTCGTCACGGTCTTCGTGGTGAAGGAGGTGCCGCTGCGCAACACGATCGAGCTGCGGCCCGAGGCTGCAGGCGACATCACCGCCGCGCTGGCCGAGGACACGGGTCGCGAGGCCCGTGGTCTCGAGGGCCCGAAGGCCGAGCAGCCGGTCGTGGCGACCGCCGACGCCGTCCCCGACGACGCCGACGACGCCGCCTGGGACAGCCCGACCACGCGTCAGGCCGTCGCGGCCCTGGACGTCCTGAGCGCCGCCCAGGACCAGGCTCGTACGCACCTGGCGGTCTCCGGGCAGACGCAGACCGAGCTGGTCGCCCTGATCGACGGGCTCGAGAGGCGGATCGACGCCGTGACCGACGAGTTCCGTGGTCAGCTCGACGCCCTCCGGGGCCGCATCACGGACCCGCAGGTCCAGCCGTCGCTCGGGCTCGACGGCGAGGGCGGCGACAGCCTGCGCTCGTACGAGTACCGGCTGCTGCTCGACAGCCAGCAGACCGCGGACAAGGTGACCCGGGTCGCCCGGACCGAGGCGGAGCGCGTCCTGACCGACGCCGCCGCCCAGGTCGCCGAGCTGGAGCAGCGCATCGCGACGCTGCGCCAGGTCGAGTCCGAGCTCGCCGGCAAGGTCGCGGACCAGGTCCGCGCCTGATCTGAGAACGACGGGGAGGATCCTGCACCATCAAGGTGCAGGATCCTCCCCGTTCTGCTGTCTGCGCGCGAAAGGATGACGGCATGCGGGTTGTCGCGGCCTTCGACTCGTTCAAGGGGTCGTTGACCAGCCGACAGGCGGGCGAGGCCGCCGCGGCCGGCGTACGCGCGGCTGTACCGGGGGCCGAGGTGGTCGTCGTCGGCGTCGCGGACGGCGGTGAGGGCCTCGTCGACGCCCTGCTGGTCGCCGAGGGCGGACGCGAGGTGGTCGTCGAGGCCGTGGACCCGTTCGGTCGTCCCGTCCGGGCCGGGTACGCCCTGCTGGCGGACGGGACCGCGGTCGTCGAGGCCGCACGCACCATCGGGCTGGACCTCGTCGGGCCGGTCGACCCCACGGTGCCGCTGCGCGCCTCCTCGTACGGTCTCGGGCTGCAGCTGGCCGCCGTCCTGGCCTCGGGTGCACCACGGGTGCTCGTCGGGCTCGGCGGCAGCGCGACCACGGACGGCGGCACGGGGCTCCTGGCCGCGCTGGGGGCTCGGCTCTCCACCGGCAGCCTCTCCCCGGGCGCGGGCAACCTGCTGCCGACGGTGACCGCGGTCGACGCGCTGCCGGACCTGCGCCGGGTCGAGGTGCTGACCGACGTCACGAGCCCGCTGCTCGGACCGACGGGGGCGGCGCGGCTGTTCGGGCCGCAAAAGGGCGCGGACCCGACCCAGGTCGCGCTGCTCGAGACGGCCATGGCGGGCTGGGCGCACCTCCTGGCCGGAGCGGCCGGCCGGACGCTCGCCGAGGTGGTGGAGGCCCCGGGGTCCGGCGCCGCAGGTGGTCTCGGCGCCGCGCTGCTGGCCTGCGGCGCCCCGCTCGTGCCCGGCTTCGCGCGCGTGGCCGCGCTGGTCGGGCTGGCCGAGGCCCTGCTGGGCGCGGACCTGGTGCTGACCGGCGAGGGCTCCTTCGACGCGCAGTCCGCGCTCGGCAAGGGCCCGGTCGGCGTGGCCGACCTCGCCCGCCGGCTGGGCGTCCCCGTGGTCGTGCTCGCGGGTCGGGTCGAGCACCCGCTCGGCCCGGTCGCCGAGAAGGTCGACGCCGCGTTCGGCATCCACCCCGCGGTCCTGCCACTGGCCGACGCGCTGGACCCGGTCACGGCCGCGGCCCACCTGAGGGCGACGGCCGGCGAGGTCGCGCGCCTCGTCCTCCGGCTGACGCCGCCCTGACGCTGTCCTGCACCTCTGTCGGAGGTTCCGACTTCTGTCAGTGGGTTCGGGCAGAATCGCTCACATGTTCGAGGTGACGGGGTGGACCGGCGCGCAGCTCGCCGCGCGCCTCGTCGCGAACGAGGCCGAGCTGAGGCAGCGGGAGTGCGAGGTGCTGGTCCTGGCCGCCGGCTGGGCCGACGTGCACGACATCGACACGACGGCGCCGGGCCACGAGCCCCTGGTGGAGCGTGGCGTCGCGTACGGCGGGGACGGCTGCCCCGACGTCTCGGAGTACGCCGTCCACGAGCTCGGCTCGCTGCGCGGCACCAGCAGCGGCACCGCCGAGCAGCTGGTGTGCGACGCTCGACCTCCGGCACCGCCACCCCCGGCTGTGGACGCGGGTCCTGCTGGGCGAGGTCCGCGCCTGGCAGGCCGTCCACGTCGCCCGCTCCTGCCACCACCTCTCGCGGGAGGCTGCGGGGCTCGTCGACCTCGGGACGTCGGGCTACCTGGGCCGGCTGCCGTGGGCCAGGTTCGTCCGGGTGCTGCAGGCCGCGATCCTCCAGGCCGATCCCGCGCTGGCCGCCGAGCGGGCCGAGCAGGCCCGCCAGGCCCGTGGTGTGTGGGCCTACCCGGGCGAGGACGGGCTCAAGACGCTCGTCGCCAGGGCAGCGGCGGGCGACGTGACCTGGCTGATGGCGACGGTGAACCGCCTCGCCGACACCCTCCGGCTCGAGGGCGACCTCGATCCGGCCGACCACCGCAGGGCCAAGGCCCTGGGCATGCTGGCGAACCCGGCTCGCGCCCTGCAGCTGTTGATCCAGCACCAGCAGGACCCCGACCTGCACGAGCAGGGGCGGGACGAGCACACGCGCGCCGCGGAGCCCGACGACGAGCCGGACGACGAGCAGGAGCCGTCCCTCGATCTCACTGCTCCGGACCAGCTGGCCGGGAACGTCGGGCTGGCCCGCGCGGCGGCGCTGCGGCCGCGGGTGGTGCTGCACTTCCACCTGTCCGACACCGCCGTCGTGACGGGGCACGGCGTCGTCCGGCCGGAGCACGGCGAGCCGACGAGCCTGCAGCAGCTGCGCACGTGGCTCGCCGAGGTCGGCTGCGCCGTCACCGTGGCGCCCGTGCTCGACCCGGCCGCCGTCGCGGCGGTCGACGCGTACGAGACCCCCGTGCGACTCCGGGAAGGGTTGCTCGCGCGCCATCCCGCGGAGGTGTTTCCCTTCGGCGCCGCCGTGCGGCGCTACCTCGACTGCGACCACTCGATCCCCTACCTGGCACCAGACCGAGGCGGGCCGCCGGGCCAGACCGGGCTGCACAACCTCGGTCCGCTGGCGCGGGGCAGCCACCGCGCGGTCACCCACGGACGCTGGCGCCGACGACAACCCGAGCCGGGCACCTACGTGTTCCGGTCGCCGCACGGGTACGTCTTCGTCGTCACCCACCAGGGCACCCTCGACGTCGGCTGCGGTGCTTTCGCGGCTGACGTGTGGCGGCGCGCCAGGCAGGCAGACCAGGAGCAGTCCGCAGCCTGACCGGTCTGCCCGCGTACGACGTCAGCGCAGCGGGTCGCCCGCGTACACGTGGACGTGGAGGTGCTTGGAGTCCTGGTAGCGGCCCAGGTTCGTCAGCACGGCCGCGGCGCCCTGCTCCGCCTCGACCTGACGGGCGACCTGCTGCACGACCGAGAGGAGCGCACGGAGGTCGGGCTCGTCCTGCGCGGTCACGGAGGTGAACGACGCGAGGTGCCGCTTGGGCACGACCACGACGTGGACCGGCCAGAAGGGCCGGGTGTGGTGGTAGGCCAGCACCCGGTCGTCCTCGTGGACCACGTCGAGGCTGCTCAGCCCGGGCAGGGCGACGTCGCAGTAGAAGTCGGTGCCCGAGTAGTGCCCCAGCGTCATGCGCCGAACGGTAGGCCTACGAGGCGACGTCCGTCACGGGGGGCGCGGGGGCCTTGCTGTCGATGATGGCCCCGAGCACGCCGCCGACGAACGACGGCGACTCGTCGGTCGACAGGTCGGCCACGAGCCGGATGGCCTCGGCCACGGCCACCGCGTCGGGGACGTCGAGGTGGTCGATCTCCAGGACGGCGATGCGTAGCGCGCTGCGGTCGACCCGCGGCAGGCGGGGCAGGCTCCAGCCCTTGGCCAGCGCCGCGGAGATCCGCGCGTCGATGGCCTCGCGGTGGTCGGCGACGCCCTCGACGAGCACCCGGGTGTAGTCGCGCAGCGGCGGGTCGGCGTCCGCCGCTCGGGCGGCCAGGGTCTCCAGGGCGTCGGTCCCGCGCACCTCGGCCTCGAACAGGATGTCGAGCGCGCGCTTGCGTGCCTTGGCCCGGGACGAGACCCGGCCCGGGGCGACGCGCGCCGGGGTCGAGGGAGCGGAGTCGGTCACCTCAGCGACCCTCAACCCACCCTGCCGAGATAGCTGCCGTCACGGGTGTCGACCTTGACCCGCTCACCGGTGGTGAGGAACAGCGGGACCTGGATCTGCAGGCCGGTCTCGACGGTCGCCGGCTTCGTGCCGCCGGTGCTGCGGTCGCCCTGCAGACCCGGCTCGGTGTAGGTGACCTCGAGCTCGACCGACGCCGGCAGGTCGAGGTAGAGCGGCGTCTCCTCGTGGATCGCGACGGTCGCCATGTGCTCGGGGAGCAGGTAGTTCTTCGCGTCGCCGACGGTGTCGTCGGGGATGACCAGCTGCTCGTAGCTGCTGGTGTCCATGAAGACGTAGCCCGAGCCGTCGTGGTAGAGGTACTGCATCTCGCGCCGGTCCACGCTGGCCGTGTCGACCTTGGTGTCGGAGTTGAAGGTGCGGTCGACGACCTTGCCGGTGAGCACGTGCTTCAGCTTGGTCCGGACGACGGTGTTGCCCTTGCCCGGCTTGTGGTGCTGGAACCACACCACCGACCACAGCTGGCCGTCCAGGTCGAGGACCATGCCGTTCTTGAGATCGTTCGTGGACGCCACGCGTTCGTACCCTTCTTCGACTGCACTTCGACTTCGTTCGAGCAGTGGGTGAGTCTAGCCGCCGACGGGAACGGCCCGGTGCCCGAGCGTGTAGCGCACGTCCTCCCAGAGGACGATCTCGCCGGCGCCGAACCCGAGGTCGGCGACCCGCTCGACGATCCGGGCGCGGACCTCGTCTCGCTGGCCCTGCGGGACGGCCTCCCACATCACCCGCTGCCCGTGCGACCACGTCCACTCGAGCAGGTGCTCGACGTCGCGGAACCTGGCCTGCACGGTCTGCCGGACGGTGCGGACGTCCACCACGCCGGCCTCGGTCAGCAGCGCCTCCATGCCGGCGTCTGACGCGAACGGGCCTTCGGTGCCGGACGTGCGTGCGTCCTTCAGCGCGGCGGGCAGGTAGGGCAGGAACACCGCGTCGATCGCGCGCCACCGGGGATCCTGCTCCCCGAACGTCGCCACGCCCAGCCGCCCGCCGGGCACCAGCAGCTCCCACCAGCTCCGTACGGCCGCGGCCGGGTCGTCGAGGAAGAACAGGACCAGCGACGAGGCCACCACGTCGAACGACCCGGGTGCCAGGTCGGGGGCCTGCGCGTCCCCGACGCGCACCTCGACCCAGGGCAGGTCGGCGAGGTCCGCGGCCGTCCGACGGACCATCTCGGGGGCGAGGTCGAGGCCGACCGCCGTGCCGGCCGGGCCGACGAGGCGGGCGACGGGCCCAAGGACGGCACCCCGGCCGCACCCGACGTCCAGCACGCGCTCACCCGGGCGTGGTGCGAGCGCCTCGACCAGACCCTCGGCGATCGGTCCGAACCACGGCACCCCGACCGCGTCGTAGGTGGCCGCCGCGCGGTCGAACACGCCGGCGGGCCCGGCTGGTGAGGTCATGCCCTCACTGTGGCACCGCGAGGCGGGCGCCGACAGCCTCGTCAGGTCGTCGTGACCGCCGCGTACGCGGTGCGGAGGAGCTCCTCGGACGGACCCGAGAGGATCTCCGCGCTGGCCAGGTCGTTGAGCACGACGAAGCGCAGCGTGGACCCGCGGGTCTTCTTGTCCAGGCCCATGGTGGCGACGAGGTCGTCGAAGGCGTCCGGCGCGTACGCGGTGGGCAGGCCGAGCGAGGTCAGGACCTCCCGGTGGCGGTCGGCGACCGCGGCGTCGAGCAGCCCGGCGGCGCGGGCGAGCTCGGCGGCGAAGACCATGCCGACGCTGACCGCCTCGCCGTGACGCCAGCGGAAGTGCTCGCGCCGCTCGACCGCGTGGCCGAGGGTGTGGCCGTAGTTCAGGAGCTCCCGGCCGACCTGCCGGCCCTCGGACGTCGCCTCGCGCAGGTCGGCGGAGACCACCCGGGCCTTCACCCGGACCGAACGTTCGACGAGCTCGCGCAGCACCGGTGAGGCGGGGTCGAGGGCCGCGAGCGGCTCCTGCTCGACGAGCTCCAGGATCCGGGGGTCGGCGATGAACCCGCACTTGACCACCTCGCCCAGCCCGGCGCGCAGGTCGACCGCCGGCAGGGTGGCCAGGACGTCCAGGTCGCAGACCACGCCGACCGGCTCGTGGAACGCGCCGACCAGGTTCTTGCCCTCGGCCGTGTTGATCCCGGTCTTGCCGCCGACGGCGGCGTCGACCATGGCCAGCAGGCTCGTCGGCACGGTCACCAGCGCCACGCCCCGCAGCCAGGTCGCGGCGACGAAGCCCGCGAGGTCGGTGGTCGATCCCCCGCCGACGCCGACGACGGCGTCGCTGCGGGTGAAGCCGGCGTTGCCCAGCACCGACCAGCAGCGGGCGGCGACGTCGGCGGTCTTGGCCGCCTCGGCGTCCGGGACGTCGACCCGGACGACCTCGTGACCGGCCCGCTCGAGCGAGGAGGTGACCCGCACGGCGACGTCGATGAGGTTCGCGGGGTGCAGCACGGCCACCCGTCGGGGCTCGCCCAGCACGTCGGCGACCCGGCCGAGCACGCCGTGCCCGACCAGCACGTCGTACGGGCGCTCGGCCGCGACGCCGATCCGGGTGACGCGATCGGCAGCGGCCTCAGGCACGGGCCAGGTCCAGGGCCTCGATGCGGTCCGCGACATGCTCCGCGCCCACCCCGTCGGTGTCCACGCTCGCCCGGGCGACCTCGGCGTAGAGCGGGGTCCGCTCGTTGAGCAGCTTGACGAGGCGCCCGCGGACGTTCCCGAGCAGCAGCGGACGCGCCTCGTTGAGCCCCACCCGCCCGGCCGCGTGAGCGATGGTGACCTGCAGCCACACCACCGGACGGCCGGCGAGCGCCGCGCGGGTGGCCGGCGACAGCACGGCCCCGCCGCCCAGCGCGAGGACGCCGGGGGCGTCGAGCAGCTCTGCGGTCGTGGACTCCTCGAACGCGCGGAACACGGCCTCGCCGTCGTCGGCGAAGATCTCTGCGACGCTCTTGCCCACCCGGGACTCGATCACGGCGTCGACGTCGGAGAACGGCTCGCCCCACCGCTGCGCCAGCAGGGCCCCGACGGTCGACTTGCCCGAGCCCGGGGCGCCGACCAGCACCAGCCGCGCCGTCACGATGCCGTCACCGTGCCGTCACCGCTCGGCCAGCGCCAGCCCGCGGGCCGCGACGTCGTCGAGGTAGGAGCGCCAGTTCCGTCGGGTCTCGCCCACGGAGTCGCCGCCGAACTTCTCCAGCGCGGCGTCGGCCAGCACGAGGGCGGCCATCGCCTCGGCCACCACGCCGGCAGCCGGCACGGCGCACACGTCGGACCGCTGGTGGTGGGCGACCGCCGCCTCGCCGGTGGAGGTGTCGATGGTCCGCAGCGCGCGCGGGATCGTCGCGATCGGCTTCATGGCGGCCCGCACGCGCAGGACCTCGCCGGTGCTCATGCCGCCCTCGGTCCCGCCGGAACGTCCGGAGACGCGGGCGATGCCCTCGCCCGAGGACGTGATCTCGTCGTGGGCCAGGCTGCCGCGGGTCCGGGCCAGCTCGAAGCCGTCACCGATCTCGACGCCCTTGATGGCCTGGATGCCCATCATCGCGCCGGCCAGCCGCGCGTCGAGGCGCCGGTCGCCGTGGACGTGCGAGCCGAGGCCCGGGGGCAGGCCCCACACCACGACCTCGACGACGCCGCCGAGGGTGTCGCCGTCCTTCTGCGCGCTCTCGACCTCGGCGATCATGGCCGCGCTCGCCGTCCGGTCGAAGCAGCGCACCGGGTCCTCGTCGATGCCGGCCAGGTCCTCGGGCAGCGGGACCACGCCGGCGGGTGCCTTGACCGAGCCCAGCTCGACGACGTGGCTGAGGATCTGCACGCCGTACGCCTGCTCCAGGAAGCGGCGGGCGACGCAGCCGAGTGCGACGCGGGCCGCGGTCTCCCGGGCGCTGGCGCGTTCGAGGACGGGGCGGGCCTCGTCGAAGTCGTACTTCTGCATGCCGACGAGGTCGGCGTGGCCCGGACGTGGCCGGGTGAGCTTGGCGTTGCGCGCCTGGGCGTCGAGCACCTCGGCGGCCACGGGGTCGGCCGACATGACCGTCTCCCACTTGGGCCACTCGGTGTTGGCGACCTGGATCGCGACCGGGCCGCCCTGGGTCTCGCCGTGGCGGACGCCGCCGAGCAGCGTGACGGCGTCGGCCTCGAACTTCATCCGGGCGCCACGGCCGAAGCCGAGGCGGCGTCGGGCCAGCGCGTCGGCGACGTCGGTGGTGGTCACCTGCACGTGGGCGGGCATCCCCTCGAGGACCGCGACCAGCGCAGGTCCGTGGGACTCTCCTGCGGTCAGCCAGCGAAGCACGCGGGCCAGTGTTCCACGGCTGCGTGGGTCGCGGCTCAGCGTTCCGCCAGGGCCGCGTCCCCGGCCGCCCGCAACACCTCCGGGCTGGGCCGACGCCCGGTCATCAGCTCCACCTGCAGCACCGCCTGGCCGACGAGCAGGTCGAGGCCGTCGACGACGCGGGCACCCGCATGTGCCGCCGCTGTTGCGAGCGTGGTGGGCCAGGGGTCGTAGACGACGTCGAAGACCACCTCGGCGCTGCCGGCGATCTCCTCGACCCAGCCGTCCAGCGCGCCCGCGGTGACCGTCGAGACGAGGACGTCGACGTCGGGGGCGGACATCCCCCACGGATGCACGTGCAGCGTCAGCCCGAGCGTCTCGGCGAGCGGGCACAGCGCCTCGGCCTTCGCCCGGTCACGGGCCAGCACCTGCACCTGCTCCGTACCCAGCTCCGCCAGCGCCACCAGCGCGGAGCGGGCGGTCGCGCCCGAGCCGAGCACCGTCGCTGAGCTCACCCCGGGCCCGTCGGCGCGGGCACTGCCCAGCGCCCAGACCAGCCCCGCCACGTCGGTGTTGTGCACCTCGCGCACCGGCCCGTCCAGCAGCAGCGTGTTGCCGGCCCCGGTCAGCCGCGCGGCTCCGGAGACGACCCCGACGTCGTCGAGCTGGAGCACCTCGACCTTCAGCGGCATCGTCAGGCTGAGGCCGCGCCAGGTCTCGTCCAGGGAGTCGACGAACGCGGCCAGCCCGTCCGCACGCACCTCGGCGCGCCCGTACGACCAGCCGGTCAGGCCGAGCTCGGCGTACGCCGCGTCGTGCAGGACCGGCGACAGCGAGTGGGCGATCGGCGAGCCGAGGACCGCGCAGCGGTGCTCGACCCGGCCAGCGGGGTGAGCCGCCTCAGCTGTCACAGCGGCCGGGGTGGCTGTTGCACCAGGCCACGAACTGCAACCGGATCTGCTCGAACTCGGCCTCGGTCTCGGCGAACTTCGTCTCTCCGGTGTCGAAGTCGACCGTCGTGAAGTAGCGCCACTTGCCCGGCTCCGGGTTGGCCGCCGCCTCCAGCGCGGCCTTGCCGGGCGCGGCGATCGGGCCGGGCGGCAGGCCCTTGTGGGCGTAGGTGTTGTACTTCGACGGGTTCTCGCGGTCCTTGGGCGTGGTCGTGTTGGTGCTGAGGTTGCCGGCGTAGATCACCGTCGAGTCCAGGCGCAGCTTCTCGCCCGCGTCGAGCCGGTTGTAGAGCACCCGGGCGACCTTGGCGCGGTACTGGTCCTGGTTGACCTCGCGCTCGATGATGCTGGCGACGATCAGGACCTCGTACGGGCTCCGGTGCAGCTTCTTCGCCGCGGCCTGGAGGCCGATGTCGCCGGTCACGGCCTTGTACTGGGCGACCATCTGCTTGAGCGTGGAGGTCGCCGTCGCGTCGGCGGTCAGCTCGTAGGTGTCGGGGAAGAGGAAGCCCTCGGGCCTGCCCTTGGCGTACGCGGGCAGGCCGAGCGCCTTCGGGTTCTTGAGCGCCTTCTGGTAGGCGGACTTCTTGATCTTGGTGCCCTTGGCCAGGGCGTCGACCTGACGGGTCAGCCGCAGACCCTCGGGGATCGTGAACTGCGCGCGGACCCGGGACTCGCCGGGGTTGATCAGCAGCCGCAGCGCGTTGATCGCGGACATCTGCGTCCGCATCAGGTAGCGCCCGGGCTGCACGCTGGTGGCCCGCTCCTCGGAGCTCACCGCGGAGTCCCAGGCCTGCACGGACTTGATCACGTCGGCGTCCTTGAGGACCCCGCCGATCTCGTCGAGCGTGGCGCCGGCCGGGATGGTGACGGTGATGGGGGCGACGCCGGAACCCTTGTAGTCGGGCGTCTCGCCGAAGTTGGCCATCAGCGACTTGCCCTGGTCGTAGACCAGGAACCCGCCCACCACCAGCACGGCGAGCGCGAGCAGCACGGCCAGGCAGCCCTTGCCCTGGTGGATGGCCTCCTTGGCCGCACTGGGCTTGGTGTCGGGGAGCATCGACGACACGGTGTGCGTGTCCTCCTCGGTGTCGGGGCGCGCCTCGACCCCGGTGGGTGAAGCAGGTGTGACGGTGGAGCAGGCCGCGAGCGGCGGGGGGTCACGCAGCTCGGTCAGGCACGGCCGTCCGGCAAGAGTAACGCCCCGGGCGGCTCACCCCTGGAACGTTCGACGCTCAGCGCGTGCTCCAGGATCGCGGCGGCGGCAGCCGCGTCGATGACGCTGCGCTGGTCGCGCGCCTTGCGTCCGCCCTCGCGCATCCGCCGCGACACCTCGACCGTGGTGAACCGCTCGTCGACCAGCCGGACCGGGACCGGGGTGGCCGCGGCGAGGCGCCCGGCCCGTTCGCGGACCTTGCGCGTCGCCGGCCCCTCGGTCCCGGCGAGGGTCGTCGGGAGCCCGACGACGACCTCGAACGGTTCCAGCTCGGCCAGCACCACGAGCAGGTCGGCGACCTCCCGCTCCCCCGCCGCGACGTTCCCGTACGGGCTCGCGAGGATCCCGTCCGGATCGCAGCGCGCGACGCCGATCCGCGCGTCGCCCCAGTCGAGCCCGACCCGTACGCCCCGCCGGAACGTCATCCGGCCTGAAGGACGTGGCCGATCGCGTGCTCCACCGCGGTCAGCGCGTCGGCCACCTTGCTGCCGTCGGTGCCGCCGCCCTGGGCGATGTCGGGCTTGCCGCCGCCGCGGCCGCCGAGGGTCTCGCTGGCCACGCGCACGAGGTCACCGGCCGAGAGCCGGCGGTCGCGCGCGCCGGCGGTGGTCACGACGACGACGCTCGGCTTCTCCGCGCTGCCGCCCACCAGGGCGACGACCGCGGGCTGCTCGCCGAGCCGGTTGCGCACCTCGAGGGCGAGCGAGCGGAGGTCGTTCCCGGCGAGACCGGGCGCGGCGTGGCCGACGTACTGGACGCCCCACATCTCGTGCCCGCCCGCCGCGATGGCACCCGCCTGGGCGAGCACCTCGCGGCTGCGCAGGTCGGCGATCTGGCGCTCGGCGTCCTTGAGCTGCGTGACGAGCCGGTGGACCCGGTCGCTCAGCTGGTCGGGCTGCACCTTGAGCGCCTCGGTCAGGCCGTGCACCAGGGTGCGCTCGGCCGCGAGGTAGCGGAACGCCTCGATGCCGACGAACGCCTCGACGCGGCGCACCCCGGAACCCACCGACGACTCCGTGGTGAGCGTGACGAGGCCGATCTGCGACGAGTGCTGGACGTGGGTCCCGCCGCAGAGCTCGCGCGACCAGGGCCCGCCCATCTCGACGACGCGGACCTCCTCGTCGTAGGTCTCGCCGAACAGCGCCAGGGCGCCGAGGTCGCGGGCGGTCGCCAGGGGCATGTACGTCGCCGACACGTCGAGGTCGGCGCGCAGCGCGCGGTTGGCCGCCTCCTCCACGTCCGAGCGGGTGGCCTGGCTCAGGCCGCCCTGCCAGGCGAAGTCGAGCCGCAGGTAGCCGGGCTTGTTGTACGAGCCGCTCTGCAGCGCGGTCGGGCCGAGCACCTGGCGCAGCGCCGCGTGCACCACGTGGGTGCCGGAGTGCGCCTGGCAGGCGCCGAGGCGCCACTCGCCGTCGACCTGGGCGAGCACGTCGGTACCCGCCTGCAGCTCGCCGCGGGTCACCCGGACCCGGTGCACGACCAGACCCTTGACCGGGCGCTGGACGTCCAGCACCTCGAGCTCGACCCCGTCGCCGGTGATGCGGCCCGCGTCGGAGTCCTGGCCGCCGGACTCGGCGTAGAAGGGGGTGCGCTCGAGCACGACCTCGACGACGTCGCCCTCGGACGCCCCCGCCACCAGGTCGCCGTCGAGGACGATGCCGCGCACGCTCGTGTCCGTCGCGAGCTCGCTGTAGCCGGTGAAGGGCGTGAGGCCGGTGGCGCGCAGCTCGCGGTAGACCTCGGTCGCCTGCGCGCCCGCCTTCTTGCTCTTGGAGTCCGCCTTGGCCCGGGCCTTCTGCTCGGCCATCAGCGACCGGAAGCCCTCCGCGTCCACGGTCAGGCCCTGCTCCGACGCCATCTCGAGCGTCAGGTCGATCGGGAACCCGTACGTGTCGTGCAGCTGGAACGCACGGTCCCCGCTCAGCGTGGCCCCGCCGCCCTTGCGGGTGTCGGCGACGGCGACGTCGAAGATCTGCGTGCCGGCGACGAGGGTGCGCCGGAACGCCTCCTCCTCCGCGTACGCGATCCCCGCGATCCGGTCCCAGTCGCGCTCGACCTCGGGGTAGGAGGCCTTCATCGCGTCCCGGCTGACCGGCAGCAGCTCGGGCAGCACCGGGTCGGTCACGCCGAGCAGGCGCATGGAGCGGACGACGCGGCGCAGCAGCCGGCGCAGGACGTAGCCGCGCGCCTCGTTGCCCGGCGTCACGCCGTCGGCCATGAGCATCAGGCCCGACCGCACGTGGTCGGCGACCACGCGCATCCGCACGTCGTCCTCGTGCCCGCCCTCCGCGCCGTACGTCTTGCCCGACAGCGCCTCGGCACGGCGGAGCACCCCGACGACCTCGTCGATCTCGTACAGGTTGTCGACGCCCTGCAGCAGCGTGGCGACCCGCTCGAGGCCCATGCCCGTGTCGATGTTCTTGCGCGGGAGGTCGGCGAGGATGTCGAAGTCGTCCTTGGCCCGGACGACCGACAGCTCCTCCTGCATGAAGACGAGGTTCCAGATCTCCAGGAACCGGTCCTCGTCGACGACCGGGCCGCCCTCGGCCCCGTACGCCGGGCCGCGGTCGTAGTAGATCTCGCTGCAGGGACCGCCGGGACCCGGGACGCCCATGTTCCAGTAGTTGTCGAGCAGGCCGCGGCGCTGGATGCGTTCGGCCGGCAGGCCCGCGATGCTGGCCCACAGCGCGGCCGCCTCGTCGTCGGAGTGCAGCACCGTCACCCAGATGCGGTTCGGGTCGAAGCCCAGGAAGCCGTCGTCCTGGCTGCCCGTCACGAGCTCCCAGGCGAAGCGGATGGCCTCGGCCTTGAAGTAGTCGCCGAACGAGAAGTTGCCCTGCATCTGGAAGAAGGTGCCGTGCCGGGTGGTCTTGCCGACCTCCTCGATGTCGAGGGTCCGCACGCACTTCTGCACCGACGTGGCCCGGTCCCAGGGCGGGGTCTCCGCGCCCGTGAAGTAGGGCTTGAACGGCACCATCCCCGCGTTCACGAACAGCAGGGTCGGGTCGTTGTAGAGCAGGGGCGCCGACGGCACCACCTGGTGGCCGCGGGCGGAGAAGTAGTCCAGGAAGCGGCGCCGGATCTCGGCGGTTCTCAACTCAGTTGGTCCTCTGAAAGTGTGGGTGGGGGTGGGACGAAGGGTCAGGGTTCGCGGCTCGGCCGCTCGGCGGCTCGGCGCGGGGCGGCTGACCCGGTCGACCCGGCGGACCCGCCGGACAGCGCGCGCAGCTCGTCCTCACGCTCCCGCATCGCCACCTTGAGCTCGGCACGCCGGGCGCGTCGTCCGGCCCGACGGCCGTCCGGGTCGTCGGTCGCGCTGCGCCGGACGGCCTGGCGCAGGCCGTGACCGATGGCGGCGGTCTTGACCAGCGGGCGGGCGACGGTGGCGTTGACGATGCCGGAGAGCTGGGCGGCGTTGTCGCTGACCAGGCTGGCGTTGGCGCTGACCTTGGCCACGTCGGCCGTCACGAGGCTGAGCTTGCCCAGCTCCTCGTTCGTGGCCCGCACCGTGCCCTGCAGCTCGGTGAGGATCGGCACGGTCTCCTGGCCCAGGTCACGCACCGTCACGCGCAGCTCGTCGAGCACACGGCCGAGCTTGAGCAGCGGGACGGCGAGGAAGGCCACCAGCCCGACGCAGGCCAGCGCAGCCACCAGGCCGGCGATCTGTCCGAGGGTCACCCGCGGACCTTAGCGCGCAGGACCGACCTCGCACGCGCCGTTTCTCCCCGCAGACCTACGGTGAGGTGTGCCCGCCACGACCGATGACAGCGCCGATCTGGACGCCCGCCTGCGGGCGTCCATGCTCGCGCTGCTCGCGAGCCGTGTCGCGACGAGCACCATCTGCCCGAGCGACGCGGCACGGGCCGTGGGCGGGCCGGGCTGGCGCTCCGCGATGCCGCTGGCCCGCGACGTCGCCGCCCGGCTCGCCGACGAGGGCGTGGTGGAGGTCCGGCAGAAGGGCGAGCCGGTCGACGTCCGGACGGTCCGCGGTCCCGTCCGCATCGCGCGCGGCGCCCGCTTCGCGCAGCCCTGAGGGATGGTTCACTGGTCGGGACCGACGGCGAGAGGACGTACGTGGCCGACACCGTCGTGGCGCTCTACGCGCCCAGCCTCGTCGAGGTCGCGACCCGCCAGCTCCGCGAGGAGATCCTGTCGGGCTCCCTGCTGCCCGGCCAGCGCCTGGTCGAGGAGCAGATCGTCGCCCGGTTCTCGATCAGCCGCGCACCGCTGCGGGAGGCGCTGCGCGTGCTGAGCCAGCAGGGCCTGGTCGAGCACGTGCCCCGGCGCGGCGCCCGGGTCACCGAGCTCAGCGAGACCGACGTCGCGCAGCTGTTCGGCCTCCGCCTCGCGCTCGAGCAGCACGCCGTGCGGACGACGTTCCCGACCGACCCCGCCCCCGACGACGCCCGGCTGGCCCCTCTCCAGGCGTGGCTGGACCAGATGCGCGCGGCCGAGCGGGACGGCGACGTGCTGGCCAAGGACGACGCGCACCGGGCGTTCCACGCCGAGGTCGTCGCCCTCGCCGGCAACCGTCAGCTCGACCTGGCCCTCGAGCCGGTGCTGCTCAAGCTCCAGCGGCCGATGGCCTCGAACCTGCGTCGCGAGGCGCACGCCATCGGCCCGGAAGCGGGTCTGCGCCGGCACCAGGCGCTCGTCGACGCCATCCGCAGCAACGACGTGACCGCGATCCTGCACCAGCTCGAGCACCACGGGAGCACACGCTTCCTCTGACCCGGGGCGGTCGGGCGTGCGGAAGCTCTTACAGACCCGTAACGCATCGGTACTTCCGGCCGGCCGCTCAGATTGTCGACAATCGACGGTATGTTGCTGAAGACGGGGGTCCGGGCACCGGAGGTGCGGGGGGCGGTGCCCGGACCCACGGTCGGGGACCTGCGGGCCGCGTACCGCGACGGTTCGACGACCCCGACCGCCTACGTCAGCGGCGTCCTCGACGCGATCGCGGCGCGCGGTGCGGACGGCACCTGGATCAGCGTCGATCCCCAGGCCGTCCTGCAGCGGTGCGCCGAGCTCGAGCGGACCCCCGGAGCCCGGGACCTGCCGCTCTACGGCGTCCCGTTCGGGGTCAAGGACAGCATCGACGTGGTCGGCTGGCCGACCACGCTCGCCTGCCCCGCGTACGCCTACACCCCGACGACGACCGCGCCCGCCGTCCAGCGGCTGCTCGACGCGGGTGCGGTCTGCCTCGGCAAGACGAACCTCGACCAGTTCGCGACCGGGCTGAACGGGACCCGGACGCCCCACCCGGTCCCGCGCAGCGTCTTCGGCGGCGACCTGATCTCCGGCGGGTCCAGCTCGGGCTCGGCGCTGGCCGTCGCGCTCGGCCAGGTGCCCTTCGCCGTGGCGACCGACACCGCCGGCTCGGGGCGGGTGCCACCGGCGCTGAACGCGGTGATCGGGTTCAAGCCCTCCCGCGGGCTGATCAGCACCGTCGGCCTGGTGCCGGCGTGCCGGTCGCTGGACTGCCTGAGCCTCATCGCCGCCGACCCGGCCGACGTCCGCCTGGTCTTCGACCTGATGGCCGGGGTCGACGAGCGCGACGCGTGGAGCCGGCCCCGGCGCCGCGTCGACGTCGACCCGCTCGGGGTGACCGTGGGGCTGCCCGCCGAGCCCGAGCTCACGTTCTTCGGCGACGACGCGATGGGCGACGCGCACCGCACCGCCCGCGCCGTGGTCGCCGACCTCTTCTCGACCAGCACGCCTCGCCTGGAGCCGTTCCTGGCGGCCGGGGAGCTGCTCTACTCCGGGCCCTGGGTGGCCGAGCGGACGGTCGAGTTCGGGGACTTCCTGGCCGACCACCACGACGACGTCGTGCCGGTCGTCGACCAGATCATCCGCGGTGGCGGCCGCTTCACCGCGACCGACGTCTTCCGGGCCCAGTACCGGCTGGCCGAGCTCAAGGCCGAGGTCGCGCGCGCGTTCGAGGTGATGGACGTGCTCGTGCTCCCGACGATCGGGACCACGTTCACGGTGCCAGAGGTCCTGGCCGACCCGATCCGGACCAACACCGTGCTGGGTCACTACACGCACTTCGGCAACCTGCTCGACCTCTGCGCCGCGGCCGTCCCCGCCGGGCTGACCGCGGACGGCCGGCCCACCAGCCTGATGGTCCTCGGACCTGCCCTCGCCGACGACGCCGTGCTGGCCGTCGCGGCCCGCCTCGCCGACCACCTGACCTCCTGAGGAGACCGCATGCCCGACGTCACCGTCCCGGCCCAGCCCGGACCCTTCACCTACGTCCCGGGGCGCGTCGCCCTGGTGATCATCGACATGCAGCGCGACTTCCTGCTGCCCGGCGGCTTCGGGGAGACCCTCGGCAACGACGTGGGGCAGCTGGCGGGCGTCGTCCCTCCGCTGCAGCGGGTGCTCGCCGCGGCGCGGGAGGCCGGGATGACGATCATCCACACCCGCGAGGGCCACCGGCCCGACCTGTCCGACCTGCCGGCGGCCAAGCTGCGGCGCGGCAAGCCGTCGATGCGGATCGGCGACCCCGGCCCGTACGGGCGCATCCTCGTGCGCGGCGAGTACGGCCACGACATCATCGACGAGCTCGCCCCGCTGCCCGGCGAGGTCGTGCTCGACAAACCGGGCAAGGGCGCCTTCTACGGCACGGACCTCGGCGAGATCCTGACCGGGGCCGGCATCGAGTCGTTGATCGTCACCGGCGTCACGACCGAGGTCTGCGTGCACACCACCGTGCGGGAGGCCAACGACCGTGGCTACGAGGCGCTCGTCCTGAGCGACTGCGTGGGGTCGTACTTCCCCGAGTTCCAGCGCGTGGGGCTGGACATGATCGCCGCCCAGGGCGGCATCTTCGGCTGGGTCACCGACTCGGCCAGCCTGCTCGCCGCGCTGCCCCACCCCGCGACGGCTTCGGTCTAAGACCGCCTGAATCCGCTCGATCCCGTCCGACCTCGGAGGACCGTCCCATGACCAGCACCGCGCTCCGCCCCGACAGCACCAACTCCGCGATCCGGTTCCGCGTCCCCTGGTGGACCCGGGGAGACCTCAACGCCTTCTTCGGCCTCGCGTTCAACATCCTGGTCAACGTCTTGACGCTGACCTCGTTGCTGATCTTCGTCGTGCACCTGCCGGCCGACCGGGTCCTCGGGACCGTGCTCCCGGCCCTGGGCATCGCCCTGATCGCGGGGAACGCCTACTACACGTTCCTCGCCCGACGGCTTGGGCGACGCGAGCAGCGCACCGACGTGACCGCGCTGCCGTACGGGCCGAGCGTCCCGCACATGTTCATCGTGACGTTCGTGATCATGCTCCCGATCTACCTCTCCACGAACGACCCCGTCCGGGCGTGGGAGGCCGGCCTGGCCTGGGCGTTCATCATCGGGGTGATCGTGCTCATCGGGGCGTTCGTCGGGCCGTTCATCCGCAAGATCACGCCGCGGGCGGCCCTGCTGGGGACGCTGGCGGGCATCTCGCTGAGCTTCATCTCGATGCGCCCGGCCGGTCAGATCTGGGCCGCCGCCTGGATCGGGCTGCCGGTCCTCGGCATCATCCTCGTGGGGTTCTTCACAGACCTGAAGCTGCCGGGTGGAGTGCCGATCGGACTGGCCGCGCTGCTCGTCGGCACCGCGATCGGCTGGATCGGCGGCTTCATGTCGGTCCCCGACGTCGCCGCCGCGGCCAGTGACATCGCCTTCGCGGTGCCGAGCCTCAACATCTCGCTGCTGGCCACCGGGCTGGCGGGCATGGCGCCGCTGCTGGCCACCGCCGTGCCGCTGGGCGTCTACAACTTCCTCGAGGCCATGAGCAACGTCGAGAGCGCGGCCGCCGCCGGTGACAGCTACAACCTGCGCAGCGTCCTGCTGGCCGACGGCACCGGCGCCATCATCGGCTCCGCGCTCGGCTCGCCGTTCCCCCCGGCGGTCTACATCGGCCACCCGGGCTGGAAGGAGGCCGGCGGCCGGTCCAGCTACTCGCTGGCCAGCGGCGTGTTCATCGCGGTGCTCTGCTTCGCCGGGCTCTTCGGGCTGCTGTCCACGGTGCTCCCGCTGCCCGCGATCGTGCCGATCCTGCTGTACATCGGACTGCTGATCGGGGCGCAGGCGTTCCGCTCGACACCGCGCCTGCACGCGGCCGCCATCATCGCCGCGATCATCCCCAACCTCGCCTCGTGGGGGGCTGGCCTGATCGACAACGCGCTCGCCGCCGCCGGGACGACCGCGGCGAAGGTCGGCGAGCCGGCGCTGGAGAACGCCGGCCTCGTCTACCACGGCCTGCACGTGCTCGGGCAGGGCGCGACCCTTGCGGGCATCGTCTTCGGCACGATCGTGGTGTTCATCCTCGAGAAGCAGCTGCTCCGTTCGGCGGTCGCCGCCCTGGTCGGGGCCGCGCTCTCCTGGGTCGGTCTGCTGCACGCCGACCAGGTCGGCTGGGGCGCTGCTCCGGGTCCCGCGCTCGGCTACCTGCTGCTGGCGGCCACCCTCGCGGGCATCGCGCAGCTGCAGCGCCGGGTCCCGGAGCCGGACGTGGCCGCCAACGATGTCCCGGCCACGGATGCCTTCGCCAGTGAAGCCAGTGAAGCCTGAGCTGGTCGACCTCGTCGTGATCGGCGCCCACCTGAGCGGGCAGCCGCTGAACGGCGAGCTGCGCGAGCTCGGGGCGACCCGGGTCGGGACGGTCGAGACAGCGTCGACCTACCGCTTGTGGGCGCTGGAGACCGTGCCGCCCAAGCCCGGTCTGCTGCGGGTCGGTTCGGGGGGAGCCGCGGTGCAGGGGGAGCACTGGCGGCTGGGGGCGGCGGCGTTCGGGGCGTTCGTCGCCGCCCTCCCGGCGCCGATGACCATCGGCTCGGTCGAGCTCAGCGACGGCCGGCGGATGCCCGGCTTCCTGGTCGAGCCGGTCGCGGTCGCCGGCGCTCGCGACATCACGGCGTACGGCGGCTGGCTCGCCTACCTCGACGGGGCCCGGCCGAGCCGCTCCTCGATGCGGGCCAGCCGCGCGGACACGGCGGCCTCGTTGCCGTGGTCGGTCGGGACGTAGTACGCCGCGTCGACCAGCTCGTCGGGCAGGTACTGCTGGGCCGCGATGCCGTGCGGCTCGTCGTGGGCGTAGCGGTAGCCCTGGCCGTGCCCGTACGTCTTGGCCCCGGCGTAGTGCGCGTCGCGCAGGTGCGCCGGCACCACCCCGACCCGGCCCGCGGCGACGTCGGCCGCGGCCGCCCCGATCGCGGCGACGACGGCGTTCGACTTGGGCGCCAGGGCGAGCGCGATGGTGGCGTGCGCCAGGGTGATCCGACCCTCGGGCATCCCGATCATGGCGACCGCCTCGGCCGCGGCGACCGCGGTGGTCAGGGCTGTCGGGTCGGCCAGACCGATGTCCTCGCTGGCCAGGATGATGAGCCGACGGGCGACGAAGCGCGGGTCCTCGCCGGCCCCGAGCATCCGCGCCAGGTAGTGCAGCGACGCCTGCACGTCGGAGCCGCGCACCGACTTGATGAACGCGCTGATGACGTCGTAGTGCTGGTCGCCGTCGCGGTCGTAGCGGATCGCCGCCTTGTCGACCGCCTGCTCCACGACCTGCGCGGTCACGCGGGTCTCCCCGAGGGCGACGGCGCCGGCGGCGGACTCCTCCAGGTAGGTGAGCGCCCGCCGGGCGTCGCCGCCCGCGAGCCGCAGGAGGGTGTCGCGGGCGTCGTCGTCGAGCGTGCAGCTCCCGCCCAGCCCGCGCTCGTCGACCAGGGCGCGGTCGAGCAGCAGGGACACGTCGGCGTCGGTCAGCGGCCGGAGCGTGAGCAGCAGGGAGCGCGACAGCAGGGGTGAGATCACCGAGAAGCTCGGGTTCTCCGTGGTGGCGGCGACCAGCGTCACCAGGCGGTTCTCGACCGCGGGCAGCAGCACGTCCTGCTGGGTCTTGGAGAACCGGTGGACCTCGTCGACGAACAGCACGGTGCGGTGCCCGCGCGCCAGCTCGCGGCGGGCCTCGTCGAGGACGGCCCGCACCTCCTTGACGCCGGCCGTGACGGCCGAGACCTCGACGAACCGGGCCCCGCTCTGCCGGGAGACGACCGACGCGATCGTCGTCTTGCCGGTCCCCGGAGGGCCCCACAGGAACACCGACATGGGCTCGCCGGCCGCCAGCCGCCGCAGCGGGGAGCCGGGGGCCAGCAGGTGCGTCTGACCGACGATCTCGTCCAGCGAACGGGGCCGCATCCGCACCGCCAGCGGCAGCCCCGGCCGGTCCGCGTCGGACAGGCTGCCGCCGGACGACAGGGCGACCGCCGGGCCGCCGACGCGGGTGGCCCCGTCGAGCCCACCACCGAACAGGTCCTCGCTCACGAGGCACAGCGTACGGAGCCGTGCGACCGGGTTCGACCGTGGCGCCGCGCGATTTGTACACCTATCGGAATTGCGGAGAAGGCATTTCGCGACTGTCGTTATCGTCCCGTGATCGTATGAGGTTGATCACGCCGAGATCACGTCGGAGATCGCTCTCAGGCCTGAAGTGAAGGTCTTAGTAATGCCAGAACCCTTCTGACGGTATTTCTCTTAGTTGCGTCAGAACGTTCCATGCGTTTTTGTCACTCGGGACCGATCGATGCTCCGACCTCATCCATGGCCGGTGCGCAACCCCCACAGGAGATCGCGATGTCCAGCCCCCACACCGCCCCCCACCCCGTCCGCAGCAGCCCACCGACCACCTCACAGGCCCCACGCACGTCCGTCAGGATCGCCCGTACCACCCTCGGGCTCGCCACGGTCGTCGCCACCGCTCTGGTGCCGCTGGCGCCGGCGTCCGCCGCCACCGTCGCGTCGCCCGGCGTGACCGAGAACGGCAGCTCGGCCCTGGTGCTGTCGGGTGGCTGGAAGACCACGAAGACGACCACCGCCAGCGGCGGAAGCTTTTCGAGCCTGATCGGTCGGAGCGGTAGCGCCGCCCTCACCTTCAAGGCCACCGGCGTCTCCTGGATCTCCCGGCCCGGCCCGGCCAACGGGATCGCCAAGATCTACCTCGACGGCAAGCTGGTCAAGACGCTCGACGGCTACGCCAGCAAGACCCAGTTCAAGAAGACGGTCTGGTCCGTCAAGGGCCTGAGCAACAGCACCCACGCGCTCAAGGTGGTGCGCACCGGCCAGAAGAGCTCGAGCGCCCGGGGCGCCAACCTGGTCGTGGACGCGTTCCAGGTCCTCGACATCACCGCGCCGTCGGCCCCGACGAGCCTCAAGGCGTCGTCGGTGCGGAGCGGCTACAACCTGAGCTGGAGCAAGCCCTCAGCGAGCGACCTCTCCGCGTTCCGCATCTACCGCCAGGTCAAGGGCGGCTCCTCGACGCTGATCGCGACGGTCTCGTCCGGCACCACGACCTTCAAGGACGTGGGCCTCGCGGACGCCACCTCGTACACGTACTGGGTCAAGGCCGTCGACAAGGTCGGGAACGCCTCGAAGTCCTCGTCGGGCGTCGGCGTCAAGACGAAGAGCACCCCGTC
The DNA here is from genome assembly GCA_964251895.1 of uncultured Friedmanniella sp. Classification (GTDB taxonomy): domain Bacteria; phylum Actinomycetota; class Actinomycetes; order Propionibacteriales; family Propionibacteriaceae; genus Microlunatus. The sequence continues at coordinate 98,446 of CAXULL010000010.1, forward strand.
GTACACCGCGGTCCGCTACAGCTCCTGCCCGAAGGCCACGAAGACGGTCTCCACCTTCTCGCAGCTGGAGTCCGCCGTGGCGAACATCAAGGCGGGCACCGTCATCAGGATGAACCCCGGCACCTACACGGCGCCGTGGAGCACGGCCGTCAAGGCGAAGGGCACCAGCTCGGCCCCGGTGTGGATCTGCGGGTCGCGCTCGGCGGTCCTGACCGGCAAGGGCGTCGCCACGAACGGCGGGTTCCGCGTCGACCAGTCCAGCTACCTGCGCATCTCCGGCATGACCGTGCGTGGCTCGCAGAAGGGCATCTCGGTCATGAACAGCAACCACGTGGCCGTCTCCGACGTGCTCGTCGAGCACGTCGGCCAGGAGGCGGTGCACCTGAAGAACAACACCAGCGACAGCGTGGTGGTCGCCAACACGATCCGCGAGACGGGTCTGCAGACCGCGATGTACGGCGAGGGTGTGTACGTCGGCACCTCGAAGCTCAACTGGTGCGCCTACAACGGCTGCAAGGCGGACGCCAGCAACCGGAACGCGATCGTGTCGAACAACATCAGCAACACGTCGTCCGAGCCGATCGACCTCAAGGAGGGGGCCGTGGACGGCACCGTCTGGGGCAACACGGTCGACGGCTCGGGCATGAGGTCGGGCAACACCCTGATCAGCGTGCAGTCCGACAACTGGGTCGTCGCGCACAACACGGGGGCCCACGCCAAGACCGACGCCGTCCAGGTCTGGCAGGTCTACGACGTGTGGGGCAAGAACAACACCGTCTACGCCAACAAGTTCACCGCCGGCGTCCCCGGCTACGGGGTGCGGCTGGCCTACAACAGCAGCCTCGGCAACGTCGTCGGCTGCGACACGACGGTGCCCTCGGGCTCCGACGGCATCAGCAACAAGGCCTGCCAGAAGTAGGGGCCTCGAACGGCAGCAGGGCCCGTACCGGGATCGTTCCGGTACGGGCCCTGCTCGCGTCGGTGCTGCGACGCGGGGCTGGCACCGCGGGGCTGGCGACAGAGGTCAGTCGGCGGGCTTGTCGGTCGGCTTGACCGGCTTCGCGTCGACCCCCGCCTCGCGGCGCTGCGCCGCGGTGATCGGGGCCGGCGCCTCGGTCAGCGGGTCGAAGCCGCCGCCGCTCTTGGGGAAGGCGATGACCTCGCGGATCGAGTCCTCGCCGCTGAGGAGCATGCAGAGCCGGTCCCAGCCGAGGGCGATGCCGCCGTGCGGCGGGGGTCCGAAGTCGAAGGCGTCGAGCAGGAACCCGAACTTGGTCCTCGCCTCCTCCTGCGTCAGCCCCATGACCGCGAAGACGCGCTCCTGGATGTCGCGGCGGTGGATACGGATGGACCCGCCGCCGAGCTCGTTGCCGTTGCAGACGACGTCGTAGGCGTACGCCAGCGCGGCGCCGGGCTCGGTGTCGAAGGTGTCGAAGAACTCGGGCTTGGGCGAGGTGAACGCGTGGTGCACGGCGGTCCACGCCCCGGCCCCGACGGCGACGTCGCCGGACGCGACGGCCTTCTCGGCCGGCTCGAACAGCGGGGCGTCGACGACCCAGCAGAAGGCCCACTCGTCCTTGGCCGCCTCGAGCAGCCCGGTGCGCCGGGCGATCTCGAGCCGGGTCGCGCCGAGCAGCGCCTGCGCCTGGGAGCGGGCGCCGGCGGCGAAGAACACGCAGTCGCCCGGGGCCGCGCCGACCGCGGCGACGAGGCCCTCGCGCTCGGTCTCGGACAGGTTCTTGGCCACGGGGCCGCCGAGCGTCCCGTCCTCGGCCACGGTCACGTACGCCAGCCCGCGGTGCCCGCGCTGCTTGGCGAACTCCTGCCACGCGTCGAACGTCCGCCGCGGCTGGCTGCCGCCGCCGGGCATGACCACGGCGCCCACGTACTCGGCCTGGAACACCCGGAACGGCGTCTCGGCGAAGTAGGAGGTGAGCTCGGTGAGCTCACCGCCGAAGCGCAGGTCGGGCTTGTCGCTGCCGTAGCGGTCCATCGCCTCGGCGTAGGTGAGCCGCAGGAACGGACCCTTCAGCTCGACCCCGATCAGGGCCCAGATGTTCGCCAGCAGCGCCTCCGTCAGCGCGATGACGTCGTCCTGGTCGACGAAGCTCATCTCGACGTCGAGCTGGGTGAACTCAGGCTGCCGGTCGGCGCGGAAGTCCTCGTCGCGGTAGCAGCGCGCGATCTGGAAGTAGCGCTCCATCCCGGCGACCATGAGCAGCTGCTTGAACAGCTGCGGGCTCTGCGGGAGCGCGTACCAGGAGCCCGGACGCAGCCGCGCCGGAACGAGGAAGTCGCGCGCACCCTCGGGCGTCGAGCGGGTCAGCGTCGGGGTCTCGATCTCGACGAAGTCGCGGTCGAGCAGCGTCTCGCGGGCCACCCGGTTGACCTGGCTGCGCAGCCGCAGGGCCGCGCCCGGGCCGGAGCGGCGCAGGTCCAGGTAGCGGTAGCGCAGGCGCGTCTCCTCGCCGACGTTCACGCGGTCGTCGACCGGGAACGGCAGCGGCGCGGCGGAGCTCAGCACCTCCAGCCCGGTGGCCACGACCTCGATCTCCCCGCTCGGCAGGTCCGGGTTGGCGTTGCCCTCGGGCCGGGCCGCGACCTCGCCGGAGACCGTCACGCAGTACTCGTTGCGGAGGTCGTGGGCGTCGGAGGAGGCGAGCAGCTCGTCGCGGACGACGACCTGGGCGATGCCGGTGGAGTCGCGCAGGTCCAGGAAGGCGACGCCGCCGTGGTCGCGGCGGCGGGCCACCCAGCCCGCCAGGGTCACGGTCGTGCCGGCGTCCGTCGCGCGGAGGGTACCGGCACCGTGGGTGCGCATCACGGGGCTTCAGGGCCTTTCGGTGGAGAGGTAGGAGGCGCTCGAGGAGCGACCACTCATCCTAGGCGTCCGGCCTCCGTACCTCCTCCGGGCTTTCTCGCCCGGCCCGCGCCCGTCACTCGACCGTCACTCGACCGGGCGCCGCCGCTGCGCCTTGACCCGCGCCCGTACGGCCTTCGCCCCGAGCCGGCGTTCCACCGAGCCCCGGCTCGGCCGGGTAGCCCGCCGTGGCCGCGGCGGCGGCGCCAGCGCGGCACGGAGCTGGGCGGCCAGCCGGGTCCGGGCCAGCTCGCGGTTGCGGAGCTGGGCGCGTTGCTCGGAGGCGGCGACCACGACCGCACCGTTCACCAGGACCGGTGCCAGGCGCTGCAGCAGACGTTCCCGCAGGGCCTCGGGCAGGGTCGCCACGGCCGTCGAGCTCGCCGGTTCCCAGGTCAGCTCGACCCGGCTGTCCGCGGTGTTGACGCCCTGACCGCCGGGTCCGGACGAGCGCGAGAAGCGCCAGCGCAGCTCCTCGGGACCCAGCACCAGCGCGTCGCTGACCCGCAGCGGGCCGTACGCGGAGCGTTCGTCGGTCATGGTCGGCAGGTGGAGGTCACGGCCGGAAGGCGGAGGTCACGGCCGGAAGGCGGGGCCGACCCGCTCCAGCGCGCCCTCGGAGGCGGGCATGCGCCCGGAGCGGACGGCGGCCACCAGCCGCGCGTGGTCGGCCTCGGTCTGGTCGGCGTACGCGCGGGCGAAGCGTCCGAACGCACTCCCCAGCTTGTCGCCCCGGCCGGCGTAGCCCGCGATCATCGAGGCGCCGCTGGTCCGCGCGTGGCCCTTGGCGAGCAGGTGACCGACGATGCCGGCGTAGTCGACGAGCGCGGCGGCGTCGATCGCGTCCAGCGGGATCGTGCCCTTGGAGTTGCGGAACTGGCGGACGTAGAAGTCCAGCGGCCCCTCCCCCGGCAGGTCGACGGTCGTCCAGCCGAGCAGCGGGTCGCTCACCGTCTGCAGCGCCTGCTGGTACTCCACGACCCGCTGGCCCTGGTGCGCGTGCCAGGCCGCGCCGCCGTGCACGAACGGGGCGAGCACCGAGCGGCGGGCCTGCTTGAGCTGCAGGAACACGACGTCGTCCGGAGCGCTGCCCTCGAGCAGGGCCACGTACGCGCGCAGCCCGACGCTGCCCACCCCGACGACCTTGTGCGCGACGTCGACCAGCGTGTAACCGCCGATGGCCCGGCGCCAGTGCGGCGCGAGGGTCAGCAGGTAGGCGTCGAGGGCCTCCGCGACCGCCTCGCGCTCGTCGTCGGCCAGCCGGGTGATGAGCGGCGGCTCCTGGACGATGCGCCGCTGGCCGTCGGAGCCCTCGTCGACCGTGGTGAAGCGCGGCAGCGCACGGTCGGAAGTCTTCTGCCGCGCTCGACGGACCGAGCGCTCGATCTCGTCGCGCAGCGACTTCTCCGTCGCGGTCTCGTGCAGCCGCCCGACGTCGAGGCGGTTGTAGCTGCGAGCCAGCAGCGGCATGTCGGCGAGCAGCCCCACCTCGTCGCGGTATGCCCCGACGCACGCCAGCACGGCGTCGTGGCACTGCTCCTCGGTCCGGCCGTTCTCCCGCCCGGCCACCCAGATGCTCGCGACGAGCCGGCGCAGGTCCCACTCCCAGGAGCCGGGGTGCGCCTCGTCGAAGTCGTTGAGGTCGATGACCAGCTCGCCCTCGGGCGAGGCGTAGAAGCCGAAGTTCCCCAGGTGCGAGTCGCCGCACGCCACCGGCATGATCCCGGTGGCGGGCAGGCCCGCGACGTCCGCGGCCATCACCACGGCGGTCCCGCGCAGGAAGCCGTACGGCGAGGAGATCATCCGCGCGACCCGGATCGGGACCAGCTCGGGCACGCGCCCGCGGTGGGACTCCTCGATCAGGGCGACGGGGTCGGCCCGGTCGGGCGGCGGGTGCCAGTCGCCGAGGCTGCGGCGCGGGACGTCGTGGCGCAGGGCCTTGCCCATCGCGTAGCGCTCCTCGCGCGCGGTCGGGCGGCGCCGCAGCGACGCGAACGACTCGCTGTCCGCGGTCGCCAGGACCGTGTGCCCGGCGGCCGGCGGAGGTCCGGGCGCGGCGGCGCCCTCGTCGGCGCCGGCTGCGCGGTCGGGACCCGTCATGGGCTCGACCGTAGGGGATCAGGCACCGTCGTGCCGCAGATCGAGGTCACGTCCCAGGAACGTGGCGAGCCGCTGCGCCTCGACCACGGCGAGGTCCCGGAGGTCAGCGGGCGCACCGGAGGCCAGGTCGAGAGCGACCTCGACCGTCCGCGCCCGGACCCCGCGGCGCCAGGTGCCGACGTCGGCGTCGCCCGCGAGGACGCTCCCGGACCGGAGGTCGGCGTCGGGCGCCTGCGGGTGCCCCGGCGCCGGCGGGAACGCGAGGTCGCGGTAGGCCAGCGGCAGCTCGTCGAAGAGCGGGAGCAGCAGCACCGGCGGGTCCGTGCCGATCGGTTCCCGGGGGAGGTCGACGTACGTCTCCCCCTCCAGGTCGACCTCGACCAGGTCGCCGTCCAGCTCGTCGCGGAGCTCGACGAGCGCGGCACGGACCGTGGTGAGGGTCAGCGAGGACCAGCGGGCGAGGTCCCGCACGCTCGCCGGGCCGTGCCCGGTCAGGTAGCGCCGCAGCAGCCGTGCGGGGTCGGCCCCGTCCTGGCCGGTGCGCGGGACGCGGTCGTCGAAGAGGGCGTACGTGTGGGCCGCGCCGCGCATCGGGCCGCTGACCACCACCTGCTCGAGCTCGGCGTGCATGACGAGCAGGACCGTGGCGAGCTGTGTGGTCGGCAGCCCGGCCGCGGCCAGCACCGTGACCAGCTCGGCGCGCGTCAGGACCGCGCCACCCGTCAGCGCGTCGGCGAGGGCCGTCGCGCCGCGTTCCAGCTCGGCCGTGCCCAGACCCTGCTTGCGCGCCATGGAGGCGTTGGTCTGGTGCACCCGGGCCGCCGTCGTGGCGAGCAGCCAGCGGACGTCCTCGGCCGCGACGAGGTGCCAGGTGGGACGCAGCACGTGCGTCCGCACGAACTCACCGGCGTCGTACGCCGTCCGGACCTCGGCCTCGGTGGTCGCGGTGGAGCGGAGGGCGAGCGACCAGAAGGCGTGGGCGGGTTCCTGGGACTGAACGGCGGCCAGCAGCCGCACGGCCTCCGTCGGTGTCCGGTCGGTCGGGAGCCCCAGGCCCTGGGCCCGGAGCCGTCGCGCCCGGACCCAGGTGGCGTCGGGCACCGCTGTCGGGTCCACACCGCCACCCTGCCGGACGTGCGGCTCCGCGTCGACCGCTGGTTTTCCGACCCTCGTCGCCCCGATCGGCCCCGAACAGTCGCTTTTCGACCAACGAGGTTCGGAAAACCAGCAGAAACCGGGTCAGCCGGGCACCACCCGGGGGTGCAGGTCCTCGGCCGGGGGCTCCCAGGTGGCCGGGTCGGCCGCGACCTGGTCGCCGGAACGGATGTCCTTGACCTCGTCGGCCTCCCCGGCGCCGAACCAGACGTACGGGATCCCGCGCCGGTCGGCGTAGCGGATCTGCCGGCCGAACTTCGCCGCCTCGGGCGCCACCTCCGTCGGGATGCCGCGCGCGCGGAGCCTGGCCGCGACGGCCGTCGCCGAGGGGCGCCGGTCCTCGCTGCTGACCGCGACGACGACCGCGGTGGGGACCGAGCGGGTGGCCTTGAGCACCCCGGCCCCGAGCAGCGGGACCAGCAGCCGGGTGACCCCGATCGAGAGCCCGACGCCCGGGTAGGTCGTCTTTCCGTCGCTCGCGAGCGAGTCGTAGCGACCGCCCGAGGAGATCGAGCCGGTGCGCTCGTGGCCGACGAGCTCGGTCTCGTAGACCGTGCCGGTGTAGTAGTCCAGGCCGCGGGCGATCTTGAGGTCCGCCACGATCCGTCCCGGGACGTACTCGCTCGCGGTCTGCACCACGTCGGCCAGCAGCTCGAGGCCCTCGTCGAGCATCGGGTCCGTGACGCCGAGCGCCTGCACGGCGTCGACGAAGGAGGTGTCGCGGGTCGAGATCGACGCGAGGCGTACGCACGCCTGCGCCTGGGCCGGCGTGACGCCGACGTCGGTGGTCAGCAGGTCGACGACCTTGTCCGGCCCGATCTTGTCGAGCTTGTCGACCTGGCGGAGCACCGCGACGGTGTCGGAGATGCCGAGCCCGCGGTAGAAGCCCTGGGCCAGCAGCCGGTTGTTCACCCGCATCAGCACGGGCGGCAGCCCGAGGTCGACGTGCAGGGCCTCGAGGGCGGCGAGGGTCACGAGCGGCAGCTCGACGTCGAAGTGCGCAGGCAGCGTGCCGGGGTTGACGATGTCGACGTCGGCCTGGGTGAACTCCCGGTAGCGGCCCTCCTGCGGCCGCTCGCCCCGCCAGACCTTCTGGATCTGGTAGCGCCGGAAGGGGAACGCGAGCTGGTGGGCGTGCTCGAGGACGTAGCGCGCGAACGGGACCGTCAGGTCGAAGTGCAGCCCCAGCTCCGCAGCGCTGCCGGGCTCGGCGGCCACGCGCTGGACCGCGTAGACCTCCTTGTCGATCTCGCCCTGCTTGGCCAGGGTGTCGAGCGGCTCGACGGCCCGGGTCTCGACCGAGGCGAAGCCGTACAGCTCGAAGACCTCGCGCAGCCGGTCGAGGACCTGCTGCTCGACGATGCGCTGCTCGGGCGTCAGCTCGGGAAAGCCGGACAGGGCGCGCGGGCGGCTCACGAGAGGGCTCCTTCGAGGAACGACGCCTGGAGGTAGGGGTTGCCCGCCCGTTCGGCGGCCATCGTGGTCTGCGGGCCGTGGCCGGGCAGGACGACCACCTCGTCGGGCAGCGGCAGGACCTTCTGGCGCAGGCTGCGCACCATCGCCTCCGCACTGCCGCCCGGCAGGTCCGTGCGCCCGACCGAGCCGGCGAACAGCACGTCGCCGGAGAAGAGCAGCGAGTCCACGTCCGGTTCGTCGGGGTAGGCGCTCCGGAACATCGTCGAGCCCGGCGTGTGCCCCGGGGCGTGCAGGGCGTCGAGCTCGAGCCCGGCGACCTCGACGCGGACGCCGTCGGCGAGCAGGCGTACGTCGTCGGGCTCGGTGAACGCGGTGCTCCCACCGCCGAGCTGGGCGAGCAGGGCCTCGGTGTCGGGGCTCATCCCCGCCAGCGGGTTCGCCAGCAGCGCCCGGTCGTCGGGGTGCACCCAGCAGGTCGCGTCGTAGCCGGCGCAGAGCGGCGCGACCGAGAACATGTGGTCGAGGTGGCCGTGGGTCAGCACGGCGGCCACGGGCTTGAGGTGGTGCTCGGCGACGATGTCGCGCACGCCGTCGAGCGCCCCCATCCCCGGATCCAGGACGATGCACTCGGACCGGGCGGACGTGGCGAGGACGTAGCAGCTGGTCTGCCAGGGCCCGGCCGGGAACGACGCGATGAACACTCGCTACAGGGTATCGGGCAGGATGGCGGCATGAGTGACGGTGACGCTCCGCAGCCCTTCGGGCGGGTGGATCCGGACGGCACGGTCTACGTCCGGACCGCTGACGGCGAGCGTGCGGTAGGCCAGGTCCCCGACGTCCCGACCGAGGAGGCGCTCGCCTTCTTCACCCGGCGGTTCGAGGCGCTGGAGCTCGAGGTCTCGCTGCTCGAGCGGCGGGTGGCCTCGGGTGCCCTCTCGCCCGACGACGCGGCGGGCTCGATCCGGACCGTACGCACGGCGGTGACGGACGCCCACGCGGTCGGCGACCTCGACGGGCTGCTCGCCCGGCTGCAGGCCCTGACGCCCGTCGTCGACGAGGCGCGGGCGGCCCAGCGGGCGGAGAAGGCACGCCAGCTGGACGAGGTGCGGGCCAAGAAGGAGCACGCCGTCACCGAGGCCGAGGCGCTCGCCACCGGGAACGACTGGCGCGGCGGGGTCAACCGGTTCCGGTCGCTGCTCGAGGACTGGAAGGCGCTCCCCCGCCTCGACCGGGCCACGGACGACGCGCTGTGGCACCGCTTCTCCACCGCCCGGACGACCTACACCCGCCGGCGCAAGGCCCAGTTCGCGCAGCAGAACGGGCAGCGCGAGAGCGCCCGCGAGGTCAAGGAGCAGCTGGTCACCGAGGCCGAGGCGCTCGCGACCTCGACGGACTGGGGCCCGACGACCGGTGCGTACCGGGACCTGATGACGCGGTGGAAGGCCGCCGGCGCCGCCCCCCGCGGGGTCGACGAGGCGCTGTGGCGACGGTTCCGCGCGGCGCAGGACACGTTCTTCGGGGCGAAGCAGACGCTCAACGCGGCGCAGGACGTCGAGTTCCGCGCGAACGCCGAGGCGAAGACCGCGCTGCTGGACGAGGCCGAGGCCCGGATGCTGCCGGTCACCGACCTGGGCCAGGCCCGGGTCGCCTACCGCGAGCTGCTCGAACGCTGGTCGGCCATCGGCAAGGTCCCGCGCGACTCGATGCGGCCCCTGGACGCCCGGCTGCACGCCCTCGAGTCGGCCGTGAACGAGGCCGAGGACCACAAGTGGCGTCGGACCAACCCCGAGGCCCTGGCGCGGGCGGCGGACACCGCGGCCAAGCTCGAGGCCCAGATCGCGACGCTCGAGGAGCAGGCCGCGAAGGCGAGCGAACGCGGCGACGAGCGGGCGGCGCAGCAGGCCAGCGACTCGGCCGCGACCTACCGGGAGTGGCTCGCCCAGGCGCAGCAGGCGGTGAGCGACTTCAGCGGGTGAGCTCGCCGCGCAGGGCCTCTAGCTGTCGGTCGAAGGGCCTGGAACGGGTTGGCGTTCCTCAGGCGTCCTGGCCGATCTCGGCCTGGACGAGCCGGCTCAGGTCGGTGGCGGAAGCGTCCACGCCGGCCCGGTGCAGCGCACGGATGGCGGAGCCCTCCTCCACCGCCAGCAGTCCGAGGAAGAGCTGGGCCGACCCGATCTCGCGGGCCGAGCCGAGCACCGCCGACCGCACCGACTCCCCGAGCGCGGCCTTCGCCTCGGTCGTGAACGGGACGTGCCCCCTGCGGGGCTTCCCGACCGGCTGGTCGAGGGCTCCCGGCCCGAACGCGTCCTCCGTACGCCGTCGCACCTCGTCCAGGTCGATGCCGAGCGCCGCGAGCGCCTCGTCGTCCAGGCCGGCGACCCCGCCCTGCACGGACGCTGCGACGCGTGCGGCGTCGACGTCCCAGCGGCGCAGCACGGCGGCGGGCACGCCGTCCGCGTCGGCGAGGACGCCGACCAGCAGGTGCTCGGCACCGATCGTGGACGACCCCTGCTTCCGGGCCAGCTCCTGCGCGTGCACCACGGCGGCCCGCGCCGGCGCTGTGAACCGTTCGAACATCTCGCTACCTCCTGAGGGCGTGCTTCTTGTGGACGGCCTGCTTGGAGACGCCGAGCGCTGAGGCGATCTCGGCCCACGACCAGCCGCGCTTGCGCGCCGACGCGACCTGGAGGTCCTCCAGCCGGTCGGCCAGGCGGCGCAGAGCCGCGACGGAACGCAGCCCGAGGGCGGGGTCCGCGCTGGTGGCGCCCGACGCGACGTCGAGCGCCTCGTTCGTGGTGGTCGGTTCAGCAGGCATGCCGTCAGCCTAGGTTGACACCCCTCTGGTGTCAACCCAGATTGACGAAGCGAACGCCCTGAAGCTCAGTCGGGCGAGTCGAGTGGCGCCGGAGGGCACGCGGATCGCCTGTGAGCGTGTCCGCTGGCGCCAGCGGGCACCCGCGAAGCAGCAGCGCGGCGCGCTACTGCGAGACGCGGTAGACGTCGAAGACCGACGGGACCTGGCGTACGGCGCCGAGGACGTGGTCGAGGTGCGTCGGGTCACCGGTCTGGAAGGTGAACTTCGCCTTGCAGATCCGGTCCTTGGTCGTGCTGAGCGCAGCGGACAGGATGTTCACGTGCTGGTCGGACAGGCACCGGGTGATGTCGGACAGCAGCCGGTTGCGGTCCAGCGCCTCGACCTGGATGGCCACCAGGAACGAGCTCAGCGTCGTCGGCGCCCACTCCACCTCGACGATCCGCTCGGGGACCTTCAGCAGCTCGGCGGCGTTCGAGCAGTCCGTCCGGTGCACGGACACGCCGGACCCGCGGGTGACGAAGCCCAGGATCGGGTCGCCCGGGACCGGGGTGCAGCACTTGGCCAGCTTGACCAGCAGGTCGTCGGCGCCCTTGACCATGACGCCGGTCGTGGTGCCGCTGCTCGCGCGCCGGCTCCGCCGCCCGGTGACGACGCGGTCCTCGCCGAGCTCGTCGGCGACCGCGTCCTCGCCACCCTGGGTGACGGTCAGCTGGTTGACCACCGCCTGAGCCCCGACGGTCCCCTCGCCGATCCCGGCGTACAGGGCGTTGACGTCGGCGAGCTTGAAGTGGGTGGAGATCGCCGTCAGGTGCTCGAGGGTCAGCAGCCGCTGCAGGGGCAGGCCGGCCTTGCGCAGCTGGCGGGCCAGCGCCTCCTTGCCCTTCTCGATCGACTCCTCGCGACGCTCGCGGGTGAAGTGGTGGCGGATCTTGCTGCGGGCCCGCGGGCTGCGGACGAAGGTGAGCCAGTCCCGGCTCGGTCCGGCGTTCTCGGCCTTGGAGGTGAAGATCTCCACCACGTCGCCGTTGTGCAGCTCCGACTCCAGCGGCACGAGCTTGCCGTTGACCCGGGCACCGATCGTGCGGTTGCCCACCTCGGTGTGGACCGAGTAGGCGAAGTCGACCGGCGTGGAGCCCTGCGGGAGCGCCTTGACCTCGCCGCGCGGGGTGAAGGCGTAGACCTCGTCTGAGCTGATCTCGAAGCGCAGCGAGTCGAGGAACTCGCTCGGGTCGGCGGTCTCGCGCTGCCAGTCGAGCAGCTGGCGCACCCACACGAGCTCGTCGTCGGCGCCGTCCGCCGACACGACCGGGCCGCCGTTCTTGGCGCCCTCCTTGTACTTCCAGTGCGCCGCGACGCCGAACTCGGCCTTGCGGTGCATCTCCTCGGTCCGGATCTGGAGCTCGACGGGCTTGCCGCCCGGCCCGATCACCGAGGTGTGCAGCGACTGGTAGAGGTTGAACTTCGGCATCGCGATGTAGTCCTTGAACCGCCCCGGCAGGGGGGTCCAGCGGACGTGCATGACGCCCATCGCCGCGTAGCAGTCGGACTGGTTCTCGACCAGGATCCGCAGGCCCACGAGGTCGTAGATGTCGGCGAAGTCGCGGCCGCGGACGACCATCTTCTGGTAGATCGAGTAGTAGTGCTTGGGCCGCCCGGTGACCGAGGCCTTGATCTTGGCGTTCTTGAGGTCGGCCTGCGCCTGGGTGACGACGGTGGACAGGAACTCGTCGCGGCTCGGCGCGGCCTCCGCCACCAGCCGGACGATCTCGTCGTAGACCTTGGGGTGCATCGTGGCGAACGCGAGGTCCTCGAGCTCCCACTTGATCGTGTTCATGCCCAGCCGGTGCGCCAGCGGGGCGTAGATCTCGAGCGTCTCGAGCGCGATGCGGGACTGCTTGTCCGGGCGCAGGTAGTGCAGCGTGCGCATGTTGTGCAGCCGGTCGGCGAGCTTGATGACGAGGACCCGGATGTCGCGGCTCATCGCCACGACCATCTTGCGGATCGTGTCGGACTTGGCCGACTCGCCGAACTTGATCTTGTCGACCTTCGTGCAGCCGTCGACCAGGAGCGCGATCTCCTCGCCGAAGTCGGCGGTCAGCTCCTTGAGCGTGTACGCCGTGTCCTCGACCGTGTCGTGGAGCAGCGCCGCGCAGAGCGTGGCCTCCGTCATCCCCAGCTCGGCGAGGATGGTCGTCACCGCCAGCGGGTGGGTGATGTAGGCGTCGCCGCTCTTGCGGCGCTGGTCGCGGTGGTAGCGCTCCGCGGTGTGGAAGGCGCGCTCGACCAGCGAGAGGTCGGCCTTCGGGTGGTTGGCCCGGATGACCTGGAACAGCGGGTCGAGGGCGGCGGTCTGCGGACGGGTGGCCCCGAGCCGGGCCAGCCGCTGGCGCATCCGGACGCGCGGCGGCTCGCCGGAGGCTGCCGGCGTCTCGACGACCGTCTGGTCCACCACGCTCGAATCCACCACACCCGTCGTGTCGACTGTGCGACGAGTCTAGTGCTGGCGCCCCAGCGGAGCGTCAGGCGTCCGACGCCTTGCGGACCACGACGACCTTGTCCCCGGTCTGGAGCGTCGCGACGGCCGGGTCGTAGAAGCGGCGCAGCGTCTTGTTGCGGACGACGGCGATGACGCGCTCGCCCTCGACGTCGCCGGGCGCGTGGCCGGCCTCGGCGGCGGTGACCTGGCGCTCCCCCACCTCCAGCCCCTCGCGGGACGAGAGCAGGTCCTCGATGACGGTGCCGATGTTGGGGCTGGTCGCCGACAGCCCGAGCAGCCGGCCGACCGCCTCGGAGGAGGTCACGACCACGTTCGCCCCGCATTGGCGCAGCAGCGACGCGTTGTCGTCCTCGCGCACGGCCACGACCACGTGCGCACTCGGGTTGAGCTGGCGCACGGTGAGCATCGTGAGGATGGCCGAGTCGTCGCGGTCGAGGGTGATGACGATCTCCCGGGCGCGGGCGATCTCCGCGCGCCGCAGGATGTCGCGCCGGGTCGCGTCGCCCTCGATGGCCGCGTACCCGCGGACGTTCGCGTCGGCCACCGCCGTCGCGCGCGAGTCGATGATGACGAGCTGGGCGGCGTTCGCCCCGTTCGTCTCCAGGGTCTCGACCGCGCTGCGACCCTTGGTGCCGTAGCCGACGACGACGACGTGGTTGCGCATGCCACTCCTCCAGCGACGGTCCCGGTAGATCTGCCGGCCCTGGTTGGCCAGGACCTCCAGGGTGGTCCCGACCAGCAGGACCAGGAAGCCGATCCGCAACGGGGTCACGATGATGGCGTTCAGCACCCGGGCGTGCGGCCTCACCGGCGTGATGTCGCCGTACCCGGTGGTCGTGATGGTGACCGTCGCGTAGTAGATGGCGTCGATCAGCCCGACCACGCCGTCGCTGGTGTCGTTGTACGAGTCCCGGTCGAGGTAGACCAGGATCACGACGACCGCCAGCAGGATCAGGGCGAGCCCACCGCGCCGCGCCAGCTCCACCCCGGGAGACGCGCTGCGGGCGGGCAGCGAGACCAGGGCCTCGGTCGTGGTCCAGCGCCGGTCCTGGTCGAGCCGACGCGTCCGGACCACGGCCATCTCAGGCGCCCGCGCTCGTCACCAGGGCGTGCACGTCGGTGAGCCCGGCCTCGAGCAGCCGGGCGCGGCCGTCGAGGAAGCCCAGCTCGAGCACCACCGCGACCGCGGCGACCTCCGCCCCCAGCGCGCGGACCAGTCCGGTCGCGGCGGCGACGGTCCCGCCGGTGGCCAGCACGTCGTCGACGACCAGCACCCGCTGGCCCGTCGCGAGCGCGTCGGCGTGCAGGGCGAGGGTCTCGGTGCCGTACTCGAGGTCGTACGTGACGCTGATGTGCTCGCGGGGGAGCTTGTTGGGCTTGCGGACGGGGACGAAGCCGACCCCCAGGGCCAGCGCGACGGGCCCGCCGAAGATGAAGCCCCGGGCCTCCAGGGCGACCACGGCGTCGATCCCCGCCGGGGCCGTCGCCGCCAGCCCGGCCACCGCCGCCGCCAGCCCCTCCGCAGACGCGAGCAGCGGCGTGATGTCGGAGAACGTCACCCCCGGCTTGGGGAAGTCGGGCACGTCGACGATCAGGCTCGCGATCAGGTCAGCGGGGGCCTGCGCGGCCGCCGTCGCCACCGGGCTACTTCTTCCGCTGGCTGCGCGGCGAGTTCTGCGGCTGCGGTCGTTTGGCCGCGCCCTCCACGACCGGACGCACGACCGGCCGTTGCGAGGACGGGACGGCTGTCACGCGGGTGCCGCCCTTCGCCCCCAGGTCGATCGCCGTCGACCCGCCGGGGGCCACGCCGACCAGGCCGTCGGGCTCCGCGACCCGGTCGTCGTCGTCGTGCGCACCCTCCGTCGCGAGCGGCGCCGCACCGACCTTGGCCTCGGCCCGGTCGCGGCGGTTCTCCACCCGCGCGCGGTGGCGGCGCATGTCCGGCTCGCGCTCCTTGAGCTGGGCCAGCAGCGGCGTCGCGATGAAGATCGACGAGTACGCCCCCGACACCATGCCGACGAACAGCGCCAGCGACAGGTCCTTGAGCGGACCCTCGCCGAGGATGAAGGTGCCGGCGAAGAGCAGCGCCGCGACGGGCAGCACGCCGATGATCGTCGTGTTGATCGAGCGCACGAGCACCTGGTTGACCGCCAGGTTGGACGCGTCGGAGTAGGTCTTGGTGGTGCTCGTCCGCACCCCGCGGACGTTCTCGCGCACCTTGTCGAACACGACGACGGTGTCGTAGAGGGAGTAGCCCAGGATCGTCAGCACGCCGATCAGCGTCGCCGGGGTCACGGTGAAGCCGACCAGGGCGTAGATGCCGACGGTGAGCACGAGGTCGTGCAGCAGCGCGACCAGCGCCGCCAGCGACATCTTGGCGTCGCGGAAGTAGATCCAGATGACGAGCGTCACCAGCACCAGGAACACGATGAGCGCGATCAGCGCGCGCTCGGTGATCTGGCCGCCCCACGACGCGCCGATCAGGCTGTAGTTGACCTGGTCGCCCGGGATGCCGACCGCCTGCCCGATCGCGGTCCGCACGAGCGGGACCTCGGTCGTGGGGTCCAGCGTCCGGGTCTGCACGCGGACCTGGTTGCTGCCGATCGTGTTGACCGTGGCCTCGGTGAGGTTCGGCACGCCGGAACGCTCGAGCGCGTCGCGGACCGGCTGCTCCATCGACGAGGCGGAGACCGTGGTCGGCGCCTGGAAGTCGGCGCCGCCCTCGAACTCGATGCCCAGGGTGAGCCCGCGCACCAGCAGGGCCAGGATCGAGATCGTCAGCAGGATGCCGGAGAGGATGTACCAGCGCCGGCGGTGCCCGATGAAGTTGTAGGAGACCTCGCCGGTGTAGAGGCGGTGCCCAAGGTCGCTGAACTTCGACATCAGAGTCCCGATCCGGCCGTCGCGGGCCGTCGTGTGCGGGTGCCCGGGAGGGCCTTGACCCCGAGGTGGCCCGGGTCGAGGCCGGAGAGCCGGTGCCCGCCCCCGTAGAACCGGGTCCGCGCCAGCAGCGTCATCAGCGGCTTCGTGAAGAAGAACACGATGAACACGTCGATCAGCGTGGTCAGGCCGAGGGTGAAGGCGAAGCCGCGGACCGAGCCGATGGCCAGGATGAACAGCACGATGGCCGAGAGCATCGACACCCCGTCGGCGATCAGGATGGTGTGCCGTGCGCGGCGCCAGCCGGTCTCGACCGCGGTGCGCAGGCTGCGTCCGTCGCGGACCTCGTCCCGGATGCGTTCGAAGTAGATGACGAAGCTGTCGGCCGTCACCCCGATCGCGACGATCGCCCCGGCGATGCCGGGCAGGTTGAGCGCGAAGCCGACCGAGCTGCCCAGCAGCACCATGGACGCGTACGTGATCACCGCGGCGATGGCCAGCGACGCGACCACGACGATGCCCAGGCCGCGGTAGTAGGCGAAGCAGAACAGCACCACGAGGGCGAGGCCGATGATGCCGGCGACGATGCCCGCGTGCAGCTGCTCACCGCCCAGCGTGGCCGAGACGTTGCTGACCTGCGACACGTCGAAGGCCAGCGGCAGCGCGCCGTACTTGAGGACGTTCGCCAGGTCGGTCGCCGTCTGCTGGGTGAAGCCGCCGGAGATCTGCGCGGCGCCGCCGGGGATCGCGGTGTTGACCGACGGGGCCGAGATCGACTGGCCGTCGAGGACGATCGAGAACCGGTTCATCGGGTCGGTCTTGGCCGCCAGCGCCCGGGTGGCGTTCTCGAACGCGGTCGAGCCCTCGCCGTTGAACTGCAGGTTGACGACCCACTCGATCCCGTTCTGCGGGATGCCGGCGTTGGCGCTGGTGAGCTGGTTGCCCTCGATCAGGGTCGGGCCGAGCAGGTACTTCTGGGTCCCGTCCCGGTCGCAGGAGAACAGCGGCTGGTCCGAGACGTCGACCTGCGGGTCGCCGCAGGTGAAGCTCGCGAAGTCGGTCGTGTCGGCCTGGCTGGGCTGCCAGTCCAGCGCCTTGTCCGGCGGGGTCCCCTGACCCACGACGGTGGGCCGCGGTGCGGTCGGCGTCGGCGGCGCGGTCGGCAGCTGGGCGTGCGGCAGCATCGGCCGGTTGTTGCCGGCCGGCACCTTGCCCGCACCCCCGCTGGGCGCGGGTGACGGCGCCGGGACGGCACTCTCCGAGGCGGGCGCGCCGGCCGGTTCGCCGCTGGGAGCGGGGGTCGGCGTCGCTGCGCCCGTCTCGGTCCCGGACGGCGCGGTGGCCGGCGGCTGCACCTGCTCGGCGGCGTAGACGGCCCGGAAGCGCAGGTTCGCGGTCTGGCCGACCTGCTGGACCAGCTGGTCGCGCTGCACGTTGGGCACGCTGACGATGATCTGGCGGTCGCCGGAGACCGTCACCTCGCTCTCGCCGACCCCGAGCGCGTTGACCCGCGACTCGATGATCTGGCGCGCCTGCTGAAGGCTGGTCGGGTCGACGGACCCGGTGCCGGAGGTGTTCCGTGCCGTCAGGGTGACGGTCGTCCCGCCTCGCAGGTCGAGCCCGAGCTTGGGGGTCCAGGTCTTGCCCACGGCCATCAGGGCGATCAGCCCCGCCGTGACGACCAGGAGGGCCACCAGCATCCGCATCGGTCGCCCGGTCATCGCTGCCACTTAGTGCTCTACCTCGTTCATGGTTGCCGCATCAGGTCGCCTCGTGCCCCGCGGACGGGGCGGGAGGCGCTCAGCGCAGGTTGGTGCGGTCGGTCTCGGTGGTGCTGGCGGGGTACGACGAGCTCGGCGCCGACGTCGCGCCCGGCTCGGCCCGGACCACGGGCGGGACGTCGCCCGAGTCGTACGTGGCGGTCGCCTCGGTCTCGAGCTCGTCGCCGACCTCGTCCTCCGAGACGGCGTCGACGTCGGCCTCCGTGGCGCGGCGCACGATGGCCTGCTTGAGGACGGTCAGCTCGACCCCCGGCGCGATCTCCAGGACGGCCTGCTTGGTGCCCAGCGAGACCAGCGTGCCGAACAGGCCGCTGCCGAGCAGCACCTGGTCGCCCGGCTGGAGCTCGCGGGTCATCTTCTGCAGCGCCTGCTGGCGCTTCTTCTGCGGCCGCAGGATCAGGAAGTAGAACGCGACCACCATCAGGAGGACGAGGATCAGCGTGCTGTATTGGTTGGAAGCCACGGTGTGCCGTTCCGATTGGGGTCGAGGGCTGTCGGGGAGCGGTGAGGACCACGGCCCGACCGTCGAACTCTACCCAGCGAATCGGTGAAACCCCGCAGTCACGCGAACAGGTCGGGGTCGGGCGCGCCGCCCGCGGGGGTCCCGGGCGGGTTGCGCGGGGGCGTCAGCCGCAGGTGCGCCCAGGCCGCCGGGGTCGCCACCCGACCTCGTGGGGTCCGCATCAGGAAGCCTTCGCGCACCAGGAACGGTTCCGCCACCTCCTCGACGGTCTCGCGCTCCTCGCCCACCGAGATCGCCAGCGTGGAGAGCCCGACGGGCCCGCCGGCGAAGCGCTTGCAGACGGCGACCAGCACGGCGCGGTCGAGCCGGTCGAGGCCGATCTCGTCCACCTCGTAGAGCTCGAGCGTGGCCGCGGCCACCGCCTGCGTCAGCCGGCCGGACCCGCGCACCTCGGCGAAGTCGCGGACCCGGCGCAGCAGCCGGTTGGCGATCCGGGGCGTCCCGCGTGAGCGACCGGCGATCTCGCGCGCCGCGTCGGGGTCGAGCTCGACGCCCAGCAGCAGCGCCGAGCGGGCCACGATGTGCTCGAGGTCGGCGGGGTCGTAGAAGTCGAGCTGGCCGGTGAAGCCGAAGCGGTCGCGCAGCGGGCTCGGCAGCAGACCGGCCCGCGTGGTCGCCCCGACGAGCGTGAAGTGCGGGATCTCGATGGGGATGGCCGTGGCGCCGGGGCCCTTGCCGACGACGACGTCGACCCGGAAGTCCTCCATGGCGAGGTACAGCATCTCCTCGGCCGGGCGCGAGAGCCGGTGGATCTCGTCGAGGAACAGCACCTCGCCCTCGGTCAGCCCGGACAGGATGGCGGCGAGGTCTCCGGCGTGCTGGATCGCCGGGCCGCTGGAGATGCGCAGCGGTGCCGTCATCTCAGCGGCGATGATCATGGCCAGGGTGGTCTTGCCCAGGCCGGGCGGGCCGGACAGCAGCACGTGGTCAGCGACCCCGCCGCGGCGCCGGGCCGCCGCCAGCACCAGCCCGAGCTGCTCGGAGACGCGGGGCTGACCCTCGAACTCGGCCAGCGAGGTGGGCCGCAGCGCCGACTCGGCCGCCCGCTCGTCGGGGTCGGCACCCGCGCGCATGTCCACGGGCTCGAGGCTCACGGGCGGGCCAGGCTCAGCAGGGCGGCCCGCATCAGCGCCGGCACGCCGAGGTCGGGCTGCTCGACCAGCAGCGGCTCGACCTCGTCGCAGGCCGCCTCGGCGTCGCGCAGCGCCCAGCCGAGACCGACCAGGCCCTGGGTGACCTGCGCACGCCACACGGCCTGCCGGGGCAGGGCGGGCGTACCGAGGTCGCCGACCAGCCCGACGGCGTTGATCTTGTCCTTGAGCTCGAGGACGATCCGTTGGGCACCCTTGCGCCCGATCCCCGGCACCCTGCACAGCACGACGAGGTTCTCGGTGGCGATCGCGTGGCGCAGCTCGTCGGGGGCCAGCACGGCCAGCGCCGCCTGGGCCAGCTTGGGGCCGACGCCGGTCGCGGTGATCAGCAGCTCGAAGAACTCGCGCTCGTCGGCGCTGGCGAAGCCGAACAGCGTCAGCGCGTCCTCGCGGACCACGAGCGAGGTGAACAGCGTCGTGCGCTGGCCCACCCGCAGGCCGGCCAGCGTGCCCGGGCTGCACAGCGCGAGCAGCCCGACCCCGCCGGTCTCGACCACGGCGGAGGTGGGTCCGAGGGCGGCGACGTTCCCGGTGACCTGGGCGATCATGCTCGTGCTCCCTTCGTACGGGCCTGTTCGGTGCGGATCTGTTCGGTGCGGATCTGTTCGCTGCGGGCCTGGTTCGTCCGGGCCTGGGCGGTCTTGGCCTGGGCGGTCTTGGCCTGGGAGTACGCCCGCTGCTGTCGTGCGGCCACCCCGGCCGCGGCCTCGCGCGCCGAGTCGAGCCGGTCGGTGCTGCTCCCCCGCCACACGTGGCAGATGGCCAGGGCCAGCGCGTCGGCGGCGTCGGCCGGCTTGGGCACCTCGGGGAGCTGGAGGATGCGGGCGACCATGGCCCCGACCTGGTCCTTGCCGGCGCGGCCCGACCCCGTGATGGCGGCCTTGACCTCGCTCGGCGTGTGCAGGGCGGCGGGGATGCCGTGCCGCGCGGCGACGAGCAGCGCGATGCCCGCGGCCTGCGCCGTGCCCATCACCGTGCCGACGTTGTGCTGGGCGAACACCCGCTCGACCGCGACCGCGGCCGGCCGGTAGCGCACGACCCACTCCTCGAACGTGCGCTCCAGCTCGGCGAGGCGCACGCCGGTCTCGGCCTGCGGCGAGGTCCGCAGCACGTCGACGGCCAGCACGAACGGCTTGTGCCCCGGCACCCCGTCGACCATGCCGAGCCCGCACCGGGTCAGCCCGGGGTCGATCCCGAGCACGCGCACAGCACGGGTCCCCTCGTCGTCGGACGCGTGCGGAGTCGAACACGCGTTCGTACGCTAACCGAGCGTGCGCTCTCCTCGAGCGCCCGACACGCCTCTAGCCGGCGGTGACGAGAGCGTCGTCGGGGGCCTCGACGTTGGTGAAGACGTTCTGCACGTCGTCGGAGTCCTCGAGGGCGTCGACGATGCGTTCGAGCTTCTCGAACGTCTCCACGTCGGCGGGCTGGGTGAACTCGGGCACGAACGACACCTCGGCGGAGTCGTAGTCGAGCCCGGCCTCCTGCACGGCCGTACGGACGGCGACCGTGGCGGCCGGGTCGCTGATCACCTCGAAGCCGTCGCCGAGGTCGTTCACCTCGTCGGGGCCGGCGTCGAGGGTGGCCTCGAGGACGTCGTCCTCGCTGATCGCGCGACCGTCCTGCTCCTTGGGCACGAGGACGACGCCCTTGCGGCTGAACACCCGCGCCGTCGAGCCCACGTCGGCCATCGTCCCGCCGTTGCGGGTGACGGCGATCCGGACCTCGGAGGCGGAACGGTTCCGGTTGTCGGTCAGGCACTCGATGAGCATCGCGATGCCGGCCGGGCCGTACGCCTCGTAGAACAGCGTCTCGTAGTCGGACCCGCCCCCCTCGGCGCCGGAGCCGCGCTTGATGGCCCGGTCGATGTTGTCCTTGGGGACCGAGGTCTTGCGCGCCTTCTGCACCGCGTCGTACAGGGTCGGGTTGCCGTCGAGGTCACCCCCGCCCAGCCGAGCGGCGACCTCGATGTTCTTGATGAGCTTGGCGAAGGACTTCGCGCGACGCGCGTCGACGACGGCCTTCTGGTGCTTGGTGGTGGCCCACTTGGAATGACCCGACATGGTCCCTGATCCTAGTCCCGCCGCGGCGGTCCGTCCCGCCCACGCCTGGCCGGCCCCTCGGTGAAGAAACCGCTGACTCCCGACACCCGGCGGCCGCGATCGTCTGGCGGGAGTCAGCGGTTCGTCGTGGCCCAGCGAGCGAGGAGGCGACGGCGGCCGGCGGACCCGTACGAGGAGCGGGACACGAGCGCCCGCCAGGCCGAGAGCCGACCGGGGTGCCACGGGCGGCCCAGAGCGGTGTCGGCGGCGGCGATGATCTCGCCACCGCGGCGGAGCACCTCCCTCGAGGTGTAGCCGCACCGCTCCCAGCGCTCGTCCACCAGCCGGCGCTCGCGCGCGAGGTCCGCCCGGTGCGTCTCGACGTCACGGTGGTCGGCCCCGTCGTACTCGTGGATCCGCCGGGTGCCGACCAGCCAGAGGTCGGCACGCGCGACGAACGCGCCACCTCCGGTCCGGATCTCGTGCTGAGGCTCGACCTCGACCCCTGCGGTGACGTGCAGCAGGCGCAGGATCGATTCCCAGGCCGACTCGCTGCGGCCGTCCAGCAGCGGCAGGACCGTACGCAGCCTCCTGACGCCTCGTCGGCGTGCGCTCGCGGCGAGCACGAGGTCGGCCATCGTGCAGTGGCCGAGATGCAGGGCCGAGTCGGCCAGCGGCACCAGGTCGAGGACGTCAAGGTCGGCCGCGCAGGTCAGCAGCGTCTCGGCGGGAGGGGCGAGGCGTACGCCGTGGACCTGGTCGGCCGCGCCGTCGCCGACGAGCCGGAGGACCTTCAGGCCTCGCCGTTGCGGGTGCCGTTCGGCCTCGTCCACCGCCGTGAACACCGGGTGGGGCATCGGAGCCGGCAGCCACCACCCGCGGAGCTCGGCCGCGGTCAGGTGGGTGAAGACCGCAGTCTCGGGCAGCACCACGTCCCAGGCCCTGAGCCGTTGGGCCAGGTCCGGCTCGGCGCTCGCCGCATGCACCCCGCGGGTGACCGCCGTCCACCCGTTGCGCCTGACCCTGCCCCGTACGACGTCGTCCACGTCAAGAGGTTGGTCAGGATCGGCCGTTCGTGCCGTTCCTGGCTCCCCGACCTGTGGACAACGCGCTCACGAGAAGAAAACGCTGACGTCGTCCACCGGGCCGGGGCCAGCTCCTGCCGCACCTCAGCGTTTCCTCACCGCGGCGGGGGCAGGCGGGGCGGGAGGAGGGGCGGAGGCTGGGCGGAGGCTGGGCGGGGAAGCTGGGTGGGGATCAGGCGGGGAGGCGCCAGCGCGGGGTGGGCGACTTGGTCTTCCACTCCACGATCGACCAGTTCTTGCGCTGCGCGGCGCGCATCAGCGAGATGTCGGGGCTGACCGCCACCGGGTTGCCGACCGTGGAGAGCATCGGCAGGTCGGAGTGGCTGTCGGCGTAGGCGAAGCTCCGGCTCAGGTCGACCCCGTGCAGGGAGGCGTAGTGCTGCAGCCACGCGGCGCGCGACTCCCCCACCAGCGGCGACGTGGCCAGGTAGCCGGTCGCCCTCCCGTCCGTGTCGACGCCCAGCTCGGCGGCGAGGATCACGTCGAACAGCTCCCGCAGCGGGCGCGTCAGGACCGACACGGCCCCGGTGACCAGGATCGTCGTGTGCCCGGCCGCCCGGTGCTCCTCGATCCGCCGGATGGCGTCCGGCGACACCCGGCTCAGGATGAAGTCGGTCATCGTCGTGTCCACGCGGTGCTCGAGCTCGGCGAGGTCGAGGCCGCGGTAGCGGCGGTAGACGGCGCGCAGGAAGCTGCCGCGGTCGCGCTGCTCGGTGAGCAGGTAGCCGGGCAGGCGGCCGAGCACCTCGCCCAGCTCGACGACCTGGTCCAGCGGGGACAGCTCGGGCAGGCGGACCCACAGGTACTGCTCGATGACGTTCGTCGACATGATCGTGCCGTCGAGGTCGAACACGGCCACCGCGGACGCCCCGGCCGTGTTCTTGGCCAGGTCCTTGAACGTGGTCGGCCGGGCGCCGCGCTTGCGCCGCAGCGCGTCCATCCGGCGTACGGACGCCGTGATCGCCGGGCAGTGCACGTCCTCGAGGTAGGTCGTCCAGTCGTAGCCCGCGGTGTCGAAGGCGAACGCGTCCACGTCGGCCGGGTCGAGCGACCGCGTCAGCGCAAGCGTGTTGTCGTCGACGAAGTGCAGCTCGGACTGGGCGTACTCGTTGTAGAGCGTGTGGTACTTGCGCCAGAAGTCGAGGCGGCCGCGCATCAGGTCGAGGTCGCGGGCGAGCTTGCGCGTCTGGTGCGAGCGCGGCGCCTTCGAGATGACGCGTTCGGCCAGTCCGTGCGCCCGCTCGGAGGTCGACAGCAGCCGCTCGACCGAGACCGCCCCGGGGAACTTCCACTCCGGCAGCGGTGCGCCCGGCTTGGCCACGTTCTCCAACGGGTGCGCGGTGAAGTAGGAGCGGATGTGGCCGTAGATGTCGTGGAACGTCAGCGGGTTCCGCGCTCCGGAGCTGACGTGGTAGTACTGCGGGTCGCCGGGCGTGGGGTCGGTCGCGCAGACCGCGAGGATCGCGTTCACCACGTAGTCGCAGGGCACGATGTCGATCACCGCGTCGGCCGAGGCGGGGAACTCGGGCAGCTCGCCCCGTCCGTACGCCAGGATCAGCGGCTCGGCCATCTTGAAGCCCTCGATCCAGCCCGGGAAGGGGTGGAGCCAGCTGGACTCGACGATGGCGGGGCGGACGATGGAGATCCGGGTGTCAGCGCCGAGGTCGGTGACCACGCGCTCTCCGAGGGCCTTGGTGAACGTGTAGACGTCGGTCCAGCCGAGCGAACGGGCCCGCTCGGTCCCGGCCGCGACGAGCTCGGCCGTCACCCACTCCTGGCGGCGCCGCTCGGTGTCGGCGGCGGTGGTGAGGTAGCCGGCCTGCCGGTGCTGGCGCTCGGCCTGCTTCCGCAGCTCGGTCAGCCGCTCCGGCATCCGGGAGGCGGCCTCGACCTGCTCGCGCATGGCCAGCCCCGCCCGCGTCTCGGCCTCGTAGTCGATGCCGTGCACGTGCCCGGCCTCGGGGATCGCGCCCCGGCGCCGGCCGGCCGTGTACGCGGTGGAGATGTGGACGTAGTGCGGCACCTTCGTCCGTTCCCCGTCAGGGCCCGTGACCGCCTCGAGCATCCGCTGCATCAGCACCTGGGTGCCCACGACGTTCGTGGTGAACGCCTGGTCGATCGGCGGGTCGAACGACACGTCGCCCGCGCAGTGGACGACGACGTCGAGGTCGGCGGGCAGGGCCGGGACGTTGGGGAGGTCGCCCTCGATCACCTCGATCTGCGCCAGCAGGCCGTCGAGCCCACCGTGCTGCTCGGTCAGCCCGGCGAAGATCTTCTTCTTCAGCAGGGTGCGCACCCGGGCCTCGGCGCCCGCGGAGCCCTTGCGGCGCACCAGCACGGCCGGCCGGGTGTCGGGCAGCTCGGTCAGCAGCTTCCACAGCAGCTGCTCGCCGATGAAGCCGGTCACGCCGGTCATGACGATCTTCTTGCCGGCCAGCAGGTCCCGCAGGCGGCCGTCCAGGAGCGGGCCGTGGGCCGGTTCGCGCAGCTCGCTCAGCGCGGGGCCGCGCCGGAACGTGTCGGCGGGGACGCTCACGCGCGGGCCTCCGCGCCCTGGGTCCGGCCGGAGCGGCGGGTGACGGCGAGCGCCTCGGGCAGCGTGAAGCTGCCGACGTAGAGCGCGGTGCCGATGATCGCGCCCTCCACGCCGCGGTCGACGAGGCCGCTGAGCGCGTCGACGTCGGCGAGGCTGCTGATCCCGCCGCTGGCCACGACCGGCGCGGCGGTGCGCGCACAGACGTGGGCGAGCAGCTCGAGGTTGGGCCCGGAGAGCATCCCGTCGCTGGCCACGTCGGTCACCACGAACCGCGCGCACCCGGCGGCGTCGAGCCGGGCGAGCGTCTCGTCGAGCTCCCCGCCCTCGCGCGTCCAGCCGCGGGCGGCGAGCCTGCTCCCGCGGACGTCGAGCCCGATCGCGATCTGCTCGCCGTGCTCGCTGATGATCCGCTCGCACCACTCCGGCGACTCGAGGGCCGCGGTCCCGATGTTCACACGGGCACAGCCGGTCCCGAGGGCCCGCGCGAGGCTGGCGTCGTCGCGAATACCGCCGGACAGCTCCACCGAGACCCCGGCCGCCCTGACCGCGGCCACGATGGGAGCGAGCACGGCGGCGTTGCTGCCCCGGCCGAACGCGGCGTCGAGGTCGACCAGGTGGATCCACTCCGCCCCGTCGTCGACCCAGCGCTGCGCGGCGGCCATCGGGTCGCCGAAGACCTTCTCCGAGCCCGCGACGCCCTGCACGAGCTGGACGGCCTGGCCGCCCGCCACGTCGACGGCGGGCAGCAGGACCAGACGGTCGGGGTCGGCACGATCGACACGCGGGAGCACCGGACGACCTTACCGGCTGACCGCACCCGACCCGTCCCGACGACCGACGTCCACCCGCCCCTACCGGGTCGTCACCACCAGCCGCGAGGTGCCCTTCTTGCCCTTCTTGGCCTTGACCGTGACCTCGAGCCCGCGGCTGGTCGGGGTCAGCACGGCCCTCGCCTTCTTGCCGTCGAGCCGGACGGGACCCACCTTGCTCCCCGTCGGCAGCACCGCACCCACGACCAGGCTCGCCTTTCCGTGGCGGGTCACCTCGGTGACGTAGCGCGTGGCGTCCCCGACGCTGGTCCGCCGGGCCGTGACGTCGAGGCGTCCCGAGCCGACCTTGATCGACCGTGCCGACGCGCTCGCCTGGCCCGGCGGCAGCTGCGGGACGACGGCGACGCGGCCACGCCCCATGTCGGGCGAGACTCCGAGCCACTGGTGGACGACCGGCCACAGGACCCCGTACGCGCCCCAGGCCTGCATCACCATCGACCGCTCGTTGAAGGGCTTGTCGATGTTCGCGCCGAACGACCCGCCCGGCACGATCTCGGGCATCGCACCCGGCATCTCCCACAGGTCCGGGTCGAGCTGCGCCCGCGCGTTCCCGTGGGTGTAGACGCCCTGCTGCCCGGCGCCCAGGCGTCCGTAGTTGCCCTCGCTGACGCCGGCGATGGCGCTGTTGAGCGTGAAGATGCTCGTCTCGTTGGTGACCGACGAGGTCACGTCGTCGCAGCTCGTGCCGTCGGTGTCGCCGGCGACGCTGTTCGCCCCGGTGCCCGTGTGGTACAGGCCGAGCTCACCGGTGTAGCAGCTGCGCTCGTGCTGGGCGAGGGTCGTCCGGGCGTGCGCGTCGGACGCCAGGGGTCCGGCCGGGCGGCCGGGCAGCGCCGGGAGCACGGCGTCGGTCGGGGTGAGCCCGATCCAGTGCCGCTGGAAGATCTTCGAGCTGTACCCACCCAGGGGCTCCGGGTCGAGCGAGTCGGCGTACGAGCGGGCGCCGTCCGCCGGGTACCACCACGCCTGCTCGAACGCCGCGGTCAGCCGTTGCGCGTGCCGCGTCGCCCAGCGCTGCGTCTTGCCGTCCCCGCGCGCCTTGGCCAGGTCGGCCAGGTCGGCGTACCCGCGGATGGCGTAGACCGTGTTGTCCAGCTTTTCGGTGCCCATGCCCGCGCGCTCGACGTTGCCGAGGCCCTCGGGCCAGCCGTCGTCGTCGGCGTCGAGCGAGGCGACGTGGTGCATCGCCTTGACGCTCGCCGGGTAGAGGTCGCGCAGGAACTTCTGGTCCCCGCTCCAGCGCCAGACCAGCGCGACGGCCGACGGGTACTTGGCGGACTCGTCGGTGTTGCCCTCGTCGGCGTTCGAGCCGAAGTAGACCGCACCGTCCGGGGTGACCTCGTGGACGATCTTGCCGCTGCCGCCGTTGACCGCCTCGGAGACGTCGCGCAGCGTGCGCAGGTGCGCCTTGATCGGACCGAACTGCCCGGCCGCGACCGACGCGAACGCGGTGAACTCGCCGTCGGTGCCGAACAGCCACGTGTAGTCGGGCCAGCCGGCGCCGATCCAGCGCATCGAGTCGAGCGTCTTCACCGGCGCCGGGTAGGCCGTGCCGGCGTCGACCACACGCAGCGCGACGTCGTCGGAGCGCTGCACCGACGCGGCCAGCATCTGCTTGGACCACGCCACGCTCTGCTCCACGAGCGGGTCGCCGGGCAGGGAGACCTCGGTCAGGCCCGCGACCTCCTCCCGCCCGCGCACCTTGGCCTCGAGGGCCGCACCGGGGTCGGTGAGGACCTTCGCGAGCGCGGCCTGGGCGTCGGCCGTCCCGGAGCGGGAGCCGCCGACCCCGAACCAGACCGTCCGGGGCTCCCCGGCCCGCAACGAGATCCGGTAGGACAGCTGCCCGCCGGTGCCGTGCCCGTACGCGGTGTCGTCGCAGCGGGTCGGTGCGGTCGGGGCGTCCGGCCCGGAGGCCGGGCAGACCACCGCCGGGTCCTGCGGCCCGCGGAAGCTGCGGCCCAGCGCGCTCCCGCTCGGCTCGAGGCTCGAGCCGAAGGCGGCCGCCCAGTCGTGCGCGGTCTGGTTGGCACCCGGGGGCGTCCCCCGGTCGCGGAACACCAGCGCGTTGCCGTCCACGGCTCCGGTGTCGGGCAGGTTCACCGTGGTCTGGCTCGGGGTCGTCTCGCCCCACGGGTAGGAGCCCATCAGCTCGGAGTGGGCGTCGGCCCGCAACGTGACGGTCCGCGTGGTGGCCGAGCGGAGCGTCATCCCCACGAGGGCGCCCGCCACGCCGTCCGGCACGAGGTCGGTCCGGCTCGCGGCCACGCCGTCGGTGGCCGGGAAGTCGGTGCGCACGTAGCCCCAGCCGGAGGTGGTCTGCGTGCCTCGGGAGATCCAGGTGTCGCCGATGCCGAACCAGACCCCGTCCAGCAGCTTGAGGCTCGGCGTCCAGAAGCCGCCCATCTCGCCGCGGGTGTGGAAGCCGGCCGCCGGGAACCGTCCGTCCGCGCTGCCCAGCACCCAGGCCCGGTCACCGGTCACGACCGTGCGCCGGTCGGCCAGCCGGCTGGTCTCCGACAGCTCGGGCGAGCGGATCAGGGACGGGTCCGACGCTCGCGCCGGCGCCGCCTGCGCGGGCCCGGAGACCAGGCCGCCGCCACCCACCAGCGCCGCCGTCGCGACGACCGCGACCCACCGTCCTCGTGCATGCCCCATGGCAGCGGCCCTCCTCGTCGAGTGCTGAGGAGGGGGACGTTAGTCCCCGGCTCTGACAGTCCTGCCGGGGGTCGTGCGGGCTAGAGCGTGGCGACCCAGTTGGCGATGAGCCGGGCCCCCGCGTCGCCGCTCTTCTCCGGGTGGAACTGGGTCGACCACAGCGCACCCTCCTCGACGCCGGCCACGAACCGGTCGCCGCCGTGCTCCGCCCAGGTCACGAGCCGGCCCGGACGTTCCTCGAGCGCGCGGACGCCGTAGCTGTGGACGAAGTAGAAGCGTTCGTCGGCCACGCCGTCGAAGAGCCGGCTGCCCCCGGCGGCCTCCACCGTGTTCCAGCCCATGTGCGGCAGCCGCTCGGACCGCAGCGCCTCGACGACGCCCGGCCACACGCCGCAGCCGTCGGCCTCGACACCGTGCTCGATGCCCGAGCCGAACATGACCTGGTGCCCCACGCAGATGGCCAGCGTCGGGCGGCCGGCGGCCTGTCGGGCGGCGATCACGTCGGGCCCGCCGACCTCGCGCAGCCCGGCCATGCAGGCGGCGTACGCGCCCACGCCCGGCACCACCAGGCCCGGTGCAGCGAGCGCGACCTCGGGGTCGGAGCTCACGACGACGTCGACGCCGGTCCGGGCCACGGCCCGTTCGGCCGAGCGCAGGTTGCCGGACCCGTAGTCCAGCACCACGACGTCGGGCCTCACAGCGCACCCTTCGTGCTCGGCACGCCGGTGACGCGGTCGTCGAACGTGACCGCGTCGCGCAGCGCGCGGGCGACCGCCTTGAACTGGGCCTCGACGACGTGGTGCGGGTCGCGCCCGGCGAGCACCCGGACGTGCAGGCAGAGGTGCGCGTGGAACGCCAGCGACTCGAAGACGTGCCGGGTGAGCGAGCCGGTGTAGGCCACGCTGGTCCGTCCGTCGGGAGCGAGGTCGCCGCCTCCGATGCGGACGTACGCCTGCCCCTCGGGCTCGCCCGCGTGCACGCAGTACGGGCGTCCGGACACGTCGACCACGGCCTGCGCGAGCGCCTCGTCGAGCGGGACGAGCGCGTCGCCGAAGCGCCGGATCCCGGTCTTGTCCCCCAGCGCCTGGCGGATCGCCTGGCCGAGCACGATCGCGGTGTCCTCGACCGTGTGGTGGGCGTCCAGGTAGGTGTCGCCGGTCGCGGTGACCTCGAGGTCGAGCAGCGCGTGCCGGGCGAGCGCGGTGAGCATGTGGTCGTAGAAGCCGACGCCGGTGGAGATGGTCGAGGCGCCCGTGCCGTCGAGGTCGACGTGCACGCGGATGCTCGACTCGCTCGTCGCGCGCTCGAGGGTGGCCCGTCGTACGGGTCGTGGCGTGGCGGTCATCGCATCCTCGCGCTCGTCGCGTCGTCGGGGCCGGTCAGGACCTCGTCGAGAGCCTGCTTGAACGCGGTCATCTCCTGCGGTGTTCCCGCCGAGACGCGCAGCCAGCCGGGCGGCCCGACCTCGCGGATCAGCACGCCACGGTCCAGCAGCGCCTGCCAGAGCGCGTGCCGGTCGGCGAAGCGACCGAACAGCACGAAGTTGGCGTCGGAGTCGGCGACCTCGAGCCCGCGGCCGGCCAGCCACCCGGCGAGGTCGTCGCGGGCCTCCCGCAGCCGGTCGACGGCGCCGAGCATCTCGGGAGCGTTCGCGAGAGCGACCCGCGCGACGGCCTGGGTGAGGGCGGACAGGTGGTAGGGCAGCCGGACGATGCGCAGGGCGTCGACGAACGCGGGGTCGGCGGCCAGGTAGCCGAGGCGGCCGCCGGCGAAGGCGAAGGCCTTGGACATGGTGCGGCTGACCGCCAGCCGGGGCCGACCGGGCAGCAGCTCGAGCGCGCTCGGCGTGCCCGTGCGGGCGAACTCGAAGTAGGCCTCGTCGACCACCACGACGCCGGGGCTGGCGTCGACGAGGGCGACGACGACCTCGGGCGCCAGGGCGGTGCCGGTCGGGTTGTTCGGGCTGGTGACGAGGACGACGTCGGGCCGGGTCTGCTCGATGGCGGCGACCGCGGCGTCGACGTCGATGGTGAAGTCCTGCTCCCGGGGGAACGTGACGAAGCCCGAGTGGGTGTCGCGGGCGTACTCGGGATACATCGAGTAGGTCGGCGCAAAGCTCAGCACCGTGCGGCCCGGTCCCGCGAACGCCTGCAGGACGTGCAGCATGACCTCGTTGCTGCCGTTCGCGGCCCACACGTGGTCCGCGGTGAGCCCGTGGCCGAGGTAGGCGGCGAGGTCGGCGCGCAGCGCCCCGGCGTCGCGCTCGGGGTAGCGGTTGAGGTCGCGCGCGACCTCCGCGACCGCCGCGGCGATCTGGGCGACCACGGCCTCGCTCGGGCCGTAGGGGTTCTCGTTGACGTTGAGCCGGACGGCCACGTCGAGCTGGGGCGCACCGTACGGGACCTCGCCCACCAGCTCGGGCCGCAGCGGCAGCGCCTGGGCCGAGGGAGCGCTCACGACGGGTCGGCGAAGCGGATCGACACGGCGCGCCCGTGCGCCGGCAGGTCCTCGGCCTCGGCGAACACCTCGACGTGGCGGGCGACCGCCGCGAGCGCGTCGCGGCTGTAGTCGATGACGTGCATCGCCTTGAGGAACGACTTCACGTTGAGCCCCGAGGAGTGGCAGGCGCACGCGCCGGTGGGCAGGACGTGCGTGCTCCCGGCGGAGTAGTCGCCGAGCGAGACCGGCGACCACGAGCCGACGAAGACGGCGCCCGCGTTCGTGACGCGCGCAGCGACCGCGGCGGCGTCGGCGGTCTGGATCTCGAGGTGCTCGGTGGCGTAGGCGTTGACGACGGCGAGGCCCTGCTCGAGGTCGTCGACGAGCACGACCGCGGACTGCCGACCGCTCATCGAGGTGGTGATGCGCTCGCTGTGCTTGGCGGCCGCGACCTGGTCACCCAGCAGGTCCTGGACGCGATCGGCCAGCGCGGGCGAGTCGGTGACGAGGACCGCGGCGGCGAGCGGGTCGTGCTCGGACTGCGACACCAGGTCCGCGGTCACGAGGGCGGGGTCGGCCGTGTCGTCGGCGAGCACCATGATCTCGGTCGGGCCGGCCTCGGAGTCGATGCTGACGACGCCGCGCAGGAGGCGCTTCGCTGCGACCACGTAGATGTTGCCCGGCCCGGTGACCATGCTGACCGGCTCGCACAGCCCGGGCACCCCGTACGCGAACATCGCCACGGCCTGGGCCCCGCCGACGGCGTACACCTCGTCGACGCCGAGGAGCGCGCAGACGGCCAGGATCGAGGGGTGCGGGAGCCCGCCGAACTCGCGCTGCGGCGGCGACGAGACGGCGATCGAGCTGCACCCGGCGACCTGGGCGGGAACGACGTTCATGATCACGCTGGAGGCGAGCGGCGCCAGCCCACCGGGCACGTAGAGCCCGACGCGTCCGATCGGCACCATCCGCTGGGTGACGTGGGCGCCCGGCGCGAGCTCGACGTCGACCGCGGCCGGGCCGAGCTCGGCGGCGCAGACCTGGCGGCGCCGCGCGATGGAGACCTCGAACGCGGCCCGCAGCTCGGGGTCGAGGTGCTCGACGGCCGCGGCCAGCGCCTCCTGCGGGACGCGGAACGACGCGGGGACGACCCGGTCGAACCGTTCGGAGTACTCCCGCAGCGCGGCCTCGCCCCGGGTGGCGACGTCGTCGCAGACGGGGCGGACGACGGCCAGCGCCGCGTCGACGTCGACCGCGGCCCGAGGGACGACGGTGCGGTAGTCGAGGACGGCGCCGTCGGCCACCCGGCCGCGCAGATCGATGGTGGCGAGCACGGGGTTGATCCTAGGCGAGCACCGGTGGGCGGCCCTCCGCGTTTCTCGTAGGGTCCGTCGGGTGCCTCCCTCCGCGCAGCGCGCCTCGATCATCCGGTCGGCGATCGGCATCGGCGTCTACGCGGCTGCCTTCGGGGCGACGTTCGGCGCCCTGGCCGTCGCCGCCGGGCTGAGCGTCGCGCAGGCGCAGGTGCTCAGCCTGGTGCTCTTCTCCGGGGCGTCGCAGCTCGCCTTCTCCGGCGTGGCCGGGGCCGGGGGTTCCGCCTGGACCGCTCTCGGTCCGACGGTGCTGCTCGCGCTGCGCAACGGCTTCTACGGGGTGACGCTGGCGCCGGTCCTGGAGGTGCGCGGCGTCCGGCGGCTGGTGAGCGCCCACTTCGTCATCGACGAGACCACGGCGATGGCGACGGCGCAGACCGGGCGCCGCGAGCAGCGGATGGCGTTCTGGTGGACCGCGCTGGTGCTGTTCGCGTGCTGGAACGCCGGGACGCTGGTGGGTGCGCTGGTCGGCTCGGCGGTCGACACCGACGCCCTCGGCCTCGACGCCGCGGGGCCGGCCGTGTTCCTCGCGCTGGTCTGGCCGGCCTTCCGCCGGGTCCGGGCGCGGTGGGTCGCGCTGGCGGGCGCGGCGATCGCGGTGGCGCTGGTCCCCCTCGCCCCGAGCGGCGTGCCGGTGATCGCCGCGGCCGCCGCCGCCGTGGTCGGCGGGCTGCTGCCCCGGCGCGGGTCCGAGGAGGAGGCCGCATGAACCTCTGGGTACCCGTGCTCGTCGCCTGCGCCGCCTCGTACCTGATCAAGCTCGCCGGGCTCTCGCTGCCGTCGTCGGTGCTCGCCGACCCTCGGGTGCAGCGGGTCACCACGCTGCTGCCGGTGGCCATGCTCTCGGCCCTGGTCTGCGTGCAGCTGGTCGAGCCCGGTCCTGGCAGCAGCGCCGCGTACGCGCTCGACTGGCGGGTGCTCGCCGGCGTGGGCGCCGGAGCCGTGGCGCTGCTGCTGCGGCGCGGGTTCCTCGTC
Source organism: uncultured Friedmanniella sp. (assembly GCA_964251895.1). Classification (GTDB taxonomy): domain Bacteria; phylum Actinomycetota; class Actinomycetes; order Propionibacteriales; family Propionibacteriaceae; genus Microlunatus. Next base: position 131,562 of record CAXULL010000010.1, read on the forward strand.
GTCTTCGTGGTGGCGGTCGTCGTCACCGCCCTGCTGCGCCTGCTGGTGCCGGCCGGCGGCTGAGCCGGCGGGAGAGGATGGCCGCGTGGCCAAGAGCAAGGCCGGCGGGACGCCGGCGACCGCGGCGCTGACGAAGGCCGGCGTCGGGTTCACCCTGCACCCCTACACCCACGTCGACGGGCAGCGGCACTTCGGCGACGAGGCGACCGCTGCACTGGGGCTCGACCCGGAGCGGGTGTTCAAGACCCTCGTCGTCGAGCTGGCCGGACGGGGCGGGACGCTGGCCGTGGCGGTCGTGCCCGTCGCCCGGCAGCTCGACCTGAAGGCCTTCGCCGAGGCGCTGGGGGCCAAGAAGGCGGCCATGGCCGACGCGGCCGCGGCGCAGCGCTCCAGCGGCTACGTGCTCGGCGGCATCTCACCGCTCGGGCAGCGCACGGCGCTCGCCACCGTGGTCGACGCGACCGCGCTCGCGTTCCCCACGGTCTTCGTCTCGGCCGGGCGGCGTGGCCTGCAGGTGGAGCTGGCGCCCGCGGACCTGGTCGCCGTGACCGGCGCGCAGGTCGCCGCCATCGGTCACTGACCGGGGTCGGGGAGCTCCACCTGGTCGAGCTCGTCTACCTCGGGGTCGTGGCCCAGCGACGACCCCAGCAGCACCGGGACCACCGCGAACAGCGGCCACACGGCCAGGGCCGCCTTCGCGCGCACGGTGAGGTCGATCCGGACCACGTCACCGGGTCGCGCGGCCGCCAGCCGCAGGGCGAACGAACCCGGCTCGATCCGGTAGCCCACCGCCCAGCACAGCAGGCCCGCGCCGGCACCGACGACCGCGGCCAGGACGACGACGGGCCAGCCGGAGCGGCCGAACCAGCGCCAGGCCAGGACGCCGACGACGAGCCCGACCACCGCGCCGCACACCACGAACCACGCGTCGGCGGCGACGTAGCCGGCCAGACCGCGCTCGGACGTCACGGCGCCGCCGTCGGCGAGCACGCGGTAGGTGGGCAGGTCGGTCAGCGCCCACCAGCCGACCCCGCTCAGCGCGCCCAGCCCCAGGCCGAGGGCGACGAACAGACCGACCCGGCGGGCGTCGGGCCACCGCCGGACCGCCGAGGGCGCGTCCGGCCCCGGCAACGGCAGCGTGGTCACGGTCGGGAGATCAGGAGGCGAGGCAGGAGGGCCCGAGGAGGGCCTTGAGGTCGGCCATCAGCGGCCCGGACGGGCTCACGCGCAGCCCGGAATCCAGCCGCATCAGGGTGGAGCGGCCCGAGCTCTGCAGCCGGAGCCGCACCTCGGTCGTGCCGGGGTAGGCGGCCAGGACGTCGCGCAGCTGCGACACCACCGGCGGGGTGCAGCGGACCGCCGGCAGCGAGATGACGACCGGCCCGGTCGGGCCCTCGCTGACGTCGGGCAGCGTGAGCTCGGACGCGTTCAGGCTGACCGCGTCGTCGTCGGACTTGATCCGGCCCTTGACCCGCACGACGACGTCGCTGGCCAGCACGGTCGAGACCAGGTCGTACGCCTTGGGGAACAGCAGCACCTCGATCGAGGCCTCGAGGTCCTCCACGGTGAGGACCGCCCACAGGTCGCCGCGCTTGGTCGTCTTGCGGTTGACGTTGGTGATCATCCCGGCGATCGTGACCTGGCCCTCGCGCGGCCCGTCGTCGCTGAGCAGCTCGCCGATGCTGATGTCGCGCTCGAGGCTCAGGATGTGCTCGAGGCCGAGCAGCGGGTGGTCGCTGACGTAGAGCCCGAGCATCTCCCGCTCGAACGCGAGCTTGGTCCGCTTGTCCCACTCGGGCAGGTCCGGGACGGTCCCGGAGAGGTGGGCCGACCCGCTGTCGGACTCGTCGAACCCGAAGTCGAAGGCGTCCTGGCCCCGGGCGGAGTTGCGCTTGAGGTCGAGCACGCCGTCCACGGCCGACTCGTACACGCTCATCAGCGCGCGCCGGGTGTGGCCCATCGAGTCGAACGCCCCGGCCTTGACCAGCGACTCGATGAGGCGCTTGTTGCAGACCACCAGGTCTGCCTGGTCCAGGAACGAGTAGAAGTCGGGCGCCTTGCCGTTCGCCGACCGGGCGACGACGACCTTGTCCACCGCGTTCGCCCCGACGTTGCGCACCGCCGTCAGGCCGAAGCGGATGTCGCTCCCGACGGGGGTGAAGTTCGCCTCGGACTCGTTGACGTCGGGCGGCAGGACCTGGATGCCCATCCGACGGCACTCGTTGAGGTAGATCGCCATCTTGTCCTTGTCGTCACCGACCGAGGTCAGCAGCGCCGCCATGAACTCCGCGCGGAAGTTGGCCTTGAGGTAGGCGGTCCAGTACGACACGAGCCCGTACGCGGCCGTGTGCGCCTTGTTGAACGCGTAGTCGGAGAAGGGGACGAGGACGTCCCACAGCGCCTTGATGGCGGGCTCGGAGTAGCCGTTCGCCGCCATCCCCGCGGAGAACGGCTTGTACTCCGCGTCGAGGATCTCCTTCTTCTTCTTGCCCATCGCGCGGCGCATGTTGTCGGCCTGGCTCAGCGTGAAGCCGGCGACCTTCTGCGCGATCGCCATCACCTGCTCCTGGTAGACGATCAGCCCGTGCGTCGTCCCCAGCACCTCCTTGAGCGGCTCCTCCAGCTCGGGGTGGATCGGGGTGATGTCCTGGCGCCCGTTCTTGCGCAGGGCGTAGTTCGTGTGGCTGTCCGCGCCCATCGGGCCGGGCCGGTAGAGGGCGAGGACGGCGGAGATGTCCTCGAAGTTGTCCGGGCGCATCAGCCGCAGCAGCGAGCGCATCGGCCCGCCGTCGAGCTGGAACACCCCGAGGGTGTCGCCGTGGCCGAGCAGCGCGTACGTCGCGGGGTCGTCCAGCGTGAGGTCCTCGAGCACGAGGTCGATGCCCCGGTTGAGCTTGATGTTCGCCACGGCGTCGTCGAGCACCGTGAGGTTGCGCAGCCCGAGGAAGTCCATCTTGATCAGGCCCAGCGACTCGCACGTCGGGTAGTCGAACTGGGTGATGATCGCGCCGTCCTGCTCCCGGCGCATGATCGGGATGATGTCGATGAGCGGCTCGCTGCTCATGATCACGCCGGCGGCGTGCACGCCCCACTGGCGCTTGAGCCCCTCGAGGTCGCGCGCGGTGTTCACGACCTTCTGCACGTCGGCGTCGGACTCGTACAGCGCCCGGAACTCGCCGCCCTCGCCGTAGCGCGGGTGCGAGGCGTCGAACAGCTTGCCCAGCGGGACGTCCTTGCCCATCACGGGCGGCGGCATGGCCTTGGTCAGGCGCTCGCCCATCCCGAACGGGTAGCCGAGCACTCGTGAGGCGTCCTTGACGGCCTGCTTGGCCTTGATCGTCCCGTACGTGACGATCTGGCTGACCCGGTCCTCGCCGTACTTCTGCGTGACGTAGCGGATCACCTCGCCGCGACGACGCTCGTCGAAGTCGATGTCGAAGTCGGGCATCGAGACGCGGTCGGGGTTGAGGAACCGCTCGAAGATCAGGCCGTGCTTGAGCGGGTCGAGGTCGGTGATCCGCATGGCGTACGCGGCCATCGACCCGGCGCCCGACCCGCGGCCCGGGCCGACCCGGATCCCGTTCTCCTTGGCCCAGTTGATGAAGTCGGCCACGACGAGGAAGTAGCCGGCGAAACCCATCTGGGTGATGACGCCCGTCTCGAACTCGGCCTGCTTGCGCACCTCGTCGGGGATGCCGTTCGGGTAGCGGCGCCGCAGGCCGACCTCGACCTCGTGCACGAACCAGGAGGTCTCGTCCTCCCCCGGCGGGCACGGGAACCGCGGCATGAAGGTGCCGCTGCCCTCGGTGAAGGAGATGTCGCAGCGTTCCGCGATGGCCAGCGTGTTGTCGCAGGCGTCCGGGAGCTCGGAGAACAGCGCGCGCATCTCGGCCGGCGACTTGAGGTAGTAGCCGTCCCCGTCGAACTTGAACCGGTTGGCGTCGGCCATGGTCGAGCCGGACTGGACGCAGAGCAGCACCTCGTGCGCGGAGGCCTCGGCCCGCGTCGCGTAGTGCAGGTCGTTGGTCGCGACGAGCGGTAGGTGCAGGTCCTTGGCCAGCTTGAGCAGGTCCTGGCGGACACGGTTCTCGATGGACAGCCCGTGGTCCATCAGCTCGACGAAGTAGCTGTCGGCGCCGAAGATGTCGCGGAACTCGGCCGCGCTCTTGACCGCCTCGTCGTACTTACCCAAGCGCAGGTAGGTCTGGACCTCCCCCGACGGGCAGCCCGTCGTGGCGATCAGACCCTTGCCGTAGGTGTTCAGCAGCTCGCGGTCCACCCGCGGCTTGAAGTAGTAGCCCTCGAGCGAGGCGAGCGAGCCCATCCGGAAGAGGTTGTGCAGCCCGGTGGTCGACTCCGCCCACATCGTCATGTGGGTGAACGCGCCGCCGCCCGAGACGTCGTCACCGTTGGACGCGGCCTTGCCGTCACCCCACCGCACGCGCTTGCGCTCGCTGCGGTGGGTCTTGGGCGTCACGTACGCCTCGAGCCCGATGATCGGCTTGACGCCCGTGCCCTTGGACGCCTTGTGGAACTCGTAGGCGCCGAAGAGGTTGCCGTGGTCGGTGACGGCGATGGCCGGCATGCCGTGCTCGACGCAGCCGTCGAAGAGGTCGGAGATCCGCGCGGCCCCGTCGAGCATGGAGTACTCGGAGTGCACGTGCAGGTGCACGAAGCTGTCGCTCGACCGGCTCCCCGTACGGGAGGGTGTGGTGCTGGTGCTCATCGGAGGGCCACTCTAAGCGCGTCCTCCGACAGCCCCCGAAACGACGCGCCCGACCCACCGCGAGGGTGGGCCGGGCGCGCTGGTCAGGACAGGGTTCAGCGCGGGAGGGCCGCCCGACGAAGGGTGGACAGCTCCTTCGTCGCGGACCGGTCGGCCAGCTTCTTGGCCGCCTTCGTCGTCGGTTCCGGGGTCGGCCGGGGCAGCGGGGCGCACGTCACGTCGGCCCGCTTGCCCGACTTGCGCTTCGGGAGCTTGCCGGTGGCGAGGTAGTCGGCGATCCGGTCGTCGACGCAGGCGTTGCCGTAGAGCGAGCCCGCGTGGGTGGTGCCGCCGGGCTCGGCGATGAGCCGGGCCTTCCCGAAGCGCTTGCGGACCTCGAGGCTGCCCGCGTACGGGGTGGCCGCGTCGAGCGTCTCGTTGACCATCAGCAGGCTCTTGACCTTCTTGCCGGTGATCTTCAGCTCCTTGTGCTCCTTCGCCGGCCAGTGCCGGCACGGCTCGTTGAACCAGGCGTTCGCCCACGTCTCGTACGGAGCCGTCCGGAAGATGCGCCAGTTGTCCTTCTCCCACGTGCTCCACTTCTGGGGCCAGGACTTCGTGTCCGTGCACTGGACGCCGAGGTAGACGGCGTAGCCGTTGTCGGCGGCGGGGTCGTCCGGGTTGTAGCCGCTGGAGTCGAGGTACGCCTCCCGGAGGGGGCCGGCGTCCTTGTCGTTGACGAACCCGGAGAAGGTCGACGCCAGCTCGGTCCAGGTGGACTGGTAGTAGCCGGCGTAGAGGAACGCGTCGACCCACTCGCTGCCGCCGACGAGGTCGCCGTCGACCTTGACCGGGTCGGCGTAGAGCTTTTCCTCGGTGCGGTAGAAGAGCGACCGCACGGCGGCCTGCGTCTTCCCCAGGTGGTACGCGCTGTCGTGCTCGGCGAGCCAGCCGAACCAGATGTCGATGTTGACGTCGAACGCCTTGTCCTGGTCGAGGTTGGCGTCGTACCAGATCTTGCGCGGGTCGACGGTCCCGTCGAAGACCGCCCGGCGGAGCCGCTTCGGGTAGAGCGTGCCGTAGACCTGGCCGAGGTAGGTGCCGTAGGAGAAGCCGTAGTAGTTGATCTTCTTCTGGCCCAGCGCCTTGCGGATGCTCTCCATGTCCTTCGCCGAGTCCACCGTCGTGAGGTGGTCGAGGATCGGACCGTTCTTCTTGGCGCAGGCGTCGGTGTAGGCGTTCGTCTTGGCGAACCAGGCCTCGCTCAGCGCCGGGCTCGCGGGGACGTACCGGGGCCGGTTGAAGCCGGCAAACGTCGGGTCGCAGGAGACCGCGGGCTCGGACGCGCCCACGCCGCGGGGGTCGAACCCGATCCAGTCGTAGCTGTCGCCCGCAGCCTTCGGCACGTACGCGCCGAGCGTGGCCAGCCCGAGCCCCGAGCCGCCGGGGCCACCGGGGTTGACGAGCATGACGCCCTGGTACTTCTTCGTCGTGTGGAGGACCCGGGAGACGGCGATCTTGATCTTCGTGCCGCTGGCGTGGCCGTAGTCGAGCGGGACCTCGATCTTGGCGCACTGCGCCTTGGCCTCCTGGAGGCCGGCGTCGGTGCAGGCACCCCAGACCGGAGCGGCGGGGGTGAAGGAGGACGCTGACGCGGTCGACGTGGCGGCGGCCGGCGTGGCCGTCGTCGCCGTCGCAGCAGTGGTCTTCGGGGGTGTGCCCACGGCCGGCGCCGCCGTGGCGGAGGGGGTGAGCAGGGCACCGGAGGCCAGCAGCGCGGCGATCGCCGCGCTCGTGGCCAGGGCGCGTGGGCGCAGGTTCATCTGACTCGCTCTCGTGAGGGGGAAGGCGGAGCGAGCACACGCTCGCACGCGCCGAGCCAGCGCGGGGGGACGTGGCGATCGGCGCGTCGGGCTGAGCCTGCCGAAGGCCCGCAGATCCAAGCTCGGGCCGGGACCTCAGGACCGGTCCCTGAGCCCGTCGAAGGGCGACGCGGGAACGAGCCCGTTCGCGAACGCCACCACCATCTCCTGGAGCTGCCCGACGGGCGCGAGCAGGACGACGTCGTCGAACGTGTGTTCGAAAAGTGTCAGTGGCCTTCCGTACGTTGAGGTCATGGAGATCGAGGGGCGGGGAGCGACCGTGGTCGCCC
>CAXULL010000011.1:0-135151 GCA_964251895.1 uncultured Friedmanniella sp.
GTCTGGTCGCCGGGGGGCGGTGTCTGGTCGCCGGGGGGCGGTGTCTGGTCGCCGGGGGGCGGTGTCTGGTCGCCGGCAGGGGGCGTGGGGTCGCCTGCGGGCGGAGTGGGCTCACCCGGAGGAGGGGTCTGGTCGCCCGGAGGAGGCGTCTGCTCGCCGGGAGGCGGTGTCGGGCTGGGCTCGACGACGGGAGTGGTGGGCTCCGTGGTGGGCGCCGGCGACGGGCTCGACGAGGGGGGCGTGGGCTCGGCCGTCGGAGCCGGATCCGGCTTGCTGCCACCGTGGTCGACATCGTCGCTGTGGTCGGAGCCCTTGTCGGCGGAGCTGCTGCTCTCGTCGGAGCTGCTGGTGTCGTCGGAGCTGCTGTGGTTGCTGCTCGAGCTGGACGACGAGCTGTCGTCCCCGCTGTCGTCGCTCTTCGTCGCGTGCTCGTCCGAGCCCTTGTCGTCGGAACCCTTGGCGTCCGAGCTCTTGCCGTCCGAGCTCTTGTCGTCGGATCCCTTGTCGTCGGATCCCTTGTCGTCCGAGCCCTTGTCGTCCGAGCCCTTGTCGTCCGAGCCCTTGTCGTCCGAACCCTTGTCGTCGGAACCCTGGTCGTCCGACTCCGAGCCGCTCTTCTTCGCCGACGTGGTCCTCGTGGTCTTCGCGTGGGAGGAGCTGCTCCTGCTCCCTGACGACGTGTTCGAGGCGTGGGTGCGGGTGGTCTTGGTGCTGGAGCCGGAGGCGTGCTTCGAGGTGCTCGACCCGGTCTTGGCGTCGGAGGACTCCGAGGAGGAGGAGCTCGAGGAGTCGGCGGACGTCGAGGCGGAGGTCGAGGCGGTGTCCTCGTCGGCGTGGGCCTGGGTGCCGAGCAGCAGGAGGGCGGCGAGGGCGGCAGCGAAGAGCAGAGTGACTCTCAGCAGCCACGGGCGCACGTCGACCCGGGCAGCGGCTCCGCCTGTCGCGGGACGCTGCCGCACCAGGTCCGTGTGCCGCACGTTGTCGATCCGATCAGTCAAGCAGGGTGCCGGGTCGCGCCGACCCGGTTCTGACGAGATTCACGCGAATGCAGTGTGTCATCTCGAACCCTCGCGAGCGAGTGTGGATCGCTCTCGACCTATCGTCAGCCGCGAAGACGAACGTGAGACGAACCCGAGGGGAGCAGAGGATGACGATCGCGGCTGAGGCGGCGCTGCTGGATCGCGTCCCGACGGGGCTGTTCGTCGGCGGGGAGTGGCGACCGGCTGCGTCCGGTCGGACGTTCCGCGTCGACGACCCGGCGACCGGCTCCACGCTCGCCGAGGTGGCGGACGGCGGGGCGGACGACGCCGGCGAGGCGCTGGACGCCGCCGTGGACGCCGCCGCCTCCTGGGCGCGCACGCCTCCCCGCGTCCGGTCCGACCTGCTGCGCCGGACCTTCGACGCGGTCCGCGCCCGGGCCGACGAGTTCGCGCTGCTGATGACCCTGGAGATGGGCAAGCCGCTGGCCGAGGCGGCGGGCGAGGTCACGTACGGCAACGAGTTCCTGCGGTGGTTCTCCGAGGAGGCCGTCCGCATCGCCGGCCGCTTCGGCACCAACCCCGAGGGCACCGGCCGGATGATCGTGTCGCGCCACCCGGTCGGGCCGTGCCACCTGATCACGCCGTGGAACTTCCCGCTGGCCATGGCGACCCGCAAGATCGGGCCGGCGCTCGCCGCGGGGTGCACGGCGGTGGTCAAGCCCGCCGAGCTCACACCGCTGACGACCCTGCTGCTGACGAGCGTCCTCGCTGAGTCCGGGCTCCCGGCCGGCGTGGTGAACGTCGTCACGACGACCGACCCGGGCGCGGTGTCGGGGACGATCATCGCCGACCCGCGGCTGCGCAAGCTCAGCTTCACGGGGTCGACGCCGGTCGGCCAGCGGCTGCTCGGGCAGGCGGCCCCGGGCGTGCTGCGGACGTCGATGGAGCTCGGCGGGAACGCACCGTTCCTGGTCTTCGCCGACGCCGACGTCGACGCGGCGGTCGACGGCGCGATGCTGGCCAAGTTCCGCAACGTGGGCGAGGCCTGCACCGCCGCCAACCGGTTCGTCGTGGCCGCCGAGGTGGCCGACGAGTTCATCGCCAAGGTCTCGGCGCGGGTCGAGGCGATGCGCGTCGGCCGGGGCACCGAGGAGGGCGTCCAGATCGGCCCGCTGATCAACCAGGCGGCCCGGGACAAGGCCACCACGCTGGTGGGGGACGCGGTCGAGCGCGGGGCGGAGGTGGTCGTCGGCGGGAGGTCGATCGACGGCCCGGGCACCTTCTACGCGCCCACCGTCGTCGCGGGCGTACGGCCCGGCAGCCGCATCCTGCGCGAGGAGATCTTCGGCCCGGTCCTGGCCGTGGCCACCTTCGACGAGGAGGACGAGGCCGTCAGGCTGGCCAACGACACCGAGTACGGGCTGGTCGCGTACGCGTACACCCGCGACCTGGCGCGCGGCATGCGCCTGATCGACGCGCTGCAGACCGGGATGCTCGGGCTGAACGCGGGTGTCGTCTCGAACGCCGCCGCCCCGTTCGGCGGGGTCAAGCAGTCCGGGCTCGGCCGCGAGGGCGGTCTCGAGGGCCTGAACGAGTACCTGGACACGAAGTACACGCTCGTCCCCGACCCCTGGGCCTGAGGCTCGTCCCGCAGCCGCGCACCTCCGGGCCAGCCGCACAGGCTGCGTCCTGTGCGGCTGGTTCCGCGCTGTGCGGCGGTGACGGCAGGTGTGCGGCTGCGCCGGCCCGCGCCGCTAGGGTCGGGCAGCGTGAACGCACCCCGCCCGGACACCGACGACCTCGTCTTCCTCATCCGCCGCATCGCGGAGCTGGCCGTGGTCCACGGCCGGGTGACCCTGTCGTCGGGTCGCGAGGCCGACTACTACGTCGACATGCGCCGGGTGACCCTCGACGGCCTGACCGCGCCGGTGATCGGCCGGGTCATGCGGGCGCTGGTCAGCGACTGGTCGTTCGACGCGGTCGGTGGGCTGACGCTGGGCGCCGACCCGGTCGCGACCTCGATGCTGCACGCCGCCGCCGCCGAGGCTGGTGTGCTCGACGCGTACGTGGTCCGCAAGTCGGAGAAGGCGCACGGCCTCCAGCGCCGGATCGAGGGGAGCCCGGTCGCCGGTCGGCGCGTGCTGGTGGTGGAGGACACCTCGACCACGGGTGCGTCGGCGCTCACCGCCGTCGAGGCGCTGCGGGCCGAGGGTGCGGAGGTCGTCGGCGTGGCCGTCGTGGTGGACCGCGACACCGGGGCGCGCGAACGGGTGCTCGCCGAGGGTCTCGACTACCGCTGGGCGGTGTCGGCCGCAGACCTCGGGCTCGGCTGACCGACACGTCGGTCGGCCCGTGACGAAGGTCCGTGCCCGCCGGACCGCGCTACCACTAGCCTGACCCGAACGAACCTCGGGAGGAATCGTGTCCGCGATCGTCATCGTGATCATCCTGCTCGTCCTGGTGGTGGTCCTCGCCCTGGTCGGCTTCTCGATGTACAACGGGTTCGTCAAGGGCCGCAACCGCATCCAGGAGTCCTGGCGCCAGGTCGACGTCGAGCTCAACCGCCGCTACGAGCTGCTGCCCAACCTGGTCGAGACCGTCCGGGCGTACGCGGCCCACGAGCGCAACACCCTCGAGGACGTGACCCGGCTGCGCAACCAGGCCGCCCAGCTCTCGCAGTCCGACAGCGGCGCGCTGCCGAGCGCGCAGCGCTCCGAGGTCGAGGAGCAGCTCTCCGGAGCCGTCCGCAACCTGATCGTGAGCGTCGAGGCCTACCCCGACCTCAAGAGCAACCAGAACTTCCTCGCCCTGCAGTCGCAGCTGGTCGAGACCGAGGACCGGATCGCGAACGGGCGGCGCTACTACAACGCCAACGTCGCCTCGTACAACACCCGGGTCGAGTCGGTGCCGAGCAACATCATCGCGGGGCTCGCGCACTTCGAGAAGGCCACCTACTTCGAGGTGAACGACCCGGCCGTGCGTCAGGCGCCGAGCGTCAGCTTCGGCGAGATCGCCTACCGCGGCGAGGGCGACCAGCCGGGCCAGTTCTCGCCGCCGCCGCAGCAGCAGGCGCTGCCGCCGACGCAGCAGCCGGACGACGCGCTCCCGGACCCGCAGGCCTCCGGCGGCTACACGCCGCCCTCCTACGCGCCCCCGGCGACGACCCCGCCGCAGCAGCAGGGTCAGCCGGGCGGCTACCAGCAGCCGCCGAACCAGGGCGGCTACCAGCCTCCGCAGACCTAGCGCGCCGGGCGGGTCGGCCCGCGCTCACCGCCGGTCCGGAGGCACGTGAGCGGACCGTTACGGACGCCTTACGCGACGGTCACCCGGGTGTGGCGCGGCGTTGGTGGAGTGGAGGTCGTACCGCTCCCCGCCGCGGTCGAGCCCACTCGGAGGTCCGCCATCCCACCTGTTCTCACCCCTGACGATCAAGGGCGTCACCCTGCGCAACCGCATCGGCATGTCGCCCATGACGATGTACCGCTCGGTCGACGGCAAGATGGACGACTACCACATCTCCTACCTCGGGGCCCGCGCCTCGGGTGGCTTCGGGCTGGTCTTCCCCGAGCAGATCGCCATCACCCCGGACGGCCGCACGACGGTGAGCTGCGCCGGCATCTACGACGAGTCGCAGCTCGAGGGGCTCGCGCGGGTCTGCAGGATCATCAAGTCGATGGGCGGGGTGGCCGCCATCCAGCTCGGGCACACCGGCCGCAAGGGCAGCCTGGTCACCCCCTGGGAGGGCGGCTACATGCTCCCGCCGGACCACCCCAAGGGCTGGCAGACCAAGGGACCGTCGGCGATCGCGTACGGCGGCGACATGCCGTACGCGCCCGAGGAGCTGACGGTGGAGGAGATCCACGACCTGTACGCGGCGTACGCGCGGTCGGCGGCCTGGGCGGTCGAGGTCGGCTTCGAGTGGATCGAGATGCACTACGCCCACGGCTACCTGGGCTCGTCGTTCTTCTCGCCGCTCTCCAACCACCGCACGGACTCGTACGGCGGCTCGCTGGAGAACCGGTCCCGCTTCCACCTCGAGGCCCTCGACGCCGTCCGCGCGGTGATCCCCGAGCGGATCCCGCTGACGATGCGCCTCGGGTCGGACGACCTCAACCCGGCGGGCACGCAGTTCGACGACTCCGTCGTGGCCATCGGCTGGATGAAGGAGCACGGGCTCGACCTGGCCGACCTGTCCTTCGGCGGCAACACCGACGACATGCACGAGATGATCTTCAACCAGCCGCGTGCGTTCGTGGAGCGTGCCAGCCGCGTACGCCGCGAGGTCGGGATCCCGGTGGCGGCCAGCTGGAACCTGGGCAAGCCGCAGAACGCCGACGACGTGATCAAGAACGAGCTGATCGACCTCGTGCTGCTGGGCCGTCCGGCGCTGTCCAACCCGCACTGGCCGGTCTGGGCCGCGCGCGAGCTCGGCTACGACAACCCGTTCGGCCTGGTGCCGGAGGACTGGGGCTGGTGGCTGCGCAACCTGCGCGCCGACCAGGAGTCGCTCGGCTTCCCCATGGTGAGCGAGGAGACGCAGGGCGCCCCGGCCGCCGCCGCGGTCCCGACCGAGGGGCCGAAGGTCGCCACGGGCGCCGACGTCGAGCCCGGTGCGGCCACGCTGGACGGGGTCCCGCTGCACGACGCCGCCTGAGGGCGTCGGGGCAGCCACGAGCTGGTGCGGGCCAGGAGACGACGCCGGGTGCCGACCCCCCACGGCGCCCGGCGTCTTCACTCTCGTGCGCGCTAGCGTCGAGCCGTGACTGACACCCAGCAGATGACCTACCGACAGCTCGGCACCTCCGGCCTCACCGTCTCCGTGGTGGGGATCGGGTGCAACAACTTCGGCGCGCGGATGGCCGACGAGGACGTGCCGAAGGTCGTCGACGCGGCCATCGACGCCGGCGTGAACCTCTTCGACACCGCCGACATCTACGGCGGCGCGGGCGGTTCGGAGACCCTGCTCGGCAAGGCGCTCAAGGGCAAGCGCGACTCGGTGGTCCTGGCGACCAAGTTCGGCATGGACATGGGCGGCTCGAACGGGCCGGACTGGGGCGTGCGCGGCTCGCGTCGCTACATCCGGCTCGCGGTCGAGGCGAGCCTGCGGCGCCTGCAGACCGACTGGATCGACCTCTACCAGATGCACCGGCCCGACGAGAGCACCCCGATCGAGGAGACGCTCGACGTGCTCACCGACCTCGTGCACGAGGGCAAGGTGCGCTACCTCGGCTCGTCGAACTTCGCCGGCTGGCAGGTGCTGGACGCCGAGTGGACGGCGCGGACGGCCGGCCTCGAGGGCTTCGTGTCCGACCAGTCGGAGTACTCCTGGCTCTCCCGCGGCATCGAGGCCGAGCTGGTGCCCGCGCTCGAGCACACCGGCAAGGGCCTGCTGCCCTACTTCCCGCTGGCGTCGGGCCTGCTGACCGGCAAGTACAAGCGTGGCGCGGAGGCACCGGCCGGCAGCCGGCTCGCCGCCCAGCCCGACCGGGTGGCGGAGGCTGATTTCGACACGATCGAGACGCTGGAGAAGTTCGCGGCCGACCGCGGCGTCTCGATGCTGCAGGTCGCCGTCGGCGGCCTCGCGGCGATGCCGACCGTGGGTTCCGTGATCGCGGGGGCCACCTCGGTCGAGCAGGTCCGCAGCAACGTCGAGGCCGGCACCTGGGTGCCCACGGACGACGACCTCGTCGAGCTGCGCCGCCTCACCGCCTGACGCGCGTCCTCGTGCGGCACGTCGGCCGACCGCACGAAACCCGCACCGACCCCACGTTGCTTCGTACGGTCGGTGCGGGTCTGGCACGTTCACGTGCCAAACCGACGTCAGCCGGTCCGTCAGCCAGTGCGTCAGTCAGTCGGTCGACGTCCGCGCCGGGGCTTCCGGGGTGACGACCGGGCCGACCGGGTCAACCTCGTGGGCGATGCGGCGGCGGTGCAGGAGGAACTCGATCCCCATGGGGATCAGCGACACGAGCACGATCAGCACGAGGACCGCGTCGATGTTGTTCTTGATCAGGCTGACGTTGCCGAGGAAGTAGCCGAGGATCGTGACGCCGCAGGCCCACAGCACGCCGCCGATCGCGGTGTAGCCGATGAACTTGCGGAAGTCCATGCGGCTGACGCCGGCGACGAGGGTGACGAACGTCCGCACGATCGGCACGAACCGGGCGAGGACCAGCGCCCGCGAGCCGTAGCGATCGAGGAACACCCGGGTCCGCTCGACGTACTTCGGGTTGAGGATCCGGCCCACCAGACCCTGGCGCGGCTTGAAGAGCGGTGGCCCGATCAGCCGCCCGATCCAGTAGCCGACGACGTTCCCGGCGACGGCCGCGACGGTCAGCACGACGCAGACGAAGACCATGGAGTGCGGGACGACACCGCTGGCCGTGAGCAGCCCGACGGTGAAGAGCAGCGAGTCGCCGGGCAGGATCGCGAACAGCCCGCACTCGGCGAAGATCACGAACGCCACACCCCACAGGGCCCAGGGCCCGAAGGAGCGCACCAGCTGTTCCGGGTCCATCCAGGACGGCAGGAGCAGCGGGAGCAGGCCCACGAGGTCAGCACTCACGGACGACCACGCTACCGTCGGAGGCTGTGCGCCCGCTGTACGAAGAGCCGCCGACCCCCGGCGACGAGCCTGCTCCCGACCCCACGGTCGGGCCCGGCGTCGGACCCTACGAAGGTTCTTGGCCGGACGACCCCCGCCTCGACCCCGAGCTGCTCGAGGCGGGCGACCACCGCAACGTCGTCGACCGCTACCGCTACTGGCGCCTCGACGCGATCGTCGCCGACCTGGACACCCGGCGGGCGCCGCTGCACGTCGCGATCCAGAACTGGGAGCACGACTTCAACATCGGCTCCATCGTGCGGACGGCCAACGCCTTCAACGTGGCGGCCGTGCACATCGTCGGGCGGCGCCGCTGGAACCGTCGCGGCGCGATGGTGACCGACCGCTACCTGCACGTGGAGCACCACGCTGACGTCGAGAGCCTGGTGGCCGCGACCCGGGCGGCGGGGGTGACGCTGGTCGGGGTCGACAACCTGCCGGGCGCGCAGCCGCTGGAGCCCACCGAGCTGCCCCGTGCGTGCTGCCTCGTCTTCGGCTCGGAGGGCCCGGGCCTGACGGAGGAGATGGTCGCGGCGTGCGACCGGCTCGTCGCCATCACCCAGCACGGGTCGACGCGCTCGCTCAACGCCGGCGCGGCCGCGGCCGTCGCCATGTACCACTGGTCGCGGCGCTGGGCCGACGGGTCGGAGGGGGCCGACGGGGCCGCTCCGCGCTGAGCGGGCTGTGGAGCTTCTCGGACGGCGACGCATACTGGTCCGTACTGGTCCGGACCACTTGAGCGTCCTGGTCCGGTCCCAAGGACGAGGAGGTCCCCGATGGTCCAGGAGCGCAGGTCCACCGCGCTGGCCGAGCACTACGGCCGTCCGGCCTCGGTGACGCCGACCAAGCGAGCCCAGGTCCGCGGGATCCTGGAGCAGGAGATCGAGTCCGACCTCTCGCCGGGTGACGCGATCCCGTCCGAGCGAGCGCTGGTCACCCGCCTCGGGGTCAGCCGGGTCACGGTGCGCCAGGCGATCGCCGACCTCGTCGAGGGCGGCGTCCTCGAACGGGTCCACGGCAAGGGCACCTACGTCACGGGTCCGCAGGTCGACTCCCGGCTGCACCTCACGTCGTTCTCCCGGGAGATGCGGGACCGCGGGCTGCTGCCGGCCACGGTCGTGCTGTCCGCGCGGGAGGAGGCGGCCGACGACGAGGTCGCGTACGGGCTGCGCATCCGGCCCGGTCGCAACGTCGTCCGCGTCGAGCGGCTGCGCACCGCCGACGGCACCCCGATGGCGTACGAGATCGGCTACTACCCGTCCGCCCTTTTCCCCGGGCTGCTGGACCGCGAGCTCGGCTCGCTCTACGACGTCTTCGCCTCCGAGTACGGCGTCGTCGTCACGAGCGGCGAGCAGACGGTGCGGGCCGAGGCGGCCGACGCCCACCAGGCCCGCGTCCTGGGGATCGCCAAGCGGGCGCCCCTGCTGGTCCAGGAGCGGGTGACGTACGCCGGCGACCGCGTCGTCGAGCTGGCGGCCTCGGCCTACCGGGCCGACCGCTACCGCATCCACATGGCGATCACGCCGCGCGGCCCGCGCGAGAGCTGACGCTCCCCCGCTCGTCCGCCGCTCCCGGGCCCGGCCGCTCCCGGCGTCGGGCACCATGGATGCGTGACCTCAGCGAGCCTGGTGCCCGGAGGGCCCGTTGCCGGAAACCTCGTGCCCGGAGGACCGGGCCCGGCAGGACCCGCGACGAGCGGACCCATCGCCGAGCTGCTGCTGCCGTACGACCCCACCACGCTGGTCGCCACGGTGCGCCGGCGGCGTCGCGGGCTGGTGGTGCGCCTCGTCAGCCTCGGGATCAGCCTCGCCGTGCTGGGCGGCATCTACGCCTGGCAGCACCGCGCGATCGCCGCCCAGGGCGGTGCCTACTGGGTCGTCACCGCGATCGTCTTCCTGCTGTCGTCGGTCCCGCTGGTCGTCGTCCTGCTCGGCTTCCTGCGGGCCCGCAAGGAGCTGCGCCTCGTCCCAGCCGGCGTCGCCGTGCGGATGGGTCGCCCGGGCGTGGTCGTCGGCACGGCCTTCGCGCGCTGGAACGACGTCGCGGCGCTCGAGGTGGTCCCCGGCGGCCTCGGCCGCGCCGACCGGCTGCGGCTGCGTACGCACCCGGGTGCGGTCGGCCTCGTCCCGCTCGACCAGGTCGTCGTCCACCCGGCCACGCTCGACGGCACCGCGCGGGCCTACTCCGCCGGCCGCGTGGGCGTGGACCTCTCCCGCCTGGACAACTGAGTCTCGTTCGCGCCCGGTCGCGTTCTCGCACTGCGCGCCACGCCGCGTCGGGCGCAGGTCGTCGCTCCTGCCAGACTGAGCCTGTTGGTCATCGCCACAGGCGGTGGCACCGAGCACGACCGACACGGACCGACAACCGAAAGGGGCACCCATGCCCATCGCCACACCCGAGGTCTACGCGCAGATGTTCGACGCGGCCAAGGCGGGTTCCTTCGCCTACCCCGCGATCAACGTCAGCTCCTCGCAGACGCTGAACGCTGCCCTGCAGGGCTTCACCGAGGCCGGCTCCGACGGCATCGTCCAGATCTCGACCGGCGGCGCCGAGTACGCGTCCGGCCCGACGGTCAAGGACAAGGTCACCGGCGCGGTCGCGCTGGCCACGTACGCGCACGAGGTCGCGAAGAACTACCCGGTGACCGTCGCCCTGCACACCGACCACTGCCCCAAGAACAACCTCGACAGCTTCGTCCGCCCGCTGCTGGAGATCTCCACCGAGCGGGTCAAGAACGGTGGCCTGCCGCTGTTCCAGTCGCACATGTGGGACGGCTCGGCCGTCGAGCTCGAGGAGAACCTCTCCATCGCCGAGGAGCTGCTCGCCAAGTGCGCGGCGGCGAACATCATCCTCGAGATCGAGGTGGGTGTCGTCGGTGGTGAGGAGGACGGCGTCAGCCACGAGATCAACGAGAAACTGTACACGACCGTCGGTGACGGACTGCGCACCGTCGAGGTGCTGGGCACGGGCGAGCAGGGCCGCTACCTGACCGCGCTGACCTTCGGCAACGTGCACGGCGTCTACAAGCCCGGGTCGGTCAAGCTGCGCCCGGAGGTCCTCAAGGACATCCAGCAGCAGGTCGGCGACAAGGTCGGCAAGCCGAACCCCTTCGACCTGGTCTTCCACGGCGGCTCCGGCTCCACCCTGGAGGAGATCCAGGCGGCCGTCGACTACGGCGTCGTCAAGATGAACATCGACACCGACACCCAGTACGCGTTCACCCGCCCGGCTGCCGGCCACATGTTCGCCAACTACGACGGCGTCCTGAAGGTCGACGGCGAGGTCGGCAACAAGAAGGCGTACGACCCGCGCGCCTGGGGCAAGGTGGCCGAGGCCGGCATGGCCAAGCGCATCGTCGAGGCCTGCGAGCACCTGCGCAGCTCCGGCACCTCCCTGACCGCCAAGAGCTGAGCGAAGGTCGCCCCTTCGGGGCGACCACCTTCGTCAAGGAAACGCTGACCCCGTCCCTCCGCATCGCGCCGGAGGGAGTCGGGAGTCAGCGTTTTCTTGTCTCACACCGGGCGACACGGCGGCGGTCGACGCGCCGCTGCCGGCACCCGGACCGGACTCTCTACGCTGGAGCCGTGACCACCGACGTCCGACCCGGGCCAGCACCGCTGTCCCGGGTGTGGACGCCGCGGGGCGTGATCGCGGAGGACCTCCAGGGCGAGGACCTCGGGGACGTGCTCGAGATGCACTCCGACGCGTACGCGTGGTGGGTGCTGCCCAAGGGCGACGGCTACGGGGAGCGTGAGCTGCGGGGAGCGGCGGAGGCCATGGGCCTCGACTCCCTGGTGATCAAGGACCTGCTCGCGCAGGACGGACGGGCGAAGTTCGAAGAGGTCGGTCCGGCCCGGATCATCACCACGAACGTCATCGCGCTGAACCGCGAGCGGGTCGAGCTGCGCAACCACCCGCTGTCGGTGGTCGTGACCGAGCGGATCCTGATCTGCCTGGTCGACCCGACGCCGGACTTCCGCCCGAACGACCTGTTCACCTCCCACGCCGACGTCCTCACGACCGGCGGCACGGACGCGGCGCTCCGCGAGCTGATGATCGCGGTGATCAACACCTACGAGAACGTCGCCGCCTGGATGGAGGAGTCCAGCGACGCCCTGGCCGCGCAGCTCTTCGCCCTCGAGCCGCTGAGCAGGCCCGAGCAGCTGCAGGCGTTCCGGCTGCGCACCGTGCTGTCCCAGCTGCACCGCGTCACAGACCCGATGCGCACGGTGCTGACCGACGCCGCCGCCAACCTGCCCGCCCCGACGGGCAAGAAGGCGGGCGGCGGGCTGCAGGTACGACGCCGCTGGACCATGATCGAGGAACGTCACACCCGGGTCGCCAACTCCGTCGACGCCCTGCGCGAGGCGCTGCAGGCCGTCGTCCAGACCAGCCTCTCGCTGTCCGACGCGCAGGGCAACGACACCATGAAGAAGCTCTCGGGCTGGGCGGCGATCATCGCCGTGCCGACCCTGGTGAGCAGCTTCGTGGGCATGAACGTCGCCTTCCCGCTCGAGAGCACGCGTGCAGGCTTCTGGGTCGCCCTCACCCTGATGGTCGTCGTCGCCGCGGTCCTCTACGTGATCTTCAGGGTCAAGCGCTGGGTCTGATCGCCGAGGACCGAGCACGAGGAGGAGAGAGCGCCACTAACCTCGGCGCCATGAGCGACCGCACGCGAGACAACCTGATGGCGCACGGCCCCGGCACGCCCGACACCCTGCTGCCGCCCGACCCGGCCGGTGCGGGGCTGGGGGAGGCGACGAGCTCCGAGGACCTCGTCGCGGCCGTCCGGGCGCACCCCGACTCCTCGCTGGCCTGGGCGCTGCTGGCCGAGCGGGCCCTGGCGCAGGGGAGCGACAGCCACGACGTCGAGGCGTACGCCTTCGCCCGGACGGGCTACCACCGCGGCCTCGACGCCCTGCGCCGGGCCGGCTGGCGCGGTGCGGGTCCGGTGCCGTGGGAGCACGAGCCCAACCGCGGCTTCCTGCGCGCGCTGTGGGCCCTCTCCGTCGCCGCCGGCCGCTTCGGCGAGGCCGTGGAGGAGGAGCGCTGCGCGCAGTTCCTGCGCGACTCCTCGGCCAGCGCGTACGCGGCGCTCGCCCGCACGTAGGGCACCCCCGGCACGACGCGGGGCGTGGCCGTGAGCCGCGTCTCGCGAGCAGGGCCCCGCGTCCGGTAAAGTCTGAGGGCAAGAGTCCCCCAGGCAGTCGCCTGAGGGACTTCACTCTTGAACGCGCGCAGCAGGCGCGCGTCTCGAAAGGGCGGCGATCACATGCCGGGCATCGTTGTGGTGGGATCCCAGTGGGGCGACGAGGGCAAGGGCAAGGCCACCGACGAGCTGGGGGACCGGGTCGACTTCTGCGTCCGCTACTCCGGCGGCAACAACGCGGGACACACCATCGTGGTGGGCGGTGAGCGCTACGCGCTCCACCTGCTCCCCTCGGGGATCCTCAACCCGAACTGCGTCCCGGTCATCGGGAACGGCGTGGTCGTGGACCTCGAGGTGCTGTTCTCGGAGGTCGACGGGCTCGAGGCCCGCGGGGTCCAGGCGTCGAACTTCCTGATCTCCGCCAACGCGCACCTCATCGCGCCCTACCACCAGGTCATCGACAAGGTGACCGAACGGTTCCTGGGCAAGCGACGCATCGGCACCACGGGCCGCGGGGTGGGGCCGGCGTACGCCGACAAGGTCAACCGGATCGGCCTGCGCGTGCAGGACCTGTTCGACCCCGAGCTCCTCGCGCACAAGGTCGAGGCGTCGCTGGAGCAGAAGAACCACCTGCTCGCCAAGGTCTACAACCGGCGCGCGATCGACCCGGCCGAGATCACCGAGCACCTGCTCTCGTTCGCGGAGCGGATCACCCCGCACGTCGTCGACGTCTCCAGGCTCCTCAACGACGCGCTGGACGCCGACAAGGTCGTGCTCTTCGAGGGGGCGCAGGCCCACCACCTCGACGTCGACCACGGCACCTACCCGTACGTCACCTCGTCCAACCCCGTCGCCGCCGGCGCCTGCGTCGGCACCGGGGTGGGTCCGACCCGGATCGACCGCGTGATCGGCATCGCGAAGGCGTACACCACCCGGGTCGGCGAGGGTCCGATGCCGACCGAGCTGCTCGACGCGGACGGCGAGACGCTGCGCCAGGCGGGCGCGGAGTTCGGCACGACCACGGGACGGCCGCGGCGCTGCGGCTGGTTCGACGCGATCGTCGTGCAGACCGCGGCCCGGGCGAACGCCTTCACCGACATCTTCCTGACCAAGCTGGACATCCTGACGGGCTGGGAGAGCATCCCGGTCTGCGTCGGCTACGAGGTCGACGGCCGCCGCCACGACACGATGCCGCTCACCCAGTCGGAGTTCGCCCGGGCGGTCCCGGTCTACGAGGAGCTGGACGGCTGGTCGGAGGACATCAGCGGCTGCCGCTCGTTCGACGACCTGCCCAAGAACACCCAGGCCTACGTCAACCGGCTCGAAGAGCTCTGCGGGGCGCCGATCTCCGGCATCGGGGTCGGCCCCGACCGTGAGCAGTCGATCGTGATCCGCGACCTGCTCTGACCCCTCCTCCCGGCCGGGCGGGGGAGTTGGCGCGGGCGCCGGGCAAATTTAATGCCTAGTGTGGCGAGCATGACCCGTCGCCCGACCGCACAGGATGTCGCGGACCTCGCGGGAGTGTCCCGGAGCGCGGTCTCGCTGGTGCTGAACGGCCGCGCCGACGGCAACATCTCCCGGGCCAAGCAGGAGGCCGTGCGCGAGGCCGCCCTGCAGCTGCACTACACCCCGAACGCCGTCGCGCTCAGCCTGCGCAGCAAGCGCACGGAGACGATCGGGGTGCTGACCTGGGCCGACCGGCGGGAGATGCCGCTGGCCCTGCTCGGGGCGGTGTACCAGGCCGCGAGCAGCGCGGGGTACCTGCTCATGATGGTCGACGCGCGACGACGGCCCTGGCAGGTCGACGCGCTGCTGGACCGGCGGGTGGACGGCTTCGTGGTCGTCGCGCCCGAGCTGAGCGACTTCCCGCTGCCCGAGGCCGTGGCCGGCGTCCCGACGGTGATGGTCAACTGCCTCGAGCCCTCCCTCAGCGCCTCGTCGCTCGTGCCGGACGAGGTGGGCGCGGGAGCCAGCGCCGCGCAGGTCCTGCTCGACTCGGGCCACCGCCGGCTCGCCGTGCTGGCCGGCGTCGACGGGATGGCCTCGGCACGTCGTGCGCAGGGCGTGTCGCGCGCCGTGGAGAGCGCGGGGCTTCCCCCGCCGGTGGTGCTGCGCGCCGGCCACTCCGTCGAGGACGGCTACGTCGCGGCGCGGCGGCTGCTGGCCTTCGACCCGGCGCCGAGCGCCCTGGTCTGCACGCACGAGCGGCTGGCGCTGGGGGCGCTCCTCGCGGTCGCGGACCTCGGCCTGAACGTCCCGGCCGACCTGTCCCTGGTGAGCCTCGACGACGGCGAGAACCTGGTCGGGCAGCTGGTCCCGGCGGTCGACCTCGTCGAGCGACCGGACGCCGTCATCGCGACGCACGCCCTCGAGCTCCTCGTGGAACAGCTGCGGCACGGCCGCTCGGCCGTCCGCCGGCTCACGTTCGTCTGCCCCGTACGCCAGGGCGGGTCGGTCGCCCCGCCCCCGCTACGGGCCTTGAACGTCGGCTAGCCCCGCGGCCGCTCGGCCTCCGACGAGGTCGGCCCGGCCCCCGGCGAGGTCGGGGTGGCCGGCAGGGCCAGCGTCCAGCCCTCGACCTGCGCGGGGTCGGCGTCGACGTACCAGCGGGTCGTCGGTGTGGGGTAGGCGCGCTCGGTCCGCGTCGCTCCTCCGCGGAACAGCTCGACGATGCTCCCGTCCACGAACACCGTCGTCGGGACCTCGCTCGAACCGCCGATGTCCAGGGCGAACAGCTCCCGCCCGCCGTCGACCAGACGCAGCCGGGCGGTGCAGGTCGAGCGGAGCTCGAAGGCCGCCGCGTCGACGGTGCTCCCGGCCGGGTCGCGGAGGCGCTCCGCCCGGAGGCCCGGCAGCTCGGCGGCGGGTCGGGCGACGAGCGTCCCGTCGACGACCGACAGCTCCCGCGGGAACGTCAGGACCCCGGCCCAGCCGGCGTCGCGGACCTGGTTCTCGGTCCGGCCCACCTCCCAGGCCCAGCCCCACGTGAGCACCCGGTCGCCGTCGGGCAGGACCTGCGGCGCGTAGAACGCGGGACCGTCGTCGAGCACCCCGCCCGAGGAGGCCACGAAGCGCAGGCCCGGGCCGTCGGGCTGCAGGTCGCCGACCAGGTAGCGCACCCCGGCCAGCTCGTGCAGCTCGTCCTCCCCGCGCCACAGGGAGATCACCAGCACCCACCGGTACCCGTCCGCGCCCTCGTCCGCGCAGGGCACCCGGACGAGGTTGGGGCACTCCCAGATGTTGGCCTCGGCCACGACTGCCGCGACCGGGTCGTCCTCGGTGAGCAGCGGTCCGAGGTCGACCCAGTGCTCGAGGTCGTCGGCGGCCCACAGCAGCAGCTGCGGCCGGCCGTGCCGGGAGCCGGCGCCCTGGACCACGTAGCGGTGGCCGTCGACGTGGAAGACGAACGGGTCGCGCACCTCGTCGACGCCGTCCACGAACGGCGGCCCGACGACGACCCGGTCGTCCGGTGCCCACTCGACCAGCGACCGGTCGCTCCGGGCGAGGAGCGCGCCGGCGTTCCAGGCGTGGTCGGGCACCGCGGTCAGCACGGCGGTGGGGATGCCGTCGTCGTCGGTGACGCAGCCGGTCCAGCACCCGGCCGCGTCGGGCGTACCGGGCTGCGGCACGAGCGCGAGGGGCTGGTCGGTCCAGGTCAGCAGGTCGGTCGAGCTGGCGTGGCCCCAGTGGATGTGGCCGTGCACCGGCTCGTACGGGTTGTGCTGGAAGAAGACGTGATAGGTCCCGTCGACCTTGGCCAGACCGTTGGGGTCGTTCAGCCAGCCCCACCGCGGCCGGATGTGCAGGCGGGGAAAGTCAGGACCGGGCATGGTCTCGGGCACCGCTGCACGATAGTGCCCTGCCGCCGCACCCGCAGCGGGCTGCGACCGGCGAGCACCTGAGTAGGCTTCGGCGACGTGCCCGAACCGCTGCGCGTCCTCGTCCTCGGCTCCGGGGGTCGCGAGCACGCGCTCGCGCTGGCGCTCGACCGCGACCCGCAGGTGGTCGAGGTGCACGTGGCGCCCGGCAACCCCGGGACGGCCGAGGTCGCGACCAACCACCGCGTCGACCCGCTCGACGGGTCCGCGGTGAGCGCGCTGGCCGAGCGGCTGCGCGTCGACCTGGTCGTCGTGGGACCCGAGGCGCCGCTGGTGCTCGGCGTCGCGGACGCGGTCCGGGCGCGCGGCATCGCGTGCTTCGGGCCGTCGGCCGCGGCCGCCCAGCTCGAGGGCAGCAAGGCCTTCGCCAAGGACGTGATGGAGCTCGCCGGGGTGCCGACCGCCGCGTCCCGCCTCTGTCGCGACGCCGCCGACGTCGCTGCGGCGCTGGACGCGTTCGGGCCGCCGTACGTGGTGAAGGACGACGGGCTCGCCGCGGGCAAGGGCGTCGTCGTCACCGACGACCGCGACGCTGCGCTGGCCCACGCCGCCGGCTGCGACCGGGTGGTCGTCGAGGCCTTCCTCGACGGGCCCGAGGTGAGTCTCTTCGCGATCACGGACGGCACCACGGTGCGGGCGATGCAGCCGGCGCAGGACTTCAAGCGGGTCGGCGAGGGCGACACGGGCCCCAACACGGGCGGCATGGGCGCCTACACCCCGCTGCCCTGGGCGCCACCCGACCTGGTCGAGGACGTGACGCGGCGGGTGCTCGAGCCGACCGTGGCGGAGATGGCGCGGCGGGGGGTGCCCTTCAGCGGCCTGCTGTACGCCGGGCTCGCGCTCACCTCCCGCGGGATGCAGGTGGTCGAGTTCAACGCCCGGTTCGGCGACCCGGAGACGCAGCCGCTGCTGGCGCGCCTCCAGACCCCGCTGGGCGGGCTGCTGCACGCCGCGGCCACCGGCCGGCTGGCCGACGAGCCGGAGCTGGTCTGGTCGGACGAGGCCGCGGTCGGCGTCGTGCTCGCGGCCGGGGGCTACCCGGGGACGCCGGTCACCGGTGGTGCGCTGACGGGTCTGGACGCCGTGGCCGAGACCGGTGCCTTCGTCGTGCAGGCCGGGACCACCGACGGGTCCGACGGGCAGGTCGTGAGCAGCGGCGGCCGGGTGCTGACCGTGGTCGGCACCGGTCCCGACCTCACCGCCGCCCGCGAGACCGCGTACGCGGGGATCGGCCGGATCGGTCTCGAAGGTTCGTTCTACCGCCGCGACATCGCCGAGGTGGCTGCGCAGTCCGAGCAGACCGACAAGGAGAACATCCGATGAGCGTGCTGAACGTGCTAGCCAACCGCTACGCGTCGCCCGAGATGCGGGCGGTGTGGTCGCCGGAGAACAAGGTCGTCGCGGAACGTCGCCTGTGGATCGCCGTGCTCGCCGCGCAGCGCGACCTGGGCGTCGACTTCGGTGGCGCGGAGCCCGACGAGGTCATCGCGGCGTACGAGCGGGTGATCGACGACGTCGACCTCGCCTCCATCGCCGCGCGCGAGCGGGTCACGCGGCACGACGTCAAGGCTCGGATCGAGGAGTTCAACGCGCTCGCGGGCTACGAGCAGGTGCACAAGGGCATGACCTCGCGCGACCTCACCGAGAACGTCGAGCAGCTGCAGATCCGCTCCGCCTTGGAGATCGTGCGGGACCGGGTCGTCTCGGCGCTGGTCCGCCTCGGCGAGCGGGCGGCGCAGTACGCCGACCTGCCGATGGCCGGCCGCTCGCACAACGTCGCGGCCCAGGTCACCACGCTCGGCAAGCGCTTCGCCACGGTCGCGAACGAGCTGCTGGTCGCGTACGCGCGGGTCGAGGAGCTGCTCGCCCGCTATCCGCTGCGCGGCATCAAGGGCCCGGTCGGCACGGCGCAGGACATGCTCGACCTCGTCGACGGCGACGCGGAGCGGCTCGCCGCGCTCGAGCAGCGTGTGGCCGAGCACCTCGGCTTCGCGAACGTCCTCGTCAGCACCGGGCAGGTCTACCCGCGGTCGCTCGACTACGAGGTCGTCACCGCGCTGGCCCAAGTCGCCGCGGCCCCGTCGAACCTCGCCACCTCGATCCGGCTGATGGCCGGGCTCGAGCTCGTGACCGAGGGCTTCCAGCCGGGCCAGGTCGGTTCCAGCGCGATGCCGCACAAGATGAACACCCGGTCCTGCGAGCGGGTCAACGGCCTCGCCGTCGTCGTCCGGGGCTACGTCTCCATGGTCGGCGAGCTGGCCGGCGACCAGTGGAACGAGGGCGACGTCTCCGACTCCGTCGTCCGACGGATCGCGCTGCCGGACGCGTTCTTCGCGATCGACGGGCTCTTCGAGACGTTCCTGACCGTGCTGGCCGACTTCGGCGCGTTCCCGGCGGTGATCGAGGCCGAGCTGCGGCGCTACCTGCCGTTCCTGGCGACCACCAAGGTGCTGATGGCCGCCGTCCGGCACGGCACCGGCCGGGAGACCGCGCACGAGGCGATCAAGGAGCACGCGGTCGCCGTCGCGCTGGGCATGCGCGAGACCGGCGGGGGCAACGACCTGGTCGACCGGCTCGCCGCCGACGACCGCCTCGGCATGAGCCACGAGGCCCTCGACGCGGCGCTCGCCGACCCGATCGACCTCACGGGCACCGCCCGCGCCCAGGTGGCCACGCTCGTGGGCCGCATCGAGGACGTCGCCGCCACCCACCCGCGCGCCGCCGCGTACGAGCCGGGGCCCGTCCTCTAGCGGTCGGCGTACGGCGTGTCACCCCTGGCAAGTTGTCGTGGGTAAGTTGCACGCGTGAGCCCGGTCGAGCGGTCGTACCACCACGGTGACCTCCGCGCGCAGCTGCTGGCCCGCGCGGCGGAGCTGGTGGCGCGCGACGGGGCCGAGGCGTTCAGCCTGCGGGCCGTGGCGGCCGAGCTCCGGGTGAGCCACACGGCGCCGCGGCACCACTTCGGGGACCGGCGAGGGGTGTTCACCGCCCTCGCCACCGAGGGTCACACGCTGCTCGGGGAGGCGCTGGAGACCGCGGCGCCCCTGGGCTTCCAGGAGGTGGGAGCCGCGTACGTGCTCTTCGCCGTGAGCCATCCCGGCCACTTCGCCGTCATGCACGCGCCGGACCTGGTGCACGCGCACGACCCCCGGCTGAGCGAGGCGGCGACCAGGACCAACCGGCAGCTGCTCGACGAGCTGACCGCGGGTGACACCGGGTCACGCGACCAGGTCGCGGTCCGGACCGCAGCGCGCTGGGCCCTGGTGCACGGGTTCGCGACCCTGGCCCTCAACGGGGCGCTGGACCGCGAGCACCTGGTCGGGCACGGCCTCGGCGACCTGCACCGGCTCGTGGTGCACGCCACCTCGTGGTTGGACCTGGCGCCGCCGCCCTGATCACCTGTCGAGCAGCGCGGCGCCGAGGGCTCAGAAGCGCTTCTCGTCGGGGATGAGGATCCAGCCGGCGATGTAGATCAGGAACTGCGGGCCGGGGAGCAGCAGGCTGACCAGGAAGATCACCCGCACCAGCAGGGGGCTCATGCCGAAGCGGTTGCCGAGCCCGGCGCACACCCCCGCGATGACGCGACCGTTGCGGGGGCGGGAGAGCGAGGCCATGAGAGCCCTTTCGAGAGGTGTGCCGGCGGGTGGGACTGACTCCACTGTGCCGTGCGGAAGGGCCTCGGCACCAGGCTAGGGTGGCGTGATCATGGACGAGCCAGGGTCTCCCTCCGTACCGACCCTCGGCACGTTTGCCGGGGTCCTGGATCTGCCACTGGTCCACGCCGGCAAGGTGCGCGAGCTGTACGCGTACGGCCTGCCCGAGGGCCAGGGCGAGGGCCTGCTGATGGTGGCGACCGACCGGATCAGCGCCTTCGACTTCGTGCTGGACCGCCTCGTGCCCGACAAGGGCGCGGTGCTCACCCAGCTGTCGCAGTGGTGGTTCGCGCAGCTGGACGACATCGTCGAGAACCACGTGCTCAACGACGACGACGTGCCCGACCAGGTCTTCGGGCGGGCGGTCGTCTGCGAGCGCCTCGAGATGGTGCCGGTCGAGTGCGTCGCCCGCGGCTACCTGACCGGCTCGGGGTGGGTGGAGTACCAGCAGAGTCGTTCCGTGTGCGGCGTGCCGCTGCCCGACGGGCTCGTCGACGGGTCCCGGCTGCCGGAACCGATCTTCACGCCCGCGACCAAGGCCGCGTTCGGCGAGCACGACGAGAACGTCGACTTCGAGACCATGGTCGCCACCACCGGAGCCGAGCTCGGCGAGCAGCTGCGCGAGCTGACGCTGGCCGTCTACGCGCGCGCCGAGGAGGTGGCCCGCGGCCGCGGGCTGATCCTGGCCGACACCAAGCTCGAGTTCGGGCGCCGGGCCGACGGCACCCTCGTGCTCGGCGACGAGGTGCTCACGCCCGACTCCTCGCGCTACTGGGACGCCGCGACCTGGGAGCCCGGCGCGCGGCTCGACGCGTTCGACAAGCAGTTCATCCGTGACTGGCTGCTGCAGGACTCGGGCTGGGACCGCGGCTCGGGCGAGGCGCCGCCGCCGATCCCGCCGGACGTCGTCGCCGCGACGCGCGAGCGCTACCTGCAGGCGTACGAGCGCCTGACCGGGTCGGCGTTCACCCCCTTGTAGCACTGCCTCGTAGCACCCCAGAAACCGCGCGCACCAGGCCTTTTCGGCTCCGTACCTTGTGTCGTCGCCCCGGAGCGGGGCAGGCACGAGAGCACGAACGGAGGCAGGGACGTGGAGAAGCTCGACGACCGGCTGTGGAACTGGGCCTCGATCCTGGAGCCGAGCACCCGCGAGCAGGCGGAGCGCACGGCCCGGATGCCCTTCGTGTTCCCGCACGTCGCGCTGATGCCCGACGCGCACCTCGGACGCGGCGCCACCGTCGGTTCCGTGATCCCCACGCTCGGCGCGCTGATGCCGGCCGCGGTCGGGGTCGACATCGGCTGCGGGATGATCGCGGTCCGGACGCAGCTGCACGTGGCGGAGCTGCCGGCGGACCGGTCGGCCGTGCGGAAGTCGATCGAGCGGTCCGTGCCGCTGTCGGCCGGCCACTCCAACCGGAAGATCCGGGAGACCGCCGAGCCGCGGGTCGCGGAGCTGACGGCGCTCGCGGAGGAGGCGGGCTTCGACCCGGCCCGGTACGGCGGGGGCTGGGCTCTCCAGATCGGCTCGCTCGGCTCGGGGAACCACTTCATCGAGGTCAGCGCGGACGAGCAGGACCGGGTCTGGCTGTTCCTCCACTCGGGCTCGCGGGGCGTGGGGAACAAGATCGCCTCCCGCCACGCGAAGGTCGCCCAGGCGCTGGCGAAGCAGTGGTGGATCCCGCTCGCCGACCCCGACCTGGCCTACCTGGTGGAGGGGACCGACGAGTTCTGGGCCTACGTGCGGGAGCTGCGGTGGGCGCAGCACTTCGCGCTGCTCAACCGCGAGGAGATGATGGACCGGGTCGTCCCGTGCGTCGCGGACTGGACCGGCGAGGCGGTGGTGGAGCAGGAGCGGATCAACTGCCACCACAACTTCACCGAGCAGGAGCGGCACTTCGGCCGGGACGTCTGGGTCTCGCGGAAGGGCGCCATCGAGGCGAGCGTGGGCAGGCCGGGGCTCATCCCCGGTTCGATGGGGACGGCCAGCTACGTCGTCGAGGGGCTCGGAAACCCGGTGTCGCTGAGCTCGTCGCCGCACGGCGCCGGCCGGGCGTTCTCGCGGTCCGCCGCGCGGAAGCGGTTCAGCGTCGAGGACCTCCGGGAGGCGATGGTCGGGATCGAGTTCCGGGACACGGAGGCGTTCGTGGACGAGATCCCGGGGGCGTACAAGGACATCGACCAGGTCATGGCGGACGCCGCGGACCTCGTACGGGTCCGGCACACGCTGCACCAGCTGGTGAACGTGAAGGGCGCCTGACCCTCGGTCGAGGCGATGCCCTCGAGCTCCGCAGACTTTTCGCCGTCTGACCACCTCACAGGTGGTCGGACGGCGAGAAGTTCGGGGCGCGGCGGCTCATTCCCTAGACTCACCCCCATGGCACGTGTGGTGGTCGACGTCATGCCCAAGCCGGAGATCCTGGACCCGCAGGGCAAGGCGGTGACCGGGGCGCTCGGCCGGCTCGGCTTCTCCGGCATCGCCGTGCGGCAGGGCAAGCGGTTCGAGCTCGAGGTCGAGGGCGAGGTCACCCCCGACCGGCTCGCCGACATCGAACGGGCCGCGAGCACGTTGCTGGCCAACACCGTGATCGAGACGTTCGACGTCCGGGTCGAGGACGACACCGAGGGGACCGTCGACGAGTCCGCCCCCACGGCGCTCGGCGGCACGGACCACCCCGGGCACGACATCGACGACCTGAACGACGAGAGCGTCTGATGGCGGCGAAGATCGGGGTCGTCACCTTCCCGGGGTCGCTCGACGACCAGGACGCCCTGCGGGCCGTCCGCCTCTCCGGGGCCGAGGCCCTGCCGCTGTGGCACGGGAGCGACAGCCTGGACGGGGTCGACGCCGTGGTGCTGCCCGGCGGCTTCTCGTACGGCGACTACCTGCGCTGCGGCGCGATCGCCCGGTTCGCGCCGGTGATGGACGAGGTCATCCGCGCGGCGGACGCGGGGATGCCGGTGCTCGGGATCTGCAACGGGTTCCAGATCCTCTGCGAGGCGCACCTGCTGCCGGGCGCGCTCATCCGCAACGACGTCCGGACGTTCGTCTGCGTCGACCAGAAGCTGCGCGTCGAGTCGACGCAGACGGCCTGGACGAGCCGGTTCGAGGCCGGGCAGGAGATCACCATCGTGCTCAAGAACGGCGAGGGCGGGTTCATCGCCGACACCGACACCCTGGCGCGGCTCGAGGGCGAGGGGCGCGTCGTGTTCCGCTACGCCGGTCGCAACCCCAACGGCTCGCTGAACGACATCGCCGGAATCGCGAACGAGCGGGGCAACGTCGTCGGCCTGATGCCGCACCCGGAGCACAACGTCGACGCGCTCACCGGACCCTCGCTCGACGGCCGGCCCCTCTTCGCCAGCGTCCTGGACTTCCTCGCCGCGCACGTCTGACGCCCCCGATGGGCAACCGTCCGAAGGCGCGGGACGCGGCGCCGCCCGTCCACCTCCGCCCACCCCGGCGCGGGCGGTGGGTCGCGGTGCTGGTCCTCGCGCTGGTGGTCTTCGCACTGCTGCGCGGGGTCGCCGCGCTGGCGCCCGCCCCGACCGACACCGACGTCTACACCGAGCAGGTGGTGCTCGTCGGCGTGGCCGGACGGTTCCAGCTGACCGACACCGACCGTACGGTCCTGGGTGCGCACCTCGACGACGCCCAGACGGGGGTCGTCTCGACGCGTCCGCGCTACCTCGGCGACTGCGCGGCCGCCGGCTGGACCACGGTGGGCGCGGGTCGTCGTGCGGCGGTCGGCACGCTGTGCGACCCGACTGTCGCGGTCGCCGGGACCGGTGCCCGGATCACCGACTGGCCGGCGCGCCTCGCCGCGGCCGCGGCCGAGCGGGGCGACGCCCGGCTCGGGAACCTGGCCGGCTCGGTCCCCGGCTGCGTCGCGGCCGTCGGGCCCGGTGCCGCGCTCGCCGCGGCCCGCCCGGACGGGACCGTCGCCGCGTACGCCACGCCGGACGCGTTCGTCGCGGGGGGCGAGAAGCTGAGCTGCCCCGTCACGCTCGTCGACGCCGGTCCGGCGTCCGACGCGGTCATCACCGCCCTCGCGGCGCGCGACGACGTGACCACGTTCGTGGTCGGGATCGGACCGGCGCCGGGTTCGGACGACCCGAGCCTCGGGGTGCTCTACCGGATCGGCACCACGCTGCCGGGCTTCGTGACCTCCGCCAGCACACGACGCGAGGGCATCGTCACCCTGACGGACCTGACCCGCGAGCTCGTGGACGTCGGGCGTGGTTCCGCGTCGGCCGTGACGACGATCGACGGCTCGCCGCTGGCCGTCTACCCCACCGATCTGACCGTGCCGGCGGCGGAGCGGCAGATTCGTGAGGTCGCCGCGCTGTCCGACGCGTCCGTCACGGGCTACCTCTTCCTGGCCGCGGGTGGGACGCTCCTGGCCCTGGGTGCGCTGGTCGGGGCGTTCCGGCGGCGCTGGATCCTGCCCGAGGGCGTCCTGACGCTCGGCTCGGTGCTGCTCGCCGCGATGATGCTCACCGGTGCGGTCCCGTGGGCTCGCGCCGCCCACCCCGGGCTGGTCGTCGGCGTCACCGTCTGGGTCGTGACCGGGGTGCTCACGCTGGCGGCGGTCGGGCTGTCGCGCGTCACCCGGCTCCCACCACCCGTCGCCGGTGCGGTGATCTCGGTCGTCGCGTTCACCGTCGACGCCGCCCTCGGCGGGCCGATGGAACCCGGGTCCCTGCTCAACTCCCGGCCGGTCTTCGGCCTGCGCTGGTACGGCTTCGGGAACGTCACCTTCGCCGCGTACGCCGGCGCCACCCTGGTGCTCGCCGGCTGGGTGGCCCACCGCCTGCTCCTGCGCGGACGGCGTCGGGCTGCGGTCGCCGCGGTGGCCGCCCTCGGGTTCGGCGTGGTGATCTGCGAGGGGTGGCCGTCGATGGGCAGCGACTTCGGCGGTGTGGTCGCGCTGACGCCGGTGGTCCTCTGGCTGTGCCTCACGCTGTCCGGGCTCCGGGTGACCTGGCTGCGCCTCGTGCTCGTCGGCCTGGCCGCGGTGGTGGCCGTCGCGGCGATCTCGCTCGCCGACTGGGCCCGCGGGGCGGACCGACGCAGCCACCTGGGCAACTTCGTGCAGCGGATCATCGACGGCGACGCGCTCGACGTCGTCAGCCGGAAGGCCGTGGCGTCGGCGGACACCATCACGTCGGCGCTCGGGGTGGGCTCGATCGTCGTCGGGGTCGCCCTGTGGATCGTCATGTTCCGCTGGGCGGTGCCGCAGCTGCAGGCGGGCTTCACCACGTTGCGGCCGACCCTCGTCGCCATCCTCCTCGTGGCCGTGATCGGGACCCTCGTCAACGACGGTGGCATCGGCGTGTGGCAGCCCGCGACCGCTGTCGCCGCGACTGCGGTGGGATGTCTGTGGTCGGCGCAGCTGCGGGCGCGTCCGCCAGGTAAGGATTCCGCCGCTCGACCGTCGAGAAGCTCCCCCAGGGCTTAACCTTGCGAGGACGCCGGGGCGTCGTCGAGCCGTGGGCGCCAGCGTCACGGAGCCAGGAGCTGAAGTGCGCGTTGCAGTCCGAGCGGGAGTGGCGATGGCCGCTCTCGTGGCCGTCTTCTCTGCGGTCCTGCCCTCGTCGGCCTCCGCCGCCAGCCGGCCGGGGTCGGTGCGCAGCGTCGTGGCCAGCCCGGGCGCCGCGGTGGGTCAGATCAAGGTCAGCTGGAAGGCGAACGGCTCGCACACGGACCAGTTCCGCATCGAGACCGCGCTGACACCGTTCGGCTCCTCGAACGACGGGCGCGGAGCCCGCAGCTTCACCGTCGGCGGCTCCAGGCGTTCGACCACGCTCAGCGCCAAGAAGGTCGCCGAGGCCGGGGCGGCGCCCGCGACGGGCAACCACCTCTACATCCGCGTGGTCGCGGTCGACGTCAGGAAGGGCGGGTCTCGCACGGGCAAGGCCTCCGACCTCGTCGCGACGCCCGCCCGTGCGCTGCCCGCTCCCGTCGTCGGGTCACCGCTGCGCATCGCGAGCTACAACATCCGCAGCGCCAAGTACGACGGTGACGACGTCCGCAACTGGGCCGACCGCGCCGCGGGCGTGGCCGCCGACATCGTGAAGACCAAGCCGGGCATCGTCGCCATCCAGGAGGCGAGCCCCGCCCGGTTCGGCGCGCTGCGGCAGACCGAGAGCCTCCAGTCGGCCCTGATCATGGCGGACCCGGCGCTCGCCCGCTACACGATGACCCGGACGACGATCTACAACCCGCCGGGCACGCCGCACGGCAGCCAGGCGGCGCGGATCCTCTACGACTCGTCGCGCTACCAGCTGCTCACCCCGTGCACCGACACCACCGTGGCGAACGGCGCGACAATCGACTACAGCACCTCCTGCAGCTTTGACCTGCCGATCCTTCCCGGCGACGCCCAGACCTGGAAGCGGAGCGCCGCGTACGCCGAGTTCCTCGACCTGGCGACCGGCAAGCCGTTCCTGGTCGTCTCCGCGCACCTCGACTACCGGCACAGCAAGAAGGCGTCCACCGAGCGCAAGCTGAACGACCTCCGCCAGCTCCAGGCCGCGACCATCTGGGCCAACATGAACCTCATCCGCAAGGTCGGTGAGCCGGTGGTCGTCGCGGGCGACTTCAACGCCAGCCAGACCGACAAGGGCGGCAACGGGCCGCACGACTACCTGGTCAGCCAGGGCTTCTACGACGCCGCGGGTGCGGCGCAGCAGGCGAACCTCGAGTTCCCCAGCCTCAACCACTTCGACAAGGTGCTCGAGGACGACCCGCAGGGTTACGCCCGTCGCGTCGACCAGATCCTCGTCTACGGCGCCCCGGGGTCGAACCGGTTCGTCCAGGTCGTCAAGCAGAAGGACCCGGCGCGCAACTCCGACCACAACATGGTCTACGCCGACGTGGTGCTGCCCTCCGCCTGACGTCAACAGCTCCCCAATGGGGTGGATATGGCACCGCTGAGGTGTCAAATCCACCCCATTGTTCTGTTCTGGCGCCGGGGCGGGGCGACTAGTGCGTGAGGACCTGGAGCTCGCCGACGGGAATCGTGGTGGAGGCCTGCTGGTAGAGCGGGATGGTTCCGCCGACGCCGTTGACGGACCAGTCGACCGACCAGGTGCTGTAGGCCGTGATCTTGTAGTTGCGCTTCGGCAGCGACGGCTTCGTGTAGGTGTGGCCGCAGGCGGGCGAGGGTGCGGCGGGTTCGACGGCCGGGGTCCAGCGGGCGGTGAGGTCGGTGCAGGTCAGGCGGGTTCCGTCGCCGAGGTCGAACGTGGTGCTGGCGAGGTGCGCGTCAAGGCTGACGGTCAGGTCGGCGACGGTGGTCGACACGGGCGCGGGGTTGAGGTTGCCCTCGGCCCAGAGCCAGTAGGGGTAGCCGACCGCGGCGATGTGCCACTCGTTGATGTCGGGAGACGGCCCGATGATCGGCTTCGGTGGGTCAAGGCGGAGCCGCGCCACGGCCACGTATGCGGCCTGCTCGGGCGTGATGGTGGCAGGGGCAGGACCGGGTGGGCTCGGTCGGTCTGGTGTTGCTGCCACGTTCAGAAGAGGGATGCAGGTCGCCGCCGGACAATTGGTTCGCCGGTCGAGGAGAACCAGGTATTGATCCCATGAGCCGACACGCGTCGAGCGGATTCTTGAGGCGCCGCTCAATGACGTCACAGCAGAAACTCGACGCTGGGTCTTCGGCCGCTCGCGCTCGCTCCGGTTGTTCTTCCCGTTTTGACTGTGCCTGGTATGAGCAGTCAGAGTCGCACCCTGACTGTCAGTGCCGAGGCCATCGTCAGCAAAGGCATGCGCTGGGAGAGACGCGAGGGCCGCGGTAACGGCGAGGCCGACTGCGAGCGTTCTCACGATTCGCACGATGAGGCCTTCTTTCCCGTTCCATCCCACACCTTCCAAGCGCCACCGACCTTTCGGACCTCGAGCCGAGCGGTTCGGATCTCGCCGGAACCTGTTTTCCGGCCCTTTCGGTCGAAGTCCTTCACCGCTCTGCTGTCTTCGCAGACGTCAAGCACAAGGCTGTTGGACGAGTAGCCTGCCGGCCTCGCGTACCCCGTCCTCTCAGTACCAGTGGAGTGCACTCGTTCGCCTTTGTAAGCCTGCGCGAGCTCAGTGAAGTACTTCAGGTAAGGCCCCGCCGCTGTTGCCTTCATCTTTGGAGTGGCCGACTTGGAACCGCCAGCCCGAAGCACGCGATAAAACTCGGCCCGGAACTCCCGGTAGCTCGTCTCCGCCGCTGCGTAGGCCAGGCGCTCCTCGCGCTCCTGGGCGTTCTCGGTTGGGGTGGGGGTCGGGCTCGCGCTCGGAACGTTGCCGGTCGGCGTCGGAGACGGCGGGTCGCTCGGGGTGCAG
Source organism: uncultured Friedmanniella sp. (assembly GCA_964251895.1). Classification (GTDB taxonomy): domain Bacteria; phylum Actinomycetota; class Actinomycetes; order Propionibacteriales; family Propionibacteriaceae; genus Microlunatus. The sequence goes on from CAXULL010000011.1 coordinate 28,597, forward strand.
GCGGTCCCCAGGAACGCGAGCAGGCAGGAAGCCACGAGGAGCCCCCGCCCCGCGAACCTGTGCCTCATGCGAACCAACCCCCCGGTCAGGGGGCACACGTTACCGAGTTCAGGCCTGGTCAGCGCGGGTTCCTGTGGATAACCGCCCGGTACGGTAAGCCCGTGGTCGACACCGTCCAGAACGCTGCCCGCACTCCCGACCACGCTCAGCCGTGGTCCGCGCTCGGCCTCACCGCCGACGAGTACGACCGCATCAAAGTGATCCTCGGGCGCCGGCCGACCGGCGCGGAGCTGGCGATGTACTCCGTGATGTGGTCCGAGCACTGCTCGTACAAGTCCTCGAAGGTGCACCTGCGTCGCTTCGGCGAGCTGCCCACCACGACGCCGAACGGCAGCAAGCTCCTGGCCGGCATCGGCGAGAACGCGGGCGTGGTCGACATCGGGCAGGGCTACGCGGTGACGTTCAAGGTCGAGTCGCACAACCACCCGAGCTACGTCGAGCCGCACCAGGGTGCCGCGACCGGCGTCGGCGGGATCGTCCGCGACATCCTCGCGATGGGCGCGCGCCCGATCGGCGTGATGGACCCGCTGCGCTTCGGCCCGCTGCACGAGCCCGACACCGCGCGGGTCCTGCCCGGCATCGTCTCAGGCGTCGGCAGCTACGGCAACTGCCTCGGCCTGCCGAACATCGGCGGCGAGGTCGTCTTCGACCGCACCTACCTCGGCAACCCGCTCGTGAACGCCCTCTGCGTCGGCGTGCTGCGCCACGAGGACCTGCACCTCGCCAAGGCGACCGGCGCCGGCAACCAGGTGATCATGTACGGCGCCGCGACGGGTGGCGACGGCATCGGCGGTGCCTCGATCCTGGCGAGCGAGACGTTCGACGCGAGCAAGCCGTCGAAGCGGCCGGCCGTGCAGGTCGGCGACCCGTTCATGGAGAAGCTGCTGATCGAGTGCACGCTCGAGCTCTTCGCCGCCGGTCTGGTCACGGGCATCCAGGACTTCGGCGCCGCGGGCATCTCGTGCGCGACCTCCGAGCTCGCGGCGGCCGGGGACGGCGGCATGCACGTCGAGCTCGACCTGGTCCCGCTCCGCGACCCCTCGCTCAGCCCGGAGGAGATCCTCATGAGCGAGTCGCAGGAACGCATGATGGCCGTCGTCGAACCCGGCGACGTCGAGGCGTTCATGGCGATCTGCCGCAAGTGGGACGTGCTCGCCACCGTCGTCGGCGAGGTCACCGAGGACGACCGGCTGATCATCGACTGGCACGGCGAGACCGTGGTCGACGTCGATCCCAGGACCGTTGCCCACGAGGGCCCCGTCTACGAGCGCCCGTACGCCCGCCCGCGCTGGCAGGACGAGGTCCAGTCGAACGGTTCGGGCTCGCTCGAACGGCCGAGCACCGGGGCCGAGCTCGCCGACACCCTGCTGCAGCTCGTGGCGAGCCCCAACCTCTGCGACAAGTCCTGGATCACCGATCAGTTCGACCGCTACGTCCGCGGCAACTCCGTCCTCGCCCAGCCCGAGGACGCCGGCATGCTCCGGATCGACGAGGAGACCGGGCTGGGGGTCGCGCTGGCGACCGACTGCAACGGCCGCTTCGCGCTGCTCGACCCGTACGCCGGCGCGCAGCTCGCGCTCGCCGAGGCCTACCGGAACGTCGCCTGCAGCGGTGCTGAGCCGGTCGCCATCACCGACTGCCTGAACTTCGGCTCGCCCGAGGACCCGGCGATCATGTGGCAGTTCACGCAGGCGATCGACGGCCTCGTCGACGGCTGCCGCACCCTCGGCACCCCGGTGACCGGCGGCAACGTCAGCTTCTACAACCAGACGGGGACCACCCCGATCCTGCCGACCCCGGTCGTCGGCGTGATGGGCGTCATCCAGGACGTCACCCGCCGCACGCCGGTCGGCTTCGCGGTCGAGGGTGACGCGGTCTACCTGCTCGGCGACACCCGCGACGAGCTGGACGGATCGGCGTGGGCCGACGTCGTCCACGACCACCTCGGTGGGCGTCCTCCGCAGGTCGACCTCGCGCACGAGCAGCGCCTCGCCGGGGTGCTCGTCCAGGCGAGCCGGGACAGCCTGCTCCGCAGCGCGCACGACCTCTCCGACGGCGGCCTCGCGCAAGCGCTCGTGGAGTCCTGCCTGCGGCGTGACCTCGGCGTCGAGGTGACGCTCCCGGCGGGCGTGGACCCGTTCGTGGCCCTGTTCTCGGAGAGCGCCGGCCGCGTGCTCGTGTCGCTGGCGCCCGACGCCGAGCAGGACCTGGTCGCCCTGTGCGGGACAGCGGAGATCCCGCTGGTCCGGCTGGGCGCGGTGACCACGCCCGACAGCCCGACGCTCGCGGTCGCCGGGCAGCTCAGCCTCCCGCTCGCGCAGATCCGCGCGGCCTGGGAGGCGACCCTCCCCGCCGTCCTCGCCTCCTGAGGACGGCGGACCGCCCGGGCTCGACCCCCTCGGACCCTAGGGTGGCCCGGGTGCGCGCGCCTCGGCTGTCCCGACCCGCTCTGACCAGGGCGGTGCTCGTGCTCGTCGGGCTCGCCCTGCTCGCCACGTTCGTCCACCTTGCACCGGCGTACGCCGCGACCGACGGCAGGCTCGTGCTCCTGCTCGACTCCTCCGGCTCGATGCAGGACCGTATCGACGGCGGCACGAAGATCGCCGTCGCGAAGCGCGCTCTGAACACCGTGGTCGACCACCTGCCCGGCGACGCGCAGGTGGGGCTGCGGGTGTACGGGGCGCGGGTCGACGACGAGAACGATCCTGCGGCCTGCACCGACAGCGAGCTGGTGGTGCCGATCGGGCCTGCCGACAAGCCCGCCCTGAAGGACCAGATCGCGCGCTACCGCCCGCTGGGGGAGACCCCGATCTCCTACTCGTTGAAGGAGGCCGCGAAGGACCTCGGTGGTTCCGGTCGCCGGACGGTCGTGCTGGTCTCCGACGGCAAGGAGAGCTGCGGCGAGGACCCGTGCGTGACGGCGGCGAACCTGGCCGAGCAGGGGATCGACCTCAAGTTCGACGTGATCGGCCTGGCGGTGTCCGGCGCGACCCGCAGCCAGCTGCAGTGCATCGCCGCCAGGGGTCGCGGCACCTACTACGACGCCAAGAACGCGAAGCAGATCGAGGACTCGCTCGACCGGCTGGCGACGCGGGCGTTCCGGCCGTTCCAGCTGAACGGGACGCCCGTCGAGGGGAGCGAGGACGCGGCGGCCGCGACGGAGGTCGGTCCCGGTCAGTACCTCGACCAGCTCGCAGGCCGCGCGAACCAGAAGATCTGGTACCGCGTGCCGCGCACGACGCCTGGCTCGACGATCCACGTCGGGGTGACGGCCCGGTCGCAGGGCAACGGCTCTGCGATCTCGGTCTTCATGATGGCTCCCGACGACAGCCTGTGCTCGTTCGACTCTCCGCAGGCCTACCAGGGCCTGTCCTCGGGAGCGGTCAGCTCCTACCAGGCCGCGCCGGACAACGTCTGCAACACCGAGGACCACGTCCTCGTGTGGATCGCACCGTCGCAGCAGCTGGTCGGTGCCACCGTCGAGCTGGTCGTCGTCGAGGAACCTCCGCTCGTGACCGACCGGCACCTGCCACCGGTGGAGAAGCCGACCTGGGAACCGATGTCGTCGGCCTCGCCCGTCCCCGGCCCCGTGCCCGGACTCAGCCTGTCCGACGCTCCCGTCCTCGGGCCGGGCAACTACGACGCCTCCGTCCTCACCGGGGAGACCCAGGTGTACGCCGTCGACCTCGCCTGGGGCCAGCGGCTGCAGGTGCAAGCCGTCGTGGCACCGCGTCGCGGCGCTCTGGCCAGGGAGCTGGGGGGCGGGGACTACCTGTCGCTCGACATCATCGGCCCGGGCCGCGGGAAGTACGTCCTGCTGCGCGCGGCCGACCAGCCGAGGGACTCCGACTTCGGCCTGGACTCGGCGGCGGCCGTGAAGTCCGCGACGACCCCGGAGATCCGCTACCTCAACCGCACCGACTTCGACTCGCGCCCGGGGGACCTGCCGGGCAAGGAGTACGTCGTCGTCACCATGAACCGCTTCGCCCACGACAGCGCGTTCCTCGTGCCCTACACGCTGAAGGTCGGTGTGCTCGGTACGGCAGGTGCCGGGGCGCCCGACTACGTCGGCACCAGCCCGTCGCCCACCCCGGTGCCGTCCGACAGCCCGAGCGTCCCCGCGCAGCCTCCTCGCGGCTCCTCGGCCGGCGTGCCGCTCAGCACCGCGGTCGGGATCGGCATCGGTGCCCTGGCCCTGGGCGCCGCCGGTACCGCGATCGCGCTGGCGGTCCGACGCCGTCGTCGGGGCTGATCCACGCGGACTCGTTGACAACTCCGGCGACGCTCCTGAACCTGGACCGATGAACAGCGGCTCGGCGGGAGCACGGGTCTGGCCGGCGCGCACCGGGCCCCGGGACCTCATGCGCAACCGGCTGCTGCTGGCGAGTTCGGCCGTGGCCCTGACCCTCGCCGCGCCGATCGCGGTCACGTTCCACGAGCTGGCGCACGCCGTCGCGGGGCTGGCTCTGGGGTCGGCGGCTGTGCTCCGCAGCAACTCCGTCGCCTACGTCCCCGAGCTCGCGCCCTCCGGCGAGGTGCTGGCGGCGGCTGCCGGCCCTGTCTTCAGCCTCGTGCTCGGTGCGGTGGTCTTCCTCGCCTTGCGGAACGTGGGCCGCGGCTTCGGGCGCCTGCTGGCGCTGTGGACCGGTCTGGTTTCGATGCAGAACTTCGCCGGCTACCTGCTGATCGCCCCGTTCGCCGAGGCCGGCGACACCGGGCAGATCATGGCCGTCCTCGGTGCGCCGACGGTCGCGTACGTCGGCAGCAGCGTCCTCGGCGTCGCGCTGACGCTGCTGAACGCCCGGCTCCTCGCCGGCCAGGTCACCCAGTACGCACGCAGCCAGGACGAGCTGCGCCACCTCGTGCTCCTGCCCTGGCTGATCGGGACGGCCATCACGATCGCCCTGACCCTGCTCGACAACCTGGGGGCGGGCGTGAGCGGTGCCGACGTCGTGGTGATCGTCGCCGGGGCCGTCGCCATCGCGATCTTCGCGCCGGTCTTCACGCTCTTCTACCGCCGGCTCCATCCGCCGTACGTGGACCTCCGGCTCCGGACGCCGTTCGTCCCCCTGGCGGTCACCGTGGTGCTGGTGGTCGTCATCGCCGTGGTGCTCGGCCCGGGCCTGCGCCTCGGCTGACGGAGGTGGGCTTCGTACGCTGCCCTGGTGAGCATCGAAGACACCGTCCACGCCCAGCAGCCGCAGGTCCGTGCGGACCTGGGCGACCTCGTCGCGATCGGGTCGGTCAGCGCGGACCCGGCCCGTGCCGATCAGGTCCACCGGTCCGCCCAGGCGGTCGCCGCGCTGCTGACCGGTGCGGGCTGCCCCGACGTCCGGATCGTGTCGGAGGACGGAAGGCCCGCGGTGATCGGCCGCTACCCGGCGCCGCCCGGCACGCCGACCGTCTGCCTGTACGCCCACCACGACGTCCAGCCCGAGGGCGACGCGGCGACGTGGCGGACCGAGCCCTTCGTCGCCACCGAGCACGGCGAGCGCCTGTACGGGCGCGGGACGGCGGACGACAAGGGCGGCTTCGCCGTGCACCTCGCCGCGCTGCGGGCGTTCGACGGGCACCCGCCGGTCGGGGTCACCGTGTTCGTCGAGGGCGAGGAGGAGATCGGCTCACCGAGCCTCGAACGCCTGCTGGCGGCCGAGCACGACGCGCTGGCCGCCGACGTCTTCGTCATCGCCGACTCCGTCAACTGGGACGTCGGGACGCCCGCCTTCACGACGTCGCTGCGTGGACTGGCCGACTGCGTCGTCACCGTCTCGACGCTCGACCACGCGATCCACTCGGGCAGCTTCGGCGGGCCGGTGCCCGACGCGCTGACGTCGCTGTGCCGGCTGCTCGCCACGCTGCACGACGAGCGTGGCGACGTCGCCGTCGCCGGGCTGGGCACGGTCGAACCGCCCGAGCTGGACTACCCCGAGGAACGGTTGCGGGCCGAGGCCGGCCTCCTGGACGGCGTGGGGTGGATCGGCACCGGCAGCCTGGTCGAGCGGCTCTGGTCCAAGCCCGCGATCGCGGTCATCGCGCTCAGCACCACCCCGGTCGACCGGGCGTCGAACACGCTGATCCCGTCGGCGAGCGCGAAGATCAGCCTCCGCGTCGCGCCCGGTGACGACGCCGACGCCGCGCTCGGCCACCTCGAGCGGCACCTGCAGGAGCACGCACCGTGGGGCGCGCACGTGCGCGTCGACCGCGGTGACACGGGCCAGCCGGCCCTGATCCCGTTCGAGGGCCCGTACGCCGACGCCGCCCGGGCCGCGTTTCGCGAGGCGTGGGGGACCGAGGCCGTGTTCGTGGGCCAGGGCGGCAGCATCCCGATGGTCGCGGCGTTCCGGGACGCCTTCCCGGGTGCGGCGGTCCTGGTGACGGCGGTCAGCGACCCCGACAGCCGCCCGCACGGCGCGAACGAGTCGCTGCACCTCGGGGACCTGGAACGCGCCTGCGTCGCCGAGGCGCTGATGCTCGAGCGGTTCGCCCACCTCAGCGAGGCTGGAGCCATGACGACGTCGGGGCAGGACGCGTGAAGGGCTCCCCGGCCGTGCAGGCGGCGGCGCGACGGATCCTCTCCGGCGACGAGTCGGTCAGCGCGGCCAACGTGCTGGAGAGCGCGATCCTGCTGGACCACGGCGACGACGCGGACTACGACGACCTCGTCTACGCCCTGGCCTCGTACTCACCGCGTGCGGGCCGTGAGCACTTCGGGGTCGACGACCTGCGCGCCGCGATCGTCGACGGGCTCGACGTCATCGACCCCTCGTCGTACGACCGGTGACCTCGGACGGCGGCGACCGCGCGGGCTGATCCTCACCAGCCGCGTCTGCGGACCGGCCTCCGGAGACCTCGCGCGCGGCTACCGTGGGGCCCGTCCTGCTGGGTGCTGTCGAGAGGCTGGTGAAGCGTGCCCCCCGAGGCATTCGACAGCGCCCTCGGCGCCTCGTACGTGCTCGAGGAGCGCGTCGGGCGCGGCGCCACGGGCGAGGTGTGGCGCGGGACCGACCGTCGCAGCGGCGACACGATCGCGGCGAAGGTCCTGCACCGGGAGCACCTCGAGGACGACACGCTGGTCGAGCGGTTCGTGCGCGAACGCTCGATCCTCGTCGGCCTGCGCCACCCGAACGTCGTCGCCGTCCGCGACCTCGTCGTCGAGGGCGACCGGCTGGCGATCGTCATGGAGTTCGTCGGGGGCGGCTCGCTGCGGGACACGCTGCGCGAACGCGGCCCGCTCCGCCCGTCCGTGGCGTTCCGCGTCGGTGCCGCCGTGCTGGACGGGCTCGCCGCGGCGCACGACCGGCACGTCCTGCACCGCGACCTGAAGCCCGACAACGTCCTGCTCACCTCGGCGTGGCAGTACCTCGGGCCGGGTGCGGTCAAGCTCTCCGACTTCGGGATCGCCGAGATCTTGGCGGACGACTCCCACGCCAGCTCGGGCCTCGTCGGGACCCCCGAGTATATGGCCCCCGAACAGCTGGTGACCGGGGCCGGCGACCTGCCGGCCGACGTGTACGGCGCCGGGATCCTGCTCTACGAGCTGCTGGGTGGGCGTACGCCCTTCGCGGGGCCGGGCACCGGGTACGCCGTCGCGCACCGCCACGTCACCAGCGAGCCGCCGCGGCTCGCGGTCCCCGACCCGGTGTGGGACGCCGTCGCGGGGATGCTCGCGAAGGACCCTGCCCGCCGTCCCACCGCGCGCGTGGCCGCGGCCCAGCTGCGTCGGCTCTCCCCGGTGGTGAGCGACCTGGATGCGCTTCCCGCCCAGGGGACGCCGGAGGACTTCCAGTCGGCCGGCGGGCCGGCGACCGAGGTACGCGGACTCACAGCCCCGACAGCCCCGACGGCCCCGACGGCACCGAACGCGCCCACCGCCGACGCTGCCGGCGACGACGGCACGGCTGAGACGCCCACGTCGGCGCTCGAACCCGAGCCGCTGCCCGAGCTGGGGACGCCGAGCAACGAGACGATGCTCCGGGCGATGCCCGTCCTGCCCGTCGACACGGGCCCGCGCCCGTCGTCGACCGCGACGACCTCGACCGGGTGGAAGCTGCGGGACCGACGTTCCGTCGCCCTGATCGCCGCCGGGGCGGTGCTCGTGGCTGCCGGCGTCGTCTGGTTGGTCACGGCGGGCGGTGCGGGCGGAGCCAGGTCCCAGACGTCTGCCCCTCCCGTCCAGGCCTCGCAGCAGAGCACCGTACGACCGACCGGGCTGGGCATCAGCCGGAGCGCGACGTGGGACGCCACGAGCGGCACCGCGCAGGTCACCATCACCTACTCCGCGCAGGCGGCGCCGCTGCAGGGACCGTTCCTCGAGGTCCTGCCCGGGGTCGGCGCCGCGGCGGCGCAGTGCCCGGACGTCCGGTGGACGCAGGCCACGGCCCGTCCGAACGTCCGCTCGGTGACCGGCATCGAGACCCCGTGCGCGTGGTCGGTCGAGACCGACGCCGTCGCGGCCCAGGGAAGCGTCACCGCGACGGCCACGGTGCCTCTGGCTCTCGGCGGCTCCGACCCGACGTCGGCGCTCGAGGAGTGGCTGCGGTCGTCGGCCGAGGCGACCGACGCCGCCACGAACGACGCCGAGATCACCAGCACCGCCTACCCCGCACAGCGGCTGTCGGGCGTCCAGGTGGACGGCCCCACGCGCACGGTGAGCGGCAGGACGCTGCAGATCACCCTGACCCCGGTCTGGCCCAGCGGTGCGGACGCGGTGAACCCGCTGCTCCGCAGCCCGGTCACCGGCAAGCCGTCCCAGCTGCTGGTGGCCGTCGCCGGGGGAACGTCGGGCGTGAGGTTCACCGACCAGTGCTCGGGCGCGCTGTCCGTGGCGAAGGACGGGCTCTCGGTCGTCGCCCAGTCCGTCGCGCAGGACTGCAGCATCGGCGCCCGGGTCGGCAACTTCACCAACCTGACCAGCCAACCGTTCGAGATCACGACCCGGGGGAGCTGAGCCAGAGCCGGTACCGGAGCGGATCTGACCGGGTAGTCGCGGCCGGATCCGCTCCGGTGTTCGGAGCACTCGAGAAGCCACAGACTGCAGGGGTGGAACCAGAGGAGATCGATCCGACCCTGCTCGTCGGTCGGCACGTGGTCGAGGTGGGGGTGCGCCAGGCGCACCTGTTCCTGACCTTTGCCGACCATGCCTCGGGGCGCGAGGTCCGCCTGTACGTCGACGCGCCCTTCCGGGTCCTTCCTGATCCCACGGTGTACCGGCAGGACGACGAGGGGCTCCTGCCGGCCCTGGAGCGGCTCAACCTGCTCACGGTCGACTCCGTGGCGGCCTTCGGAGGAGGTCTTCAGCTGGTGCTGGAGGACCGAGGTGTGTGGATCGATCGCGAGCCGAACGAGCTCACGACGCACGTGCCGTGGTGGTTCGGGGTGCAGCTGCCCGGCTCTGACCCGAGCGCGCGAAGCGCAGGTCCCGTCGTCGACCCCTCGAGCCGGCTGCTGGGGGAAGACCACCTGCCGCCCGGCTTCACCTACCCGGGTGACTTCCGGTGGGTCGTCGAGCGTCGTCTCGTCGACCTCGAGCCCTGGAGCATCCTCGAGGGCGAGCCGCTCGCCCGGAAGCTGCTGGGGTTGAGGAAGCGCTACGCGGCGTCTCCGCTGGTGCCGTTCGCCGCCCGGGTCGACAACGACGACGTCGCCTGCTGGGACATGGACCTGCGTCCCGGTCGTGTCGTCGTCATCCATGACTGACTGCCCGCAGGAGCAGAGAGGGGCGGGGAGCTCGAGAGCTTCGGGGACTGGTTCCGGCGGGCGACGGGCGACTGCCTCGCGCTAGGTGCGCTCAGCGGGTGAGGTCCGGGGCGCCGACCACGGCCGCGATCTCCGCAGGCAGCGGGTACGGGCGCTCGGCGGGTAGGTCGGTCCGAGCCTCCGCAGGCAGGTCGCAGAGGCGGTGCACCTTGGCGGTGACGTCCTCGAGGCCGACGACCCAGCGGTCCACGTACGCCGGCACGACCCCACGGCCCAGCCCGACCTGCAACGAGCGCCAGGGGAGCGGGTCCAGCGCGGCGTCGCGCTCGGGGTCCCACTGCACGCGGACGGGCGAGCTCGTCAGCCGCTGCTGCCACGCGTCGTGGCTGGTGTGGAGGTCGGGGTCGAAGTGGCTGAGGCAGGACGAGGCGAGCGCCTCCTCGAAGCCGGCGCGCGTCATCCGGACGGCGAGGACCCGCTCCTGGCCCGGCTTGGTCGCCCAGCCGCAGCGGTACATCATCCACAGGAACGACGGCTTGACCCACGTCATCCGGTCACGGCTGAACGGGGGCACGAAGCGCTGGGCCGCGACGGCCGGCCCGGCGATCGCCGGCGGGTAGGCCTGGTAGACCACGACCGTGACGTCGTCGAAGTCGGCCCGCACCTGACGCAGCGGTGGCGACGCGCCGGGACCGTCGAGGCTCACGCCGACGCCGACGGGCTGACCGCCTGCAGGAGGTCGATCGAGCCGCTCGACATGACGTACCCGCGGCCGGGGGTGATCTCGACGGGGGCGCGTCGGGGCAGGGTGACGCCGAGCAGCTCGCCGTCGAAGTCGACGTTGGGCTGCAAGAGCACCCCGCACCGGGCCTTGCGCACCGTCTTGGTCCAGTGCGAGTACATGGTCCGCAGGTCGTCGGAACGTCCCGCCGCCACGACCAGCAGGTCGGAGGTCTTCGCCGCCAGCAGCCCGGCGAACGCCTGGTCGTTGTCGGCGAACTGCTCCGCGTCGTCGACCAGCAGGACCAGCCGACCGGACTGCACGCGTGCGGCCGCCAGCAGGGCGGTCGCCTCCTCCTCGCCCACGGCGCACCGGTCGAGGCCGGCCTGCGCGAGCGGCGAGCGCCGGCCGCACACGCCCCAGACGGTGACGCCCTGCGCGCGGACGAGCTCCTCGACGGCCAGCAGCAGCGTCGACTTGCCGGACCGGGCGGGTCCGCAGAACATCACGTGCTCGCCCTCGAACACCTCGAGCTCGGCGATCCCGAGGTCGGACTCGCGGATGCCGACGGGCAGGCGCCACGGCTCGGTCTCCAGCGCGGCGGGGGTGCCGAGCTCGTCGACGGTGACCGAGGTGGGGAGCTGTCCGACGACCTGCGGCTTGGCGGTCACGTCGCCCCAGCGCTTGGTGATGACGGCGACCGTCTCCTGCAGCGTCCCGTCGGCCGTGGCGACGTGCGCGTGCAGCTTGGTCTCGGCCAGGACGCACCGGCCCGGGATGGGCGGCGGCGCGAGCTTGGTCGGCACCCCGGAGATGCTGTAGTCGTACGGGTCGGCCAGCCGGAACAGCCACCGCTGGGTCGCGACCTCCTCGACGGCGCTCGGCACGGCCTTGGAGCGCGACGTCGTGATCGCCGTCCACATCTGGACGTCGGGCCCGTCGGAGAAGACCCGGTAGAGCCCGTCGAGCAGCCGCAGCCCCTCGAAGTCGTCGTACTCGTCCTTGAGCACCCCGAGGCCGTCGATGAGGATGACCATCTTGCGGTGCGGCCCCGGCTCCGAACGGCGCCGGTCGAGCTCGGTGCGGATGAACTTGAGGAAGCGCACCTGCTGCTCCCGCGTGCCCGAACCGGCGCCGACGTACGCCGCCGTGTGCGGCAGGTCGCCCAGCGGGGCCAGCTCGCGCGTGCCCAGGTCGAGCACCAGCAGGTCGAGCTCGTCCGGCGCGTACGTGTCGGTGAGGGTGAGCGCGATGCTCGACAGCATCGTCGTGGTGCCGCTGCCGGGGATGCCGAGGATCAGCAGGTTGCCGCGGTCCAGGTCCCAGCCGACCGGCAGCTGCAGCTGGCGGCGCGGGTCGTCGGCGATGGCGAACTCGACCAGCGAGCCGCGGACGCGACCGACCCCGGCCTGGCCCTCGGGCGGCTGCTCCCCGGCGACGGTCAGCGGCACCCGCGTGCCGAGGGGCTCGGGCCACACGGGGCGGGGCGCTGCGTAGCCGAGCTCGTGGTTGGCCTCGACGATCGCGTCGATCAGCAGGTCGAGGTCGGTGGCGTCGTCGTCGCGCTCGGTGGAGCTGGTCTCGCGCTGCTCGTCGTGCCCGAAGTGCACCGGGTGCAGATCGACCAGCTGCGAGGTCTGCGTCTCCGCGCGCCCGGTGACCAGCGCCGTCTGCACGGGGCTGATGTCGTCCTGGCCGAGCTTGACGTACGCCCGGCCCCACTGCGTCCGCCCGATCGCGGCGGCCGCGGGCACGCCGATCACGTTGTTCGAGTCGTCGCGGCTCTGCACCCGCAGCGCCACGCGGAGGTTGGTGTTGGCGAGGATGTCCTCGTTGACCACGCCCGCCGGACGCTGCGTGGCCAGGATCATGTGGACGCCGAGGGTGCGGCCGACGGCCGCCACGCTGACCAGGGACTTGAGGACGTCGGGGTAGTCCTTGGCCAGCATCGCGAACTCGTCGATGACCAGCAGCAGCCGCGGCATCGGCACCTCGGGCTTGGTCGCGAGGTAGGCGTCGAGGTTGTCGACGCCCTCCCCGGCCCGGGCGAACACCTCCTGGCGGTAGCGCAGCTCCGCCTCCAGCGCGGTCAGCGCGCGGTCGGCCAGCTGCTCGTCGAGGTTGCTGACCGTGCCGATGGTGTGCGGCAGCCGTTCGCAGGTCTTGAACGCCGCGCCGCCCTTGAAGTCGATCAGGATGAACGTCAGCCGCGTCGGGTCGTTGCGCGCAGCCAGCCCGGCGACCATCGAGCGCAGGAACTCGCTCTTGCCCGAGCCGGTCGTCCCGCCGACCAGGCCGTGCGGGCCGTCGCGGACGAGGTCGATGCCGAACACGCCGTTCTCGCCGACCCCGAGCGGGGTCGAGATCCGGGTCGAGGTGGACCAGCTCCGCCGGATGGCCGCCGCGTTCACCTCGTCGATCCCGAGCAGCGGCGGCAGGCGGACGAGCGCGGGCAGCGAGGCCCCGGGGATCGACAGCTCGGGGTCGTCGAACCGGGCCAGGTCGGCGGCGCACGAGCGCGCCGAGTCCAGCCCGATCCCGGCGAGGACGACGTCGCTGATCGTGAGGCGGTCCAGCGGTCGCGTGACGCTGCCGCTCGCGTCGTGGCCCACGTCGATCACGGTCGTGCAGGCCGCGGGCAGCTGTTCCGCGGTGGCGGCGATGACGATGCCCGAGACCTGGGTCTCCTGCTTGTTCTGCACGAGCGCCTGCTCCATCGGGCGGCCGTGGCCGAGCAGCCAGCGGGCCGGCGCGTCGCGCCCCTCGGTCAGGACGTCGGAGTCGAGCAGCAGCAGCACCGTCGGCGTGGGGAAGCTGTCGACGGAGTCGCGCATCGTGCGCAGCATGGACTCGCTCCGGCTCCGCTCGGTCGAGAGCCACTGACCGCCCGAGCCGTCGCCCAGGCGGCGTACGTGGGGGAGCCAGCCGGTCCAGCTCCACTCCTCCTCGCGCCCCGGGTCGCAGAAGACGCCGACGGTGAGGTCGGCGGGACCGCAGTGCGTGACGGCCTGGCAGAGCAGGCTGCGGGCCACGGCGAGCGCGTCGGCCCGGTCGCCGACGATCCCGACGACGCCGGCGTGGGTCAGCTCGACGTCGACGGGCGCGGCCGGGAGCACGGCGTCGGCGACCACCTGGCCCACGTCCTCGCCGGAGCGCTTGACCGCGGCCGGGTCCACCGGCGGCTTCCAGGGGACGTTGCCCACCCCGGCGTGCAGGGTCAGGAAGTCGGCCGCGTCGACCCGCCGCTGCCACAGCGTCGTCGTGGGCAGCGACGCGCGCCGCAGTGTACGGGCGGGGTCGGGGGCGAGCTCGCGCCGACGGGCTCGCTCGACGTCACCCGCCTCGGCCAGCTCGCCCTTGAAGGCGTCGAAGGCCTTGGTGAACGTGCTGTCGTTGTCCTTCATGTCCTTCTTGCGGCGCCGCTTCTGCTCCACCGTGGTGCCGAGGACGAGGACCGGGCTGAGGACCGCCAGCATCGCGAACCGCAGGTCGCGCATCACCGACACCATCACCACGGCCATCAGCAGCGGCGCGAGGATCGTGGCGAGGCCGAAGCGCGCGGGCGGCGGCTCCGGCTTGCGCACGGGTGGCTCGAACGCGGTGGGCTCGGGCGGCAGCCCCGAGCGGGGCGGACGGTTGAACGGCACGGTCGCGGCGTGCGTGAGGTTGTGCAGCGTGCCCGGCGCGGGGGCGAGGGCCTCGTCCGTGCCCCGCCAGACCGTGATGGCCGCCCCGCCGCAGACCACGACGTCGCCGTCCCCGACCGTGGCGCCCTCGTCGTCGACCTTCTCGCCGCGGACGAACGTCCCGTTCGTGGAGCCGGTGTCGCGCACCCGCAGGCCCTCGCCGTCGTGCTCGAGGGTGGCGTGGCTCCAGGAGGCGCTCGGCGAGTCGAGCGTGATGTCGGCCTGCGGGGAGCGCCCGATCAGCAGCGGGCGGGTAGCGGGCACGGCGACGGTCCAGCCGGCGTCCAGGCCCGCGGACAGCGAGGCCGCCCAGCCGCTCACCGGCTCGGCCTGGTCGGCCGGCGAGCGCCCGATCCGGCTGCCCTCGATCAGGGCGACGTCGCGCACCAGGTCGCCCGCCTCGTGGCGACGCGCGTCGACCCACAGCGGCACGTCGGACGGCAGCGGGACGCTGCACGCGTGCTCGACGAGGTCGGCGAGCGTGGCGTGCTCCGCCGCTTGGGCGAGCTCGACCTCGCGGCGTGTGCCGTCGACCTCGATCACCAGGTGCACGGGGTCTCCTCGTTCGTGGCTGCCCCAACCCTAGAGATGGTGAGGGTCCGGTGTGACAGAAACCGGATCAGGAGCGCGTGCTCTCGAACCAGTACAGCGCCGGGTCGTCGCTCGGTGGTCGTACGCCGGGCGACACGGCGGTCGCGGCGAGCGCCACCACGGCGTCGTCGGCGACGGCCTCGGTGCTCGAGAAGTCGAGCGGCGGGCCCGCGATCCCGTCCGCCGTCCCCAGCCGCAGACCGGGAAGGGCCGCGGCGACCTCGGCCGGCCTGGTGCTCTTCGCGACGGCGGCCGCGCGGACGAGCGCCACCACCGCGTCGTGGCTGGAGACGTCGGCGGACGGGGCGACCTCGGCGAACGGACGGTCGCCGAAGAGGTCCTTGGTCGCCGGGTCGGCGGCGGCGAGCTGCAGGCCCGAGAAGTACGCCGCCAGCGCGCGCCCGGCGTCGGTCGGCTCGAGGGCCGTCGCGTCGCCGTCGTCCAGCCCGACGGAGAAGAGCTGGCCCGACAGCGACCCGCCGGCGGCCGTGAGGGCTGCGGGGAAGGCCGGGCTGACGGCCTGCGCGGTGAGCAGGACCGGGACGTCGACGTTGGTGCCCTGCAGCGCGGCCACGACAGCGGCCTGGAGCTCGGGCGCGCCCGAGACGACGATGCTGTCCACCGCCGTGTCCAGCTGCCGCTGCCGGCGCGCGACGCCCTGCGCCAGGGCGGCGGCGTCGGCGCCGGGGGCGTACGACAGCTCCTCGCGGGGCGTGAGTCCGGTGACCGGGCCCCCGCCCGCGTCCACGAGCAGCGGGGCGTCCAGGCGGCGGTCGGTCATCTCGGCGACCAGGCGCGCGTTGGAGGCCTGGCGGCCCGGGCCGGTCGACCAGACCTGGCCCGCCGCGCCACCGGCGCCCAGGTCGTACGGCACGAGGACCGGGATCTGCTCGGCGGCCGCCTCGGCGAGCGCGCCGGCGACGTGGGCGCCGCTCGTCGCGACGATGACCGCGGCGACGTCCTGCCCGGCCATCTTCTTGACCGCGGCGGTGGCCCCGGCGCTGGTGCCCTTGTCGTTGACCGCGACCAGGGTGACCTTGGTGCCGCCGAGGGCGAAGCGCCGCGCCGCCACGACCGCGCCCTGGGCGGCGTCGCGCCACTCCGCGCCTTCGCCGGGCGTGCTGGTCAGCGTCACCTCGACGCCGATGGTCAGCTGCGCGGGCAGGTCGGCCTTGAGATCGACGGGCACCGGCGGGGCGAGACCCGTCTGCGGCGTGCTGACGCTGCACCCGGCCGTCGCGACGAGGCCGAGACCCGCGGCGACGGCGGCGATCCTGCGGACCAGCCGTGGGCGACGAACGCTAACGGTCGCCCCCGAGGTGGAACAGGTAGACCGTGCGGTGGGTGGTGCTCACCGGCAGCTCCGTGGCGAAGGCCGGGAGCTCGGCCTGACGCTGCAGCGCCGCCTCGGCCTGCGCCTGACGCAGCAGGATCCCGCCGACCTCCTGGCTGCGGACCGAGGAGTACGAGCTGACCTTGTCGGAGGCCAGGCCGAGCTGGAAGTCGGCCGAGTCCGCCGAGCGCGCGCTCTTGCCGAGCGTCCCGAGCAGGCCCTTGCCGGGCTGCTCGGGGTTGCCGAGGTCGAGCAGCACGTTGTTCAGGTCCTTGGTCAACGAGGTCCGGGTCGAGTCGATGTCCCGGGTCGCCGAGGTGACGTTGTCGGAGATCGAGCTGAGCCCGGCCTTGGTCTTGTCGTTCAGCGCGGCCTCGTCGGACTTCTCCTGGTCGGCCAGGTCGTCCTGCTGCTTCTTCAGCGTCTTGGCCGTCCCGTCGCGGAGCTGGTCGGCGGCGGCCTGCAGACCCTTGGCGGAGTCGTCGAAGGCCGTGCCGAGCTCGTCGCTCGACGCCTGGCCCTGCTGGGCCACCTTCTTGATGGCCTCCTCGCTGAGGCTCTTGGAGGTGGCGTCGGCGGCCTGGTCCGCCGCCTGCTGCAGCGCGACGTCGAGGTTCTTCTTGGCGTCGACATAGCTCTGCTGGACGCCGGTGACGCTGGTGCCGAGGGCCTCGAGGCTCTTCTGCGCGTCGGCGACCTTGGTGCTGATCGAGGTCAGCGCGGCGCGGTTGGCCTCGAGGTTCTTGTCCACGGCGGGCGTCACCTTGCCCAGCTGGGTCCCGAGGTCCTTGAGCTCACGCCTCAGGTCGCTGAGGCGCCGACCGACGTTGCGCGAGCCGCTGGTGGGGTCGATCGCGGTCGCGATCTCCTGCCAGGCGTCCTCCTGGCCGTCGAGACGGTCGGTCAGCGGCGTGCTCCAGCCGCCCGCGTGCGCGAGGGGCGTCTTGCCGTCGCAGGACGTGCCCACGAGGTACGCGCGGAGCGACTCGGCCTGCGCGCTGCTGAGCTTGCCGGGCTGGGTCCCGTCACCGACGACCTTGCAGAGCTCGGCGGCCAGGTCGTCGCTCTGGTGGCCCATCGAGGCGACCTTGGTCTTGTTCTGCAGCGCGCCGTCGTGGAGGTCGCCGAGGCCCGTGGTGAGGACGGCCAGGGTCGGACCCGTGGAGTCCAGGGACTTCCGGGCGTCGCTCACCGCCGCGGCCGCCTCGGCCAGGGTGGCCTCGTCGTCGTCCGGCTGCTGCGCGAGGACGACGTCGAGCGCCTTCGTGACCCCGGCGAGCTGGGTCTCCAGGGTGCCGACCTGGGTCGAGACGGGACCGAGGGTGGCGGGGTCGAGGGCGTCGGAGGCGTCCTGGCTGTCGGCGATCGACGCCGTGACGTCGGTGAAGCGCTTGCGCGCGTCGGCCAAGGAGCACGTCACGGCGGGCGTCTCGGCGTCGGCCGGGCAGTACGCGTTGCCGTCGACGTCCGTCCCGGTGGTCTGCTCCGGACCGACGGTCGACCTGATCGCCGTCTGGATCACGGTCTTGCAGGCGTCCGAGGCGGCCTGGTAGCCGTCGAGCTGCGCGGTGACCGCGAGCAGGCTCCCGTACACGCCGCTGCCGCCGGACGCGGCCTTGACGGTGGTCTGGCAGCCCTCGCCGTCGGTCGAGACCGTGGGCTCCGCGGCCGAGGTGTCGCCGATCAGGTCCTGCAGCCCGGACACCGTCTCCGACATCCGTTGCAGGGTCGCGGACTGGGTGGTCTGCAGCGACGACTTCAGCTCGTCGCTGAGGGAGTCGATGTTGTCGCTCGAGGACTTGAGCGAGGTGCTGATCGTCTTCGTGTCCTCGGTCAGCGACTGCACCGTCTTGGTGCCGAGCGTCTTGGACGACACGTCGAGGGTCTTGCGGACCCCGGAGATGGTGCCGCTGGCCCGGTCGAGGACGTCGTTCACGTCGCCGATGAGGCCGATGGTGCGGTTCTCGAGCACGAGCTCGTCGGAGTTCTTCGGGTTGAAGGCGGAGTCGATGAGGGCGCCGACCGACGGGTCGGTCACCAGGCCGGGCTGCACGCTGAGGTCGACGGAGGGGACGACGAAGTCCTTCGCGTCGAGGACCACCCGGAACGTCGCGGTCGCGTCGAGCTGCGGCGGGGCCAGGATGCTGGCCCACTGGACCTGGGCCGCGCCGTCCGCCCCCTGGCTGAGCACACCGTTGGTGGAGGTGGTGTCGGTCGCGGACTCGGCCGGTGCGTCGGCGGCTGCCGTGACGACGGTGGCGGGGTCGATCCCGGGCAGTGCCGCGGACGCGACGACGGTCAGGGGCGCTCCCACGAGGGCGTTGGTCGTCTGCGACCTGCCGGCCACGTCGTACGTGATCGGCTGGGACCGGACGGTCAGGTTCGACACCCGGAGGGTGATCGTCAGCCGGCCCGAGTAGCCCTTGAGGTCGGCGAGGTCCGTGCCCGAGCCCTGCTCGGTCTGGTACTGGGTGAGCACGCGGACCGGGAGCTGGTCGACGACCTTCGTCGGGTCGTACGTGGTCGAGTAGGTGTCGGCCTGACCGCCCTGGGCCCGCGCGATCACCACGGTGTCGCCGACCCGGGTGAGCGCGCCGTCCGGCTGCATCGTGACGTCGACCGACTGCAGGACCCGGTCGCCCGGCGCCGGGGCGGCCACGTCGTCGCGGTCCTTGGTGCTCGCCCACGGCTTGGTCACCGCCAGGGTGACCGCGATCGCCAGGGCGACCAGCAGGGCGATGGCTCCGAGCACCAGCGGGCGCTTGAGCAGGGCGGAACCGCCAGCCACGAGCACCTGTCCTTCCGTCGCGAGACACGCCCGATCCGTCCTCCGCGACGCTTGGGCCGAGCCATGCTAAGCAGCCCGCGGGTCATGGAACGAATCATCAGCGAGATATCCACAGAAGTGGTAAACCCCTGGCGCCCACCAGAAGACCGGAGCGGATCTGACCGCGAGCAAGCGGTCAGATCCACTCCGTTGCTGCGTCTGTCAGCGCTCCTCGTCCCAGACCACGCCGATCTGACGACGGATCTCGTCGATCAGCGCCATCGTGGCGATGGACTCGCGGAGCGGCCGGTAGGGCGTCTCGAGCTCGCCCGCGGTGATCCGGCGCGCGACGTCGGCCGCCTGGTAGGCGAGGCCGTCGTACTCGATCAACGGCTCGGTGTGGTCGAGGCGTTCGCCGTCGGTGCGCAGCACCGAGAACGGGCCCGGGAGGGAGAAGCCGTCGGGGATGGTCAGCGTGGCCTCCGACCCGGCGATGACGAGCAGGACCGGGGTGCTCGCCAGGATCGACGCGTGCACGATCCCGCGCGCCCCGGAGGCGTAGCCGAGCAGCGCGCTGACCTGGCCGTTCACCCCGCTCGGGGCCTCGGTGCCGCGGGCGACCACCTCGTCCGGCTCACCCAGCACCCAGCCCGTGAGGGACAGGGGATACGTCCCGAGGTCGAGGAGCGGCCCGCCGGCGAGGTCGTGCCGGTGGATGCGGTGGTCCGCGTCGAACCAGGTGCCGTAGCTCCCGAGGACGGTGCTGATCTCGCCGAGCACGCCGGCGTCCAGCACCTGCCGGATCACGTCGAACTTGGGCGTGAACAGCGGCCACAGCGCCTCCGCGCAGAACAGCCCGCGGGCGAGCGCCAGGGCGGCCAGCTCGCGCGCCTCGGCCGCGTTCAGGGTGATCGGCTTCTCGATCAGCACGTGCTTGCCCGCCTCGAGCGCGAGCCCGGCGTGCGGGCGGTGCCCGTTGTGCGGGGTGGCGACGTAGACGACGTCGACGTCCGGGTCGGCGACCAGGTCCTCGTACGAGCCGTGGGCGTGCGCGATCCCGAACCGCTGCGCGAACGCCTCGGCGGAGGACGCCGTGCGGCTGCCGACGGCCACGACCTGCTGCGTGGTGAGCCTGTGCAGCGCGTCGACGAACCGTTCGGCGATCCAGCCGGTGCCGACGACACCCCAGCGCAGGCTCGGGGCGTCGCGCGGGTCCGGGACGCGCGAGGCGGGCAGCGCGTCCGGCCAGGTCACGCGGCACCCCCGCCGACCGCGGGCACCTCGACCCGCACGCGGGCGCCGTCGGAGCGCATCGAGGTGATCACCGCGTCGGCGACCGCGCTCGCGACCAGACCGTCGTACGCGGTGGCGAGCGGTCCGCGGTCCGCACCGCCGATCAGGTCGATCCAGGCCTGCAGCTCGAGCCGGTAGGCCTCGGCGAAGCGGGGGCGCCAGTCGGCCGCGTACGGGAAGCCGCGGCTGAGGGTGGAGTCGATCTCGGTACGGGACGGTTCGCGCAGGCTGGCCGTCCCCTGCTCGCCGACGACCTCGCAGCGGACGTCGTAGCCGTAGCGCGCGTTGAGGAAGGTCTCGACCGTCGAGAGCGCCCCGTCCGCGGTGCGGAGCAGGATCAGCTGGGGGTCGGCGAAGTCGCTGAGCGAGGACCGCCGCGGGGCGTGCCAGCTCACCTCCTCCACGGGCGCGCCGAGCAACCAGGGCACGATGTCGATCTCGTGGACGGCCGACTGCGTGATGCTCGACTCCGCCGTCGAACCCGGTCCCGCCGCCACGCCGCGACCGCTGCTGTGCGTCGTCAGCGTGGCGCCGAACGCCTCGCTCCGGATGGCGGCGCGCAGGTCGGCGTAGCCGGGGTCGAAGCGCCGCATGAAGCCGATCGAGACCAGCGCGGCCTGCTCGCCGATCTCGTTCAGCAGCGCGGCGCCCTCGCCGAGGGTGGGGGAGAGCGGCTTCTCGCACAGGACCGGCTTGCCGGCCTCGACGCAGGCGCGCACCAGCGTGGGGTGCGTGGCGTCGGGCGAGGCGATCACGACGGCGTCGACCTCGGGCGCCGACACGAGGCCGAAGGGGTCGGCGACCGCTTCGCACCCGGCTGCGGCCGCGGCCTCCGTGGCCCGCTGGAGGTCGGGGTCGGCCAGCAGCACGACCTCCGCACCCGAGACGAACCGCGCCAGCTGCCGCGCGTGGTCGGCCCCCATGTTCCCGGCTCCGACGACCCCGACCCTCACGGTCTTGCTGCTGCCGACCACTGTTCCGCTCCCTCGTTGAGACCGCTTTGTCACGACAAACGTAACGAGGGGTCCGTCCCGGAGTGGCTCGGGGTGGGCGCTCTGCGGGGGCGGGCTCAGACCTCGTCGGCCGGGAGGGCGCGAGAGGGAGCGATCGGGACCGTGTCCGGGAACGCCCGGTGGCTCGTCGGCAGGGAGGCGAAGTAGCGGGCGTACAGGTGCTCGCGCTCGGTCGCGTCGATCTCGCCGAAGCAGCGCAGCCGGGTCAGGCCGCCGTCGGGGTAGACGTCGAGGCGCAGGTGCGTCGCGGGCCGGCGGGTGCCGACGAGGAAGTGGTGGCGCGTGTCGACCAGCACCGGGGTCTGCGGGACGACGTCCCACCAGGAGCCGTCGTCGACCGACCCCGCGCTCGCGTCCGCTGCCTGGACCCGGACCGAGCCGGGCGCGTTCCCGATGAAGTAGGAGGTGTCGACCTCGACCAGGGTCGGCTCCCCGCGCGCCGCGAGCGCGAACGTCGCCCAGTCGTTCCCGGCACCCCGCCGCCGCGCGTTCTCCCAGCCCTCGCCGGTGGTCCGGGCGCGACCGGGCAGGATCAGGTTGCCGGGCGAGGCGTAGAAGGCGTCCGAGGTGTCGAGCAGGCGACCGCCGTTCTCGAGCGCGAGCAGGTCGACGGTCGTGGTCAGGAAGCGTGGGTCGACGACCGCCTCGCCGTGCACCCGGAACCGGGCGACGCCCCCGTCGGGGTGGATCGTGAGCCGGACGTGGGTCCAGCGTCGGTCGCTGGCGACCTCGTACGCGTTCTCCGTGTCGCCCTCGCACGGCGAGCGGTCCACGAGCGTCGTCCACTCCAGCGTCTCGAGCAGCGCGTCGTCGGGGTAGCCCTCGACCGACAGCCCCTCCACCGAGACGAAGGGCGGGTAGTTGCCCTTGAAGAACGCCGTGTCGACGACGACGCCGTGGACGATCCCCGGCACCCCGAGCCGGACGATCGCCCAGTCGACGCCGGACGTACGGCGTCGGCGCGTCTCCCAGCCGTCGTAGACCTTGCCGAGGTGGCCGAACGCGTCGACCGAGTGCACCGCCGCCCTGGGCATGATCAGGCTCTGCCGCGGGGCGAAGAGCTCGTCGTTCGCGGAGACCACCCGACCGGCGAGGTCGCGGGAGGCCAGGTTGGGGTACGCGGTGAAGTGCGGCATCGGGGCGAGCCTAGGGCCAGCGCGAGGGTCAGACGGCGCGCGACAGCAGGTGGCCGCGGGGCGTCTCGGCCAGGTCGACGGGGACCCCGCCGAGGTACGTCCGGCGGACCCGGCCGGTCAGCTCGCGGCCCTCGTACGGGGTGATCGCGTTGCGGTGCTGCAGGTCGGCGGCCCGTACGGTCCAGGTCTCGTCCGGCGCGAAGACGACGAGGTCCGCGGGTGCGCCGACCGTGAGGTGCCCGCGCCGTCCGAGGCCGACGACGCGCGCCGGGGCGGCCGACATCCAGCCGACCACCGTGGCCAGGTCGATCCCGCGGCGCTGCGCCTCCGTCCACACCAGCGGCAGGCCGAGCTGCAGCGACGAGATGCCGCCCCAGGCCGCCCCGAAGTCGCCCTCGTCCAGCCCCTTGAGGTCGAGCGTGCAGGGGGAGTGGTCGGAGACGACGCAGTCGATGACGCCTTCCTGCAGCGCCTGCCAGAGCAGGTCGGCGTTCGCCGCGCCCCGGACCGGCGGGCAGCACTTGAACTGCGTCTGGCCGTCCGCCACCGCCTCGGCGGCCAGGGTCAGGTAGTGCGGGCAGGTCTCGACGCTCAGCCGGACGCCCTCGGTGCGCGCCGCAGCGATCTCGGGCAGCGCCTCGGCCGCGGACAGATGCACGACGTGGGCACGGCACCCGGTCTCGCGGGCGGCGGCGATCACGGTCCCGATCGCGGTCGTCTCCGCCTCGGGCGGGCGCGAGGCGAGGAAGTCCCCGTACGCCCGGCTCGCGTCCATGCCGTGCGCGGCGATGACCTCGGGGTCCTCCGCGTGGACGATGAGGATGCCGTCGAACGCGGCGATCTCGGCCATCGCGTCGCGCAGCTGCGCGGCAGACAGCGGCGGGAACTCGGGCACGCCGGAGTCGAGCAGGAAGCACTTGAAGCCGAACACGCCGGCCTCCCACAGCTCGGCGAGATGGCCGAGGCTCTCCGGCACCGCGCCGCCCCAGAAGCCGACGTCGACGCTGCACTGCCCCGCGGCGGCCGAACGCTTCGTCTCGAGCGCGGCGACGCTGGTCGTCGCCGGCACCGAGTTGAGGGGCATGTCGAGGATGGTCGTGACGCCGCCCGCGGCGGCTGCCCGGGTTGCGCTCGCGAACCCCTCCCACTCCGTGCGGCCGGGCTCGTTCACGTGCACGTGCGTGTCAACGAGACCCGGGACCAGCACCTCGTCGTCGGCGAGCACGACCTCCGTGCCGCCGCCCTCGGTGTCGGACCAGTCGGAGACCGACTCGACGGTGACGATCCGCCCGCCGCTCACCACGACCCGGCGCAGCACGATCCCGTCGTCGGTCAGCACCCGACCGCGCAGCACGAGGTCGACCTCGGGCGCGGTACCGCTGGGGTTGGGCTCGCCGGACGGGCTGGGCGCGTTCACGGACTCATCATGGCGTCCGCCACGCGTCGTCGGAGTTGCCGTCGTGTGACAGATCGGTGCAGGACCGCCACGCGGTGCGCCCCGTCCTTGTCCGCGCCCGGGCAGGGTGGGAACATCACCCCGTGACCCAGGACAGCCAGGCTCAGACCATCGCCTACCCGGCGATCGGCGCCCGCGCCACCCGCAACGGCATGGAGGCGATCGTCCCGCACGTCATCGTGCTCTTCGGAGCCACCGGTGACCTCGCACGGCGCAAGCTGCTGCCGGGCCTCGCGCACCTCGCGCTGTCGGCGCTCGCTCCCGACATCCAGGTGATCGGGACCTCGCTGGAGGACATGAGCGAGGGCGAGTTCCGCGCGTTCGCCAAGCAGGCCGTCAACGAGTTCACCCACCACCCGCTGAGCGCGGCGCAGTGGGAGGAGTTCGAGCAGCGGCTCACCTACGTCCCCCAGGGGGCCGGGCCCGACGGGCTCGCCCAGGCGGTCAAGATCGCCGAGGAGAAGCTGGGGGAGAACGTCGGCCGGCTGCACTACCTGAGCGTCCCGCCGGTCGCCGCACCCGCGGTGATCCAGACGCTGCGCGACGCCAACCTCGTGGAACGTTCGCGGGTCGTCATGGAAAAGCCGTTCGGCACCGACCTGCAGAGCGCGATCACGCTCAACGACCAGCTGCACCAGACGTTCCGGGAGCGGCAGATCTTCCGGATCGACCACTTCCTGGGCAAGGAGGCGGCCCAGAACATCCTGGCCTTCCGCTTCGCGAACGGGCTCTTCGAGCCCATCTGGAACCGCAACTTCATCGACCACATCCAGATCGACATCCCCGAGACCCTCGGCCTGGACCGCCGCGCCGGCTTCTACGAGGTCACCGGGGCCTACAAGGACATGGTGGTCACGCACCTGTTCCAGGTGCTCGCGTTCGTCGCGATGGAGCCGCCGACCGCCCTCGAGCCGCGGGCCATCAGCGAGGAGAAGAACAAGGTCTTCCGCTCGATGCTGCCGATCGACCCCAACCACGTCGTCCGTGGGCAGTACACCGGCTACCGCCAGGAGCAGGGCGTCGCCCGCGACTCCGACACCGAGACGTTCATCGCGCTCAAGGCCGGCATCGACAACTGGCGCTGGGCCGGCGTCCCCTTCTACTGCCGGACCGGCAAGAAGCTCGCCGAGGGCCAGCGCATCATCTCGGTCGCCTTCAAGGAGGCGCCGAAGTCGATGTTCCCGGCCGGGTCGGGCGTCGGGGCCTCGGGCCCTGACCACCTCACCTTCGACCTGGCCGACGAGTCCAAGGTGTCGCTGTCCTTCTACGGCAAGCGTCCCGGCCCGGGCATGAAGCTCGACAAGCTGAGCATGCAGTTCTCCACGCAGGAGACCGACCAGGCCGGCGACGTGCTGGAGGCGTACGAGCGGCTGATCCTCGACGCGATGCGCGACGACCACACGCTGTTCACCACGGCCGAGGGCATCGAGAGCCTGTGGGAGCGCTCCGAGCCGCTGCTGCAGAACCCCCCGCCGGTCAAGCCGTACGCCGGTGGTTCGTGGGGGCCGAACGCCATCCACCAGCTCATCGCGCCGCACGCCTGGCGCCTGCCCTTCGAACGGGCCTGGCGCACGAAGAAGCCGTGATGCGTGCTCTCTGGCTCCGCTTCGCTGCGCCGCGGATCGCGCTCTGATCCTCTGCCTTCCTCCTTCCCGCTGACGACGGAGAAGCGTTGTCGTCAGCGTCCAGTCGTCCAGGCAGAGGCGCGCGATCCGGTGTCGGTCGGGTTTCAACCACTCTCGATTGAGAGGTCACCATGACCGCGCTGTTCTGCAACGGGGAGGGCATGCGCGGCGGTGCCGTGCACGAGAACCTGTCCGGCGAACCCTTCCTGGGCGAGGTGACGACGGCTCCGCGCTACCGGTTCTTCTCGGTGCGCGACGAGTTCCCGGGCGTGGTCGACGTCGGCACCGGCGCGGGGGGCACGGTCGCGGGCGAGCTGTACGACGTCGACCTGCGGACGCTCCTCGACCGGTTCCTGCCCGGCGAGCCGTCCGAGCTGGAGCTCGGCGTGGTCGAGCTGGACGACGGACGGGCCGTCCTCGGGATGGTCCTGCGGCCGGAGGAGCGGGAGCGGCACCGCGACATCACCGGCTTCGGCGGCTGGC
Organism: uncultured Friedmanniella sp.; assembly: GCA_964251895.1. Lineage (GTDB taxonomy): Bacteria > Actinomycetota > Actinomycetes > Propionibacteriales > Propionibacteriaceae > Microlunatus. Next base: position 54,457 of record CAXULL010000011.1, read on the forward strand.
GGGCGTACCGCTCCGCGCCTGCGCCGGGCTGATCAGCCCGGCAGCGGATCGGCCTGCCGAAGGGCCTTGGCGGGGATGCCCACCAGCGTCGAGCCGGCCGGGAACGAGTGCGTGACGACCGCGTTCGCACCCACCGTGACGTGGTCGCCCAGCACGACGCCACCGACGAGCTTGCTGCCCGGGCCGAGGTAGCAGTCGTCGCCGATAACGGCCACGGCGTCGTCCTTGACCCCGATGACGGTGCCCGGGTGCAGCCGGCACCGGGCGCCGACCACGGCACGGTCGTTGACGACGATCGTGCCCCAGTGGGCGATGTTCAGGCCCGGGCCGAAGACGTTCGGCGGGATCGAGAAGCCCAGCTTCATCCCGGCGGTGCGGGCGCGCAGCCGGAACACCTGGCTCACCGCCCGCGCCACCGGACCGGTCGCCCGGTTCATCAGCAGCTCGGCCAGCCGCAGCCTGCGCTGGAACGCGAGCTGCGGGTACTGGATCGCGAGCCACGGGCGCCACTGGGTCAGCGCCGGGTCGTAGGCGCGCAGGTCCTCGGCGAGGTAGCGGCGATAGTCGCCCCAGCTGCGGATCGGCATGGTGCTCCTTGGACGAAAGTGCGTCGCCCGCGCCGTCGGGGGTCGGCTGACCCGGTTCATGCTGCCGTCCACCCAGCGTCGTGGCAATTCAGCGGGGCCGGGTCGGGAGGGTCGCCCTGAAATCGGCTCAGTCGAAGCGCCCGACCCCAGCCGCTCACGCTCAGGAGCCCTGGAGCTCGTGCATCGAGTGGGCCTTTTTCAGGGAAGCCGTCAACCCACCCGGCGCGCCGCGAGGCCGCTGATCGTCTCGAGGTCGGCGCCCGCGAGCTCGCGGACCTCCTCGGCGCCGACCGCTCCGCAGTGGACCCCGCGGAGCAGGAACGCGGCCAGCGCCTGCGCCGTCGCCGGCTCGTCGAGGACGCCACCCTCCTCGTCGGCGGCCAGGTAGCGCCGCAGCCGCTCGCCGAGGGGCTCGAGGCCGCGGCGGAAGAAGAGGTACGTCGCCACGAACCGGGTCGGCAGCTGCGCCGGGTGGAGGTCCCAGCCCTGGTAGAGGCCACGTTCCAGGGAGCGACGGACGAGCCGGCTGTGCAGGGCCCAGGCCGCGTGGACCGCCCGCGCCTCGCCGACGGGGACGACGTTCGTGGAACCGTCGCTGACCCGCACGCCGGTGCCCGCGGCGGCGAGCTGCATGACCTCCTTGGCGTGGTCGGCGACCGGGTGGTCGAGCGCCTGCTGCCCGCCCGCGATGCCCAGGGCGGCGCTGTAGTCGTACGTCCCGAAGTGCAGCCCGCTGCAGCGCCCGGCCGCGGCGTGGACCATCCGCGCGACGCCCGCCGTGCCGTCCGCGAGCAGGATCGCCTGCGGCGTCTCCACCTGGACCTCGAAGCGCAGGCGCCCCTCCGCGAGCCCGTACGCCGCCTCGAGCCGACCGCAGACGTCGACCATGGCCTCGACCTGGTCGACCGAGGTGACCTTCGGCAGCGTGACGGCCCAGCCGTCCGGCAGGTCGCCGGCGGCCAGCACCTCCCCGAGCACGAGGTCCAGGCTCCGCAGGCCCCTTCGCCGGGTCGAGCCCTCCAGCGACTTGAACCGGACCCCGACGAACGGCGGGCAGGTCCCGGCCACGACCGCGGCGCCGAGCGCCCGTCCGGCCGCCAGCGCGTCCGCGTCCTCCTCGTCGTCAGGACGGGTCCCGTAGCCGTCCTCGAGGTCGACGCGCAGGTCCTCGAGCGGTTCGGTCTCGAGCTTGGCGACCACGGCGCCCCAGACCTGCCGGACCTCGTCGACGTCGAGGTCGCAGGCGTGCGCGAGGTCGTCGGCGCGAGGGGCGTGGCGGGCGAGCGCCGCGGTCGCCTCCGCACCCCAGGCCGCCGGCAGGTCGGGCCCGCCCTGCGCGACGAACCGGTCCGCCGGGACGTAGACCGTGTGCACGGGCTGGCGGTCGGTCCGGTCCCCGGGGTACGCCGCCACCCGGGACGCGTCGGACGCCGCCAGCTGCCGGTCGACCGCGGCCAGGTCCTGCTCGGTGAGCTTCACCGGCGTCACGATACGAAGCCCGCGCGCTGCAGCAGGGCACGGCTGGAGGTCGCGACCTCGGCGGCCACGGCGTTCACGTCGACGGTGCTCAAGGCTCCGCCGGACACCACCGGCTCGCCGCGGACGAGGAGGAGCCGCAGCGGCGGCGGCCCGCCGAGCACGAGCGCGGCGACCGGGTCGGCGACGTCGACGTGCGCGAGCGTGGACAGGTCCCACACCGCGAGGTCGGCCTGCTTGCCGACCGCGAGCGAGCCGATCTCGCCCTCCCGACCCAGCACCCGGGCCCCGCCGGTCGTGGCCAGGTCGAGCGCGTCGCGGACGGTCAGCGCCTGCGGCCCACCGCGGGCCCGGGCGAACAGGACCGCGTGGCGCACCTCCTCCCACAGGGAGGCGTGCTCGTTCGAGGCGGCCCCGTCGACCCCGAGCCCGACGGGCACCCCGGCGTCGCGCAGGTCCCGGACCCGGGCGATGCCGGCGCCGAGCCGGGCGTTGGACGAGGGGCAGTGCGCCGCGCCCGTGCCGGTGGCGGCCATCCGCGCGACCGAGGCGTCGTCGAGGTGCACCGCGTGGGCGAACCAGACGTCCGGCCCGAGCCAGCCGAGCGACTCCATGTAGTCGACCGGCGTCGACCCGAAGTGCTCGCGGCAGTACTCCTCCTCGTCGAGGGTCTCCGCCAGGTGGGTGTGCAGCCGTACGCCCCGCTGCCGGGCCAGCTCGGCGGACGCGCGCAGCAGGTCCGCGGTCACCGAGAACGGCGAGCACGGTGCGAGCGCGATCCGCAGCATCGAGTCGGGCGCAGGGTCGTGGAAGCGGTCGATCGCGTCGGACGACGCGGCCAGGATCGTGTCGAGGTCCTCCACCACGGAGTCCGGGGGCAGCCCGCCCTGGCTCTGCCCGAGGTCCATGGACCCGCGCGTCGGGTGGAACCTCAGCCCCACGGTCCGCGCCGCCTCGATCTCCGCGGCGAGCAGGTCGCCGCCGCCCGCGGGGAACACGTAGTGGTGGTCCGTCGTCGTCGTGCACCCGCTCAGGGCCAGCGTGGCGAGCGCGCCGGTCGCGGCCGTACGGGTGGTGTCCTCGTCGAGGTGGCCCCACACGGGGTAGAGCGTGGTCAGCCACTCGAACAACGTGCCGTCGACCGCGAACCCGCGCGTGACCCACTGGTAGAGGTGGTGGTGGGTGTTCACGAGGCCGGGGGTGACCAGGCAGCCGCGCGCGTTCACCCGCGGCCCGCGCCAGGACGCGTCCGCCGGCCCGTCGCCCACCGCGACGACCACGCCGTCGACGCAGACCACGTGCCCGTCGGGGTGCTCGTGCCGCTCCGCGTCGGCGGTGTAGACGTGCGCGTGCTCGATGACCGTCGTCCCCTGAGCCTGTCGAAGGGTCATCGGGGCATCGTTCCCCAGGCGCGTGACGGCCAGGTCACAGGGATGCGCCCGTTACCATGGGGCAGTGCCTGGTGGAGACGGTCTGCTGAACCACGATCTCGACCCCCAGGATCGAGGACCCCAGGACGCCTGCGGCGTCTTCGGGGTGTGGGCGCCCCGCGAGGAGGTCGCCAAGCTCACCTACTTCGGCCTCTACGCCCTGCAGCACCGCGGCCAGGAGTCGGCCGGGATCGCCGTGGCCAAGGGCAGCCAGACCATGGTCTTCAAGGACATGGGGCTCGTCTCGCAGGTGTTCAACGAGTCCACGCTGGAGTCCCTCGGCGGCGGCCACCTCGCGATCGGGCACTGCCGCTACTCCACGACCGGGGCCAGCGTCTGGCAGAACGCGCAGCCGACGTTCCGCTCGACCGCGACCGGCGGGCTGTCGCTCGGCCACAACGGCAACCTGACCAACACCCTCGAGCTGCAGTCCTGGCTCGCGGAACGTGACGACGAGGGCGACTCGCTCGTCCCCGGCTCGCTGCTCTCCGAGGCGACCACCGACACGTCGCTGATCACGGCGCTGATGGCGACGTTCCCGGGCTCGAGCACCGAGGACGCCGCGATGCAGGTGCTGCCGCGGCTGCGCGGTGCCTTCTGCCTCGTCTTCATGGACGACGAGACCCTGTACGCCGCCCGCGACCCGCAGGGCGTCCGCCCGCTGGTGCTGGGCCGGCTGGAGAGCGGCTGGGTCGTGGCCAGCGAGACCGCGGCGCTCGACATCGTCGGCGCGTCCTTCGTCCGCGAGGTCGCCCCCGGTGAGCTGATCAGCATCGACGAGAACGGTCTGCGCTCCCGCAGCTTCGCCAAGCCCGACCCCAAGGGCTGCCTGTTCGAGTACGTCTACCTCGCGCGCCCCGACACCCTGATCAGCGGCAAGCGGCTGCACTCCGTGCGCGTCGAGGTCGGCCGCACGCTGGCCAAGGAACACCCCGTCGAGGCCGACCTGGTCATCCCGGTGCCCGAGTCGGGCACGCCCGCGGCGATCGGGTACGCCGAGCAGTCGGGGATCCCGTACGGCCAGGGCCTGGTCAAGAACTCCTACGTCGGACGCACGTTCATCCAGCCGAGCCAGACCATCCGCCAGCTCGGGATCCGGCTCAAGCTCAACCCGCTGCGCGACGTGATCGCCGGCAAGCGGCTCGTGGTCGTCGACGACTCGATCGTCCGCGGCAACACGCAGCGCGCGCTCGTCCGGATGCTGCGCGAGGCCGGCGCGGCCGAGATCCACGTCCGGATCTCGTCGCCGCCCGTGAAGTGGCCGTGCTTCTACGGCATCGACTTCGCCTCGCGGGCCGAGCTCATCGCCACGGGGCTCAACGACGAGGAGATCTGCCGCTCGATCGGAGCGGACTCGCTCGGCTACGTCAGCCTGGACGGCCTGGTCGCAGCGACCGAGCGTCCGAAGGACTCGCTCTGCCGGGCCTGCTTCGACGGCATCTACCCGATCGAGCTGCCGCTCGCGGAACGGCTCGGCAAGAGCATCCTCGAGGACGGCGCCCGCGAGGCGGACGGTGCCTCGCGTCGCGGGGTGGACGGTCTCGAGGCCGCCGTCGCCGGGGTCGGGGGCGGCGACGCCCTCAGCCGGCCGTAGCGGGACGGGCAGGGACGTGACGAGTGCGTACGCCGCGGCCGGCGTCGACATCGAGGCCGGCGACCGCGCGGTCGAGCTCATGAAGACGTGGGTCGCCAAGACCCGGCGGCCGGAGGTGCTCGGCGGGCTCGGCGGGTTCGCCGGCTTCTTCGACGCCTCGGCCCTCCAGGGCATGACGCACCCGGTGCTCGCCACGTCGACCGACGGCGTGGGCACCAAGGTCGCGATCGCCCAGGCGATGGGCGTGCACGACACCATCGGCTTCGACCTCGTCGGCATGGTGGTCGACGACCTGGTCGTGACCGGGGCCGAGCCGCTGTTCATGACCGACTACATCGCCTGCGGGCGTGTCGTGCCCGAGCGCGTCGCCGCGATCGTCAAGGGCATCGCCGAGGCGTGCGTGCAGGCCGGCTGCGCGCTGCTCGGCGGCGAGACGGCGGAGCACCCGGGACTACTGGCTCCCGACGAGTACGACGTGGCCGGTGCCGCGACCGGGGTCGTCGAGCGCGACCGGATCCTCGGCCCCGACCGGGTCCGACCGGGTGACGTCGTGGTCGCGATGGAGTCGTCGGGCCTGCACTCGAACGGCTACTCCCTGGTCCGCCACGTGCTCGCCGACGCCGGCTGGTCCCTCGACCGGCACGTCGACGAGCTCGGCCGGACCGTCGGCGAGGAGCTGCTGGTCCCGACCCGCATCTACTCGCGCGACTGCCTGGCCCTGGTCGACGGCGTCGAGGTGCACGCGATGAGCCACGTGACCGGTGGCGGGCTCGCCAACAACCTGGCCCGGGTGGTCCCGGACACGTGCACCGTGACGATCGAGCGCGGCACCTGGTCGCCCGCGCCGGTCTTCGGGCTGGTCCGCGACCTCGGCCACGTCTCCCAGGCGGACCTCGAGGCCACCCTCAACCTCGGGGTGGGGATGGTCGCGCTGCTGCCGGAGGCCTCCGTCGCGCCCGCCCTCGCGCTGCTCGCCGAACGGGGCCTGCGCTCCTGGGTCTGCGGCACGGTCACCGCGGCCGGAGCGGTCGCCGACCCCTCCGGCCCACGGGTCGAGCTCGTCGGCTCCTACGCCTGAGCCCTGCGCCCACGAGCCGTTACCACGGCCCGACGTGAGACAGGTTGCATCCCAGGCTCGACGGCGATGCTTTGCCAGGTGGGGTCCATTGGGTAGTCTCTGCCTCACGACGTTAAACCACAGAGGAGCCGCGGCCACGCGCCGACGGCTGACCAGAGCGAGGGGGTCGACCCGATATGGGGCGCGGCCGTGCAAAAGCGAAGCAGACCAAGGTCGCTCGCGAACTCAAGTACCGCTCCTTCGGCACCGACTTCGGGTCGCTTGCTGCCGAGCTGCGTCACGAAGGCACCGAGGTGCCTCCGGCCTATGCGGACCTCGCTGAGGTGACCCCGGACGCCGACGCTGACGACGACGACCGACCGTCGCCCTACGAGGCCGAGGGTGACGACGAGGACGACGGTTACACGGAGCTGCGCAAGTCCGGTTGACCGGGGGCGCTGACCCGCACCTCGCACTACTGTGGGAACCATGAGCGACACCGCTGGCTCCCATCCTGCCGACGCGTCCCGGGACGTTCCTGCTCAGGGTGGTGTGCCGACACGTCCGGACTCCGAGCAGGAGAGCTGGTCGGCCGCCGAGCAGGCCCAGCCGAGCCTAGAGCAGCCGTACGACGTGCCCACGGGAGCCCAGCAGTACGGTCAGCCCCCCGCCACCGGCTACACGCCCCCGGAGACCGATCCGCCCGGGCAGTGGGCCCCGGTGCAGGGGCAGGGCCCGCAGCAGTACGGCCAGCCCGAGCACGGCCAGGCGTCGTACGCGCAGGAGGGCTTCCCGGTGCCCGGTGCGGTCCCCGGCGGCTACCCGCCCGGCGACCCGGCGTACCGCCAGCCGGCCGCGCCGGACGCAGCGGGCTACGGAGCACCGACCCAGGGCTACGAGCCGCAGGCCCCGGCCTACGAGCAGCAGCCCTACGCGGGTCAGCAGCCGTACGCGCCCCAGGCCCAGCAGCCGCCCTACCCGGGCCAGCAGCCCTACGCCGGCCAGCAGCCGTACCCGGGCCAGCCCGGCCAGCAGCCGTACGCCCAGCCCTACCCGGGCCAGCAGCCGTACGTGCCGCAGGCGCAGCAGCCGCCCTACCCGGGCCAGGGCTACCCGCCCCAGCCCTACGCGGCGCCGGCTCCGATGTCGGAGGGCGACCAGCGGCTGTGGGCGACGCTGACCCACATCAGCACCCTGGTCGTCGGCTTCGTCGGTCCGCTGGTGGCCTACCTGGTCCTCAAGGACCGGAGCCCCTTCCTCAAGGAGTCCACGACCGAGGCGCTGAACTTCTCCATCACGGCGAGCATCGCGGTCCTGGTCAGCAGCATCCTCACCGTCATCCTGATCGGCTACGTGCTGCTGCCGGCCGTCTACATCGGCGCGATCGTGCTCTGCATCCTCGCCGCGATCGCCGCCAACAAGGGCGAGGTCTACCGCTATCCGCTGAGCTGGCGGTTGGTGAAGTAGCCATCTCGACGACGGTGGTCTGGGACACCGACCTGCTGGACGGCTACGTCTCGACCGAGATCGCGCTGCCCGACGCCCCGCGGATGCCGGGCGAGCCCGAGGACGTCGAGGTCGTCGCCACGCTCGTCCGACGTGACGAGCCGCGGCGCTCGCGCCGGGCCGTGCTCTACGTCCACGGCTGGAACGACTACTTCTTCCAGACCCACCTGGCGGACTTCTGGGCGGGGCTCGGCTGGGACTTCTACGCCCTCGACCTGCGGCGTTACGGCCGCAGCCTGCGCCGCGGCCACCTACCCGGCTTCACCACCGACCTCGAGGCGTACGACGTCGAGCTCGACGCCGCGGCCGACCTGATCGGCCTCGACCACGACCAGCTGGTCGTCGTCGGGCACTCCACCGGCGGGCTGATCACCACGCTGTGGACGGCACGACGCCCCGGCCGGGTCGACGCGCTGGTGCTGAACTCGCCCTGGCTCGACCTGCAGGGGTCCGCGCTGGTCCGCGCGATCGGCGCCCCCGTGATCGACGCCCTGGGTGCCCGGTCCCCCTCGGCGGTCCTGCGCGCCGCCGACCCCGGCCACTACGCGCGCACGCTGCACCGCTCGCTGGAGGGGGAGTGGGACTACGACCTCGACCTCAAGCTCTCGCCGGGGCCGCCGATCCGGGTGGGCTGGCTGCGCGCCGTCGTCCAGGGTCAGCGCCAGGTCGCAGCCGGGCTCGGGATCGAGGCGCCCGTCCTCGTCCTCGCCTCGGCCCGGACCAGCTTCGCGCGCCGCTGGAGCGAGGACCTGCGGGTGGTCGACACCGTCCTCGACGTCGAGCAGATCGCGGCCCGGGCCGTCCGCCTCGGTCGGTGCGTCGTCGTCGTCCGCGTCGAGGAGGGCATGCACGACCTCGTGCTCTCGGCGCCCCCGGTCCGCGAGCGCGTGCTCGCCGAGATCGAGCGCTTCACCAACGCCTACGTGCCGGAACCCTGAGGGGCGCCTGCGCGTTCTCGTGGAGAGACGGTGGACACACCCGGGACGCAGCGAGGCTGCATCCGGAGCGCTGTGTGGTGCGTCTCGCAGGCTCACGACCGACCGCGGGTGTCGCGCACCACAATCCGGCTGGTTGAATGGACCTGTGAGTGAGATGCCGCATGTGGTCGTGGTCGGCGCTGGGTTCGGTGGCGTTTCGGCGTCCAGCGAGCTGGCCAAAGAGGGGTTCCGGGTCACGCTGATCGACCGGCACCCGTACAACACCTTCCAGCCGCTGCTCTACCAGGTGGCGACCGGTGGCCTGAACGCCGGCGACGTCACCTACTCGCTGCGCTACTTCGCGGCGAAGCACAAGGGCGTCCGGTTCCGCCGCGGCGCGGTCACGGGCATCGACCACGGTGCGAAGCAGGTCGTGCTCGACGACGGCGTGCGGGTGGGTTACGACTACCTCGTGCTCGGTACCGGGATCACGACGAACCACTTCGGTATCCCCGGCGCGGCCGAGTTCACGATGTCGATGTACACCCGGGCCGAGGCGCTCCGCGTGCGCGACACCATCTTCGGCAGCATGGAGATCATCGCGGGCCGCACCGACGCGAGCCGCGCCGGCTTCACGGTGCTGGTCGCCGGCGGTGGCGCCACGGGCGTGGAGATGGCCGGTCAGCTGGCCGAGCTCAAGCAGGAGGCCCTGCCCTCGACGTACCCCGAGCTCGACCCGGACCAGGTGCACGTGGTGCTCGTCGAGATGGCGCCGTACCTGCTCGCCCCCTTCGACGAGTCGCTGCGGACGTACGCGCTGGCCGAGCTGGTGAAGCGCGGCGTCGACGTCCGGCTGAACACGGCCATCTCCGAGGTGCACGCCGACTCGGTCGACTTCAAGAGCGGCGAGTCCCTCCCGGTCGACCTGGTCATCTGGGCGGCCGGCGTCTCCGGCAACCCGGCGCTGCGCGAGTGGGGCATCCCGATCGGCCGCGGAGGCCGCATCGAGGTCAACTCCGACCTGCGCGTCCTCGGCGAGGAGAACATCTTCGCGATCGGCGACGTCAGCCTGACTGTGGACAGCCCGCTGCCGCAGCTCGCCCAGCCCGCGATCCAGACCGGCAAGTTCGCCGCCAAGCAGATCGCCCGGCTCCACCGGGGTGTGCCGACGGAGAAGTTCACGTACCACAACAAGGGCACCATGGCCACGATCGGCCGTGGTGACGCCGTGCTGCAGACCCCGTTCGGGCTCAAGCTCAAGGGCGTCCTCGCCTGGTTGGGCTGGATCGGCCTGCACATCGTCTACATCCTGGGCGGTCGCAACCGGCTCCAGACGCTGCTCAGCCTCACGTCGCGCTACATCCTCCCGCGGCGGAGCAACACGATCGTGGGCGACGTCATGGAGACGCCGAAGCTCCGCGCAGGCGCGGTCGACCGCCGCTGACCGTCGAGGACGGGAGCGCCGCCGCCCAGCAGGGTGGCGGCGACTGGTGGCGCACGGCGGTCGTCTACCAGGTCTATCCCCGCTCGTTCGCCGACTCCGACGGCGACGGGGTCGGCGACCTGCCCGGGATCACCGCCCGGCTGGGCGCGATCGCGGCCCTGGGCGTCGACGCCGTCTGGCTGTCGCCCTTCTACCCGTCTCCGCAGGTCGACGGCGGGTACGACATCAGCGACTTCACCGACGTCGACCCTCAGCTGGGGACGCTGGCCGACCTCGACGCGCTGCTCGCCCGGGCGCACGCACTGGGCCTGAAGGTCATCGTCGACGTGGTGCCCAACCACACCTCGTCGGCCCACCCCTGGTTCGTCGCCGCGCTGGCCGCCGGGCCGGGTTCGCCCGAACGCGAGCGCTACCTCTTCCGCGACGAGCCGACCGACTGGTTGTCCGTCTTCGGCGGCAGCGCGTGGACCCAGGTGCCCGACGGCCAGTGGTACCTCAACCTCTTCGACTCCGCCCAGCCGGACCTGAACTGGACCTCCGCCCGGGTGCTGGCCGACTTCGACGACGTGCTGCGCTTCTGGCTGGACCGGGGCGTCGACGGGTTCCGGATCGACGTCGGCCACGGCCTGGTCAAGGACCTCACCTTCCCCTCGTTCCCCGGGTCGCCGCTCGACTCCGGCAGCAAGCAGCGAGCGCCCTACTGGGACCAGGAGGGTGTCCACGACCTGCACCGGCGCTGGCGGAGCCTCGCCGACTCCTACACCGATCGGCCGCGCATGCTGTGCGGCGAGGTCAACGTCCGGGTGGAACGCGCCGTGCGCTACGTGCGTCCCGACGAGCTCCACCAGGTCTTCAACTTCCCGTTCCTGGTGACGAGCTGGGAGGCCGGCGCGCTCCGGGCGGTCATCGATGAGTCGATCTCCGCGTACGGCGGGGTCGGGGCGGCCCCGACCTGGGTGCTCGGCAACCACGACATGCTGCGGATGGCGACCCGGTTCGGCTACCCGCCCGGCGAGGCGCCCCGGCGCGTGGGGCCACGTTCTCCGCAGCCCGACGCCGTCCTCGGCCTGCGCCGGGCGCGGGCGGCCGCGCTGCTCATGCTCGCGCTCCCGGGCTCGGCGTACGTCTACCAGGGCGACGAGCTCGGGCTGCCGGAGCACATCACCCTCGCCGACGCCGACCGGCAGGACCCCGCGTTCGCCCGCACCCACGGCGAGGACCTGGGCCGCGACGGCTGCCGGGTCCCGTTGCCGTGGGAGGCCGACGCGCCCAACCTCGGGTTCGGGACCGGCCGTCCCTGGCTGCCTCAGCCGGCGGCGTACCGGGCCCTGGCCCGTGACCGTGAGCTCCAGGACCCGACGTCCGTCCTTGCGCTCTACACCGACGCGCTGCGGCTGCGCCGCGACCTGGGCCTCGGGGCGGGTGAGCTGCGCTGGACCTCGGCCGCCACCGACGCCGTGCTGGCGTTCGACCGCGGCGAGGTCCGCGTCACCGCCAACCTGAGCGCCGCCGACGTGATGCTCCCGCCCGACGCCGAGGTCCTGCTGAGCAGCGACCCCGGCGCGGGACGGAACGTTCCGCCCGACACCACCGTCTGGTGGCGCTGAGCGTCGTGCGCCCCTTGCCCGGCCCGGCGGATCTTGCGGGCGAGGCGGCAGGTTTACCACGTTAACGTGGTAAACCAGCCGTCACCGTGGCAAATGTGCCGTGGTCACGGCCAGAACACCACGTTCACGTGGTAGACCGACAGCGACTTCCGCACCCCTTACGGGGTCGGCATCCCGCCGTTCAGGTTCAGCGTCTCGCCGATGACATAGCTCGACTCGGGGGAGGCGAGGTAGACGTACGCCGGTGCCATCTCGATCGGCTGGCCCATGCGGCCGAGCGGGGTGTCCTCGCCGAAGCTGCTGAGCGCCTCGGTCGGCTGGCCGCCGGAGACCTGCAGCGGGGTCCAGACCGGGCCCGGGGCGACCACGTTCACGCGGATGCCCTTGGGCGCGAGCTGCTGCGCCAGACCCTTGCTGAACGTGTTGATCGCGCCCTTGGTGGACGCGTAGTCCACGAGGTTGGGGCTCGGGCTGTAGGCCTGGATCGAGGAGGTGGTGATGATCGTCGAGCCGGCGGGCAGGTGCGGGACCGCCTCCTGGACCATCCAGAACATCGCGTAGACGTTGGTCTTGTAGGTCTGGTCGAACTGCTCCGAGGTGATGTCGGCGATGTCCTCGACGGCCTGCTGCTTGCCGGCGACGATGACGAGCACGTCGAGTCCACCGAGCTGCTCGACCGCGTCGGTGACGACCTTGCGGGCGGCCTTCTCGTCGGTGAGGTCGGCGGGCAGCTGCACGATCTTGCGACCGGTGTCGCTGACGGCGGCCACGACGTCGTCGGCGTCCTCCTGCTCCTCGGGCAGGTAGTTCATGGCGACGTCCGCGCCCTCCCGGGCGAAGGCGATCGCGACGGCGCGGCCGATGCCGGAGTCGGCACCGGTGATCAGCGCACGACGTCCGACGAGCTTGCCGCTGCCGACGTAGGAGCCCTCGCCGTGCTCGGCGGGGACGTCGAGGTCGGCGTCCAGCCCCGGGCCCGACTGCTTCTCCTGCTTGGGGTTGTCGGCGTACTGCGTGACGGGGTTGATCAGGGTCATCGAGCGTCTCCATCTCTGGGCCGCGTGGAGGTGCGGCACCTAGAGAGTCCTACCCCGTCCGCGCCGGGCGACTCACCGGTACCCGTACGCGACCGACGCCGCCTCGGCCCCGTACGCCGGCCCGTGGCTCACCGCGTGCACGAGCAGCGGGTGCAGCTGGTGCAGCCCGACCAGGTCGCGCCACCCCGCGTCGAGGCCGGCCGCCTCGGCGTACGCGGCGCTGAGCCGGTCCAGGTGCGGCGCCCCGAACAGGTGCAGCATCGCCAGGTCGGTGAGGCCGTGCCCGCCGTGCGCGGCCGGGTCGATCGCCACCACGCCGTCGTCGGTGAACACGACGTTGCCCGACCAGAGGTCGCCGTGGATCCGGGCCGGCGGGCGGTCGTCGTCGAAGTCACCCGCCCGCAGCCGCTCGGCGACCCGCTCGACCGCAGCCAGGGCGGCGGCGGACAGGTGGTCGATGTCGTACGCCTCCCGGGCGTACGGGAGCACGCGCTGCTCGGCGTAGAACGTCCCCCAGCGCGCGTCGGGCCGCAGGCTCATCCGCTGCCGGCCGATGAAGCCGTCACCGCTCCAGCCGGCCGGTGGGGCGCCGAAGGCGGGGGCGCCGGCCGCGTGCGTCCGGGCCAGTGCCGCACCGAACGCCTCGGCCGCCTCCGCGCTCGGGCGGACGGGGTCGAGCCGGTCCAGCACGATCTTCTTCGCGTCCACGGCCTGCACGCGGACCACCGAGGCGCCGTCCGGTGCGGCGGCGAGCCAGCGCAACCCGGCGGCCTCGACGCCGAAGTAGTCGGGCGGGGTGCTCGGGGAGGCGTGCTTGACGTACGGCTCCGGGTGCGGAGCCTCGTGCTCGGTCAGACGTTCAGCCGGCCGCGGACGACCGAGACGGCGGAGTGGGCGGGGTTCGCGTCGTTGCGCGGCTCGAGCGAGACGTCCACGATCGGGTGCGTGGCGAGGTCGAACGACGCCGGCACGGGGAAGCGGGCGGAGTCGCCCGTCATGGTGCCCATGGGGACCATGTCGCGGGCCTGGGTGTCGCTCATCCAGACCTCCATGGTGCCGTCGACCGAGACCGTCGCGGGCAGCTCCACCGAGACGACGAGTGTCCGCTGACCGCCGCCGGCGTCCTCGACCGTGGCCTTGCCGCTGGCACCCGGCCAGCCCGGCAGGGCGTTCAGCTGGATGGTCGTCGCAGCGGCCTCGGAGCTCGGACCGGTCAGGCTCTTGAGGGCGTACCCGCCGCCCAGGCCGACGACCAGGGCGGCCGCGGCGGCGACGGCCACGGGGGCCCAGCGCCGTCGAGGGGCAGAGCGGCGTCGGGCTGCGAGCTCGTCGGGGACGCCAGCAGCCGTCGGAGCCGCCTCGGACGCGGCCAGCGCCGGTTCCGGCCGTTCGAGGAGGGACGTGTCGCCAGCAGAGGCACCGGCGTGCACGGCGCGGAGCTCGGCGGTGATCCGCTCCCACACACGCGGGTCCGGCTCGCTCAGGTGGTCGTCGGGCCCCAGCGAACGACCGACGGCGACGACCTGCTGCAGGCCCTCGACGTCGGCGAAGCAGGTCCGGCACTCGGCGACGTGGGCGACGACCTCGGCGTCGGTGGCCTCCCCGAGCGCGAGGAGGGCCAGCGCGTCAGGAGTCGGATGAGCCATCGTAGGACTCCTCCAGTCTCCGGCGGATCTTGATCAGGCTGCGGCGGATGTGGCTCTTGACGGTGCCGGGCGGCAGCTGGAGCCGCTCGGCGATCTGCATGTGGGTCAGGTCCTCGTAGAAGGCGAGGCGCAGGACCCGTTGGGGCATCTCGTCGAGGCGGGCGATCTCGTCGGCGACGATCAGCCGTTCCGCGACGTCCAAGGGTTCGCGCGGGGTGTCGTAGTTGGACGCGACCTGGTCCGCGATCCTGCGCTGACGTGCCCGACCTTGGTGCGCGTCGACGATCTTGTTGCGCGTGATGCCCATGATCCAGGCCGACAGGCTCGCGCGCTCGGGCTTGTAGTTGTGCCGCTTGTCCCAGGCGGCGACGAACACCTTCTGGGTGACGTCCTCGGCCTCGGTCACCTCACCGAGCGAACGGAGGCAGACGCTGTAGACGAGGGAGGAGTAGCGCTTGTAGACCTGCTCGAGGGCCCGCTCGTCACCCGCGAGGAACGCGGCCACCAGGGCATCGCGGTCTTCGTCTGGAGCGAGTGTCACGCGTGCGGTTCCTCCCGAAGCGGCTGAGAACCGCGACTGTACGTGGCCAGGGCCGGGTTCGAACCGGCGACCTTTCACTTTTCAGGCGAACGCTGCTACCAGCTGAGCTACCTGGCCAGAAAGGTCAGGCAGATGGCCTGACCGCCGCGACACCAGACCTGGACCTGATGTCGCCCTACGCGACCCCGACGGGACTCGAACCCGCGACCTCCGCCGTGACAGGGCGGCGCGCTAACCAACTGCGCTACGGGGCCTCACGGCCCTGAACGCCCTTCCGGGCGCCCGCAGAACTATAGCGCAGGAGCAGGGGACATCAGAACCGCGAAAGCGTCGGTGGCAGGCGCACGCCGTCAGCCCGGGCACGTCGTGAACCGTGCCGTCCCGACGACGTCCCCTTCTGGAACGATCAACCGGGTGACGAACTCGCCGCGGGCGCCGCTCGTGCTGCTGTCGGCCGGGGTGTTCCTCGCGGTGTGCACCGAGATGCTCCCGGTCGGTCTGCTGCCGGAGATCGGCCGCGGCCTCGGCGTCTCCCCGTCCGCCACCGGGCTGCTCGTCTCGCTGTACGCGGTCCTGGTCGCCGTCACCACGGTGCCGATCGCCGCCTTCGTCGAGCGGTGGTCGCGGCGTACGGTCCTCGCGGTCCTGCTGGGCGTCTACACGGTGAGCAACCTGATCTTCGCGGCGTCCCCCGGCTACGCCGTGGCGGTCGTCGCCCGCACCGTCGGCGGCCTGGCCCACGCCGGCTTCTTCGCGGTCGCGGTCGCCACGGGTGTGTCGCTGGTCGACCCGAGCCGCGCGGGTCGGGCGATCGCGGTGATGGGCGTCGGCAACGCGCTCGCCCTGGTCTTCGGGGTGCCGCTCGGGACGTTCCTGGGCACCCTGCTCGGCTGGCGCTGGGCCTTCGTCGTCCTCGCCGCGGCGCTGGCCCTGCTGGCGGTCGCCGTCCTGCGGGTGCTGCCGAGGCAGGACCCCGCGCGAGCGACCGGACGGACCTCGGTCCTGGCGGGGGTCCGCCGGCCCGCGGTCCTGGTGATGGCGGCGGTGATCACGCTGTTCGCGCTCGGCCACTTCACGCTGTACACCTACGTCAGCCCGCTGCTGCTGCACGACGGCGTCGCCGACGTCCACGTCGGGGCCGCGCTGTTCGCGTACGGCTGCGGGGGGCTGCTCGGGCTCGCCGCCGCGAGCGCGCTCGTCGACCGCCGCCCCAGCCAGGCGCTCGCGGTCGACGTCGGCTTCATGGTGCTGACCCTGGTGCTCGCCGCGTCGGTCAGCTCGTCGGTCGGCATCCTCGTGGTCGTCGTCGTGTGGGGCGCGGCCTTCGGGGCCTTCCCGGCGCTCGCGCAGACGGTGATGCTGCGTGCCGCGGGCGACGCCACGGACGCCGCCACGGCCCTCGTCAACGCGACCACCAACATCGGCATCGCCGGGGGAGCGTTCCTCGGCTCCCGGCTCCTCGGGCTGGTCGCCGTCCCCGCGCTCGGCTGGGTCGGCGCCGCGCTGGTCGCGGCGTCGCTCCTGGTCTTCGCGACCTGGCTGCGCCGGACGACCTGAGCCAGACAGGTGCTTGGCGGGCGCAGGTCGCGCGGCCGATACGATCCGCGGGTGTCAGACGCTGCGGTGAGGTTCGGACTGGTCGGCTACGGGTTCGGAGGCCGCTACTTCCACGCTCCGATGATGGCCGGTGCGGCCGGGTGCGCCCTGGCCGGCGTCGTGACCCGCTCGCCGGAACGACGGGCCGAGGTGGCGCACGACCAGCCCGGCGTCCCGGTGTTCGGCACGGTCGACGACCTGCTGGCGGCCGGGGTGGACGCCGTCGCGGTGTGCACGCCGGCGGCCACGCACACGGGGCTGACCGACGGGCTGCTGCGCCGGGGCGTCCCGGTCGTCACCGACAAGCCGTTCGCGCTGGACGCGCGCGCCGCCCGGAGCACGGTCGAGCTGGCCGAGCGTGAAGGTGTGCTGCTCAGCCCTTACCAGAACCGCCGCTGGGACTCGGACCTGCTGACCGTCCGCCGGCTGCTCGACGCGGGCAGCCTGGCCGAGGTCCGCCGCTTCGAGTCGGCGTTCGAGCGCTGGGCCCCGGACCCCGCGCCGCCCGCGGCCGGCGGCGGCCTGCTGCGCGACTTCGGCAGCCACCTGGTCGACCAGGCCCTCTTCCTCTTCGGCCCGGTGCGACGCGTGTACGCGGAGACGCACGAGATCGGCCCGGAGGCCGAGGACGACTTCCTGCTGTCGCTGCAGCACACCAGCGGGATGCGCTCCCAGCTGTCCGGCGCCTGGCGCCAGAGTGCGCCGCGGCCGCGCTTCCGGGTGAGCGGGAGCGAGGCCAGCTTTGTCCTCACCTCGCCGATGGACGGGCAGGAGGAGGCGCTGATCTCCGGCCGTACGCCCGCGAGCGAGGGCGCCGCCTGGGGCCGCGAGCCGGAGGCCGCCTGGGGCACCCTGCACCGCGGGGACGAGACCGAGGTCGTCCCCAGCGAACGCGGGCGCTGGGACCAGTACTACGAGCAGTTCGCCGCGGCGGTGCGCGGGACGGGGTCCGTCCCCGTCGACCCGTGGGACGCCGTCGCGACCGCCACCGTCCTCGACGCGGCCCGGCGGAGCGCGGCGGAAGGCGTCACGGTCGAGGTTCCAGGGGCTGCTCGAGAAGGTTGACGGCCGCGATCGGCAGGTCCGGGTCCACGGGCACCCGCCAGGTGCGGATTCGGTAGGGCTCGACCTCCTCCTCGATGCGTCGGCCCAGGAGCGGCAGGTCCAGGACGAACGGGCTGCGCCGGCCGAGCGTCTCCACGGCCCGCACGATCAGGTCCGTCGACCCGTTGTCGTTCGGGTCCTCCGCGCCCTTGACCGCGGTGACCACCACGGGTCCGGTCTCGCCCGCCACGAAGGAGCGGACGCTCGGCTCGGGGCCGGGGTGGAAGCTCTCGAGCATCGCCCGGGGCCTGACGTTCAGCTCCGCGGCGCGTCGGTGCAGCTCCGCGTCGCGCCAGTCGCCCGCGTGCGGGACCAGACGGTAGGTCCAGCGCTGCGTGCCCAGGTCCTGGTAGGCGTAGTCGCCGTCGGCATCGAGCAGCGTGGGGTCGTGCCACGCGAAGACCGGGCTCCTGACCGCGGTCACCCCGATGCTCGGCGACCCCGGACGGCCTGCGTCGGCCGAGGCGGGGGACACGTCGTACCCGTGCTTGGCGTCGTTCACCAGCGCCAGGCCGGCGCGGACGCCCCCGACGGTGCCCGACAGGTCGATCCAGGACTGACCCGGCTCCTCGGAGCCGTTGACGGCGCGCTCGATCGATCCGTAGGGGATCTCCACGGTCCCGGTCGGCTCGTCCAGCGCGACCGGCACGCGGAGCTTCAGCAGGTGGCCCCGCTCGGACCAGGTCAGCGTCACCTGGACCTCGATCGAGTCGCTGTTGCGGCTCAGCCGGAAGTCCTCGACGAGGGTCGAGGAGTTCCAGGCGCGCTCGACGCGGATGCAGGCGCGCAGCGGACCGTTCTCGCGGACACGGATCCGGGTCACCTCCATCGCCGACCCGGGCCAGGCGTAGCTGACGACGCGGTGCCCCCACGTGTCGGTGGGGTCCTCACAGATCTGGGTGTGCTCGCCGACCGCTCCGGCGATCAGGTCGACGCCCGTCCGCTTGTCGAGCAGGGAGCGGAACCAGCCCGTCGCCGGGTCCAGCTCGGCCCGGATCAGCTCGTTCTCGAGGACGGTGCTGCCCGACGCGATCGCGGGCAGCCGCGGCCGCTCTGCCTGGTCGACCCGACCGGCGTGGTGCAGCGTGAGCACGCGGTAGCCCAGGGGAGGGAGCTCTGCCTCGACGGCGATGGCTGCCCCGAGCGTCCGACCCACCTGGGACCGAGACGGTATCGGCTGGCTCAGCAGCGGTTCGAGGTCTGGTCCGGTGACGTCGAACGGGTCGATCGTCTCGTCGCCGGCGAGGTGCAGCTCGACCTCGGCGGTGACGGGCCAGGGGTGCGGGTTGAACACGACGACCGGCTGCGTGGACGGGTCGAGCGGGATGTCGATCCGGCTCGCGAGGACGTTCTGCGCACGGGCCGTGACGGCTTTCGCCGTGGCGGTGGCACCACCCAGCTGGTCGCGGGCGTCGTCGTACGCCGCCTCGATCGCCGAGCCGGGCAGGATGTCGTGGAACTGGTTGAACAGCACCTGCTTCCAGGCGCCCTCGAGGTCCGCGCGGGGGTAGGCGGGGCCGCCGGTCGTGCTGGCGATCGCCGCCCACCGCTCGGCGACCAGCAGCGCGCTCTGGGCCTTGCGCTCCCACAGCTTGATGCCGGAGTGCGCCGAGTAGCAGCCGGGCGCGTGGTGCTGCAGGTCGCCGTAGACCACCGGCAGGTCCTCGACCCGGGTGCCCGGCCGGGCGAGCACCGAGTCGAAGTACGTCTCGGGCGAGGACAGGACGACCGAGCCGAAGGTGCCCATCGCGTGAGAGCGGTGCACGGCGTCGATCTGCCGCTTCGTCGGACCGCCGCCGTGGTTGCCGACGCCGTAGAAGACCATCACCTCGCCCAGCTCGCCCAGCTCTGCCACCGACTTCTCCAGGTGCCGCTCGACGGTCTCCCTGCTGTTCTGGTACTCGTACGGGATCCGGAACGCCGTGACCGCCGAACCGTCGGGCGCCGTCCACCGGAAGAGGTTCTGCGGCAGGCCCTTCTCGTACGCCATCGGGCGGAGGAAGCAGTAGGCGTGCATCCCCTGCCCGACGAGGACCTGCGGCAGCATGGCGTTGTGCCCGAAGGGGTCGACGTTCATGCCCACCCGGGCCGCGCGGCCGAAGCGCGACAGCAGGAACCGTTGGCCGTAGAGGCCCTGGCGGGCGAAGGACTCCCCGGTCGGCATGTTGCAGTCCGGCTCGACCCACCACCCCCCGGCGTTCACCCAGCGGCCTTCGCGCTCCCGCTCGACGATCCGGGCGAACAGCGCCGGGTCCTGCTCCTCGACCCAGGACAGCAGCACCACCTGGTCGCAGGTGAAGACGAAGTCGGGGTACTCGTCCATCCGGTCGAGCGCGGAGCGGAAGGTGGCGCGCGCCTCCTGGTAACCCTCCTGCCACGGCCACAGCCAGACCGCGTCGAGGTGCGCGTTGCCCACCATGTGCACGGTCCGCCCCGGAGCCGCCGCCAGGGGACCGCCCCCGACCTGCCCCGCGGCGTTCGCTCTCGGAGCCGTTGACCGTGCCCTGGGCTGCTTCATCATGCTGCCGCCCAGCGGTCGAGCGCGTCGCTGATGAGGTGCAGGAACACGGTGTGGATCTCCTGGATGCGTGGGGTGCTGCGGGACGGGACGAGGAGCAGGTGGTCGGCCCACGAGGCCGCGGGCCCGGCGTCCGCCCCGCCGAGCAGGACGGTCGTCGCCCCCGTGGCCCGGGCGGCGCGAAGCCCGGCCACGACGTTCGGCGAGCGGCCCGAGGTCGAGAAGGCGACGACGACGTCGCCCGGCCCGGCCAGGGCGCTGACGGGTCGGGCGAAGACCTGGGCGCCGTCGTAGTCGTTGGCGATGCAGGTGGCGACGACCGGGTCCGTCCCGATGGTGACGGCCCGGAGCGGGCGTCGGTCGAGGCGGTAGTGCCCGATCAGCTCGCCGGTCAGGTGCATCGCGTCGGCGGCGCTGCCCCCGTTGCCGAAGCTGTAGACGGTGCCGCCCGACGCGAGGGCGTCGCGCAGCACCGCCGTCACCGCGTCGAGCGAGGGCAGCGAGGCGGCGAGGCTCGCCGCGAGGGCGGCGACCTCCTCCAGCGCCTCGGCGTTCGCGGTGGTGGTGTCAGCCACGCTGGCCACCGGCGAGGAGGAGCTCGACGTGGTCGAGCGCCAGGTCGCCGACGCCGATCGCACAGGCCTGGTCGCCGAGCATCGCCGGGACCACCTGGACGTGGGAGGCGACGGACCTGACCGCCTCGGAGCGGACGCGTGCGCGGACCGGCCCGAGCAGCAGCTCACCGGCGCCGGTGAGACCGCCGCCGATCACCACACGCTCCGGCTCGAGCGCGTTGACGAGGTCGGTGACGGCTGAGGCGAGCGCGTCGACGCCCTCGGACCAGATCTCCCGGGCGACCGCGTCCGTGCTCATCAGCGCGGCGATGTCGGCTGCGGTCGGTGCCTCGAGACGCGCCAGCCTCGTGGGCTGCCCGGCCTCGATCGCCTCACGGGCCCGCGCCGCCATCTGGGTGCCGGCGCCGTACGCCTCCGCGCAACCGCGACGCCCGCACGAGCACAGTCGCCCGCCGGGCCGGGCCAGCACGTGGCCGAACTCCCCGCCGTTGCCCGACGCGCCCCGCAGCAGCCGGCCGTCGATCACGGCACCGCCGCCGATGCCGCTCGAGACCGTCAGGTAGAGGCTCGACGAGCTGCCCGCTGCCGCGCCCCACCGGTGCTCCCCCCAGGCTCCCGCCGAGCCGTCGTTCACCAGGCGCGCGGGCCAGCCGAACCGTTCGCTCGAGAGCTCGACCACCGGCACGTGGTCCCAGCCGGGCAGGTGGAGCGGCCCGAGGAGCACCCCTGCCGTGGGATCGAGAGGTCCCCCGCAGGACACCCCCACCGCGACGGGCTCGGCGCCGGTGGCCGCCAGGACCTCGTCGGCGGTCGCGAAGAGCCGGCGGAGCACGTCGTCGGGACCGGAGTCCCGCAGCGTCGGGATCACCCGCCATCCTCGGACGCTCCCGGCCCGGTCGACGATCCCGACCCCCAGCTTGGTGGCGCCGATGTCGAGCGCCAGGGACTCGTACGCCGTCACGTGCCGTCCTTCGTCGTCGTCGTCGGCCTGCCGGCCGGGTCGGGGGTCAGGCTGGTGTCGCGGGGAGGGGCGGTGGATCCGCGGGGTCGCAGCGTCGCGGGGACCACCGTCTGCCGCACGTCGTCCGTCCCCGACCCGATCCGGTGGAGCAGGCGGTCGACGGCCACGGTCCCCATCTGCTCGGGGTCCTGCGCCACGGCGGTGATCCCGGGGCTGACGAGACTCATCCACGGGGTGTCGTCGAAGGCGACGACGCTGAGGTCGGTCGGGATGCGCAGGCCCAGGTCAGCGGCTGCGCGCCACAGTCCTTCGGCCAGCAGGCTGTTGGCGCAGAACACCGCGGTGGGCCTGCCCGCCCGCGTCAGCACCCGCACGGCAGCCGTGCGCGCCTCCTCGACCCCCACACCAGCCCGCGCCACCAGCTCCGGGTCGAGCGGCAGGCCCGCGGACGCCAGGCAGGACGTGTAGGCCCGGTAGCGGCCGGCGCCGGTCGTCCACTCGATCTCGTCGGCCAGCAGCGCGATCCGGGTGTGCCCGAGCGTCAGCAGCAGGCGCATCACCTGCTCGGTCGAGGACTCGTTGTCGACGAGCACGACGTCGGCCGTGTCCTCGTGGAAGGTGCGGTCGGCCTCGACCACCGGGACTCGCTGCGACGCGAGGAAGGCGGACACGGTCGCGGTCAGCGGGGTGACCACGACGCCGGCCACCCGCATGCCGACCATGGCCCGCGCGGCGTCCATCTCCTCGGAGACGGACCCGCGGCTGTCCACGAGGATCGTGGTGTATCCGGCGCTCCGCGCCGCGTGGGCGACGCCGGAGGCGAGCTCGGAGTAGAAGGGGTCCTTCAGGTCGCTGACGAGCAGGCCGATGGTGCGACTCTCCTGGCTGCGCAGGCTGCTCGCCACGGCGTTCGGGACGTAGCCGATCTCGGCGGCAGCAGCGACCACGCGTTCACGCACCGACTCCGCGACGTACCCGGAGCTGCGGAGCGCCCGTGCCGTGGTGGAGCGCGAGACGCCCGCCGCGCGGGCGACGTCGTTGATGGTCGGCGGACGTCCCCGGACCAGCACCTGCTCGACAGAGCCGTCGGTCATGGGCGTCACCCCTTGACCGCGCCGGCGAAGGCGCTCGTCCCGCCCACGAGGCGCGAGACGAGCACGTAGAGCGCGAGGACCGGGGCCGAGTAGACGAGCGAGTAGGCCGCGAGCTGGCCGTAGACGACGGAGCCGTACTGGCCGAAGAAGGCGAAGATGCTGACGGCTCCGGGCTGCTTGTCCGGGCTCTGCAGCAGCACGAACGGGACGAAGAAGTTCCCCCACGAGTTCACGAAGACGAAGATGAAGACGACCGCCAGGCCCGGTCTCACCAGGGGCACGATGATCGTCCGGAGCGCCTGCAGGCTCGACGCCCGGTCGGTCCAGGCCGCCTCCTCCAGGCTCACCGGGACGCTGTCGATGAAGTTCTTCATCATCCAGGTGGCGATGGGCAGCATCGACGCCGCCATGAACAGCACGGTGGCGAGCAGGGAGTCGACCTGGCCGACGCTGACGAAGAGGCTGTACACGGGCACCATCAGGGCGGTGACGGGCAGGCAGATCCCGAACAGGATCGCCGACAGGAACGCCCGGTTGGCGCGGACGTCGAACCGCGACAGCGGGTAGGCGGCCAGCGTGGCGACGACCACCGCGATCAGGCCGGACCCGGCCGAGAGCACGAGGCTGTTCAGCAGCGGTCGCCAGGTGAGCTCGGTGTTCAGCACCGCCCCGAAGTTGTCGAGCGAGAACTGCTGCGGCCAGGCCAGGGCAAAGCTGGCCTGCGTGTCGAGGGAGGCGAGCACGACCCAGAGCATCGGGATGGCGAAGAGCACCCCGAGGAGCACGAGGACCGCGTTCGACAGCGTCCGCGTGCCACGCCCGGACGGTGCGGTGAGACGCATGCTCATGCGGCCGACCTCCGCAGCAGCCGGATGTAGATCGCGGCGAAGACCGCCCCGATCACGAGGAGCGCGACGGCGACGGCCGAGCCGTAGCCGATCTGGGAGAACTTGAAGGCGTCCTGGTAGGCGAGCAGGGGCAGAGTCATGCTCTTGTTCTGCGGCCCTCCCTGCGTCATCACCCAGATGAGGGTGAACACCGACAGGGTCTGCAACGTGATGAGCATCAGGTTCGTGGCGATGGTGCTCCTGATCATGGGCAGGGTGACGCGGAAGAACTGCTGCACGACGTTCGCCCCGTCCACCTCGGCGGCCTCGGCGATCTCGGGCGGGATCTCCTGCAGGGCCGCGGAGTAGACCAGCATCGTGTACGAGGTGCCGCGCCAGATGTTGGCCAGCACCACGCACAGCATCGGCAGCGCGAAGAGCCAGTGCACGGTGCCCACCCCGAAGAGGGACAGGAAGCGGTTCAGCGTGCCGGTGTCGCTGAAGAAGGCGTACGCCGCGAAGCCGGCGACGATCTCCGGCAGCACCCAGGCGCCGATGGCGATCGTGCCGACCACGGCGCCGACGACCCGGCCCCCGGCGCGCAGGAGCACGGCGAGCAGCATCCCCACCACGTTCTGCCCGACGACCGCCGACGCCAGCACGAAGACGAACGTCAGCAGCACGGAGCCGGGGAAGTCCGGGCTGGTGAAGAGGCGGTGGTAGTTCTGCAGGCCGACGAAGCGTGGGGCGACCGCGTTGATCCCGGTGAGCGAGGCGTTCGTGAGCGAGTTCACCACCGCCATGACGATGGGTCCCAGCATGAAGACCGCCAGGAGGATCACCGCCGGGAGCAGCGGCAACGACCGGGTGACGAACGTGCCCTGACGCCGGTTGCGTCGCCGCGGGCGCAGCTGCACCGGTGCGGCCAGGCGGGCGGGCGCGACCGTGGTCATCGGCTCACCCGCCCGGCCGTCGACACGCGGGTCACGGCTGCGTCGTGGTCGAGTCCGCGCCGGCGATCCCCTTCACGGCTTCCCCGTACGCGGCGACGGCCGCCTCGGGCGTCTCCCCGCCCTGACTCACCGCGTCAGCGGCCACCGCGAGCTGGTCGCTGATCTGGGGGTAGACGGCGATGGACGGGCGGAAGTGCGTGACCGCGACCAGGGACGAGAAGAAGTTGGCCGTCGGGCTCGACTTCGCGTAGCTCGGGTCGTCCGCCACGTCGGAGCGGACCGGGATGTTGCTGAGACCCACGGCGTAGTCGAGTGCGTGCTTCTGGTCCGCGGCAGTGCTGATGTAGGCGAAGGCGCTGTCCTTCGCCTCGCTCTTCGCCCCCATCGCCATCGTCCAGCCTCCCGACATGCTGGTGGCGCCAGGGGCTGCCCCGGTCTCCGTCGGCCACTTGGCGACCCCGAGGGTGGAGCTCCACTCCGGCCACGGCGAGCTGCCGCCCGCGGCCCAGTTGCTCGAGATCCAGGAGCCGTCGGCGTCGATCGCGAGCTTGCCCGACTTGAGCAGGGTGGGCGGGATGTTGCCGTAGTTGGGGTCCGACGTCGTCTGGTTCGGCAGCCCGAGACCGCCGTCGTAGACGGAGCGGATGAACCCGAGGGTGCTGGTCAGGCCTCGCGACGACGTGACCCACTTCCCGTCGGTGTACAGGGAGTCACCCGTCCCCGAGAGCAGGACCTGCACCCCACGGACGCTCGTCGCCTCTGCCCCGACCTTGCTGGCGTAGAGGTTCATCGGCGTCACGTCGGGCGAGGTGCGCTTGACCGCCGAGGCGGCGTCGAGGACGTCCTGCCAGGTCTTCGGCTGCCACGGGACGGCGACGCCGGCCTTCTTGAGCAGCGCCTTGTTGTACCAGAGGCCCTGGGTGTCGGTGCCGATCGGGACGCCGTACTGCTTGCCGTCCTCGCCCATGCCGCCGGCCCGCCCGGCGTCGATGAACTTCGGCCAGTCCTGCCACTTCGCCAGGTACGGGTCGAGCGGCTCGAGGAAGCCGGCGCTGGCGTCGGCCTTCACCTGGAAGCTGTCCTCCCAGATCACGTCGGGGGCCGTCGACGCCTGGCGGTTCATGAGCGCGACCTTGGTGTAGAAGTCGGACTCGCTCGCCTTGATCGGCTGCAGGTCGACGGTCACGTCCGGGTGCGCGGCCTTGAAGTCCGTCGTCACCGAGTTCATGTAGGTCGTCATCGCGGTGCTGCCGTCGTCGAGGTACACGACCTTGATCGAGTTGTCGCCACCGCTGCCGGCGCTGCTGCCGCTGCTGCCGCAGCCCGCCAGCGCCAACGCGAGCGCCGCGACCGACGCGGCGGCGAGGATCTTCTTCTGAGCCATGTGCTCCCCTTCGAACACGACGTGGGAGACGCCTATCTGGCATCGTTCCCACATGCAACGTAACGGGCGGTCGAGGAGTCGTCAAGGGTCAGGTCAGGGCACCGGCACGCCCTTCGCCTCGACGTAGAGGCTGTAGAGCGACCGCGACGCGCAGATGAAGAGCCGGTTTCGCTTGCGTCCGCCGAAGCAGAGGTTCGCGCACGCCTCGGGCAGCAGGACCTGCCCGAGCAGGGTCCCGTCGGGGGCGTAGCAGTGCACGCCGTCGTAGCCGTCGCCCAGCCCGCTGGCCGCGCTCCAGATGTTGCCGTCCAGGTCGATCGCGATCCCGTCGGAGGCGCCGCCCCGCATGTCGACCGCTGTCCGGCCGTGCATCGGGCGGCCGTCGACCATGTCGAAGACGCGGATGTCGTCGTCGACGACGTAGAGCAGGCTCTCGTCGGGGGAGAAGGCGATGCCGTTCGGCCGGTCCATGTCGGTGATCACTGCTTCACCCCTGCCCGTACGGGCATCCACGCGATAGACCTGCCGAGGATTTTCCTGCACGGCCCGGTCCCCCTCGTAGTCCCCCTCGATGCCCCAGGCGGGGTCCGTGAACCACACCGACCCGTCGGAGTGCGTGGTGACGTCGTTGGGAGCGCTGAGCGGCTTGCCGTCGAAGCTGTCCATCAGCACCGTCACGGACCCGTCGTACTCGGTGCGCGTCACCCGTCGCGTGCCGTGCTCGCAGCTGACGAGCCGGCCGGACCGGTCGCGGGTGTGGCCGTTGGCGTAGCTGGACGGCGAGCGGAAGACCGTGACGCTGCCGGTCTCCTCCGACCACCGCAGGATCTGGTCCGACGGGATGTCGGAGAAGAGCAGGTAGCGCCCGTCGCCGAACCACACGGGGCCCTCGAGCCAGCGGCCTCCGGTCCACAGACGCTCGACCACCGCCTGGCGCACGACCAACGACCGAAAGCGTTCGTCGACGATCTCGACCGCGGGATCCGGAAAACGGATGATGGTGCGGTCACGTTCCCACACTGCTGCGCTACGACCTTCGGCGACCATGCGGGGACGCTAGCACCGCCTCTGCGGGGACGCGCAGAGGTGCCTCAGCCGCGACCGACGAAGGGCATGCCGGTTGCCGCGATCATGAGCTCGGGCACGGTCGTGCCCAGCGGCAGGCTCGCGACGAACACGACGGCCGCTCCGACCTGGTCGACGGGGAAGGTGGGCTCGGGGCGCAGCGAGCCGTCGGGCTGCAGGACCCCGGCACTCATCCCGGAGGTCATGTCGGTCGACGCGTTGCCGACGTCGAACTGCCCGCAGGCGATGTCGAACGGACGGCCGTCGAGCGCCGTCGCCTTCGTCAGCCCCGTCACCGCGTGCTTGGTGGCCGTGTAGGCGATGGACATCGGCCGCGGCACGTGGGCCGAGATCGAGCCGTTGTTGAGGATGCGGCCACCGCGGGGTTCCTGGTCGCGCATGATCCGGAACGCCTCCCGGGTGCAGAGGAAGGTCCCGGTGACGTTGAGGTCGACGACCGCCCGCCACTCCGCGACGTCGACCTCGTCGATCGGGACGACGCTGCCGCCGCGTCCGGCGTTGTTGACGAGCAGGTCGAGGCGTCCGAAGCGGTCGACCACGTCCGCGAAGAGGCGCGCCACCTGCACCTCGTCCGTCACGTCGGCGACCACCGGGTGGATCGTGAGGCTCGGGTGCGCGGCTGCCACGTCTTCGAGCGGTGCGAGTCGCCGACCGCACACCACGACCGACCAGCCGTCCGCGGCCAGCGCCACGGCGATGCTCGCTCCGATACCGGTCCCGCCGCCCGTGACGAGAGCGATCCTGCTCATGTTCCGTCTCCTCGTGTCGCACCCACCTGGGCAGATCTTGACCCGGCACCCCACCGGCACGTCGGGTGCTGCGCGGCCGGACGGCCTGTGGGACTCGTCGGATGATCGTGGCACCGGCTCGCGACGACGTGGGGGTCGGGCGCCCCGTCCTCGCTCGTCATGCTCTCGTTCAGAGCATGACGGTCCCGTTGCGTCAGGAGCTGCGCCCGGAGCGGACCGCGAGGCCGCGAGGGTCGCCATACAGGTGCTCCTCCAGAAGCGCGAGCCGCTGTCCGTTGCGGGCGGCTGCGGCTTGCGCGCGTCGTCCGGTGGAGACGGCGCCGAGGGTGAGGGCGGCGAGGCCGCAGCCGCCGAGGACGGCCCACGCGGCAGGGGTCGGGGCGACGAGGTTGTCCGCGGAGGCGGTGATGACCGCCCCGGTGACCGCGACGCCGATCGAGGCGCCGAACTGACGGGCGCTGGCCGCCAGCGCCCCGGCGACCCCGACCTGGTCGCGGGGCAGACCGGAGACCGCGGTGCTGGTGATCGAGGGGCTGATCAGCCCGGCGCCGAAGCCGAAGACGCCGTACGCGACGAGGACGTAGACCAGGGAGGTGTCGTTCGTCGTGGGGACGAGGAGGAAGCCGCCCGCCGCGAGCAGCAGGCCGCCGAGGATGAGCGGGAGGCGGGTTCCTCGTGCGGCGACGAGCCGTCCGGCCAGGATCGACGCGATCAGCTGGCCGGCGGCGAGCGGGATGACCAGCAGGCCGGCGTGGAACGGGGACAGCCGCCGGACGTCCTGCAGGTAGAGGGTGTTGAGGAAGAGGAAGCCGCCCAGGCACGCCGACATCAGCACCGAGATGGCGTTCGCGCCGGCGAACGGTGGGCTGCGGAAGAAGCGCAGGTCGATCAGCGGCTCGCGTCGCCGCGACTCGACCACGAGCAGGCCGACGACCGCCAGGGCCGAGAGGACGAACAGACCGAGGATCGGCAGGTCCGACCAACCCAGGCTCGGGCCCTCGATCGTCGCGGCGACGACCGGGCCGAGGACCAGGACGACCAGGCCCTGCCCCGGCAGGTCGAAGGCGCGGGCTCGCGCGGCCTTCGACTCGGGGACGACGAGGCGGGTGAGCACGAGGGCGACGAGCGCGATCGGGACGCTGATCCCGAACACCGACCGCCAGCTGAGCCGGTCGACGAGCAGGCCCCCGAGGACGGGTCCGACGGCGATGGTGATGCCGATCGCCGACCCCCACACACCGATCGCCCGAGCGCGCTCCTTCGGGTCGGTGAAGACGCCGACGACGATCGACAGCGCGACCGGGTTGAGCATCGAACCGCCCACTCCCTGCACTGCGGTGGAGGCGATCAACCAGCCGATGCCGGGCGCCAGGCTGGCCGACAGCGACCCGAGGGCGAAGAGCACCAGGCCGACCTGGAACACCCGCCGGCGACCGAACCGGTCGGCCATGGACCCGGACAGCAGCAGGAGGCAGGCCATGGCGAGGGAGTAGGCCGAGACCGTCCACTGCAGGCCGCTCACCGAGGCGTCGAGCTCCCGCTTGATCGAGGGGAGCGCGACGTTGACCATCGACAGGTTGATCCCCGTGACCGCGACGCTCAGGCAGCAGGTGACCAGGACGAGCCACCGGCGAGACTCACGTGACTGCGCCGGCGCGGCCGTCGAGGTGGTCGTCATGCCGCGCTGCGCCGCGAGCTGAAGGTGAACCGGTCCGCCGATTCACCGTCGTGGGCGAGCCCCTCGTACCTGGTCACGCCGGCTGACCAGTGCGGGGTGGCCCCGTCGGCGGTGGGCCAGAGGACGTAGCCCGGCCAGGATCCTTTGAGGAACCAGTCGTAGCGGATCTGCAGGGCCTCACGGTGCAGGCCGTGGTAGACGAACGAGCGCGCGCTCTCGAGGTCGTGCCACAGGCTCAGCGTCGCGATGTGGATCTGGCGGTCGTGACCGGCGAAGCTCGGCAGGTCCGGGAGCGCGTACGAGCCCCACCGCCCATAGTCCTCACCGGTGGTGTGGGTCCCGGGCCCACCGGTGTCCTGCGCAGCTCGGCCCAGGAATCCGGGGGCCTGGTCGCTGGCGGTCATGATCTCGCCGCCGCGCCGGATGAAGTCGGTCAGCCGCGCCGGCTCCACCGCAGGGTCGAGCAGGCCGAACGTGTACAGGGCGATGTTGCTCATCGAACGGCTCTCTCTCGCCCCTCTGGTGGTCCATCAGGTCTGGTGATCGACGCGTCGGAGCGCGGGACAGGCCTGAGGGCCGTCCCGGGCACGGTGCGTCGTCGACTGATCCGGTAACGTGTGCGTACGAACCGGAGAGGGTGTTCGTATCATACGGAGACCCTGTCCACTCAAGCAAGGACGTCTGTTGGCCGAGCCCTCCCGAGCCAAGCGGGCCGACGCGACCCTGAACCGGGAGCGCATCCTCGACGCCGCCCGCGCCGCCTTCGCCTCGACCGGCGCCGAGACGTCGATGGCGGAGGTCGTACGCCGCTCGGGTTTGGGCGCGGCGACGCTCTACCGCAACTTCCCCTCCCGGCAGGCGCTGCTGGAGGCGTTGCTCTTCGACGAGGTCGACGCCATGTGCGCCACCGCCGCCACCGTCGAGGGCGACAGCTCGGGCGACCGCCTCGAGAACTGGCTGCGCCGGTTCTTCGTCTACGTCACCACCGAGCGGCCCGTCGTGCTCGACCTGCTCGTCCTCGAGGAGACCGACACCGCCGAGCTCAAGGTCAACACCCGGGAACGTCTGATGGTCGCCGGCCGGCCGCTGCTCATCGCCGCCCAGGATGCGTACGAGGTCCGCCGTCAGCTCGACCTGGAGCAGATCCTCGACCTCGTGATGGCGATCGCGAAGATCAGTGGCGGTCCGCAGTACAAGCAACCGATCCTCGACGCCGCGTTCGCCGGGCTACGACAGTCCCCCTGACCCGGGTCGGTACCGCCGGCTGCACGGGGAGCGCGAGGCGGTCGCCCGAGGTGCAGCTGGCCGTGTCCCGGGAGCTGTACCGACGAGCCCTGAGCAGTTCTTGAGCCTTTGACGATTGACAATTCAATCTTGTCGAGGTGCTGAGGGAACGTGGTCGGTCGACCTGAGCAGGCGTGGAGGTGACCACGGCAACGTTCTACCTACCAGCCCAGAGCGGCCGGGGAGCAAGCGGGGGCTGGCTCGAAGGACACACGAAACCACTTCCAGGAGCCCCCGATGTCCGCAGCCACCACCGCCGCCGCCCGCCGCCCGTCGCGCAAGGTC
Source organism: uncultured Friedmanniella sp. (assembly GCA_964251895.1). Taxonomy (GTDB): domain Bacteria; phylum Actinomycetota; class Actinomycetes; order Propionibacteriales; family Propionibacteriaceae; genus Microlunatus. Next base: position 85,393 of record CAXULL010000011.1, read on the forward strand.
GCCACGATCGTGTCGCTGGTCGCCATCCCCGCCGCCCTCGCCGTCTCCGGCCTCGTCGTCGCCCAGTCGTCCTACTCGGCGTACTCCGCGACCACGGTCAACCCGACGAGCAACTGGGCCACCGGCACCGTCGCCATCACCGACGACGACAGCAACACCGCCGCATTCACGGCCAGCAACCTCAAGCCCGGCGCCACCGGCAGCCGCTGCATCGTCGTCTCCTCCACCGGCACGCTGCCGTCGGCCGTCAAGCTGTACGGCACCGGCGCGGCCACGACGAAGGCACTCGCGTCCAGCGTCAACCTCACCGTCACCCAGGGCACCGGCGGCTCGTTCGGGTCCTGCACCGGCTACGCCCCGCTCGCCTCCGGCTCGAGCGTCTACACGGGCACGCTGGCCGACTTCGGCTCCAGCGCCATCAGCTACGCCACCGGCGTCGGGTCCTGGAACACCGCCGGCGTCACCACCGGTGCAGAGACCCGGACCTACCAGGTGACCTACACCGTGAAGTCCGACGCCACCAACGACACCCAGGCCGGCACCGCGGCCGTCGGGTTCACGTGGGAGGCCCAGAACAGCTGAGCCGCAACCACCCGTACGGGCTGGGTGATGTCGGGGGACATCAGCCGCAGGGGGTCGTGGCCAGCGAGCAAGGACCGGTCAGCGTGCGCGTCGGGGGACGCGCCGACCGGCCGACACGAAGGATCAGGTGCTCGACCAGGGGGATCGGGCACCGGTCTCGGGGAAGACCTGCAAGGCGTCGGGGACGCCCCAGGGAGGTCGAGGGCCCGCAGACGGCGAGGGGGATCGCTGGACGCGGGCCCTCTTTTCGCGTCGAGATCAGGTCTTTCTCGGATGGTGCTGCACAGACCCGAGCTCTCCTCGTGAAGCAGGTTTGCGACGCGCCTCGTCGTCCTCGCGTGGGACGGTTACGCCGGCATCCTGGCGTCAGATCGATCTCGACGATGTTGTGGTGCCGAGACGGCTGGATGCAGTCAGCGGGTACGCGACCACCGTGGTCCGCATCTTTCCCGATCACGCCGGGTCGGTGATCTGGTTCAGCGGCCTGTCCTTCTCCGCTGTCCGAGAGGTGCACTATCACGGGCTCGTCGGCCGCCCTCGACAAGCTCAGCGAACGTCGATGACGTCTGCCCTTAGGTGAGGGCGAACGCCTTGGTACCCCCAACGGGATTCGAACCCGCGCTGCCGCCTTGGAAGCGCGTCTGAGCGCGTTTTTCAGCGTCTTGCGATGCCTGTCGAAAGTCGCTGAATGTGGTCATGACTAGGGATGATAGTCGAATCGGGTCTGTCGATATCTGTCGAAGCTCCGCAGCTCCTTTGGGCGCCTCGCGCCCACCTCGCGCCCAAGTTCACCCCCGGAAACCGCTAATCGAACACCTAGTGGCCGTCCTTGTGGGGCGAAGGGCGCCGGTTGTCGAGACGTTGCCGTGTTGGCCCGTGCGGTCACTCGTACGGCCTGCGCACTCAGCTGCGGCTACGTCGGCAGAGCCGGCGGATATCGAAAGCAGGAGTAGTTCGAGTAGAAGGCAACGTTCCCCCTTGGCGGGTGGGGAACGAGCGTGCAAGGGCAGAGGCAGAGGCGGACGCGATAGCCGCCAACCCGCCGATCTCAAGCACCTCCAGCTTTGTTACCAGAGGTCGTCGTGCGTGAATCGTCGCTGCCGACTGGTAACTGCCGCATACACGAGGTCGAGAGCAACAGTCAGCTCGGCTTCGTCGAGCTGACCGCGTCGGACCTCGCTTGTGAGACGCTCGAGGTGCTTTACCCATCCCTGAGCGTCGTGCGGGCAGGCGACTACCAAGCGCTCGACTGCGACGACGGCCACTCGGCCGTCACGGGCCGCACGTTCCTGCTCCCACGCACGATGCCGGCAGGTCGCCGAGCAGAACCTGGGTAGAGGTCCGCGAGACTTGACGGCCACGTACGACCCGCACCACGTGCAGACGACGTGCTGCCCCGGGAGTCGGACGCCCGGCCTCCGCGGACCGAACTCAGCTTCACGGACAAGCGGAACAGTTGCGCCTGCAGGTGCAGCAGCGTCGGCACTTAAAGGCGCAGAGGACTCGATGCGCTCCGATCGTTCGGGGGCCCGCACCTCGAGCTTGGCCTGATCGAGCTTGGCCTGCTCGAGCTCGCGCCGCCGAATTGGCTCCCGGTCCAGCCCTAATCGCACGTGCCTTCTCCTCTTCATCGAGCTCACCTCCACGCCCCAAGGCCGCCCGCGAGCCTGAAACGCTCAAACCAGTAGCAACAAGTTCACACACCTCTTGCACTCCGGCTAGCGATGTATCGGTAGAGCTTGGTTCGAGTAGAGCGCGGGAGGCGCAGCAACACCAGAGTGATGCCGCAAGCCGCCTGCCCGGACGCTCGGCCCCCGTGCTCGGCGCGTTTGAAGATGGTCCGAGCCTCTTCGCCGAGCCGTGTGCATCGTCGGCTTAGCGGAATCGTGACGTCGAAGTCGACGGCCGCCAGCCCCGGCGGCGCTTCGTCCTACGTTCCCCCAGCCGCTCAAGCCAAGTTCCCCGGCTCCAGTCCGAGTGCCCAGCACTCGCCGAGGCCGGGGTGCTTTTGGCCGTGGAGCCAGAGTGCAAGAGGTGTGTAGGAGTCGGCCTTCCTGCTTGGGACGCGCGAGCCGGCAAGAGGTCTGTCGAGGGTCACTTGGAGCACGATCGTCGGGACGTCAGCTGACTGGACGCGTTGGAAGCCCTTCGATCACACGAGGGGTAGATGACGTTCTTCATCTGAGGGTGTGCCTAGCTGGGGTGCCTTCGTCGACGCGTCGCGAATACGTTAGACCGCGTCGCGATCGGCTGTGACAACTGCTACGCCCTAGCCCTAGCCAAGCGGCTGAAGGCCATGGGCGCGGACAAGTACCAGACGTATTTGTCGCCGCGGCGGGTGTGGCGCCAGCTGTGCTCGTCGACGCCGACCACGCGGACTCCGTCGAAGCGGGCCGGGTCGTCGATGAGGACCCGGCGGCCCTCGGCGAGGACAGCCGTGTTGGCGGTGTGCCAGGACACTCCGAGCCCTCGGCGACCCGGGCCACCGTCAGGTGCTGACACACGATGGCCTCCAACGCCCACCGCAGGCCCCGGCGGGGACAGCTTCGCCCGGGGCTCCGCGGCCCGGCCGGTGTCTCGGTGCCACACGTGCCCGCGGCCGCTGCACTGGTCGCGGCGCAGCGTGATCAGCAGCGTCGTGGGCCGCCAGCCCAGCGGTTCGTGCGCCAAGCGCCGTAGTACGGAGTCGCGCGGTGTTCCTTCGCAGCCGCAGCGGCGGCACCACCGGGCCGGCTCGACGACCCGGCAGGCCAGGACCGCGCGCTCTGGCTCGAGACGTTGCCCGACAACGGCGAGGCGGCAGAACGTGGTCAGGTCAGGCAGATTGAAGGTAGCGTCAACCGCGTCGAGGTTTTCCACATGGGTGGTGTGAGAACTTCCATCTTTGGAAGACCTCGACGCCTATCCGGCGACCGACGCGCCGCCCCCGGCGCCGGTCGGCCCTACACCCTCATGTGCGAAGAGCCTATAAAGAGCCACTTCTGTCGATTCGGTTGGCTCCTTGGTCGGGACTCTGCTTACAGACGTAGGGCCTCTGGCAAACGCTGCGCCGCGACAATCAGCGTAGCGACGACAGGCCGCGCCATTGAAGCGATGCCCTTGTCGTTCCGTTCAAGGGATGCTCGGTGAAGGCGCGAATAGGTGAACTATCCCAGCCTCCAACCAATGTAATCGATCACCCTACGGCTTCGCCTTCCTCGCGTTGTAGGTGCGGGCGGAACGGCGGCGGCAACTAGACCCGAGAACAATTGCGGGAAGGCGGAGCCGAGCACTGCAATTTCCAAGGGTGATGAGCTTCCTGTGTTGAAAAGGAGAACGCCCGCGCCAAGAAGCGCAACCAGAAGCGACGCCAACAGCTCCATGCGCGTAGGCTTCTTGTTCAACCTGAGGCTCGCGATAACGCGAAGGACCTCAGGCACAACTGCGCCGAATAATCCAAGTAGAACTGTAGTTACAGTACTCAAGGTGCGTCACCCTCTGTCGATTGATCGTATATGACGAAAGCTGCCCAATAGGCCGGGTCCGAGAATGGATACCTCAGAGCCGTGATCCAAGCGTCGATCTGGGACCGGGCCGCACTGACCGTACCCCTTGTTGCTCCACGCATCTCGCCGACGATTCGGCGGACCTGCCCCCGGGTGAGTTGTCTAAGCCATCGGGTGGCAGATGTCAAGGCAGTAGCGGGATTCTCTCCGCCGTCAAAGTGGTACTCGAGGAACTTAGCAATCGTGAGCGCTGTGGCGACATCATCGACAGGCCATTGCGTCCCGATCACCGTCGGGCAGCCGGAGGAGATTAAATCTGACGGTAAACTAACGACGTCGTCGAGATCGCTTACTAGGTCTATCCGGCCTGAGCTGCAGCTGGCTGCTACAACTAGCGACGGCGTAGTAGGAAGCTGCTTTGACAGTCCGGCAACCGGCACTGATGAATCGCTGAAGATGAACGCTGATCGCCCATCAACTACGGCCGTGTGCACGGCTAGGTGAACCAAGCCCCCCTCAGACAAATGAGCCTGCAAGTTTGACAGCGTCGCCTCTTCCGCTTCCCCCTTGAAGTAGGCGTCAGGAGGAAAGTACTTTCTTGCGGACTCGAGCTCCCACGAAGCCCAGAGTAACGGCTCTAGGTCAGCGCTTATGGCGTCCCCGATGCCTACAAAAGATTTTAACTCAGGACGGCGAGGGGAGTGGTACAACATTGAAGCACAGGGCACGCGAACTACTTCCAGCCAGTCGGCGAGGCACTCAAGCTGGCCAATTTCATTCTGGTACGGTGCAGCGTGTAGGGGGAGAAAGGACATGTAACCCGCATCAACAAGAACGAACCGTTCCGCCCCCAAACGCTTCAACCTGGTTGCCAGCTCCGCAGCCACCCCCTTACCCAGTTTGGGCAGAGCTCGAGATAACGCCCGCGATACGCCCGCCGTTGAATCCTGGAACATCAAGCCGAGCTTCGGTCTTTTCGAGGGCTTGTTCCAGTTGAAGCCGGTTGCCCACTCGGTGACGTCCCCCCCTGTTACGGACGGAAGTTCGAGTACGTCGATACTCTCGATTCCACTCAGTATGAGAACAACTGTTCCGTGAGGGTTAGGATTAACGTAGACGATTGGGCACCGAGCGGTAGCCTTTGCTGCGATCACCTCGCGATCGACCCTCGTGAATGCGGGGCTATATGCCGCCAACTCTGCTAGGAACTCGCGCACGTCCTCAGGGGAGCGTTCAAGCGCCAAGAGAGCGTCGTGCGAACGACGGATTCTCGGATTTAGTCCCTCGAGCCGGGAGGAATTGAGCGCTTCGAATCTCGATTCGCCAGAATAGGAACTCGCTAGAGCAGCTTCTAAAAACTCAACTGCCAAACCAGGCTGGTTGGCTTTCGCGAAAGCGTATGAAGCCCAGCGAGCCGACCTGTCCGGACGCCATCCAGCCACTCGTTCGGCACCGCCGTGATCTAGCCAGTCCGACGAATTTGGTGCTTGGCTAGGGATGGCGAACGCTGCACCGAACCAGGTGCCTGCCTCCGCCCAACGCTCCTGCAAATAGAATAGGTGTCCAAGTCTATCTGCGATGTCACGACGCAGCTTTGCTTCGGTACGCGGTGCTTCACTGAGCGCGCGATAGAGCCAAGCCTCCTCGCCAGCAGAACTCATTAGCCCTTCGAGGTCAGCGGCGCACAGATAGGCTCGCGCTGCCTGGAATCCCTGCAACTCGAGCCCTAGCAATTCCTCCCGGGTACTAATTGCGTCTTGTATTACGTCAGGATCAGCCATAGCCGAGACGTGGCCGACGCGCGTCACTTGAGCGTGGAATAAGTCGATCATCACCGACGTCTGATCGATAGCGCCCAGTTCCCCCGCGCGCGCGTGTAACAGTGCCCCACCCAAATCGTCACACGCCTGCTCGATGGTCGGAAGATCGTCATTTGCGGTACCCCAGTTGAGCCGCATGGACCCTCGTCGTCCAAGGTTGTAGGCGAGATCCGCATGCTCCGTCTGGACCGCAAGGAGTGAATCTACGATTCGAAGAGGTTCTTTGTAGTCCCCTGCCGCGAACTCCTGCTGCCGAAACAGGCATTGAGCGAGGTTTCCGAGGCGTTCTTGATCGGGACGCGAGTTAAGATCCGGGGGTGCGAGTTCCAAGGACTCGCGCAGGTCGGCCACGCTGCTGTCGCAGGATTCTTTGGTCTCTGCGTTATCGATCAACATTCTTGCACCAGCGCGCTTCGCCAGAGCGTCCGCGAGTAGCGGCATGTTGCCGGACTCGCGAGCGGCCTGAACCCAGTTGTTGGCCGCCCGAAAGACGTCGCCCGCCTTGCGATGTCCTTCCACCCAGAGCGAGTGTTCAAGCTGAGTTTTGATTGCCGCACCCACTGCGAGTGCCAATGCAGGCGCGTTCTGGTAGGTTAGCCACTCAATGTAGACTCTCGCCGCTCGTATCCTCAGGAGGGGGTTGAGGGTTGGATTGCCTAATGCATCTATTCCGGATTCGAAATCGGCCTCAACACCTTCTTTCCTGGCTCTTTCGAACGCTTCCCAGGCAAGCTGGGTTTGTCCAGCGCCAACGCCTTCCACGAGGTCGATTAGTAGGGTGAAGAGGCTGCGCGGTCCGAACATTAGTGCTCGGGGTGCAAGGTACCAGTGGGCTCCGTCCTGGAATGGGGTCGACTCGACTTCTTCGCCATATGCACTTAGCAACTCTGAAAGCGCAGCCCAGTTTGACGTCGAAGCAACAAGCATGCAGAACTCGCCACCTGCGTTCCATAGAACATGCCAGCCAAGCTCTTTGTTAAGGCTCGTCGAATTGCCCTCCCAGTTTTCAACATTCCACAGCTCTTCCGGGGATCGCTCCTGAAATTGACCCCAGTCCGAGCGGCCAATGATGAAGAGCTCTTCGACGCCAAGCTCTTCCTCGACGTCGCACCAGGTGTCAATCTGAAGAAGCACCGACTCGACAAGCTCTTTACGGTTCTCGCTACTTGGGTATTCTCCGGCTACAATGATCAGTGGTGAGTCGAGGCTCGACCAGTTCGTCACGACCTGATTTTCCTCATGCGCGCAGATGTGGCCACACGAGGAGCATGTCGCATCAAACATTCCCGTACTTGCGATTAGGTCGGGGTCGTCCGCTGCGTCAATGAGCTGCCAATAGTCGGCCCAGATGGATCCACAGTGGGCACAAAATGATAATGCTTGCTCCCGCTTTGACTTCATAGCGAATCTCCTATTCAGGTCGCGAATCCGGGCGAGTGCCTCATCCCGGGCCGCGGCGAGGACCGCACGCAGCGTAGCGAGGACCAGACCAGCCGCAGGCCGAGCGAGGCCGCTTGAACGAGCAGGGGCAGTCTCCACGGCACGCGAGCGATCTGTGCACCGAAACCCCCTTTCAGACAGGGCGGGCTGAGTCTGGACCCGGCGCGTGCCCGTGTTCGAGGTATGCCGTGATCTCGGGCGGCGGCCTCCGCGACTCGGTGAGCGAGACGAGCAGGCATGAGTGCAGACGGTCGACGTGGAAGGACTCGGCCGTTGTGATTTCGTGCAACTTCAGCCTGGTAAAAGGCGAGGTCAGCAGCGGCGAGGGCGCTGCGGAGATGACCGAGTAACTTGCTGCCCTTAGCGGGGTGCGGCGTTCAGTCCGAGGCGAGTACGCAAGGTGGCGAGGTCGACGCCAAACTATCCGAACCTCGCGCACTGCGCCAGTGAGCGGGCACTCCGCCTTCTCGACGTAGCCCCCGAGATCTCCGAACCGGCCTCGCGAGAGTGGCGTGGATTCTCGCGCGGGGATCTACGCGCAATCGATTTTCTATGCATATTTCCGACCTGAATCGGAGGCTACGGATCAACACGCGATAGACCATGGGGTTCATGACGGGCTCTTCGTACCTGCGGTGGGGCGGGCGTGACACGCCGGTGAGAGCGGATCCGCTGGGGTGAGGGTCGGAGTCCTCAGGATCAGAGGCGGCCAACCTTCTGTTCCACAAAGACCCCGACGATGAGCGAGCCCACGGGCTGCGCTGGCGGTTGCCCGCGCACCGACACCTACTGCTACCGCTGCGATCTGCTGGTCGGGCCACCCGGCCTCCGAGTGATCGAGGTCGATGCGGAAGACCAAAGACTGGTGGTGACGGTCGAGCACTCGCACTCGAACAGGCGTGCCGCTCGTGCGGAGTGATCGCCGGCAGCCACGGTCGCCGCACCGTCCGGCTCGTCGGCGCCCCCTGCTTCGGTCGCCCGGTCCGGGTCGTGTGGTGCAAACGGACCTGGGCGTGCTAGGAGCCGGCCTGTCCGGGCGAGGTGTTCACCGAGCAGCACGACGGCGTCGCCCGCTCACGAGCGCTGCTGACGCTGCGGGCGTGCTGATGGGCGATCCGCCAGCTCCGCTTCGAGCACGCCTCGGGGCTCGGCCTGGCCCGCCTGCTCGGCGCCACGTGGCGCACGCTGTGGCGCTCGATCGAACTGCTCCTGCAAGCCATGACCGACGACCCAGCCCGGTTCGACGACGTCACCAGCCTCGGGTCGACGAACACATCTGGCACCACGTCGACGAGCGCCGCCGCGGCCCGAAGGCGCTGATGGGAATGGCCGACCTCAGCGTAACCAGGCCGGACGCACTCGAGCCCGGCTGCTCGACGTAAGAAGAGCCCTTTTATGGGATCGGCGCGAACTGACAAGCCTCCAAAATCACAAGTCAACGATGCAGAAGGCCGGCCAGACGCAGGTACTCGAGCGCTTGTTCTGATCAGAGGGCTTGAACAACTCGTGGGGGAGGGTTGCGGACCACGATCATCGGTCCACGGAGAAGTGCCAAAACGCGCTGCCGCTCGGCGCCGAAAGCGTCACCGATCAGGGCTCGCTCCAAACCTTCGGCGGAGGTTCATCTGACCTCAGTGGGTGTTGTCAGTGGGGTGTACGCGGCATGACGTCCGGCCCGCAGTAATGAGAGCTTCGATGGCGCTTGGCGAGAAATTAGTGCGGGTTCGTTAGATCGAGGGAACGCCACTCAGAGCCTCCGCCCCAAGCGTGCGAGGTTCGCGGCATGGGATCCCCACTGGGTCGATGAGCCGACCTCTGCAGTCTTGGTCGACATATCCGTGTAGCTTGAAGTGCCTTGACCGCCCGTCCTCGTCGCGCGAAATCATTGTACGAGCGGGGGGTAGCGGCGCCGGCTCGCGAGCTCCGAGTTGGTCCGCATCTAGTCCGCGAGAGGTCGAGAAACGGCTCCAGTGAACGGCAGGTGGTGAGAACTAGAGTCCCTTGTCGGCGCTGGTTTCGGGCCCGTTGTCGCCCCCATCTTTCGCTCTCGTAAAGCGTATATCTGGGGTTTGAAATACCCGAGGCGGCTCCAAACTGAGTGGAGTCCGTGGCCCGCGAGTCGGTCCGGCTCGTGATGCAGGAGCTGATCAGACCGAGGCCACCGAGCGGGTCGGCGCCAGCCGCCACGAACGCACCGAGTCGCGGGTAGCGACACGGTTGACGTAGGCCTCCATCACGACCGCGTAGAGAGCCTGGTCGATCTGTCGGCGGGGCTCCAGGATCAAAGGGAAGAGCGAGCCCTTGCGCAGCATCGGGATCCGCAGTTCCACATCCCCGGTCTGGGTCGCGACCAACCGGGGCCGAGACCCGTTCCGGTCCGTCACGTGGACGAGGCCGTCGACTGCGCAGGTCCACGTCCTCGCCGGCGCGGAACGCCTCGAGCAGCTCACTTAGGACAGACTGGAACAACCCCGATCGGGGGGAACTTCCTGGTGAGTACTTGCCGGTACACACCGAAAATTCCGCCGATGGCGACAGCGTCGCCGACGGTTCACCAGCTAACCGCAACACCACCACACGGGCGGGGCCTCTGCGCTTCTGGCTATACCGGGCCGTTCGGGCTGGGCTATGAGGGCATCGTTACGGCGAGCCCTTACTCGTGCTCCCTCGCGTTATGGCGTTCGCTGTGCCTCGATCCGTCCTGACGTCGGAGACGGTCGGCGGGTGAATCACGGTCCCGACGCGAGGACAAGGCCCTCGGGTTGCGACCGGCGTGCGGCGCAGCACGCCATCGAGCCGTAGGTTGGCCGTGTGGAGGTTTGGGCGGGACTCGTCGGCGTTCTTCTCGGGTCGCTACTGACCGGGCTGATTACTGTGTACCTCGATCGGCAAAGAGGTGGCCGTGAGCGTCTGGAGGCTCAGGAAGCCCGGCGCCATGATCGCGAGGAGCGTCGATATCAGGACCGCCTCGCCGCGTATGCCGCGTTCGAAGCGGCGGTCGTGACACAGGTTCGTGCGCTAGGTCAGTTCCAGATGGAGCACCACGGGCTAAGCCCCTCTGACGCTGGGTTCGACGAGGAAGAAATCGTCGCCCTCACAGATGCACTCGTAAGAGTTTAGCTACTAGCAAGTTCTGAGGTTGAGGCCGCGGCTAGTCAACTGGCGGAGTTGATGCCGAAATACGTGTACGGCGATTTGGCGTACGCCGACCTGGCGGAGCTGTGGGAGCGATTTCGCCGTGCAGCTCGCGCTGACCTTCTGGGAAATCCGGCTACCTGAAGTAGGTGCCTGAAGCCCGTGGCACTTGTTCTAGGCGCCGCATGCGGCCAGAACTCGTTGATAATCGGGCACATCCTCAAAGGGCGACTATATGCCGCAACTCCATTGACGCGGACAGGCTAGCATGCGGGCTAGGTACAGCCGCCAGAAAACAGTCAGAGGGCGAGCGCAGCACGCCGGCAACGAGAGGCCATACTTCAAGTGTCTTCCAACCTCTACACACCAATTACTACTTCTGCCTTGTATCAGCGATTTGTACTCTTTAATCGACCGGACCTACTCGCCAAGGTCAATGAACTAAGGTCGCGTGTCGAGGTTTACCTAAGGGGAATCAACAGCACGTTCTCCCACTTCACGTCTCATGCGATTGATCACGGAGATCAGATCGTCCGAGAACTTTCCTCACTCTTGTACGGGGATGTCTCAGACCAGGCGTCCATTTCCGTGCAATTGAATGCAACGGAGTGCTACATTCTAATCGTTTCAGCATACCTTCACGACGCTGGAATGGTAGTGACCGACGAAGAGAAGTACTCCCTACTCGCGTCGGCCGCGTGGCACGACTTCGCCGGATCGAACGCTCAAGTAAAAGCCGACTTCAACCTCATGGAACAGGAGCTGACGAATCGGGCGACAGCTACGAGTGCCGCACCAAAGCTTTACCTGGCGGGACTTGAGCAGAGGCTACTTCTCGCGGACTACTTCAGGCGCCAGCACGCAGCGCGAGCCGCGAGTGCCATTAATGGAGCGCTTAACGTAACCGCGGATTTTTTAGGTGGCGACCCTGCGGTAGGTAAGACAGTTACGGCCATTTGTGTCGGACATGGGCTGAATCGAGCTGAGTTAGCCTCTGATGTCAGTTATCCCACTCGCAGAGACCTTCTTGGCGAGCCCGTCAATGTACGCCTCTTGACGGTGCTCCTCCGACTCGGCGACCTACTCGATATGCGCTTTGATCGAGCATGCCCCTTATTGAGCAGCCTTGCATCACCTCTCCCGAAAAGCAGCGAAGTTCACTGGAGCCAGTACAGTTGCATTACGAGCCGCATTACTTCACCTAGCCTCATCGCTATCCGAGCTGAGTGCGGCAACGTGGACGAGTACCGACTATTGCGGGACTGGTGCTCCTGGCTAGCAGACGAGGTTCGAGACGCACCAAAGATCTTGGCGGGTGGGTTGCGTCACGCAGACTGGCAGCCCCCGAAGGCGACTATCGGTGATGCCCAGGACACGATTCAGGTCATTCGTGCCAAGGGATCTACTTATCGGACTGAGGATTGGCGCTTCACTCTCGACGAGCCAGAAGTGATCTCACGCCTCGTTAACGATATCCACCGCGCAGACAGATTCGGCTTCATCAAAGAACTGTTACAGAACGCCTTAGACGCGGTCCGCGCGCGCGCCTACCTGGACTCTCAGATTGTCCAGCCGTACCCCAACCTATTGCCAGCTTCTTTGCGAGCGAAGTACGTCATTGATGTCGAACTGGTCTTATGTGACGAGAAAGTCGATACCGTGGTGATCGGGGATTCCGGTACCGGCATGACACCTGACACCATCCAGAATTACTTCTTGCAAGTGGGTCGTTCCTGGTACCGGTCGAAGGAATTTCTTAGCCGTTGGAGTTTCGCTCCAACCAGCCGCTTTGGCGTGGGGTTCTTGAGCGTTTTTGGGGTGTCCGAAGACGTAAGCGTGCTCACGCGGTGGCACGAAAGTACTTCAGATGAGTCAATTCTGATGCGTCTTCCGGGTCCGCGAAATTATTTAGTATTCGAGGATGCGGAGCGCCCCCTTCCGGGGACGACTGTTACAGTGCGACTGAGTGAGCCCGTGGATCTTGCCGACGCCAGGTCTTACCTTATAGATCTTTGTCAAGCAACCGAGTTTCCGATCAATCTTTCAGTGCGCTCCGAGGCGGGGGAGGTCAGTACCGTTTCTCTCCCTTTGGAGAAGTCCGACCTCGACCCCAAACTGCCGCTCGGCGAGGGTGCGCAATGCTATACCGAGGTGCTCGCGCTATCAGCGCCTGGTGTATTCGGCCAGTTCAAATTCCTGTCGATCGAAGTAGACTCGGTGAAGGACTGGTCGGTATCGGGTAGTTCGCTTGTAAGGTTGGTGGGCGAGAAGCAACCTCTTCTTGAGTTCCCGGAGCTTGAAGAACCGTCAGTCTCGATTAATGGTCTTCGTGTCGCGCGCCCGTGGCGTCATACTGATCAGACGGAGACGTGGGTCGCAGACCTGAGAAGAGCAGGTGCACCGGAAGCCGCTGGTCTAGACAGATCCAACTCCGACGCACTCGGAGACTTCATGGAGGAAGATGTAGGCAGGATGCTTAACGAGCATCTCGCAAGTCGCTCACTTAACCTAGACTATAGGGCAAGACTTGTATGGCGATTCGAGACGTACGCACCGAAGTGGGCGGCGTCGAGCGCAATTTTTCGAAACACTGCGGGAGAGATGTTCTCGACGAATGACCTTCTGGCGCAGGAGAGCATGCGGCTTGCAATACTAGTCAAAGAGTCCTACGAGCGCCACCCTCCATACGGTAAGCGTCTGAGTCAATTTGTTTTGGACTCCAACGGTTCACCCGTGCTCCTACCATTTAATGGCGTCATCTCCTACAGTCGCCGACAATCAATCCTCGGCAACTTCAGGCCCGTATCCGTTCAGCATGTCTTTGGCCGTCTGTTCGTGGTAGAACTTTCTCGCCACGCTGGAAGTGTTTCGCCACGATCTGAAGTCTTCCGCGCGACATTTCCGAGCGGTAGTTCAATAGTCAAACTTGAACTTCCCACTGAAGCGGTCGTCATCAACAAGCAACATCCGCTGATTCAAGAAATCGACAAGATTGAGAGCCGGGAGCCAGTCGTCGCTAAGAGACTTACTGACGAAGTAAAGAAGAAGCACTATTACACCTCGAACTTGGCAGCGGTGCTCCGTGCAGCTGCAGATCAAATGGGCAGCGAGGTTCTCACGTACTTCGCAGAGCTGGTAGAACGTGAAGGGGTTGGCCGCCTGACGGCGCCGGGTGATCTAATACTTGAGATGGCGATTCCACTTGACGAGAAGGAGAAAGATTAGTAGGTGGTGCGAGGCGAAGACCGGCTCGGAGCCGACGAAGCAAGCGGGGACACAGCCGCAGCCCCAACAACCCGCAGTACTGGAACAGGCGTCGATGACGGCGACGGAGCACACCTGGTCAACATTCAAGGCCTAGGTGTACCGGGGCATTTACGATGGTGACACTCGCCCGTGCGGGGTGAGCCCTGCGAGTGCGGAGTGGGTGCGTTCAGTGTTGTGATGCTGGAGCCAGGGCTTAACGCTGCGGTGCGGCCGTGGTTAGTGGGCAAGACCTGTCGGTAGGCCCACTCGTTGACGAGGGTGCGGTTGGAGCGCTCGACCTTGCCGTTCTGCCAGGCGGCAGTAAAGCTTGATGAACTTCGGGTGATATCGTGCCCGCCGAATTAGTCCACGGCACGTCCGAGGCCGCGCAGGTCGGGCACTTCTCGTCGGCCAAGACTTCCGAGTAGGAAGCCGGGAGTGGTCGTAGCCAACCTAGACGCCCTTGTGCCGCTGCTCTGTGGTGGCCGTTCGTCCGTGGGCGCTCCAGCCGGCGCCGTCGGGGATCTTGCCGATCTTCTTGACGTCCACGTGGACCAGCATGCCCATCGCGTTCGCACCGTGGGCGACCGGCCAGCTCTGGCCGACGGCCCGTTCGATCAGCAGCAGTCGGCCGTAACGGTTGAGCCTGGCATTAGCGTGAAACACCTGAGGACCTCCGAGCGGTAGAAGACGACACATCTCCCACCGCACCCGGAGGTCCTCCTCACGTGAACCACCCACGCCGAGTGTCACCAACGTCCTGCCCCGGTACACCTAGAAGGAGGCTCGTTCCATGCTTGTGATCGACCTACACCTCACATCGGCCTAGGAGTGCGTCAAGGCGATCGATTGCAGCGTCAGTCCCGTCCTCGAAGAGGCCGCCGTAGCGAGTCAGCGTAAAGGCCACGCTGTTGTGGCCGGCCCACTCGGACACCTCGCGCACGTTGCATCCGGCGGCCACCATGATTGCAACGAAGCTGTGCCGCAGGCCGTGGAACGTAATGCCCGGCAATCCGGCGCTGCAGACGGCGGGCTGGAGGACCTTCTGGCCCCAGGCGCGGAAGAGGGGCCCACCGGCCGGGGCGGTGAACACGAGGCTGTCGCTCGGAGCGTCGACGTAGTTGTCGAGGTGCTGCTCGATCCGGCGCATCACACCGCGGGCGATGGGGATCGTGCGCTTGGATCGAGACGTCTTTGGTTCGTTGTCGAGGGGTGACGTGACCCCGCAGCTCGACGGCTGTACCGGTAACCCGGATCCGGGAACGCAGCGGGTCGATGTCCTGGCGACGTAGCCTTGCGGCCTCGCCCCAGCGCAGCCCGGCGTACGCGCCGACGAGGACCAGGGCGCGGTCACGTGGGGGAACTTCCGCGGCCAGACGTTCGACCTCTGCTTGGGAGAGGTACCGCGCAGGCTTCGACCGCTCCGTCGGCAGGGGAACGGCGGTTGCTGCGTTGTGCATGAGCCGTTGGTCAGCCATGGCTGACTCAAGTGCCTGCCGCAGGGCGAAGACGGCATTGCGGGTCGTGGCGGCCGAGAGTCCCGAGTCCATCAGCTCGACGACCCACCGGCGGACGTCGCTGTTGGTGATGTCGTTCAGGCGTACGTCGCCGAAGCGGGGGAGGACCTGGTGGTTCATCGTCACCTCGAGCCGCACCCGCGTCGTCGCACGCAAGTCGTGTCGGGTGGGCAACCACGCGGCGACCCAGGTGCGGAGCAGCTCGTCACCCCGGCGACGGTCGTGCCACGTCGACGTCGCCAGCTGGTGCTCGATCTCGGATCGACGGCGTTCCGCGTCGACCAGGCGGGGGAACGTCTCGCTGTGGTTCTGGCCACGCGAGTCCCGGTAACGGACTCGGTAGTGGACAACCTCTCGCCATCGGCCGCTGGCGTCGCGTCGCCGGCCTCGGCGCCGCTCGATGCTTGCCATCAGGCGTCAGCCTCGGGCTGAGTCCAGCCGCTCCTCGAGCCAGGCCTCGACGGTGGCTCGGCGGTAGCGGACGTGCCGGCCGATCCGGTAGCCCTGCGGCCCTTCGCCACGGTGGCGCCAGCCGTACAGCGTGTCGACCGGGATGCCGAGCATCTCGGACAACTCGACGATGGTGAGCAGCCGCTCGATGTCACCCACTTCGTACCCCCTTGGCTCCTGCGAGACGAATCCCGTTGAACAGCCCCGGTGTCCTGTTGAGCGTCGGCGGCTGTCAACGTCCGTAGGTGTTGTGCAACCGTCGGGCGCTCGCCCGGTCGTGCTCGAGGTTCGGTAGGGGGGAGCGATGACGGAGGGGACGGACGCCGACCTCTTCGAGGCCCTTCGACAAGCTCAGGGGGCGTTCGGTGGAGATCAAGGGGCGCCGGAGCGCCGCAGGAACTCGCGTCCAGGTGTGCCCAAAATGTGCCCAAATTGGCAGGGGTACATAGCCGAGCGGTACTTCTCCAGAGCATTCGCTCTAGTGAGACGGCAGGTGTCTTCGTACCCCCAACGGGATTCGAACCCGCGCTGCCGCCTTGAAAGGGCGGAGTCCTAGGCCGCTAGACGATGGGGACTCGTGAACTGATGCCCATGCTAGCGCTGGGCGGGCCGTCCGGCGACGTTGCCGAGCGGCCCTGTCCGGGGTCCCGCGGCGCCTCGTCGGCGGACGATGCCGGCGAGGCACTCGCGGTCAGATCGGCGCGTACCCCTTGGCGAGCACGGTCACGTGCACGTGGTTCTTGTGGTTGGCGCTGTCGCTGCCGCGGCCGGCCATGTAGCGCCAGCCCTCCTTGTCGCGCTGCACGTTCCAGATGTGCTGGTCGTAGATGATGTAGTTGATGCCGAGCTCGGTGTGGCGCTTCTGCAGCCACCGGGACAGGTCGTGGCCGAGCTTCTTGCCCGCCTTGGTCTTGTAGTTCGGCAGCATCAGGTCGAGCGCGCGGCCCGAGGGGTGGTCCGGGAGCGGGTCGGGGTGCACGCCGCCGATGGTCTTGATCTGCGGCCAGTTCTTGCGCACCGCGGCCAGGACCTTGAGCGCGTTCGGCTTGAGCCCCTTCTCGACCCCCGGGGACGCCCCGCCGCCGCTGCTCGGCTTCTTCTTCGACAGGTACTGCGCGGTCACCCAGCGGACGGCGCCGTCCCAGACGATCTGCGCGCGCTTGTTCTCCTGGACGCCGGTGATCCCGATCTTGGTGCCGCGGGGGATGTCGCCGAGGTCAGCGAAGTCGCTGCCGCTGGTGGTGCGAATGGTCAGGTCGGCCGTCGCGTAGCGGGTGCCGGTCACCTTGGGCAGGGCCGGGGCGCTGGGGCCGTCACCTCCGCCGTTGCTCAGGTACTTGGCCAGCACCCAGCCGACCTTGCCCTCGAAGATGATCTGCGCGCGGGCGTTGTCGGTGGTGCCGGTGATGGACACCTTCGAGCCCTTGCGGGCCAGGCCGAGGATCTTGCCGTCCACCTTGCTCGTCGCCCGCACGTTGAGGTCGGCGGTGGTCTTGCGCGTCCCGGTCACCTTCGGGAGGCCGCTCGGCGCGGCGGTCAGGTACTGCGTGCTGACCCAGCCCTGCTTCGAACCGACCTTCACCTCGGTCCAGCCCTTGGCCGTCTTGCCCGTCTGGGTGACCTTGGTGCCCTCGTCGAGGACGGTGATCACGTCATCGGTCAGGCTGGGCCCCTCGCGGAGGTTGACCTGGGTGGTGGTCGTCCGGATCTGGCCCTTGCCGACGTCGCCCCCGGCCGGCAGGTCGTCGCCGCCGGTGAGGTAGCGGCTCGAGGCGTACGCCGTCTTGCCCTTGTACGTGATCTTGGTCCAGCCGTTGGTCTCGCTGCTGGCCTTGACGGTCTGGCCGCGGTGCAGGCTGCCGACGATCTTGGCCGAGGTGCTCGGCTTGGCGCGCACGTTCAGCTCGGTCGTCGCGGTGACCGGCGTGCTCGCCGTGGCGGTCATCGAGCTCATCAGACCGATGGTCGTGGTGAGGGCGAGGACCACGACCAGGACGGCGCGGATCAGGGTCGAACGCATGTAGGGGGTTTCCTTCGTCGGTCCCGAGTGCAGGGGGCTGCGTCGCTCAGGCCATGCGCCATAGATGACAACTCGGTCACTTTTGTCACATGAACCACAAACTGCACAGGACTTTAGGCACGTCTCAGGCGTCACAGCAAGGGTGTGAGTAGTTCAGGTTGAGACTTTGCAAGCCGACACGCCGCAGATCGGCTCGTAATTTCACCGTTGTCATTCGTTGTTCACCCGGCGACGGGAAGGTCCCGTTACCCTCGCGTGATGGACGCCGAACCCCTCGTGGCCCTCGACGAGGAGCAGTTCGAGACGCTGGTCTCGCTCGCTCTCGACCAGGTGCCGCCCGAGCTCGCCGACCTCATGGACAACTGCGTGGTCCTCGTCGAGGACCGGCCGCCCGCGGACGTGCCGGCCGACCTGCTCGGGCTGTACGAGGGGATCCCGCTGACCGAGCGCGGTGAGTTCTACAGCGCGGTGCTGCCGGACCGGATCTACATCTTCCGCGAGCCGATCCTCGCCTTCTGCCGCACGTTCGACGAGGTGGTCGAGCAGGTCCACATCACCGTGGTGCACGAGATCGCGCACCACTTCGGCATCGACGACGACCGGCTGCACGCGCTCGGCTACGGCTGACGCGCCCCCGCGTACGCGGCCGGGCGAGCCCGCCGCTCAGGCCAGGAGCACGTACGCCGCGGCGGCCAGCGCGGTCACGACGAGCAGGCCGGTGGCCAGCGCCGCCGGACGGGCGTCGTCGAGGTGCCGCCCCGCGGCCAGCGCGCGAGCGTTGAGGCGGAACCGTCGCAGCGCCACCGCGCCGAAGGCCGCCGCGGCGCCGAGCGCCAGCAGGCCGGCGAGGAGCGCGAGGGTCAGCGACACGTCCGCGAGCAGCCGGGCGACGAGCAGCCCGCAGGCCAGCCCGGACAGCATCGTGCGCTGCCAGGCCAGACCGGTCCGCTCGTTCTGCAGCCCGATGTCCCAGGGCACAGGGTCCTGCTCGTCCGCCACGGGTCGCCTCAGCCCAGGACGAGGACGGCCACGGCGATCAGCGCGACCACCACGACGACGCCGACCAGCACCAGCAGCAGCGGCGAGGACGGCAGCGCCCGGCCCTCGCGCATGGCGCGCTCGCCGTGCAGCCAGCGGACCCAGGCACCGACCGCGCAGGCCAGGCCGCAGACCACGAGCAGCAGCGAGGCGACCCGGACCTCCGTGCTCAGGCGTTCGTTGAAGCCGGAGACCGCGGCGATGGCCACCCCGGCCGCGAGGAACCCGAGGCCGGTGCGGATCCAGGCGAGGAACGTCCGCTCGTTCGCGAACGTGAAGCGCGGGTCGGGCTCGCTGCCCACCCCGTACAGGCTGCGCGGCCAGCGCCGGTCGACCGTCGGGTGCGGGTGGCCGTCTTCGGCACCGCTGCCGGCACGCTCGTCGGGCTCCACGCTCACGCTCGGCAGCGTAGGGCAGACGCGCGCATGCTGGTGACGACCGTGCCCCTGCGTCCGTGGAGTCGTCATGCCCGCTCTTCCCCGTGTCCTCACCGCCCTGGTGGCCGCTCTCGTCCTGGGGCTCGTCGGCTGCGGCCGGTCGCCTGCCGCGAGCTCGCACAACGACGCGGACGTCACGTTCGCGTCGTCGATGCTGCCGCACCACCAGCAGGCGGTCGAGATGAGCGACCTCCTGCTGGCGAAGGACGGGGTCGCCGCCGACGTCGTCCGGCTCGCCACGTCGATCAAGGAAGAGCAGGCTCCCGAGATCGTGGAGATGACGGGCTGGCTGACGGCCTGGGACGCACCGCCGCCGTCGACGGGCAGCATGGAGGGCATGGGGGCCCACGACGGGATGATGGACGACGCCGACATGCGAGCGCTCGAGGTGGCCACCGGGAAGGACGCCCGGACCCTCTTCCTGCGTGGGATGGTGCGGCACCATCAAGGGGCGATCGCGATGGCCAGGACTGAGGTCGAGCAGGGCCAGGACGGCGCCGCGAAGGGTCTCGCGGCGTCGATCGTCACCTCCCAGCAGGCGGAGATCACCCGGATGAACGCGCTCCTGGCCGGCTAGGCGGACGACGGTTCAACGGGGCGTGCTGAGCTCCGCGACGGGTTCGGGGTCGGCGACCCGTGCTCGCCTGCGGCGCTGCTGACCGAGGACGACCGAGACGAGGACGAGGGCGGCGCCCAGCAGCTGGAGGGCGTTGAGGCGCTGGTGCAGCACCCACCAGCCGAGCAGCGCGGCCATGATCGGGTTGAGCAGCCCGAGGAACGTCACCGAGGCCGCCGTCAGCTGACCGATGCCCCAGAACCACAGCGCGTACGCGAAGATCCCGCTGATCACCACGAGGTAGACGAGGCCGCCGAGCTCCTTGGGCGTCACCGAGCTCGGCAGGCCCTCGAACGCCAGCGTGAACGGCAGCAGCGTGATCCCGGCGAAGAGGAACGTCCACCCCGTCACGCGGATCGGGCCCATGCCGGGCGGGTTGCCCCAGCGCTTCATCAGCACGGTGCCGAACGCCATCATGATTACCACGACGACCATCGCGAGGATGCCGAGCACGTCGAGCTTGGCGTTCGAGCGCAGCACGAGCAGCGCCACGCCGAGGACGCCCAGCCCGCCCGCGACGAGCTGGAGGCCGCGGATCTTCGTACCCAGGATCGGCACCGCGACGATCATGACGCAGATGGGTCCGAGGGAGTTGATCACCGCGGCGACCCCGCCGGGCAGGTGGTAGGCGGCGAAGAACAGCAGCGGGAAGACCGCCGAGGCCCACAGCACCGACAGCAGCAGGAAGCGCCACAGCCACTGGCGGTTCGGCAGCCTGCTCCCGATCACCAGCGCGATCCCGGTCGGCAGCGACCGCATCAGGGCGGCCAGCAGGGGACGGTCCGGCGGCAGGAAGTTCGTGGTCAGCAGGTAGGTCGTGCCGAAGATCAACGGCGTCAGCGCGCTGACGTAGGCGAACCGGCTGCCCTCCTCGTGCTCGCTCACTCCGGCGCTCCCGTCCGGGTCGCGGCGACGATGCGGGTGCTGGTGCGCGAGCTGGTCCAGCGCTCCGCGTGCCCCAGCGCCTGCGGGTCGAGCCAGCCGGAACGTCGGTCGGTGCTGTCGATGGGTACGGCTCCACTCGCGTCGGTGATCTGGTCGCGCACGGCCTGGTCGGCGAGGACCGCGACGCCTGGCACGAGGCCCTGGATGGCGTTGACCTCCAGCGTCCCGAGCACGTCCTTGGCGATCGTCGGCGCGACGACGACGAGCGGACGACCGGTCTGCAGGGCCTGCTCGACCGCGGGCAGCAGCTCACGGATCGTCTCGACCGCGTCGCCGCAGACCAGCACGAGCGCGTCGTTCAGGACGACCTCGCGGGCGCCCGGTTCCGTGACGAAGTCCGCGGAGGCGTAACCGACAGCGATCTCGACGCCGTGAGGTTCCGTGGGGGCCCTTGTCGCCGTGGGACCCGCCGACGCCCCCACGGGTCGCCGCCTCGCCTGGGCCTCGGTGACGTAGCGGGGAGAACGTGCGTCCGCCGGCAGGTTGGGGATGTCGCGCTTGGGCGGCCCGAGCATCTCGGCGGCGCGACGGCGGTTCTTGGCCCGGTCGGACAGGGCGCCGTAGACGGTGAGTGCGCCGGCGAGGACGACGACCGCGATCATCACGATCACCCACGGCTGCACCGCTTCAGGGTGCCACACCGCTCGTACGCTGGATGCGTGGCGAGATGGTGGGGGATGCAGCCCGGCCCACGGGTGGAGTCCATAGCCGAGCGAAAGATCCGTGAGGCGACGGAGCGGGGTGAGTTCGACGACCTGCCCGGGCAGGGGCAGCCGCTGAAGCTCGGCGACCGTGACCCGAACTGGTGGGTCAAGGGCCTGCTCGAGCGCGAGCAGCTGAAGATGCCGCTGCCCACGTCGCTCCAGCTGCGCCGGGAGGCACGGGAGATCGACGAGACGGTGGCGGACCTTCGGACGGAGTCAGCCGTCCGCGACCTCGTCGACGCCCTGAACGACCGCATCCTCGATTCCCACCGCCGCCGCGTCGACGGGCCGCCGGTCGTCACCGCCAAGCTCGACGTCGACGCCGTCGTCGCCCGCTGGCGCGAGCGCCGACGTCGGTAAGCCCGGCCCTCGTCCCCAGGGCTGGTCGAAGGGCGGGCGGAACCTGTGCCGGCGAGCGGGAGCAACGAGGTCAGCTCCGACCCTGTCGGAACGTCAGTCCCGCGCTCTAACGTCGGGCCATGGCTGATGCGCACGAACCGCCACCGTGGGAACCGCCGCTGAGCGGCACCGAGGTCGAGCACCTGCTCGGTGCGCTGGAACGGCAGCGGGCGACGTTCCGGTGGAAGGCGGACAGCCGGGGCAAGGCCGGTCTGACGGCGACGGTCGGAGCGTCGACCATCACGCTCGGCGGCCTGCTCAAGCACCTCGCGCTCGTCGAGGACGTGCAGTCGACGCTCAAGCTGTCCGGGGAGCCGCTCGGTGAACTGTGGACGTCGATGCCCGGCATGGACGGGCCCGACCTGGAGTGGACGACCGCGGCCGACGACGACCCGGCCTTCCTCTACGCCCTGTACGACGCGGCGGTCGACCGTGCCCGCGCGCGGTACGCCGCGGCGCTCTCGGCGGGCGGGCTCGACCAGCGCGTCCACCTCGGCTCCGACGCCGGCTTCGTCACGAGCCTGCGCCGCCTGCTCTTCGACCTGCTCGAGGAGTACGGCCGCCACACGGGCCACGCGGACCTGCTGAGCGAGGCGGTCGACGGCCGGGTGGGGGAGGACCCGCCGCCCGGCTGGGTGCCGGTCGGCGCGGTCGTCGACGGTGAGGGTCACGAGCCCGCGGTGGCCCGCTTCGAGCAGCGCCGGATGCACGGCGCGACGTTCCGGATGGTCGACCTCACGGACGCCGAGTTCACGCACGTCGACCTCGACGGCGTCCAGTTCCGCGGTGCGAGCTTCCGCCGGGTCTCGATCAGCAAGTCCGATCTGCAGGACGTCACCATCACGGCCCACGACCTCGAGAACGTCGTGATCAACGGCGTCGACGTCGTGCCGCTGGTGGACGCCGAGCTCGACCGCCGCGACCCGGACCGGCCGCTGATGCGTCCGAGCGACGCCGACGGCTTCCGCCGGGCCTGGGACCTGCTCGAGCAGCGCTGGTCCGAGACCGTCGCGCACGCCCGGACACTCCCGCCCGAGCAGCTCCACGCGTCGGTGGACGGCGAGTGGTCGTTCATCGAGACGCTGCGGCACCTGCCGTTCGCCACGCAGTGCTGGGTCGCCCGCGCGATCCACGGCGAACCCGCGCCCTGGCACCCGCTCGCCCTGCCCTGGGACGAGGCGCCGGACGACTGGGGCCTGCCGCGCGACCGCGAGGCCCGTCCGACCCTCGACGAGGCGCTGGCCCTGCGCGCGGAGGCGCAGGCATTGGTGCGCGAGGTCCTCGAGCACCTCACCGACGACCAGCTGGACGTCGAGCCCGACCCGGTCGACGCCCCGGGCTGGCCGCAGGGTCGCCACTCCGTGCGTGAGTGCCTCGGCGTCGTGCTGCACGAGGAGTACGCGCACCGCCGGTTCGCCGAGCGCGACCTCGCGGTGCTCGAGTCCCGAGGCTGATCGGACCTGTGCGTGGTCGTGCCGTGCGGGCGACGGCTGCCGCGACGTAGCGCCGTTAGGGTCCTGTGGTGCCCACGCGCGTTCCGACGACGGCTGCCGGGGCACCGCCACGCATGGCCCTCGTCGTCGGCGACATCGTGCTGGCGGTGCTGCTCGTCGGGTCGTCCGCCGTTTTGCTCAAGGTCCTCTCGCCGCGGGCGGACGCCGTGGACTGGTGGTTCGTCGTGCTGGTCGGGCTACCGCTCGCCGTACGCCGGCGGGCGCCGCGCACCTGTGCCGCCCTGGTGGGCGCGTTGGTCCTGGTCCAGGTCCTCGTCGGCTCGCCGGTCGGGTTCCACGACGCCGCCGTGATCGTCGCCCTGGCCACGCTGACCGGGTGGACCAGCCGGCGGGTGGGCCTGATCGGGCTCGGAGCGGGTGTGCTGCTGGTCGTCGTCGCGGCGCTGACGCCCTGGTGGGTCTACCTCGACCGCCGGCTGGGGCCGGACCCGGCGACCGCCCACGTGCTCGCCATGCTCGGCGCCTTCGTGCTCCTGGGCGCGGCGTGGGCGTACGGGGAGCAGGTGCGGCACGCGCGCGAGGGGGCCGAGGCCCTGCGGGAGCGGGCCGCCCGGATCGAGCACGAGCGCGAGCAGCAGGCCGCGCTGGCCGCGGCTGCCGAGCGGGCCCGCATCGCACGGGAGATGCACGACGTCGTGGCCCACGGCCTGTCGGTCATGGTGCTCCAGGCCGAAGGGGCCCGCTACTCGCTGCCGGCGTCGGCGACCGTGTCGCGCGCCGCACTGGAGGAGGTCGCCAGCACCGGGCGTACGGCGATCGGCGAGATGCGTCAGCTGCTCGGCCTGCTGCGTTCGGGTCCGGCCGGAGAGGCGTCGAGCCCCGCGCCTCCCGCTCCCGGGCTGGACGACCTGGACGAGCTCGTGGCCCAGGCACGGACCACCGGGGCCGAGGTGACGCTGCGCCGGCGTGGCAGCCTCACGCAGGTTCCACCGGTCGTCGCGCTCACCGCGTACCGCGTGGTGCAGGAGGGTCTGACCAACGCCCGTCGGCACGGCGGCAACCAGGTGGAGGTCGATCTCGTGGCGGACGACGACGAGCTGGTGGTCCGGGTGCACGACGGCGGGCGTACGGGCGGCAGCGGTTCGACGGGGCCCGCGGGGCACTCGGAGCCGGAGGCGCCTCCCGGGCTAGGGCTCGTCGGGCTGCACGAGCGGGTCGCGGCCGCCGGCGGTCGGGCGAGCGCGGCACCCGACCCTGCGGGCGGGTTCACCGTCGAGGTCGCCCTGCCGCTCCGGTCCGCGGCCGAGCCGGTGGGAACGCCGTGAGCGCGCCGATCTCGGTCTTCCTGGTGGACGACCAGGACCTGGTGCGCGCGGGGCTCGCGCTGATCGTCGCCTCGCAGCCCGACCTGACCGTCGTCGGCCAGGCGCGTGACGGCGCCGAGGCGGTCGCGCGGCTGCGCACCGAGCCGGCCGACGTCGTGCTGATGGACGTCCGCATGCCCCGGATGGACGGCGTCGAGGCGACCCGTCGCGTGGTCCAGGGGTCGCAGGGTCGGACGAAGGTGCTCGTGCTCACGACGTTCGACCTGGACGAGCACGCCTTCGCGGCCCTGCAGGCCGGCGCCTCCGGGTTCCTCCTCAAGGACGCCCCGCCCGAGGACCTGCTGGCCGCCATCCGGACCGTGCACCTCGGCGAGACGGTCGTGGCCCCCACGACGACGCGACGGCTGGTCGAGCGGTACGCCGCCGCCACCGAGGGCCGCGCTCACCGGCCGGAGGACGTGCGGGCCGTGGCTGCCCTGACCAACCGCGAGCGGGAGGTCCTCGACGCCGTCGCCCGGGGTCGGAGCAACGTGGAGATCGCGGCCGAGCTGTTCGTGTCCGAGGCGACGGTGAAGACGCACGTCGGCCACCTGCTCGCCAAGACCGGTCGCCGCGACCGCGTCGCGCTCGTGATCCTCGCGTACGGGAGCGGTCTCACCAGCTCGGCCTGACCTGCGACCGCGGTCGACGCAGGTCCACCCGGAGGCTGGTGGCGTCCACCTCGGGGTGGACGCGGCGCCCGAGCGCAGCGGCGAGCCTGGGGCCATGACCCTCTCCCCGTTCCTCCGCCTGGCCCGTCGCCCCGTCGCCGTCGCCCTGCGCCTGCTGCTCTGGCCGACGATGATCATGGTCCTCGCCAACCTCACGGCCAAAGCCGAGGACGACGCCCTGGCCGCCGGGCTCTCGGCCTTCGCCGTCATCGTCGCGGCGTCGTCCCTGCTCGCCCTCGCCGACGGCCTCGTCCTCCCGACCCGGTCACTGGTGCTGGTCTGGTCGATCACGACGGTCGTCATCGCCGGGCTGGTCACCGCCCAACCGCTGATCGACTTCCTCGTGCACGGGCCGGAGGGGGACACGTGGGCGCAGATGGTGCAGATCACGCTCGAGGACCTGCCGTCCTCGGTCGCCTTCTTCATGTTCCTCGTCGGCGTCCCCGTTGCCACGGGAGCCCTGATCGGTGCCGTGGTCCGACGCTCGGCCCGCCTGCGCGGGGAGCAGGCCGGCCGGTCGGTCGACCTGTCCTCTCGCCTAGGCTGAGCAGTCCGGGCCTCTAGCTCAACTGGCAGAGCAGCGGACTTTTAATCCGCGGGTTGTGGGTTCGATCCCCACGGGGCCCACCAGAGTCGGCGGTCGGCCGGGCTCCATCCCACGCCGGTACGGTTCACCGGTGCTGTTCAGCTCCCGGGCGTGTCCTGGCCGGGCTGCGAGCCTCAGTAGTGCGGCTCGACGTGGATGAGCTCGCCGACCCGTCTGACCACGGCGTCGAGGTGGGACGCGGCAAGCGCCTCCACCTCGGGCTTCGCCGCGGAGCCGCGCACGGCGGCGAGGTCCACGCGGGCTTCGACGACGAGGTCTTCGTCCCGGTCCTCGAGCCGCCACGGGCCGCCGTCGATCTCGTCGAAGCGCACGACGAGTCGCCTCCGTCCGCTCTGCGCCCACCAGAAGGCAAGTTGCTCGCTCAGCTTCTGCGCCTCCCGGCGCAGGGCCTGGTCGTAGCTGCGCTCCACGTGTCCTTCGATCCTCAGCCAGTCGGCCGGCCCCAACGCCGAGACCAGCACGGCCCCCCGGCTGACCCGGACCCAGGCCCGCTTGGACGCGAACGTCTCGCGCGCCACGCGACTGGCCGCTGAGGTGCCCACCCCCAAGGTCCAGACCCGCCAGTCGCCCTGGTCGTCCCCGTTCTTGTTCTTCAGCTCCCTCTTGAGGTGCGCGGCGACGTCCGACAGCGTGTTCTCGAGCCAGTTCACGCCCCAGCTCTCAGCGTCCCGGCGTGCGACTTTGAGCTGGGTCTCCAACATGGTTCTCCTGGTCGGATCACGAGTCCTGAGCACTGAGCGAGTCGGTCCACCTGCCTTCGACCTCGGCTGCACGCACGGCGGCTCGACCGGTGGCTGCGACCGACGATGCCACCCGTCAGAGCGGCCAGGCGCTCCGGGTGCGGAGCCACCGTGCACGAGCGTCGGCACCCGGGCCCACCTCACCGGCGGATCCGCGTGACTAGCCTGCGTCGGCGGGCCGGGCCGCCAGGTGACGCGCCAGCGCGTCCATGGCGTCGGCGAGCGCTTCGAGCTGGGGCGCGGTGAGCGCGTCGGCGAAGAGAGTGCGGACGGCACCCGAGTGCGAGCTCGCCGCCGCGAGAAAGACCGCTCGACCCTCGTCGGTGATGAACACCTCCGCCCCCCGGTTGTCCGCCTCGTGGCGACGGCGACCGACCAGGCCGCGCTTCTCCATGCGGGCGAGGTGGTGGGAGAGCCGGCTCTGCTCCCAGCTGATCCGGTCGGCCAGCTCGGTCGAGCGGATCGTGGCGTCTCCGAGCTCGTGGAGGGTCACCAGGACGGGGTAGTCGCTGCCGGAGAGCCCGGAGTCGGCGTGCAGCAGCTGGTCGGAACGTCGCCGGAGCAGGGCGGTCGTCTCGATGAGTCCCCGCCAAGCTCGGAGCTCCAACGCGTCGAGCGCTCCCTCGCGCTCCTCGGCCGGCGTCTCCACACGGTCGACGGTAACGAACGGACGCACGCTGGCGGTCGACGACGAGCCCGGTGTCACGACCGCACCTGATTGCTTGACGCGTCATGCACTGACCTCCTAGCGTCGGTCCCGAGCCGCCGGGGCGTCCCGGGCGACCGACCGGAAGGAACGACGATGGCCACGATCGAGGACCTCATGCACGCGAACCTGTTCGAGGTGTTCAGCGAGCGGGACCCTGACCGCCGGATGGCGGCGATCCGGCGGACGTACGCGAGCGACGTCGCCTTCTCCGACCCGGACGACGCCGTGACCGGCCACGAGGCGCTGAGCGCCAAGGCGCAGCAGATCCTGGACTCGTCGCCGGGCTTCGTCTTCACGGCCGCCGGGCCGACCCGCGTCAACCACGACCTCGGCTACCTGGCCTGGAGCTTCGGTCCCGCGGGCCAGCCGCCGGTCGTGCAGGGCGTCGACATCGCCTTGGTCGAGGACGGGCTGATCGCGAAGGTCTACACGCTGCTGCTGGGCGACTGATGCCCGACGCGCTGCAGCTCCTCGCGGACCGGCAGGCGATCAGGGACCTGGTCGACGCGTACGCCCACCACGCCGACCGGCGGGACCCGGCCGCGCAGGCGGAGGTGTTCGCCGAGGACGGTCAGGTCAGGCTGTTCCAGGGCGACCCGACGACGCACGAGCCCGACCAGGTGATCACCGGCCGCGCCGACCTCGCGGCCACGTTCGACCACCTGATCCAGCAGTACGACGCCACCACCTACCTGAACGGGCAGAGCAACGTCGTCCTGGACGGGGACACCGCGAGCGGTGAGTCCTACTGCCTCGCCCACCACCTGACTCGTCAGGACGGCGAGCGGGTGCTGATCGTGATGGCGATCCGCTACGTCGACCAGTTCCGCCGGACCGGCACGGGCTGGCGGATCGCTCGGCGTGACCTGGTGTTCGACTGGACGGACCGCCGGCCGTCGCAACCCTGAGGCCGCGTGCTGAACCTGGGCCGCACCTTCCCCGAGATCCGACCCGTCGATCAGAAGGTCGGCGGCCCGCTGAGCGGCCCTGACGACCGTGCCGCACGTCGACGTGTCGGATCTCAGGGCGGGCCATCCGTCGGTGTTCAGCGGGCTGCTGCTCAGCCAGCAGCTCCGCGAACGGTTCGGCCGCCGCCGATCGCGAGGACCTGGTTCAGGGGCGCAGTCGTCGGGTCGCTCGGAACTGTCAGAGCCTCGTGGTCTCCTCGAACCACCATTCACCAGCGAGTCGGGGGGCTCCCGTGACCAAGGACCAGATCGCCGAGCAGTACCGCAAGTGCAACAACATGACCCACGACGCTCCCGCTGAGGTCGTCCTCGAGTTCGAGTGTCCCTACGAGCACTGGAGCATCTACACCGCCTGCGCCGGCTGTGCTCCCGCCTTCGGGGCCATGCAGATGAGCTGCTACGTCTGCGAGGACGAAGGCCGGGGCGCCAACACGCAACAACTCACTCAGACACGTCCGTGGACGGCGACCGACGCGATGCTGCCTCGGGCGTAGGTCGAGCCGATGGGGGGTCCACGGAGGTGGCCCCCCACCCTCCCGTAGGCCTGGTTCAGGCCAGCAGCTCCGCGAACCACTGCCCGCTGGCCTTGACCGTACGGACCTGGGTCTCGTAGTCGACGTAGACGATCCCGAACCGCTTCGTGTAGCCGAACGCCCACTCGTAGTTGTCGAGCAGGCTCCAGGCGAAGTAGCCGCGCAGGGGCAGGCCGCGGCCGATCGCCTCGCGGCAGGCGTCGACGTGGCTCTGGAAGTACTGCCGACGGTCGAGGTCGTGGACGCTGCCGTCGGGCTCGACGACGTCGACGTACGCGGCGCCGTTCTCGGTGATCAGCACCGGCAGCTCGGGCGCGCGGTCGTGGACGAGCTCGATGACGTCGACGAGGCCGTCGGGGTGGACCTCCCAGCCCATGTCCGTCTTCGGGGCGCCGGTGTCGACGAACGCGATCCGCTCGCTGCCGGGGAGCATGCTCGGCTGCGACGGGTCGGCGAAGACGCCGTCGCCCGGGGCCGCGACCGTGTGCCGGCTGTAGTAGTTGATGCCGAGGAAGTCGAGCGGGGTCGCGATCACCCCCAGGTCGTCCGCGCGCTCCGCGAACCACGACGCGGTCCCGGTGTCGGCGAGCACGTCGGCCGGGTACGACCCGAGCAGCAGCGGGTCCAGGAACAGCCGGTTCTGCAGGCCGTCGACCCGGCGTACGGCGTCGAGGTCGAGCGCGGAGTCGCTGGCCGGGCGCACGGAGTAGAGGTTGACCGTGATGCCCAGCGCCAGCTCGGGGTGCTGCTCGCGCAGCGCCTGGACGGCGAGGCCGTGGCCGAGCAGCAGGTGGTGCGCGGCGTGCAGGGACTCGCTGCCCAGGGTGCGCCCGGGCGCGTGGACACCGGCGCCGTAGCCGAGCAGGGACGAGCACCACGGCTCGTTCAGCGTGGTCCAGTGCGTGATCACGTCGGCGAGCGCGTCGACTGTCGTGACGGCGTAGTCGCGGAACCCTTCGGCGGTCTCCCGGACCAGCCAGCCGCCCGCGTCCTCGAGCGGCTGCGGCAGGTCCCAGTGGTAGAGCGTCGCGTACGGGGTGACGCCGTGCGCGTGGCAGGTCTCGGCGATCCGACGGTAGAAGTCGAGGCCGGCCTGGTTCACCGCGCCGCTGCCGGTGGGCAGGACGCGCGACCAGGAGATCGAGAACCGGTACGCCGTCAGGCCGAGCGAGGCGAGCAGGGCGATGTCGTCGGCGTAGCGGTGGTAGTGGTCGTCGGCGACGTCACCGTTCGAGCCGTCGACGATCGCGCCGGGCACGCGAGCGAAGGTGTCCCAGATGCTGGGGCCGCGGCCGTCCTCGGTGGCGGCCCCCTCGATCTGGTACGACGCCGTGGCGGCACCCCAGACGAAGTCGTCCGGAAAATCGCTCATGGCTGCTCCTCGTGGTCTTGCGGTCCTGCGGTCGTGCGACCGGCGTGCGGCCGCCAACGTATCCGGCGGCACGCCTCGTCGGAGCCTCACCCGCAGGCGTGGGCGAGGTCGATGGGATCGCTCCCACTCGTGTGACACCACAAAGCCTTGACCTGACACCACCGTGGTGTCATTCTGGTGGCATGAACATCGCGCCGTACGTGGACGAGCTGCAGCGCCAGCTGGTGCTGGCCGCCGAGAACGGGTCCGAGGAGACGCGGGCCGTGGCTCAGCGCCTGGCGTCCGCGCTCGAGGCGGCGACGCGGGTCGCGATGCTCGACGTCCTGTCGGCGGCGGCGGGGGAGATCACCCGCGAGCTCGTGCCGGGGTCGGTCGATCTGCGGCTGCGCGGCCGCGAGGTCGAGTTCGTGGTCCAGACGACCGGCGAGAGCGACACCGACGAGCGGCCTGCCGCTGCGCTCGACCTCGACGACGTCAGCACGTCCCGCACCACCCTCCGCCTGCCCGACGCCCTCAAGGCCCGGGTGGACGAGGCGGCCGCCGCCGACGGCCTCTCCGTGAACACCTGGCTGGTCCGTGCGGTCGCGGCTGCGCTCCAGCCGAAGCAACGACGCGCCGCCCAGCGCACCCTGCGCACGGGCGACAACTTCGCCGGCTGGGCTCGCTAGCACCCGGCTCAGCCCCCACCACCCTCACCACCGCCGCGCGAGACCCGCGTGGTCGGACCAGCCTGCCCGGAAGGAAGGCGTTCGCATGCCCACCTACACCACCCCCACCCCCATCGACCTCGCGATCAACGTGGCCGTCGGCGCGATCGAGGTCGTCGCCAGCGACCGCGCCGACACCGTCGTCACGGTGTCGCCGACCAGCCCGGCCAAGGAGGCCGACCGGCGTGCTGCCGAGGAGACGACCGTCGACTTCGACGGCCAGCGGCTCACGGTCGTCACGCCCAAGCCCCGCTTCACCCTGGTCGGGCCGGGTGAGTCCGTCGACCTGAGGGTCGAGCTGCCGACCGGTTCGCGGCTCACCGCCGAGATCGCGGCCGGTTCCGTGCGCACCACGGGCCGGCTCGGCGCGACACGGGTCAAGGCATCCTCCGGGAGCGCCCACCTCGACGCCACGGGTGACCTGTGGCTCCGGGCCGGCCACGGCAGCGCCAGCGTGGTCGCCGCTGACGGGTCGGTCGAGGTCGTGGCCGACCACGGCCAGATCCGGCTCGGCAGGATCACCGGCGACGCGGTCCTCAAGGCGTCGCACGGCAGCGTGCAGGTCGAGGAGTCGGGCGGCGACCTCGAGGCCCGCCTGTCGTACGGCGACCTGGAGGTCGGGCGCGCGCTCGGGTCGGTCGTGGCCAAGACCGCGTACGGCAGCGTCTCGCTCGGCGAGGTCAGCACCGGCGCCGTCGAGGCCGAGAGCGGCTACGGCGAGGTGAGCGTCGGCGTACGGGCGGGCGTCCCGGCCTGGCTCGACCTGGCGTCGAAGAACGGGCGCGTGCGCAACGAGCTCGAGGCCGACTCTGCACCCGCCGGGTCCGAGCAGGCCGTCACCGTCCGCGTCCGTACGCAGTTCGGCGACATCGACGTCCGGCGCGTCTCGTGACCGCCGCGATCGAGGTGCGCGGGCTGCGCAAGGCGTACGGCGACCAGGTCGTGCTCGACGGCCTGGACCTCCGGGTGGAGGCCGGCACGGTCACCGCGCTGCTCGGTCCGAACGGCGCCGGCAAGACCACCACCGTGCACGTCCTCGCCACGCTCGTGCGGCCGGACGGCGGGACCGCGACCGTGGCCGGCTGCGACGTCGTCCGCGACCCGGACGGCGTGCGGGCGGCGATCGGGCTCACCGGTCAGTTCTCCGCGGTCGACAAGCTGCTCACCGGCGAGGAGAACCTGATGCTCATGGCCCGCCTGCGCCACCTCGGCCCGCGACGGTCGAAGGCGCGGGTCGCCGAGCTGCTGGAGCAGCTCGACCTCGTCGACGCCGCCCGCAAGCCGCTCGCCACGTACTCGGGCGGGATGCAGCGACGCCTCGACCTGGCGATGACGCTCGTGTCCACCCCGCAGGTGATCTTCCTCGACGAGCCCACCACGGGCCTGGACCCGCGGAGCCGGCGCACCCTGTGGGAGATCGTGCGCGGACTCGTCGCGGACGGCACCACGGTGCTGCTCACGACCCAGCAGCTCGACGAGGCCGACGAGCTGGCGGACCGGGTCGCGGTGCTCGACGGCGGCCGGCTGGTCGCCGACGGGACGCCGGACGAGCTCAAGCGGCTCGTGCCGGGTGGCCACCTGCGCCTGCGGTTCGCCGACGTCGCCTCGCTCGACGCGGCCGGGCGGCTGCTCGGCGACGCCACGCGGGACGACGCGGAGCTCGCCCTGGCCGTGCCGAGCGCGGGCCGGGTCGCCGAGCTGCGCACCGTGCTGGACCGCCTCGCCGCGGCCGACCTCGAGGTCGACGACCTCAGCATCCACACCCCGGACCTCGACGACGTGTTCCTCGCGCTCACCGGCCGGGCCGACGCCAGCCCGACCACGGAGGGAACACGCTCATGACCACGATCACCACCGGACGCGCTCCTGCGACCGGAGCCGGACGGCCCTCGTACGTCGTCGCCGACGCCATCACCATGCTGGGTCGCAACCTGCTGCACATGGTCCGCTACCCGGGTCTGTCGGTGTTCACGATCGGCGGGCCCGTCGTGCTCCTGCTGCTCGTGGTCCTCGTGCTCGGCGGCACCCTCGGCGCCGGTCTGCCCGGGGTGGACCCGGCGGGCGGGCGGGCGGCCTACCTCGCGTACGTGATGCCGGGGATCCTCGCGATGACCGTCGCCGGCAGTGCGGGCGGCACCGCGACGACCGTCGCGATGGACATGACCGAGGGCATCACCGCGCGGTTCCGGAGCATGGCGATCTCGAGAGCCGCGGTCCTGGCCGGCCACGTGCTCGGCAACACCGTCCAGGCCCTGGTCGCCGTCGCGCTCGTGCTCGCGGTGGGGCTGCTGCTCGGGTTCCGCCCGACGGCCGGACCGCTCGGGTGGGTCCTCGCCGCCGGCCTCCTCGCGCTGCTCGCGTTCGCCGTCAGCTGGCTGGGCGTGGCGATGGGGATGCAGGCGCGGTCGGTCGAGACGGCGAGCAACCTGCCCCTGGTGCTCCTGCTGCTGCCGAGCCTCGGCAGCGGGTTCGTGCCGACGGGGTCCATGCCGCTCGGGCTGCGCTGGTTCGCCGAGCACCAGCCGTTCACCCCGGTCATCGAGGCGGTCCGGGGACTGCTGGCGGGCGCGCCGGCAGGCTCGAGCCTCGGGGCGGCCGTCGTCTGGTGCGTCGTGATCGCGGCCGCCGGGTACGTCTGGGCCGCCGCTCTCTACGAGCGCCGCTCGGTCCGCTGAACGGGTAGGGCAGGGTGGGACGTCGGCGGGCGCGACCAGACCTGGTCGGGCGCCCGCCGCGCACCCATCGTTCGACGGAAGAAGAAGTCTCATGGCCACCTGGCTCATCACCGGCTGCTCGACCGGCCTCGGCCGCGCGTTCGCCGAGGCCGTGCTCGCCCGCGGCGACAACGTCGTCGCCACCGCCCGCGACGCGGCGAAGGTCGCCGACCTCGTCGAGGCCCACCCGGACACTGCGCTGGCCCTTGCCCTCGACGTGACCGACGACGCGCAGGTCCGCGCCGTCGTCGACTCGGCCGAGGAGCGGTTCGGCGGGGTCGACGTGCTCGTGAACAACGCCGGCTACGGTTACCGGTCCGCGCTCGAGGAGGGCGAGGACGACGACGTGCGCCAGCTCTTCGAGACGCACGTCTTCGGCACGGTCCGCACGATCAAGGCCGTCCTGCCGGGCATGCGGGCGCGACGTTCCGGGACGATCGTCAACCTCTCCTCGATCGGCGCGCGCATCTCGCCGGAGGGGTCCGGCTACTACGCCGCGGTCAAGGCCGCGATCGAGGCGCTCACCCTGTCGCTGCGCAAGGAGGTGGCGCCGCTCGGCATCACCGCGATGGCCGTGGAGCCCGGCGGCTTCCGCACCGACTTCGCCGGCCGCTCGCTCACCCAGTCGTCGAAGCCGATCGCGGACTACGCCGACACCGCGGGCAAGCGCCGCAAGGAGAACGACACCGTGCACGGCAAGCAGCCGGGCGACCCGGCCAAGGCGGCGGCCGCCCTGATCCAGGCCGTCGAGTCCGAGCACCCGCCGTTCATGCTGCTCCTCGGCAACGACGCGTCGGACGGCTTCCGCGCCGCGCTCCACTCGCTGCTCGACGAGGTCGACACGTGGGAGACGCTGAGCCGGAGCACCGACTTCGACGACTGAGCTCCTCCGGCAGCGCGGCAGCTTGTGCACCGAACTCGGTGCACAAGCTGCCGCATCGAGGCGGTCTCGAGGTCCCGCCCTGTCTCAGAGGCCGACCATCTCCGCGCTCCGGTCCCAGAGGCCGACGGCGAGGGCGGCGTCCTTCGCCTGCGGGTTGGACCGGGCGACCTTCTCGTGCTCGAAGTACTCGCCCGTCGGCCAGGTCGCGCCCGGGGTGTTCTCGGCCAGCCAGACCAGGCCGCGTGCACCCTTCTCCGGGCTGATCGTGAACAGCTTGTTGATCAACGGCGTGTGGTAGAGGAAGCGCATCGGGTGGGTCGTGTCGCTGGCGAAGTTGGTGCCGACGACACCCGGGTGGAACGCCGCGGCGGCGATGCCCTGGTCGCCGAGGCGGCGGTCGAGCTCGCGGGTGAAGAGGATGTTCTCGAGCTTGCCGTTGCCGTACGCCCGGTCGGGGCT
Source organism: uncultured Friedmanniella sp. (assembly GCA_964251895.1). Classification (GTDB taxonomy): domain Bacteria; phylum Actinomycetota; class Actinomycetes; order Propionibacteriales; family Propionibacteriaceae; genus Microlunatus. Next base: position 120,408 of record CAXULL010000011.1, read on the forward strand.
GTAGCCCTGCTCCAGGTCGAGGTCCTCGAGGTCGACGTGCCCGAAGAGACGGGCGGCGATGCTGGAGGTCTGGATGACCTTCGCCCCGTGGGCCGTCAGGGCCGGCAGCAGCAGGTTGGTCAGCAGGAACGGCGCCAGGTGGTTGACCTGGAACGTCAGCTCGTGCCCGTCGACGGTCAGCTGGCGGTGACCCATGATCCCGCCGGCGTTGTTCGCCAGCACGTCGATCCGCGGGTACGCGGCGCCCAGCTCGTCGGCCAGCCGGCGGACCTCGGCGAGGTCGGAGAAGTCGGCCACGTGGAAGGGCGCAGCCAGCTCGTTCGCCACCGCGGCCGTCTTGGCCCGGGAGCGGCCGACGAGGACCACGAGGTTCCCGTCCCTGCTGAGCCTGCGGGCCGCGGCGGCGCCGATGCCGTCGCTGGCCCCGGTGATGACGATGGTCTGGTCGGACATGGGATGCCTCTCGGAGAACAGTGATGCACGTGCAGTGCCGATCGTGGCACACAGTGCCAAGAACGACTCCTGGTGTAGCGTAGAGCATCGTGGGTGACGGCGCGGGGCTGCGGGAACGGACGCGGCGTGCGGTCCAGGGTGAGCTGCTGCTGGTCGCGCTGGACCTCTTCGCGACGCAGGGCTTCGAGGGCACCACCGTCGACCAGATCGCGACCGCGGCAGGGCTGTCCCGGCGCAGCTTCTTCCGCTACTTCGGCACCAAGGAAGAGGTGCTCACCCAGACGCTGGAGGCCCTCGGCCACGAGCTGGCCGAGCACCTCCGCGCCCGTCCGGCCGCGGAGGCACCGTGGACCGCCCTGCGTCGCTCGTTCGACCCCCTCGTCGCGCAGATGAGCGTCGAGAAGCGCGCGCTCGTCATGACCAGGCTCATGCTCGACACCCCGGCGCTCCAGGCGAGCCACCTGCAGAAGCTCACCAGCTGGCGCCGCGCCCTGGCCGAGGTGCTCGAGCCCCGCCTCGTGGGCGGGTCGAGCGCGGACGACCGGCGCCTCGAGGCCGACGCGGTCAGCGGAGCAGCGGTGGGCTGCCTGGTCGCGGCCCAGGACGAGTGGGTCCGGACCGACGGCACCCGACCGCTCGGCGAGCTCGTCGACGCCACGATGGACGCGGTCGGTCGTGCGGCGCACGTGTCCGACGACTCACAGGTCGCTGCTAGGGATCGTCCCTAGGCTGTGCTCATGGACCCCACCGGGGCTGGGCGGCTACGCGGGTTCCGCGCGCCCGGCGCGGACGAGGCCGGCGGTCCCTCGACGGGCTCAGGGAACGTTCCGGTGGCCTCAGGGAACGTTCCGTCCGGCAGCTCCGGAGACGTCGACCTGATCGACACCGCACCCGTCGAGCCGCCGCAGCCGAGGCGTACGAGCTCCTGGCGCTGGCTGATCGTCGCGGGTGCGGTCCTGGTCGTGGCGATCGCGGTCATCGCGGCGCTCGCCTTCCGGCTCGGTTCGTCCTCGGCCGCGTCCGACGCGGCCACCTCGCCCTCGCCGACCCCGACCCCTGCGCCGACGGCGACGCCGCTCCCCGTGCCGAAGCTCTACACGCAGGTCGTGCCCTCGGTCGTGCTGATCACGACCTCGAAGGGCTCGCTCGGCTCCGGCACCGTGGTCACGGACACCGGGACGATCCTCACCGCCAACCACGTGATCGCCGGGGGCGGCGACCTGACGGTGATCTTCGCCGACGGGACGAAGGCCAAGGCCGAGGTGGCCTCGGCCGACCCCAAGAACGACACCGCCATGCTCGAGCCGCAGAAGCTGCCGGAGGTCGTCGTCCCGGCCGCGCTCGGCGGGGGCGTGGCCGTGGGCGCCGACGTCGTCGCGATGGGCAACCCGCTCGGGCTGCAGGACAGCACGACCAGCGGGATCGTGTCCGGGCTGAACCGGACGAGCAAGACCACCGCCGGCACCGTACGGGGGCTGATCCAGTTCGACGCCGCCGTCAACCCCGGCAGCTCCGGCGGACCCCTGCTGAACGACCAGGGCCTGGTCGTCGGGGTCGTCGTGTCCATCGCCGACCCGGGCAAGGACGACGCGTTCGCCGGGATCGGCTTCGCCGTGCCGATCGGAGCCGCCCTCGCCGGTGGCGGGGACGGACCGGGCCAAGGAGGAGGACCGCAGATATGAGCCAGGACCCGAGCGTGAACCGCTGGTCGCGCGAGAGCGTCGAACGTGCACCCCAGCAGGTGAGCGCCGCCGACGCGAACACGTCCGACGTCAACCCGCTCGAGCAGGTCCTCTTCGAGGTCAAGCGGACGATCGTCGGCCAGGACGTGCTGCTCGAGCGGATGGCGGTCGCCATGCTCGCGGGCGGGCACCTGCTCGTCGAGGGCGTGCCGGGCCTGGCCAAGACCCTCGCGGTCAAGTCCCTGGCCGGCGCGATCGGCGGTCAGTTCCAGCGCATCCAGTTCACCCCGGACCTGGTGCCCGCCGACCTGGTCGGCACCCGGGTCTACCACCAGCGGACGGGCGAGTTCGAGGTGTCGCTCGGGCCCGTCTTCGCCAACCTGCTGCTGGCCGACGAGATCAACCGCGCGCCCGCCAAGGTGCAGAGCGCGCTGCTCGAGGTCATGCAGGAACGTCAGGTGACGATCGGGCGGGAGACGTTCCGCGTGCCGGAACCGTTCCTGGTGATGGCCACGCAGAACCCGATCGAGTCCGACGGCACCTATCCGCTGCCGGAGGCGCAGGTCGACCGCTTCATGATGAAGGTGGTCGTCGGCTACCCGAGCGCCCACGAGGAGCACGCCATCGTGGACCGGGCGCTGGTCCCGAGCCCCGCGCTGCAGGTGATGCTCAGCCCCGCCGACCTGGTCGCGATGCGGGCCCAGGTCGACGAGGTCTACGTCGACCCGGCGATCGTCGACTACGCCGTACGCCTCGTCGCGGCCACGCGCTCGCCCACCTCGGTCGGGCTGGGCGACCTCGACCGCTACGTCACCTACGGGGCCAGCCCGCGCGCGACGATCGCGCTGGTGCTCGGCGGACGGGCGCTGGCGTTCCTGCGCGGGCGTGACTACGTGCTCCCGCACGACGTCGACGAGCTCGCCCTCGACGTGCTGCGGCACCGGGTCGTGCTCTCGTACGAGGCGCTGGCCGACGGGCTCGACGCGGACACCGTCCTCGTCCGCGTCCTGCGCGCCGTGCGCTCGCCCGACGTCGTGCTCCAGGGCTGAGCCGGCCCGGCCATGACCACCAGCACGTCGGACGCCCTGCTGCACCGCCTGGAGTGGCGCGTCGTGCGGCAGCTCGACGGGCGCGTCCAGGGCGGCTACCGCACGGCCCGGCGGGGGAGCGGGCTCGACTTCGCCGGGCTGCGGGCGTACGTGGAGGGCGACGACGCCCGCCACATCGACTGGAACGTCACGGCGCGGCTCGACGAGCCCCAGGTGCGCGAGTTCACCGAGGACCGTGAGCTGACCTCGTGGCTGGTGCTCGACCGGTCGGCGTCCATGGAGGTGGGCGGGGCGGGCTCGGGTCGCGGCAAGTCCGCCGTCCTGGCCGAGCTCGCCCTGGTGCTGGCGCGCGTCCTGGGTCGCGGCGGCAACTGCGTCGGCGCTGTGCTCTACGGCACCGGGCGCGCCCACATCGTGCCGCCCGGGACGGGCCGGCGCCAGGCGCTGCGGATCGGGCACGAGCTCGAGCGGACCGCTCCGCCCGCAGGCGCCCCGGGCGTCGACCCCGGGGGCGCGGGGCAGACCACCGACCTCGCCGCGATGCTCTCCGCCGTCGCTGGACTGGCGCGGCGCAACCTCGTGGTCGTGGTCTCCGACCTCATCGGCACCGGCGACTGGGAACGCCCGCTGATGCAGCTGGCCCACCGCAACGAGGTCGTCGCGCTGCGCGTCGTGGACGCGGCCGACGACGCGCTGCCGGAGGTCGGCCTCGTCGTCGTCGAGGACGCCGAGACGGGCGAGCAGGTGCTGGTCGACTCCGGCGACCCCTGGTTCCGGGCGCGCTACCGCGAGGGCGTCGACGAGCGCGACGCCGCGCTGGGGGCCGGGATGCGCCGGGCCGGGGTCCCGCTGCACCGCGTCGAGACCGACGCCGACCTCGTCTCCACGCTCGTCGGCGTGGTCGCGCAGACCCGGCGGCCCGTACGCGGCGGGGTGCGATGACCCCGTCGACGGGCTCAGGGCTCAGCCTCGCGCACCCGGTCCTGCTAGCCCTCGGGCTGCTCGTCGTCGCGGCCCTGGTGGTGCTGGCCGTCCGGCTGACACGGCGACGTTCCGCGGCGCTGGCGGCCGCCGGCGTCGCCGCTCCGGGTCGCACCGGGGTGCCGCTCGCCCGCTGGCTGACGCTCGGCGGTGTCCTCCTGCTGGCCGTTGCGTGGGCCGGTCCGGCCGCCGCGCTGCCCGTCGGGCGCAGCGCCGGCACGGTCGTGCTGGCGATGGACGTGTCCAACAGCATGGGGGCGACCGACGTGGCCCCGAGCCGGCTCGTCGCCGCCCAGCAGGCGGCGGACGCGTTCATCGACGCGCAGCCGGATACCGTCGACATCGGCGTGGTCGGCTTCGACCAGGGCGCGCTGACCACCTCGCTGCCGACGCCGGACCGGGCCGCGTCGAAGGCGGCCGTGCAGAACCTCCGGCTGTCCGGCGGCACCTCGCTCGCCGCCGCGATCCTCGGCTCGCTCAGCTCGATCACCGGCAAGACCGTGACCGTTCCCGAGGGCGGGTCGCTGCCCGACCTCGGCTACTGGGGCTCGGCGACGATCGTGCTGTTCTCCGACGGCGGCGACTCCAGCGGGAGCGGGGACGCCACGAGCGCCGCGGCCACCCTCGCCCAGAACGCCGGGGTGCACATCGAGACCGTCGGCGTCGGCACGGCGTCCGGCGCGAACGTCCAGGTCGACGGCTTCTCGCTGCACACCGGCCTGGACGCCGACGCGCTCACCGCCCTCGCGCAGACCACCGGCGGCGGCTACCACCCGGCGTCCGACGCCGCCCAGCTCGACGGCGTCGCCTCGTCCATCGACCTGCGGCTCACGGTCGCCAAGCAGGACGTCCCGCTCGCGGGCGGGATCACCGGGGTCGCTCTCGCGCTCCTCGTCGCCGGCGCGGTCCTGACCGCCGTACGGACGGGCCGACTGGTATGACCTTCACCTGGCCCTGGGCGCTGCTGGCGCTGCTGGCGATCCCGCTCCTGCTCGCGCTCGTCTGGCTGCTCCGGCGCCGACGTCGTCGGGCGGCCGTCCGGGTCACCTCGATCGCGCTGGTGCGCGCCGCGCTGCCCCGGCGTACGCGCTGGGTCCGGCTGCTGCCGGGCCTGCTGCTCCTGCTCGGCCTCGCCTCGCTCGGGGTCGGTGCGGCGCGCCCGCAGGCGCGCGTGCCGGTGGCGTCCGACTCGACGACGATCATGCTGGCGATGGACGTGTCGGGGTCCATGTGCTCCACCGACGTCGACCCCAACCGGATCACGGTCGCTCAGCAGGCGGCGATCAAGTTCATCCAGGCCGAGGGCGGCGACACCCGGATCGGGCTCGTCGCGTTCGCGGGCGTCGCCGGGGTGCAGGTGCCGCCGACCACCGACACCGACGCGCTCATCGCGGCCGTCAACGCCCTGTCGACCTCGCGCGGCACCGCCATCGGGTCGGCGATCCTGACGTCGGTGGACGGCATCGCCGCCGTCGACCCGACCGTCGCGCCGAGCGGCGTGGACGCCGAGACCGCCCAGCGGTCCGGCTTCGCGCCGGACGTCATCGTCGTGCTGACCGACGGCGCCAACACCCAGGGTCCGGAGCCGGCCACCGCGGCCGAGACCGCGGCGGTCCGCGGGCTGCGGGTGTTCACGATCGGCTTCGGCACGACCACGCCCACCCGGATGTCGTGCACGGGCCAGCAGGCGGGCGGCTGGGCCGGGGGCGGCGGCGGGTTCGGTGGTCGCGGTGGAGGGTTCGGCGGCGGCCGGAGCCCGCTGGTCATCGACGAGGGCGCCCTCAGGTCGGTCGCCGAGACCACCGGGGGCACGTACTACCGCGCCGAGAGCTCGGACCAGCTGGCCGACGCCCTCGGCGACCTGCCCAGCCACGTCACCGTCGTCCGCAAGAACGTCGACGTCGCGTCCTGGTTCGCCGGGGGCGGCGGGCTGCTCGTCGCCCTCGCCCTCGGGCTGTCGCTCTGGTGGAACCGCGTCCGTACGCCCCGTCCGGCGAGCCCCGCATCTCCCCGCGACCGGTAGGTTGCGCGCCTCGCGGGCCGAGATCGGCACGGGAACCCACCGCTCGCCGTGGGTGACGCACAGCAGATCCGGGTGCAGTGGATCCTGTGCAGTAGATTCGGCTCAGCGCCGTCCTCGGGGGATGGACGAAAGAAAGCACTGATGTTCTCCGAGAGCTCGTCCCGCGCTGCCGGTCGGCCTGCATGACCGCCGTCGCGCGCCCCTACGCCATCACGCGGCGCCGGAGCGCCCTCTCGCTCCGCGTGCTGACCCAGCTCGCGACCTGGGTGCTGGCCGCCGTCGTCATCGGGGTCTACCTGAGCGACGGGACGCCCGAGACCGGCCACCGCCTGCTCGTCGGCAACGCGGGCCTGCTCGCGGCCATGGTGTTCGGGGTCGTCAGCTGCGCCGTCGCCGCTCGCCGCGCCCGACCCGGCCGGCGGGCGTGGGTGCTCATCGCGGTCGCGATGGCTCTCGGAGCCGTCGGCCAGCTGGTGTTCATGGCCGCGATCCTCCGCGGTGCGCCGCCGAAGGCGTCCCCGCTGACCGACACCCTCAGCTATCTCGGCTACTCGGTCCCGCTCGTCGTCGCCCTGCTGCTCTTCCCGCGGCCGCCCGAGCGGCTCATCTCCCGGTTCCGGGGAGTGATCGACGCCGTCGTCATCACCACCGGCGTGCTGCTGGTGAGCGAGGGCACCGTGCTCGGGGTGCTGCGCGAGGCGTTGGACCTGTCGTCCCCTGCCGGGCTGGCCACGTTGGCCTACCCGGTCGCCGACGTCGCGATCTGCGCCGTGGTCTTCACCCTCGGGATGCGCCAGGCGCCCGCCGACCGGCTGGTCTGGCTGTGGATCGGTGCGGGGCTGCTGAGCTTCGCCGTCACCGACAGCGTCTACGTACGCATGCTCGCCAACGGGATCAGCAACGCCACCGGCACCCCGCTCGTGCTCGGGTGGATCGCGGCACCGGTGCTCGTCGGGCTCGCGTCGCAGACGGCCAGCCGTCCGGAGGGTCGTCGTTACTGGAACCTCGACCTGCTCGCCCAGCTCCTGCCGTACCTGCCCGTGCTCGCCGCGGTCGTCGTGCTCGCGGTCCGGCCGATCAGGGACGACCTGTTCCTCCAGATCGGCGGCGTGCTCCTGCTGCTGACGGTCGCCGTCCGGCAGGTGATGATCGTCTACGAGAACCTCACCCTCACCCGCGGGCTGGAGCAGAAGGTCGCCGAGCGGACCGGCGAGCTCGAGACCCTCGGCTCGATCCTGACGTCGTCGCGCGAGGCCATCGTCGGCTGGAGCCTCGAGGGCACCCTGATCGCCTGGAACCCGGCCGCCGAGCAGCTCTTCGGCTACCGCGTCGCGGAGGTCACCGGCCAGAGCGTCGACTTCCTGCCGGAGGACGTCGGGCGTTCGATCCGCGACCTGCTCCAGTCAGCCGCACGGGGGGAGCCGCTGGAGACCTACGAGTGGGACTGGGTCCGCCCCGACGGCCGACGCGTGCCCGTGTCCTTCACGGTCTCGCCGGTCTACGGCAGCGGTGGCGTCTCGGGGATCTCCGTGTCGGCGCACGACATCACCGAGCAGCGCCGCGCCGCCGAGGTGCTCGAGCAGGCGCGCGAGGAGGCGCTGCTGTCCGCGCGGGTGAAGTCGGAGTTCCTGGCCACGATGAGCCACGAGATCCGGACGCCCATGAACGGGGTGATCGGCCTGGTGTCGCTCCTCGTCGACACCGAGCTCGACGCCCAGCAGCGCGAGTACGCCGAGGGCGTCCACCACGCGGGGCAGGCGCTGCTCGACGTGATCAACGACATCCTCGACTTCTCCAAGCTGGAGGCCGGCAAGCTCGTCCTGGACGCCGCCGACTTCGACGTCCGGGTCCTCGCCGAGGAGGTCGGCGACCTGCTGGCGCCCGCGGCGTACGCGAAGGGTCTCGAGCTCCTGGTGGACGTCGACCCGGCCGCCGTGCGGATGGTGCGCGGCGACCACGTCCGCGTCCGGCAGGTCCTGCTCAACCTCGCGTCGAACGCGGTGAAGTTCACCGCCGAGGGCGAGGTCTCGATCAAGGTGGCGAGCTCGCTGGTCGGGGAGGGTCAGGTCTGTCTGCACGTGGAGGTCGTCGACACCGGGATCGGGATCGCCGAGGCCGACCAGCCGCGCGTCTTCGAGTCGTTCTCGCAGGCCGACGCCTCGACCACGCGGCGCTACGGAGGGACCGGTCTCGGGCTGGCCATCTCGCGGCGGATCATGGAGGCGATGAACGGCGAGATCGGCGTCCGGAGCGCGCCCGGGGAGGGCAGCACCTTCTGGTTCGACCTGCTCCTGCCCGCCGCGGACTGCTCCGGCCAGGCTCGGCCCGACGCCCCCGCCCTCGGTCTGCTGCCCGCCCGCCTGCGCGCCCTCGTGGTCGACGACAACGCGACCAACCGGACGATCCTCACCGCACAGCTCGGCGCCTGGGGGATCACGGTCGACGTCGTCGACAACGCGGAGCACGCGCTGGCCGCTCTGGCGACGGCCCGGGCCACGCGGCGCCGTTACGACTTCGCCATCCTCGACATGCTGATGCCCGACGTCGACGGGCTGGAGCTCGCCCGCCGGGTCAGCGCCGACCCCGACCTGGCCGGGCTGCCGATGATCATGCTCAGCTCCGCGCCCCGGCTGGCCCAGCCCCTGCTGGACGCCGTCGGGGTGGCGCGCTGGCTGAACAAGCCCATCCGCGCCGCCGCGCTCTACGACAGCGTCGTGCGGCTGGTGGCCGGCGCCGACCGCCAGGCGCACGACCTCGAGGACGCGGAGACCAGGGCCGCGGTCGCCCAGCCGGCGCTGGTCCGGGGGCGTGTGCTGGTCGTCGAGGACAACGAGCTCAACCAGCTCGTCGCCCGCGGCATGGTCGAGCGGCTCGGCTTCGCCACCGACGTCGCCGGGAACGGTGTCGAGGCCCTGGAGGCCCTCGGGCGCCGCACGTACGACGTCGTGCTGATGGACTGCCACATGCCGGTGATGGACGGCTTCGCCGCCACCGAGAGGATCCGCGAGGTCGAGCGGGGGCGCACCCGTACCCCGGTGGTCGCGCTCACCGCCAGCGCCCTCGCCGCCGACCGGGAACGCTGCCTCGCCGCCGGGATGGACGACTACGTGGCCAAGCCCATCGACCCGGACGCGCTCGCGGCCGTGCTGGAGCGCTGGACCCCGGAACCCGGGGCCCCCTCGGGCGGGGACGCGACGGCGGGCCCGGGCGGTGCCGCGCTGGCGGTCGTCCCGGACGAGCACCACATCGACCCGGCGCAGATCGAGGGCCTGTCGGAGCTCCGTACGCCGGACGGCGGCAGTCTGCTCGCGACCTTCATCTCGTCCTTCACCCGGCGCGCCGACAACCGGCTCGCCACGATCCGGAGCTGTGCGGTGAGCGCGGACGACGAGGCGCTGGCCATGGCGGCGCACGAGCTGCGCGGGTCCGCGGCCACCATCGGCGCCGTCCGGGTCGCCGCCCTGTGCGCCGAGCTGGAGCACGGCGGGTCGAAGGTGCTGGCCCGGCGACCCGGGGTGCTGGACGACCTGGCCGCCGAGCTGGCGCTGGCGGTCCTCGAGCTCGACGTCATCGCCGGCCGGGCCGCGTGAGCGCGGTCCCCACCGTCGAGCCGCGCGGGGCCGAGGAACGACCGCCCGGCGTCGGCCTGGTCCCGCACCGGCTGCCCGTGCTGGCGGCGACCGGCACGGCACGCACCGCGCTCGCCGCGTTCCACCGGGCGCTGGTCGCGGTGGGGCTGGGCCACTACAACCTGGTCCGGCTGTCCAGCGTGATCCCCCCGCACACCGAGGTCGGGGTCGGGCGGCTGGGTCAGGGACCGGCACTGCCGGGGCGCTGGGTCGGGCCCCGTCCGCAGGACCTCGTCGACGGCTACCACGGCGACCGCGTCTACTGCGTGTACGCCGAGCACCGGGCCGAGGTGCCGGGCGAGGAGGTCTGGGCGGGGGTCGGCTGGATCCAGCGCGTGGACGGGCAGGGCGGCTACTTCGTCGAGCACCACGGGCTCACGGCCGACGCCGTGCGCGAGGACATCTGCACCAGCCTGGCCGAGATGACCTCCGACGAGGTCGTGGAGTTCGCGCCGCCCGAGTGGGTGCTCGAGGGTGCCGTCTGCGCGGACGCACCGGTCTGCGCGCTCGTCGTCGTCCCGTACGCCGTCGTCGGCTGGTAGCGACGGTCCGCGGGTCGCTCCGGGCTCAGCTTGCGGTCGGCTCCACGTCGTGGACCAGCCAGACGTTCGGCTCGACGTAGGTCCCCACCCCGTCCTTGACGACCAGCGGCGTGAGCCCGCCGTCGACCACGTACGAGCCTGGACCCGGCAGCGGGTCCTCGACCCAGGTGCGCCAGTCCTGGGTCGGACCGGTGATCGTCATGGACGCGGGCGCGACGCCGAGGAGCCGGGCGCCGGCGCGCAGGTGGGTGCGGACCCAGGGGTCGAACGGCTCGTCCTCGGGCGTGCGCCAGGTGAGGTACTCCTCGAGGCTGACGAGGGGGTAGCGCTCCTTGAGGACCGGCCGGACCGGAGCGATCAGCGCCCGGCCGCCCGCCCGGCGCGTGGCCTGGCCCAGGGCGTCGATGAGCCGGACCGCGAGACCGCGGCGCGCCGCGTCGGAGGCGACGGTGATGGACAGGGCGGTGGCGGCGGTGGCCGGGCGCCCGGAACGTTCCTGCGCGCCCGCCCGGGCGACCGCGTCGTCCCACCCGTCCGGCAGGTCGTCGACCGAGCCGTCCCAGTCGAGCGGCAGCGAGAACGCGACCCCTCGGACCCGGTCCTCGGCGTCGACGGCCAGCACCTGGTGCTCGGGGGAGGCCTGCACGAGGGCGTCGAGGTCCTCGTCGTGGCCCGGGTGGCCGGCCAGCATGAACATCGGCCAGCGCGACGACAGCAGCGCCCCGATCTCGTCGGTCAGGTCGGGCCGCTCGGCGAGGGTGACCAGGCGCAGGTCGTCGGCCTGGACCGGACGGGGGTACGCCGTCTCGGCCGGCGCCCGACCGTTGCGGTAGTCGGCGACGCTGTAGGTCTGCGAGTCCAGCGACGAGACCGTGCTGTGCGGGCCGAAGAGCCAGCCGCTCCAGCGACCGATGCCGTGCTCGTTGGTGAAGTCGGAGGTGTCGAAGCCGATGACCCCCCGGACGTCCTCCAGGTGGGTCTTGATCTCGGACGCCATCAGCAGCAGGGCGTGCGAGCGGCGGCGTTCGGGGTCGATGAAGATGTAGCCGAGGTAGAACAGCGCGTTCCGACCGGCGGCGTCGGGGAAGCGGGTCCAGAAGTAGGACGGGTTCACCCAGGGCACGGCGGTCAGGTCGCGGGTCAGCGTGGTGAGCCCGGCCGGGGAGCCGTCGTCGTCGCGGACGACCACCTTGAGGATGCGGGGGTCGGCCATCTCCCCGTCGAACTCGGCCCGGGTCAGCACGTGCCGCGCAGCGGCCCGGGTCACCAGCGGGGCAAAGGCACGGAGGTAGAGCGGGTGCAGGACCTCGAGGTCCGACCCGGCCACCACGGTCTCAACGCGGACCTGCACGCGACGTACTGTAAGCGCTTGCTTCGGTGCCTATGGAACGCGACCCGGCCGTGGGGCCCGTCTCACCCTCTGCAGCACCAACGGCCGGCCGGGGTCCGGTGACGAGCGGCGCCGTCGACCGGGGCACTAGGGCCGTCCACGTACCTTGGCGGCCGTGAGGCGCTGGCTGGTGGTGGTGCTCGCCGCCGTGCTCCTCGTGGGTCTTCCGGTCGCGGTGCGGCACCGGCCCGGCGGCGGACCCACGACGGCTCCGAGCGCGGAGCTGCTGGCCCGGGTCCAGGCGTCGGCGGCGGTGGGATGGTCGGGCCGGGCCGAGAGCACGGGGTCGCTCGCGCTGCCGAGCAGCGACTCCTTCGCGACGCTCGGAGAGCTGCTGGGCAGCCAGGTCGAGCTCCGCGCCTGGTGGCGCAGCGCCCGCAGCTGGCGCGTCGACCGGATCCGCAGCACCGGGGAGACCGACACGTTCCGCGACGGCGGCGGGCAGGTCCGGTGGATCTTCGAGTCGGAGCGGGCGACGTTCTCGCCGGTGTCGACGATCCGGCTGCCGGACGCCGTCGACGTGCTGCCTGCCACGCTCGGGCGGGACCTGCTCCAGGGCGCGCGGGTCGACGAGCTGTCGGCCCTGGCCGGGCGTCGGGTGGCCGGGGTGGACGCCGTCGGGCTCACGCTGCGGCCCGCCGAGGTCGCCACCACGGTCGACCACGTCGACCTGTGGGTCGAGCCCGTCACCGGCCTCCCGCTGCGGGTCGACCTCTACGGCAGGGGCGCGGCGCTGCCCGTGCTCACGACCGCCTTCACCGACCTGACCCTGCAGCCCCCGGACGCTTCCGCCGTACGGTTCACGGCCCCCGCGGACGTCACCCTGGCCTACGAGGAGTCGACGGACGTGGCGGCCGCCGCGAACGCGCTCGAGCAGCTGGACCTGCCCGCGACCGTGGCCGGGCTCGGCACCCGCGACGGCAAGGACCCCGGCGCGGTCGGCGTCTACGGGCGTGGACCGACGACCATGATCGTCTTCCCCCTGCGCGGCTCGGTCGCCCGACCGCTGCGCGATCAGCTCAGCCGCAACGGTGCGGCCACCCAGACGACGGCCGGGACGTTGGCCCCGGTCGGCCCGATCACCGTGCTGCTGACCCGCATCCCGGGCCGGGGTGGCGGCTTCCTGCTGGCCGGCACCGTGACCCCCGAGACGTTGACCGCTGCCGCCGCGCAGCTCCAGGAGGGCGCATGAGCGAGCAGCCGGTGATCCGGACGCGGGCGCTGACCAAGCGGTACGGCGAGCTGCGGGCCGTCGACGCCGTTGACCTCGAGGTGGGCGAGGGCGACGTCTACGGCTTCCTCGGCGCCAACGGGTCGGGCAAGACCACGACCGTACGGATGCTGCTGGGCCTGGTCCTGCCGACCTCCGGCGAGGCCGAGGTGCTCGGCGAGCCGATGCCCGCCGCGCGCGCGAGCGTGCTGCCGCAGGTGGGCGCGCTGGTCGAGGGTCCCGGGGCGTACGACCACCTGTCCGGCCGGCTGAACCTGTCCCTGCTCGACGCCGCCGGGCCCGACGCGCTGCCCCGCGCGGAGCGTCGCAGCCGGATCGACGAGGTGCTGGAGCAGGTGGGGCTCGACCCCGGCGACCGCCGACCGGTGCGGGCGTACTCGCTGGGCATGCGCCAGCGGCTCGGCCTCGGGTCGGCGCTGCTGCGCCGGCCGCGGCTGCTCGTGCTGGACGAGCCGACCAACGGCCTGGACCCGCAGGGCATCAGCGAGATCCGGACGCTGCTGCTGGCCCTGAACGCCGCCGGCACCACCATCTTCCTGTCCAGCCACCTGCTCGCCGAGATCGAGCAGATGTGCACGACGGTCGGCGTCCTGGACCGCGGTCGGCTCGTCCTGCAGGAACGCCTCGACACCCTGCTCCGCCCGAGCGGGCTGGTCGAGGTGCACAGCCCCGACGCCCGGGGCGCGGCGATGCTGCTCGGCGACGCCGTCGTGGAGGTGGACGGCCAGCGGCTGCTGGTGCGCGCCGACGACGCGGCCGGGCTCAACCGGCACCTGGTGAGCGCGGGCGTCCGCGTGGCGCGGCTGGGTCCGTACGAGCGGGACCTCGAGCAGGTGGTGCTCGAGGCGAGCAGCGCCGTGCCGGCGGCGCCGAGCCGCCGGGTCGAGGTGCTGACGTGATCCGGGTCGAGCTGATCAAGCTGGTGCTGCGCCCGCGGACGTGGGTGATCCTGGGGATGCTCGTCGCGCTGCCGACCCTGGTGGCGATCCTGCTGGCCGTCACCGACATCGCGCCCGGCCCCGGCGAGGGTCCGCCGTTCCTGTCGGCCGTGCTGAGCGACGGCACGCTCTTCCCGCTGGCCGCCCTCGGCGTCGTGCTGCCGCTGTTCCTGCCGATCGCGGTCGCGGTGCTGGGCGGCGACGCCGTCGCCGGCGAGGTCCAGTCGGGCACGCTGCGCTACCTGCTCGTCCGGCCGGCGAGCCGGCTGCGGCTGCTCGTGGCCAAGCTCGTGACCGTCGTCGCGTTCGTCGTGATCGCGGTGCTGGTGGTGGCCGTCGTCGCGTACGTCGAGGGGCGGCTGCTGCTCGGCACGGCCCCGGCCGCCGGCACCGTCAGCCTCAGCGGGTCCACGCTGACCCCGGCCCAGCTGGCCTGGCGCACGGCGCTCGCGCTGGCGTACATGGTCGTCTGCATGCTCGGGGTGGCCGCCGTGGCCCTGTTCCTGTCGACGGTCAGCAGCTCCGCGATCGGCGCGGCCCTGGGCACGGTCGGGGTCCTCATCGGCTCGACCGTGCTGCTCGGCCTCGACGCCGCGCAGGCGCTGCACCCGTTCCTGCCGACGCGCTACTGGCTGGCGTTCGTGGACCTGTTCCGCGACCCGGTCCTGTGGGACGACGTCGTACGCGGGACCGCCGTCCAGCTCGGCTACCTGGTCGTGTTCGGCCTCGCCGCCTGGGCGAACTTCTCCACCTCCGACGTCGACGACTAGTTGTGATGTCCAGGGACGTTGTTGCGTGACACGGCTCGTTGATTGACGTAGGCGAA
>CAXULL010000012.1:0-118237 GCA_964251895.1 uncultured Friedmanniella sp.
TTCGCCTACGTCAATCAACGAGCCGTGTCACGCAACAACGTCCCTGGACATCACAGCTAGGCCTCCGGGGGAGTTCGTCCGCTCCGCACGCTATTGGGTGGACGGTACCGGGGTGGCTCGGTCGAGCCCGGATAGCCTGTGGACATGGACGGGGTGTCTCTGGAGCTGGAGCGAGCCGGCGCCGGCGCGCCGACCGCGCTGTTCACGCGGGACGAGGCGGCGGGGATCACCCTCGACGACCGCCTGTGCCTGGCGCTCTACACGGCGTCCCGGTCGATGACCGCGCGCTACCGGGTCACGCTGGAGGCGTTCGGTCTGACCTACCCGCAGTACCTGGTGATGGTGCTGCTGTGGGAGGAGACGTCCCTCCCGGTCGGACGGATCGGCGACCGCCTGTCGTTGGAGTCGAGCACCCTGTCGCCGCTGCTCAAGCGGCTCGAGGTGATGGACCTGATCAGCCGGACGCGGGACCGATCGGACGAGCGGCTGGTCATCATCGGCCTCACCCGCGCGGGCCGTCGCCTGCAGGAGCGCGCGTCCGGGGTCACGCTCGAGATCTGCCGCGCCACCGGGCTGGACCTGAGCGAGACGTCCGAGCTGGTCGAGACGCTCCGCGCGCTCGACGAGCACCTGAAGGACTCGACGCGCGAGGCGCGCTCCGCCTGATTTCTGTCTCCGCTCCGCTCCGACGCGGATCAGGCTGGTCCCCCTGCCTTCCTCGTCGCTCGTGACGACGGAGAAGCGTGTCGTCACGCGCTCCTCGTCCAGGCAGCGGCGCCCGACCCGGTTCGGGTGGAGGCTCAGGACCCGGTGTCCGACCCGCGCCCTTCTCTGCCTCTGTGGCGGCCGGGTCAGGCGGCGAGGGCCAGCGGCAGGTCCTCGGCGTGCACGACGACGAGGGACGTGACCGCGCGGGTCAGGCACACGTAGAGCCGGCGCAGCCCGGTGACCTCGTCGGCCTCGCCGTCGACGAGGCGGGCGGGTTCGAGCAGGACCACGTGGTCGAACTCGAGGCCCTTGACCAGCGACGCCGGCACCAGGTCGACCCGGCGGACGTCGTCCGGGTCGAAGTCGCGTTCGCCCTCGCCGAGCAGGGTGTACGCGACGCCGGCCGCGCCCAGGGCGGCCGCGACGTCGGGGACCTGGAGGTCGGCGACCACCACCCCCACCGTGCCGGCCTGCTCGAGCGACTGCCGGACCGCGACGACCGTCGCCGGCAGCGGCTCGCTGCTGCGGCGCAGGTCGAGCTCGCCGGCCGAGCGGCGGACGGAGTAGGGCGGGGTGAGCGTCGGGGCGATGACCGGGAGGAGCCGGGCGGCGTAGTCGATGACCAGCCCCGGCACCCGGAAGCCCTCGACGAGCTCGGTGACGATCGCCTCCGGCTGGCCGAGATGGTCCAGCGACTCGGCCCAGGAGCCCACCGACCAGGGGGTGGTGGCCTGCGCGAGGTCGCCGAGCACGGTCATCGAACCCGTGCTCGCCCGCCGGCCCACGGCCCGCAGCATCATCGCCGAGAGGTCCTGGGCCTCGTCGAGGACCACGTGGCCCAGGCTCGGGGTCCGGGTGAGGACGTCGCCGACCTCGTCGACCAGCGCGAGGTCGGCGAGCGTCCAGCGGGCCGACCGCGGCGTGCGGCCCGGGCGACCGGCCTGCAGTTCGCGCTGCTCGTCGGTGCTCAGGACCCCGTCGGCCGCGGCCGCCAGGAACGGGCCGTCGGTGAGCAGCCGCAGGACCAGCCGACCCGGCTCGACGACCGGCCACAGCGCCGCCACGTAGGCCTTCACCTCGCGGCTGCGGGCGACGGCGTTCTGGACCCGGTCGTCCGGGGAGTCGCCGGCGGCCTCCATCCGGAGCAGGACCTGGTGGGCCAGCCGCTGCGCGAGCATGGTGCGGCCGGCCTCGTAGCGGACGCCGCGGTCGAGCAGCGCCGCGACGACCTCGTCGGCGAGGTAGGCCGGGACGCGCCAGGAGTGGATGCCGCGGGGGAGCACCAGCGTGCCCGGGGCGGGCGCGAGGTGACGCCAGACCGCCCGCCGGACGACCTCGGCCATCCTGGCGTCGCCCTTGAGCCGGGCCCGTGCCGCGGGTTCTGCTGCCCGGACCTCCAGGCCGGTCGCGTCGGTGAGCAGCGACTCCACGGTGGCCTGCCCGGCGTCGATCTCGCCGAGCGCGGGCAGCACGTCGCCGATGTAGGACAGGAAGCTGGCGTTGGGGCCGACCACCAGCACGCCGGAGCGCGACAGCTGCTCGCGGTGGGCGTACAGCAGGTACGCCGCGCGGTGCAGGCCGACGGCCGTCTTGCCGGTCCCCGGGGCGCCCTGCACGCAGACGGACCGCTCCAGGCCGGCCCGCACGATGACGTCCTGCTCGGGCTGGATCGTCGCGACGATGTCGCGCATCGGTCCCGTCCGGGGCCGCTCGATCTCGGCCTGCAGGATGCTCGAGCCGGCGGCGTCCGCGGTGGTCTCCGTGGTGTCGGTGGCGTTCGTCGCGGCGTGCCCCGAGCCGTCCGCGCCCGGGGTCTGGGCCAGGTCCTCGTCCTCGTACGCGGTGAGGGCGCCATGGGAGAAGCCGAACCGGCGCCGGCGGCGTACGTGCATCGGGTCGGCGGGGCGGGCGCGGTAGAAGGGCAGCGCCATCCCGGCCCGCCAGTCGATGACCAGCGGCTCGCCGCCCGCCTCGCCGGTGATGTGGCGGCGCCCGACGTAGAGGACCTCGTCGCGCTCGGCGCCCAGGTCTGCGGCGTAGTCCAGCCGGCCGAAGAACAAAGGGACCGTCGGGTCGTCGGCGAGCGACAGCATCCGGCGGTGCAGCACCTGCTTGAGGTGCTCGGTGGCGATGCGGTCGGCGCCCTGCGCCGTCAGGCCGGCGGTCTGGGCTCGCATCGTCCCCAGCGCGGTCCGGGACTCGGCCAGGTGGGCCTGCTCGGCCTGGAGGGCGGTGGGCGCTGGTGCGTCGGGGGGTTCGGTGGGCATGCGGAAGCTCCGATCCTCGATCGGGAGGCGTGCAGGGGCGAGGGGCCACGTTAGGGGTCGGGGCGTCCCGCGTCCAGGGGATTGTTCGTCAGCGCCCCCTGAGCCTGTCGGAGGGCCGCGAGGTGGTCGGTGCCTCGGGCGTCCGCGAGGGGACCCCGCGACGAGGGCGCAGAACGAGTTTCTAGGGTGAAGCGGTGACTGAGTCAGCCCACCCGCCCGTCCGGACCCGTTCCTTCTCCCCGGTCGAGAACCCGGCCAACCGACCCCGCGCGACGCGCCGCACCGTTCGCGTGCTGCTGCTCAACCCCGACGGCGGCACGCTGCTGTTCGAGGACAGCGACCCCGGCCTGGTGGACGTGCGCTGGTGGGTGACCCCGGGCGGCGGCATGGACCCCGGCGAGTCCGAGACGGAGACGGCCGTGCGCGAGGTGCGCGAGGAGACCGGTTTCGACCTCGACCCGGGTGCGCTGCTCGGGCCGGTCGCCCGCCGTCACGTCGTGCACGGCTACTCCGACCAGGTCATCGAGCAGGACGAGGCGTTCTACCTCGCCCAGGTCGACACGTTCGACGTCGACGTGTCCGCGCACACGCCGGAGGAGCAGATCACGTTCAAGGGCTGGCGCTGGTGGTCCACCGAGGACCTGCGCGCCAGCGACGACTGGATCTGGCCGCGTGAGCTGGAGGAGATCCTGCTGCTGCTCGACCAGCCCGACCGCTGGCCCGTCGAGCTGGGCGTGCAGGAGGAGTCGACGGTTCCCGACGTGAGCTGACGCTCTCGCCCTGGCTGCGGCACACCCTTCTCGTCCTGGCACACCCTTTCCGTCCCGGCACCCCTTCCTCGCGGAGGCACTCCCTGCAGGGTGTGCCGGTGCCTGCAGGGTGTGCCGCGGTCGGTCCATCGTGCCCATGGGGCTGCGCCGGTTGTCCCCAGGTGCACCCGGTCTGCGTCTGACCTGTCCCCAGGTCTGCGGCTGACCTTGGGCTGGGCCTCGCGAGGTGGTCCGCTGGCGCCATGCAACGGCTGCTCTTCCGCTCCGACCTCACGTCGTCCGGGCTGTCCGACTCCGACCTCGCACGCCGGCAGTCGGCGGGCGAGCTGGTGCGCGTACGCCGTGGGGCCTACGTGAGACCAGGCCACGCCACGTTGACGGCGGAGGAGCAGCACCGGCTCCTCGTGAGGGCGACCCTGCCTCAGCTGGGCAGCGACTGGGTCGTGAGCCACACGTCGGCCGCCGTCCTGCACGAGCTGCCGGTCTGGGCCGAGGCCCTGCTGCACGTCGACGTGACCCGGCCGCGGGTCGGTGGGGGCCGACGCCGGACCGCGGTCCATCGCCACGGTGATCCGCTCCTCGCCGAGGAGGTCGTGGAGATCGACGGTTGGCCGACCACCGACCTCGCCCGGACCGTGGTCGACCTGGCTCGCACCCTGCCCTTCGAGCAGGGAGTTGCGGCTGCGGACCGCGCACTGTCCCTGGGTCTGACCATCGAGGAGCTGAGCGGCGCCCTGGTCCGGGCAGCCGGCCGGCGTGGGGCTGGCACGGCGCGTCGGGTGGTGGCCTTCGCGGACGGCCGGTCGGAGTCCGTGGGCGAGTCGAGGAGCCGGGTGCTCCTGGCCGAGCTCGGTCTCGAGGCCCCCGAGATCCAGCTGCCGGTCCTGGACGGGCAGCGGCTGGTGGGACGGGTGGACTTCGCGTGGCCGGAGCACCGGACGATCGCCGAGTTCGACGGACGGGTCAAGTACGGCCGGTTGCTGCGTCGGGGGGAGGACGCGGGCGAGGTCGTCTTCCGCGAGAAGGTGCGCGAGGACCTCCTGCGCGAGCTCGGCTGGGAGGTCGTCCGCTGGGTGTGGAGCGAGCTCATCCAGCCGGACGTCATCGAGAGCCGGCTGCGCCGGGCGTTCGCTCGTGCGCGTTCGTGACGCGGCACACCCTGCGGCCGTCGGCACACCCTGCAGGGTGTGCGGGAGCGAGGAGGGTGTGCGGACGCGAGGAAGGGTTGCGGCCTGTGGAGGAGGGCCCGGACGTGAGGGCCTAGTCGGCGGCCAGGGCGTCGTCGGCGTCCATGATCGTGTAGGCGTAGCCCTGCTCGGCCAGGAACCGCTGCCGGTGCGCGGCGAACTCGGCGTCGACGGTGTCGCGGCTGACCACGGCGTAGAAGCGGGCCATGACGCCGGCGGCCTTCGGGCGGAGCAGGCGGCCGAGGCGCTGGGCCTCCTCCTGCCGGGAGCCGAAGGCGCCGGAGACCTGGATGGCGACCTCGGCGCTGGGCAGGTCGATCGAGAAGTTCGCGACCTTGCTGACCACGAGCAGGTCGATCTCGCCGGAGCGGAACGACTCGTACAGCCGTTCGCGCTGGCGCACCGTCGTGTCGCCGGTGATGAGGGCGGCGTCCAGGCGCGCGGCGAGGTCCTCGAGCTGGTCGACGTACTGCCCGATGACCAGCGTCGGGGTGCCCGTGTGCTTGCGCACGAGGTCGACGACCACGTCGGTCTTGGAGTCGGCCGTGGCGGCGAGGCGGTAGCGCACGTCCGGCTCCGCCACCGCGTACGTCATCCGCTCGGCCTCGCTGAGCGTCACCCGGACCTCGACGCAGTCAGCGGGAGCGATGTAGCCCTGGGCCTCGATGTCCTTCCACGGCGCGTCGTAGCGCTTGGGGCCGATGAGGGAGAACACGTCGCCCTCCCGGCCGTCCTCGCGCACGAGGGTGGCGGTCAGGCCGAGCCGGCGGCGGGCCTGCAGGTCGGCCGTCATCCGGAACACGGGCGCCGGCAGCAGGTGGACCTCGTCGTAGAGGACCAGGCCCCAGTCCCGCGCGCCGAAGAGGTCGAGGTGCGGGTGCACGCCGCCGCGCTTGGTGGTGATGACCTGGTAGGTCGCGATGGTGACCGGCCGGATCTCCTTCTTGGAGCCCGAGTACTCGCCGATCTCCTCCGGCGTGAGGCTGGTGCGACGGACCAGCTCGTCGCGCCACTGCCGGGCGGAGACGGTGTTGGTCACGAGGATGAGCGTCGTCGTCTTGGCGGTCGCCATCGCGGCGGCACCGACGATCGTCTTGCCGGCCCCGCACGGGAGCACGACCACGCCGGACCCGCCGTGGAAGAACGAGGCGGCCGCCTGCGCCTGGTAGGGCCGCAGCTCCCAGCCGTCCTGGCGCAGCTCGATCGCGTGGGCCTCGCCGTTGACGTAGCCGGCGAAGTCCTCGGCGGGCCAGCCGAGCTTGAGCAGCACCTGCTTGAGGTGGCCGCGCTCGCTGGCGTGCACGACCACGGTGTCGTCGTCGACGCGCGCGCCCACGAGGCCCTTGACCTTGGCCGACTTGAGCACCTCGGCGAGCACCGGGCGGTCGGTCGTCACGAGCACCAGACCGTGGGTGGGGTGCTTCTCGATCCGCAGCCGCCCGTAGCGGTCCATCGTGTCGGCGATGTCGACCAGCAGCCCGTTCGGCACGGGGTAGCGGCTGTAGGTGAGGAGGGTGTCGACCACCTGCTCGGCGTCGTGGCCCGCGGCGCGCGCGTTCCACAGGCCCAGCGGCGTCAGCCGGTAGGTGTGGATGTGCTCCGGCGCGCGCTCGAGCTCGGCGAACGGGGCGATGGCGATCCGGCACGCCTCGGCGGCCGGGTGGTCCACCTCGAGGAGCAGGGTCTTGTCGGACTGGACGACGAGCGGGCCGGGCGCGGAATCAGACATCCCCGCAAGCGTAGGCGTGCGGTGGTCGCCATGGGCCCACCCCGGAAGAGGTATGCGTTCACCACCGACCGCACGAACGCCGGCCGACGAGCTGCGCCGGCCGGGCGGCGGCCGGGCCTACACGGGGTCGACGGCCGCGATGCGGGAGAGGGCGATGGTGACGATCTGGGCGTTCGTGCGGTCGACGGCCCGGACCAGCCCGGCGCTCAGGTCGAGCGGGGCGAGGTCGCGCTGGGTCGAACGGCCGTCGTTCTCGACCCAGGTGACCCGGACGGGCAGCCCGTCGCGGGTGGCGGCGCGCAGGTCGTCGAGCGCGGCGGCGGCGCTCGAGGCGGTGGCGGCGCGCTGGTCCGCGGCGACGACGGCGGCCGCGACGTCCGCGACCCGGGCCGGGGCCGAGAGGGGAGTGAGCCGGGTCGCGGGGGCCCGGGGGACCGGCGGCGCCGGCAGGCTCCGTCCGTGCACGTCCTCGGCCACGGGGCTGAGCCCGGCCTCGCGCAGCGCCTCGAGCAGCTCGTCCGGCTCGGCCGCCGCCACGACCACACCCGGGGCGAGCCGGCGCAGTCCCAGCACCGCCGCCTGCGGGTGCCGCAGGAACGTGCTGAGCTGGGCGTCGTCCTCGCTGGTCACGTAGCTGAGCGCCGGACCGACGTGCACCGCACCGTGGCGGCGGGCGACGTCGCCGACGAGGTACTCCAGCGGCTGGGGCACGGGCGTAGAGGCGTGAGCGCGCAGCCAGCCGAGAGCGTCCTCGGCCGACCAGCCCGCGTCCATGGCCCGGCGTACGGAGTCGGCGCTGAAGCGGTAGACCGCGCCGACGCCCCGCGACTCCTGGGTCGCGAGCAGCCGCAAGTCACCGGCGACGTCGTGGCGCAGCGGTCCGGGCGCGACAGCGGTGAGGTCGGCCTGCAGGATCAGGTCGGTGACCGGCTCGGGGAACAGCACGGCGAGCTCCTCGGGGACCGGTCGGTCCTCGAGCAGGGCGGGCGTGAAGTCCGAGACCACGCCCAGCGCGACGTAGCCCAGCCAGGACGCCTCGCGCCACAGGTCCCGGCTCAGCTCGACCGCGGCCTCGGGTGTCCGGGAGAGGCGGGGCCGCTGCCAGGCCAGCGCGGTGCCGAGGTCGGTGGCGTCCAGCACCGTGCCCGGACCTGCGTCGACGGCGAGGCCGAGGACCACCCGCCGCAGGGCCGGGGCGGACGGGGACTCGGCCTCGGGACCGAGCGCGTGCGCCCCGCTGGCGGCCGACCTCGCGAACCATCGCGGTGCACCCAGCCAGGACCGGGCCAGCGTCGTCCAGCGCTCGGCGGCGGGACGGGTGACCCAGCGGTCGTACGCCGCGGTCGGCAGCACGCCGTGGCTGCTCCCGGGGGCGACGAGCCCGGCCGCCGCGGCCAGCTCCACGACGAAGGTGGCGTGCGTGAGGTCGGTCCCGAGGGCGCGGACGAGCGCGGCCAGGTCGCGGGTCGCGAGCCCACCGGTCCGCAGCGGTCGGAACGGTGCGTCCTCCAGCGCCCGGGCGACGAGGTCGACGTCGTCCAGGAGGCCGAGGGCGGCGCCGGCCGCCGCCCGGTCGACGAGGGTCGTGGGACGGGTACGTCCGGTCAGCTCCGGGGCCCGCCGGGCCACGGGCTCGGGCGTCAGCCGGCCGTCGCGCAGGCGCAGGGCGACCTCGCGCGGGAGCACCACGGTGTCGCCGTCCAGCGAGCGCAGCAGCCGTGCCGCGAGCAGGGCACCGACCGGCGACCGGTCGGCCGGGCCGCCCACCCGGTCCGACTGGCGGGCGACGCCGGTGGGGGACCAGACGAGGCGGTCGAGGACGGCCCGCATCGCGGGGGTGCAGGTCGCGAGCGCCGCGTCGATCTCGTCCTCGGGGACCGGCTGGCGCGACGGTGCGGCCAGGTCCAGCGGGTGCGGGTCGAAGGCTTCCCGTGCGGTCCGGACCAGGTGCAGGGCGTCGTCGTCGCCCCACGCGAGCGCGCGGCCACGCAGGACGTCCACCGCGGCCACCACCTCCGGGGCACCGCCGCCGAGGAGCGCGACGAGGTCGGCCAGCGTGGTGGGGTCGGGCAGGGCGGCGAGCGCCTCGGTCACCAGCCGCTGCCAGGCGTCGAGGTCGTCGAGCGCCCGGGCCGTCGACGCCGAGGTCGTCGCCCGCGACGCCAGCTCCGACAGGTCGCGCGGCATCGGCACCGTCAGGTCCGGTCGCACCCGGAGGAGGGCCTCGACCGCGTCGACGGGCCAGCGGCGCAGGCTCTCGGTGAGGGTACGAGGACGGGCGGGCGCGGCCACCCGTTCAGCCCCAGGGGTTCGAGGTCGGGGGCGGCGGCGGAGCCGGGCGGGTCAGGGCCTGCCACACCACGAGCAGGAGGACGCCGAGCATGGCCCAGCAGATCCCGGCCGACCAGCCGGCGACGAAGCTCCACCACGGGTCGCCGTCGATCACCGAGCGGAACAGCCCGACCACGGCAAAGAAGCCCACAGCGCCGGCCGCGATCCGGAACGCGGTGCGCACGGCCCGCTGCGCCACCTGGACGCGGGTGGACAGGACCACGGCGACGATCAGCATGACCGGCGCGAGCGGGTAGATGAGTCCACCCACCGCGAGACAGATGCACAGGCCGGGCGTCGCCGCCTCCACGAGCCGTCGGGCGTCGACGCGCCCGGGCTGGGGCTGCTCGCCGTACGCGGCGGGCGGCGGTGCGAACCAGCCCGGCGTCCCCGGGGCCGGGAAGGCGTACGGGTCCTGCGGCGGCGAGCCCTGCGAAGGGCCCTGCTGGCCCACGGCGCCCGGTCCCTGCGCCGGCACGGGTGCCGCGCGGAAGCCGGCCGGCGACGCCGCTTCAGAGGTCGGCCACGGCGCGCCGGGGGGCGCCAGGGTGGGTGCGGGCGCCGACGGGATGAACGGCTGGGTCGGGGTGAGCGGCCTGGTGCCCGGAGCGCTGCCCGATGAGTTGTTCGAGGCGCTGCCGGTCGGGCCCCAGGCGGACTCCGAGGTGAGCGTGGTCGTGACGACGTCGAACGGGTGGCGGGGGTCCCGCTCGTCCGGCGGCTCGGGCACCAGGGTCGACAGCGGGGCGACGGGGGCGGAGGGCTGGTCGAAGTGCGGACGGGCGCTCGGGAGGCCGTCGGCAGGACGCGCGACAGCCGGGGCCTGCTCCAGCGGCGGGAGGGGCGCGTCGGCGAAGTACTGCGGCCGCTCGTGCGGCGCGTACTCCGGTCCGTCCTCCCAGGTCGCCACGTCTCGATACTAGTGAGGCAGGGGCGCTGCGGACGGCGACGCCGAGATCGGCAGCCACCGCCCGACCGGGCCCCAACCCGGTTGGGCCCCCAGCCCGATCCCGCTAGGCTTGGCGGGTTGCCCGGAGTGGGCACACGTACGGGTCGCGGTGTGTCCGCGCGACACAGCATCCATACAGAGCGAGCAAGTGAGGTTCGGCGTGCCGACTGGCAAGGTCCGCTTCTACGACGCAGACAAGGGCTTCGGCTTCCTGACCAAGGACGACGGCGGCGACGTCTATGTCCGCTCCAACGCGCTGCCCGAGGGCGTGACCGCCCTCAAGCCGGGCCAGAAGGTCGAGTTCGGCGTCGTCGAGGGCCGCCGCGGGGAGCAGGCCCTGTCGTTGCACCTGCTGGAGGCGCCGCCGTCGCTGTCCAAGGCGCAGCGCAAGCCGACCGACCAGATGACCGTCATCGTCGAGGACCTGATCAAGACGATGGACAACGTCGGCAACGGCTACCGCCGAGGTCGTTACCCCGACGCACGCACCGCCGCCAAGCTGGCGTCCGTGCTCAGGGCCGTCGCCGACGAGCTGGAGCTCTAGCCATGGCCACCACCACGTCCTCCCGCCCGTCGGGGCGCACGCCCAAGGCCGACCAGGCCTGCCTGGACGCCGTCGACCTCGCCCGCGCGGCAGCGGTCGAGACCGCCGGCGTCGTCGGGGTCGGAGACCACCTCGGGGCGGTGGCCGAGGGCGACCGGGTGCTCACGCACGTGTTCGCGTCCACGCACCCCGGGTACGCGGGCTGGCACTGGTCGGTCACCGTCGCCCGTGCGTCGCGGGCCAAGGTCGTGACCGTGGACGAGGTCGTGCTGCTGCCTGGTGACGGCTCGCTGCTCGCTCCGCGGTGGGTCCCCTGGGCCGAGCGTGTCGGCCCGGGTGACGTGACCGCCGGCCTGCTGATGGCGTCGCCGGTCGACGACGAACGTCTCGAGCCCGGCTACACCGGCGGCGAGTCGGCCACCAGCGAGGACCCCGCCGAGGAGGAGCTGGCCCGCATCGTCGTGGCCGAGCTCGGTCTCGGCCGCGAGCGGGTGCTGACCCGCGCCGGGCGCGACGACGCGGTGCAGCGCTGGCTGCTCGGTCCGCCCGGACCCGACAACAACCTCACGCGTCAGGCCCCTGACGTGTGCGAGACCTGCGGGTTCTTCACGCGGCTGACCGGCGAGCTGGGCGTGCTGTTCGGCGCCTGCACCAACGGCTTCTCCGCGTCCGACGGCCAGGTCGTCAGCGTGGACCACGGCTGCGGTGCGCACTCCGGCGTCGTCGAGGAGGAGCACGTCGAGGAGCTGCCCGCGCTGCTGTGGGAGACGATCGACTGGGACCAGAGCGACTCCCTGTTCGACTGAGGCGGCTCCGTGACCTCGCGACCGATCGGCAAGACTGATCCCATGACCGACGCGCCGGCCCCCGTGGCCAAGCCGGTCGTCCTGTCGCCCGGCGACGCCGCCGACCTCCGGCAGGCGGTCGCCACGTTCGTCGAGGCGGGGGCCGACGAGTCCATCCAGCGGGTGATCACCGCCGTCCACCGGCTCTCGCGCCGGCTGAACCAGTGGTACGACCGTCAGCTGGTCGACCTGGACATCTCCACCAACGAGTACCTGGTGATCTCCGAGCTCGCCCGGAGCCCCGGCCACGCCCCGCTGACACCGTCCCAGCTCGCCGCGGCCACGAACATCGCCCCGTCCTCCATGACGCACCGGCTCGACCGGCTCGTGGAGCGCGGGCTCATCACCCGCGAGCAGGACTCCGACAACCGCACCCGCGTGCTCATCCAGCTGAGCGACGCCGGCTACGCGCTGTTCGTCGAGGTGATCCGCCAGTCCGACACCGTGGAGTCCGACGTGCTCGCCGGGCTGAGCGACGACGAGATCGAGACCATGGCCGAGCTCCTCGAGAAGGTCATCGCCGGCCTCGACGTCTGAGGTCCACCCTTCGTCGGGGCCCTCCGACAGGCTCAGGGGACGTGCTCACCTCGTCGACGAGGAGCTAGAGGACGGCGGCTGCGACCGTGGTGTGCACGGCCCGCATCCGCGCCAGCTGGTCCTCGGCCCGGCGCGAGAGCTCGTCCAGGTCGACCGGCGCGTCCGACCCGTACGCCGTGCGCAGGGCCTGCCAGCCGCACGCCTTCGCGTGGAGGGCGTCGACCCCGGCCTCCACCTCGACGAGGTCCGACAGGGGCGACCGGCTCGTGAGGCGCCCGTTCGGCTTGAGCCGGCCGACCCGTTCGCCGGCCCGCAGCGCGAGGCTGCTCATGACGCCCGTTCGCACGCCCGAGACCCGCAGCAGGTCGCGGAGCGTGCGGACGTCCTCCGCCACCTCCGCAGCGACGTCCACGACGGTCGGTCCCCACGGGCGGTCCCGCTGCGAGCGGGCCATCCGGGCGAAGAGATCGCCCCCGGCGCTCGCCGCCGCCTCGTGGTTGCGCAGGTAGATCGCGAGCCACCTCGAGGGTCGGCTCGTGGGTCGGCCGGTCGTGCTCGACGCTGCATCCATGCTCACCCTCTACCCCGGTCAGTCGCCGATGCGCAGCTTGGCCTTGGTGTCCGGCAGCTCGACGAAGGTCTGGCCCGGCGCCATCTTGAGCGGCTGGCCGTTCGTCAGCGCGAAGCGGAAGGTGTCCGTGACCCCCGCCTTGCGCCACGTCCCCCGTACGTACTTCCCGCCGTGGAAGTAGTAGAACGTGCCGGACTTGTCGATGATGTCGTGCATCGGCTCGTGGTGCTCGAAGTGCTGGTGCGCCTTGATCACGAGCACGTTGTCGGTGGAGACGCGCTTGCCGTCGGCCAGGACGTGCGGCCCCCACGGCATGCTGCGCAGGTAGCGCTTCGTCTTCTTGTCGTAGGTGTAGCCCATGAGGTAGCCGTCCCCCTTGTAGGGCACCTTCAGCGTCTTGCCGCCGTGGCCGTCGAACTTCACCGTGCTGACCTCCTTGTCGTCGGAGGCGATCGGGAAGTACACGCGCGGCGGGCCGTCGCGGAACCGCTTGGTCTGCTTGGCCAGCACCTTCGGGTGGCAGGTGGTGGCGCGGTCGTAGTAGGTCTGCCCCTGGTACTGGTAGACCCGCGACTGGTCGGTCCCGTACGCGCCGGAGCCCTTCGTCGCGAGGTAGGACAGCATCGACTCGAGGTGCTTGCGGTACTTCTTCACGTACTTGATCGTCCACTTCGCGGCACCGGTGTTGCCGATGATCGCGTCCATCGGGCTCAGCAGCGGGACGTCCACCGGCCGGATCGACCGGACCGGCTCGACCGTGTCGGGCATCTTCGAGTGGAACACCGGGACGAGGCGGGTCGAGCTGTAGCCGTCGCCGTCGAG
The DNA here is from genome assembly GCA_964251895.1 of uncultured Friedmanniella sp. Classification (GTDB taxonomy): domain Bacteria; phylum Actinomycetota; class Actinomycetes; order Propionibacteriales; family Propionibacteriaceae; genus Microlunatus. Next base: position 13,261 of record CAXULL010000012.1, read on the forward strand.
GTAGCCCTCCAGCTGCACGAAGACGATGTCGGCGTCGTTGATGCCCCGTTGCGGGTGCTCCTGCTGGTTGTCCGGCACCTTCACCGCGACGGCCGCGTGCTTCGCCTTGTCCTTGTCCTTCAGCAGCTCGCCGGTCAGCGGCCAGCGCGGGCGCCTGTCGACCGGGGCTGCGGGCTTGGCGGGAGTCGTCGGGGTCGGGCTCGGCGTCGTCGTCGCGGCCGGGGCGGCGGGCGCCGGAGCGGGGGTCTTGTCCTTCGAGCAGGCGGCGAGCGCGCCCGCCACCACCCCGAGCAGAGCCGTGCGGCGGGTGATCCGCGGCATCCCCGGTCTCCTTCCGTCCGTGCGGCACCTCCGCCGGGCACGGTCATCGTACGGACGCCCGGCCCGACCGGGCTCGATGTGCCGCCGCGACACCACGGTCTCTTGTCCGGCGCCTCCTCCGGCGGGGGCCCGAGCGCCGAGATGCTTAGCCGTTGTATTTAACATTGCTAAGGAGTATGGTCGGAGACATGATCTCGACGACCTCGGCCCGGAGCTCGCGCAGCGACCTGCGCAGCGTGTCCGGGCTGGCCGACGGGCTGCGTCCGGTCGTCATGCGCCTCGCCCGCCGGCTCCGCCAGGTCCGCGCCGACGGCCTCGAGCTCACCGCCAGCCAGCTCTCGGCCATGGGCACGCTCGCGCACGCCGACGACCAGCCGATCGGGGCGCTCGCCGCCGCGGAGAAGGTCGCCGCGCCGTCGATGACGCGGATCGTCAACGCCCTGCAGGAGCGCGGGCTCGTCGCCCGCACCCCCGACCCCTCCGACCGGCGCCAGTCGCTGGTCTCCCTGACCCCGAGCGGCCGGGACCTCCTGCTGCTCAACCGTCGCCGGCGCTCCGAGTGGCTCGCCCGACGCATCGCCGAGCTCGACCCGGACGACAAAGAGGTGCTCCGCCGTGCGGTGGGCATCCTCGAGAGGATCAACGCCGCGTGAGCGTGGACACCGACCGACCCGCCAGCCCCCCGACCGACCTGAACGACCCGACCGACCTGAACGACCAGGCCGAGCTGAACGACCAGACCGACCTCGCGGACCAGACCGAGGCCCCGCCCGTCGAGGAGGGCCGGGACGCCGACGGCGGTCGCAGCAGCATGTTCGCCGCGCTCGGCCAGCCGAACTACCGCATCTACTTCGCGGGCGCCTTCGTCTCCAACATCGGGACGTGGATGCAGCGCGTCGCCCAGGACTGGCTGGTCCTCGAGCTCTCGCACGGCTCGGCGCTGGCCGTGGGCGTCACGACCGGGCTGCAGTTCCTGCCGATGCTGCTGCTCTCCCCGTACGGCGGGCTCGTCGCCGACCGCTTCGACAAGCGGCGCATCATGCGGATCACGCAGGGCTGGCTCGCGGTGTGCGCGGCCGTGCTCGGGCTGCTGGCGGTCACCGGCGTCGCCCAGACGTGGCACGTCTTCGTCCTCGCGCTCGCCTTCGGCCTCGGGACGGCGTTCGACAACCCCGCCCGGCAGGCCTTCGTCTCCGAGGTCGCGGGTCGCGAGCACATCGCGAACGCGGTCGGCCTGAACTCGGCGAACTTCAACACCGGCCGGATCATCGGACCGGCCATCGCGGGTCTCGTCATCGCCGCCTTCGGCTCCGGCTGGGCGATCCTGTCGAACTCCATCACCTACGGCGCGATGATCCTCGCGCTCAGCCTGATGGACGCTCGCCTGCTCAACCGCGCCGAGCGGCCTCCGCGGGCCAAGCACCAGATCCGCGAGGGCATGTCGTACGTGCTGCACCGCGGCGACCTGCTGCTGATCCTGTGCGTCGCGTTCTTCGTCGGCACCTTCGGCATGAACTTCCAGATGACCTCCGCGCTGATGGCGCAGCAGCAGTTCCACAAGGGCGCCGCGGCGTACGGGATCCTCGGCACGTTCATGGCCGTCGGCTCGCTGACCGGGGCGCTGCTGGCGGCCCGTCGGCAGACCCGGCCGCGCGGCCGCTTCGTGGTCGGGATGGCGCTGGCCTTCGCCGTCGTGGAGATCGTCGCGGGTCTGATGCCGACCTACGCCGCGTACGCCGCGATCCTGCCGCTGCTCGGCCTCGTCGCGCTGCTCACGCTCACGGCCGCGAACGCGTCGGTCCAGCTCGGCGCCGCCGGGCACCTGCGCGGACGCGTGATGGCGCTCTACATGATGGTCCTGATGGGCGGCACGCCGATCGGGGCGCCGCTGCTCGGCTGGGTCGGCGAGGTCCTCGGGCCGCGCTGGACCCTGATCGGCGGCGGCACGTTGACGGCGCTGGGCGTGCTCGCGAGCGTCGCGTTCGTGCTGCACCGTGAGCACCTCAAGGTCAGCCCGCACCTGCACCCGCACCCGAGCCTCGAGGTCCGCCCGGCCGCCTGACCCGGTGACCACGGCCTTCTGACCCTGGCCACGGCGAATCTGCCAGGGTGACGGTCGGTCTACCACGTTCGCGTGGTAGACCGCACAGGTGAGCCCGCCCACCCCGACGCCGACGGTGACCGTCCGGGGCGAGGGGCAGGCCGAGGGGCCGCCCGAGCTGGCGACCGTGTCCGCCGTGCTGCACACCTCCGGGCGGACCGCGGCGGAGGTCACGCGGTCGCTCGCCGACGTCGCGCACCAGGTCGAGGCCGCCCTGCCCGACCTCGCGTACGAGACGGTCCGCACCGAACCCTTCTCGGTCTCGCCGGTCTTCGACCGCCGCTCGGGCGTCAGGATCACCGGCTACGCAGGCCGCTACTCGACCCGCCTGACCCTGGCCGACTTCTTCGGTCTGTCCGACCTCGTCGTCGCCCTCGCCGGCCTGCCCGGTGCCTCGGTCGACGGGCCGTGGTGGTCGCTGCGCCGGGACTCGCCGCTCCACCGGGAGGCGCGCCTCGACGCCGTCCGCGCGGCCGTCGTCCGGGCCCGCGACTACGCCACCGCCCTGGGAGCGGCGCTCGGCGACCTCCTCGAGCTCTCCGACACCGACGGCACGGGCAGCCTGCCGGCACGATTCGCCATGTCAGCCAAGGCCGGCGGCGAGCCCGAGCTGGACCTCGAGCCCCAGCCGCAGACCGCGACCGCGAACGTCACCGCGAGGTTCGCCCTGACGGACGTCCCCACCGCAGACGCCCTGCCCACCTAGGGAGGGCCGCGTCCGGAGCGTCCCTCCCGGTCGTGGCACCTCGTCCCTGCGTGAGGACGGGAGCGCGGACGCGTAGCGGACCGGTAACACGAGGCCAGATAGGTTTCGAGGCATGTTCACGAAGGTGCTGGTCGCCAACCGGGGTGAGATCGCCGTGCGGGCTTTTCGCGCCGCCTACGAGCTCGGCGCCCAGACCGTCGCGGTGTACCCCTACGAGGACCGCAACGCGGTGCACCGCATCAAGGCCGACGAGGCGTACGTCATCGGCGAGCGCGGGCACCCCGTCCGCGCCTACCTGGACATCGACGAGATCATCCGGGCTGCGCGCGAGTCCGGGGCCGACGCGATCTATCCCGGCTACGGCTTCCTGTCCGAGAACCCGGACCTCGCCCGCGCCTGCGACGCCGCCGGCATCACCTTCATCGGTCCGCCGGCCGACGTGCTGGAGCTGGCGGGCAACAAGGTCCGCGCGCTCGCGGCGGCCCGCGCGGCCGGGGTGCCGACGCTGCGCTCGACCCCGCCGTCGGCCGACGTCGACGAGCTGGTCGCGGGGGCCGAGGAGATCGGCTTCCCCGTCTTCGTCAAGGCCGTCGCCGGCGGCGGCGGGCGCGGCATGCGACGGGTCGACGACCCGAGCAAGCTGCGCGAGCTGACCGAGGCCGCGATGCGCGAGGCGGAGGGCGCGTTCGGCGACCCGACGGCGTTCATCGAGCAGGCAGTCGGCCGCCCGCGCCACATCGAGGTCCAGATCCTGGCCGACGCCTCCGGGCACGTGATGCACCTCTTCGAGCGGGACTGCTCGATCCAGCGCCGCCACCAGAAGGTCATCGAGATCGCCCCGGCGCCGCACATCAGCGCCGAGCTGCGTGCGGCGCTGTGCGCGGACGCGGTCAAGTTCGCCGACTCCATCGGCTACTCGTGCGCCGGGACGGTGGAGTTCCTGGTCGAGACCGAGGGCCCGCGCGCCGGCCAGCACGTGTTCATCGAGATGAACCCGCGGATCCAGGTCGAGCACACCGTGACCGAGGAGATCACCGACGTCGACCTGGTGCAGTCCCAGATGCGGATCGCCAGCGGGGAGTCGCTCGCCGACCTCGGGCTGTCGCAGGAGACCGTCCGGATCAACGGCGCCGCCCTGCAGTGCCGGATCACCACCGAGGACCCGGCGAACGGGTTCCGCCCCGACACCGGCACGATCACCGCCTACCGCACCGCCGGCGGCGCCGGTGTCCGCCTGGACGGTGGGACCGCCGACACGGGCGTGGAGATCAGCGCGCACTTCGACTCCATGCTGGTCAAGCTCACGTGCCGCGGCCGGACGTTCGAGATGGCGGTCGGGCGTGCCCGCCGGGCGCTGGCCGAGTTCCGGATCCGAGGCGTCAGCACGAACATCCCGTTCCTGCAGGCGGTCCTCGAGGACCCCGACTTCATCGCCGGGAACGTCTCCACCGCGTTCATCGAGGAACGTCCCGGCCTGCTCACCACCCACGCCCCCGCCGACCGCGGCACCAAGCTGCTGCGCTGGCTGGCCGAGGTCACCGTCAACAAGCCGTGGGGTCCGGCGCCGACGCACCTCGACCCCGGGGTGAAGCGCCCGATCGGGGTCGACCTGTCCCAGCCGTCCCCGCAGGGCTCGCGGCAGCGCCTGCTCGCGCTCGGTCCGGAGGGCTTCGCCGCCGACCTGCGGTCCCGCGTCCGCACCGAGGTCACCGACACGACGTTCCGCGACGCGCACCAGTCGCTGCTGGCCACCCGCGTCCGGACCAAGGACCTGCTGCGGATCGCCCCGTACGTCGGGCGGATGACCCCCGAGCTGCTGAGCGTCGAGTGCTGGGGCGGGGCGACGTACGACGTGGCGCTGAGGTTCCTGGCCGAGGACCCGTGGGAGCGGCTCGCCGCGCTGCGCTACAACATGCCCGGGGTCGCCCTGCAGATGCTGCTGCGCGGGCGGAACACGGTCGGCTACACGCCCTACCCGACCAAGGTGACGACGTCGTTCGTCGCCGAGGCGGCGACGGTCGGCATCGACATCTTCCGCATCTTCGACGCGCTCAACGACGTCGACCAGATGCTCCCGGCGATCGAGGCCGTGCGCGAGACCGGCACGACGATCGCCGAGGTGGCGCTCTGCTACACCGCCGACCTCACCAACCCGGCCGAGACCCTCTACACCCTCGACTACTACCTGCGCCTGGCCGAGCAGATCGTCGAGGCCGGTGCGCACGTCCTGGCCATCAAGGACATGGCTGGCCTGCTCCGACCGCCGGCGGCCAGGACGCTGGTGACCGCCCTGCGCGAGCGCTTCGACCTGCCGGTGCATCTGCACACCCACGACACCGCCGGCGGCCAGCTCGCGACCCTCATGGCCGCCGTGGACGCGGGCGTCGACGCGGTCGACGTGGCCAGCGCCCCCATGGCCGGCACGACCTCGCAGGTGCCGGCGTCCGCGCTGGTCGCCGCGCTCGAGCACACCGAGCGCGCGACGAACCTCGACCTGCGCGCCGTGATGGACCTCGAGCCCTACTGGGAGGCGGTTCGCCGCGTCTACGCGCCGTTCGAGTCCGGCCTCGACAGCCCGACCGGGCGGGTCTACGACCACGAGATCCCCGGCGGCCAGCTGTCCAACCTGCGCCAGCAGGCGGTCGCGCTCGGCCTGGGGGAGAAGTTCGAGCAGATCGAGGCCATGTACGCCGCGGCCAACCGGATCCTCGGCCGGCCGACCAAGGTCACGCCGAGCTCGAAGGTCGTTGGCGACCTCGCGCTGCAGCTCGTGGCGAAGGGGGCCGACCCGCTCGAGTTCGAGGAGAACCCGCAGGCCTTCGACATCCCCGACTCCGTCATCGGCTTCCTCGGCGGCGAGCTGGGCGACCCGCCCGGCGGCTGGCCGGAGCCGTTCCGGACCAAGGCCCTCGCGGGCCGGGCCGTGCCGCTGCGCGAGACCGAGCTGTCGGAGGAGGACTCCGCCGAGCTCGACGTCGCGGGGAGCACCCGCCAGGCCGCGCTCAACCGGCTGCTCTTCCCCGGTCCGACCAAGGAGTTCCTGCACAGCCGCGACATCTACGGCAACGTCGGGCGCCTCGACACGCTCGACTACCTGTACGGGCTGCAGACGGGCGAGGAGCACGTCGCGCGGATCGGGCGTGGCGTGAGCCTCATCCTCGGCCTGTCGGCGATCGGCGACCCCGACGAGCGCGGCATGCGCACGGTGATGTGCACGATCAACGGCCAGCTGCGTCCGATCCGGGTGCGCGACACGTCGGTCAAGGTCGACGTCAAGGCGGCCGAGAAGGCCGACCCGACGCGTCCGGGCCAGGTGGCCGCGCCGTTCGCGGGGGTCGTCACGGTCACGGTGGGGGAGGGCGACGAGGTCGAGGCCGGTGCGACGGTGGCGACCATCGAGGCCATGAAGATGGAGGCCGCGATCACCTCGGCGATCGCCGGTCGCGTCGAACGGCTCGCCCTCAGCGCGATCCAGCAGGTCGAGGGCGGAGACCTGGTCCTGGTGGTCGTCCCGGTCTAGGCCGTACGCGGTGTCGTTCTTCGGTCTGCTGCTCATCGCCGTCGGGGTGTCGGCGGACGCGTTCGCGGTCGCCCTCGGCAAGGGCCTGCACATGAAGACGTTCAGCCTCCGGCACGCCCTCGCGATCGCGCTCGCGTTCGGGGGGTTCCAGGCGGTGATGCCGCTGCTCGGCTGGGTCCTGGCCAGCCAGTTCGCCCGCTACATCACCGGCGTCGACCACTGGGTCGCCTTCGGGCTCCTGGTCCTGATCGGGGCCAAGATGATCTGGGAGGCGGTCCGTGGCGGCGAGGACGACGACGAGGACAGCGACACGCTCGGTGTACGGGAGCTGCTCGTGCTGGCGGTCGCCACGAGCATCGACGCGCTCGCGGTGGGCATCTCGTTCGCGTTCCTGCCGGTGTCGATCGGGCAGGCGGTGGCGCTGATCGGCCTCTGCACCTTCGTGCTGAGCCTGGCCGGGGTGCTGCTCGGCCGCAGGGTCGGCGCCCGCTACGGCGCTCCGGCCGAGATCGCCGGGGGCGTGATCCTCATCCTGATCGGGACGCGGGTGGTGCTCGACCACACGGGAGTGCTGTGACACTCCGCTCGCAGCGGGCGCCCTACGTTCCGTCTTCCTCCTCGCGGTCGCCGACGGAAGAACGTTGTCGTCGCCCGCTCGTCGTCCAGACGTCGTCCGCCCGTCGTCCGCCCGTCGCCCAGACGCAACGGCGCCCGGTCTTCGACGCTCGCGGGGCGAGGGTCAGGTCGTGCGAGGTCCGGGCCGGGTGTCGCGCTCCTGCTCCATCTCGCGCCTGACCTTGGCCTCGGCGCGACGACGGGCGCGCTCGAAGTAACCCTTGGGGTCGGTCAGGATCGCCTCGATCCGCCGGTCGTGGTGGTCACCGTCGATGGTCATCGCCACGTGCCTCACCTCCTCGGTCTTCGTCGCCATTCTCGCACCCGCGTCCAACGGACGCACGCGATCGCGCCGCGTCGGACGAGGCCGTGACCATCGCCAGCTCACCGGGGCTCACCGGATGCTCAGCGCGGTGCCGAGCAGGCCCGCCATCAGGCGTACGAGCGCGACGTCGTCGTCGTCGAAGGTGTCCGGCTCGAGCGCGTCCAGGGTGATCATCCCGTGCGCGACGTTCCCGACGGTCACGGCGACCACGACGAGGCTGCGCGACACGGCGGCGGCGTCCAGCCGCCACAGGTCGGGGTGGTCGGCCGGCAGGTCGCCGACGAGCAGCTGGCCGTTGCCGGTCACGAGGTCGAGGGCGGCGTCCCCGGCCGGGGTGCCGCGGGCGAAGACGGACGTGACCGGCCCGGCCCGGCCGAGCGACTCCTCGGGCAGCAGCCGCTGCGGTGGCCCGGGCTCGAGCGCGTACCAGCAGGCCCGGACACGGTCCTGCCCGGTCAGCTGGGCGGTGGTGGTGAGGACGAGCGGCACCGCCTGCGCCCGGAGCCGTTCGCGCTGACCCCGACCGGTCTCCTGCGCCAGCTCGCCGAGCAGGCGGACGACGGGCTCCAGGGCGTCGTTGAACGCCAGCTCGACCTCGACGCGGGTGTCGAACTCCCGCTCCTCGGCCTTGGCCTGGCGCTGCTCGGACCGGATCTGGCGGACCTGCGGGATCAGGAACGCGGCCGCCGTCGCGAGGGCCTGCACGGCGATCCAGACGACGGACGCACGGCCGGTCGCGTCCCGGGTGAGCAGGGACGCGACGGGTGACAGGACGACGAAGACCAGGGCCACCGCGACCCAGGGCCACGCCCTTGGTTCGTCCGTCCTCGTCACCACGCCATGGACCCTAGGGCTCGGCACTGACACTTCGGCGGGTGCCGCACCGGCCGCCCGGCCCGCCTAGCCAGCCCACCGTGCGTCCCAGAAGACGACGACCTCAGGTGCGGTCGGGTCCGGCGGGCCCGGGGTGACGGCACCGGCCAGCCAGCCGGACAGGGGCGGCTGCGCCGAGGCCTGGGCCAGGGTCCAGGAGCCGGCGACCAGACCGTCCGGCTCGGGGACGGCCAGGCCGAGCGGGGCGAGCCCCTCGGGTCGCCCGGTCGTCGCGCGGGTGCTGGCGGCGGCCGTCCCGGCGGCCACCGCCTCGACCAGGCGCCACGTCGCCCGGGCCCGTCCCGGCGCCACGACCTCGTGCTCCAGGAGCCGGTCCAGGTCGTCGGGGGTGGGGTCGTCGTCGCGCACGAGGGGCGCCCCTGGGACGCGGCTGAAGATCGGCCCGAGGGGCTCGGGGTGGGGCGACGACGCCAGCCCCAGGGCCACCAGCCCCTCGACGTCCCCACGACGGCCCGGTCCCGCGCCGAGGAGGGCGCGCAGCGCCCGGACCGGCAGGAGGTACGCGCGCAGCTCGCCCACGCGTCCACGTTAGCGAGGCGCAGCCGGTGCCCTCCTATCCTCGACGGGTGAACCCCCGGACCCGTCGCCTGATCGTGTCCGGGGTGCTCGTGGGCCTGGTCCTGCTCGTTGTCGTGTCGGCCCTGGTCCGGTAGCGCCTCGCTGCCGCGTGGCGAGACGCCTCCGGCGAGTGGTCGTCGCAGACTGTTCCGACGTACGCTGCCGGGTGGCCTGACGGCCGACCGGCAGACCGACCGAGAGCGAGATCCCATGCGCACGCGCACGACCCTGCGAGCCGCAGGAGCTGCCGTCCTCGCGCTGGGTCTGGCGACGGCCTTCCCCGTGACGGCGGGCGCCGCGGGCAAGGTGGCCTTCACGATCAAGGACAGCCGCCTCACGGAGAACTCCGGCATGGCGCGCGACACCAAGAACAAGGTCTACTGGGCCGTCAACGACTCGGGTGCGCTCGGGGTCGTCTACGGCGTGGGCCCCAACGGCAAGGTCAAGGGGACGTTGCGCTACAACGCGTTCCCGGTGGACGCGGAGGCGGTGGCCTGGAACAAGGACCGCCTCTACGTGGGCGACATCGGCGACAACGGCAAGAAGCGCAAGACGATCCGGGTCTACTACTTCGACGAACCCCAGCCGAACGACAAGACCCGCACCTACAAGGCCTGGGACTTCCGCTACCCGGACGGTGCGCACGACGCCGAGACGCTGCTGGTGACGTCCGGTGGCCGCCTCTACATCGCGACCAAGGACGTGAAGGGCGGGCTGTACCAGGCGCCGGCCGACCCGAGCACCGACGGCGTCAACAAGCTGAAGCGGATGGGCGACGTCCCGTCCACGGCCACCGACGGGGTGTTCGTGCCCGGGGGCAAGCAGATCGCCTTCCTCACGTACGCCAAGGTGGTCGTCGTCGACTCGAAGTCCTACCAGGAGCAGGCCTCGGCCGACGTGACCGGCGTCGACCAGGCCGAGGCGCTGACCATGGGCCTGGACGGGACGTCGCTGATGGTCGGCGGCGAGGGGAAGAGCTCGAAGGTCTACTCGATGCCGGTGCCAGGAGCGGCCGCGACGCCGGGCGCGAGCGCGACGGGCTCGTCCGACCCGGGTTCCGACGAGGACCCGGACGACACCGCCACCGCCCCGGTCGCCCGTCAGCGGGGCACCTACCTCGCGGTGGGTCTCGCGGCCCTCGTGGCGGCCGTCGCCGGCGTGGTCGTCGGCGTCGTCCGTCGGCCTAGCTAGCGACCCGCTCGGTGAGCCAGTCGATGCAGGCGCAGAGGCGGCTGACGTCGTCCGGCTCGACGTTGGGGAACATCCCGACCCGCAGCTGGTTGCGACCGAGCTTGCGGTAGGGCTCGGTGTCCACGACGCCGTTCTCCCGCAGGGTCCTCGCGAGCAGCGCCGCGTCCACCCCGTCGAAGTCGATCGTCGCGACCACCGGGGACCGGTACGCGGGGTCGGCGACGAACGGGGTGGCGTACGGCGAGTGTTCCGCCCAGGGGTAGATCCGGCTCGCGGAGTCCGCGGTGCGGGCGGCCGCCCCGGCGAGGCCGCCCCGGTCCTGCAGCCAGCGCAGCTGGTCGCGCATCAGGAAGAGCGTGGCGATCGCGGGGGTGTTGAGGGTCTGGTCGAGGCGTGAGTTCATGAGCGCCGTGGCCAGGCTGAGGCTCTCGGGGATCCAGCGGCCGCCGGCTGCGACGCGGCCGACCCGTTCCACCGCGGCGGGGGACAGCAGGGCGAACCACAGGCCGCCCTCGGAGCCGAAGCTCTTCTGCGGCGCGAAGTAGTAGACGTCGGTCTGGCTGACGTCGAGCTCGACGCCGCCGGCCGCGGAGGTCCCGTCGACCACCACCAGCGCGCCCTCGTCGACGCCCTCGACCCGCTGCACCGGCGCGAGCGCGCCCGTGGAGGTCTCGTTGTGCGCCCACGCGTACACGTCGGCGCCCGGCACCGCGAGGGGGACGGCCACGGAACCCACCGGTGCCGTCACCACGCTCGGTTCGTCGAGGAACGGCGCCGCGGCCGCCGCCGCGGCGAACTTCGCCGAGAACTCGCCGAAGCTCGCGTGCGCGCTCCGGCGTTCGACCAGGGAGCCGACGGCGACGTCCCAGAAGGTCGTGGAGCCGCCGTTGCCGAGCACGACCTCGTAGCCGTCGGGCAGCGCGAAGAGCTCGGCCAGCCCGGCCCGAACGTCGCCCACCAGGCTCTTGACCGGGCGCTGGCGGTGCGAGGTGCCGAGCAGCGTCGCGCCCTCCGTCGCGAGGGCGGTCACCGCCTCGGGGCGGATCTTCGACGGTCCGCAGCCGAAGCGGCCGTCCTCCGGGAGCAGGTCCGCGGGGATCTGGAGCGCCGTCACGGTGACCGATCCTCCCACTCGAGACCGCAGCCGGCCCGGCTGTCCGCCGGCCGGTGCTGCCAGGATGGTGGGGTGCCCGACCTCGCTGGTGAACGGATGGACTACCGCTCGGCCTCGCTGCGCGAGCAGGAGGCGCCGGACGACCCCTTCCTGCTCTTCGACACCTGGTTGGGGGACGCCTTCGCGGCCAAGGAGCGCGGCGAGCTGCCGGAGCCGACGGCCATGGTGCTGGCCACCAGCCTCGGCGACCGGCCGAGCTCGCGGACCGTGCTGCTCAAGGGCGTCGAGGACCAGACGTTCGTGTTCTTCAGCAACTACGACTCGGCGAAGGGCCACCAGCTGCTGGTCAACCCGTACGCCGCCCTCCAGTTCGGCTGGTACCCGCTGCAGCGCCAGGTCCGCGTCGAGGGCCTGGCCACGCGGGTGCCGCGCGAGGAGTCGGAGGCCTACTTCGCGACGCGGCCGCGCGGGTCGCAGCTCGGGGCCTGGGCCTCGCCGCAGTCCGGCGAGGTGAGCGGGGTCGAGGAGCTGACCGACGCGTACGCCCGGGTCGAGCGACGTTTCGAGGGCGAGACCGTGCCGTGCCCGCCGCACTGGGGCGGGTTCCGCGTCCGGCCCTCGATGATCGAGTTCTGGCAGGGCCAGCCGAGCCGCATGCACGACCGGCTCCGCTACGACCGCACCGACACCGCCTGGACGCGCACCCGCCTCGCTCCGTGAGGGATCGGGTGAACCGGTGCACCACCATGGTGTGCCATCACACCCAGTCGCGGTCCGGGACCGATCTGCACCTCGAGCACCGGGTGGGGAGGCCTGTCCAGCCTCGTTGTACGAGCGCGCGAGCAACCTGGGCGGCGATCGCGCAAGGACGTCCGTCGAGGTCCCCGGCCCCGTAGCGCATGGTGAAGAGGCCGTCGAGCCCGGCGACGTTGTCGCGGTCCATGTCCCGGAACCGCCCGAGCCCGCTGTGGCCCAGCCGCCCGTCCAGCTCGACGACGACCCGGTAGGCCGGGTAGCGGACGTCACGGAGCGCCCGACGATCGCGAGAGGGACCCTGTCGCACCGCCCGCGGGAGACCGTGGGCCCGCTCGACGTCCCGCAGGTAGGTGATCTCCAGCGGCGACTCGGCGCCCACGCCGACGTCCTCGAGCAAAGCCCTGAGCAACGCGCGTGAGGGGTGGCGTCGTCGTCGGTCCAGTGCGGCGAGGAGCTTGTCCGGCGTCGTCCTCCACCGCTGCACGGCGACGGTCGCCCACCCCACGATGTCTTCGGGCCGCGCGGTCGCGCACAGGTCGAGGACCGTGTCCTCGATCGTGGTGCAGGGCGGGTCCCCGACGGATCGAGGGCTGCGGACCCCTGCTCGCTCCCGCACGAAGTGCCAGCGGTCGCACGAGGCGAGGATCCGGCCGTGGGGGACCAGGACGAACACCTGACCGGGAGGATCGGCCAGGAGCCCCTGCAGGTGGGCGGCTGACGTTCCGCCTAGACGCGCCGGTTCGCCTGCGGCCAGGACGCCGGCCCAGGCGAACGACTCGAACGAGGGCTCACCCCCGGTCGTGAGGTAGATGCCGCTGCGCAACCGACGCCACTGCTCGTTAGCGAGCAGACGGGTGACGGTGCGGTCGGAGACCCCGTGGGCCAGGACCTGCTCACGGCTGGCGACACCCGCCTGCAGCCTGGACAGCGGAGCGAGGGAGCGGTAGGCGCTCGAGGGACCAGGCACGCCGAGAAGTCTGTGGGCCTGACCACGGTGTCAAACCTGTTGTGCACAGGCGGAACCGCCCGAAGACGCCAACGGGAAGGTTGCTGCACCACCAAGGTGCAGGAACCTTCCCGTTGTTGCTGGGTCAGATCAGACCGGGGGTCTGCGCCTTCGCACGGGCGAAACGCTCCTGGGCGTCGGCCCAGTTGACGACGTTCCACCACGCCTTGGCGTAGTCGGCCTTGACGTTGCGGTACTGCAGGTAGAACGCGTGCTCCCACATGTCGAGGAGCAGGACCGGCACCTGCCCGAGCGGCAGGTTGGCCTGCTGGTCGTAGAGCTGGTTGATGTTCAGCCGCTGGCCGAGCGAGTCCCAGACGAGCATCGACCAGCCGGAGCCCTGGATCGCGTTCGCGTTGGCCTCGAACTGCGCCCGGAAGCCGTCGAAGCTGCCGAAGAACTCGTCGATCGCCGCCGCGAGCTCGCCGGTCGGCTTGTCGCCGCCGTCCGGGGACATGTTCGGCCAGAAGACCGAGTGGTTGATGTGCCCGCCGAGGTGGAACGCGAGCGTCTTCTCCAGGCCGTTGATCGGGCCGAAGGCGTTCTTGTCGCGGGCCTCCGCGAGCTGGTCGAGGACCGTGTTGACGCCGGCCACGTACGTGGCGTGGTGCTTGTCGTGGTGCAGCTGCATGATCTCGCCGGAGATGTGCGGCTCGAGCGCGCTGTAGTCGTACGGAAGGTCAGGAAGTGTGTACGCCATGGCTCCCACCTTAGGAGGGCCCGTCGCGAGGACGCGGCCGGGGTCAGGCGGCCCGGGGCGTCACGACGAGCACCCGGAACCCTTTGCTGCTGGCCGCTCGCCCGCACCCGAAGCCCTGGTCGACCAGCCAGCGCTGCAGTGTGTCCGCACCGAGGTTCTTGCTGACGACCAGCCGGGCCGTGCCGGTCGGGCGCAGGCGTGGCAACCAGGTCAGCAGCAGCGCGTGCAGCGCCTCCTTGCCGATGCGGATGGGCGGGTTGGACCAGATCTCGTCGTACGTGCGCCCCGCCTCGACCTGCTCGGGCAGCAGCACCCGGACGCGGCCGGCCACGCCCAGCTCGGCCGCGTTGTCGCGGCACAGCGCCAGCGCGCGCTCGTTGACGTCGACCGCGTCCACCTGCGCCCCCGGGCAGGCCAGCGCGATGCCCAGCGCGACCGGCCCGTAGCCGCAGCCGAGGTCCAGAACGCTGGGCTGACCCGTGGGCGGTGCGGACTCGCGCAGCAGGATCTCCGTGCCGCGGTCGAGCCCGTCGCCGGCGAACACGCCGTTCGCGCTGGTCAGGCCGAACCGGCGGCCCCAGATCTCGACGTCGAGGCGGCGGCGGTGCTCCGGTCCGGTGGGCGTGGCGGAGAAGTAGTGCTGACCCTCCTGGTCGCTCACACGAGCTCCCGGACGGCGCGCGCCTCGTGGGCGCGGGTGGCGAGCGCGTCGTCGGCGGGGTAGCCGACCTCCTCGAGCGTCAGGCCGCGGGCCGGCAGCACCGTCACGGACGGCTCCCGGGCCGGGGCGCCGAGCAGGCCGACGAGCCAGGCCGCGTCGCGGCGCCCGTCGGCGACCGCGACGAGGGCGCCCACCAGCGAGCGCACCATCGAGTGGCAGAACGCGTCCGCCCGCACCGTCACCTCCACCACGCCGGCCAGGGTCCCGTCCGCGACCCGCTCGGCCCTGAGGTCGAGCAGCGTACGGATGGTCGTCGCCCCGTCGCGGCGCCGGCAGAACGCCGCGAACTCGTGCAGCCCGAGCAGGGCGGGCGCCACCGCGGCGACCCGGTCGAGGTCGAGGGCGCCCGGCAGGTCCTGCACGAAGCCGCGCAGCAGCGGGTCGCGCGGCGTCTCGTCGTCGGCGATCCGGTAGACGTAGCGCCGCCAGACCGCCGCGAACCGGGCGTCGAAGCCGGCCGGCGCCGGCCGGACCGAGGCGACGACGAGGTCGGCGGGAAGCACGCGCGCGAGCCGCCGACGCAGCTCCTCGGGCCCGGTCCCGAGGTCGTCGGGGACGTCGAGCTGGGCGACCTGGCCGCGCGCGTGCACGCCGGCGTCGGTGCGGCCGGCGCAGACGAGCGTGGCCGGAGGGTCGAGGCGCAGGACGGTGGTGATCCAACGTTCGAGCTCGCCGGCGACGGTCCGCTGGCCGGGCTGTGTCGCCCAGCCGGCGAACGCCGTCCCGTCGTACGCGACGTCCAGGCGCCAGCGGGGCATCAGGCGACCCGGCGGTAGACGAGGTCGGTGATCGCGCGGTCCTCGGCCAGCCCACGGCGCTCGAACCGGGTGACGGGGCGGTCGCCCCGGTCCTCCGCCTCCGCCACGAACGCGGCGTTCGCGCCGATCACCGTCCGCATCTGGTCCGCGTACTCCGCCCAGTCCGTCGCCAGCCGCCAGAGCCCGCCGGGCTGCAGGCGGGAGGCGACGAGGTCGGCGAACGCCGCGTCCACGAGGCGGCGCTTGTGGTGCTTCTGCTTGGGCCAGGGGTCGGGGAAGAACGTCCAGACCTCGGTCAGCGAACCCGCGGGCACGAGCCGGCCCAGCCCGGCCACCGCGTCGACCGGCACGGCTCGGACGTTCGGCACGTCCTCGCGGACCAGCCGCGCGACCAGCGCGGCGACGGCCGGCTCGAAGACCTCGAAGGCGAGCGCGTCGACCTCGGGCCGTGCCCGCGCCATCGGCACCAGCGAGTCGCCGGGCCCGCAGCCGATCTCGACCACCACGGGAGCCGTCCGGCCGAAGACGGCCGTCAGGTCGAGGAACGTCGCGTCCTCGGCGACCGAGGTCCGGAGCGCACCTTGCGGGACGTCGAGCACGAGGCTGCCGAGCTGGCCCTCGTACGCCCGCCGCTGCGAGTCGCGCATCCGTGCGCTGCGGCGCACGAACGACGTGACCTCGCGGTGCAGACGCGGGCGAGTGTCGGTGGGCACGAAGGAGGAGCCTACGGGCGAACCGGTCACGCCAGGGCCTCGAAGATCGCGCGCAGGTCGTCGACGTCGCGCCCGGTGCGCCAGGGCAGCCCGGGTGCGCGCCCGTTCGTCGCCAGGAACGTGTCGAGGGCCGCGAGCGCGGGCCCCAGCGTGGTGAGGCCGCCGGCCGGCAGATGGGCGTCGACGCCGACGACGCGGAGGTCGACCTCGACGCTCGAGGAGGGGTCGTCGGCCGAGGTGACGACGAACCAGGCCGGCAGCCCTCTCGCCGCGACGTCGTCGCACTGGTAGACCGCCATCACGCCCGAGGCGTCGCCCCCGACGTCGAGGCGGGCGTCGCCGCGCAGGACGCTGACCCCGGTGCGCGTCCGCCCGTCCAGGGCCCGTACGGCCGCGCGGACGTCGTCCGGCGGCACCTCCGCCGTCTCGACGTGGTCGGGTCCGTCGTCCCGCACGACCCGCAGCGTGTCGGGCCCGGAGGGCGGCGCCCGGCGGAGCCGGACCGTCGGAGGCAGCCCGGCCCGGGCCCGGCGGCGCTCCTGACGGCTCTGGCGCAGCCGGATGCCGAGCGCCTGGCCCGTGAACAGCAGCCCCACCCAGGGGAAGGCCAGGGGCTGACCCGTCCAGCGTGGCGCGACGATCCCGGCGAGGACCGCCAGCAGCCACAGCGGTCCGACGTACCGGACCGGCAGCTGCACGAGGCCGAACCCGACCGCCAGCGCCAACGACCCCGCCGCCACGATCGCGGCAGGGCTCGCCCCGTGCCGGATCCCGAGCAGCACCCCGCCGACGCCCAGCGCTCCGAAGAGAGCGAGCCCGACGGGTCCGATCGGCAGGACCCGCTCATCGGCGCGCGAGCGCAGGCTGCTGGTCACGGCCGGCGAGCGTACCGGGCTAGGAGGTGATGTCCTTGGACGAGAACCGCGCCCACGCCGCCGCGAGGAACACGACCGCGTAGACGAGCGCGGTCAGCAGGCCGCGGCTGATCGCGTCGGTGCTGATCGGGTCGCGCAGCAGGTCGCCGAAGGCGGACCACCAGTCGACGAGCAGCCACGGGTGCAACCAGGCGAGCTGGGGGATCGCGTCGAGGATGAACATCAGCACGTCCACGCCGATGGTCGCCACGATGGCGGCGATGGGCTGCTCGGTGAGGGTCGACACGAACAGCCCGATCGCGCCCAGCGCGGCGAAGCCGGCACTCAGGTAGAGCACGCTCAGCGCCAGGCGCCCGACCCCGTCGGCGAAGCTCGTCGTCGTCCCCGACAGCAGGATGACGTCCCCGCCGCCGAACAGCGCGAGCCCCGACACCACGCCGGCCAGGGCGACGAGCGCGGTGGCCACGAGGCCGAAGATCACGACGGCCGCGTACTTGGTCAGCAGCAGCCGCGTCCGGCCGGCCGGGATGGTCAGCAGGTAGCGCAGCGTCCCCAGGTTGGCCTCGCCCGCGATCGCGTCGCCCGAGGCGGCCGCCACGGCGAGCGGCAGGAACAGCGGCAGGGTCGCGGCCAGCGCGGCGAACGCGACGAACAGCCCGTTGCTGGTGATGGCCTCGAAGAAGCCGGGTCCGTCGCCGCCGCCGCCGTTCGAGCCGGAGGACACCTTGAGGGCGACGGCCAGCAGGATCGGGATGGCCGCGAGCACGCCGAGCAGCACGAGGTTGCGGCGCCGGCCGAAGACGATGGCCAGCTCCGAGCGCAGGAACCGGGCCGGCAGGGCCCGTCCTGGACGACGTACGTCCCCTGAGCTCGTCGAAGGGCCGGTGTCCAGCACGTCGGCCTCAGCCGCTGACATCGAAGCCCTCCCCGGTCAACGAGACGAACACGTCCTCCAGCGACGGCCGCAGGACGGCGAAGCCGAGGACCGGCACGCCGTCGTGCACGAGCTCCGGCACGACCTTCTCGACGGCGACGGCACCCAGCAGCCCGGTGACGTACCCGGCGCCCAGGGTCACGTCGGTCAGACCGAGCGTGCGCAGCACCGACGCCGCGTCCTCGTTCCGGTCGGTGTCGACCCGGACGGTCTGGTTGGTCCGGTCGGCCTCGGTGTGGAGCTCGGACAGCAGGCCCTGCATGAGCAGCCTGCCCTCGAACATGACCCCGACGTGGCTGCACATCTGGTCGACCTCGCTGAGCAGGTGGCTCGAGACGAGGACCGTGGTGCCGTCGGCGGCGAGCTCCTCGATCAGGTGGCGCACCTCGCGGGTGCCCTGCGGGTCGAGGCCGTTGGTCGGCTCGTCGAGCACCAGCAGGTCGCGCGGCACCAGCAGCGCGTTGGCGATGGCCAGGCGCTGGCGCATGCCGAGCGAGTACGCGCGGTAGCGCTTCGTCGCCGCCGGCAGCAGGCCCACGCGGTCCAGCGCCCCGTCGATGCGGGCGGGTGCCGTCCGGGCGTCGCTGTGCGGGTCTGCGGCGTCGAGGCGGGCCAGGTTGGCCCGGCCGGACAGGTAGGGGTGGAACGCCGGGCCCTCGACCAGCGCGCCCACCCGGCGCAGCGTGCGCGAGGCACCGCCCGGCATCGGCTCGCCGAGGAGCTCGATGCTCCCCGAGGTGGCCCCGATCAGGCCGAGCAGCATGCGGATCGTCGTGGTCTTGCCCGACCCGTTCGGCCCGAGGAAGCCGTAGATCGCACCGCCCGGCACCTCGAGGTCGATCCCGCCGACGGCCGTCTGGTGGCGGAAGCGCTTGGTCAGCCCGTGGGTCCGGACGGCGACGGGTGCGGACCCGTCGCCGCCCGGGACCACGTCAGCAGCACTCATGCTCCGAGTCTGCTCGCCGGCCCTCAGCGGGCGAGGGCGGAGGAGACGACGTCCCCGCCGACCGCACCCACGGCCAGGCGGCCGTCGTCGGTGAGGATCGCGGTCACGATCGTCCCGTCGAGCTCACGCCCGGTGCCCCACGAGCCGGAGACCGGCTTGAGCTGGGACAGGAAGCCCTTGAGCGTCTCGTTGCCGCTCGCGCCGCCGCCGGGGAGCTTGGTCACGACGACCGAGCTCCAGCCGCTGCCGACCACGGTCGTGTCCTTCTGCGCCTGAGCCTTGCGGGCCTCGAGCTCCTTCTTGTCGGCCTTGCTGGGCTCCTTGCGCTCCGGCACGGCCTTCTCGGTCACCTTGGTGCCCTCGGGGGCGTTGAAGGCGAACATCCGCGCGTCCGGCGCACCGAAGGCGATGTCGGTGTACGCGACGTCGAGCGCGGCCTTGTCGCCGGCGCCGAAGACCTGCACGCGCAGCGGCACGAAGTTCGCGCCGTCCACGGCGACCCGGACCTGCTTGACCAGCGACGCGCCGTCCCTGGGCGTCAGCACGAGGTCGTACGCGGCCTGGCCGGCGACGGTGACGTCGGGGTCGACGCGGACGTCGGTGGTCGGGGTGAGCTTGGCGAGGACTTCCTGCGCGGCCTGCTGCGGCGTCTGGGGCGCACCGGCGGGGGCCTGGCGGTCCGCGCGGTCCGTACCGGCGGGCAGCGTGGTGTGCGTCGCCGTCTTGGCCCGGCTGTCGTAGCTCCAGACGTCGGTGCCGTTGGTGACGACGTCGGTCTCGGCGTACTCGTCGTTGACCGCGAGGCGGGCCTTGTCGGTGCCGTCGGTCCACACGCGCATGGTGTGGCTGCCGGAGAGCAGGGAGGTCAGCTGGCCGCCCGCGCTGCCGCTGCCGCCCGGGATGGCCGGGATGCCGAGGTCGGCGTTCTGGACGACGGTGCCCGAGAGCCCGTCGACCTTCGCGCCGCCGACCTTCACGAGCAGGTCCTGCGCGGAGATGGTCGCCAGCGGCGCCTTGGCGTTGGCGTTCGTGACGACGAGGAACGAGGCGAGCACGGCGAGCAGGACCGCGAGCGGGACCAGCCAGCGCAGAGCGGGACGAGCGGTGAGCGTACGCATGGTGCGAGTGTGCAACGCGCCCGCTGTCAGGACGCTGAGAGCTCGGCTGGTCTGCGGGCGCAGGTCAGACTGGAGGCGTGCGACTGCTCCTGGTGGATGACGAGGCGTCGCTGACCGGCGCGCTGCGCAAAGGACTGACCGCCGACGGGTTCGCGGTGGACGTCGCGGCGGACGGGGTCGAGGGGCTGGAGCGGGCCGGGCGGGAGCCGTACGACGCCGTCGTGCTCGACGTGATGCTGCCGCGGCTGTCGGGCTACGAGGTGGTGCGGCGCCTGCGGGCGGCGGGCAACTGGGTGCCGGTGCTGATGCTCTCGGCCAAGGACGGGGAGCACGACCTGGCCGACGCGCTGGACGACGGGGCCGACGACTACCTGACCAAGCCGTTCTCCTACGTCGTGCTGCTCGCCCGGCTGCGGGCGCTGCTGCGGCGTGGTTCGGGGGCGCGGCCGGCGGTGCTGCAGGTGGGCGAGGTGCGCCTCGACCCGGCGAGCCGGGAGGTGCACGTGTCCGGCGCGAGCGTCGACCTGACGAGCCGCGAGTTCGCCCTGCTCGAGTACCTGGCGCGCCACGCCGGGCGCGTGCTCACCAAGACCGAGCTGCTCGACCACGTCTGGGACGCGGCGGCGGAGACCGCGCCGAACGCGGTCGAGGTCTACGTCGGCTACCTGCGGCGCAAGATCGGCGCCGACCGGCTGGTCACCGTGCGCGGGGCCGGCTACCGGCTGGTGGGCTAGCGCGTGGTCTCCGGCGCAGCGCGGCGGACGCGCAGCCTCGGCCTGCGGACGCGGCTGCTGGTGATCGGCGTGACCGGGGTCGCGGTCGCGCTGCTGGTGGCCGGCCTGGGCTTCTACACCGCGCTCACCGTCTCCACCGACCGCACGCTCGACCGCGAGGCCCTGTCCAGCGCGCGCGAGGTCGCCGCGCTCGTGGACGGCGGACGGCTGCCGGACGCGGTGCCCACGTCGGGGGCGCAGCTCGTCCAGGTGGTCGACGCCGGGCAGCGGGTGCTCGCCGCGTCCCTCGGGGCCGACCGGCTCGTGCCCCTGCTGGACCCGGCGCAGCTGCGGGCGGCCCTGGCCGGTGAGGCCGTGCTGGTCGACGGAGCCCGCTTCGGCTCGTCCGGGCCCCTGCGCGTGCGGGCCGTCTCCGCCGGCCCTCCGGACGCTCCGGTGGCCGTGATCGTCGCGGTCCAGGTCGGCGACGTGCTCGCCGCCCGTACCGCCCTGCGCACCGCCCTGCTGGTCGTGTTCCCGGTCGTGCTGCTGGTGATGGCCGTGGTGGCGTGGGTGGTGATGGGCCGCACGCTGCGCCCGGTCGAGCAGCTGCGGGCCGGAGCCGAGCGCATCGGGGCCGGACCGGGCGCGGCGGGCGCGCGGACCGAGCCCGACGCGCGGCTGCCCGTGCCGGCGCCCGCCGACGAGATCCGGGCGCTCGCTCTGACCCTGAACGGCATGCTCGACCGGCTCGCGGCGGCCCGGGAGCGCCAGCGGGCCTTCGTCGCCGACGCCGCCCACGAGCTCCGAAGCCCGCTGGCGAGCATGCGGGTCCAGCTCGAGGTGGCGGAGCGGCTGGGGGAGGGCGGCGAGCTCCCCGCCGAGCTGGGCCCCGAGCTCGCCCGGCTCTCGACGCTGGTCGAGGACCTGCTGCTGCTGGCCCGCAGCGGCGCCGACGGCCCCGTCCCGGCCCACCCCGAGCCGGTGGCCGTCGGGCCGCTGCTCGCCGAGGTCGCGGCCGACGTCCCGGGCCGGGTGGGCGTACGGGTCGAGGCGTCGGAGCCCGGGGACGAGCTGACCGTGCTCGCCGACCCGGGCGAGCTGCGGCGCGTCCTGGTGAACCTGACGACCAACGCGGTGCGTCACGCCGGTGCCCGGGTCTGCCTCGACGCGCTCGCGGCCGCCGACGGACGGGTCGTGCTGCGGGTGACCGACGACGGGCCGGGCATCGGTGCCGCGGACCGCCTCCGGGTGTTCGAGCGGTTCGCCCGCCTCGACGACGCCCGCAGCCGCGACGCCGGCGGCTCGGGCCTCGGCCTGCCGATCGTCGCCGAGCTCGTCGCCCGCGCCGGCGGCGAGATCGCGCTGACCGACGCACCCGGCGGCGGGCTGCGCGCCGAGGTGACCCTGCAGCACGCCTGACACCTGTGCATCGAACTCGGTGCACAGGTGTCAGGTGTGGCCGACGTCGAGCCGTGGTGCAGCCGGGGTGCGGTGTTACAACTCGGTACGCACCTGAGCGTTTCCTTGTGATGGGGTCCGGTGCGAGTGCAGAGTGGCTCCACGCAGCACCCGCGCTCGTTCGAGGGGGTCTTCCATGACTGGCCACGAGGGTTCGTCCCGCCGAGCGATCGAGGTCGCCCCGCTGCAGTCGCGCGGCTCGCTCTACGGCTTCATGCTGATCGGGCGCTGGCCGGACGACACGGTCGAGTGGGCCAAGTTCCTCGTGCTGGCCGTCCGCATGGCCGCCGTGCCGGGCCTGCTCGGCGCGAGCACCGTCTTCCGCATCCGCGAGGAGCTGCCCGAGGACCCGCAGCCCGGGGCCGTCGGTCTCGTCGTGGCCGAGGGCTCCCTGGTCGGCGACCACCCGCTGCGGCCCGGGCAGTTCGCCGAGGCGACACCACCGGGGCTCGTCGTCCTGCACCCGCCGGGGAGCACCCCGCGCACGCTCCCCGACTACGAGGTCGCCTCGGGCTGCGTCTACCTGCCCGGCCTGCCGCACCTCGGGCTCGACCACCGCGCCGCCTGGGTCCAGGCCGACGTCGACGGCACGGTGACCCAGCTGATCAGCCGAGGCGGCATCGACCCCGCCGGGAACGCCGACACGGCCGCCCTCGCCCTCCTGCTCGCTGCCTGACCGTCCGCCCGTGTGGGCGCAGGCCGGGTGCGAGACGGCACAATCAGGGGGTGGGACATGTGGAGCTCTCGGCCGTCGGTTACGACCTCCCCGACGGGCGGAGGCTGCTCGACGACGTGTCGTTCCGGGTGGGTGACGGCGCCGTCGTCGCGCTCGTCGGGCCGAACGGCGCCGGGAAGACCACGCTCCTGCGGATCGTCTCCGGCGACCTGGACGCGACCGACGGCACGCTGAGCCGCAGCGGCGGGCTCGGCGTGATGCGTCAGTTCATCGGCTCGATCCGCGACACCTCGACGGTGGCCGACCTGCTCTTCTCCCTCGCCCCGACCCGGCTGCGCGAGGCCGCCGCGGCGGTGGACGCGTACGAGCTCGAGCTCATGGAGGACGACACCGAACCCGTCCAGATGCGCTACGCGACCGCACTGTCGGAGTACGCGGACGCCGGCGGCTACGAGGCCGAGGTCCGCTTCGACTCCTGCTGCACCTCGGCGCTGGGGATCGGTTTCGACCGCGCGCGCTACCGCGAGGTCAGCACGCTGTCGGGCGGTGAGCAGAAGCGGCTCGCGCTCGAGGCCCTGCTGTCGGGGCCCGACCAGGTGCTCCTGCTCGACGAGCCGGACAACTACCTCGACGTGCCGGGCAAGCGCTGGCTGGAGGCGCAGCTGCGGGCGACTCCGAAGACCGTGCTGATGGTCAGCCACGACCGTGAGCTGCTGGCGGAGTCCGCGACCGCGATCGCCGCGCTCGAGCTGGGTGCCGCGGGGAACACCGTGTGGGTCCACCACGGCGGGTTCGCCACGTTCGCGGCGGCGCGTGCCGACCGCTCCGCGCGGCTGGAGGAGCTGCGGCGGCGCTGGGACGAGGAGCACACCAAGCTCAAGGACCTCGTGCAGATGTACAAGATCAAGGCCGAGTTCAACGACGGGCTGGCCAGCCGGCTGCAGGCGGCGCGGACGCGGCTGGCCAAGTTCGAGGAGGCCGGCCCGCCGCAGGCGATCCCGCTCGAGCAGCAGGTGTCGATGCGGCTCTCCGGCGGGCGGACCGGCAAGCGGGCGGTCGTCGTCGAGGACCTCGAGCTGACCGGGCTGATGCGTCCGTTCAGCACGGAGATCTGGTTCGGCGACCGGGTCGGGGTGCTCGGGTCGAACGGGTCCGGCAAGTCGCACTTCCTGCGCCTGCTCGCCCTGGGCGGGAGCCTGCCCGACCGCGAGCACGAGCCGGTCGAGTGGCTCGACATCGCGCCGGTCGCCCACACGGGCCAGGCCCGGCTCGGCGCCCGCGTACGCCCGGGGTGGTTCGCGCAGACCCACGCTCACCCCGAGCTGGCCGACCGCACGCTGCTCGAGGTCCTGCACCGCGGGGACGACCACCGCCAGGGCATGGGCCGCGAGCTCGCGTCGCGCAAGCTCGACCGCTACGAGCTGGCGCACGCGGCCGAGCAGCGCTTCGACACGTTGTCCGGCGGCCAGCAGGCCCGGTTCCAGATCCTGCTGCTGGAGCTGTCGGGCGCGACGCTGCTGCTGCTCGACGAGCCCACCGACAACCTCGACCTCGCGTCGGCCGAGGCGCTGGAGCAGGGCCTCGACGCGTTCGAGGGGACGGTCGTGGCGGTCACCCACGACCGCTGGTTCGCGCGGAGCCTCGACCGCTTCCTGGTCTTCGGCTCGGACGGGGACGTCTACGCCTCCGACGAACCCGTCTGGGACGAGACCCGGGTGCAGCGGGTGCGCTGACCCGGGCGCGTCTGCTTCCCCGGGCGCAGGCCGCTCAGCGACCGCCCGGGGGCGCGCCGCCGGCGAAGCCGCCCGCCCCGCCGCCCGCGAACGCCCTGGCTCCCTGGTTGGCGCTGGTGGTGGGCAGGGCGGTGGTGGTGTCGGCGATCACCAGCACCTGGCCGGGCGTGAGGCCGTCGGTCACCTGGACGGTGCTCGTGCCGATCACGCCGAGGGTGACCTGCGCGCGCCTGACCGCACCGCTCGCGAGCACCTGCACGGTCCCGGTGCTCCCGCTCCGGGTGACGGCCGAGACGGGGACGACGGTCGCCTTCGCCACGCTCGCCACGGTCACCGCGAGCGAGGCGGTCGCCCCGGTCGGCAGCGTGCGGGCGGCCTTGCCGGACGCGGTCACCGTGACGGGGTACGTCGTCGTGGTCGAGGAGGCGTCGGGCAGCAGCCCCCGCGCGCTGACCCGGCCCGTCGCCCGGCCCCCGCCGGGGGTGGTGAGGGTGACGGCCTGACCGACCTTCAGCAGCCGGTAGGACACCTCGGGGACCGTCATCTCGACCGACACCGAGCCGGACCCGACCACCGTGACGGCGTCGCTGCTGCTCGCGGTGTCGCCCTTCGTGAACGGCACGGCGGCGACGACGCCGCTGATCGGCGCGGTCATCGTCGCGGCCTCGAGCTGGGCCTGCGCGGTGTCGAGGCCGAGCTGCGCCTTGGTCACCGCCGCCTCGGCCGAGGCCACGGAGGTGGTCTGACCGCCGCGCGTCGTGCTCACCGTGCCACCCGTGCCACCCGTGCCGTCCGTGGAGCCCGTGCCGGTGGAGCCCGTGGAGCTGCTGGTGGGGCGGCTGCCTGCGCTGCCGCCCTGGTTGCCCGACCCGGAACCACCGGTCGAGGTCCCGCCGCCCGAGCCCGAGCCCGTCCCGCTCCCCGAACCCGGTGCGCTGCCGGAGCCTGATCCGCTGCCGGCCCCCTGGCTGCTCGACGCGGCGGTGACGAGGGCGTTGACGGCGGTGTCGTACGCGGTCCGCTGGTTCGCGTCCGCCTGCTGGGTCTGCTGCAGCGTGACGACCGCGGCGATGCAGCGCGCCAGGGTCTTCGCGTCGACCGAGGCCACCGGTGACGGGGTGACCGTCAAACTGGGGGTGGCGCTGGGCGTCGTGCTGGGCGTGCTCGTGCTCGTGGGCGTCGCGGTGCTGGTGGGCGTGGCGGTGCTGGTGGGCGTGGCCGTGCTGGTCGGCGTCGCCGTGCTGGTGGGCGTGGCCGAGGCGCTCGGCGAGACGGAGGCGCTCGCCGAACCGGACGGGCTGGGCGAGCCGGACGCGCTCGGCGAACCGGACGGGCTCGGCGTGACCGAGAGGGGCGTGCACGCCTTCTGCTGCTCGGCGAGCTGGAGGGCCGCGGTGTGCTCGAGCCGCGTGAGCGAGGCCTGGGCCTCGACGACGGTCTTGGCCAGGGTCGGCAGGGACGCCGTCGGAACGCTCCCGGTGCCCGTCCCCGTGCCGCCGTGCCCGGTCCCGCCCGTCGGCTTCCCGCTCGGTGCCGGGGTGGTGGAGGGGCTCGGCGTGCCGCCGCTCGGGCGGCTCGTGCTGGCACTGCTCCTGGCCGTGGGGCTGGCGCCGGCGGACGGCCTCGCCGACGTGCTCGGCGAGGCGGACGCGCTGGCCGAGGCGCTGGCCGACGCGTCGGCCGCGTCCTGGGCCTCCTGCAGGGCCAGCTGCGCGTCGGCGAGCGTCTGCTCGGCCTGGAGCTCGGCGGCCTTGAGCGCCGTGTCGTCGATGGTCGCGAGGTCGTCGCCGGCCTCCACCTCGTCGCCGACGGCGACGTCCACCGCCGTGACGGTGCCCGAGGCCGGGAACGTGGCCGATGCCTCCTTCACCTGCGCGACTCCTCCGCTGCCGACGTAGGTCTGGGTCACCGCGCCGGTGCTCACGGTGGTCGTCGCGTAGCGGCCCGACTCGGCGCCCGACGCGGTCCCCGCCCGGACGGCGAAGAACGCGACGACGGCCAGGACCAGGACGGCGGGTACGGCCCAGCGGAGCCTCCGGCGTACGGCGGCGCGCTCAGCCATTCGTCGTGCTCCCGGCACCGGGCTGTCCCTGGCCGCCGCGGCCGGTGCCGCGCCCGCCGCCGAACGTGGCGCACGTGCCGTCGGCCGTCGGTGCGCTCAGCCGGACGGTGCGGGCGGTCAGGGCACCGGTGCCGCTCGTGGTGCCGGTCGCGGTCGCGCAGCGGCCGACGGTCGCGGCCTTGGCGCTCGCCTTCGCCACCTGCGACCAGGTCGTGGCCGAGGCGGTGGTCACCGTGACGTCGGTCGTCGAGCCGCCACCCTGCCGCCTCTCCGCCACGACGAACGTCGAGCCGTCGACCGAGCTCACCGTGCCGCTCGTGCCGCGGCCGAACCCGGCCGCGCCGGAAGGTGCACCGGACGGGACGCCGGACGGGGCGGCACCCGACGGTGCGCCGGAGGGACGACCACCGCCCGTACCGCCGAAGCCGCCGGTGCACGACCCGTCGACGGCCGGGCTGAGCGTCACCGACGACGCGGCGACGGTGGTCGCCGGCGTGGCTCCAGCGGTGGCGTCGGCGGAGCGCACGGTCGCGCAGAGCCCGGTCTTGAGCGCGGACGCCGAGGCCGTCCTCGTCTCGGTGAACGCGGTCTTGTCGTCGTACGTCACGGCGGTCTGCTCGGTGGTGCTCTGCACCTGCAGCGTCTTGCCCGACACGGAGGCGATGAGCCCGGACACCCCGGGCTGGCGCGGACCGCCGCCTGCTCGCTGGCCGCCCCCGGCCGCGCCGGTCGAGGGGTCGGCGCCCGCGGTGCTGCCACCCGAGCTGCTGCACCCCGCGAGCGTGAGGGTGAGGCCGGCGGTCAGCGCGGCGACGAGCATCGCGGGACGGGTCAGCCTGCGGAGGGGAGCGAGGGACATGGTTCTCCTGGGGTCGTGCGGGAGGTCGAGCCGGCGGAAGGTCAGAGCGGGGCGACGGACGTCAGTCGCTGCGGAGCGCGTCGATCGGGGCGAGGGCGGCGGCCCGCGAGGCGGGGTAGACGCCGGCGACGATCCCGACGGCGAGCGCGACCCCGAGGGCTCCGAACGACGCGGGCAGCGAGATCGTCACGGGCTGGTCGAGCAGCGACGGCAGGAGCCAGGCGCCGAGGTAGCCCGTGCCGAGCCCGAGGACGCCGCCGGCCAGGCTCAGCAGGCACGCCTCGGCCAGGAACTGGCTGCGGATCAGCGACGGCGGGGCGCCGAGGGCCTTGCGCAGCCCGATCTCGCGGATCCGCTCCGAGACCGACACCAGCATGATGTTCATGACTCCGATGCCGCCCACGAGCAACGAGATGCCGGCGACCCCGGCGAGCAGGATGGTCAACGTCCTCGAGGTCGCCGTGGCCGCCTGGACCAGCGACTGCTGGCTGGTGATCGAGAAGTCGGCGGCGCTGCTCGTGCCCGTGCCGGTCCTGGTCGCGGCAGCGGCGCCCGTGTCGTGCCGGGTCGCCAGGGCTGCGTACGCCTCCTGGTACGCCGCCGACAGGCGGTCGCCCGAGGCGCCCTCGAGGTAGATCGACGACACCGAACCGGCGGTGGCCGAGCCGAGCACCTGGTCGGCGGTGCTCATCGGCGTCACCGCCAGGTCGTCCTCGTCCGTGGTGCCCGTGGAACCGCTCGCGGCCAGCACGCCGACCACGGTGAACGCGGTCCCGCCGAGGGTGACGGTGCTCCCGACGCCGGAGCGCAGGCCCAGCTCGGAGACGGTGGTGTCGCCGAGCACCAGCACGTGGGCGGCCGTGGTCTCGTCCCCGGCCGTGAGGAAGCGGCCCGCGCTGAGCGTGCGTGCGCGCACGCCCAACCAGTCCGGCGTCGTGGCGGTGATGGTCGTCGTCCAGGTGGTGGTGCCTTGGGTGAGGACGCTCGACGCGGTCCGGACGGGGGCGACGTGGGCCACGTCCGGGGCGACGGCCGGGTCGGCCAGCGCAGCCGCGTCCGCCGTCGTCAGCGTGGTCGCCGTGCCCCGGCCGCCGCGGATCCCCCCGGTCGTGGAGCTGCCGGGCGAGACGACCAGCAGGTTGCTGCCCAGGCTGTTGATCTGCTCGGCGACCTTCTGCTGCGCCCCCTGGCCGAGGCCTACGGTCAGCGTGACCGAGGCGATGCCGATCCAGACCCCCAGCACGGTCAGCAGCGAACGCATCCGGTGGGTGCGCACCGACTCCAGCGCGATGCCGAGGGTCTCCCCGGCGCGCACCCGCGGTGCCCGCATCGCCGGGGTGCTCACGCCGCGACCTGCCGGTCGGGGTCGACCAGCTCGCCGTCGCGAACCGTCACGGATCGTTGCGCCGCGGCCGCCACCTCGAGGTCGTGGGTGATCAGCACGATGGTGCGGCCGGAGGCGTGCAGCTCGTCCAGCAGCGCCATCACGTCCTCGCTCGAGCGCGAGTCGAGGTTGCCGGTGGGCTCGTCGGCGAGGATCAGGGCCGGATCGGTCACCAGCGCGCGGGCGATCGCCACCCGCTGCTGCTGGCCGCCGGAGAGCTCGCTGGGCCGGTGGTCGATCCGTCCGGCCAGGCCGACGCGGTCCAGCGCCTGCTGCGCGCGTTCGCGACGCTCGGCCCGGGCGACACCGGCGTAGAGCAGCGGCAGCTCGACGTTGCGCCAGGCCGACAGGGTCGGGAGCAGGTTGAACTGCTGGAACACGAAGCCGATGTGGGTGTTGCGGACCGCGGCCAGGTCGGCCTCGGAGAGGTCCTCGACGTCCACGCCGTTCAGCTCGTAGCGCCCGGAGGTGGCGACGTCGAGGCAGCCGAGGATGTTCATCAGGGTCGACTTGCCGGAGCCCGAGGGGCCGATCACCGCGACGTACTCGCCGCGGTAGATGCGCAGCGTGACCTCGCGCAGCGCGTGCACCTCGGCCGCCCCGGTCGCGTACGTCTTGCTGACCGCCTCGAGCGACACGACCGCGTCGGCGCTCACCGGGTCCCCCCGCCGGTCCCGGTGCCCGTGCCGGCCTGCCCGCCGGCCGGCGGCGCGCCCGCGCCTCCGAAGCCGCCGCCCCCGGTGCCGCCGAAGCCACCGCCCCCGGTGCCGCCGCCGTAGCCCCCGGAGCCGCCCGCGCCGGCGCTGCTGCGGCCGGAGGCGTTCCCGCCCGCCGCGCGGCCCGGGACCGTCACGACCACCTGGTCGCCCTCGGCGAGACCCTTCGTCACCTCGGTCGTGGCGCCGTAGCTGGTGCCGAGGGTGACCGGCGTCGCGACCTTGGCGCCGCCGACCAGCCGCGTGACCACGGTCTGGCCGTTCGCCGTCGAGACCGCCGCGGTGGGGACCGTGAGGACGTCGTCGCGCTGGCTGACGATGATCGACACCGTCGCCGTGGCGCCCGCGTACAGGTCCTTGCGGGTCCCGGTCACGGCGATCGTCACCGGGAACGTCGCGCTGCTGCCCGAGGCGGCCGCACCCGTGCCGGTGCCGGTGGAGCCGGTCGACGCCATGACGGCCACCGACGACACGGTGCCGAAGACGGTCGCGGTCGACCCGGTGGTGGTGACCTGCGCCTGCAGACCCTTCTTGACCTTGGCCAGGTCGGCGCTGCCGACGCTCGCGGCGACGGTGTAGCGGTCCGTGGAGATGACCGTGACCGCGGTCGACGTGCTCGACGTCGCCGAGGAGCCGGATCCCGAGGAGCTGGTGCCTGCCGAGCCGGCGCCGGACGAGGACCCGGAGCCGACGGTGTCGCCCTTGGCCACGCCGACCTCGGCGACCGTGCCCGCGAACGTCGCCCGGAGCTTGGCCGCGTCCAGGGCGGTCTGCGCCGTCGACACCGCGCTCTTGTCCACGGCGACCTTGGCCTTGGCCGCGTTCAGCTCGGCGGTCGTCGAGCTCGCGTCGTCCTCGGCCGTGTCCAGGTCGTCCTGCGCCGACTCCTCCTCCGCCTGCGCCGCGTCGAGGTCGGCCTGCAGGTCGTCGTCGTCGAGGGTCGCGAGCACCTCGCCCTTGTCCACGGTGTCGCCGACGGCCACGAGCACCTTCGTGACGGTGCCGCCGGCGCCGAAGGTCAGGTCCGCGCGCCGGGCCGGTTCGACGGTGCCGGTGGCACCGACGGTCTCCTTGACGGTCTCCTTGGCCAGGGTCACGGTGCGCTCGGAGGCGGCCGGCGTCGTGCTCGGACGGGTCATGCTCCAGGCCAGCGCCCCGCCGCCGCCCAGCAGGACGACCGCGGCCGCCGCGACGACCAGCCAGAGCCGGCGGCGTCGTGGGCGGGCGTTCGTGGGGCGGGGTCGGCGCACGGCTGCGTCCTCGTTCTGCTCGTGCCGGGACGTGGGACGTCCCGGGGCTCGCCGTGATCTTGCTGAGGCCGGCTATGCGAGGTCTGGGGTCGACCTGTGCGGGCGCTGTGACCGCGCGCGGGGGGCGTCAGGCGGGCGGGGCGACCCGGTGCAGCGTGGGGGCGTGCCGCACGTCGAGCTCGCGCAGGTCGTCGAAGAGCCGGGCCATCTCGTTGCCGTGGTCGAGGACGTCGAAGCGCAGCACCAGCCTGGGCTCGTCGTACGCCACCAGGAGCTGGCGGTCGTAGAACGCGCAGTCGCGGGGGAGGTCGCGGCCGGGGAAGGCCGTCCGGAAGTCGCCCGTGCTCATCCAGAACGTGTCGACGTCGCCGGTGTGGCGCCAGTAGTAGGTCATCACGTCGTCGTCGGCGAGGTCGGCCTGCATCGCGGCCAGGTCGGCGTCCTCGACGAGCAGCAGCCGCGTCTTGACGCCCATCGGCTTGTCCCGCAGCCCGTCGAGGTAGTGGCCGGCGTCGGTGTCGCGGTACCAGCGGAAACCGGTCGTGTGCACGCCCTCGTAGCGGGCGGCGTGGTCGATCGCCAGCTCGAGCACCCGCAGGTAGGCCGCGACGCCGACGTCGGGGATGCTGCGGAACTTGTCCTTCATCGACGCGGTGATGAGCTCGTTCAGCGCCTCGTGGTGACGCGGCGCGTCCATGAGCATGCCCAGCGCCTGGTCGGCGAAGCCCAGCCTCCGCGTCAGCCGGTCGACGTCGCGCTGCAGGTCGGCGACCGCGCGGACGGCGCCGTCGGTCACCTCGGTCTGCGCCTTGAAGACCTCGAAGATCCAGCCGCCCGCGAAGCCGACGATGCCGAAGGCGACGATCGACGGCAGCCGCGCGACCGCGAACGTGGCGCCGCCGGTCAGCTGGGTGACCGCCACGTCGAAGACGAGACCCAGCAGGGCGCCCACGAGGGCCGCCTTGACCAGGCGCGCGTAGCTGAGCCGGTCGGGCGTCATGGCGGCTCCCGCCCGACCGGACCGGGCTCGAGCCCTACCGCTCCGCCATCGGCACGAACGTGCGCGTCCGGTGGCCGGTGTAGATCTGCTTGGGCCGCGCGATCTTCTGCTCCTTGTCCTGCACGAGCTCCGACCACTGCGCCAGCCAGCCGGGCGTGCGCCCGATCGCGAACAGCACGGTGAACATCTCCGGCGGGAACTGCAGCGCCTCGTAGATCAGGCCCGAGTAGAAGTCGACGTTGGGGTAGAGCTTGCGCTTGATGAAGTACTCGTCCTCGAGCGCGATCCGCTCGAGCTCCTGGGCGATCTCGAGCAGCGGGTTGACCCCGGTGACCTCGAAGACGTCGTCGCAGGCCTTCTTGATGATCGTGGCGCGCGGGTCGAAGTTCTTGTAGACGCGGTGCCCGAAGCCCATCAGCTTCTCCTTGCCCGCCTTCACCCCCTCGATGAACGCGGGGATGTGGTCGACGGAGCCGATCCGGCGCAGCATCTTGAGCACCGACTCGTTCGCCCCGCCGTGCAGCGGCCCGTAGAGGGCGCCGATGCCCGCCGCGACGGCCGAGTACGGGTCGACCTGGGAGGACCCGACCGAGCGGACGGCGTTGGTCGAGCAGTTCTGCTCGTGGTCGGCGTGCAGGATCAGCAGGATGTCGAGCGCCTTGACCAGCCGCGGGTCGGCGGCGTACGTCGGCTCGCTCATCTTGAACAGCATCGCCAGGAAGTTCTCGACGTAGGAGAGCCGGTTGTCGGGGTAGACGTACGGCTTGCCCTGCGCGTGGCGGAACGCGAAGGCGCCGAGCGTCGGCATCTTCGCGATCAGCCGGGTGATCTGCAGCTGGCGGTTGCGCTCGTCGCTGATCTGGTTGGCGTCGGGGTAGAACGTCGACAGCGCGCTCACCGACGACATCAGCATGCCCATCGGGTGCGCGTCGTAGCGGAAGCCCTGCATGAGCTGCTTGACGTTCTCGTGCAGGAAGGTGTGGATCGTGATGTCGTGCACCCACTGCTCGAGCTCTGCGGAGTTGGGCAGCTCGCCGTTCAGCAGCAGGTAGGCGACCTCGAGGAACGTGGAGCTCTCGGCCAGCTGCTCGATCGGGTAGCCGCGGTACTCGAGGATGCCGGCGTCGCCGTCGATGTAGGTGACGGCGCTGCGGCAGGAGGCCGTGTTCACGAAGCCGGGGTCGTAGGTCGCCAGCCCCTGGCCGTCGGCGCTGATCTGCTTGAGGTCGGCGGCCCGGATCGTGCCGTCGGTGATGGCGAGCTCGTACGTCTCGCCGGTCCGGTTGTCGGTCACCGTGAGGCTGTCGCGGCCCCCGCTTCCGGCGGGCCCGGTGTCGTCGCTGCCCGCGGGACCCGGGTCGTCGACGCCTCCGCTCGTCGTGGGGTCGTTCGTGGGGTCGACGGAGTCGTCGAGGGCGGGCTGCGCGGTGGGGTCCAGGTCGGCGCCGGTCGTGGACACGTCGGTCATGGCCCCAATCTAGAAGGACGTCCGACTAAGGGAGAAGGCCGGGATGCGTGCAGGGTGGTGATCCCCACCACCTCCACCCGCCGCGACCCTGCTGCCGACGACGGCGACGTCCGTGGTTTTGACCCGTTGTGGAGGGCGCGGGTAACCTGAGGGGTCGTTGCGTCCGCGCACGTGTTCGTGCCGTGCCCGGCCTGGTGCCTGGGGACGCGCGAGCCCGGCCTGCACGCACCGTACGAACCTCTGCACGAACGACTGATCCACCCACTGATCCGAGAGCTGGTCAACGACCGTGTCCCCGAACGACAACAAGACGTACAGCCCGAAGCCGGGTGACCTGACGAGGGACTGGCACGTCATCGACGCGTCTGACGTCGTCCTGGGGCGCCTCGCCGTCCAGGTCGCCACGCTGCTGCGCGGCAAGCACAAGGCGACGTTCGCCCCGCACATGGACGGCGGTGACTTCGTCGTCGTGGTCAACGCGTCGAAGATCTCCCTCGGGGGCAGCAAGGGGACGGACAAGATGTATCACCGTCACTCCGGTCGCCCGGGCGGCCTCAAGTCGGTCCCGGCCGGCGAGCTGCTCGCCCGCGACCCGCGCAAGGTCGTCGAGCTCGCGGTGTGGGGGATGCTCCCCAAGAACCGGCTCAGTCGCCAGCTGATCAAGAAGCTCAAGGTCTACTCCGGCCCCGAGCACCCGCACACCGCCCAGCAGCCGCAGGCGTACGCGATCACCCAGATCGCCCAGTAGACCCACCAGCCGCACCACCGAGCTCCGAGGAATTCCAGAACGTGACCGACACTGAGACCGAGATCGCCCCGATCACCGAGGGTGACCGCGAGATCGCCTACCGCTCCGAGGCCAACCCGGGTGCGACCGGCACCGGCAACCGCCCGGCCGTCGTCGCCGCGGCCGGCGCCACCGGGCGTCGCAAGGAGGCCATCGCGCGCGTGCGCGTCGTCCCCGGCAGCGGCCAGTGGACGATCAACGGGCGCGAGCTCGAGAACTACTTCCCGAACAAGGTCCACCAGCAGATCGTGGCCGAGCCCTTCGCGATCGCCGGGGTGAGCGGTTCGTACGACGTCATCGCCCGCATCCACGGCGGTGGCGTGACCGGCCAGGCCGGCGCCCTGCGCCTCGGCGTGGCCCGCTGCCTCAACTTCGTCGACGAGGAGGCGAGCCGTCCCGGCCTCAAGAAGGCGGGCATGCTCACCCGCGACTCGCGGATCAAGGAGCGCAAGAAGGCCGGTCTGAAGAAGGCCCGCAAGGCTCCGCAGTACAGCAAGCGCTGATCATCTCGCGTCCTGCCGTCGTGGCGGCGTCGCGTCTGGCAGGCTGAGCCCGTGGGTCGTCTCTTCGGCACCGACGGGGTGCGCGGTCGCGCCAACGACGAGCTGACCGCCGAGCTGGCGCTCGACCTCGGCGTCGCCGCCGCGCACGTGCTGGGCGAGGCGGGGGAGTTCAGCGGGCACCGCCCGTTCGCCGTCGTCGGCCGCGACCCGCGTGCCTCCGGGGAGTTCCTGGAGGCCGCGGTCGTGGCCGGGCTGGCCAGCGCGGGCGTCGACGTGGTCCGTCTGGGCGTCGTCCCGACCCCGGGCGTCGCGTTCCTCACCGGGCAGCAGCGCGCCGACCTCGGCGTGATGCTGTCGGCGAGCCACAACCCGATGCCGGACAACGGCATCAAGTTCTTCGCCCGCGGTGGCGTCAAGCTCGACGACGCCGTGGAGGACGCCATCGAGGCCCGGCTCCGCGAGCCCTGGGCCCGCCCGACGGGGGCCGGCGTCGGCCGCGTCCGTGACGACCTCTCCCTCGTCGAGACCTACGTCGCGCACCTGGTCCGCAGCGTCGGGACCCCGGTGAGCCTGCACGGGCTCAAGGTCGTCCTCGACTGCGCGAACGGGGCGGCCTTCGTGGCCGGCCCGGCCGCGTTCGAGGCGCAGGGTGCCGAGGTGGTCCGGATCCACGCGACGCCGGACGGGCTCAACATCAACGAGAACTGCGGGTCCACCCACATGGACTCGCTGCGCTCCGCCGTCGTCGCGCACGGCGCCGACCTCGGGATCGCCCTCGACGGCGACGCCGACCGGTGCCTGGCCGTGGACGCGTCCGGCAGGACCGTCGACGGCGACCAGATCCTCGCCGTGCTCGCGCTCGCGATGCGCGAGGACGGCCGGCTCAAGAACGACACCGTGGTGGCCACGGTGATGAGCAACCTGGGCTTCCTGCACGCCATGCGCCGCGCCGACATCGCGGTCGAGCAGACCGCGGTCGGCGACCGCTACGTCCTGGAGGCGATGGGGGCCGGCGGTCACACGCTGGGCGGCGAGCAGTCCGGGCACGTGATCATGTCCGAGCACGCGACGACCGGCGACGGGGTGCTGACCGCCCTGCACCTGGCCAGCCGGATGGTGACGACCGGACGCAGCCTGGCCGACCTGGCCTCGGCGATGCACCGGCTGCCGCAGGTCCTCGTGAACGTGCCCGGCGTCGACAAGGCGCGGGCGGGGACCGACCCCGGCCTGCTCGCGGCGGTCGCCGAGGCGGAGACGGAGCTGGGCGACCAGGGACGCGTGCTGCTGCGGCCGTCGGGGACCGAGGCGCTCGTGCGCGTCATGGTGGAGGCCGAGTCGTACGACGTGGCCGACGCCGTGGCCCAGCGCCTCTCGACGGTCGTGCGGGAGCGGCTCGGCCTGTGACCGCAGCGGGCCCGGCCACGACGGCCGCTGGGCGCCGGCGTCGCCGGCTCGCCCCTGGTCCGTCCCTGCAGCGCCGCGTCAGCCGCTTCACCCTGCTGAGCGTCGCGGGCGCCGTGCTGGTGACCAGCCTAGGTGGCTACCAGGCGACCCGCATCTCGGTGAACGACGCCGTCGACGCGGTCCTCGACACCGTGACCGCGAGCGCCCTGCGCGACCTCGGTCCGGCGCCCGACGCCGCCGCGGTCCAGCGCTTCCTGGTCAGCAGCGACGACCTCGACGACGACGTCGTGACCGCCGTCCTCCGAGCGGACGGGCAGGTGGAGCGTGCGCCCGGAGCCGCGGTCGTCGGGGTGGACGCCCGCGACCTGGCCGTCGCCGCCGGTACGAGCGGGCCCACCACGCACATGACCACGACCCGGACGGGCGCGTCTTACCGCGTCCGGGCCGTCCCGATCGGGACGCACCCGGGCGCCGCGCTGATCGTCGCGCGGCCGATGGCGGGAGCCCAGCAGATCCTGCGGGCGCTGACCCTGGCGCTCGTCCTCTTCGGTCTTCTCGCCGTCGTCGCGGCCGGGATCGTCGGTCGCCGCCTGGCCCGGGCCGGGGTCGCGCCGGTGCGGGCGTTGACCGCGGAGGTCGAGCAGCGGGCTGCCGACGACGACCTGCGTCCCGTCCCCGTGTCCAGCAGCGACGAGATCGGCCGGCTCGGGATCGCGTTCAACCACCTGCTCGACACCGTGCAGGTGTCGCGGGCCCGCCAGTCCCGCTTCGTCGCCGACGCCGGCCACGAGCTGCGGACGCCGCTGACGAGCTTGCGCACGAACATCGAGCTGCTCGCCGCCGACGCCGAGCACGCGATGCTGATGCCGACGGACCGGTTGACGATCATGCGCGACGTCCGCGCCCAGCTCATCGAGTTCTCGGCCCTCGTCTCCGACCTGATCGGGCTCACCCGCGAGGACCGGACCCACGCGGACTTCACCGAGGTCGACCTGACCGCGGTGCTCGAGGAGGCCGTCGACCGGGTCAGCATGCGCGCGGCCGGCGTCGGGTGGGCCGTCCAGCTGGACCCGGTCCACGTGCAGGGCGACGCGGACCTGCTGTCCCGGGCGTTCACGAACGTGCTCGACAACGCGGTGAAGTACTCACCGACCGGCGGCACGGTGTCGGTGACGCTGCACGGCGGCGAGGTGCGGATCGGTGACGAGGGGCACGGCGTGAGCCTGGAGGAGCGCCCGTTCGTCTTCGACCGGTTCTTCCGCGCGGAGGCGGCCCGCGCCACGCCGGGCACCGGGCTCGGGCTGTCCATCACCGAGTCGGTGGTCCGCCAGCACGGCGGCACCGTCGCCGTCACCGACGCGCCGGGCGGCGGGGCGCAGTTCGTGCTGACCTTCCCGCTGGCGACGAGCCGGTCGGGCGCCGGGGCTACTGGCCCGTGACGTCGCGGAAGACCTGGGCGACACCCGGCAGCACCTCGAGGGCCGCGAGGACGAGGGCGACCACGCCGAGCACGAGCGAGAGCGCCAGGACGAAGACGAAGACGCCGAAGGCACCGAAGAACCCCGCCTTGAACGCGGCACCGGCGCCCAGCCGCGTCCGCGCGGCCAGCGGGCCCTGCTCGTTCGCCATGGCTCCACGGTAGCCGCGAGCGGCCGGGCCCGGGCCGGAACACGGCCTCGGCGGGCCGTCGGCCTGAAGTTCGTCCGGAGTTCGGAGGAAGTCGGGGAGCGCGCGCCGGCCGGCCCCCTCTACCGGCCGGTACGCGCATCCGGCACACAAGAGCGGGCTCCGTCCGCGGTGATACGCGACCCACGGCGTCGTTCGGGGTGCGGGCTCAGACCTTGCGGATGCGGACCCAGTCGACGCGGTGGTCCGGGCCCTTGCGCAGGATCGCGGTCGCCCGGCCGCGGGTGGGCAGGATGTTGTCGTGCAGGTTGGGGCCGTTGATGGTGTCCCAGAGGTGCTCGGCGCGGGCGACGGCCTGCTCCGGGGTGAGCTCGGCGTAGCGGGCGAAGAACGAGCGCGGGTCGCGGAACGCGGTCTCGCGCAGCGACAGGAAGCGTGAGACGTACCAGGCCCGGACGTCGGCCGGGTCGGCGTCGACGTAGACCGAGAAGTCGAAGAAGTCGCTGACCGCGAGCCCGCTGGTCCCGTCCGCGCGGGCGACGGCCGGCTGCAGCACGTTGAGGCCCTCGACGATGAGGATGTCCGGGCTCTGCACGACGACCTGCTCGCCGGGCACGATGTCGTAGACGAGGTGGCTGTAGACGGGGGCGGCGACCTCCGGCTGGCCGGACTTCACGTCCATCACGAAACGCTGCAGCGCCCGCCGGTCGTACGACTCCGGGAAGCCCTTGCGGTCCATCAGGCCCCGCCGCTCGAGCTCGGCGTTGGGGTGCAGGAAGCCGTCGGTCGTCACGAGCGCGACCCGCGGGTGGCCGGGCCACGCCGCGAGGAGCTCGCGCAGCAGCCGGGCGGTGGTGGACTTGCCCACGGCGACCGAGCCGGCGATGCCGATCACGAACGGCGTCCGCTCCACCGACAGGTGCAGAAAGCTCCCCGTGCTGCGGTGCAGCTCGCCGGTCAGGTCGACGTAGCGGGTGAGCAGCCCGCTCAGCGGGAGGTAGACGTCGCGGACGTCCTGCAGCGAGGTCGGGTCGTCCAGCCCCCGGACCCGTTCCAGGGTCTCCACGTCCAGCCCGAGCGCGTCCGACGCCGCCAGTGCGGCCCAGTCGGCCCGGCTCCGCTCGACGTACGGGCTCGCGTGGACCCGGGGGGCCGGCGACTGGGTGACCACGGTCCGTCACAGTAGTGCGCGCGAGCGCGGTTGAGCGTGCGCGACAGGTCGTGACACCGGGCGTACCCGACGCGGCGGAGGAATCCTGCGATCCGGCGCGGGCCCGGTGCGCTCCCGTACCCTCGGGGCCATGTGCGGAATCGTCGGCTACGTGGGTCCGAGGTCGGCGCTCACGGTCGTGGTCGAGGGCCTGCGACGGCTGGAGTACCGCGGCTACGACTCCGCCGGGATCGCCGTGGTCGAGGGTGGTCGGCTGCACGTGGCCAAGAAGGCCGGCAAGATCGCGAACCTCGACGCCGAGCTCGCGGCCCACCCGCTGCCCGTCGACGGCCTCGGCATCGGGCACACCCGCTGGGCCACCCACGGCGGTCCGACCGACGTGAACGCCCACCCGCACGTCTCCGCCGACGGCCGGGTCGCCGTGGTGCACAACGGCATCATCGAGAACTTCGCCGCCCTGCGGGCCGAGCTGGCCGAGGACGGCATCACCTGCGTCTCCCAGACCGACACCGAGGTCGTGGCGCACCTGCTCGGCCAGCAGGTCACGGCGGGGCTCGGCCTCGACGAGGCGATGCGGACGGTGTGCCGCCGGCTGCACGGGGCGTTCACGCTGGTCGCGGTCGACGCGCAGGGGCCACGTTCCGTGGTGGCCGCCCGCCGGAGCTCGCCGCTCGTCGTCGGCGTGGGGGAGGGGGAGTACTTCCTGGCCTCCGACGTCTCCGCCTTCATCGAGCACACCCGCGACGCGATCGAGCTCGGCCAGGACCAGGTCGTGGTGATCACCGAGGCGGGCGTCGAGGTCACCGACTTCGACGGCGCGCCGGCGCCCACCCGCCCGTTCCACGTCGACTGGGACCTCTCGGCCGCGGAGAAGGGCGGCTTCGACTGGTTCATGCGCAAGGAGATCTACGAGCAGCCGAAGGCGGTCGCCGACACCCTGCTGGGCCGCCACGACCCCGAGGGCCGCCTGACGCTGGACGAGGTCCGGATCTCCGAGGCCGAGCTGCGCCGCGTCGACAAGATCGTGATCATCGCCTGCGGGACGGCGTTCTACGCGGGGATGGTGGCCAAGTACGCGATCGAGCACTGGACGCGGATCCCGTGCGAGGTGGAGCTGGCCAGCGAGTTCCGCTACCGCGACCCGATCGTCGGGCCGACCACGCTGGTCGTGGCGATCAGCCAGTCCGGGGAGACCGCCGACACCCTGATGGCGATCCGGCACGCCCGCGAGCAGCACGCCCGGGTGCTCGCCGTCTGCAACACGAACGGCTCGACCATCCCGCGCGAGTCCGACGCCGTCATCTACACCCACGCCGGGCCCGAGATCGGGGTCGCGTCGACCAAGGGCTTCCTCACCCAGGTCGTCGCCTGCTATCTGCTCGGGCTCTACCTCGCCCAGGTGCGCGGCACCAAGTTCGACGACGAGATCGCGAACGTGCTGGCCGAGCTCGCGACGATGCCGGACGCCATCGGCCGGGTGCTCGAGGACATGGACCCGGTGCTCAAGCTGGCGGAGGACTTCGTGGACGCGCCGTCGGTGCTGTTCCTCGGGCGTCACGTCGGCTACCCGGTCGCGCTCGAGGGGGCGCTCAAGCTCAAGGAGCTCGCGTACATCCACGCCGAGGGGTTCGCGGCCGGCGAGCTCAAGCACGGCCCGATCGCGCTGATCGACGACGGGCTGCCGGTCTTCGTCGTCATCCCGCCGCGCGGGCGGGACCAGCTGCACGACAAGGTGCTGTCCAACCTGCAGGAGATCCGCGCCCGTGGGGCCCGCACGATCGTGCTCGCCGAGGCCGACGACGACGAGGTCCTGCCGTACGCTGACGTCCTCGTCCCGCTGCCCAAGGTCTCGACCCTGCTGCAGCCGCTGGTCGCCACCGTCCCCCTGCAGCTGTTCGCCTGCGAGCTCGCGACGCAGAAGGGCCACGACGTCGACCAGCCCCGCAACCTGGCCAAGTCCGTCACGGTCGAGTGACCCGTCCGGTGCGGCTGGCGGGGGCGTCGGTTTACCACGTTGACGTGGTAAACCGGCCGTGACCGTGGCAGATCTGCCGTGCTGACGGCCAGCTTGCCGTGGTCACCAAAGCCAGGGCAGCCTCGGCGGGCGACGCCGTGATCATCGGCGTGGGCATCGACGTCTGCGATGTCGAACGGTTCGGAGCCACGCTGGAACGGCGCCCGGGTCTGGTGCACCGGCTCTTCACCCCCGCAGAGGCGGAACGTCCCGTCGCGTCGCTCGCCGCCCGCTTCGCGGCGAAGGAGGCGCTGGCCAAGGCCCTGGGCGCGCCGCAGGGCATGTCCTGGCAGGACGCCGAGATCGTCACCGACGAGTCCGGGCGGCCGACGTTCGTCGTCCGCGGAACCGTCGCCGCGCAGGCCAGCGCGGCGGGCGTCGTCTCGATCCACGTGAGCCTGTCCCACGACGCGGGCATCGCCTCCGCCGTCGTCGTGTGCGAGGGCTGAGCCTGACAGGCCCGGGAAGATCGGAGTGGATCCGACCGGGCAGTCGCGGTCGGATCCACTCCGATCTCGACCAGCGGGTGCCGTGGGACTGGATAGGGTCGCCGACGTGCACGCCTTCACCGCCGAGCAGGTCCGTCGCCTCGAGGCGCGGGCGATGCAGGAGGTGCCCGAGGGTGCCCTGATGCAGCGGGCGGCGGCCGGGCTGGCGGTCGTCGTCGCCGAGGAGCTCGTACGCCGCACCGGCCGCGCGTACGGGGCGCACGTCCTGGTCCTGGTCGGCCCCGGGAACAACGGCGGCGACGCCCTCTGGGCCGGCGCGCGGCTGGCGCGGCGGGGCGTACGGGTCGAGGCCGTCAGCGTCCTGGGCACGCCGCACGCCGAGGGTCTGGCCGCGCTGCTCGCGGCCGGCGGGCGGCTCCTCGACGCGGCTCCCGGCGCCGACCTGCACTACGACCTCGCGCTCGACGGCATCCTCGGGATCGGCGGCCGGCCCGGGCTGCCCGAGAGCGCGGCCGACGTCGTCCACCGGCTGCGGGCCGCCGGCGTCCCGGTGGTGGCCGTCGACCTGCCCTCGGGCGTGGTCTGCGACACCGGCGCGGTCCCCGGCGCGGCGGTGACGGCGGACGTCACCGTGACCTTCGGCGTCGCCAAGGTCTGCCACCTGCTCGAACCCGCCCGCAGCCGGACGGGCCGCCTCGTCCTGGTCGACATCGGGCTCGACCCGTCGACCGAGGCGCCCGAGATCGACGCGTGGGACGCCGACCGGGTCGCCGACGCGTGGCCCTGGCCGGCCCGGAGCAGCGACAAGTACGCCAAGGGCGTGGTCGGCGTCGACGCGGGCTCGGAGACCTATCCCGGCGCCGGGGTCATGGCGACGTACGGCGCGGTGCACGGCGGGGCCGG
This sequence comes from uncultured Friedmanniella sp., assembly GCA_964251895.1. Lineage (GTDB taxonomy): Bacteria > Actinomycetota > Actinomycetes > Propionibacteriales > Propionibacteriaceae > Microlunatus. The sequence goes on from CAXULL010000012.1 coordinate 55,312, forward strand.
GATGGTCCGGTTCGTCGGGCCGCAGTCGGCGCACGCGACGATCACCACGAACCTGCCGAACGTCGTCTTCGCACCCGGACGCGTCCAGGCTCACCTCCTCGGCTCGGGCTGGGGCGACCGGCCGGACGGGGCGGGGGTGGTGGCCGACGCGGTGGCCTCCGGCGTCCCCGGGGTGCTCGACGCCGACGGCCTGGGCCACCGGCCCGACCGGCTCCCGGACTCCTGGCTGCTCACCCCGCACGCCGGCGAGCTGGCCGAGCTGCTCGGGCTCGAACGGTCCGAGGTCGAGGACGACCCCCTGGCCGCCGTCCGGGCCGGGGTCGAGCGGACCGGCGCGACGGTCCTGCTCAAGGGCGCTAGCCAGCTCGTCGCCCGGCCCGGTGCCACGACCGTCGAGCTCGCCGCGCCGGGTCCGGCCTGGACCGGGCAGGCGGGTTCCGGCGACACGCTGGCGGGGCTGTCCGCCGCCGTGCTGGCGACCGGGAGGCCGGCGCACGAGGCGGCCGTGCTGGCCGCGTCCCTGCAGGCGCTGACGGCCGCGGCCCACCCGGGTCCCTTGCCGCCGCACGTCCTCGCGGAACGGTGTGCCGACCAGCTCGGCGCCTGGTGGTCGGAGCGGCAGCCGTGAGCCCCGAGCCCGGCATCGACCCGGCGACGGCGAGCGCGGAGATCGACCTGGCGACGTTCCGCGCGAACGTGGCCGCCCTCGCCGCGCACGTCGGCCCGGCCGCGCTGATGGTCGTCGTCAAGGCCGACGCGTACGGGCACGGCATGGTCGCCTGCGCCCGCGAGGCCCGCCTCGCCGGGGCGACGTGGCTCGGTGTCGCCACCCCGACCGAGGCGCTGACGCTGCGCGCGGCCGGCGACACCGGTCGGCTGCTCTGCTGGCTCTACGGGCCGAGCGAGGACCTGAGCCCCCTCGTCGCCGCCGACGTGGACGTGTCCGCCTCCAGCGCCGAGGACGTCTCGCGGCTGGTCGCCGCCGCCGCGATCGCGGAACGTCTCGCCCGCGTGCACCTCAAGGTCGACACCGGCCTGACCCGCAACGGGGCGCCCGAGCACGCCTGGGCCGAGCTCTTCGCCGCCGCGGCGGAGGCGCATGAGGCCGGTGCGCTCACGGTCGTGGGCCTCTGGTCCCACCTCGCCGCGGCCGACGAGCCGGGTCACCCCGCCACCGCCCATCAGCTGGCCGCCTTCGACCGCGCGTACGCGGCCGCCCGGCTGGCGGGCGTGCAGCCCGAGCTACGCCACCTCGCGAACTCGGCGGGCGCCCTCGTCGTGCCCGAGTCCCGCTTCGACCTCGTCCGGGTCGGCATCGCCGCGTACGGGATCGAGCCCGCGCCCGGCCTGGCCGCGCTGGCCGGCGTCCGGCTCACCCCGGTCATGCGGCTGCGGGCCTCGCTGGCGCTGGTCAAGCGGATCGACGCGGGGACGGGTGTCTCGTACGGCTGGACGTGGACGGCGCCGACCGACACCGTCGTCGGGCTGGTGCCGCTCGGCTACGCCGACGGTGTCCCGCGGCACGCCGGGAACGTCGCCGAGGTCGCGGTCGGCGGCCGCCGCGCGCCCGTGCGCGGCCGCATCTGCATGGACCAGCTCGTCGTCGAGCTGGGTCCGGGCTCACGCGCCGAGCCGGGGGACGAGGTCACCCTCTTCGGGTCCGGCGACGGGGTGCCGACCGCCGCGGACTGGGCCGAGGTCTGCGGAACCATCGGCTACGAGATCGTCACCCGCATCGGCGCCCGGGTGCCGCGCCACCACCGGCACGCGACCCCGGTGCCCCGCTGATGCCGCCGCGTCTGCCCCGGCTGCTCGGCTCCCGGCTGCCCGGCCCCCGCCTGCCCGGCTCCCGCCTGCGGGGCCCGCTGCGGCTTCCCCGGGGCCTGCCCACGCTCCCCTCCTGGGCCCCGCACCTGAACGCCGGGCTCGGGCTGGTCGCCGGCGTCCTCGCGCTGGCGGCCGGCGGGGTCGCGGTCGGGCTGGAGCTCGAGCAGCGCGCGATCGGCAAGCGTGTCGGTCGGGCCGCCGGTGGTGGCGCCAAGATCGTCCTGCCCCGGTCGTCGGGCCCGACCGTCACCACGCCCGACGGGGTGACGCTGCACACCGAGGTCGACGAACGTGCCGACGACCCGCGGGCGACGTACGGCACCGAGGACCCGGCCCTGCCCGCCGACGCGCCCACCCTGGTGCTGGTGCACGGCTACGCCCTCAGCCTCGACTGCTGGCTCTACCAGCGCGAGCACTTCCGGGGCCGGGTGCGGCAGGTGCTCTACGACCAGCGCTCGCACGGGCGGTCCGGTCACTCGTCGGCGGACCGCTGCCGGGTGCCGCAGCTCGCCGAGGACCTGCGCCAGGTCCTGGCCGAGCTGACCGGCGACGGTCCGGTCGTGCTCGTCGGGCACTCGATGGGCGGCATGACGATCATGTACCTGGCCCTGTCCCACCCCGACCTCTTCGGCCCCCAGGTGAAGGGCGTCGCGCTGTTCTCGACGTCGGCCGGCTCGCTGGCCGACTTCACGCCCCTGCGGGTGATCCCGGGCCGGGTGTTCTCCCGGGTCGCGCCGCCGATGCTCACGGCCCTCAACCGGATCCCCGAGCTCGTGCGGCGCAGCCGCCAGGCCGGGAGCGACCTCGGCTACGTCGTGACGCGGCGGATGGCCTTCGGCTCCGACGTCCCCGGCCCGCTCGTCGAGCTGACGACCGAGATGCTCGGCGAGACGTCGCTCGAGGTCGTCGCGGACTTCTACCCGACCTTCTCCGAGCTCGACGCGTACGCGGCGTTCGACGTCATCGGCCGCGTGCCCTGCGCGGTGGTGAGCGGGGTCGACGACGTCTTCACGCCCATCGAGCACACCGACCGGATCATCGAGCTGCTGCCCGGGGCGGCGGCGGTCCGGGTCGAGCACTGCGGCCACCTGGGCCTGATGGAGCACCCGGACGTGTTCTCGCGGGCGCTCGACGACCTGTACGCCCGTGTCCTCGCCGGCGCGAGCGATGGGAGGGTGGAGCCATGAGCACCTCCTCGGCCCCGACCCGCACCCCGACCCCGGCCGAACCCGTACGGGCGAGCGTCGCCGACCTCGTCGAGCGCGCCCGGCGGCTGGCGGTGCCGGGCCGGCGTGCGCTGCTGGGCCTCACGGGGCCGCCCGGTGCCGGGAAGACCACGCTGGCGCGGGCTCTGGTCGACGCGCTCGGCCCCGAGCTTGCCGTCCTGGTGCCGATGGACGGCTTCCACCTCGCCGACCCCACGCTGATCGCCTGGGACCGGCGGGCGCGCAAGGGGGCTCAGGACACGTTCGACGTGGGCGGGTACGTCTCGCTCCTGCAGCGGCTGCGGGACCAGACCGAGGACGTCGTGCACGCGCCCGAGTTCGACCGGGCCCTGGAGGCGTCGCTCGGCTCGGCGATCCCGGTGCCGCGCGAGGTCCCGCTCGTGGTCACCGAGGGCAACTACCTCCTGAGCGTCGAGGGGGCGTGGGCGCAGGTCGAGCCGCTGCTGCACGAGAGCTGGTACATCCAGCTCCCCGACGACGTACGGGTCGACCGGCTCGTCCGCCGGCGCGAGGGCTACGGCGGTGACCACGCCGAGGCGGTCGCCTGGGCCCTGGGGAGCGACCAGGCCAACGCCGACGTCGTGGCCCGTGGCCGCGGCCGCGCCGACCTGCTGGTCACCCTCGTCGACTGAGTCTTCTGTCCTCGCCGGGCGTGCAGCCGCGCACCGCAGCTCGCACCCGCACCCGCTCACCGCAGCTCGCACCCGCACACCTCAGCTCGCACCCGCACACCTCGGCGTCAGCCGCACAGGGAGCGACCTGTGCGGTTGACTCGGCGGTGTGCGGCTGGTGCTCGGCCGGCGTCCGGGCTGGCAGGGCGTCCGGGGCCGTCGGGAAGCCGTACGGCAGGGCGGCGGCCGTCCGTTTCGCGTGACGGGCGAAGGACTGTACAGTGGGAGCAACCCGAGCGGAACTTCCACCTTCGGGACACCCGCGCCCTCCACCGAGAGTGGCGCACCTGGGTTCGTCTTCCCTCTCCTGCGCACAGTGTCGTTGCAGTCGATCACGGTCGTTGACGTACCTGACCGAGATCCCCCGACCCCGGGGAGAGAAGTGAGACACGCATGTCCCCGAAGTCGAAGGGTGCCGACGGCATCCCCAAGAAGCGTTGGTCTGCCGCCGAGCGCGCAGCCCGCGGCCACACCGCCCGCCGCAGCGGCGGCGTGCCCCGTACGCCCCTGCGCGGCGGCCCGCCCGCCCGCGACGGCGGCTCGCGGAGCAGCAGCACCGGCCGCGTGAGCGGCGAGTGGTCGACCCGTCCGCCGCGTGACGACCGTCCGCAGCGCGACGACCGCCCCCAGTACAACCGCGAGGACCGTCCGGCGTTCAACCGCGACGACCGGCCCCAGCGCAGCAGCCGCGACGACCGCCCGTCGTTCAACCGGGACGACCGGCCGGCCTTCAACCGCGACGACCGGCCCCAGCGCAGCGACCGCCCCGCGTACAACCGGGACGACCGCCCGCAGCGCAGCAGCCGCGACGACCGCCCGTCGTTCAACCGGGACGACCGCCCGGCCTACAACCGGGACGACCGCCCGCAGCGCAGCAGCCGCGACGACCGTCCCGCGTACAACCGGGACGACCGCCCGCAGCGCAGCAGCCGCGACGACCGCCCCGCGTACAACCGGGACGACCGTCCGGCCTACAACCGTGACGACCGGCCCCAGCGCAGCAGCCGTGACGACCGCCCCGCGTACAACCGCGACGACCGCCCCGCGTACAACCGGGACGACCGCCCGCAGCGCACCAGCCGTGACGAGCGTCCGTCGTACAACCGCGACGACCGTCCGTCCTACAACCGCGACGACCGCCCCGCGTACAACCGGGACGACCGTCCCCAGCGGGACGACCGGCCCCAGCGCACGTCCACGGGACGTCCGTCCTTCTTCGACTCCTACGACGACAAGAAGGCCGGGAACCGCGCGTACGCGGACCGGTCCGACCGCGCGCACCACGCGTCCAGCCCGAACATCAACAAGGTTCGGCCGCCGCGTGAGCGCGACGCCGAGCGCGAGCCCGAGGCAGCACAGAACGTGACGACCGCAGCAGCAACCCCGACCCCCGCCTTCGAGGGCACCTTCGCCGACCTCGGCGTGCCCGCGAACATCGTGGCCTCCCTGGACGCCCAGGGCATCACCACGCCGTTCCCGATCCAGGCGGCCACCATCCCCGACGCCATGTCCGGGCGCGACGTGCTCGGCCGCGGCCAGACCGGGTCGGGCAAGACGCTCGCCTTCGGCCTGCCGATGATCGCCAACCTCACCGGCGGTGGCGGCAAGCCGCCGCGCGGCCTGGTGCTGGTCCCGACCCGCGAGCTCGCCATGCAGGTCAACGAGGCGCTCGAGCCCCTGGCCCGTCTCGCCGGCCTGTCCACCGTCCTCATCGCGGGCGGCATGTCCTACGTCCCGCAGCTGCGGGCGTTCTCCCGCGGTGTCGACATCGTCATCGCGACGCCGGGTCGCCTCATCGACCTCATGGAGCAGGGCGAGCTCGACCTCAGCCAGGTCGAGGTGACCGTGCTCGACGAGGCCGACCACATGGCCGACCTCGGCTTCCTGCCGGCCGTCACGACGATCCTCGACACGGTCCCGAGCGACGGCCAGCGGCTGCTGTTCTCCGCGACCCTCGACTCCGGTGTCGGCCGGATCGTACGCAAGTACCTGAACGACCCCGCCACCCACGAGGTCGACTCGGGCCAGGCCAGCGTCACGACGATGTCGCACCTGCTCGTCCAGGTCGCCCCGCACGACAAGGCGCCCGTGACGGCCGAGATCGCCGCACGCGAGGGGCGGACCATCGTGTTCGTCCGGACGCAGCGTGGCGCCGACCGGGTCGCCGAGCAGCTCCGCGACGCGGGCGTGCTCGCCGGCGCGCTGCACGGCGGCCTGACCCAGGGCGCCCGCACCCGCATCCTCGAGGCGTTCAAGGAGGGGCAGCTGCCCGTCCTCGTCGCCACCGACGTCGCGGCCCGCGGCATCCACGTCGACGACGTCGGCCTGGTCCTCCAGGTCGACCCGCCGGCCAGCTCCAAGGACTACCTGCACCGCGCCGGCCGCACGGCCCGCGCCGGTGGCACCGGGGTCGTGGTCAGCCTCGTCCTGCCGCACCAGCGGCGCGAGATGACCCGGTTCCTGAGCCAGGCCGACGTCCACGCCGACGCCCTCACCGGCACCGCGGGCTCGTCCGAGCTCGAGGCCGTCACCGGTGGGCGTACGCCGTCGGGCGCCTCGATCGGCGACGCGCAGTTCCGCGCGATCGTCGACCCGCCCCGTCGTCCGAGCCGTGGCCGGCCGACCAACCGCGGCGGCCAGGGTGGCCCGCGTGGCGCTCGTCCGGCCCGGCGCGGTCCGCGCACGGACCGCACGGACCGCCCCGCGCGCAACGAGACCTGGGGCGCCTCGGCCTGAGCCGCTCTGAGCTGACGACTTCTGACGCGGCACCCACCTGTGAGGTGGGTGCCGCGTCAGACGTTTCAGGACCGGCCTCGGGCGGGGAGCCCGCCGCACCCGCCAGTAACCTCGCTGCCGTGAGCGTGGCCGAACCCGTCGTCGTCGTGGCGTCCGAGCAGGACGCTGCGGCCATGGTCGAGGTCGTCCACGCCGCCTTCGGCGCCCGCCCGCCCGTCGACCCGCCCTCGACGGCGGGAGCCGAGACCGTCGAGTCCGTCGCCGAGGCCCTGCGCCGCGGCGGCGGGGTCTACGCCTCGGTCGACGGTCGACCGGCCGGGGCGATCCTGGTCGGCAGCACCTCCGAGGGTGCGGCCACCTTCGCCCGCGTCTCGGTGCACCCCGACTTCCAGCGCCACGGCATCGCCTCGGCGATGGTCGCCGCCGCGGAGGACCTCGCCGCGCTGCAGGGCCACGACCGCGTCGACCTCTTCGCCCGCGAGGAGTTCGCCGAGGTGGTCAGGTTCTGGAGCCACCGCGGCTTCCGCGTCGCCCGGCCCGCCCCGCACGGGGTGGTGCTGAGCAAGCGGCTGCCGCACGTCGTCGTCCTCGCGGACACCGACGACACCCGGGAGCTGGGCCACCGGCTCGCCGACCTCGTCCGCCCGGGCGACCTCGTCGTCCTCAGCGGTGAGCTGGGCGCGGGCAAGACCACGCTCGCCCAGGGACTCGGGGAGGGGCTGGGCGTCACCGGTGCCGTGATCTCCCCGACGTTCGTGCTGTCCCGCGTGCACCCGACCGCCGACGGCCGGCCGACCCTGGTGCACGTCGACGCCTACCGCCTGAGCGGGCCGGGCGAGCTGGACGACCTGGACCTCGACCTCAGCGCACCGACGAGCGTGACGGTCGTCGAGTGGGGCCGCGGCCTGGTCGAGCAGGCCTGGGACGACCGGCTCGAGATCGACCTCCTGCACGACCCCGACGGCGGCCGGATCGCGCTCCTGCGCCCGGTCGGCGCGCGCTGGGAGTCGGCGGACCTCGTCGGCCTGGCCGACCTCGCTCGACCCACTGCTCGGGCGGCGACCCCGTACGAGGAGGCGCTCGGTGCCTGATCCTCGACCGCTGGTCCTCGCCATCGACACCACGACCGACGTGACCGTCGGGGTCGCGCGCGGCCGTGAGGTCCTGGCGAGCGAACGCGTGACCGACCGCATGGCCCACGTCGAACAGCTCGTCCCGCTCGTCCACCGCAGCCTCGCCGCCGCCGGCGCCTCGCTGCGTGACGTCGGCCAGGTGGTCGTCGGTCTCGGACCGGGACCGTTCACCGGGCTGCGGGTCGGCATGGTCAGCGCCCAGGTGCTGGCGTACGCCGGCCACGCCGGTCTGCACGGCGTCTGCAGCCTCGACGTCGTCGCGCTGGCCCACGTCCAGACCTCGACCCCCGCGTCCGAGTTCCTGGTGGCCACCGACGCGCGGCGCAGAGAGGTCTACTGGGCGCGCTACGCCGCCGACGGCCGCCGGGTCGCGGGCCCGGACGTCTCCGGCCCCGACGACGTCCCGCGCCTACCCACGGTCGGCCCGGGTGCCGACCTCTACGCCGAGCGGCTCGACGCCGTGCCCGGTCCCCGCACCCTCGACGCCGGGCTGCTGGCGGCGTACGGCCTCGACCTGCCGTCCGCCGGCACCGAACCCCTCTACCTCCGCCGCCCCGACGCCGCCGAACCCACCCGCCGCAAGTCGGTCCTGCGGCTCGCCCCCGGGCAGGGTGTACGCCGATGAGCGCCGCCGGTCCTGATCTGGAGCCGAGCGAGGAGTCGCTGCGCTACAGCCTGCTGCCCGCGCGGCTGGACGACCTGCCCGCGATCCTGCGGCTCGAGGCCGAGGGCTTCGCACCCGACGAGCGCTGGAGCGAGCGCAGCTGGTCCGGCGAGCTGCTGGGGGAGGGCCGTACGGTCCTGCTCGCGCGCGGCGCGCAGCCCGCGGGCGTGATCACCCTCAGCACGGTCGGCGAGGTCGCCGACCTCCACCGCATCGTCGTCGCGCCCGCGTACCGCCGCCAGGGGCTGGCCCTGCGCATGGTCCGCGCCGGTCTGCTCGCCGTGCGCCACCTCGGCGCGCGCCTGGTGATGCTCGAGGTCGAGTACACCAACGTCGGGGCCATCGCCCTCTACCAGCGGCTCGGCTTCGAGCAGGTGCGCGTGCGGCGCGACTACTACGGCTCCGGCCGGGACGCGCTCATCCTCCGGCTCTACGAGCTCGAGACCTGGCCGGGACGGTTCGCGGAGGCGGTCCGCGACACCGAGGCCGACCTGCGAGCCGAGCGTGCGGGCCCTGTTCATGAGGGGGGACGACCCCCCACACCCCCCGGTGGGTTCCACTCGCTGGCGCTCCCGGAACCCGAGGAGAGCTCGTGACCGGGCCTCTGGTGCTGGGCATCGAGTCCTCCTGCGACGAGACCGGCGTGGGGATCGTCCGCGGCCACACGCTGCTGGCCAACGAGGTCGCCTCGAGCGTCGAGGAGCACGCCCGGTTCGGCGGGGTGGTCCCCGAGATCGCCAGCCGCGCCCACCTCGAGGCCATGCTGCCGACCCTGGAACGCGCCTGCGCGACCGCCGACGTCGACCTGACCGAGGTCGACGCGATCGCGGTGACCGCAGGCCCGGGGCTGATGGGCGCCCTCGTCGTCGGCGTCGCCGCCGCCAAGGCGCTGGCGTACGCGCTCGACAAGCCGCTGTACGGGGTCAACCACCTCGCCGGGCACGTGGCCGTCGACCTGCTCGAGCACGGTCCGCTGCCCGTGCCCTGCGTGGCCCTGCTGGTCTCGGGAGGGCACACCTCGCTGCTGCTGGTCGACGACATCGCCGGCGTCGCCGGACGCGGGATCGTCGAGCTCGGCGCCACCATCGACGACGCGGCGGGGGAGGCGTACGACAAGGTGGCCCGCCTGCTCGGCCTGCCCTACCCCGGTGGCCCGGTCATCGACCGCGCGGCCACCGGCGACCCGCGGGCCATCGCCTTCCCGCGCGGGCTGACGTCGTCGCGCGACCTGGAACGGCACCGCTTCGACTTCTCCTTCTCCGGCCTCAAGAGCTCGGTGGCCCGGTGGGTGGAGACGCGCGAGCGCGCGGGTGAGCCGGTCCCGCTGCCCGACGTGGCGGCCAGCTTTCAGGAGGCGGTCTGCGACGTGCTCAGCGCCAAGGCGATCGACGCGTGCGCGGCCACCGGCGCGCAGCACCTCCTCATCGGCGGTGGGGTGGCCGCCAACCGGCGGCTGCGCGCGCTGCTGGCCGAGCGTGCGGAGGCGGCCGGGGTGACGTTGCGGACGCCGCGGCCGGCGCTGTGCACCGACAACGGGGCGATGATCGCCGTCCTGGGGGCGGAGGTGGTCCGCGCGGGCGGTCGCCCGTCCGGGCCGGAGCTCGGCGCCGACTCCTCGCTGCCGGTCTCGCGCGTCCTGGTCTGAGCAGGGTGCCCGGGCTGGAGACAGGAAACGCTGACTCCCGACACCTCGTGAGGCGAGGAGCTTGTGCGGAGTCAGCGTTTCCTCGCGGGAGGGCTGGGGACGGTGGGGTGTCCGGTGCCGACTGAACCGTTGCCGTTCGGGCTGAGCGCCGAGGCCCTGGTCGCGGCGGAGGCCGAGCCCGACCTCGAGTCGCTCGGTGCCGGCACCCGGCTGCGGGCGCGGTTCGGTCCCGAGCTGGCGGCCGCCGCGCTGACCCAGGCGGCGCTGCGGCGCCGGGCCCGGACGAAGTTCGGCGACGCCGCCGACGCGCTGTGGTTCACCCGCGACGGGCTCGAGCAGGCGACCCGGCCCGACGTGGCCGACCTGCACGCGCAGCGCTTCGTCGCCGCCGGCGTCCGGCGGGTGGTCGACCTCGGCTGCGGCATCGGGACCGACGCGTCGGCGTTCGTCCGGGCCGGGCTCGACGTGGTGGCCGTCGAACGTGACCCGGCCACCGCCGCCGTGGCCCGGGCCAACCTCGCCGTCGCCGTGGCGGCACGAGGCGGTCGGGCGACCGCCGAGGTCGTCCTGGCCGACGTCGCCGACGTGCTGGCCGCCGGCCTCGCGCCCGGGGTCGGGGTGTTCGCCGACCCGGCCCGGCGCGACGCCCGCGGCCGGGTCTGGCGGGCGCAGGACTTCAGCCCCGACCTCGGCTCGCTGCTCGCCCTCGCCGACCAGGACGCGGACGGAGGACGCGTCCTCGGGCTCAAGCTCGGTCCGGCGCTGCCGCACGCCCTCGTGCCGCCCGACGCCGAGGCCGAGTGGGTGAGCCACCACGGCGACGTCGTCGAGGTCGCCCTCTGGAGCGGCCCGGGCAGCGTCCCCGGCCGGCGCAGCGCGCTGCTCGCCCCCGACCGGCGCCTGGTCGCCGCGCCGGCGCACCTCGACGTGCGACCGCCCGGCACGTACGTCTACGAGCCCGACGGCGCGGTCATCCGCTCGGGCGCGGTCGGCGTCCTCGGCGAACGGCTGGGGGCGGGGCTGCTCGCCGAGCAGATCGCCTACCTGACGGCCGACGCGCTCGTCGACACCCCGTACGCGACCGCGTTCGCCGTGGAGCGGGTCCTCCCGTACGACGTCAAGGCGCTGCGCCGCTGGGTGCGCGAGGCCGGCGTCGGCCGCCTCGAGGTCAAAAAGCGCGGGCTCGACGTCGACCCGGCCCAGCTGCGTCGCGACCTGCGCCCGAAGGGGGACGGTTCCGCGACCCTGCTGCTCAGCCGGACGCCCACGGGAACGGTCGCGCTCGTCGTGCACCGGGTGCCCCCGCCGGTCGGGGGCTGATCGCGTTCTGGCACTCGCTGGAGGTGAGTGCTAATGTCGGCTTAGCACTCCGAGCAGGAGTGTGCCAGCGCAGGCCGACGGTCGGCGCCGGCGGACGGGACGGCACCGCGACGACGTTCCCGACCACCCGCACAGTCATCAGCACGCATCCGCACTCGTGAAAGGGGCCTGACGTGGCCAGCACGATCAAGCCGCTCGAGGACCGCATCCTGGTCCAGCCGCTCGAAGCCGAGACCACCACCTCCTTCGGTCTGGTCATCCCGGACACCGCCAAGGAGAAGCCGCAGGAGGGCAAGGTCATCGCGACCGGCCCCGGTCGCATCGACGACAACGGCCAGCGTGTCCCGCTGGACGTCGCCGAGGGCGACGTCGTCATCTTCAGCAAGTACGGCGGCACCGAGGTGCGCTACGACGGCAACGACCTGCTGCTGCTGAACGCCCGCGACATCCTCGCGGTCGTCACCAAGTAAGTCCGGCTGCAGCCGAAGACCCAGGACAGAGGAACAAGCACACATGGCCAAGATCCTCCAGTTCGACGAGGAGGCGCGCCGCTCTCTCGAGCGTGGCGTCGACGTCCTCGCCAACACCGTGAAGGTGACGCTCGGCCCGAAGGGCCGCTACGTCGTCCTCGACAAGAAGTGGGGCGCTCCCACGATCACGAACGACGGCGTCACCGTCGCCCGTGAGGTCGAGCTCGACGACCCGTACGAGAACCTCGGCGCCCAGCTCGCCAAGGAGGTCGCCACCAAGACCAACGACGTCGCCGGCGACGGCACGACGACCGCGACCGTGCTCGCCCAGGCCCTCGTGCACGAGGGCCTCCGCGCCGTCGCGTCCGGGGCCAACCCGGTCGGGCTGAAGCGCGGCATCGACGCGGCGGTCGCCGCGGTGACCGAGCGTCTGCACGAGGACGCCCGCGAGATCCAGACGACCTCCGACATGGCGTCGGTCGCCACCATCTCCGCTCGGGACGCCGACATCGGCGCCCTGATCGCCGAGGCGTTCGACAAGGTCGGCAAGGACGGCGTCATCACCGTCGACGAGTCCAACACCATGGGCACCGAGCTCGAGTTCACCGAGGGCATGCAGTTCGACAAGGGCTACCTGTCGCCGTACTTCGTGACCGACCCGGAGCGGATGGAAGCGGTTCTCGACAACCCGTACATCCTGATCAACTCCGGCAAGATCTCCTCGATGACCGACCTGCTCCCGCTGCTGGAGAAGGTCATCGGCGCGTCCGGCACCCTCTTCGTGGTGGCCGAGGACGTCGACGGCGAGGCGCTCTCCACGCTGGTCGTCAACAAGATCCGCGGGACGTTCACCTCGGTCGCCGTCAAGGCGCCGGCGTTCGGTGACCGTCGCAAGGCCATGCTCGAGGACATCGCGATCCTCACCGGCGGCACCGTGGTGGCGCCCGAGGTCGGGCTCAAGCTCGACCAGGTCGGCCTCGAGGTGCTGGGCCGTGCGCGGCGCATCGTCGTGACCAAGGACAACACCACGATCGTGGACGGTTCGGGTGAGGGCGACGCCGTCAAGGCGCGCGTCGCTCAGCTGCAGTCCGAGATCGAGCGGACCGACTCCGACTGGGACCGCGAGAAGCTGCAGGAGCGGGTCGCCAAGCTCGCCGGCGGCGTTTGCGTGATCAAGGTGGGCGCGGCCACCGAGGTCGAGCTCAAGGAGAAGAAGCACCGCATCGAGGACGCCGTGTCCGCGACGCGTGCGGCCATCGAGGAGGGCATCGTCGCCGGTGGCGGCTCCGCCCTCATCCACGCCGTCAAGGCGCTCGAGGGTGACCTGGGCCTGACCGGCGACGAGAAGACCGGCGTCGGCATCGTCCGCCGCTCGGTCGTCGAGCCGCTGCGCTGGATCGCCGAGAACGGTGGCGTCCAGGGCTACGTCGTCACCGCGAAGGTCGCCGAGATGGAGGTCGGCTCGGGCTACAACGCGGCGACCGACGAGTACGGCGACCTGATCGCCTGGGGCGTCATCGACCCGGTCAAGGTCACGCGCTCCGCGCTGGCCAACGCCGCGTCGATCGCCGCCCTGCTGCTCACCACCGAGACCCTGGTGGTGGAGAAGCCCGAGGAGGAGGAGTCCGCGCCGGCCGGTGCGGGTCACTCCCACTGAGCTCTCGCTCACCTCAGCACGAGGCCGTCCCGCCGTCCGGCGGGGCGGCCTCGTGCCTTCTCTGAGTCCCACCGTCGGGTAGTACGGCCGTCGCGTGAAGCGGGCGCTGAGTGGTGCGTCCGCCTCGTGGCTTGAATCATCAAGTAGTACGCCGGTTTCGTCGCGGGGACGTCGCGTAGTACGCCGGGCCCTTATACCGAAGTTGTCGAACCATGCAACAGGTTTATGATCACAGTTCGGTAACGAAGATCCCTTATCGTACGAATTGCCCCGTTTGTGCCTGAGAGTTTGTCACAGGGGCGGTCGGGGGACCGTTTCGGCAGTGATCGACAGCCAACAGCAGCAACCAGCGGCAACCAGCAGTAACCAGCAGCGATGACGCAGCACGGTTCCAGCACCAGGGGCCGATCAAGACCTGTACGAACCTGTGTGACCTCCGGCCGGGGCCGAGGAGCAGCACAGGAGCTTGTGCCACAAGCCATCCACTCGGGGAGTGAATGGAGTCCCGGTGTCCTCCACCGACCTCAGCCAGGCCCTTTCCGACCGTGACCTCGTCGCGCGTGCGTGCACCGGGGAGCCGGTCGCGGTCAACCTGCTCATCACCGCTGTCCGCCACGCCGTCCACCGCTACACCCGGGCCCGCCTGTCGACCTACAGCGGTGGCGCGGAGGTCGCCGAGGACGTGACGCAGGAGGTCTGCCTGGCCGTCGTCGACGTGCTGCCCCGCTACGCCGACCACGGGGCCCCGTTCGCCGCCCTCGTCTACGCGATCGCCTCCAACAAGGTCGCCGACGCCCAGCGCCGCTACGCCCGGACCCCGTTCCACGTGGTCGAGGAGCTCCCGGAGCAGACCGAGCCAGCCCTGAACCCGGAGCAGCAGACGATGGCCCGCTCCGACGTCGAGGCCGCCCTGGCCCTGCTCGAGCGGCTGCCGCCGCGGATGGCCATGGTGGTCCGGCTGCGGGCCGAGGGCCTCAGCGCCGACGAGGTCGGCGCGATGGTCGGCCTCACCGCCAACGCCGTGCGCGTCACCCAGCACCGCGCGCTCGCCCGGGTCCGGCGGCTCGTGGCCGACTCCGCCGACAGCCGTGAGCGCTTCGCCGACCGGTCGCACGCCACGGCGGCCTGAGCCCGAGGCTCGTCGACGCGCCGCTCGCGGTGGGTCCGCCGACCTCCGCGGGGCGGGACCGGGTCGGGCGCGGCGCTAGACTCGGAGACCCGCCAGTGCGAGAAGGATTGTGCCGTGCCGATGTTCCCCGGGCAGCTGCCCCCCAGCGATCCGGACCGTGGATCCGCCGAGCCCGCCCAGGAGGGCTGGGCCGTGGGACCCGGGGTTCCCGCTCCCTTCGCGGCGCTGGGACTGACCTTCGACGACGTGCTCCTCCAGCCGCACGAGAGCGACGTCATCCCCTCCGAGGCGGACACGTCGACCTGGGTCTCCAAGCGGATCCAGGTCAGCATCCCGCTGATCTCCTCGCCGATGGACACCGTCACCGAGTCGCGGATGGCCGTGGCCATCGCGCGCCAGGGCGGGCTCGGGATCATCCACCGCAACCTGTCCATCGAGGACCAGGCCCACCAGGTCGACTTCGTGAAGCGCTCCGAGGCCGGCATGGTCGACGAGCCGATCACGATCTCCCCGGACGCCACCATCGGCGAGGCCGACGCGCTCTGCGCGCGCTTCCACATCTCCGGCGTGCCGGTCGTCGACCGCGACCTGCACCTGCTCGGCATCGTGACCAACCGCGACATGCGCTTCGAGAACGACCCGACGCGGCTCGTGCGCGACGTGATGACCCCGATGCCGCTGGTCACCGGTGAGGTCGGCATCAGGGGCGACGACGCCATGCGCCTGCTCGCCGCGCACAAGATCGAGAAGCTGCCGCTGGTGGACTCCACCGGGCGGCTGCGCGGGCTCATCACCCTCAAGGACTTCGTCAAGGCCGACCAGTACCCCGACGCGACCAAGGACGACCAGGGCCGGCTCCGCGTCGGTGCGGCGGTCGGGTTCTTCGGCGACTCGTGGAAGCGTGCGATGTCGCTCGTGGAGGAGGGCGTCGACCTGCTCGTCGTCGACACCGCGCACGGCCACTCGCAGGGCGTGCTCGACATGGTGCGCCGCCTCAAGGCGGAGTCGTCGGCGGCGCACGTGGACGTCGTCGGGGGCAACGTCGCCACCTACGCGGGCGCCAAGGCGCTCGTCGAGGCCGGCGTGGACGGGGTCAAGGTCGGGGTCGGCCCGGGCTCGATCTGCACCACCCGCGTCGTCTCCGGCGTCGGCGTCCCGCAGGTGACGGCGATCCACAACGCGTCGCGCGCCTGCGGCCCGGCCGGTGTCCCGCTGATCGGCGACGGCGGCCTGCAGTACTCCGGCGACATCGCCAAGGCGCTGGTCGCCGGGGCGGACACCGTGATGCTCGGCTCGCTGCTCGCCGGCTGCGACGAGAGCCCCGGCCAGCTGGTCTTCGTCAACGGCAAGCAGTTCAAGACGTACCGCGGGATGGGGTCCCTCGGGGCGATGGCCTCCCGCGGCCGCTCCGCGTCGTACTCCAAGGACCGCTACTTCCAGGGCGACGTGACCTCCGACTCGAACCTGATCGCCGAGGGCATCGAGGGGCAGGTGCCCTACCGGGGGCCGCTCGCGGCCGTGGCCTACCAGCTCGTCGGCGGCCTGCGGCAGTCGATGTTCTACACCGGCGCGGCCACGGTGCCGCAGCTGCAGCAGCGGGGCTCGTTCGTCCGGATCACCTCCGCCGGCCTGCGCGAGTCCCACCCGCACGACATCCAGATGACGGTCGAGGCGCCCAACTACGCCGGCTGACGCCCGCCACCGTGCCTGACGCGACGACGTTCTTCGACACCTGGCGCCTCGATCCCGCCGCCGCGGTCGTCGTGGTGCTGGCGCTCCTCGCGTACGGGGTGGGTGTCCGGCGAGTGCGGCGGGCCGGTCGGCCGTGGCCGCTGCGGCGCACGTTCGGCGTCCTGGCCGGCCTGGCGTCGTACGCCGTCATCTCCTTCGGCTTCCTCGGCGCCCGGAGCGAGGACCTGCGCTGGGCGTTCACCACCCGGGTCGCCCTGCTGCTCCTGGTCGTGCCCCTGCTGACCCTGCTCGGGCGCCCGCTCGACCTCGCGTACGCGGCCCTGCCCGGGCGCGGGGCGGCAGGGGTGCGCCGCGTCGTCGCGTCCCGGCCCGTCCGGCTGCTGGGCAACGCGATCGTCGCCCCGGTCGCGGGCTGCGCGGTGTTCTGCGTGTTCCTGACCCCGCTGGCGGGCACCTGGCGGACCAGCGCCGTCGCCGAGGCGGGGACGGGCGTGCTGCTGCCCCTGCTCGGGCTGCTCTTCGTGCTGCCCATCGCCGCCCACACCGGCGTGCGCAGCGAGGTCTTCATCGCGGCCGAGTTCCTCTTCGCCTTCCTCGAGCTCGTGCTCGACTCCATCCCCGGGCTGGTGCTGCGGCTCACCGGGCACGTGCTGGACGGCGTGGGCGCGGTCGTCGGAACCCGCCCGGCCTGGTTCCCGGGACCGCTGACCGACCAGCACTGGTCGGGCGACCTGCTCTGGTCGATCGCCGAGGTGGCCGACCTCCCGATCCTGCTGGTCCTGTTCGTGCGGTGGGTGCGGTCGGACCGGCACCACGCCGACGCGGCCGACGAGCTGAGCGAGGCCGAGCTCGACGACCTGGTGCAGGCGCACCTGCGTCGGGGGCACTGAGGCCGCCGCTCTCGATGCGCCTGCAGGCGGGCGCGGCTCGCGCGCCACGGGTGCCTGCGACAGACTGGCCCCATGGTGGTCGAGATCGGGCGCAACAAGCGGGCCCAGCAGGCGTACGCGTTCGACGACGTGTCGATCGTGCCCTCCCGGCGCACGCGGGGGAACGAAGAGGTGTCGCTGACCTGGCGGATCGACGCCGGGACGTTCGACTTCCCGCTGCTCGCCGCACCGATGGACTCGGTGATGTCGCCGAAGACCGCGATCGAGCTGGGCCGCCTGGGCGGGCTCGGGGTGCTCAACCTCGAGGGGCTGTGGACCCGCTACGAGGACCCCGAGCCGCTGCTGGAGACGATCACCGCCGAGCCCGACCCGGTCGCGGCGACCCGGACCATGCAGGAGATCTACGCCGAGCCGATCAAGCCCGAGCTGATCGGCGCGCGGATCGCGGAGCTCCGGGCGGCCGGGGTCGTCGCGGCGGGTGCGCTGTCGCCGCAGAACACCCAGGCCTTCGCCAAGCACGTCGTCGACTCCGGCGTCGACTTCTTCGTCATCCGCGGCACGACCGTGTCCGCCGAGCACGTCTCGCGCGACGTCGAGCCGCTCAACCTCAAGCAGTTCATCTACGACCTCGACGTGCCGGTGATCGTGGGCGGCTGCGCGACCTACCAGGCCGCGCTGCACCTGATGCGGACCGGTGCGGCCGGCGTCCTGGTGGGCTTCGGCGGGGGAGCGGCCGACACGACCCGCGACGTGCTGGGCGTCGCCGTGCCGATGGCCTCGGCGACCTCCGACGTCGCTGCGGCGCGGCGGGACTACCTGGACGAGTCCGGCGGGCGCTACGTGCACGTCATCGCCGACGGCTCGGTGGGCCGGTCGGGCGACATCGCCAAGGCGATCGCCTGCGGCGCGGACGCGGTGATGGTGGGCTCCCCGCTCGCCAAGGCCGTCGAGGCGCCGGGCCGCGGCTTCCACTGGGGACCCGAGGCCTGGCACGAGACCCTGCCGCGCGGCGAGCGGGTGCACTACGGGACCGTCGGCACCCTGGAGCAGATCCTGCTCGGCCCCTCGACCGTGCCCGACGGGACGATGAACCTGGTCGGCGCGCTGCGCAAGGCGATGGCGACCACCGGCTACTCCGACGTCAAGGAGTTCCAGCGGGTCGAGGTCGTCCTCGGCTGATCCGGGCCCATCGCGGCAACCGCCAGCAGGACGCGTCGATCTCCCCTAGGTTTCGTCCGCGCCCCCCGGCGCGCACGAGCGAGGGAGAACCGTGGGTCCTGCGGCGCGACGGTCGGACCACGGCGGGACCCGCTCGGGCCTGCCCCGGCGGAGGCTGACGGTGCAGGCCGTGCTGGCCGGGCTGGCCGGTCTCGTGGTGGTCGTCGGCACCCTCACGGTCCCGACCGCCACGCAGGCGGCCCCACCACCGACCCCGAGTGGCCCGACCCGGCTGGACCTCGCGCCCGGCCCCGCCCTGGACCGCGTGCTCGACCGCGCCCTCGGCCTCGGGCTGGGGCGGCTGCTGCAGCCGCAGTCGCAGTCGCAGGCGGGTCCGGCGCGGCGGGCTGCGTCCGGCTTCACGTTCGACCAGGAGTCGCTGACCATCCGTGACCCGCAGGGCCGGGTCCTGGTCGACCTGACCCCGCGCGCCGGGGCCGACCGGGCGGTGTTCCGGCGTGCGGCCGAGGCGGCGGGCCTGCGGGTGCAGAGCACGGAGGCGGCGCACGGGACGCTGGAGGGGTTCGTCGCGCTCGGCGACGTCCGCGCCCTCGCCGCGTCGGCCGACGTCGGCTCGCTGGCCCAGGCGGTGCGGCCCCGCGCGAGCGTCGGCGCCGCGACCTCGCAGGGCGTGGCGCTGCAGCGGGCCGACGCGGTCCGGCGGTCCGGGCTCGACGGCGCCGGCGTCACCGTCGCCGCCCTCTCGGACTCCTACGACACGGCCACCACGACGCTCGCGGGAGCACCGCTGACGACCCGGGCCGAGCAGGACGTCGCCGGCGGTGACCTGCCAGGGGAGGAGAACCCGGACCACCCGGTGCCGGTGGTCGTCCTGGACGACAGCGCGTCGGGGGCGACCCTCGACGAGGGGCGCGCGATGCTCCAGGTCGTCCACGACGTGGCCCCGGGTGCCCGGCTCTGCTTCGCGACGGCCCAGACGGGTGAGGTCGCGTTCGCCGCGCACATCCGGGCGCTGGCCGACCGGGAGGGACCGTGCGGTGCCGACGTCATCGTCGACGACCTCGTCTACTTCGACGAGCCGATGTTCTCCGACGGCCTCGTGAGCGACGCCGTCGACGACGTCGCCGCGCAGGGCGTCCACTACCTCACCTCGGCCG
Organism: uncultured Friedmanniella sp.; assembly: GCA_964251895.1. Lineage (GTDB taxonomy): Bacteria > Actinomycetota > Actinomycetes > Propionibacteriales > Propionibacteriaceae > Microlunatus. The sequence goes on from CAXULL010000012.1 coordinate 74,708, forward strand.
GCAACCAGGGGAGCAACCAGACCTGGGACGCGGGCGTGCACCTGGTCCCCGCCGCCCAGGCGCTGGCCGGGAGCAACCTGGACCTCACCGGCGTCGACCCCCGCCTGTACGACGGCGGCTTCCAGGACGTGGCGCCCGGACCCGCGACCGCCGTGGCGCAGGACGTGGTCCTCGGCGACGCCGGCGGACTGGTCGACCTGCAGTGGGACGACCCTCTCGACCTGGCCGGCCCGCGCCTCGGGACGCCGTACCTCCAGACCGGCGGCACGCTGCCCGGCGCCGAGGCCACGGCGACGTTCACCTTCACCCCGACCAGCGCCCAGCTCGGCACGACCGTCCAGTTCCGGGCCGACGCGGTCCCGTCCGGCCGGACGGACCTGGTGATGCGGGTGACGGCACCCGACGGGCGGGTGCTCGTGACGTCGGACACGACCACGTCGCCCGAGGTCTTCGCGACCGAGCTCGACCAGAGCGGTGGCTACCGCGTCGACGTGTCGGGCTACCGGTCCGCCTCCGGGCCCTTCACCCTCGACGTGAGCCCGGTGGCGCCGTCGGCGGTGACCACCGACCTCAACGTCCTCTTCTTCGACCCTCAGGGCCGGTTCCTCGACGCTGCCGCCGACGTGAACACCCGGACGGGCCGTCCCCTCGAGCTCGCGCCGGTCGCCGGGCTGCCCGAGGTGCAGATGGTCGTCACCCGGTCCGGGACGGGCCCGGTCGGGGCCCACCGGCTGCGCGCCGCCCTGTTCGGCGAGGCCGAGCTCGCCGGGCCCGTCCGCCCCGGCGACCCCGGTGTCTTCGGTCACGCCACCGCCCGCGGTGCCACGGCCGTCGCGGCGTACGACCCCTTCAGCCCGTTCCTGCCCGAGCCCTTCACCGCGCCGGGCGGGACGCTGACGGTCTCGTACGACTCCGCCGGACGCCGGCTGGCGAAGGACCGGCAGCGGCGCACGGTGCCGCAGATCGCCGGCGCCGACGGCGGCAACACGACGTTCTTCGGGGTGGACACCGACGCCGACGCCGACGACCAGCCCAACTTCTTCGGCACCAGCGCGGCGGCACCCCACGTGGCGGGCGTCGCCGCCCTCGTCGTCCAGCGCGAGCGGCAGCGGGGCCGCACGCTCGATCCTGCGGCGCTGCGGACGCGGCTGGAGCGCTCGACCTCCGCCCACGACCTCGACCCGTTCCGCGCCCGTGGCCGGGTGGGCGTCGTGCTGGACGCCACGGGGGCGCAGTCGCCCGAGACCGGGCGGGCGGCGGGCTCGATGACCGACCCGCACTTCTTCACCCTGCGCCACCGGGGCCGTCGGGTGACGCGCTCGGTCACCCTGGACGGGTCGACCGCGGGGATCGTCTTCGACCCGCGACCGTACGACGTGGGCGTGCCGCGGACCGAGGTCGGCTTCCCATTCACGGTCGGGTCCACGTCGGGTGGGCTCGCGGCGTCGGACGTCTCGGTCTCGTACGCCGGGCCGACGGGCACGGGCCAGTTCCGCCGGCTCACCCTGACCTTCGCCGAGGGTCTCCGGCGGGGGCAGCGGCTCGACTTCGGCGTCGACCGGGACCAGGCCAGTCTCGGGACCGGTCCCGACGGCCGCGCCGACGAGGGCAACGGGGCCGACGCGCTGGGCGGTGGTGTGGACCTGCCCTCGGGCACGAGGTCGAGGTCCGGGCTCACCGTGACGGTCGTCCCCCGCAGCGGGCGTGCCTCGGTCGGGCGGATGGCCAACCGGCTCGGCCTCGGCCGTACGAGGGTCGACGGCCGCGGGCTGGTCGACGCGGTCCGGGCGACCAGGCGGTAGGGGTCTGCTCGCGCCCATCTCCTCGCGGGAACGGCTGGCCCGACGATTCTTTTCCGACGCGCCCTTCCACTTGTCACAGCCGTCCCTTAGGTTTCTACTTCCCAACCCCCGTGCGGATAGGAACACCTTTGTCTGGTCAGTCTCGAGCCTGGGCCGCCGTCCTGGCCGGCGTCGTCGTCGGAGTGACGGTGGTGACCGTGCCCACGGTCACCGAGGCCGCCCCACCTCCGACCGGGTCGGCCAAGGTCGACCGGACGCTCGGCAGCGGGCTGGGACGGTTGATCGCCGACCAGTCCGGCTCCCGCCAGCGCCGCGCCGTCGGCGGGGTGCACGTCGACCCCGAGGCGCTCACCGTCCGCGACGCCCAGGGTCGGGTGCTGGTCGACCTCACGCCGCAGGCCGGCGTCGACCGCCGGGCGTTCCGCCGCTCCGCCGAGTCCGCGGGCCTGGTCGTTCAGAGCACCGACCCCGCCCGGGGGACGCTCGAGGGGTTCGTGGCGCTCGACGCCGTCGAGGCGCTGAACGCGCTGCCCGGGCGAGGCACGCTCGCCCAGGCGGTCAAGGCCAAGGCCAGCGTCGGTGCCGCCACGTCGCAGGGCGTCGCCCTGCAGCGGATCAGCCAGGTGCAGAAGCGCGGGCTCGACGGCGCCGGCGTGACCATCGGTGCGCTCTCCGACTCCTACGACCGCGCGAGCACGACCGTCGCCGGCGACCCGCTCACGGTGCACGCCGCGCAGGACATCGCCAGCGGCGACCTGCCCGGGGCCGCCAACCCGACGTACAAGACCCCGGTCGCCGTGGTCGACGACTCCGAGGAGGGCGAGGACGAGGGCCGCGCGATGCTGCAGATCGCGCACGACATCGCGCCCGCGGCCAAGCTCTGCTTCGCCACGGCGTTCTCCGGCTCGATCGGCTTCGCCAACAACATCCGCCGCCTCGCCGACCCGGCCCAGGGCTGCGGCGCCGACGTGATCGTGGACGACGTCACCTACTACGACGAGCCGATGTTCTCCGACGGCCCGATCTCCGACGCGGTCGACGACGTCGCGGGCGCCGGGGTGCACTACTTCTCCTCCGCGGGCAACGACGGCGTGCGGCAGGCCTGGAGCTCGAAGGTCAAGCTGGTCTCCAAGGCCCGCGCGCTCGAGAGCTCCAACATCGACCTGACCGGCGTCGACCCGAGCCTGTACGACGGCGGCTTCCAGGACCTGCGCAACGGGTCCGGCATCGACGTCGCGCAGAAGCTCTCGGTGGGTGCGGGCGGCGGCCTGTTCAACCTGCAGTGGGACGACCCGCTCGACCTCGACGGGGCCACGTTCGGCGACCCGTACTTCACGGCCACGGGCGAGATCACCGACGCCGTCCCGGCGCCGAGCTTCACCTTCACCCCGACCGCCGACCAGGTCGGCAAGACGGTGCAGTTCCGCACGGACGCCATCCCCTCCGGCACCACCGACCTCGTCCTCACGGTCACCGCGCCGGACGGGAGCCAGGTCGGCAGCGTCGACACCGGCTCGTCGCCCGAGGTGCTGGCCACCACGCTGACGCAGGCCGGCCCGTACACGATCACCATCTCGGGCTTCGACGGCGCCGCCGGCGACTTCACCGTCGACGTCGTCCCGGTGGTGAGCCCGAGCAAGGTCACCACCGACTTCAACGTGCTGCTCTTCGACACGTCCGGGGCCTTCCTCGGGGCGGTCGCCGACCTGAACGTGCTCACCGGTCGCCCGCAGGAGCTCGCCAGCCTCGCTGGGCCGGGCGACCTGCAGATCGTCGTCACGAAGTCCGGCAAGGGCAAGCCGGGCGCGACCCGGCTGCGCAACGTGCTGAGCGGCGACATCGCCCTCGGTGAGTTCGCCGACCCGCTCGCCCCGGCCACGTTCGGCCACCACGTCGCCCGTGGCGCGACCGGGGTGGCGGCGTACGACCCGTTCCGGCCGTTCCTGCCGGAGGGGTACACCTCCCCGGGCGGCAAGCTCGGGGTCTACTTCGACTCGGCGGGTCGTCGCCTGCCCAAGTCGCAGCAGACCCGCACGACCCCGCAGATCGCGAGCACCGACGGAGGCAACACCACCTTCTTCGTCAACGACTCGGCGCTCGACCCGGACACCCAGCCGAACTTCTTCGGCACCAGCGCCGCCGCCCCGCACGCGGCGGGCATCGCGGCGCTGGCCGTCCAGCGCGCCCGGGACAAGGACAAGTCGCTGACGCCGACGGCGCTGCGCAAGAAGCTCCAGTCGTCGACGTTCGCGCACGACCTCGACCCGGACGTCGCGAAGGGCAAGGTCGACGGGCTGACCCTGACCGCCAAGGGTGACCAGTCGGGCGAGACCGAGCTGCTGCCCGGCTCGATGACCGACACGAGGTTCTTCACCCTGACGAGCTCGAGCAGCAAGAAGGTCCGCTCCGTCACCCTCGACGGCTCCACCGCGAGCCCGACGGCTCTCGGCGCCGAGGGGTCCTCCCGGTCGGCGGGCATCGTGTTCGACCCGCGCCCGTACGACGCGGGCAAGCCGCGCCGTGAGGTCGGGTTCCCGTTCCGGATCGGTTCCACCAGCGGCGGGCTCAAGGCGTCCGACGTGTCGGTGGCGTACGCCCGGCCGAACGGGACGGGTCAGTTCGCGGAGCTGACGCTCACGTTCCGCAAGGGGCTCAAGAAGGGCCAGACGCTGAAGTTCGGCGTCGACCGTGACCTGGCGGTCTCCTTCTCCGGTGCCGACGCCACCGACGGTCCGGGCGAGGTCGCCCTGACCAACGAGGGCAACGGTGCCGACGAGCTCGGTGGCGCCGTCGTCCTGCCCTCCGGGGCCAAGGACAAGTCCGGCCTGACCTTCACGGTCGAGCGGGCGAGCGGCAAGAGCACGACCGGCCAGCTGCGCAACAAGCTCGGCTCCGGCTTCACGGCGGTGGACGGCTACGGCCTGGTCGACGCCGAGGAGGCGGTCGTCGGCCGCTGAGGCCGCACGCACCGAGCCCTGACGCACGAGGGACCCGGCACGGACGCTCACGCAGCGTCCGTGCCGGGTCCCGGCGTCTCGGCCCGACCACCTGACCTCACTACGATGAGCGCCATGGACGAGGACGTGTCGGCAGAGCTCGGCCGGCTGCGGCACAGCATCGACAACATGGACGCGGCCCTGGTCCACCTGCTCGCGGAACGGTTCGCGATCACCCAGCAGGTCGGGGTGCTCAAGGCCGCGCACGGGCTGCCGCCCGCCGACCCCGCCCGCGAGGCCCAGCAGATCGCGCGGCTGCGCGCGCTCGCGGTCGACGCGCGGCTGGACCCGGAGTTCGCCGAGAAGTTCCTCGGCTTCATCGTCGCCGAGGTCGTCCGGCACCACGAGGCCGTGCTGCGCGACGTCGCGGTCTGAGGCGCGAGCCCCACTAGGCTCACCCGCGTGAGCACCACCGACCCCAGCTCCTCCGAGAGCGCAGAGCCGACGCCGCTGGAGCGGACGGGGGACCACGACCTGGTCGTCGTCATCGACTTCGGCGCCCAGTACGCCCAGCTGATCGCCCGCCGCGTCCGCGAGGCGCGCGTCTTCTCCGAGATCATGCCGCACACGGCGAGCGTCGAGCAGGTGATGGCTCGCAAGCCGAAGGCGATCATCCTCAGCGGAGGACCGCAGTCGGTGTACGCCCCGGGGGCGCCCCAGGTCGACCGCGGGCTGTTCGAGGCCGGGGTGCCGGCGTTCGGGATCTGCTACGGCTTCCAGGCGATGGCCTCCGCGCTCGGCGGGGACGTCGCCCGGACCGGGCTGAGCGAGTTCGGGCGGACGAAGGCCCGCATCGACGTGCCGGGCACCCTGCTCCAGGGCCTGCCCGAGGAGCTGGCCGTGTGGATGAGCCACGGCGACTCCGTCGAGTCCGCGCCCCCCGGCTTCACCCCGCTCGCCGGGTCGGCCGGGGCTCCGATCGCCGCGTTCGAGGACACCGACCGCGGCTTCGCCGGGGTCCAGTGGCACCCCGAGGTGCTGCACACCCAGGCCGGCCAGAAGGTCCTCGAGCAGTTCCTCTTCGACATCGCCGGCTGCACGCCGGACTGGACGCCCGCCAGCATCCTCGACGACGCCGTGGCCGCCGTCCGCGCCCAGGTGGGGGACAAGCAGGTCATCTGCGGGCTGTCCGGAGGAGTGGACTCCGCGGTGGCCGCCGCGCTCGTGCAGCGGGCGGTCGGCAACCAGCTGACCTGCGTGTTCGTCGACCACGGTCTGCTGCGCGCCTGCGAGGCCGAGCAGGTCGAGCGCGACTTCGTGGCCGCGACCGGCGTCGACCTCGTCGTCGCCGACGTGGCCGACCAGTTCCTCGACGCCCTGGCCGGCGTCACCGACCCCGAGACCAAGCGCAAGATCATCGGGCGCGAGTTCATCCGCACCTTCGAGGCCGCGGCCCGCGGCGTGGTCGAGCGGGCCGCGTCGGCGGAGGGCGGCGACGCGGGCGGGGAGGTCGAGTTCCTGGTGCAGGGAACCCTCTACCCCGACGTCGTCGAGTCCGGCGGCGGCGAGGGCGCGGCCAACATCAAGAGCCACCACAACGTCGGAGGCCTGCCCGACGACCTGCAGTTCGCGCTCGTCGAACCGTTGCGGACGCTGTTCAAGGACGAGGTCCGCGCGGTCGGGCTCGAGCTCGGGCTGCCGCCCGCCATCGTGTGGCGCCACCCGTTCCCCGGCCCGGGCCTCGCCATCCGCATCATCGGCGAGGTCACCCGCGACCGGCTCGAGATCCTCCGCGCCGCCGACGCGGTGGCCCGCGCCGAGCTCACCGCCGCCGGCCTCGACCGCGACGTCTGGCAGTTCCCGGTCGTGCTGCTGGCCGACGTGCGCTCGGTCGGCGTGCAGGGTGACGGACGCACGTACGGCCACCCCGTCGTGCTGCGCCCGGTGACCAGCGAGGACGCGATGACCGCGGACTGGAGCCGGCTCCCGTACGAGGTGCTGGAAGCGATCAGCACCCGGATCACCAACGAGGTCCGCGAGGTCAACCGCGTCGTCGTCGACATCACGAGCAAGCCCCCCGGCACGATCGAGTGGGAGTAGGCGCGCAGCCCCCAGCCCCTCCCGCCCAGCCCTGGTCCCGCCCAGCCCAGCTCCCGCCCAGCCTGCTCCCGCCCAGCCCTGCTCCCACCCCTCTCGCCGAGGAAACGCTGACTCCCGTCACCTCGAGGTGCGGTCGCGCTGTCGCAGGTCAGCGGTTCCTGCACGCCAGGGACAGCACCAGGGCCAGGACGGAGAGGCCTGGAGGCCGGAAGGCCGGTCGGGGCCGCAGTGCGCAGACGCGTGCCGCCGCACGCCGGGCTGACCCTGCCCCCGCAAGAGAACGCTGAGGTCGTACGTCTCGAGCGACCCGCGCGGTGTCGGGAGTCAGCGTTTCCTTGGCGGGGAAGGCAGGGGAGGCCGGGGAGGCCGGGGAGGCCGGGGGGCCGGGGGGCCGGGGAGCCGGAGGCTCGGGTCAGGTGGTGGAAGTTGCGGCACTCGACGGGGTGGAGGTGGCCTCCGCGTAGCGGTGGTCGGCGCGGCGGGCGCGGTGGAGCAGCCCGAGGGACGCGGCCATGAGGATCCCGGCGAGGACCAGGGCGTAAGCGCCGCCGAGGTAGCGGACGACCGCGGCGGAGGCGAGGGCCCCGAGGCCCATCGTGACGATCGCGCCCACCCGCCGGAACCACGCCGTCCCGGCCCCGCCGGCGAGCCGGCTGTCCGCGGCGAGGTTGACCATGGTCATGGTCACCACGACGGTGGACAGGTCGCGGATGCCGACATGCTTGACCGCCGAGGCCTGCGCACCGAGCAGCAGCGCGAGGACGCCGGTGATCACGATCATCTCCGTGGTGCCCAGCCGGCCGAGGACGAACCACACGCCGGCCAGCACCAGGGTGCCCAGCGTCGTGCCCAGCAGCACGCGCAGCGACGACCGCGGCAGCCGGACGGGCCCGTCCGCCCCGGAACGCGTGAGCCGCGAGCCGAGCGCCGCGCCCAGCAGGAACGTGAGCAGCGCGACCAGGTTGTTGAGCACGGGGATGCCCTGCACGCCCATCAGCCCGAAGCCGATGAACAGCACGTTGCCGGTCATGTTCCCGGTGAACACGCGGTCCAGCGCGAGGTAGCTGACGCCGTCCACCGCCCCGGTCGCCGCCGTCAGCACCAGCAGCGCCGCCGTGTACTCGCGCTCGGCCCAGGTCTGCCCGCTCGCCGCCATCGTGGGTCCACCCGCCTCGAGTTCCTGCGTCCGGCGCCGGACACTACCGCCCGTGCGCTGCCCCCCGGCGCACCGCCGTCCTGACGGACAAAAGCCAAGGAAACGCTGAAAACCCTTCCCATGAACGGGTCTGACGTGCTTGATTTCGTTGAACGATCCATCGCACGACGTCTGAACGACTCCCGAACGACCTCCGAACGACCTGCGCACGGCAACCCGAGGAGCCCGTCCTGTCGAGCCATCCCGGCACCGCCCCGACCTCCCGACGGCCCGCGCGCGGCCCGCTGCTGGCCCTCGTCGCGGCGGTCCTGCTCCTGCTGCCCGGCTGCTACGCGGTGCAGCGCCCCGAGCCGGCCCCGCCCCGTCCCGACCGGCCCACCGACACGCTCGGGGACCGGGCGGTCCGCGAGGGCGGCGACCTGGTCATGGGGCTGTCGGCGGAGCCGGACAAGCTCGACCCGACGACCTCGTCCTCGCTCTACACCCGCTACGTGATGAACACGATCTGCGAGAAGCTCTACGACATCGACGCCTCCGGGAAGGTCGTGCCGCAGCTCGCCAGCGCCCTGCCGGTCGTGTCCGAGGACGGTCGGACGGTCACCATCGGGGTGCGCGACGGGGTCCGCTTCGCCGACGGCACGGCGCTCGACGCGGCCGCGGTGAAGACCACCTTCGAGCGCAACCTCACCCTCAAGACCTCGACCCGCAAGAGCGAGCTCGGCCCGGTCGAGTCGGTCGAGGCGCCGACCGCGCGCGAGGTGGTCGTGCACTACGCGACCCCGTTCGCCCCGCTGACCGCGGCGCTCGCCGACCGGGCCGGCATGATCATGTCGCCGAAGGCGCTGACCGACCTCGGGGACCGGTTCAGCGACCACCCGACGTGCGTCGGCCCGTTCAGCTTCGTCTCGCGCGTCCCGCAGACCTCGATCACGGTGCGGCGGGACCCGCTGTACTACGCGGCCGACCAGGTGCACCTCGACACGATCACCTACCGGATCATGGCCGACGCGAATATCCGCGCCGCCAACCTCCGCTCCGGCGACATCCAGGTGGCCGACTCGATCTCCACCCAGGACGTGGACGCGCTCGTCAAGGAGCGCGACGTGGGCCTGCTGCAGACCAGCTCGTTGGGCTACCAGGCCATGACGATCAACCTCGGCAACACCGACGGCGCCGGGAAGCCGCCCAAGCAGATCGACACCCCGCTGGCCAGCGACCCCCGCGTCCGGCTCGCGCTCGCGTACGCCGTCGACCGCGACGCGCTCGTCAACTCGGTTTTCAACAACTGGTACGAGCCGGCCTGCTCGCCGATCCCGCCCACCTCGCCGTACGCCAGCCCGGGCGGGGAGAGCTGCGTCCCGCACGACCCGGCCAAGGCCCGCGAGCTGCTGGCCCAGGCCGGCGTGCCGGTTCCGTTCCCGATCACCGTGAAGACCTCGAACACCGCCGAGGCGCTGCGCTACGCAGCGGCGCTGCAGGCGGCGCTCGAGCCGGGCGGCTTCGCGATGAAGATCGAGCCGGTGGAGTACTCGACGCTGCTGGACCAGCAGACGGCCGGCGACTTCGACGCGATCCTGCTCGGCTGGTCGGGCCGGATCGACCCGCACGGCAACATGAACAGCTTCCTGGTCACGGGCGGCGCCAGCAACTACGGCGGCTACAGCAGCACCGCCGTCGACGACGGCATGGCCGCGGCGGCGCGGTCCACCGACACGGCCGAGCGGGCCGCGATCTACGCGCGGGTCATGGAGCAGGTCCGGAAGGACAACCCGATCATCTACCTCTACCGCGTGCGCAACCTCGCCGCGTACACGAGCACGGTCGGCGGCGCCGAGGTGTTCCCCGACGGCGTCGTCCGGCTCAGCCGCGTCGCGTTCCTGCAGGAGGGCTGAGGTGAACGGGATGGTGCGCTACCTGCTGAACAAGCTCTGGCAGTCCCTGGTGACCCTGCTGCTCTCGGCGCTGGTCGTGTTCGTCGGCGTGCGTGCGCTGCCCGGCGACCCCGCGCTCGCCCTCGCCGGCGAAGAGGCCGACCCTGCGACGCTCGCCGCTGTCCGGACCGACCTCGGGCTCGACCAGCCGGTGGTCGTGCAGTTCTGGCGGTTCCTGGTCAACCTCGCGCACGGCGACCTCGGGACGTCCATCCGCACGGGCACGCCGGTCACCGAGCTGCTCGCCGCGACGCTGCCGGTGACGATCTGGCTCGCCCTGTACGCCACCGTGCTGGCCGTGGTCATCGGCGTGGCCGGCGGCGCGCTGGCCGCGACCTACCGGGGGCGGTGGCCGGAGTGGCTGGCGAACGGCTTCTCCCTGGCCGGGCTCTCCGTGCCGCACTTCTGGCTCGGGCTGCTGGCGATCCTCTACCTCGCGGTCTCCCTCGGGCTCTTCCCGGCGTCGGGCTACGTGCCGGTGACCGAGAACCCGCTGCGTGCTCTTTACTACCTCACGCTGCCGGCGGTCATCCTCGGCACCGGCCTCGCCGCGGTGGTGATGCGCCAGACCCGCTCGTCGATGCTGGAGACGCTCTCCACCGACTACGTCCGGACGGCGCGGGCGAAGGGCCTGCCGCGGGGCAAGGTGCTGCGCGACTACGCCCTGCGCAACTCGCTGATCGTCGTCGTGACGATCATCGGCCTGCAGCTCGGCGGCCTGATCTCGGGCGCGGTCGTCACCGAGCGGATCTTCGGGCTGCCGGGCTTCGGCAAGCTCACGCTCGACTCGGTGTTCAGCCGGGACTACCCGGTCATCCAGGCGGTGGTGGTCGTCGTCACCGCCGCGTACATCCTGATCAACCTGGCGGTGGACGTGCTCTACAGCGTGATCAACCCGCGGATCCGGGTCGGAGGGGAGGGCTGATGGCGATCCAGGTGGTGCCCGCCGAGGCGGTCGCGGCTTCGAGCGTCGGCCCGTCCGACCCGGGCGGGCTGGGCGACGGCCGTCGTCGCGTGCTGCGCAGCCTGCTGCGGAACCCGCTCGGCCTCGTCGGCGGCGGGCTGCTGCTGGTCGTCGTCCTCGTGGCGGTGCTCGCCCCGGTCCTGGCGCCGTACCCGCCCAGCCAGGTGCACTTCGACACCCCGTTCCAGCGGATCGGCACGGTCGGCTTCTGGCTGGGCAGCGACGACCTGGGCCGCGACACGCTGTCCCGCGTCATCTACGGCACCCGGGCCTCGCTCGAGGTCGGGCTGCTCTCGGTGGCGCTGGCCGTGGTCGTCGGGGTGCCGCTCGGCCTCGTCTCCGGCTGGTGGCGCACGCTGGACGCGTTCGTCGCCCGGCTCACCGACCTGCTCCTGGCCTTCCCGTTCCTCATCCTCGCCGTCGGCCTGGCCGCGATCCGCGGGGCCAGCCTGACCAACGCCGCCCTCGCCCTCGGCATCGCGCAGGTGCCGACGATGATCCGCGTCGTGCGGGCGGAGACGCTGCGCTGGCGCGGGGCCGACTTCGTCGCCTCGGCCCGGGCCATGGACGCCGGCAGCGGCTGGATCCTGTTCCGCCACATCCTGCCGAACTCCGCCTCGGCCGTCATCGTGCAGGCCACGGTGATCATGCCGGTGGCGATCATCGGGGAGGCGACGCTGTCGTTCCTCGGTCTCGGCATCCGCCCACCCGCACCGAGCCTGGGGATCATGCTCTCCGACGCCCAGCAGTACATCTTCCGCGCGCCCTCGGCCGCGGTCATCCCCGGCGTGACGATCGCTGTGATCTGCCTCGCCTTCAACTTCTTCGGCGACGCGCTGCGCGACGCCCTCGACCCGAACACCTCGAGCCGCTGATGACCTCCACGACGTCCACGACGTCCACGCCCGCCGCCTTCTCCTCCCGCCCGCCGGCGCCACTGACCCGCCCCGACCTGCGCGGCACCTTCGGGATGGTGGCCAGCACCCACTGGCTCGCCAGCGCGACCGGCCAGGCCGTGCTCGAGCGGGGCGGGAACGCCTTCGACGCCGCCGTGGCCGCGGCCTTCGTGCTGCACCTGGTCGAGCCCCACCTGAACGGCCCGGGTGGCGACCTCAGCGCGTTGATCAGCGTGGCGGACGACCCGTCACCCCAGGTGCTCGTCGGGCAGGGCCCGGCCCCGGCGGGGGCGAGCATCGAGCACTACCGCGCCGAGGGCCTCGACCTGGTGCCCGGGGCAGGGGGCCTCGCGGCCGCCGTGCCCGGTGCGGTCGACGCCTGGCTGCTGCTGCTGCGCGACCACGGCACGTTCGAGCTGGCCGACGTCTGGTCGTACGTGCTGGGCTACGCCGAGCAGGGCTACCCGCTCGTCGAGCGGGTGGCCGCCACCGTGGCGTCGGTGCGTGAGCTGTTCACCGCGCACTGGACGACCTCGGCGGACTTCTGGCTCGTCGACGGGCAGCCCCGCCCGACGGGCACCCTCATGACCAACCCCGCGTACGCCGGCGTGCTGCGCGGTCTCCTCGACGCCGGCTCGGACGGCGCCACCCGCGAGGACCGGATCGAGGCGGCCCGCACGGCGTGGGCCACCGGCGTCGTGCCGCGGGCGGCCAGCGCGCTGCTCGCCCGGCCGCACCGGCACTCCGACGGAGCCGACCACGCCGGCGTCATCGCTCCCGAGGACTTCGCGGCCCACCGGGCGACCTGGGAGCCGGCGACGACCGTCGAGTTCCGCGGGTGGACGGTGGCCAAGAACGGGCCGTGGGGCTCCGGACCCGTGCTGCTCCAGGCGCTCGCGATCCTCGAGGGCTATCCCGACGACGAGCTCGACCCCCAGACCGTGGTCGGTGCGCACCACCTGGTCGAGGCGCTCAAGCTCGCGCTGGCCGACCGCGACGCCTGGTACGGCGACCCCGACCCGGCCGGCGACGACCCGGCTGTGCCGCTCGACGTGCTGCTCTCCCACACGTACGCCGCGGAGCGCCGCGCGCTGATCGGCGAGCACGCCTCGGACCGCCCGACGCCGGGCGAGGTGCCGGGCCGGACCCCGTACGAGGCCCCGCTGCGCGAGCAGTCGCCCGACCCGGACGCCGAGGGCGTGGGGGAGCCCACGGTGGCGAAGAGCGGCGAGACCCGGGGGGACACCTGCCACGTCGACGTCGTCGACCGGTGGGGCAACCTCGTCTCCGCCACCCCCAGCGGGGGCTGGTTGCAGTCGTCGCCGCACATCCCCGAGCTCGGCTTCTGCCTCGGCACCCGGCTGCAGATGACCTGGCTCGACGAGCGTTCTCCCTCCGCGCTCCGCCCCGGCCGCCGGCCGCGCACCACGCTGAGCCCGACGCTGCTGCTGCGCGACGGGGTCGGCGTCTCCGCGCTGGGCACGCCGGGCGGCGACCAGCAGGACCAGTGGCAGCTCGCCTACCTGCTGCGCACCCTGGTCGGCGGGTGGACCCCCCAGCAGGCGATCGACGCCCCCACCCTGCACACCACGGCGATGGCCGGGTCGTTCTGGCCGCGGCTGTGGGTCCCGCGCGGCGTGGTCGCGGAGGACCGGCTCGGGGCCGAGGTGATCGAGGGCCTCGCCGCGCGCGGGCACGAGGTCACGACGGTGGCGGGCTGGACCCTCGGCCGGCTCTCGTCGGTGACCCGCGACCCGGTGACGGGCGAGCTCGGCGCGGCGGCCAACCCGCGTGGCGAGCAGGGCTACGCGGTGGGGCGCTGATGAGCGCGGCAGGGACGACCTCGGAGACGGGGGCGACGGGTACGCCGGTGCTGGAGGTGCGCGACCTCGAGGTCGGCTACCGGACCGACGGCGAGCTGCGCACCGTGCTGCACGGCGTCTCGTTCAGCATCGGCGCCGGCGAGCGGCTGGCTGTCGTGGGGGAGTCGGGATCGGGCAAGTCGACGACGGCCGCCGCGGTGCTCGGGCTGCTGCCCGGCTCGGGCCGGGTGACGGGCGGGTCGGTCTGGTTCAAGGGCGAGGACGTCACCCGTCCCACCGCGCAGCGGCTGCTGCGGCTGCGCGGCCGGGAGGTGGGGCTCGTCCCGCAGGACCCGATGTCCAACCTCAACCCCGTGCTGCGGGTGGGCCGTCAGATCAGCGAGACCCTCGTCGCGCACGGCCTCGCGACGGGTGCCGAGGCGCGGGAGCGGGCGGTCGAGCTGATGGGGCAGGCCGGCATCCCCGACGCCGAGCGACGGTCCCGGCAGTACCCGCACGAGTTCTCCGGCGGCATGCGGCAGCGGGTGCTCATCGCGATCGGCCTGGCCTGCTCCCCGGAGCTGCTCGTGGCCGACGAGCCGACGTCGGCGCTCGACGTGACCGTCCAGCGACAGATCCTCGACCACCTGGAGACGCTGCGCGCCGCGCACGGCACCTCGCTGATGCTCATCACCCACGACCTCGGGCTGGCCGCCGACCGCGCCGACACAGTGGTCGTCATGTCCAAGGGCCACGTCGTCGAGGCGGGTCCGACCGCGCAGATCCTGCGCGACCCCCAGCACGAGTACACCCGCCGCCTCGTGGCGGCCGCACCGTCGGTGACGTCCGCTCGGGCGCGGGCCTCCGTGCGCGCCACTGACCGGCCGGCCGGTCCTGAGGCCGGCACCGAGGCGGACGCCGGCCAGCCGACCGAGGACGTGCTGCTGGAGGCGGTGGGGCTCACCAAGCGCTACCGGCTGCGGGGGCAGCGTGGCCAGGAGGTCACCGCGCTCGACGACGTCTCGTTCTCCGTCGGCCGGGGGCGGACCACCGCCGTCGTCGGCGAGTCCGGGTCCGGCAAGACGACCGCCGCGCAGATCGTGCTCGGCCTCGAGCGGCCGACCGCCGGCGAGGTCCGGATCGACGGCGAGGTGGTCGAGACGGCCCGTGGTGCCCGGCGCCGCGCGATCCGACGGGCCATGCAGCCCGTGTTCCAGGACCCGTACGCGTCCCTCGACCCCACGTACTCGATCGAGCACATCGTCGACGAGCCGCTGCGGGTGGCCCGCGTCGGCGACCGCGGGTCGCGACAGCGCCGGGTGGGCGAGCTGCTGGACCAGGTGGCCCTGCCCGGGTCCCTGGCCCAGCGCCGGCCGAACGAGCTCTCCGGCGGTCAGCGGCAGCGGGTCGCGATCGCCCGGGCGCTGGCCCTCGAGCCGCGGCTGGTGGTGTGCGACGAGGCGGTGTCGGCCCTGGACGTCCTGGTGCAGGAGCAGACCCTCACCCTGCTGGGCGACCTGCAGGACCGGCTCGGGCTGACCTACCTCTTCATCACCCACGACCTGGCCGTCGTGCGTCAGCTGGCCGACGACGTGCTGGTGATGCAGCAGGGCCGGGTGGTCGAGCGTGGCAGCGTCGACGCCGTCTTCGCCGCGCCGCAGACCGACTACACCCAGAGCCTGCTCGACGCGATCCCCGGGGCGGAGTTCTTCGCGCACGCGAGCAGGGCCCGCTGAGCCGGAGGCCCGCCAGAAGGGCTCGCTCAGACGGTGCCGTCCTCGCGCCGCGGAGGGTCGCTCGGGGCCGCGGGCTGCGGAGCCTGCCACGGCGGGGTCGAGGCCGGGGGCTGGTTCGGGGCCTGGGCCCAGGGCGGGCCGCCGGCACCCCACACGGGGTCGCCGACCTGGCCGACGGGCGCGCGCGGGGCGACGTCCTCCTCGGGCACGAGGAACAGCGCCACCAGGTAGGCGATGACCGGCACACCGGTGAACAGGGTGATGACGACCGTGAGGACGCGGACGAGGGTCGCGTCCATGTTGAGGTACGCGGCGACCCCGCCGCAGACCCCGCCGATGTAGCGGTCGGTCCGGCTGCGGCGCAGCAGCCTGGGTCCGTAGGGCTGGCTCATGGGTGGTGCCTCTCTCTGGGGACGACGGGACTCTTCAGGAACGACGGGACCTAGGAACGGCGGGACAGGGCGAGGCCGACGACGCCGACCACGACGAGGACGAGCGGGGCGGCGACCTTGACGAGCGCCCAGCTGACCGGGCCGACGAGCGCGTTCGCGAGCACGGCCAGGGCCAGGCCGAGGAAGCAGACGCCGGTGACCAGGGCGACCACGTCGAAGCGCTTCACGAGCGCACCTCGATGACGCCGGTGTCGAGCCGGAGGTCGAGGGTCAGGGTGTGCTGGCCGGCGGCGGGCGTGACGACCAGCCGCTCGGCCTGGAGGTCGGAGCCCGAGGCGAGGTGGCGGCCGTACGCCTGGACGTCCCCGGTGTCCACGAGGTAGCGCACCGACACCCCGGTGCCGGGCGGGGTCCGGACGACGATCCGCCCGGTGTCGACGTCGGCGCGGTAGGTGGCGTCCGACACCAGCGTCACCCCGGTCAGGTCGACCTGCAGGTCACCCGTGTCCAGCCGGTCGCCGTCAGCCGGGAACGCACCCGCGTCCGAGTAGACGACGGGGTGGTCGAACGCGCCCATGGCCCGGTCGGTCGGACCGGCGAGGGTCGGACCGAGGAGGCCGGACACCACGACGGCCGCGACGGCGAGCACGGCCCCGGCGGGGAGCAGCCCCCGCGCCCGTCCCCATCTCGTCGCCGCGACGAGCCCGAGGGCCACCACGAGCAGGCCGGCCCCGGCGTACACGGCGAGGCTGACCGCGACCCCCAGGGCGTCGGCGACCCCGAGGCCGGCCCAGGTGAGGCCCAGCGCGCTCACCGTGACGAGACGCAGCCGACGGGCCGAGAGGCTCGTGCGCGAGCGGACGACCGCGACGGGCTCCGGGGACGGTTCGGTGTAGAGCCCGACCGGGTCGGGCTCGGCGAGGAACGCGGCCCGGGCGAGCTCGTCGGGATCGACCGGTGCCGGCTGCGGCGGCGGCGTCCAGGAAGCTGCGGAGCCCGGAGTCACCGGGTCCGCCACAGGGGCCGGGGCGGTCGGGGGCGCCGGGGGAGAGGGCGTCCAGATCCCGGTCCGGACCTCGTGCACCCGGCTCTGCCAGGCGGCTGCGGCCTGGGTGAAGGGGGTGGGCGGGCCGGACCACGGCGCCGGGGGAGCGGGCGGGGCGAGGCTGGCCGGCCCGGGCGTCGCGTCCCACGGCGACCGGGCCGTGCGGGCCTGGCGTGACCGGCGGGCTCGCGGCCGGTGGAAGCCGAACCACCAGAGGGCCAGCAGGGCGATCGCCGGGACGAGCCCGAAGGGACTGATCGCCCCGAAGACCCCGAACGACACGAGGCACGCGAGCACGACCAGCGTGATCCACAGCTCGCGCGGCCAGCGCGCCGCCGCGCCGCCGAAGAGGTCGTCGACCACGGCCCGCTGCGTGCCGGCCACCGGGAGCAGCAGCCAGCCCGCCAGGTAGAGGATCACCCCGATGCCGCCGGTGAGCGCGAGGAGGACGAAGCCCACGCGCACCAGGACGGGGTCGAGCCCCCAGCGTTCGGCGACGCCGCCACCGACGCCGGCCAGCTTGGAGTCGCTGGCCGACCGGTGGAAGGTGCTGATCGTGGACATGGGTCCATCGTGCCGACCCGAGGGTGCTTTGGGCATCGGGGACGACCCCCGTCCGTCCCGCACCCCGGGGCCCGTGCGCCTCGGGACGGGTGACGCCGGCCCCGGTCTCTCCGGGACTGTTCGGGGCTGTCCCTGCTGGTCGGGTGCGGGCCGGGGTGGGACCCTGGGAGCGAGATGACGACACTCGAGCCGGGACGTGCGCCGCGAGGCGTCGCCGCGCGCGCCGACGGCGGACGGCCGGCAGCGCCGTCCCCGGCGAACGAGGCTGCGGGCCCGTACGCGGCCCCGCCGTCGCTGCCCGTGACCGGGCCGACCGGCGTGGAGGGCGGCTCAGGCCCGGCCCCGCCCGCGGTCCGGCGCGCGGTGCGGGTCAGCGAGGGCGCGGTCCTCGGCGGTGTGTGCACCGGGCTCGCGCGGTACTTCGGCTGGCCGGTCCTGGTCGTCCGGGTCGTGTTCGTGGGCCTGGCCGTGGCCCAGCTCTTCGGCGTCCTCGCGTACGGCGTGCTCTGGCTGCTGATGCCGGCGGCCAGCTCCGTCACCGCACCCGGGCTCGAGGCGGCCACCCGGAACGGCCTGCGCCAGGACGGGACGCCCCGGCGACGTTCCGTCGACTGGGGTGCGGTGCTGGCGCTGGCCGCGCTGGGCACCGGCCTGCTCTGGCTGGTCCAGACGAGCAGCCTCGGGATGTCGCAGCGGATCTTCTGGCCGGTGGCCTTCGCGGTCGCCGGCGCCACCCTCGTCTGGCTCCAGGCCGACACCTCGGCGCAGCAGCGCTGGCGGGCCGAGGCCGGCGGGCGGGTCTGGCTCGCTCCGTTCGTCGCGCGCGGCGGCTGGCCGGCCCTCGTCCGGGTGATCGTCGGGCTCGGTCTGGTCGGCGCGTCGTTCGGCCTGGTCGTGGCGCAGTACAGCCAGCTCGCCGAGCTGCCGCAGGTGCTGGTCATGACGCTGCTGGCCCTGGCCGGGCTCGGCGTCGTGCTCGCCCCCTGGCTGCACCGTTCGCGGACCGCGCTCAACCAGGCCCGGGCGGAGAAGGTGCGCGCCGACGAGCGGGCCGACATGGCCGCGCACCTGCACGACTCGGTGCTGCAGACGCTCGCCCTCATCCAGCGCCAGGCCGAGGACCCGCGGGCCGTACAGCAGCTCGCCCGGCGCCAGGAACGTGAGCTGCGGGGCTGGCTCTACGCCGACGACGTCCCCGAGGCCAGCCTCCGGGCCGCGCTGACGGCGGCCGCCGCCGAGGTCGAGGACGAGCGGGGGATCCCGGTCGAGGTCGTCATGGTCGGCGACTGCGAGACCTCCGACGCCGTGCAGGCCCTCGTCCGCGCCGCCCGGGAGGCGATGGTCAACGCGGCCAAGCACTCGGGTGCGGACAAGATCGACGTCTACGCCGAGGTCACCGACGCCGAGGTCGAGGTGTTCGTCCGCGACCGCGGCGTGGGCTTCGACGTCGACGCCGTCGCCGAGGACCGCTACGGCGTGCGCGGCAGCATCCTGAACCGCATGGTCCGGCACGGTGGCCGGGCGAGCATCCGTTCCCAGCCCGGGGACGGCACCGAGGTACGACTGGAGGTCACCCGATGACGCAGCCCGACGGACTCGCCCAGGCCGGCCCGAGCGCCGCGGCGGCCGACGAGACGCAGCCCGCCCGTGAGCCGCTGCGTGTGGTGGTCGTCGACGACCACGCGATGTTCCGGACGGGGGTCAAGGCCGAGATCGGCCGTTCGCTGGACGTCGTCGGCGAGGCCGAGGACGTCGACTCCGCGGTCCGGGTGGTGCTCTCCACGCACCCCGACGTGGTGCTGCTCGACGTCCACCTGCCGGGCGGCGGGGGCGTGGAGGTGCTGCGCCGGGTGCACGAGCGCGAGCCGGACCAGCGCTTCCTCGCGCTGTCGGTGTCCGACGCCGCGGAGGACGTCATCGGCGTGATCCGCGGCGGTGCCCGTGGCTACGTCACCAAGTCGATCAGCGGCCCGGAGCTCGTGGACGCCGTACGCCGGGTGGCCGAGGGTGACGCGGTCTTCTCCCCGCGCCTGGCGGGCTTCGTCCTCGACGCCTTCTCCGGCGCGATCGACGTCGCCGCCGTCGACGAGGACCTCGACCGCCTCTCGGCCCGCGAGCGCGAGGTGATGCGGCTGATCGCGCGCGGCTACGCGTACAAGGAGGTGGCGAAGGAGCTGTTCATCTCGATCAAGACCGTCGAGACCCACGTCAGCAGCGTGCTGCGCAAGCTCCAGCTCTCCAACCGCCACCAGCTCACCCGCTGGGCCACGGACCGCCGCCTGGTCTGACGGCCCCGTCGGGCCCTGCTCGTCCCTCGATCGGCACACCCTGCTCGCGAACGCACACCCTGCAGGGTGTGCCGACGCGGGGACGGTGTGCCGACGTGGACTCGGAACCTCCCGGGAACGCGACACCCCGGCCGGTCCGAGGACCAGCCGGGGTGTGGGGCGTACGGGTGGAGCGTCAGGCGCGCACGCCGCGGCCGCGCACGCGGGTGTAGATGAAGAGCACGATGATCGCGCCGATGATCGAGCCGATGATCCCGGCCGGCTGGAAGAAGCCGTTGCCGTTGTGGAAGATCAGGTAGCCGATGAAGCCACCGACGAACGACCCGACGATCCCGAGCAGGATCGTCGCGGGGATCGACATGTTCTGGCGGCCGGGGATGATCAGGCGCGCCAGCGCACCGGCGATGAGGCCGATGACGATGAGGCTGATGATGAGTCCGAGCATGTACTTCTCCTGTGCTGGTGGGACCGCGCCGGGTGGGGTGGCGTGAGCCGGTGGGCGCGGTTCTCGCGACTCAACGTTAATGCCTCTGTGACCCAGAACCCGGCGTCCTGAGGGGCGCGTCCATGTCGGAACCAGGGTCGATCAGGTCTTTCCCGTAGGGTCGCGCCATGGACGTGGCGCACCACCTGTTGGTGCTGCTGCACCTGGTGGCCTTCGCCGCGCTCCTGGGCGGCTCGCTCGTGCAGCTGCGCAGCCGGGACCCCGAGATCAGCACCGCGATGCTGCACGGCGCGTGGGTCTCGCTGGCGAGCGGCGTGGCCCTGTGGGTCCTGTCGGACACCTTCGACGTCCGCGTCTCGCTGACGGCGATGGTCGTCAAGACCGTCGTCTCCGCCGTCGTGACCCTGCTCGTCGTGCTGAACCGGCGGTTCTTCTCGATCCCGCGCGGGCTGCTGCGCCTGCTCACGCTGCTGGTCCTCGCCGAAGCGGCGATCGCGGTGTTCTGGTGAGCCCCGAGTTGCTCCCCCGGGGGAAGATGGCCCCTGTGCTGCTCCGTCGCGACGTGCTGCTCCGTGCCGACGTCCTCGAGGGGGGCCTGTGAGGCTCTCCGCCCGCGTCGACTACGCCCTGCGCGCCATGAGCGAGCTGGCCGCCGCCGACGCACCGCGGACGGTCGACCAGCTCTCCGCCGCCCAGCACATCCCGAACAAGTACCTGGAGAGCATCCTCGGCGAGCTCCGCCGCGACGGGCTGCTGCGGAGCCAGCGCGGTCCTGAGGGCGGCTATCGGCTGGCTCGTCCGGCGGACGCGATCAGCATCGCGGACGTCATCCGCGCCCTCGACGGCGAGCTGGCCAACGTCCGCGGCAGCCGGCCCGAGAACCTCGAGTACACGGGCTCGGCGCAGTCCCTGCAGCAGGTCTGGATCGCGCTGCGCGCCTCGGAGCGCAAGATCCTGGAGGGCGTCTCGCTCGCGCACGTCGCGCGGGGCGAGATGCCCGAGCTCGTCGTCGGCCTGGTCGCCGACCCCGCCGCCTGGAGCTGACGGGGGCACGGGGTTCCGACGCCTCCGACCTCGCGCGACGACGTCTGCTGGCCAAAGGCCTGTCCGACGCCTAGGCTGTCCGACCATCCCTAGTAAGTTGCTAGGGATTGTCGACCCAAGGAACGCCCGATGCGCAAGCTCATCGTCCTCGCCGTCGTCGGCCTCTTCGCCCAGCTCGTCGACGGCAGCCTCGGGATGGGGTACGGCGTCACCTCGTCGACCCTGCTGGTGCTCGCCGGCCTGACTCCCGCCGCAGCGTCCGCGTCCGTGCACTTCTCGGAGCTGGGGACCAACCTCGCCTCCGGCTTCTCGCACTGGAAGCTGAAGAACGTCGACTGGCGCGTGGTCGCCCGCATCGCCGGACCCGGCGCGGTCGGCGCGTTCCTCGGCGCGACGCTGCTGTCGAACCTGTCGACCGAGGCCGCCGCCCCGGTGATGGCGGTGATCCTGGCGCTCCTGGGCGCGTACATCCTGGTCCGCTTCGTGCTCGGGGTGCGGCCGCGCATCGCCGGGCACCCGGGGATGAAGCTGCTCGCCCCGCTCGGTCTGGTCGCCGGCTTCGTGGACGCCACCGGCGGTGGTGGCTGGGGACCGGTCGCCACCCCGGCGCTGCTCACCGACGGCCGGCTCGCGCCGCGGAAGGTGATCGGCTCGGTCGACACCTCCGAGTTCGCGGTGAGCGCCGCCGCCAGCCTCGGCTTCCTGTTCGGCCTCGGCGCGGCCGGCATCAGCTGGGGCCTGGCCCTCGCCCTGCTCGCGGGCGGCCTGGTCGCCGCCCCCCTCGCGGCGTACCTCGTCCGGGTCGCCCCGACCCACCTCCTCGGCGTCGCCGTGGGCGGGATGATCCTGCTCAGCAACCTCCGTACGCTGCTCAAGGCGGGCGACGCCTCGACCCCGGCCCGGTTCGCGGTCTACGGCGCGATCCTGCTGGTCACCCTGATCGGCCTCTACGTCGCCACCCAGCGCCACCGCCGCGCGGCCGACGCCGAGACGCGCGACGACGAGGTGCCCGCCTCCGTCTGACCGCGACCGGCGGTTGCGCGCGCCCTTCGACAGGCTCAGGGACGTGGTCGGCCCAGGGAACGTGGTCGGCCCAGGGAACGTGCTGGCTCAGGGAACGTGCTGGCTCAGGGAACGTGCTGGCTCACGGAAGGTGGCTGGCGCAATCTGCACCGGACGCTGAACGAGAGCGAGCAGGGGCGGACCAGAGAGGGTCTGGCCAGCGAGGTCGGGTCGCGGCCTGCGCTGGACGACGAGGGAGGAAGACACGCCCAGATCCGGCAGGGCACGAGGCTGCGGTCTTCCGAGCGAGGAGGAAGCGCAGGTCTGAGCGACCCGCCCGAGGGGGTCCGAACCGATCAGAGGAGGGGCCGGAACGGGGTCAGCACCGTCTCGCTGACCTTGGCGAGCGGGTGCCGGGCCCGCCACCGCTCCCAGGTCATCTCGACCGTGTTGGAGGAGTCGACCTCGAAGATCGTCTCCATCTGGTGCGCCACGGCCTCGTTGTAGATCTCGGCGTTGATCTCGTAGTTGCCGTGCAGGCTGAGGCGGTCGAGGTTGGCCGTCCCGATCGTGGACCACTGCCCGTCGATGGTCGCGGTCTTCGCGTGCACCATCGCGTCCTGGTAGAGGAACAGCCGGACGCCGCCGCGCAGCAGGATCCCGTAGAAGCCGCGGGACACCCAGTCGGCGACGACGTGGTTGGACTCCGCCGGGATGATGATCCGCACGTCCACCCCGCGCCGGGCCGCGCGGACCAGCGCGTCGACCATGTCGGAGTCGGGGATCAGGTAGGCGTGGGTCAGGTAGATGTGGTGCGACGCGCGGTCGAACGCCTCCAGGTACATCGCCCGGATCGGGTAGATCAGGTTGCGCGGGATGTTGCGGTGCACGCGCAGGTCCGAGTGCCAGGTGTGCCCGCCCAGGTCGGGCAGCGACGCGCGCCGGCGGGAGGCGTAGAGGTTCCAGTAGTCGATGAACGCGTTCTGCAGGTCCCACACGGCGTCCCCGGTGAGCCGCGCGTGCGTGTCGCGCCAGTCGGTCGCGTAGAGGCTGCCGACGTTGTAGCCGCCGATGAAGCCGACGGTGTCGTCGACGACCAGCATCTTGCGGTGGTCGCGGCCGCTGTTGCGCAGCGGCCGGAACGGCGACGCGATCAGGGGGTGCCGGCGTACGGCGACGTTGGGCGGGAGCTTGTAGAAGCTCGGCCGGACGACGAGGTTGGCGAAGTGGTCGTAGACCACGTAGACCTTGACGCCGCGGTCGGCCGCGGCGATGAGCGCGTCCTTGAACGCCTGCCCGGTCTCGTCGCCCTTCCAGATGAACGTCTCGAAGAAGATCCGCGACCTCGCCCGCGCGATCGAGTCGAGCATGTCGAGGTAGAGGTCCTCGCCGTACGTGTAGAGCGTCACCTCCGAGCTGCCGGAGGTGATCGAGCGGGGCGGCACGCGCGGGAAGTGGACGGGGCGGCGACCACGCTTGCGGTACTGGTCCACCGCGACGAGCGTGAGCATCGTGAGGCCCTGCACCGCGCCGACGGCGAGCGCCACGCGGCGCACGACGGAACCCACCGTCACCCGTCTGCGCCGCATGATCTCAGCGTACGCAGGCACAGGGTTCGGGCTGAGCCGATGTCGGAGGGCGGCACTAGGGTGAACGGGTCATGAGCAGCCCCTCCGTCGCGCCCGCCGTCAGCACCGAGCCGGAGGGCCAGCAGGCGCAGCCGCAGCCCGCGAACCGGGCCCGGCGCCCGCACGGGGCCGAGCTGCTGGAGGGGCTCAACCCGCCGCAGCGCGAGGCGGTCCTGCACGAGGGCGCCCCGGTCCTCGTCGTCGCCGGCGCCGGCTCGGGCAAGACCCGGGTGCTGACCCGCCGGATCGCGTACCTCGTGTCGGAGCGGCACGCCCACCCGGCCTCGATCCTGGCCATCACGTTCACGAACAAGGCGGCCGCGGAGATGCGCGGGCGGGTGATGGACCTCGTCGGCAACCGGGCCAGGCTGATGTGGGTCTCGACGTTCCACTCGGCGTGCGTCCGGATCCTGCGCGCCGAGATCGGCCGGTTCGGGCTGACCCGCTCGTTCTCGATCTACGACGACGCCGACAGCAAGCGGCTGATGCAGCTCGTGGCAGGAGACCTCGACCTCGACGCGAAGAAGTTCCCGGTCCGGGCGCTGATGAGCTGGGTGTCGAACAACAAGAACGAGCTCGTCGACCACGAGACCGCGGTCAGCAAGGCCGAGACACCGCTCGACGAGACGTTCGCCAGCGCGTACGCGGAGTACCAGCGGCGCCTGATCGCGGCGAACGCGCTCGACTTCGACGACCTGATCATGACCACGGTGCACCTGATCCAGGCGTTCCCCGACCTGCGCGAGACGCTGCGGCGACGGTTCCGGCACGTGCTCGTCGACGAGTACCAGGACACCAACCACGCGCAGTACGTGCTCGTGCGGGAGCTGTGCGGGACAGACGACGCAGACGACGAGGACGCTCCGGCGGGCGGCCCCGACGGTCTCGCCATCTCGGCGCCCGAGCTGATGGTGGTCGGCGACTCCGACCAGTCGATCTACGCCTTCCGCGGCGCGACGATCCGCAACATCAACGACTTCGAGATCGACTTCCCGGGTGCGTCGGTGATCATGCTCGAGCAGAACTACCGCTCGACCCAGACCATCCTCAGCGCGGCGAACGCGGTCATCCGGCTGAACCCGGCCCGCAAGCCCAAGAACCTGTGGTCCGACGCGGGCGACGGGCCGTTGATCCAGGGCTACGTCGCCGACACCGAGCACGACGAGGCCCAGTTCGTCGCGGGTGAGGTCGCACGGCTGCGCGACGCGGGGGAGGGCCGGCTGGGCGACGCGGCCGTGTTCTACCGGACGAACGCCCAGTCGCGGACGTTCGAGGAGGTGTTCATCCGCAGCGGGCTGGCGTACAAGGTCGTCGGCGGCGTCCGCTTCTACGAGCGGCGCGAGGTCCGCGACGCCATCGCCTACCTGCGCGCGATCAGCAACCGCGCCGACGACGTCTCCGTGCGCCGGATCCTCAACGTGCCCAAGCGCGGCATCGGGGACAAGGCCGAGGGGGCCGTGTCGGCGCTGGCGGCGCGCGAGGGCATCAGCTTCGGCGAGGCGCTGCGGCGGGTCGACGACGTCCCCGGGCTGGCGACGCGCTCGGCCAACCAGATCCGGGGCTTCGCCGCGCTGCTCGACGCGCACGAGGCGATGGTGGCGGAGAACGCGCCGGCCGACGCGATCCTGACCAGCGTGCTCGACGCCTCCGGCTACCTGGCCGAGCTGCAGGACTCTGCGGACCCGCAGGACCAGACCCGCCTGGAGAACCTGGTGGAGCTGGTCAACGTGGCGCGGGAGTTCGTGGACGGGGTCGCCGCGCTCGCGGCCGACGGGTTCGACGCGGCCGATCTCGAGACCCTGCCGACGCTGCCGGACGAGGTCCTCGACCCGGAGGCCGACCTCGCGGCCGGCGCGGCCGAGCCCGACCCGTCGCTGGGCGCGTTCCTCGAGCGGGTGGCCCTGGTGGCCGACAGCGACCAGATCCCCAGCGACTCCGGCGGGCAGGGTGTCGTCACGCTGATGACGCTGCACACGGCCAAGGGCCTGGAGTTCGACCAGGTCTTCCTCACCGGGCTGGAGGAGGGGATCTTCCCGCACCAGCGCGCGCTGCAGGACCCCGACGAGCTGGCGGAGGAGCGGCGGCTGGCGTACGTCGGCATCACGCGGGCCCGCAAGCGGCTGCACGTCTCGCGCGCGATCACCCGCGCCGCGTGGGGCACCCCGCAGCACAACCCGGCGAGCCGGTTCCTGGACGAGATCCCGGCGACGCTCGTGCACTGGCAGCGCACCGAGCGGGCCGTGACGAGCTGGCGGAACACCTCGGCGACCTCGTCCGGCGGCGGCTGGCGGGACAGGTCCGGCCCGAGCGGCGTGAAGCCCCGGGTCCGCACGATCCCCGTGGTGGCCGCCGGCGACCGTGTGCTGCACGCCACCTTCGGGATGGGCAAGGTGCTGAGCACGTCGGGCGCGGGCGACGACGTCAAGGCCGACGTGGACTTCGGGTCGAGCGGGATCAAGCGGCTGGCCCTGAAGTTCGCGCCGCTGGAAAAGCTCTGACCCCACGAACCAGCGACGTCCGCCCCGCTGAGCGGGACGGACGTCGGTGTGGAGCTGGGTGTCGGCCGGGCAGACGCCTCTCGGCGAGTGGCCGCTCGTAGCGGCTAAGGGTGAGGCCCGGGGTCATGAACCGGCCGACGCAGGACTCAACCGGACACCCGGCCGCACTATTCCCGCCGCCCGACTTCTGCGGTGGGTCCTCGGCCCGTCACGGGTTGAGGTGGTGCGCCTTCAGCCACGGGACGGGGTTGACGGCCCGGTAGACGTCGCCCGGGGTGATGCCCGAGGGGTAGATCTCGAAGTGGACGTGCGGCCCGAACGTGCGCCCGGTCATGCCGACGGCGCCGACGGTGTCGCACCCGCTGACCTTCTGGCCGACCTGGACCGAGACGGTCGACATGTGCGCCATCAGGCTCTGGGTGCCGTCGGGATAGCGGATGGCGACGTAGTTGCCGGCCCAGCCGCTCGCCGAGCCGCGCCCGGCGTTGGTCACGACGCCCGACGCGGGTGCGCGCAGCGTGGTGCCGATCGGGGCGGCGAAGTCGAAGCCGGTGTGGTAACGGGCCCAGCTGCCGACCTGGCCGAAGGTCGCGGCCACGTGGTATCGCGCCGCCGGGAGACAGCTCTTGCCCTTGGTGGCGTCGTCGTCGCCCGCGTCGTCCGTGGTGGTGGTCGTGGACTTCTTGCCGGCGGCGATCCGCCGGGCCTGGGCCTGTGCGCGGTCCGAGGTCTCGGTCAGCTTCTCCTCGCGCTGGTCGACCTGCTTGCCGGCGGCCGCGGCCGTGATCTTGTCGTCGGTCTTGGCGAGCTCCTCGGCCCGCTGGTCGGCGAGGCTCTTGACCTTGGCCGGGTCCAGGGGGTCGCGCTCGGCCGAGCGGCTGGTCAGGGCCGCCCCGTCACGGGCGCCGGTCGACGCGGGCGGGACCGACACCTGGGCGCGCGCGGCGGCGCCGGCGTCCTGCGCGGTGCCGGTGAGGGCGAAGGACCCGGCGACCCCGAGGCCGAGGACCGAGACGGCGAGAGCGGCGGCCCCGTGCTGCAGCCAGCTGCGGCGGTGGTCGCGGACGTCCTCGAGGA
The DNA here is from genome assembly GCA_964251895.1 of uncultured Friedmanniella sp. GTDB lineage: Bacteria > Actinomycetota > Actinomycetes > Propionibacteriales > Propionibacteriaceae > Microlunatus. The sequence continues at coordinate 102,014 of CAXULL010000012.1, forward strand.
GTGCTCGTCTCGCCTGGTCACGCTGCGTCGGGGACTTGCTCGGCACTGATCACCTCGTGCGACCGGACAGGGCGGAGCGCCCCGTCCCGTCGCGGTTCGTGGGGGTCTCGCGGACGGTGTGGGGGCCCGATCGCCGCCAGGGGGGTGCAGCGAGCGGGCCGTCAGGAACCATAACGGAACCGTAACGAGAGGCCAAACTTCTCACGACCAGTGTTGAAACTGGTACTACCGCGCTGTGAGCGGGCTGTGACCGGTCGGGCGGCTGCCCTCGCCGGGACCGCTCAGCGGGTCTGGACGCCGATGCTGCGGAGCCAGGGGGTCGGGTCGACCGCCTTGTAGACGTCGCCGTAGCGGACGCCGGCGGGGTAGAGCTCGAAGTGCAGGTGCGCACCGAAGGCCCGGCCGGTCTCGCCCACGTAGCCGATCACCTGGCCGGCCTGCACGGTCGCGCCGGTCGCCACCGCCATGCGGGACATGTGCGAGTACATGGTCGTGCGGCCGTCCGCGTGCCGGATCGCGACGTGGTTGCCGGCCCAGCTGCTCGATCCGCCCGAGCGACCGGCGAACACGACGACACCGGGCAGCACCGCGTGGATCTGCGTCCCGTACGCGGCGCGGAAGTCGAGGCCGGTGTGATAGCTCGACCAGCTCCCCCGGGCCCCGAACTCGGAGCCGACGATCCCGGACGAGACCGGCAGCACGCCCTTGGTGCCGACGGGCAGGGTGCCGGCAGTGCCGGTCACCGGGGTGGTGGCCTGCCCGCTGAGGGTCGGGTCCGGCAGCGTCGTGCCGGGCAGGGTCGTGCCGGGCAGCGCCGCGGCCTGCGCGTCCAGGGCCGCCTGCCGGGCCGCGATCGCGGCGTCGAGGCGCTGCTGGGCGATCTGCGCGGCCGCGGCCTGGACGGCCACCTGCGCCGCGGTCAGCTGCTGCTGCCGGGCGCTCCCTGCGGCGCTCAGCGAGATGCGGGCGACGGCCTGCGCGTTCTTGGCCAGCGCGTCCCCGCGCTGCGCGGCGACCTCGGCCAGCAGGGCGGCCTGGAGGGCGGCGCTGCGCTGCCCGACGGCAACCGGGTCGACCGCCGCGGGCTCGGCCCGGACGGGTCGTACGGTGCCCTCGTCGGCACTCGTGGTGAGCGACAGGGAGCCGGCCGCCAGGAGGCCGACGACGGCGATCAGGAGCGCCAGCATGGTGTTCGTGGCGAGCGTGCGCTGCTCGCTCCTGGCCGCCTGGGCGGCCCGCGGGAAGATGGCGGTGGACGACACGTCACTCTCCTCGCTCGAGCACCCGGGACGGGGGCGGCCGAAGGCTCCCGGACGCCGGCCCAGCCGTGCGCGGGCCAAACTCTTCGACCTCCGTAATTCTAGGTGCGAACCGGGTCGTCCGAGGCGATCGTGACCGATTCGGGACCGACGTGTCCTCCGGGTGAACGGCGGGCGGCCAGCAGGTCGGCGATCTCGTACGCCAGGGCGCGGTGGTTCGGCATCGACAGGTGCCCCACCCCGTGGACGTCGATGTTCGTCACGTCGAGGTCGGGGTGCTCGAGACGCGCGTTGCGGCTCGGGACGACGAGGTGGTCGATGTCGCTCGCGTACGCCACGAACCGCGTGCGGCAGCCCGGCGCCGGCTCGGCCAGCGACCGGACGACGTGGCTGGTCGGCGCCAGCTCGCGGACCATCGGCAGCACGGGCACGAGGGGGGCGAGCCGGGCGAGCTCGGTGCCCGCGTGCGGCGTCCCGAGCGTGACCAGGGTGTCCACGACGGCGTCGCCGCCCTGCTTCTGGACGAACCAGCGCGCGAGCAGCCCGCCCAGGCTGTGCCCGACCACGTGCACGCGGTCGTGGCCGTTCTCCGCAGCCAGCTCCCGCACGGTCGCCCCCAGCGCCGAGGCCGCCTCGTCCACGTCGGCGGTCAGCAGGCCGTAGTCGTGGGCGGCGACGGTGGCGAACCCGCGGCTGCGCAGGACGCGGTCCAGGCGGGTGAAGATCGAGTGGTTGTCGATGATGCCGTGGACGAGCAGGATCGGCCTGGTGGCGGCACCCGGGTCGTGCCGCAGCAGCCCGCGCTGGCCGGGGGTGCGGGCGCCGCCGCGCCGGCGCAGGGTCCGCTCGAGCGATCCGGGCAGCGCGCCGAGCGGGTAGGTGACCAGGTGCGCGGCGATCCAGCCGGCCTCGCGCGCGAGGCCGGGGAGGGCGGAGAGCGCGCGGGCCACCTCGTCACGGTACCCGCGCCAGGTGCCGGTGCGGGCCCTGACTAGGCTCGACGCCATGGTGGCTGGCCAGGCGGACGAGCGTTCGCCGGAGGTCCGCCGTGCCGTGCCGCGCCGGGTCGTGGTGGCCAAGCCCGGGCTGGACGGGCACGACCGCGGGGCCAAGATCGTCGCCCGTGCCCTGCGCGACGCGGGCATGGAGGTCATCTACACCGGGCTGCACCAGACGCCCGAGCAGATCGTCGCCACCGCGCTGGCCGAGGACGCCGACGCGGTCGGGCTCTCCGTGCTCTCCGGGGCGCACCTCACCCTGTTCGCCCGGGTGCTCGACCTGCTGGCGGCCGAGGACGCGTCCGACATCGTCGTGTTCGGGGGCGGCATCATCCCGCAGGCCGACCGGGCCGAGCTCCTCGAGCGGGGCGTCGCCGGCGTCTTCGGGCCCGGCGCGACGATGGCCGACATCGTCGCCTGGGTGCGCGAGCACGTCCCGGAGCGTGAGGCCGGGTAGCGGGCCAGTAGGCTCGTCGATCGACCACGATCGATTCGGCGCCGGGCACGCGGGCGCCTCAGGAGGACCACGGATGGACCTGTTCGAGTACCAGGCGCGCGAGATCTTCGAGGCCCAGGGGGTCCCGGTGCTGCGCGGCATCACCGCCACCACCCCGGAGCAGGCGGTCGACGCCGCCCGGCAGCTGGGCACGCCGGTGGTGGTGGTCAAGGCGCAGGTCAAGACCGGCGGCCGCGGCAAGGCCGGCGGGGTCAAGCTGGCCCGCTCGCCCGAGGAGGCCGGCGAGAAGGCCGCCGAGATCCTCGGCATGGACATCAAGGGCCTGACCGTCGAGACCGTCATGGTCACCGAGGGCGCCGACATCGCGGAGGAGTACTACTTCTCGCTGCTGCTGGACCGGGCCAACCGCCGCTACCTGGCGATGGCGTCGAAGGAGGGCGGCATGGAGATCGAGCAGCTCGCCGTCGAGCGCCCCGAGGCCCTGGCCCGGATCCCCGTCGACCCGCTGGTCGGCATCGACGCCGCCAAGGCGGCCGAGATCGTCGCCGCCGCCGGCTTCGACCCCAAGATCGCCGGCGAGGTCGAACGCGTCCTGCAGCTCCTCGCCGAGGTGTACGAGGGCGAGGACGCGACGCTCGTCGAGGTCAACCCGCTGATCCTCACGGGTTCGGGCGCCATCGTCGCGCTCGACGGCAAGGTCTCCCTCGACGAGAACGCGGCGTTCCGGCACCCCGAGCACGCGGCCCTGGCCGACACCTCCGCGGAGGACCCGCTGGAGGCGGCCGCCAAGGCCAAGGGCCTCAACTACGTCAAGCTCGACGGCTCCGTCGGCATCATCGGCAACGGCGCGGGTCTGGTGATGAGCACCCTCGACGTTGTCGCGTACGCCGGCTCCGGGCTGCCGGGCGCGCCGAAGCCCGCGAACTTCCTCGACATCGGGGGCGGCGCGAGCGCCGAGGTGATGGCCAACGGGCTGGAGATCATCCTGGGCGACGCCCAGGTGCGCAGCGTGTTCGTCAACGTCTTCGGCGGCATCACCGCCTGCGACGCGGTCGCCAACGGGATCGTGCAGGCGTACGCGCTGCTCGAGAGCCGCGGCGAGGCCGTCACCAAGCCGGTCGTCGTCCGCCTCGACGGCAACAACGCCGAGCTGGGCCGGCAGATCCTCGTCGACGCCGCGCTGCCCGGTCTGGAGCAGAAGGACACGATGGACGGCGCCGCCGCCCGGGCCGCCGAGCTGGCCTCCCAGTCCGCCTGACCCGGTCCACGAGCGCAGAGAGCAACAGGAGCAACCAGATATGTCGATCTTCCTCAACGCCGACTCCAAGGTCATCGTCCAGGGCATGACCGGGTCCGAGGGCCGCAAGCACACCTCGCGGATGCTCGCGTCCGGCACGAACATCGTCGGTGGGGTGACGCCGGGCAAGGGCGGGCAGTCCGTCGACTTCGACGGCGCGAGCGTCCCGGTCTTCGGGTCGGTGGGCGAGGCCATCGAGGCCACCGGCGCCGACGTCACCGTGATCTTCGTGCCGGCCAAGTTCACGAAGGCCGCCGTCGTGGAGGCCATCGAGGCCAAGATCCCGCTGGCGATCGTCATCACCGAGGGCGTCCCGGTCAAGGACACCGCCGAGTTCTACACGCTGTCGCAGGGGTCCTCGACCCGCCTGATCGGGCCGAACTGCCCCGGGCTGATCTCGCCCGGGCAGTCGAACGCCGGCATCATCCCCGCCGACATCACCCCGCCCGGCCGCATCGGCCTGGTCAGCAAGTCCGGCACGCTGACCTACCAGATGATGTACGAGCTGCGCGACATCGGCTTCTCCTCGGCGGTCGGCATCGGGGGCGACCCGGTCATCGGGACGACCCACATCGACGCGCTCGCCGCGTTCCAGGCCGACCCCGACACCGACGCGATCGTCATGATCGGCGAGATCGGCGGCGACGCCGAGGAGCGGGCGGCGGAGTTCATCAAGGCCAACGTGACCAAGCCGGTCGTCGGCTACGTCGCCGGGTTCACCGCGCCGGAGGGCAAGACCATGGGCCACGCCGGCGCCATCGTCTCCGGCGGGGCCGGGACCGCGGCGGGCAAGCAGGAGGCCCTCGAGGCCGCCGGCGTCCGCGTGGGCAAGACCCCGAGCGAGACCGCCCAGATCATGCGCGAGGTCATCCAGGCGCTCTGAGAGCCCTGCTGCTCCGCGTCCGTCGACAACGGGTGGGACCCTGCACCGTGGTGGTGCAGGGTCCCACCCGTCGTCGTTCCGGAGCCGTCGGGCATCCGCGTACGGGCCCGCGAGCGAACCCTCACCCGTGCCTCTCCTCCCCGTCCCCCCGTCCACGGCCGACGGCGCGAGCGTGGCCGACGTGGAGGGCTGGGTCGCGGAACATCTCGGTGACCTGACGCTCGAGGGGCCGGAGGGCGTCCGGGCCGGTGGGTTCGACGGCGGTCAGACCGCGGCGGACACGGCGTTGGCGACCCTGGACATCGCCGGCTACGCCAACACCCGCAGCACCGTCCTGCCCACGGAACGTCGCGGCTCGAGCCGGCTGTCGCCCTACATCCGCCACGGCCTGCTGCCGCTGCCGCAGGTGTGGGCGGCCGTCCAGGACGCGCCGTCCTTCGACCGCAAGCGGTTCCGCGACGAGCTGCTGTGGCAGGAGTACGCCCGCCACCTCTACTCCAGGCTCGGACCCCGGCTCCGCCGGTCGCTGCGCAACGAGTCGCCGACCGAGGGCCGCCAGAGCTGGGAGCGGCCGGCGTGGGACCGTTCGATGGCGTGCATGGACTTCGTCGTCGGCGAGCTGCACGACGAGGGCTGGGTCGTGAACCAGACCCGGATGTGGCTGGCCTCGCAGTGGGCCGTCCGCGCCGGGGCCGACTGGCGCGAGGGCGAGCAGGAGATGTTCGTCCACCTGCTCGACGGGTCGCGTGCGGCCAACGGGCTGGGCTGGCAGTGGACGACCGGGACGGGGAGCTCCAAGGCGTACGGCTTCAGCCGCTGGCAGGTGCAGAAGCGCGCACCCCAGCTCTGCCGCCGCTGCCCGCTGCGCGACGCCTGCCCGATCGAGGGCTGGCCGGAGGTGACCCTGGACCGGGTGCCGGACCGGGCCGACCTCACCCGTGGGCCGATCCCGGCGGGACCGGCGGAGGTCGAGGGTAGCGCCGGACCCGGGGGCGGCGAGGCCGTCTGGCTCACCGCCGAGTCCCTGGGCGACGCCGACCCGGCGCTGGCGCACGACGAGACGCGGCCGGCCGTGTTCGTCTTCGACGAGCCCCTGCTCGCGCGGCTGCGGCTCTCGGGCAAGCGGCTCGTCTTCCTCGCCCAGACGCTCGGCGAGATCGCCGGCCGGCGCGAGCTGGAGGTGCGCCGCGGTGACGTCGTCACCGAGCTCGCCGGGCGCCCGCTGGCCGCGACCTGGACCCCCGTCCCCGGCTGGCACCGGCGCGCAGCCGCGCTGCAGCCCGTCGAGGTCCATCCGTGGCCCTGGCTGGTCCGACCGGCGCCGGCCTCGGTCGGCAGCTACACCGCCTGGCGGCGCGACCTCAAGGTGTGATCGAGGAGCGACGCCCGAGGGGCAGGGAGCCGACTCCTCGTGAGCGTCGGGTAGCGGAGCGGCCCGCTGACGTCTGGACGACCGAACGAGCAGGCCGCAGAGCCGAGCACCGCCGAGGCGTTGCCTGCGAGCGAGGCCGGAAGACGTCAGCTCCCGGCCGCGTAGCGGGCGCGAACGAGACTAGTTCTGCGTGGCCCGCTGCACGGCACGGACGGCGACCACGTTCCAGTCGCTCGGGTCGACGTCGAGGCCCCGCTGGGGGTTGAGGAACACGAAGACGACCTTGTCGCCCGACGACGCGATGCCCACGCGGAACCGGGTGACCGTGCTGCCCGCCTTCTGCTCGACCTCGGTGGTCCAGCCCGAGACCGCCGCCCCGTCGGCCGCGACCCCGGTGACCCGGGTGGGGGAGTCGACGGTCGCCGTGAGCTTGCGCTCCTTGCAGCTCGACCAGTCGCTCTTGACCTTGTCGACCAGCCTGGACGCGGTGGTGGCGTCCTTGACGGTCAGGGAGATCTCGTTCAGCCCGAAGATCCCGGGCACGTCCTGGAGCAGGTACACGCGCGAGCTGTTCGACGTGGCCGCCGTGGTGGACCAGCTGACCGACTCGCACTGCGACCCGGTGAAGTCCGCGCTCGGCGGCTCGACCGGCGTCCCGACCCACGGGGCCGTGGTGGAACCGACCGGGGGCAGGTCGCCCGCGCTGAAGAAACCGGGCTCGTCGCCCCCGACGGGGGGAGGTCCGTCCTTGGTGCTGACCGTGGTGGCGCACGTGCCGCCGGCCGGCCCGCACTGGACCGCGACGACCGAGGCCGCGGCCTGCGCCACCCGGTTGACGTCGAGCGCGGTCTTGCCGGGCGTCGCGGCGTCCACGACGTCCAGGGCACGCCCGGTCCGGCTCAGCACGACCCAGTGCTGGGTGCGCTGGCCGTCGCCGACCGAGGCCACCGCCACGGCCGTCGACTCGTCGCCCAGCCCGGCGACGACCCGGCCCGCGGACAGCCAGTCACCGGGGGCCGCGCACGTGCCCAGCGCGCGGGAGGTCACGGCGAACGCCTGCGTCGCGTCCTCCACCGAGGCGTACGCCTGGGCGGTGTGGGTGGCGGTCGGGGAGCCGGAGCCGCTGGCCGTCAGCGTCCGCGTGATCGTCTGCTGCGGGGTCGGCGCACCCTCGATCGGGTCGCTGCCGACGCACGCGGCGCCCGACCCGTCGGGCACCGCGCCGCGCACCGTCGTGCCCGCCGCCCAGGTCCGCCGGGTGTCGATCGCCCGGGCGCCGGCCGGAGCCAGCATCGAGGTGTCGTCGAGCAGCGCCGTCGGGCTCGGGCTGGCCGCGCTGGTGGAGGCCGGCTGGCTGGGGTCGCCCCCGGTGCCCGGCTGGTCGCGGACCCCGACCACGGCGTAGCCGATGGCGAGGCCGAGGACGACGACGGCGGCCACCCCGCCGACCAGCAGGGCCAGGCGCGCCCGGTGCCCGAGCCGGCGAGGGCGGTCGTCGAGGTCGTCGAGGTCGTCGCCGGTCTCGTCGAGCGCCGGCGTCCGGCTGCCGGTGAGGCCCGTCGTCCGAGGCAGCAGGGTCGTCGCGTCGTCCTCGGCCGGTCGCGCCCGCGGGACGAAGTTCAGGCGGCCGGGCCGGTCCGCCCCGGTGCTGCCGGCGTCGTCGCCCGGGGTCGTCGGGTCGTCGGTCGGGCGGGTCTCGTCGGCGGTCTCGTCGGGGTCGGGGCCGGGGGACGGGACGGCGGAACCGGGGGTGCGCACGGTCGCGGCGTCGGCGTCCGGGGCGGCCTCGCGGAAGATGGGGCGGGCCTCGTCCTCGGTGAAGCGCCCGCCGGTGCCCGGCCCTTCGGTCGCCGGTCCGCCGGCCGGGGCGTCGGGCTGCTGAGGAGCGTGCGCGGCCTTGTGCGCGGCCTTGCGGTCGGCCCGGCTGGGACGCTCCGGCGTCGGCTCGTCCGCGTCGAAGGCTCGGCGCGGGCGGTTCGTGGGTCGGTCGGCCATGGGCGGGACGTGCTCCTCGTGGCGGTGCTCGGGGTGGCTGCGGGCACACCGGGTCGCCACGTCGTCGTCGGTGCTGAGCCCGGGTGTCGGTTCGACCGCAGGCGAAGACCACCAAACTTTACCCCTGCTCGCGCGTGTCCGGCCCGCCTCGCGCAGGACCGTGGGAAACGATGACCAGAACATGGCTTCGTTGACCTCGCCCCGCCGTCCCGACACGACCGAGCGCCACCGGCTCGTCCTCGAGGCGTCCGAGGCCCTCCGCGACGACGAGCAGACCGACGTCGACCCCGTCGGCTGGGGGGTGGCGGCCGTCGTCGGTGGCCTCACCACGGCCGCCGTGGGCTGGGTCCTGGTCAGCGGCCTCGTGGTCTGCGGCTGGCTGATGGGCGACGACGCCGGGTTGTCCGCCGCCCTCGAGCTGGGGACCCGGTTGTGGCTGCTGGGCGGCGGTGTCCCGGTGAGCGTCGGCCGGCTCGACGTCAGCCTCGTGCCCTGGGGGCTCACCGCCGTGACGGCGGCGCTGCTGTGGCGCTTCGGGGGGTACGCGGCCCGCCGCGTCCGGCCCGCCAGCAGCACCGGCCCCTTCGCGGTGGCGGTCGTCGTGACCCTCGCGTACGCCCTGCCGGTCCTCGGCGCCGCGATCTTCCTCGGGGAGCCGTGGCGGGCGCCCGGGCGCTGGGCCGCGGTGGTGCTCGTGCTCCTCGTCGCAGCCTGGGCCGGCGCCGGTGCCCGCGTGGGGCGCCCGATCGGGTCGTCCTGGCCCACCTTGCTCACCGGCCTCCCGCGGGCGGTCGCCGGGGCCGTCGGGGCGCTGCTGCTGTCCGGAGCGGCCGTGCTGGTCCTCGGGCTCGTGACCGGGTGGGACCGGGTCGTCGGCCTGAACGACGCGCTGCAGGCGGGCACCGCCGGCACCGTCCTGCTCGTCCTCGTCCAGGCGACCGTCCTGCCGAACGCCCTGGTCTGGTCGGGCTCGTACGCGCTGGGCGCCGGCTTCAGCCTGGGCACCGGTTCGGTCGTCGCGCCGGCCGCGACCTCGCTCGGCGTCCTCCCGGGGCTGCCGCTCCTCGGTGCGCTGCCGGCCGCCGGACCGGGCAGCACCCTGCAGCTGTGGTGGCTGGCCTGCGGCGCGGTCGCAGGGGCGCTGGCCGCCTGGCTCGCGCTGCGGGGCGGGGTCACCCGGCGTTTCGACGCCTCGACCCTGCTCGGCGGCCTGGCCGGGGTGGCGGCGGCGCTCGTCTTCACCGGGCTGGCCTGGACCACCAGCGGCGACCTCGGCAGCCTGCGGCTGACCGGTCTCGGCCCGCGCCTGGTGCCGCTGCTCGTGATGAGCACCACGACGCTCGGGCTGGCGGGCATGCTCACCGGCGCGGTCACGGGGATCGTGCGCCACCTGCGGCGCGAACGGGTCGACCCCGACGGCACCGACCTCGACGGCACCGACCTCGACGACACGGAACCGACCGAGGTGGTCGAGCGCACGGAGGTCCTCGACCGGAGCGCGGAGACCGAGGAGACCGCTCGGTAGGGTGGCCGCCGTGCCCGACCCCGCCCAGCGCCTCCCCGGCGAGAGGACCAGCTCCTCGCCGGCCCGGCTGGTCGTCCTCCTCTCCGGCACCGGGACCCTGCTCCAGGCCCTGCTCGACGCGTGCGCGGACCCGGCGTACGGGGCGCAGGTCGTCGCCGTCGGGGCGGACCGGCCGGGCACCCTCGGCCTCGAGCGCGCGGTCGCGGCCGGTGCCGACACCTTCGTCCACCCGCTGGCGGACCGGGCCGAACGGGCCGCCTGGGACGCGGCGCTCGCCGAGCGCGTCGCCGCGTACGAGCCCGACCTGGTGGTGAGCGCCGGCTTCATGAAGCTCCTCGGCCCGAACTTCCTGGCCCGGTTCGGCGGTCGGACGATCAACACCCACCCGGCCCTGCTGCCCGCGTTCCCGGGGATGCACGGCCCCCGCGACGCCCTCGCGTACGGGGTCAAGGTCGCGGGTGCGACGGTGTTCCTCGTCGACGCCGGGGTCGACACCGGCGTCGTCCTCGACCAGGCCGTGGTGCCCGTGCTCGACGACGACACCGTCGACTCGCTGCACGAACGGATCAAGGTCGTCGAGCGCGACCTGCTCGTCTCCACCACCCACACGCTGGTCACCCGCCCCTGGCGCGTGGTCGGCAGGAAGGTCGTCCTCGACCCATGACAGCACCCTCGACCGACACCTCTTCGAGCACCAGCGAGCGCATCCCGGTCCGCCGCGCCCTCGTCTCCGTCTACGACAAGACCGGCCTCGTCGAGCTGGCCACGACGCTGGTCGGCGCCGGGGTCGAGATCGTCTCCACCGGCTCGACCGCCAGGACGATCGCCGCCGCCGGGCTGGCCGTCACCGCGGTCGAGGACGTCACCGGCTTCCCCGAGACCCTCGACGGCCGGGTCAAGACGCTCCACCCCAAGGTGCACGCCGGCCTGCTGGCCGACCTGCGGCTCGCGTCCCACCGCGCCTCGCTCGACGAGCTGGAGATCGCGCCGTTCCAGCTGCTCGTCAGCAACCTCTACCCGTTCACGCAGACCGTCGCCTCGGGCGCCTCGCAGGAGGAGTGCATCGAGCAGATCGACATCGGCGGGCCGGCCATGGTGCGCGCCAGCGCCAAGAACCACGCGAACACGGCGGTCCTCACCTCGCCCGACCAGTACGGCGAGCTGACCGAGGCGCTCGCCGCGGGCGGGACCACGCTCGACCAGCGCCGGCGGCTGGCGGCGGCGGCGTTCGTGCACACGGCGACGTACGACGTCGCGGTGGCGTCCTGGATGGGCAGCGTGCTCACCGACACCGGCGAGGGCGACGGGTTCCCGGCCTGGACCGGCGCCACCTGGGACAAGTCGGCGACCCTGCGCTACGGGGAGAACCCGCACCAGCGCGCCGCGCTCTACCGCTCGCCGGGTGACGCCGGCTCCCTGGCCGGCGCGCGGCAGCTGCACGGCAAGGAGATGTCCTACAACAACTACGTCGACGCGGACGCTGCCCGGCGGGCCGCGTACGACTTCGCCGACCCGGCCGTGGCGATCATCAAGCACGCCAACCCCTGCGGCATCGCCGTCGGGACCGACGTGGCCGAGGCCCACCGCAAGGCCCACGCCTGCGACCCGGTGTCGGCGTTCGGCGGTGTCATCGCCACGAACGTCCCCGTCAGCGTGGCCATGGCCGAGCAGGTCGCCGAGGTGTTCACCGAGGTGATCCTGGCGCCGGGCTACGAGGACGGCGCGGTCGAGGTGCTGCAGGCCAAGAAGAACATCCGCATCCTCGTCGTGGAGCCGCTGGCGCCCGGCGGCACCGAGTTCCGCCGGATCGACGGCGGCCTGCTCGTGCAGGAGCGCGACACCGTCGAGGCCGACCACGACCACGCCGCGGGCTGGACCCTCGCCTGCGGTGAGCCCGCCGACGCGGCGACGCTGGCCGACCTCGAGTTCGCCTGGGCCGCGTGCCGCTCGGTCAAGTCGAACGCCATCCTGCTCGCCCACGACGGTGCGTCCGTCGGCATCGGGATGGGCCAGGTCAACCGGGTCGACTCGAGCCGCCTGGCCGTCAGCCGGGCGGGCGAGCGGGCGGCGGGGTCCGTCGCGGCCTCGGACGCGTTCTTCCCGTTCCCCGACGGCCTCGAGATCCTGCTGGAGGCCGGGGTCCGCGCCGTCGTGCAGCCGGGCGGCTCCGTCCGCGACGACGCGGTGGTCGAGGCCGCCCGCGCCGCCGGGGCGACCCTCTACCTGACCGGCGCACGGCACTTTTACCACTGAGCCGGTCGCCCGGCTCCCCGCACACCGCAACCGACGAGGCAGGACCATGACCGCAGAGACGCTGGACGGCAAGGCGCTCGCCGCCACCATCAAGGCCGAGCTCAAGGAGCGGGTGTCCGCCCTCGCCGAGCGCGGCATCGTGCCCGGGCTCGGGACGGTGCTGGTCGGTGACGACCCGGGCTCGCACTCCTACGTCCGCGGCAAGCACCGCGACTGCGCCCAGGTCGGCATCGCCTCGATCGAGGTCGAGCTGCCGGCCTCGACCAGCGCGGCCGAGCTCGAGCGCCGCATCCGCGAGCTGAACGACGACCCGGCCTGCACCGGCTTCATCGTCCAGCTGCCGCTCCCCGGCGCCCTGGACGACGGCTGGGCGCTCGAGCTCGTCGACCCCGGCAAGGACGCCGACGGCCTGCACCCGGTGAACCTCGGGCGCCTCGTGCTGGGCGAGCCCGGCCCGCTGCCCTGCACCCCGCGCGGCATCGTCGAGCTCCTGCGCCGCAACGGCATCGGGCTCAGCGGCGCGGAGGTCTGCGTGATCGGGCGTGGGACGACGGTCGGGCGCCCGCTCGGGCTGCTGCTGACCCGCAAGAGCGAGAACGCGACCGTGACGCTCTGCCACACCGGGACCGTCGACGTCGCCGAGCACACCCGCCGCGCGGACATCGTCATCGCCGCGGCCGGACGCCCCGGGCTGATCACCGCGGAGATGGTCAAGCCGGGCGCGGTCTGCGTGGACGTCGGCATCACGCGGACGGAGGCCGGCCTGGTCGGCGACATCGACCCGAGCGTGCGCGAGGTGGCCTCCTGGGTCGCCCCGGTGCCGGGCGGCGTCGGGCCGATGACCCGCGCGATGCTCCTCACGAACGTCGTCGAGCGCGCCGAGGCGCTCGCGGGCGTGTGAGCACGGCGCCGCGCCCGCGGGACCCCGTCGGGGGCGGTTCGGTCCGCCCCCGTCGGCAGTGGCCGCTGCTGCTGGTCTCGGCCCTCGTCCTCGGCGGCGTGGTCGCCGCGCTGCTGGGACCCGAGACCTGGCGGGCCGGCTGCCTGGTCGTGGGGGGTGCGCTCGTGCTCGGTGCGCTGCTGCGCCTCGTGCTGACGACGCGGCGGGCCGGGCTGCTGCGGGTGCGCAGCAAGGCCTTCGACGTCGGCGTCATGCTGCTCGCCGGCGGCGCGATCCTCGTCCTGAGCGTCGTCGTCCCCGCCGCCCGCTAGGAGCGACGGGGACGACCCGCTGAGCCTGGTGACCGGTGCGGCCTCGGTCGGCTAGGTGGACTGGGAGATCGCGATGATGGCGATGAGGCCGTAGACGACGATGAGGGCGCCCCAGGCCACGACCCCGATGATGCCGAGGATGCGCCCGGTGGAGACGGTCGACCGGTTGTTGTAGGCCGCCGGGTTGGCGTCGATCTCGCGCAGGGCCTTGTTGCCGCCCGTGATCGCGAAGATCCCGCAGATCCCGCAGACCACCAGGCCGAGGATCCCGAGCACGAGTACGGTGGTGCCCGACGGGTGCGGCTGGGGCGCCATGCCGTAGCCACCCTGGTACGCCGCACCCCCGTAGGGCGACGGCTGGCCGTACGGGCTCGGCTGGCCGTAGGGGACGGGCTGACCGTACGGCGCGGGCGTGGGCTGCCCGTACGGGTTGGCCTCGCCCGGCTGACCGTAGTCGCCGGTCGGCTGCTGGTAGCCCTGCTGCCCGTACTCGGCGGACGGCTGGCCGTACTCGTTCTGCGGCTGCGGCTGGCCGTACTCGCCCTGCGGCTGACCGTAGCCGGGCTGGCCGTACTCGGACGGCTGCCCGTACGCAGGCGGCTGGCCGTAGCCACCCGGCTGCGGGTAGCCCGGCTGGCCCGGCGCCCCGCCCTGACCGTCCGGGGCGGGGACGGCCGACGCGCCCGACGAGGACCCCGACCCGGCGTCGTTCGACCCGGGCTGCTGGTACGGGTTGGACTGACCGCTGGGCTCGTTGCTCTTCGGCTCGTTCGGCTCGCTCATGGCCGACATCATGACGCATCGCCGGGTCGCCGTGGTCCGGCTCCCGCGGACGACACGGCCCCGGTCAGCCCCGGTGCGGGCGGCGCCGGCTCAGGGCACGAGACCGAGCGAGCGGACCGCCTCGCGCTCCTCGCCCAGCTCGGCGACGGTCGCGTCGATCTTGGCGCGCGAGTAGTCGCTGATCTCGAGGTCCGGCACGATCGCGTAGCTCCCGCCCGAAGTGGTGCAGGCGAAGGAGCTGACGATGCCCTCGGGGACGCCGTACGAGCCGTCGGACGGCACGGCCATGGAGACCCAGTCGCCCTCGGGCGTGCCGAGCACCCAGTCGTGCATGTGGTCGATGGTCGCCTTGGCGGCGCTGGCCGCCGAGCTGGCGCCGCGGGCCTCGATGATGGCCGCGCCGCGCTTCTGGACCGTGGGCAGGAAGTCGTCCTCGAGCCAGGCGCGGTCGTCGATCACCGAGGACGCCTGCTCGCCACGGATCCGGGCGTTGAAGATGTCGGGGTACTGGGTGGCGGAGTGGTTGCCCCAGATGGTCACGTGCGTGACGTCGGCGACCGGCACACCGGCCTTGATCGCCAGCTGGCCGGCGGCGCGGTTGTGGTCGAGGCGGGTCAGGGCGTTGAAGCGTTCCGCGGGGATGTCGGGGGCGTTGCTCAGCGCGATGAGGGCGTTCGTGTTGGCCGGGTTGCCGGTGATGAGCACCTTGACGTCGTCGGCCGCGTGGTCGTTGAGCGCGCGGCCCTGCGGCTTGAAGATGGCGCCGTTGGCCTCGAGCAGGTCGCCGCGCTCCATGCCCTTGCTGCGGGGGCGGGCGCCGACGAGGAAGGCGAGGTTGACGCCGTCGAAGACCTGGTTGGGGTCGTCGCCGATCACCACGGAGTCCAGCAGCGGGTAGGCGCAGTCGTCGAGCTCCATCACGACGCCCTCGAGCGCCTTGAGCGCCGGGGTGATCTCGAGCAGGCGCAGCTGGACGGGCTGGTCCGGACCGAGCAGCTCCCCGCTCGCGATCCGGAACAGCAGGCTGTAGCAGATCTGCCCAGCGGCTCCGGTGACGGCAACCTTGACGGGCTGCTTGACGGGTGTGCTCACGGGTCTCCCTCGGTCGGTCCTGGCGCCCCGGGGACGCCGTTAACCTGACCGACGCTAGTCGACGCGCAGAGCCGTTCGGAGGTCAGGTGGCGGTTCGGATCGGGGCGGACGAGGCGCCGGCCTTCGTGCGTGGGCGCCTGGCGGGCCTGGGCGGCACCCGTTGGGTGGGGATCGACGGCAAGGGCGCGTCGGGCAAGACCACGCTCGCCGCGGCGGTGGTCGCCGCCCTGCCCGGGGCCGTGGTGGTGCACGTCGACGACTTCGCCCGCCCGTCCGTGGAGACCTGGGAGCGCGACCGGTTCGTGGCCCAGGTCCTGGTGCCCCTCGCCGCCGGTCGTCCCGCCCGCTACGAGCGGTGGGACTGGGACAGCGACACCTCCGCCGGCTGGTCGGACGTGCCGGTCGGCGTCCCCGTGGTCGTCGAGGGCGTCTCCAGCACCGACGTGCGCCTCGGGGTCCCGTGGGACGTCACGCTGTGGCTCGACCTCCCCGCCGAGGTTCGGCTCGCCCGGGCCCTCGCCCGCGACGGCGAGGCGATGCGGGAGCAGTGGGTGGAGCGCTGGATGCCGGCCGAGGACGCGTACGAGGCCGCGCAGCGTCCGCAGGACCGGGTCGACGGGGTGGTGGTCTGAGGATCCGCTGGTTTTCCGGCCCTCGTCGAGGATCCCAGCCCCATTGGTGCCCGAGATCGGCGACGAGGTCCAGAGAATCAGCAGGACGCCGGCTCAGCCCTCGCTCTTGCCGGCCTCGCGGGCGCGCTTGCGCCGCTTGCCCTCGTGCATCGCCAGGACGCGGGCGACGGGGATCTCGTGGCCCTCGGCGACCAGGTCCGCGGGCAGCCGCTGAGGTGCGGGGAGGCGTTCCTCCCAGCTCGGCACGGACCCGAGCCGCCCGGGCACCGTCCTGACGGTGAAGTCGGCCGGGGTCACCGCGTCCAGGTCGTCCCAGTCCACGGGGAACGACACCGTCGTCCCCGGTCGCACCCGCGGGCTGTACACCGCGGCGAGCGTGCCGCCGCCGGCCCGGGTGGGGTCCAGGAACACCTTGCCCGCCCGGTCCTCCTTCAGGTACGCCGTGGTGGTCCGCCCGGGGTCGATC
>CAXULL010000013.1:0-116290 GCA_964251895.1 uncultured Friedmanniella sp.
CATCGCCGGTCCGCGCCACCGTCATGAGTGGGACGTCATCATCAAGACGCTCCGCGAGCTGGGCTATCGCGTGTCTAGCTCACCCACGGTCTTTTCGCCCCACCTGCTGCCGCCGCACCTGGGCGGCACCCCGCAGGTGCGCGACCGCGTCTTCATTGTCGGCACCTACGTCGGCCCGGTTCGCGCGATGGAAGAGACAGAGGTCGGGCCTACGGTCCTGCGTGCTCCCGTCGACGGTTGGGACCCCTCGCGCTGGGACGTCGACTGGATCCTCGACGATGATTCTTCGATCCCCGATCTCGAGCGTTACCGGCTGAACGCGCAGGAATGCGAGTGGATCCAGGTCTGGGACGACCTTGTCCGGGCCTACCGGAAGAGTCGAGGACGTCGCCTCCCCGGTCACCCGCTGTGGTCCGATCTGTGGCAGGCATCCGGTATCCCGTCAGAGTCACAGATCGGTGCGATGCCGACCTGGAAGGCGGACTTCACTCGAAAGAACCTGGCCTTCTACCGCGAGAACGAGGCTCTGATCGAAACTTGGCGCGCTGCACACCCGTCGCTCGCGTCCTTCCCTGCGACGCGGCGCAAGCTGGAGTGGCAGGCGCAGGACGCCAAGTCCCTGTGGGAGACCGTCATGCACTTCCGACCGTCTGGGATCCGCGCGAAGGCCGCGACCTACCTGCCTGCGCTCGTGGCGATCACCCAGACTTCCGTCGTCGGCTCCCGTCGTCGCCGGCTCACTCCACACGAAGCGGCGCGCTTGCAGGGCCTGCCTCGCTCGTTCGACTTCGCGAACCGGCGAGAGGCTGCTTCGTACAAGCAGGTCGGCAACGGGGTCGCGGTCGGGGCCGCTTGGCACGTGCTACGCAGCCACATCGAGAGCGACGCTCACTCCTTGCGGCCGCTGGTGTCCGAACGGGTGCGACAGGCGGTCCTCAACGCACCGCTTAATGCCAGCACTGACGCCCTCAATCCAGTGGCCCACCGGCTGTACCCGGCGCCTCGGGCTGCAGCTGCACTCTAGGGCCACGCTCGCGGAGTGTTTTCAATCTGTCGAGCGCCGCCTCCACCTGGTCGGCGGCCTGCTTCGCGGGAACGTGCTCCCAGATGCGCAGCACCGCCCATCCCTCGGACGCCAGGTGCAAGTCGGTATCGCGATCTCGTCCGTAGTTCGCCGCCAGTTTGGCGGTCCACCACTCGGAGTTGTGAGTAGGGCGGGTCCCGTGCTGAGGGCAGCCGTGCCAGAAGCAGCCATCGACGAACACGGCCAGCCTGGCTCTCGTGAAGGCAATGTCGATGGTTCGTCGGTTACGACCCGGAACCCGGATGACCACGCGGTAACGGCGCCCCCTGCGGTGAAGCTCGCGCCGAAGTGCGAGCTCAGGCGCGGTGTCTCGGCGGGCGGCACGAGACATGCGCTGCGAGAGATCAGGGCTGATGGCACCCGGGTGCGACGGAACGTGGAAGGTCCTGGGACCTGAGCTCACGTGGCCTCTCGCTCGATAGCAGCAACCCGCATCCCACAAGCATCCGCGCGCTTCAAGTTGAGGTGGTACTTCGGCGGCCGTGGTTTGCCGTCAGCCTGCCGCCCCTGCGATCGCACAGTCAGGGCGCCGGCAGCGACGAGGTCTTCTCGATGCGCCTGGTTGCGCACGAGGTAGGTTGAGAGGCTACGGGGCGCGAAACCAGACTTGCGACGGCGCTTGTGGTTACTGTTGACGCTGGCCTTTTGTCCTTTCTGCTTTGTGATAGCTCGCTGCCACTTGTCAAACTTCCCTTCAGCGTCGTACTCACGCCCTCCAGACAGGACGACGAACCCGAGAGCCCCTTCCTCGAGCCGCTGGTCGACCGATCGAGCGTCGTTCAAGATCGCTGACCGCGAGGAGTCTGAGTGGGCCTTGAGGTCCCATGGCGCTCCGAGTGAGTAGTCGAAGGTGACATTGAGGACCTTCGTGGGTCCGCCGCCGAAGGCATTGATCAGGGCAGGAATGCCGATAAACTCGAAGTAGAAGCCCATCCACTCCGTCTGCCGCCACTGCCGGAACTCTGCGGCCCGCATCTCCTCAATCGCCGCGCGTCCGTCCCAGTGCGCGCCGACCGTGGTGTTGAGAACGCCGAGCAGGGCCTCCGCCTCTTGATCGAGGCTGCTGAACCACGGATCAGTCGAGCTCAGCCGGCCGAGCCGCCGTTGCGCAGCGGCGAGCAGGACGTTCAGGCCGTCGAGCGTGATGGTCTCGCCGCTGGACCAACACGTGCCGTCCCATGGTGCGTCAAGGCGTTCGGCAATGTCGTGGCCCAGCCGCGTCTTCGACAACTGCGGTGACGACCCGAGGTGGAGGCCAGCCGCCAGGTTCGTGAGAACCGACTTCCTTTCCTTGCTCCCTGGTCCAAGATCCTGGGGTCCCGAGGACGTCAGAGCCGACATTCGGTTGACCACTTCGAGTTTGCTTCGCGCCGGCTGGAAGCCATGCCAGCCGGTAAGGAGGGCGGGGAGGCCCGTCACGGAAGGCTGGCGCCGCCTCTCGATCTCGCCCGTGGCCGCCTCAACGAGCCTGTTCAGACCCTCGAGGGTGAGCGTTGCCCCTGTCGAGAAGCAGGTCTCGTCCCAAGAACCGCCGAGCCTTAGCACGATCTCGCGGGCAAGCACTGGCTTGGTGGCATGACGATCGACGTCGAGATCAAGCGCAACGGCCACACTAACGAGGACCGACTTCTTCTCTTTGCTACCGGGACCGAGGGGCTCGGGTGCGGCACCTGCCATCGCGTAGAGCCGAGCCGTCGCTTCGAGCTTGGATCTGGCTTGCAGAAATCCGCTCATGGCTCAAAGTTGCCAGACCGTCAGCCTCTGCGTACCCAGACTCTCCGGAATGCGTGCGATATCACGGGTGCGATTCTTCGTGCCGTCGGCCTGTGGGGAGCGAAGCCATCTCGTCCAGTCGAGGTGCTCCCACACGCAGCCGGAGCAGTGATCTGTTCGCCAGCGTTGATTGATGCCCGTGGCCCACTGGCCTCCAAACATCGTCAGGTGAACGACAGGGAGGACCGATCGGGCCTTACCGCGCGGCTACCGTTGCACGTGCGATGACTGTCCTACCATGACGCGCGCCGCACCTGTGCCGCTCCGCTGACACTCTGTAGTCCACGGTATCTATCTGTTTGGACCCACTGTGAGGGCCGGACTCAACCTAGGGAGACTCACTTGTCTATCGTCATAAAGGCGCTTCGTACGGTCAGCACCGACGGCATCAAGTCGTACCCAATGTTTCTCGGCTATCTATCAGCGAAAGACCTGAGCCTGGTATCCGAAGTTCCAAGCTTTGGCGCCGACAGTACTCATGCTGATATCGCAAGGAACGTCCTCAACCCGCCAATCAAGGATTGGCAGCGACCTTTGATCGGTGACAAGTGGCGAAGCATTCGAGACAAATTCAGCGGAGCGGGAGAGTTAATGCCGAACCCCGTCCTTCTCGCCGTCGCGAACTCGACCCAGGTAAAGGTTCACCAGCAAGAGCTCCATGGTCAACTAACAGAGTTGTTCGAGATAACCGTCGAGGAGCCCCGGCAGGGGACGGCCGCTCCCCTCTGGATCTTAGACGGCCAGCATCGCGTTAAGGGGATGAGCGAATCGACGCAGAAGAATAACCCGATACCCCTTGTGCTTCTCCACGGTGACGCTTCTAGCGCCTACAGCCCGCAACAGTTCGCTCGAGTCTTTGCAGAAGTTACCACGTATGCAACCCCGCTGGTTCCTCTTCACGAGGAATGGTTGCGATTCGCCTTCAAACTAGGGCTTTATGGGTCTGGCGCGGCCGGTTCAACAATGCACTGGAACTCGATGAACTGCGTTGCCTTGCTCTGCGATCTTCAAAACGTCGGGGAGAACGACGACGCAAACCCATTCCACGATCGAGTGCAACTGAACCCCGAGAGAGCCAGTCAACCCGCAATCGGCGAGGGCTTTAACTATAATGCTCTGGCGCTGAAAGATTTGATTTACTCCTCGTATTTTGCACTGCCGGGAGCTACCCTTGGCTCGCAAGCGCTCGCGGAGCAGATTGCACTCGCCGTGCTAGCCCTCAGTCGAAACGACACCACAACGCAGAGTCATAGCGCATTCTTCGGAGAAGGTGGATACAGGCAGAAGTATCTACAAGACGCGTTCCTGGTCGGCGTCTGCGCATACCTACGCAGCCATCAAGTACCAAAGTCATGGGATGTCGTTCTGCAGCAACTAACTTTCAATGCCGTCAGTTGGGACGTCACCTCCTGGGTCGAGACGACGGGCGGCAACTCAGGGAACGTGTCAAGAGTCGTATCCAACAAGGTATTCGGTCAAGCTTTCGCCAACGGTACGCTGCCGGCAGAGGTCAGCAGCCTCCCAACGTTTCTTCAGGGAGATACCGCGAGCATCGATCTACGAGCAAGTGACGTTTCGGATCAAGGCCGTATGAAAAGAACTGGATTCAATCAGACTACATTTCCAATAAACGGTACTAAGGCCTTCAATATCGGAAATAAGCGCCACATCCGAATCGTTGGCGAGAGCTTGAACGTTGGTAAACTTGATGTGATTGACACAAGTGCTCCGCTCGACCAGGAATTTTCGGCATCGAAGCTGCGTCGCGGGGTGTACCTACCCGAAAACGCGGGTAGTGTCCGACTCCTCCTGCGCGCTGAGTTTTACGGTGGAACGAAGAGCGAGCTGAAGTTGAGCGTCACATGGACCTGAGCCCGGCGGCTTTGGTGAGCCGAATTGAGTCTGCTGAGCGCTATTTCCGCTATCTTCGATCGGCAATGAATGGGGTTTACCCTGAACTGCTTGCTAAGTACGACGAGGGTGGGATGCCAATCCTTGAGGCGCTCGTGCTTATCAACCCTGTGTGGAACGACCTCGGACCGGGCCAAGCGGGCCGCCAGCGGAGCTTCCGTAATAGTCCTCCACCCTACGAGCGCTGCGCGTCGTCTGTGATCTGGGGCTATGAATGTCCATTCGAGCAGATTTTGGAGGTCGACCACCTCTTCCCGTTTGCTTTAGGTGGGCCAAGCCGTCCCGAGAACTCCATATATCTATGCCGAGAACACAACAGGGCCAAAGGGCACGATGTACACCTCATTCCCTGGGAGGCGCACGGTGCCTTCGCGTGGCTACCTGAGGAGATTTCGACTGCACGCCTCAGGTGCAACTAGGACCCGCGACGAGAGTCTTCTGCTCGCCAGGCCGGCTGAGGACGTTGCACTGCCTTCTGCGTCGTACCGCAGGACAGTTGCCCTGGTGGAGCCAAGGGGACTCGAACCCCTAACCCCCTGCTTGCAAAGCAGGTGCGCTACCAATTGCGCCATGGCCCCAGTGCAGACGCACTCATCTTAGCTCCGGAGGGCTAGGTCTTCGCGCCGGTGGACGAGATGGTGTCGATCGTGGCTGGAAGGGCCCTTGCAGGCCGCCGATGCCCGGGCGGTTGAGCTGGCAGCCCCTGTCCCTATGGAGTCTTCCGATTGCTTGCGGCTGAAGCAGGGACAGCGCACCTGGGGAAGGCGTATGCCTAGTGGCGTGAGTTGCCTGCGCGGGCAGGAGCAAGGGACCACGATGCCGTCGAGGTGAGGTCCACTAATCTGGTAGACCTGATACACGACCTATGAATCTTGTGTACGTTCCCATCATGGGTGAGGTCGTCGACGGGTAGCGTTCGCTGCCGGATGCTGGGCGGGTATCAGATGGCAGTCAGACGGGTTGAGCGCAACCCTTTCGAGCAGCCGGAGTGGGCTCGCTACGCGCGGTGGAACCGTTCGGTTGCCGACGTTCTGTTCTCGGAGGCGCAAGCAGGCCTACCGGTCTACCTGGACCTGGAAGACGACGTCATCACCGAGGTGGCGGATCTGGCAGGCGAGGCAGCCGGAGACCCCGCTGAGAACCTGGTCTCTGCCGTCGCAGCAACGGTCGACCGGCACAGAGGTGCAAGCCGCCTCTTTCTCGTCCATAAGGCGCGGGTGCGGCAGTGGGAGACCAGAGACCAGACTGAGCCGCCGCCGCACCTCGCGTTTCTCGCCGTGCTGAGCCTGGCCGCTGAACGCATGGCCGAGGGCGACGGCATGGCCTCCAACAACTACTACGGCAGGCTCGCTCCGCTCCTCGGGTTGAAGAGCCGGCGCGATGACCTGGCACAGGCTTATCGCGAGGTGGCCGAGCAGTGGTGGGCCGCGCTGAATAAGTGGTTGGAGAACCACGACGGTCGTCGGGGCCTGCCGACGGCATACTCGCTGGGGCAGCAGCAGCAGCGGTACGTCGGACTCCCCATCTCGCAGGCGCTCGTGCGCGCTGCCGACCGCGACGGCCTCGTGCACTTCTTCCAGCGCGTGGGGTTCGCGCCGGGCACGGACGCAGCGCCCTCGACGCTGCTGCCGCTGCTTGACGCCTGGATCGGACAGAACCCGAGCCCGGCCACCAAGAGCTTGCAGCGTATGTGGGCGAAGCCGACAACAAGGGACCGCGTTGCCGAGGTGGCAGCGGTGGCCCTTGCAGCCTGGGACGGCACGGTCCGCGTGGGTACCGGCTCTGGGCGGTCGCTCGAGAGCCTGCGGCTGACAGCCACCATCGGCGGTTTCTTGCGGCCCCGTCTGGAGCTGGGGGTCCTCGCGTACCTCGAGGAGCCGGACGAACCGCGGGACGTCGTCATCACCACGGCTCCGTCGGCCGCGCACGTCGCGGCGGTGCCCTTCGCGGCGGGCGCGATGCGGCTGGTGGGGCTGCAGGGCGTCGAGCCTGGGTCACTGCTGGACGGTGTCCTCACCATCTCCGACCCGTACACGGACCGGGACGTCACCCGCAGGCCGCGCCGGCTCGTCCCGCTGCGTCACAACGACCTCCTTCAGGCCCTGGTCGAGTCAGACCAGGTCCAGGCGGGCGAGGACCTCGTCGTGCTGGTCGACCGGTCACTCCTACCCGGTCTCACGTCGCTCCTCGCCGAGGTCGCCCGGCCCGGGTGGGTGGTCGTCGACGACCTTCAGGGGACCCCGGACCGCTGGGTCGTCGTGCGCGACGTCCAGGTGCTGAAAGGCCCAGCGGCCGACCCGCCCGCCGACCTGCGCGCGCTCGTGCCGTTGACCCGCACGAGCCTCGTGCTGTCCGGCGGCTTCGCGCTACCCGGGCGTCTGCGGCGCTGGCACTCGAGGCAGCCGCCGGAGATCCGTGCTCTCGACGACGAAGGTCGCGCCCTCTGCGTCCGGCTCACGAGCCTCGCGCTTGATCTCGACGACGGTTCCGAGGTCATCGAGAGCCAGTGGGTGTCCACCACACCAGGAGCACTTCTCGTGGACCTCGAGGAAGCCGACCTCCCCGACGGTGACTACCGGGTCGAGCTCTTCCGAGTCAACGAGATCGAGCCGGCCACCTCACTCGTGCTCAGGCTGCGCAGCGCCGATGTGCCCGACCTGTTGCAGTGGGAGCGGGTGAGGTCGCTCGGGCACCGCCCCGATGTCCCTCTTTCGTGCCTCACGGCGGTACCGGTCACGGGTGCCGGACCGTGGGTGCAGGGCGCCGTGTCTCCCCGGTGGCGGTCCCCCGAGGGCCAACGCGCGGGTTCGGGAACCGTCCCGGCTGTGCCCGGCTGGCGCAGGAGGCCGGACGGCGCGGTGGGCAGGAGCCGTACCTGGGAGCTCGCCGCGCCTGACGCTGGGTCCTGCATGTTCAGTGGCGCCCACCGCTTCGTCGTGCCGGAGGACCGGGGGGGCCGTCCGACGTTCTCGTTCATCCCCGTCGCGTGCACCGGTTGCGGCGTCGTGAAGCGGATGGCAACGACTGCGTGGGCAGCGCGCAAGCGAGACAGCGCCAAGTCTTCCGTCCCGCAGCTCGACGTCCGAGCACTGCCGGCAGTGCGGACCGAGCGCACGGACCTCTGGGAGGTGGCCCTCGATGCCCTGGGCTACTTCGGAGGTGGGGAGTGGGGGTTGCTCGAGAAGGTAGCGCTTCAGGTCGAGGCCTCCGCCCTCTTCGTCGACCAGTTCGCTCGTACTTTAGAAGCTCTAGGTCACATCGAGGTCGATCGTGATCCCATCACGCTAGAGCCCGTCGGCTGGGAGATCAGCCCGACCTCATTGGTCGGAGCGGCTCACGACCGCTGGTTCCTCGTCGGCTACTGGCCAGCTTCAGCCATCTCCGACCTGGAGGAGCTGATCGACGCTCAGGGGGGCGGGCTCTACGGCGTTGCCACCGCTGAGGGTCCCAGCGCCTCGTACGTGCAGATGCCTGCCGGCGTGAGCCTCCCGGACCTGAGCGCGCTGGAGGGCCTCGCGGTGCTCCCCGAGGCGAGTCGAGTTGTGGCGACTGCGCTCTGCGATCTGAGTCTCGTCATTGAGAACCTGCCGCGCCGGTCGGCGGACCTGGTGGGCGAGATCAAGAAGTTCCTCTCGTCGGAAGCGCGGTGGGCGCCGGTCGGTGACCTCGCAGCCGCGGGTGCCTATCGGGTCCAGCGGTGGGCCACCACCGACGTCATCCGCACGTCCTCCGACGTGCGGGCCGGTACCGCGGCCCGCTCCACGGTCCAGCTGTCGAAGCACGCAGCCGCGCTCGAGTCGCACCGTCTGCTGCTCGCGTACGACCACAAGAAACGAGAGCTGTCGGTCCCCTTGGGAGCCGACCTGCCGGGTCTTTACGGTCGGGTGGCGACCTTAGCGTCAGGTCTTCCCCCCGTCGCGGACCGGTCGACGCACCGATTGGTCTACACCGATGTACCAGCCGAGGTCGCGGCCGTCCTCGCGCAACGACTGAGTCACTGAGGAGCAGATGTGAGCGGCACGTTCCCCCATCCCCTGCAGGTAGCCGACGACGTGCGGTCGACGACGTTGCGCTACGTCGACACCGCCTTCTGGCTCAAGGACGAGGCGCTGCGTCGTGAACGTCGAGAGCTGCTCGAGCGTCCAGGCGCTCTCGTGCAGGACGTCCTCCTCGAGCCGGTGCTGCCCTACGACAACGTCGACCCGGCGGCTGAGGTATTCGCGGAGGTCGGTCTGACGTCCAAGGAATCTGACCTGCTTTCGTACGCCGTCTTCGGGGTGGAGCGTGCGGGGGACCTGCGGCTCCGGCAGCACCAGTCGGAGTCCTTGCGGCGCTCGCTCAGTGGCGTCCTCGAGGGCTCGAACCCGGTGGTGACCTCAGGCACCGGATCAGGCAAGACGGAGTCCTTCCTGCTCCCGCTGCTTGCACGGCTGCTGATCGAGGCGAGGTCGTGGACCGCGCCCGAGGTCGTGACCCCCTGGTGGGAGGCAGGGGCCGGTAACCGGTGGACACCGCTCCGAAGAGGTGGGCGTCCGGCTGCGCTGCGCTCAGTGGTCCTCTACCCAACCAACGCCCTCGTCGAGGACCAGCTCGCCCGGCTGCGCCGCTCCATACAGCGGCTTGCCCAGGCAGGTGGACCCTCCCTCTGGTTCGGACGTTACACAGGCGCGACGCCTGGAGGCACGTCACTTCCGGACGTCGGCAAGACCAGCCAGTCAGCCCTTCGAGTCGGTGCTGACCTGAAGGCGATGTCCGCACAGATCGACGCGCTGTCGGCGGCTGGACCGGAGATGCTGTCGCACCTGACGGACCCGAGGCTCGGAGAGATGGTCACTCGCTGGGACATGGTCGCTGCACCTCCCGACGTCCTCATCACCAACTACTCGATGCTCAACGTCCTGCTGATGCGCCAGCTCGAGGCCCCGATGCTGGGGGCGACCCGGGTGTGGCTCGAGAGCGACCCCTTAGCTGCCATCACCCTCGTGGTCGACGAGCTGCACCTCTACCGTGGGACCCAGGGCGCTGAAGTAGGGATGATCATCCGGAACCTCTTAGGCCGGCTTGGTCTGGAGGCTGGGTCCTCCCAGGTCCGTTGCATCGGGACCAGCGCGTCGCTGACCGGCGAGGACTCAGGTCCTCAGTTCCTCGAGCGGCTCTTCGGTGTCGACCGCCGACGGTTCGCGGTCGTGCCCGGCCAACCGCGGGAGACGACCGCAGTGCTTCCGCTCGACCCGACAGACGGGTTGCAGCGGCTCGATCTGGCCCTCGTCGAGGCGTGCCGCGACGAGTCCGGGGCGCCGCGCGCGACTCCGCTGGGGGAGGTCAGGGCCCGGTTGCTGGGCGGAGGTGACCATGAAGCCGATCAGGCGCAGATGGAGGCGCTTCTGGCCAGCCTCTCGACCAAGCCGTACGGCTCGGACCAGGTCTCCTTCCGGAGCCACGTGTTCATGCGACCTATGCGTGGGATGTGGGCGTGCTGCGACCCAATGTGCTCGGCCGTCAACGAAGCACAGGCAGACCGACCTGTCGGTCGCCTGCACCCTCGTCCACGCCTGCTCTGCGACTGCGGAGCGCGCGTCCTCGAGCTGCTCTACTGCTTCCACTGCGGCGACGTCAGCCTCGGCGGGTACTTGGTGGACGAGATCGGCGGGGCGCACTTCCTCGCTTCGACGCCTGCGACCGACTCGTCGGCGCGCTTCGTCTCGCAACGGTCCACCGCGACGTACCGGTGGTACCGACCCGGGCGTGCCGCGGCCACCAGGGCGTGGGACGTGACCGGGGGCGACAAGGTCAAGGCCAAGTTCGCGTTCCTGCCCGTGAGGCTCGAGCCGCGTCTCGGGATGCTCGAGCAGGGTCAGGACCCGACGGGGGTCACCCTCAGCTGGCAGGGTGGTCCCGCTGGTTGGAGCCCGCCGTCCTTGCCGACGCGGTGCCCGGCGTGCGGCCACAGCGAGCGTCAGAACGCGGTCCGGCCGGGTGAGGTGCGTTCCCCCGTCCGAGCCCACACCCAAGGTCAGAGCCAGGCCGCGCAGCTGCTGGTGTCGCAGGTGAACAGGTCGACCGGCGAGCACGCGGACGACTCCCGCACGATCGTGTTCTCCGACAGCAGGGACGCTGCGGCGAAGACGGCGGTCGGCGTGGGAGCAAACCACTACACCGACACACTGCGCCAGATCGTGCTGGAGGAGCTCGCGAAGCGCGACCGGACGGTCGAGATCCTCTCGGCGGCCGGGAGTCTGAGCCAGATGGAGCCGGCGGCGGCAACCGAGTTCTTCTCGACTGCCGCCCAGCACCCGCTCGTCGCGGCCGCGTACCAGTCGATGGCGGCAGGAGCTGCTTCGGAAGCGCAGCTGGCCACCGTGAGGGACTTCGAGCGGGAGCGAGGGTCGGACGCCGGACGGGGGTGGGGTGACCTTCTCGCTGCCGTCATCCGTCGCCTGGTGTCGCTGGGCATTCCGCCCGGTGGTCCAAGCGCTTCGCTCTCCGCGTCCGATGACGGCACGCCCTGGTTCAGGTACTTCACCCCACCGCAGCCGGCGCTCTGGGCCGAGGTCCCTGAAGGTCAGCACCGCGACTCCGTCCGACGTCGGCACGAGCTGGCCGTCGCCGTCGGCCTCGCCGACGTCTTCTTCGGGAGAGCGGGCCGCGACGCCGAGAGCACCGGCACTGCGTACCTTTCGCTGCCAGGAGCGGACGACCTCGGCGACGTCATGTCGTCCGTGCTGAGAATCACCGGCTCTGCAGGTCGCTGGGAACCTGATGACCACGAGGACCACTTCACGTTGTCCGCGGACGTCCAGGACTACGTCAAACGAGTCGCGCAGCGCCGGAACGTCCGAGCCGAGGACCTGTCGAGGCAGGTGACCGCGATGCTGGCCAGTGTCAGCACGGGCGGTCGGCTGCGCCTGGGCTCGGCGGTCCTCGCCCTCAACGTCGTGCCAGCTCAAGAAGCCGTGTGGGTCTGCAGCACCTGCTCGACCAGGCACCTCCACGCCAGCGCGGGAGTGTGCATCCGTTCCAAGTGCTTTGGGAGCCTTGTGCCGTCGTCGCGTCGGCAACTGGTCGACGACGACTACTACGGCTGGCTGGCGACGCAGGTCCCGCGGCGTCTCGCGGTCGCCGAGCTGACCGGCCAGACGAGACCGGTGTCCACACAGCGTGAGCGGCAGCGGCGTTTTCGAGGTCTGCTCCTTCCCGCTCCGCAGGAGAACGAGCTCACCACTCCCTTGGACGTTCTGAGCGTCACGACGACGATGGAGGTGGGAGTCGACATCGGGACCCTTCGAAGCACCGTCATGGCGAACATGCCGCCCCAGCGCTTCAACTACCAGCAGCGTGTGGGTCGCGCAGGTCGGTCGGGTCAACCATTCTCGTTCGCGATCACCTTGTGTGGCGACCGCACCCATGACGACTACTACTTCGGGCAGCCCGTCCGCATGACAGCAGGAGATCCTCCCCAGCCCTTCCTGGACACGGCGCGGGTGCTGGTCGTCAGGCGCGTCGTGGCGGCGGAGATGCTGCGCAGGGCCTTCCTGGCGGCGGGTGGCGGTTCAGCCCCGGGCGGTGGCGTGCACGGGGAGATGGGAGCCACGGCAGACTGGCCTGCGCGTCGCACGACAGTGGGACAGTGGCTCTGCGGTGACCCGATCGTGTCCAGCGCGGTTGCCCGCCTGTGCGCTCACACAGGTCTTTCGGATCACGAGGTCAGCGCGATCTCCCGGTGGGTCCGGGAGGACCTGGTGCTCGAGGTCGACCGCTCTGTGCAGAGCGACCTCTTGACCCAGGAGGACCTGAGTGAGCGGCTCGCGAATGCCGGAGTGCTACCCATGTTCGGCTTCCCGACCCGTGTCCGGGACCTGTACGGCGGGCCGCCGCGTCAGTCGCTCGATGACGCGATCGTCACCGACAGGGCCCTGGGTCTTGCTGTGTCGACGTTCTCCCCGGGGAGCGTCATCACCAAGGACGGTTGGGACCACAAGGTCGTGGGCTTCGCCGCTTACCGACACCACCATGGGGGCTGGGAAGGCGTCAACCCACTCGGGATGCCTCTGCACATCGAGCGGTGCACCGAGTGCGGCCTGACTCGGACGGTCTCGGCAGTGGCAGGCCCGGCTGCATGTCCTGTGTGTGGATCCGCGACGACCTCCCTCGACGTGTACCAGCCTCTCGGGTTCCGCACGGACTACTCACCACGGAACTCGACGGGCGACGACGACGGATCGGCTTCCGCGGACCGGCCCGTCCTTGGATGGGTGGGGGACCAGGAGCTGGCCGTGCACGCGGGGCCGCTCCGCGTGCAGGTCCACGAGCAGGCGAGCTTGCTCGTCGTCAACGACAACGGCGGGTCCGGCTACACGTTCTCGCAGGGTCCGGCAAGGAGCGTGATCGTCAAGGACGTCCTTGGTGCCAAGAGCACCCTGAGCTCCGGGGCGACGGTGGGTGAGGGTGCGATCGGCGAGCTGAGGGTGACGGATGCTCTGGTCGTCTGGCTCGAGGGCGTGATGCTGGCGGGCGGCACCGTGGGCACGGTCGCCGACCGGTGCCCAGGCGGGTTGGCGGCGATGGCGTCCTTCGCCGAGGCGTTTCGTCGAGGTGCACAGTCGGCTCTCGACGTGCAGGCCTCCGAGATCACGGTCGGCCTGCAGAGCAGGCGTGTGCGTGGTGAACGAACCCAGGCGGTCTACCTCGCTGACACGCTGGACAACGGCGCCGGGTACGCGACGGAACTGGCCCGGCCGGAGAACATCCGCGCCGTGCTTGCGCAACTAAGAGGTGATCTTGCCGCGACGTGGGAAGCCGAGTCGCACCGGTCCTGTGACGCTTCGTGCCCTGACTGCCTTCGGTCCTGGGACAACCGCTTCGTCCACCCACTTCTTGACTGGAAGTTGGCGCTCGACGTGGCGGACCTCGCGTCGGGGCTTCCCCTCGACCTGGCACGTTGGTTGAAGGCGGCGCCTTCCCTCGCAGAGGATCTTGTGCAGACGTTCAGGGAGCTGATCCCGCTCGAGGTAGGTGATGCAGCCGGGTTGACCACGCTGACGGCGCCGTCAGCGGGCAAGTCGCTTGTCCTCGGTCACCCCCTGTGGGGGCGGTTGCCCGAAGTGTTCTGCAGCGAGCAGCAGGTTGCGTGTGATCTTGTCAGGGCCCAGGGTCTGGAACCCGTGATGACTGACGTGCGCGGCCTCGTCCGGTCTCCGGTCTCGATCTTGGCTTCGCTCCACTGAGGTATGCCCACGAGTTTGGACGGGACCTACGGAAACAGTGGGATTTCCCGCGCACCCCTGGGGTCTGCATAAGGCGCGCACAGAGGGTGCACCGAGTGGAACCGCTCACCACCACGACCTAGGCTGAAGCCCATGTGGTCGCAGCGCGAGGTGATCGACTACGCCTTGCAGCGGCGTCGGACGCTGGAGGGGCTCAAGAGGCCCGGCAAGCGGCTGGCGAAGCTCGACGCGTGCGACGCGGACCCGATGCTGCTGCGGGCGGCGAAGTACCACGGGGAGCAGGCCAAGGTGCCGTGCCCGGTGTGCCAGGCCACGGAGATGTACAACCTCAGCTACACGTTCGGTGACCAGCTCGGCCAGTTCTCGGGGCGCATCAAGCCGGTGGCGGAGCTCGAGGAGATGGCGCACTCCTACGGCGAGTTCAAGGTGGTCGTCGTCGAGGTGTGCCTGCGCTGCAGCTGGAACCACATGATCGTCTCCTACCTCCTGGGCGACGGGGTGAAGCGCAAGCCGCCTCGCCGTCAGCAGACCGTCGAGGACATCTATGGCTGACCCCTCCTGGGGCCCGGTCGAGAAGCACCCGGTCGGTGCCCCCCGGCGGGGCAGCGTCCGCTGGTTCCGCCGCGTGGTGGGGGCGTTCGCGATCCTCGTCGCGCTCTGCGTGGTCGCCGGGGCCGGCGCGGTGGCGTACGGCTACTCGACGACCAAGCTGCCGAACCCCAACAAGGACTTCGAGACGGCGACGACGTTCGTCTACTGGAACGACGGCAAGAGCGAGCTGGGCGACTTCGCCATCCAGAACCGCCAGCCGCTCGACTTCGACCAGATGCCCGACACGATCAAGCAGGCGGTCGTCGCGGCCGAGAACCGCACCTTCTGGACCGACAAGGGAGTCTCGCTGCGCGGCATGGCGCGGTCGGCGTACGTGATCGCCAGGGGCGGCAGCGTGCAGGGCGGCTCGACGATCACCCAGCAGTACATCAAGATCCTCTACCTCAACAGCGAGCAGACGGTCAGCCGCAAGTACCGCGAGCTGTTCCTCGCCTACAAGCTCAGCCAGCAGAAGAGCAAGGAGGAGATCCTCCAGGGCTACCTCAACACCATCTACTTCGGGCACGGCGCGTACGGGATCCAGGCCGCGAGCCAGGCGTACTTCAAGGTCGACGCGAAGAAGCTGAGCGTCCCGCAGGCGGCGGTGCTGGCCAGCGTGATCAACAACCCGACGGCGTTCGACCCGGACGAGAAGGACAACCGGCCGCGGCTGCTCGACCGCTACCGCTACGTCATCGGCTCCATGGCCGAGACGGGTGACATCACGGCGGCGCAGGCGGCGAAGTACAGCAAGTCGCTGCCCAAGTTCCCGAAGGTGTCGGTCAACGAGCGGTACGGCGGACCCAACGGGTTCCTGCTCAAGATGGTCGAGCAGGAGCTGTCCACCGCCGGCTTCAGCTCGAGCGACATCCAGGGCGGCGGTCTGCGGATCACGACGACGTTCCACGAGGACGACCAGAAGGCCGCGATCAAGGCCGCGCAAGATACGACCGAGCAGGCCGCGAAGGCGTCGGGGGAGAAGGAGTCCGGGCTGCACGCGGCGGTGGCGTCCGTGGACGTGAGCTCGGGCGACGTGCTCGCCCTCTACGGCGGCCCCGACTACGTCGAGAACTCCCGGAACTGGGCCACGACGGCCCGCCCCACGGCCTCGACGTTCAAGGCGTACACGCTGGCGGCCGGGCTGGAGAACGGGTTCAGCCTGCGCTCCACGTTCCACGGCAACACCTGGCGGATCCCCGGCGACCCCAACCCGGTGCGCAACGAGAACAGCGAGCAGTACGGCTATTCCGTGAACCTGGTCAAGGCCACCACCGACTCGATCAACACCGCGTTCGTCGACCTGATCCGGCAGCTGCCGAACGGCAAGGACAAGACGCTGGCGATCGCCGAGAAGGCGGGCGCCCCGAAGACGCGCGGTTGGGACACCGAGGAGCGGAACATCCCCATCGGCACCCCCGAGGTCAGCCCGCTCAACCAGGCCAGCGGCTACGCCAGCTTCGCCAACGGGGGCGTGCACGTCGCCCCGCACGTGGTGAAGGAGGTCAAGGACGCCGAGGGGAACGTCCTCTACAAGGCCGCTCCCAAGGAGGACCGCGTGGTCAGCGGGGACGTGGCCGACGACGTCACGTTCGCGCTGTCGAAGGTGGTCGAGGATGGCACTGGACGCACGGCGGCAACGCTCGGACGGCCGGTGGCCGCCAAGACCGGTACCAACGGCGTCGACGTCGGGGAGAACGAGAACATCGTCAACTCGTCCTGGTTCGTCGGCTACACCCACCAGATCTCGACCGCGGTGATGTACGTGGCCGGCAACACCGGTAGCAAGAGCCTCGACCCCTACCGCCGGCCGGGCGACACCACGTTCTTCGGAGCGACCTACCCGGCGCAGACCTGGCTCGACTACATGAAGACGGCCACGGACGGTCAGGATGTCGAGAAGTTCGACGACCCGGCGTACGTGAACTCCTACTCCCAGCCGACCTACACGCCGGCGCCGCAGCCGACGGAGACCCAGACCGAAGAGCCGTCGCCGTCGCCCTCCCCGTCCGACGAGCCCAGCGCCACCGCGGAGCCGAGCGCTTCGCCCTCGCGCAGGCCCACGCCGGGCCAGTCGGCGACCCCGCGGCGGTAGACACGCCCTTCGACGGGCTCAGGGATCGTGGTGGGCTCAGGGAACGTGGGTGGGCTCACTGATCGTGCGAGGACTCATGGAACGTTGCTCAGACCCGCGAGCTGCTCGGCGGACGGCGCGAAGAAGAGGGTGCCGGTGGTCGCGGTCGACACGTCGAGGATGCGGTCGTGCAGGTGGGACGCGTCGTCGCCGTAGAACATCCGGCGCAGCATCTCGAGGGTCACCGACGCCCTGCCCGAGTAGCCGATGAAGTAGGTGCCGAACTCGCCCGAGCCGGCGCGACCGAAGGGCATGTTGTCGCGCAGGATGTCCTGCTCGACGCCGTCGATCTCCAGCGTGGCCAGCGTCTTGTGGGCCTTCTGACCCGTCTCCGCGTCGGGCAGCTCGACGTTGTCGGCCTTCACCCGGCCGATGATCTCGGCCTGGAGGTCCGCCCCGTACGACGCCCACGTCTTGAGGTCGTGCAGGTACTTCTGCACGACGACGTAGCTGCCGCCGGCGAACTGCGGGTCCTCGTCACCGATGAGGGCCGCCTTCGTGAGGTCGGGCCCGACGGGGTTGGCCGTCCCGTCGACGAAGCCGAGCAGGTCGCGCGCGTCGAAGTAGCGGAACGCGGTGGTCTCGTCGACGACCGTCACGCTGTCGCCGAACGCGTCCATCGCCACGCGGACGAGCTCGAAGCAGAGGTCGGAACGTTCGGCGCGGACGTGCAGCAGCAGGTCGCCGGGCGTCGCCGGGGCCACGTGCGGCCCGTTGGCCATGTGCGGGAACGGCGCGAGCTCGTGCGGCCGCGCGTCGGGGGAGAGGCGGTCCCAGGCGTCGCTGCCGATCCCGACCACGCAGGACAGCTTGGCCGACAGGTCACGGAACCCGACCGTCTTGAGCAGGTCGTCGATCCCCGAGATCGTGTCGCGCACGGTCGCGAGGTCGTCGTCGGTCGGCCCGATCTCGAGCACGAGGAACGTGGCGAACTGGCTGAGGGTCGCCTCGATGGTCTGCGCGGCGATCGGTACGCGGTCCCACGAGGCTGGCGTCATGGGTCGAAGTCAATCAGAGCGACAGGGTCCGCTGGTAGGTTCCGGCCGTGACCGAGGTGCCGCGGGACCCCGCGCTCCGACCGGCGCAGGGGACTGTCCAGCCCGCACGGACGGACGGGTTCGTCGCGGCCATGAGCCAGGGGATCGGGGGGCCGCTCGGGCGCTACGCCGAGCTGGTGCGGTCCTGGTGGAGCCCGGCGCGGGTGATCCTCGTGGTCGCGACGCTGACGTACGTCGTCGGCATGGTCTTTCGCCTGCCCTGCCGGATCACCGTGGCGGGGCAGGTGCCGGACGCGTTCCGCAGGCTCTGCTACTCCGACATCGGCCTGCTCTACGCCGACCGCGGGCTGCTGCAGGGCAACACCCCCTACCTCGACTCGGGCAGCTACCAGGTGCTGGAGTACCCGGTGCTGACGGGCTGGTTCCTCGAGCTGGAACGCCGCATCGCCGGCTGGCTCGGTGCCCCGTCGGGCACGGGGCTGAGCCCGCAGCAGGCCACGGACGCGACGCTCACGTTCGTCGACGTCAACCAGGTGCTGCTCGGTGCGCTGTTCCTGGTCGCCGTGTGGGCGCAGGTCAAGACCCCGGTCGGCCGCCCGTGGGACGCGATGATGCTGGCCGCCGCGCCGACGGTGGCCGCCGCGTCCCTGGTCAACTGGGACCTGCTCCCCGTCGCCCTCACGGCGGGCGGGATGCTGGCCTGGAGCCGGCGCCGCCCGGGCCTCGCCGGGGTGCTGCTCGGGCTGGGGATGGCGGCCAAGCTCTACCCGGTCTTCCTGCTCGGTCCGCTGCTCCTGCTGTGCCTGCGCTCGGCGCGGATGCGGGCTTACGGGGTGCTGCTGGTGGGGTTCGTCGTGAGCTGGCTCGTGGTGAACCTGCCCGTCCTGGTCCTGGCGCCGGACGCGTGGCTCGACTTCTGGACGTTCAACGCCGACCGGACCGGCGACTTCGGCTCGATCTGGTACGTCTTCTCCCTCGCCGGGCACGAGGTCCCGCAGCTCAACCTGGTGAGCGGCGGGCTGTTCGCGCTGGCCTGCGTGCTGGTCGGGCTGCTGGTGCTGCTCGCGCCCCGGCGGCCGCGGTTCGGGGCGGTCGCGTTCCTCGTGGTCGCGGCGTTCCTGATGACGAACAAGGTCTACTCGCCGCAGTACGTGCTGTGGCTGCTGCCGTTCGTGGTGCTCGCCCGGCCGCGCTGGCGCGACTGGTGGGTCTTCACCTTCGGCGAGCTCTTCTACTTCGTGGCCATCTGGTGGCACCTCGGCGGCGAGCTCAGCCCAGGCGACGGCGGCGCCGACCGCATCTACTGGCTCGCGGTGGTGCTGCGCCTGGCGACCGAGGCGTGGGTCGTGGTGATGGTCGTGCGCGACGTGCTGCGGCCCGAGGGTGATCCCGTACGAGCGGTGGTGGACGACCCGACGGGCGGGGTCCTGGACGGCGCGCCGGACGCGCCGTGGCGGTCGCGCCTCCTCGCCCGGGCGGGGCTGCGCGCGTGAGCGCGTCCACGACCCTCGACCCGACGACGTCTGCAGCGGCGGGACCCGGCCGGGACGGGGCGCGCCTGGTCGTCCAGGCGTGGCTGGCGAGCCGGGGGCTGATCGCTCTGGTGGCCCTGGTGCTCGCGGTGACGACCGGCCGGAGCGTCACCGACATGGTCAGCAACTGGGACGTCCAGCACTTCGCCCGCCTCGCCGAGGGCGGTTACTGGGCCGACGCGGACGGGACGCTGATGGCGTTCTTCCCCGGGTTCCCCGGGCTGCTGTCGCTCGGGCTGGCCCTCGGCGTCCCGGTCGCCGTCACTGGGGTCCTCGTGTCGCTGGCGTGCTCCGCGGTCGCGGCCGGCGCGCTGGCCCGGCTCGGTGGACCGGCTGCCGCGGTGGCGTGGCTGTTCGCGCCGACGGCCGTGTTCACGGTCGTGCCCTATACCGAGTCGATGTTCTGCGCCGCCGCGTTCTGGGCCTGGGAACGCGCCCGGTCCGACCGCTGGGTCGCGGCTGCCCTCCTCGCCGCCGTCGCCTGCTCGGTCCGGGTCTCGGGGCTGTTCCTCATCGGTGCGCTGGCGGTCATGATCGTGTCGACTCCGAAGGTGATCCTCGCCGACCGCGTACGGAGGCTTGCGCTGCTGCTCGTGCCGGCCGCCGTCATCGCGGTGTTCGCGACCTATCTGCACGCGATCAGCGGCAGCTGGACCGCCTGGTACCACGCGCAGTCGACCGGGTGGGTCCGCGAGCTGACCTGGCCGTGGCAGTCGTTCCTCAACACGATCCCGGCCGTCGTGCCCGGCGCGTACGCCGACCACCCGTGGTGGGCGGCCGTGTTCCGGGGCGAGATGGTGTCGATGGCCGTCGGCCTGCTGGTCGTGGTCTGGGCGGTCGTCCGCAGCGTCCGGCTGCTGCGCGCCGGCGAGCGTCCGCTGTGGGGCGAGGCGGCGTGGGTCGGCGTGCAGGTGCTCGCCTTCTCGCTGTCGTACTGGTTCTTCTCCGTCAACCGCGCGACGCTGCTCTGGTTCCCGCTGTGGATCATGCTCGCCGAGTGGGCCCGCCGCCGGCGACCGACGACGGCAGGCCGGCTGACGCACCGGACCGTGCTCGGCGTCGCGTTCGCGCTCGAGGTCGTGCTGATGCTCTGGTGGTGCTGGCTGTTCTTCACCGGCCACTGGGCCAGCTAGATCCACCCCTGGGGGTGGTCTGGGCCGTACGATCCCTCACGTGACCACGCGCGTGCTGGTGCTGAGTGCGAGCGTCGGCGCCGGGCACACGATGGCGGCGGATGCGGTGGCGGAGGCCTTCCGTACCCGCCCCGACGTCGACGAGGTCATGCAGCTCGACGTGCTGCGCACCACCAACGAGGTCTACCGGCTGCTCTACGACGACGGCTACTTCGCGCTCGTGAAGACGGTGCCCTGGCTGGTCGGCTGGGGCTACGACAAGAGCGACCAGCCCTTCAACATGGCCCGCGCCCTCAAGGCCTGGGACCGGATCAACAACCTCGACACCGTGCGGGTGATCAAGGAGTTCCGGCCGACGACGGTGGTCTGCACGCACTTCCTGCCGCTGCGGATCATGTCGCTCCTGGTCTCCCAGGGCACGCTCAGCTGCTCGGTCAGCGCGGTCACGACCGACTACGACTTCCAGGGCCTGTGGCTGACCGGGGCGTTCACGCGCATGTTCGTGGCGCGCGAGGAGACCCGGGACCACCTCGTCGCCATCGGGGTGCCCGAGCGGCGCGTCACCGTCTCCGGCATCCCGGTCCGGGCGGGTCTCGACGCGTCGCTCGACCGCGCCGCAGTCCTGCGCAAGCACCGTCTCCACGAGGACCTGCCGACGATCCTCATCTCCGCGGGAGCCGCGGGCGGGGACTACGTACGGGCGCTCGTCGGCCAGGTGCAGCGCATCGCGACGCCGCACCAGACCCTGGTGGTCTGCGGTCGCAACCCCGCGCTCAAGGCCGCGATCGACGCCCAGACCTTCGGCGACGACCGGGTCCGCGTCCTCGGCTACACGACCGAGATGCCTGAGCTCCTGGCCGTCGCCGACCTCTTCGTCGGCAAGCCCGGCGGGCTGTCGTCGGCGGAGTGCATGGCCGCCGGCCTGCCGATGGCCCTGATCAACCCGATCCCCGGCCAGGAGGTCCGCAACAGCGACTTCCTGACCGAGGAGGGCGCGGCGGTCCGGTGCAACTACGAGACGACGGTCGGGACCAAGATCGAGCGGATCCTCAAGGACGCGGCGCGGCTGCCGGCGATGGCCGCGGCGGCCCGTCGCATCGGCTACCCGGGGGCGGCGCAGACGATCGCTGGCGACGTGCTCGACGACGTCGACCAGTCGCTGTGGATCACCCGGTCGGCCCAGAAGGCGATGCTGCGGGTGGCGGAGGCCGGGCACCCGCTCGAGGACGCCACCCCCGCCCGGACGCTGGCGATCCTGGCCGACGCCAAGACGACCATGCCGGTCGCGGTCGTCACCGACGACGAGGTCAGCCGGGTCGACGACTACTTCGACGGTCGGCTGCGCCACGGTGAGGACGTCGTCGTCTCGCTCGACCAGCTGTCCCGACGCAACCGCCTGGCGCTGCGCGTCCGTCCGAAGAACGACCCGCACCTGCTGCTCGTGCTGCGCCGGCTGATCGGCGACCGCTCTGGGGTGGCGCTGCGGGTGGAGCGGACCGCCGGCGTCTAGCCAGCGACCTCAGACCCGTGCACGAGCGGTAGGTCGCCGCGCCGATCTCCAGCGTCGTGGCGCGGCCAACCTACCGCTCGCGGATCGCGGGCCGGGTCAGTGCCCTGCGACGACCCGGGCCGCAGCGATCCGTTCCGCCTCGGCGGCCTCGCGTGCGCGCTGGTCGAGCACCCGCTGGGGGACGACGAGCTCGCGCTCGCCCGTCCGCTGGAAGTCGAACCGCTCGACCCCGAGCCCGTGCAGGACGCCGCGCTCGACGGGGGACTGCTCGCCGGGGCGCGCGCGGTCGAGCTGCAGGGGCTCCCGCAAGGTGACCGGCGGGTTGGTGATGAGCCGACCGTGCCTGATCACGTTCTGCGAGGTCGCATGCAGCACGAACGGGTGCATGAGCACGACGTCACCCGCGTCACCGGTGAGCTCACGGAAGTCCACGCACTCCCCCGCCAGCGCCTGGAAGTCGAAGTCCGTGCTCAGGAGGCCCTCGGGGTGCTCCGCCAGGTGCTGCGCCACGACCGGCACGGAGTCGGCGGCGATGTAGGTGCCGCCGCCCCGGTGGTGCATGTCGGTCCAGAGCACGATCGTGAGGAGGCCCTGCTCGGGGGAGTCCAGGAAGTGGCGGAAGAAGTCGCCGTCCTTGTGCCAGCCGGTGACCTCGGCCGACGGCGGCTGCCAGGGACGGTCGTCCCCCACGCCGAGGTTCGCGATGAACCCGTCGTGCCACCGCCAGGGGAGCTCGACGCGGTCCGCACCGCCGAGCAGCTGGACGGCGGCGTCCCAGGCCCTGGGGGCGAAGTCGCGGGCGTCCACCGAGTCGAGCGTGGACAGGTGGATCCGCTTCTCGACCCACTGCGAGGGATCCTCCCGGTCGTAGCCGAAGCGGACCCAGGCGCGGTCGAGCCACTCCCGGGCCGCGTCCGGGTCGAAGCACCCCTTCACCACGACGTGGCCGTGCCGGACGAACTGGTCCACCTCGTCGTCGGTGAGCGGCTGGGCGGACACTTCTCAGCCCTTCACGGCGCCGGTGAGACCACCGACGATGCGCTTCTGGAAGATCAGGAAGAAGACGACGGCCGGCACCATCGACAACGAGGTGAACGCCAGCACCCGGGCCGTGTCGACGGAGTACTGCGAGGCGAACGACTGCACGCCCAGCGGCAACGTGTACGACGACTCGTTGTTGAGGACGAAGAGCGGCAGCATGTAGCTGTTCCAGCTGGCGATGAAGGCCAGGATCCCCGTCGTCACGACGCCCGGGATCGACAGCTGCACCACCATCCGGAAGAAGAAGCCGAGCCGGCTCGCACCGTCCATCGCCGCGGCTTCCTCGAGCTCCTTGGGGATCGCCCGCAGGAACGGCACGAGGATGATGATCGTGGTCGGCAGGCCGAAGGCGATCTGCGGCAGGATGACGCCGGCCAGGCTGTTCGTGAGGCCGAGCCCTCTGATCATGATGTAGAGCGGGGTGATCGCCACCGTGATCGGGAACATCAGGCCCGCGGCGAAGAGCGAGTACATCGCTCCGCGGCCCGTGAACTCGTAGCGCGCCAGCACGTAGCTGGCCATCACGCCGAGGACCACGACGCCGACGGCGGTGAAGCTGGCGCAGATGACGGAGTTGCCGACCTGCCGCCAGAAGATCGGGCTCTCCAGCACCGCGAGGTAGTTCCCGCCCTCCCACGGGCCCGGGAACCCGGACGGGTCGGCCGTGATCTGCGCGTTCGTGCGGAACCCGCCGAGCACGATGTAGAGGACCGGCCCGATGCAGATCGCGATGAACACGAGAGCGATCAGGTACGTGGGCAGCCCGGCCCGACCGAGCCGAGCGCCGCGGCGCCGGCGGTCGGAACCGCGCGAGGCGGTCGCCACGGGGACGGGAGTCATGGACGTCGCTGTCATCACTTCTTCCTCTCGGTGAGCGCGCCCTCGGTGTCACGCCGGAGCACGAAGCGCTGGTAGAGCAGGGCGATGACGAGCGA
Source organism: uncultured Friedmanniella sp. (assembly GCA_964251895.1). GTDB lineage: Bacteria > Actinomycetota > Actinomycetes > Propionibacteriales > Propionibacteriaceae > Microlunatus. The sequence continues at coordinate 23,864 of CAXULL010000013.1, forward strand.
GATCAGGAACAGGACCACGGCGACCGCGTTGCCGAAGCCGTAGTTGCCGGCGTTGCGCCCGTTGCTCACCATGTACGTCGCCATCGTCGAGGTGCCCGCCGTCGCGGAGACGTACTGGCCCCAGATGATGTAGACGAGGTCGAACAGCTGCAGCGCGCCGATGATCGACAGGAACGCCCAGATCCGCAGCGTCGGGCCGAGCAGCGGCAGCGTGATGCGCCGCTGCATCTGCCAGTACGTCGCGCCGTCGATCGCGGCCGCCTCGAAGAGCTCCTCGGGGATGCTCTGCAGGCCGGCCAGGAAGAGGATGACGGCGAAGCCGATGTACTTCCAGGAGATGATCAGCATCAACGACCACAGCGCGACCTTGGGGTCGGAGAGCCAGTCGGCGCCGGGCAGACCCAGCTTGGCGAGGATGCCGTTCACCGCACCGTTCGTCTGCAGCATCAGGCTCCACCCGGTGCCGACGATCACCTCCGACACCACGTACGGGACGAAGATCAGCACCCTGATCACCGAGCGTCCCGCCATCTTCTGGTTCAGCAGCAGCGCCAGACCGACGGCGACCGGTCCCTGGATGATCAGCGACATCACGACGATGAAGAGGTTGTGCAGCAGGGCGTCGTGGAACGCGGCGTCCTTGAGGATGATCAGGTAGTTGCCGGTCCCGACGAAGTTCTTCGGCGGCCCGAAGCCCTTCCACTTGAAGAAGCCGTAGTAGGCGGCCATCACGACGGGAAGGATCACGAAGGCGAGGAACATCGCGATGGCCGGACCGGCCAGCAGGACGATCTCGAAGAACTTGCGCCAGTCCGCTCGGCGACGGCCGGCCCGCCGGACCGGGGACGGTGCGACGTGCGCACCGTCCCCGGTCTGCGAGACGGCCCGTGACACGGTCGTCGTCATCGACCGACCCTGTTCCGGAGCTCCGTCATGGGGTGCCGCTAGCCCTTCGCGGCCGCGTCGTTGACGGCCTTGACGATGCCGGCGGCGTCGCCCTTGCCGGCCAGCATGTTCACGACGCCGGTGTTGAGCGCGTTGCCCACGCTCTGCCCGAACAGGGTGTCCAACCAGACCTGCACGTAGGGCGCGCTGTTGTAGGAGGCGAGGATCTCCTTCAGGGCCGGGTCGGTCACGCCCGCCTGGGCGTCCTTGCTGGCCGGGATCGTCTGGAACGCCTTGGCGTACCCCTCCTGGTACGGCTTCTGCATGTAGAAGTTCAGGAAGGCCGGGCACTCCTTGGGCGCGTCCTTGGCGCAGGAGTAGCCGTCGACGCCGCCCATCATCGCGGCCGGGTCGCCCTGCCCGCCGTCCACGGCGGGGAACGGGAACCAGCCCAGGTCGGACAGCGGCTTGGTGTCCGGGGTCAGGGACGCGACCACGCCCGGTTCCCAGGCGCCCATCAGCTCCATCGCGGTCTTGTGGTTGGCCAGCAGGCCGGCCGACGACCCGGCCCCCTGCTGGGCCGAGGTGGTCAGGAACCCCTTGTTGAAGGGCGACGTCGACGCGAAGGCCTGGAGGTCCTCGCCCGCCTTGGTCCAGCACGGGTCGGAGAACGTCTTGTCCTTGGCGGCCGCGTCCATGGTCGCCTTCGAGCAGTCGCGCAGGGCGAAGAAGTAGTAGTAGTGCGCGGCGGGCCACGCGTCCTTCGCGCCGAGGGCGATGGGCTCGACGCCCGCGCCCTTCAGCTTGTCGACGTCGGCGCTGAGGTCGGTCAGCGTCTTCGGGGTGTCGGTGATGCCGGCCTTCTTGTACAGGTCCTTGCTGTAGTACATGCCGCCCGGCAGCACGGCCGTGGGCATCCCGTACAGCTTGCCGTCCACCGTGAACGCGTTGAGCACGCCCTCGCTGACCGCCGCCTTCGTCGCGGGGTCGATCTTGTCCGAGAGATCCATGACCTGGTCGGCGTCGACGATGTCGGCCAGCTTGCCGCCGCCCCGGGCCATGAAGATGTCCGGCGGTGCACCGGAGTTGAGCGCGGTCTGGAGCTTGCCGTCCATGTCCTCGTTCTGGATGGCCTGCACCGAGATCTTCACGTTCGGGTTCGCCGCCTCGAAGTCGGCGACCGTCTTGGCCCAGAACGCCTTGCCGTCCCCGGTGGTGGAGTTGTGCCAGAAGGTCATGGTCACGGGGCCGCCCGAGCCCGAGCCGCCGTCCGAGCCGGCGTCGCCGCCGCCTCCTCCGCACGCAGCCAGGCCCGTGGCGAGCACCACGGCGGTACAGGCCGCCAGCACGTGTCTCGTCTTCATTTCTGTCCTCCTCGTTGAGCTACAGGTTCGAAGCCTTGCCCGGCGTGACCTGGACCAGAGCGGACTGCATCGGTCGGACGAGGACATCGACGTGGGACGTCCTCGTCCGCGTCTTCCGGTCCGCTGCTCAGGTCATGCCGGTTCTCTTCCGGAAGTTTCCGGAAGGAGATGGAGCGACCGTACGGAGCGGTCAGGAATTCGTCAAGAGCCCGTACGGATGCCGTCGTCCGGGCGGGGTGCGGCCGCGCCGGGAGGCCGTAGGCTGCGGCGCGAAGGGGGAGCGATGGTCAACGAGCGAACCGGTGTGGTCACCATTGCGACCATCGCCCAGGAGGCCGGGGTCTCGGTCCCGACCGTGTCCCGCGTGCTCAACCGGCGCTCCGACGTCGCACCGGGCACCCGCGAGCGGGTCGAGCGGCTGCTGCAGGAGTCCGGCTACCGCCGGCGCGGCGAGCAGGCGACCGGGGCGGGCCTCATCGACCTCGTCTTCAACGACCTCGACAGCCCGTGGGCGATCGAGGTGATGCGCGGGGTCGAGGACGCCGCGCACGCCGCCGGCGTCGGCACGGTCCTCTCGGCCCTCCACCGGCAGGCGGGGTCGACCCGGCTCTGGCTCTCCAACCTGCGGGCCCGGGCGAGCAACGGCGCGGTGCTCGTCACCACCGACCTCGACCCGCTGCTGCACGAGGAGCTGCGCAGCCTGCACGTGCCGGCCGTCGTCATCGACCCGGCCGGGGTGCCCGACCTCAACGTGCCGACCATCGCGGCCAACAACTACGCCGGTGCCGTGACGGCGACCGAGCACCTGGTGGCGCTGGGGCACCGGCGGATCGCCCACGTCGCCGGGCGACCCACGCTCTGGTGCAGCCGTGCGCGGCTGGACGGCTACAGCGCCGCGCTGCAGCGGGCCGGGCTGCCCGTCGACCCCGAGCTCGTGGTGGAGGGCAGCTTCGACTTCGAGTCGGGCTTCCGGGCCGGTCGCCGCCTCCTCGAGCTCCCGGAGCGGCCGACAGCCATCTTCGCCGCCAGCGACCAGATGGCCCTCGGGGTGACCGAGGCGCTGCGTCGGGCGCGGGTCTCGGTGCCGGACGACATGAGCGTGATGGGCTTCGACGACCTGCCCGTCGTGCGCTGGTCCTCCCCGCCCCTGACCACCATCAACCAGCCGCTGGTCGCCATGGGCCGGCTGGCCGTCCACACCGTGCTGCGACTGGTGCGGGGAGAGCGGCTCGAGAGCACCCGGGTCGAGCTGGGCACCACGCTCGTGGTCCGCGACAGCACGGCCGCGCCCCGGCCCGGCGGCTGAGGCCGGGGTCCGAGCCCCCGGTCGTGCCCGGCTCGGGCCGTCTAGGTTGAGCGGATGGACTACCGCCAGCTGGGAGCCTCCGGGCTCCGCGTCTCGACCATCACCCTCGGCACCATGGGCTTCGCCGGCACCGGCTGGGCCCAGCCCGTCGGCAACCTCGACGTCGACGGCGCCCGCCGCCAGATCAGCCTCGCGCGTGACGCGGGGGTCAACCTCTTCGACACCGCCGACGTCTACTCGGCCGGGCAGTCCGAGGAGATCCTCGGGGCTGCGCTCGGCTCGGACCGCGACGACGTGCTCATCGCGACCAAGGTCCGCATGCAGATCGGCGACGCCGACGGCCCCAACGACCTGGGCCTCTCCCGCTACCACATCATCCGCGCGGTCGAGGGCAGCCTGAAGCGCCTCGGCACCGATCACATCGACCTCTACCAGGTCCACGAGTGGGACGGTCAGACCCGCTGGAAGAGACCATGGCGGCGCTCGACACCCTCGTGAAGTCCGGCAAGGTCCGCTACATCGGCGCCTCCAACTACACCGGCTGGCAGCTGATGAAGGCGATGTGGGTCGCCGACAAGGCGGCGACGGAGAAGTTCGTCAGCCAGCAGATCTACTACTCCCTCCAGGCGCGCGACGCCGAGAAGGAGCTGGTCCCGGTCTCGATCGACCAGGGCCTCGGCATCCTCGTCTGGAGCCCGCTCGCGGGCGGCCTGCTGTCGGGCAAGTACCGCCGCGGCCAGGACGACCCCGAGGGCACGCGCCGCTTCCAGGGCTGGAGCGAGCCGCCCGTGGAGAACGAGGAGCAGCTCTACGACACCATCGACCTGCTCGTTGAGATCGGCGAGGGCCACGGTGTCTCCGCGGCCCAGGTCGCGCTGGCCTGGACGCTGACCAAGCCGGCCGTCACGTCGCTGGTCGTCGGTGCGCGTACGGAGGAGCAGCTCGCCGACAACCTCGCTGCGGCCACGCTCGAGCTGAGCAGCGACGAGGTGGCCCGGCTCGACGAGATCAGCCTGCAGCCGCTCACCTACCCGCACTGGCACCAGGCGAACGCGGCGTCCGACCGCCTGGGAGAGACCACGGAGTCGCTGCTGCGGCCGCACATCGGCTGAACCGGCACGCGGGAGCGCAGCCTGGAGTTCTTACGAATGGTGGCCGATCTAACTGATCTCCGCTACCGTTTGCCCCAGGCTGCTGCTCGCCCGGTGACCGACGTTCGCGTCGACCGGGGCTGAGCAGCGGCGATCGCCGTCGGACGGGACTCGTCCGACGTCAGGTGCCGCGGGGGTGGCTCAAGCCTGGAAGGCACCCGTGAGCAGCACCGCAGCCCGATCGACCCAGAGGTCCCGACGGGCCGGACCGGGTCTACCCGCGATCGCCGCTGCCGTGGTCGTCCTGCTCCTGCTGCTCGCGGTGGCCGGGACGGCGGCGCCCAAGGCGTACGCCGCCGAGACGGCGACCGTCGGCCTCGGGGTGGCGGGCACCTACTCCGCCCTCGGTGCCGAGTCGGTCGACAACACCGGCAAGAGCGTCCTGACCGGCGACGTCGGGGTCAGCCCCGGCAGCGCGATCACCGGCTTCCCGCCGGGCAGGATCCTGGCCCCGGGCACGAAGCGCGACACCGCCGACGCTGCGGCCGCCCAGGCCGCCAACCTGACGGCGTACACCGACGCGGCCGGTCGCCCGGCGGACGTGACCTACAACGACGACCCCCACGAGCTCGGCGGGGGTGACCCCCTGGTGGCCGGCGTCTACAAGTCGAACGTCTCCGCCGGGCTGACCGGGACCCTGGTCCTGGACGGTCAGGGCGACTCGAGCTCGGTCTGGATCTTCCAGGTCGGCTCCGCGTTGACGACGGCGAGCGACAGCGCGGTGATCCTGAAGAACGGGGCCCAGGCCTGCAACGTCTTCTGGCAGGTCGGGAGCTCGGCCACGCTCGGGACCTCGTCCAAGTTCGTCGGCACCGTGCTGGCGCTGACGTCGATCACCGCGGACTCGGGCACGGTCGTCGACGGCCGCCTGCTGGCCCAGACCGGCGCCGTCACGCTGGACACGACCCGCTTCTCGTCGCCCGAGTGCGGGCCCACGGCGACCGTGACCCAGACCGTGACCGCCTCGCCCACCGCCACCGTGACCCAGACCGGTCCGACCGCCACCGTCACCGAGACGCAGACCGTGGCGCCCACCGCCACCGTGACCGAGACCGTCGCGCCGAGCGCGACCGCGACGACGACCGTGACCCAGACCGTGGCGCCCACCGCCACCGTGACGGAGACCGTGGCGCCGACCGCGACGGCCACCGTCACCCAGACGAGGACCGCGACGGCGACCGCCACCACGACCGAGACCCTCGCGCCGACGGCCACGGCCACCGTGACCGAGACGGTGACGCCGACCGCGACGGAGACCGGTCCGACCGCGACCGTGACCCAGACGGAGACCACGGGGCCGACGGCCACGGTGACCCAGACCGAGACGTCCGCGCCGACCGCGACCGTGACCCAGACGGAGACCGTGGCGCCGACCGCCACCGTCACCCAGACGCAGACCGTCGGCGCGACCGCCACGGTGACCGAGACCGCCCTGGCGACCGTCACGGCCACCCAGACGGTCACCGCGAGCCAGTCCGCCACCGCCACCGCCACCGAGTCCGAGATCGAGGGGTCCGAGACGGCCACGGCGACCACGACGGAGAACGAGACGGAGAACGTGACGGAGACGAAGACCGCCACCGCGACGACCACGACGACCACGTTGGCGGAGACCGGGACCGGGGCCGGGACGACCGCCGTCGCGGTCGGTGGTCTCGTGATGCTCCTGGGCGGCGGGCTCCTGCTCATCCTGCGGCGCCGGGTGCGGCACCCGGGACGCCACGAGTGACCGCCACGCGCTGAAGGTCGCAGGGCCGGCCGGTTAGGGTCACCGCGTGATCCCGACCGACCTGCCCCGCTCCTCCGCCGAGTCCCAGGGGGTGGACCCGGAGGGGATCAGCGCCTTCCTCGACGCCCTCGAGGCGGCCTCGGACATCGAGCCGCACAGCCTGATCGTCCTGCGGCACGGCCAGGTCGTCGCCGAGGGCTGGTGGTCGCCGTACGACGCGCAGCAGCCGCACCTGCTCTACTCGCTCAGCAAGAGCTTCGCCTCGACGGCCCTCGGGCTCGCCGTGGGCGAGGGCCTGGTCGACCTGGACGCGACCGTGCTCTCGTACTTCCCCGAGCTCGACGCCGACGTCACGGACCCACGCAGTCGCGCGATGCGCGTCCGCCACGTGGCCGCCATGGCCAGCGGGCACCTCTCGGAGACGCTCGAGCGGGCGCTGGCGAACGACCCCGTCGACCTCGTCCGCGGCTTCCTCCTGGTCCCGCCGGAGCGCGAGCCCGGCACGGTCTTCGCCTACAACCAGCCCTGCACGTACACCCTGGCCGCGATCGTCCAGCGACTCTCCGGCCAGACCCTGGTCGAGTACCTCCGCCCCCGGCTCCTCGACCCCCTGGGCATCGGCCAGGTGGGCTGGCAGCAGCACCCGAGCGGGCAGGACCTCGGCTTCACCGGCCTGCACGCGACCACGGACGCGATCGCCAGGCTCGGCCTGCTCTACCTGCGGCGCGGGGTGTGGGACGGCACCCGGCTGCTCAGCGAGGCGTGGGTGGCCGAGGCCACCAGCAAGCAGGTCGACAACCCCGACGAGCCCAACCCGGACTGGTCGCAGGGCTACGGCTTCCAGTTCTGGATGGCCCGGCACGGCTATCGCGGCGACGGCGCGTACGGGCAGTTCTGCCTCGTGCTTCCAGAGCAGGACGCCGTCGTCGCCATCACCGCGGCGACCCAGAACATGCAGGGGATCCTCGACGCGGTCTGGGCGCACCTGCTGCCGGCGATGGGCGCGGAGGCCCTGGAGCCGTCGCCCGCAGCACCGGCGCTGACCGAGCGGCTGGCCGGCCTGGCCCTGCCGCCCCTCGAGGTTGGCCTCGAGCCGCTGACGGCTCCCGAGACCTGGTCGGACGTGACCTGGCGGCCAGGAGCGTCGGGCGACGCCCAGCCGAGCCTGACGGCCGTACGCCTGGTGCGGGACGGCGAGCGCTGGCGCCTGGTACTGGTCGAGGACGACGCCGAGACCAGCTGCGTCGTCGGGACCAGGGACTGGCAGACCAACCTGGCCGAGACCGAGCACGGCGCCGCGGGCGTCCCGCTCGGCGTCAGCGGCGGCTGGGTCGACGAGGACACGTTCCGCGCCGACGTGATCTTCCTCGAGACGCCGCACCGACTCGAGGTCACCGGGTCGCGCAGCCGGTCGACCTTCGAGCTGGCGTGGGTGACGGTCGCGCTGCGCGCCGGTCGCCTGTCCGACCTGCGGATGCCGCGGGCCGCGGAGACGACCACCAGCGCGCTCATCCGATGAACGACGGCTCCGGCCCGGGGCGGAACGCGGGCGGGGGTCAGGGGCGGCCGACGATCGGACGCGGCCTGACCTTCCTCTTCGCGGTGGCGGCCGGGGCGGCGGTCGGCAACCTCTACTGGGCGCAGCCGCTGCTCGACCTCGTCGCCGGCGACCTCGGCGAGTCGACGGCGAGGGCGGGCTGGCTGGTCACCACCACGCAGCTCGGCTACGCGCTCGGCATCCTGCTCGTCGTCCCGCTCGGTGACGTCACCAACCGGCGCCGGCTGATCCCCCTGTCGCTGCTGGCCGCGGCGGTCGCGCTCGGGCTCTGCGCGCTCGCGCCGTCGTTCGGCTTCCTCGTCGCCGCCCTCGGGCTGGTCGGCCTGGTCACCGTGGGCGGGCAGCTGCTGACCCCGCTGGCCGGGGACCTGGCGACCGACGCCGACCGGGGTGCCGTGGTCGGCACGGTCGTCTCCGGCATCCTCACCGGCATCCTGCTGTCGCGCACCGTGAGCGGCTTCGTCGCGGACGCGTTCGGCTGGCGCTCGATCTACGTCGGCGCGGCGGTGCTCGACGTCGTGCTCGCGGTCCTGCTCTGGCGGGCGATCCCGGACCTGGAGCCCAAGGCCCGCGTCCGCTACCCCGCGCTGATCGGATCGGTCTTCACCGTCATCCGACGGGAGCGGGTCGTGCGCTGGACGCTCGTGCTCGCGGGCCTCGGGTTCGCGCTGTTCACGATGTTCTGGACGGCGCTGACGTTCCTGCTGAGCAGCCCGCCCTTCAGCTATCCCGTGTCGGTGATCGGGCTGTTCGGCCTCGTCGGGCTGGTGGGTGCGATCGCCGCGCAGCGCGCCGGACGCCTGCACGACGCGGGCTGGTCGGTCCGGGCCTCGGGGCTGGGCTGGGCGCTGGTCGTCGTCGCGTTCGGGCTGGCCGCGCTCGCGGGTCGCTCCGTGGTGCTGGTCGTCGTGGCGATCCTGGTGCTGGACGTCGCCATCCAGGGCATCAACATCTTGAACCAGACGCGCATGTTCGCCGTGAGCGGTGAGGCGCGCAGCCGGCTGAACACGGCCTTCGTCACGAGCAACTTCCTGTGCGGGGCCGTCGGCTCGGTCCTCGCCGGCGTCCTGTGGTCGGCGGGCGGCTGGACCGCGGTCACGCTGACCGGCGCCGGGCTTGCGCTGCTGGCCCTCGTCGTCTGGGCGTTCGGTCGTCGTGGCCCGCTCGTCGTCCCCGTGTCATAGAGCTGTCGGCCCTCGCACCTACGATGGCGCCGTGCCACGGTGGATCGAGCTCGACGAGTTGGCCAACCTGCGTGACGTCGGGGGTGTCCCGACCACCGACGGTGGCGAGATCGCACCCGGGCGGCTCCTGCGGTCGGACAACCTGCAGACCCTGACCGACGCCGACGTCGACGCGCTGCTGGCGCTCGGGGTGACGGACGTGGTCGACCTGCGCAGCGACTACGAGGCCGACGCCGAGGGTCCCGGTCCGCTGACCAAGACCGACGTCGCCCACCACCACCACTCGTTCTTCCGCGAGTGGCGGGAGGGGGCGGGCGAGGAAAAGCTCGACCAGGGTCTCGAGGCGGTCGAGGAACGTCCCGAGGCCGTCCCGGAGGAGGCGCTGCCCTGGGTCGACCTGGAGCCCTCCGTCTCCCTGGAGAACGAGGTCGCCGGGGTCTACCTCTCCTACGTGGTCGACCGGCCCGACTCGGTCGTCGCCGGGCTGCGCCACATCGCCGAGGCCGACGGCGCCGCGCTGGTGCACTGCGCCGCGGGCAAGGACCGAACCGGCACGCTCGTCGCCCTCGCGCTGACGCTGGTGGGCGCCGACCGCGAGGCGGTGATCGCCGACTACGCGGCGAGCTCGGAGCGGGCCCAGCGGATCCTCGACCGGCTGCTCGCCAGCGACACGTACGCCGAGAACCTCCGCGGCCGCCCGCTCTCGTCCCACCTGTCCCGCCCCGAGACGATGCGCGCCTTCCTGGAGCACGTCGACGAGGCGTACGGAGGGGTCGAGCCGATGCTCCAGCAGCTGGGCTGGACCGCCGACGACACAGCACGCCTCCGGGCGAAGCTGCGGGACTGACACGAGCCGAAGGATCCACATGAGCGACGAGACCCCCGACCTGACCGCTGGCGTGGCCCTGGCCGACATCCCGGAGGACGGACTGCTCGCCGGCACGGTCGGCGAGGCGAAGGTGATGCTCGCGCGGTGGACCGACGACGCCGGCCGTCCGCAGGTCAGCGCGCTGGACGCCGCGTGCACGCACCGCGGAGCGCAGCTGCCGAGCGGCCTGCGGGTCGGCGACACCGTGGTCTGCCCGTTCCACCACGCCTGCTTCGACCTCCGGAACGGCGAGGCGACCTCGGCGCCGGCCATCACGCCGCTGCGCGTGTGGCCGGTGTCGGTCGACGGCGACCGGGTGACCGTGTCGGCCGCGTCCGCACCGGCGCCGGGCCCGGCCACGCAGGTCGACAACGACCGCGGCGTCACGCGCGTGGTCGTGGTCGGCGGCGGGGCGGGCGGCTTCGCCGCGGTCGAGCGGCTGCGCCGCGTCGGCTACACCGGTGGGCTCGCGCTGGTCTCGGCCGAGGACGGGCTGCCCGCCGACCGCACCGAGCTCAGCAAGAACTACCTGTCCGGGGCCAAGCAGGCGAGCGACCTGCCGCTCCTGCCGGCCGACTGGTACGCCGCGCACGACGTCGAGACCCACCTCGGCGTGAGCGCCACGGCGCTCGACCTCGCCGAACGGGTCGTCCACCTCTCCGACGGCACCGAGCTCGCGTACGACGCGCTGGTGCTGTCCACCGGCGCCGAGCCGCAGCGGCCGGACCTGCCCGGCTTCGACCGCGACGACGCGTTCGTGCTGCGCACCCAGGCGGACTCGGACGCGATCATCGCGGCCAGCGCGGGCAGGCGCGTCGCTGTCGTCGGCAACGGCTTCATCGGGCTGGAGGTCGCGGCCGCGCTGCGGCAGCGCGAGGTCGACGTCACGGTCGTCGCCCCGGGCGACGTCCCCATGGCCGCCCAGCTGGGCGAGGACCTCGGCCGCGTCCTCCGGACGATGCACGAGGAGCAGGGCACCCGGTTCGTGCAGGGCCGGGCGGCCGCCTGGGACGGCGCGGTGCTCGTGCTGGAGGACGGCGGCCGCATCGAGGCCGACCTGATCGTCGTCGGGCTCGGCGTCGCGCCGCGGACCGGGCTGGCCGAGGCCGCCGGCCTCGCGGTCGACGACGGGGTGCTGGTGGACGCGACGTTCGAGACCGACGTCCACGGAGTGTTCGCGGTGGGTGACATCGCCCGCTTCCCCGACCCCCTGACCGGTCGGCTGATCCGGGTCGAGCACTGGGCCCAGGCGGAACGTTCCGGGGCGCTCGCCGCGGTCAACCTGCTCGGCGGGCAGCAGGCGATCACCGAGCCGCCGTTCTACTGGACCCAGCAGCTCGGCAAGAGCTTCCGGCTGAGCGGGCACGCCGAGTCGCTCGTGCACGGCGAGGCGGAGGGTTCCGCCGCCGACCGCCAGCTGCTGGTCACGTTCCGCGAGGACGGCCGGGTCGCCGCCGCGGCAGGGGTCGGGCGCGACCAGGACCTGCTCGTCGTGGAGGACCGGGAGCTGCGGCAGCCCGCCCTCTGACGGCGGGGCTGCGGGTCAGTCCTGCTCTTCGAGGTCGGCGAGCGGCAGGTACTGGCGCTGGACTTCGAGGGCCCAAGCGGGGCACCAGCCGTCGTCGGTGGTGCTGCGTCGACGCCCGTCGCGGGGCGGGCTGACGGTGCCGTGCAGGGTGCCGTCCTTGGCCCAGTGCAGCAGGTCCTCCTCCCAGGGCCGACCCTGCAGGGAACGTCGCTCACGCATCGCACGCCTCAGTGCCCGCGGCAGCCGCCGGGCGCTCCACCAGATCCTCACGGAGAGTTACATCGCTGTGAGACCAAAGATGTTTCAGGTGAGGAGCGGGCTGAGGAACATCCTTAGCCCGCGGTCAGCCTCACCGCGTCGGGCGTCGCGATGGTGAGCCGGAGCTCCACCAGGAGGTCGTCGCCCACCGCCGGCGGGGTGGCCGACGCGGGGAGGAACACCAGGCTCGACTGCATGTGCGGCGGCTCCAGGAACCAGCGCTTGCGCCCGTCGATCGTGAACGGGCTGAGCGCGCGGCCAGCGGCCTCCAGCGAGCCGGTCGCCAGCGCCGTCGCCCGCTGCCGCCACGAGGACGCCGAGGTCGGGGCCTCGAGGCCGACGCCGTGGGACGTCCCGCCGGCGACCACCACCACCCAGCCGTTCCCGGGCACGACCCGCCCGCGGTAGCCGGCGCGCTCGCCCCGGCGTACGGGGTGCACGTCGAGCACCGTGGCCGTCGTCCGTCGTCCGGCCGCGTCGCCGAGCCACAGCCGGGTCCCGACCCGGGCCCGCACCGGCGCGGGCCCGTCCGGGCCGCCGAGCTCGGCGGCGAGGCGGAGCACCTGGTCGGCGGGCAGGTGGGAGAGCCAGAGCGTGCCCGGCGCGGTGGCGAGCGTCGCGCGGGCCAGGCGTACGCCCTCGGCGTAGCGTCCGTCCTCGCGCAGCGGCAGGTGGATCGTCCAGCCCTCGAAGGCCACGTCCGCGAGGAGCGGGCCGGCGGCGGCCAGGTCGTCGGTCGACAGGCCGTGCCGGCGCATCGACGTGAGCACCTCCACCAGCACCCGCGGTCGGCCGCCGCCGGCCGCGAGGGCGCGCAGGTCGTCGAGCCGCGACACGGTGGTGACGACCCGCGGGTCGGCGCTGAGGGTCCGGGCGAGCCCGCCGTCGCCCTGCTCGTACGGCTGCAGCACCACCACGTCGCCGTCGAAGGCGCCGTGGACGACGCCGACCTCCGAGGCCATCCCGACCGCGATCGTGTCCAGGCCCAGCCGCCGGCACTCCGCCGCCAGCCTGACGAGCCCGAAGCCGTAGCCGTGGCCCTTGACCACGGGCACGATGGCCGGGGTGTCGGCGACGACGCCCGCGAGGTGGGCCTGCCAGCGCGACTCGTCCAGGTGGACCGTGACGCCCACGTCAGCGCCGCTTCATGTAGACGTCGAAGGCCTTGTAGAGCAGGGGGTTCAGCGGGAGGTCCCACTCGCCGAGGTACTCCACCGCCTGGCCGCCGGTCCCGACCTTGAACTGGATCAGGCCCAGGTGCGGGTCGTCGGCCTCGAGGCCCTCCGTGATGCCGCGCAGGTCGTAGACGCTCGCGCCCGCGGCGAGGGCGTCGCAGATCATCCGCCACTGGATCGCGTTGCTGCCGCGGACGTCGCGCTTGGCGGTGCTGCTGGCGCCGTAGGAGTACCAGGCGTGCCGGCCGACCCGGACCCAGGTCGTGGCGGCGACGAGGTCGTCCTCGTGGTGGGCGAGGTAGAGCCGGATCCGGTCCGGGTCCTCGGCGCGCAGGGCGTCCCACATGGTCTCGAAGTAGGGCAGCGGGCGCGGGGTGAAGTGGTCGCGCTCGGCGGTCTCGGCGTAGACCGCGTGGAAGGCGGCCAGGTCGTCGCGGGTGCCCTGGGTGACGGTGACGCCGCTCTTCTCGGCCTTCTTGATGTTGCGGCGCCAGAGCTGGTTCATGCCGGCGAGCAGGGAGGCGGGCGTCTCGCCCTCGACGGGCAGCTGGAACACGAACCGCGGCTGCCCGGCGGCGAACCCCTCGTCCTCCGACGGCGGGTGCCACCCCAGGTCGCGCAGCTGCTGACGCAGCGCGGACGTGCCGTGCTGGACCTCGTCGGGGACGGCCTCGCTGAGCCGGGTGATCCGCTTGTCCGCGATCGCGCGCTTGACGGTGTCGGCGCCCCAGCGGCGCGCGACGACGGGCGGGCCGATCCGGATGCCGAACGCACCGGCCGCGCGCAGGTGGGTGGCGAGCGGGATCAGCCAGGTGTGGAGGTTGCCGCCGAGCCAGTCGATCGTGGGGCCCTCGGGCAGGTAGGCGAGGTACTTCTTGACCCGCGGCAGCTGGCGGTAGAGCACGAGGCCCGCGCCGACCGGGTCACCCTCGGGGTCCATCTCGTCGAACCAGCCGACCGACTCCGCCTTCCACTCGCTCTTGACCTCGGCCCACGCGGGGGTCTGGAGGAAGGAGACCGACGGCTGGGCGGCGTTGAAGCGGCGGTGCTCCTCCGTCGTGATGGTGCGGACCGCGAGAGACACCCTGCGAGGTTAGTGGCTGGGAGCGGCCGTGGTGTCCCGCACCACCGGCCTCTCGCGTTCCGGAGACCACGGAAGTCCGGCCCTGACCACGGCAGATCTGCCGCGGTGAGCGCCGGTTCACCACGTTAACGTGGGAAACCGACGGCCCGGACGGGCGTAGGACGGGCTGAGGAGGTCGTACGTGAGCACCACGGGGTTGCGGGTCGACGAGGCCGAGCTGCGGCAGGGCCTGACGGCGTGCCTGCACGTGCCGCGCTGGGTGGACGAGGTCGTCGCGCAGGCACCCTTCGCGTCGACGGACGCCCTGCTGGCGATCGCGGCCGAGGCGGCGACGCCGCTCAGCGCGACCGAGGTCGACGAGGCGCTGGCCGACCACCCGCGGATCGGTCAGCCCGCGGCCGGCACCGGGGCGTCTGCGGCCTTCTCGCGGGCGGAGCAGGCGGCGAGCGCGTCCGAGGACGCGGAGCTGGCCGCCCGCCTCACCGCCGGGAACGCCGCGTACGAGGCGAAGTTCGGGCGGGTGTTCCTGATCCGCGCGGCCGGCCGGAGTCGTCCGGAGATCCTCGCCGAGCTGGAGCGTCGCCTGCGGCTGGGCCCGGAGGAGGAGGTCGAGGTCGTCGGCGCCGAGCTGCGGGCCATCGCGCTGCTCCGGATCCCGCAGCTGTTCGCCCACGTGGAGGCCGTCGCGCTCGACCAGCCCGCGGGCTACGACGACGGGGACGCCGCGCGGTGAGCCCGTCGACGAGCGCTCGTCGGAGCAGGGTGACGACCCACATCCTCGACGCGGTCACCGGTCGACCGGCGGCGGGCGTGGCGGTCGTGCTCGAGCACCGCGGGTCGCAGGGCTGGGACCCGGTCGCGCAGGGGCGTACGGACGGCGACGGGCGGGTCGGGGCGCTGGGGCCGGACGAGCTGGACGCGGGGACCTACCGGGTGACGTTCGCGGTGGGCGCCTACTTCGCGGAGCAGGGCCAGCCGGCCTTCTACCCCGAGGTCACGATCAGCTTCACGGTGGACGAGCCCGACGCGCACTACCACGTGCCGCTGCTGCTGAGCCCGTACGCGTTCTCGACCTACCGCGGGAGCTGACCCGCTTCGCGGCCCGGGAATGTCGCAGCCGCACGGCGCCGTACGGACGGAGGAGCCGCTCCGGCCGTCGGGCCCCCGAGCCTTTCCCGACGACGCTCATCGGTAACCCGGGATAGGGCGATGCGCAGGGGATGGGCCTACCCGCGCGGGGAACACGACGCAGGCCGGACGCATCACGACCTATCCCGGGCGTCCGATGGAGAGAACTCCCGGTATCAAACGTAGCGGACGCGACTCGACTTCGTGCCCCTTCACCACAACGGATGTGATCGCTTCTTCGCGCAGCTCCATCAGCAGCGTGAAGAGCAGGGCCACGTCGGCCTCGGCCGGGTCCTCCGGCCAGGCCCCGTCCTCCAGCCGGCGGGCCAGCGCCGGCGCGCGTCCGGCGTCGACGAGCACGACGTCCGCGTCCTTGCCGACGTCCAGGTTGCCGACCAGGTCGTCGACGTCGAGCGCCTGCGCCCCGGCCAGGGTCCCGGTGTAGAGGAGCTCCGCGGGGTGCAGCGCGACGGCGGCCGCGCCCGGCTCGGAGAGGTGCACCTTGTACGCGTCGTTGAGCACGCCGGGGATGAGCCAGCGGTCGCCCGCGCCCACGTCGGAGCCGGCCGCCACGGTCACCCCGGCCGCGGTGGTCCGCCGCCAGGGCATGGTCCCCGAGCCGAGGAACTGCTGCGAGGTCGGGCAGTGCGCGATCGAGCTCTTCGTCTCGGCCAGCCGCGCGAGCTCGGCGTCGGTGCAGTGCACGGCGTGGGCGAAGATGCTCCGCCGCCCGAGCAGGCTCTCGCCCCCGGTCTGCGAACCCGGCTCGAAGCGACCGTCGTAGGTGTCGAGGTAGCTCTCCGCCTGGTACAGCGCGCGCACCGCCGCGACCTCGCCGCCGTCGGGAGCCGCGTTCTCGCTGAGGTGGGTGTGGAAGTAGACGCCGCGGGCGCGCGTGCCGGCGTAGAGCTCGCCGAGCCCGCGCAGGGTCCGCCGGGTCACCGAGAGGGCGAAGCGCGGGACGACCGCGACCTGCAGCAGCGCGCGGCTCGGGTCGTCGGTCCGGCTCAGGTCGGCGTCGCGGCCGTGCCAGCGCTCGATCTCGTCGGCGACGAGCGCGAGGGCGTCGTCCTCGGTGGTCAGCAGGGGTTCCGCGGAGGGTGGTCCGACCGTCTGCACGCCGCGTCCGCTGACGAGGCGCAGGCCGGCCTCGGCGTGCGCCGCGAACAGGGCGTCCTGCGCGTCCGGGAAGGCGGAGCCGAAGACGAGGGCCGACGTCGTCCCGACGGCGACGCGTCGCGCGACGAAGTCGGCCGCCGCCTGGACGGCCCGCTCCTCGTCGGCCAGCCGCGCCTCGGTCGGGAAGATGCAGTGGTCGAGCCAGTGCAGCAGCCGGCCGCCGCCGTACGCCGCGGTCGCGTGGACCTGCGGGTAGTGCAGGTGGGTGTCGACGAAGCCGGGCAGCACGAAGTCGCTCCGCGTGACCGGCAGCTCCGCGTACGCGACGGGCAGCTCGGCGTAAGGGCCCGTCCAGGCGATCCGGCCCGCGTCGTCGACGACGAGCGCCCCGTCGCGGACGGAGACCAACGAGGCCGCGGCGGTGGCGAGCCGCGCGTCGCCGGCGACGTGGAACAGGTGCCCGCGCAGGACCCGGGCGCTCACACCAGACCGGTGTAGGCGTACCAGGCGGACCCCGCGTCGGGCGCGTCGTCGCGGAGGACCTGGGCCTGGATGAGCCCGTACGGGCGGTCGTCGGCGTGGAAGACCTCGTTGGGGTTGTCGATGCCGAACGGTTCGAGGTTGTAGAGGAAGTGGTGCTTGTTCGGGGCCGTGAGGCGGACCTCGGCGACGACGTCGTACGCCTCCAGCACCGCCTTGCCCATCTCGAACAGGGTCTGCTGCAGAGCGAGGGAGTGCAGGGTGGCGAAGGTGGCGACCATGGTGGCCTTGATGCCGGCGTACGTGGCGTCCCAGTCGACGTCGGTGCTGGTGAAGCGCCACCGCGCGACCAGGGAGGTCGCCATGATCCGGTCGTGGGTCGGGGCGAGCGTGGTGAACTCGTCGACGTAGAAGTCGGCGAACTCCGAGCCCGTCGACTTGAGGACGACCAGGTCCTTGAAGCCGCCGGTGACCCGGGTCTGCTGGTCGGGGCCGGTGCCCTCGACGGTCACCGAGCAGGTCCGGACCTCCTGGCCCTTGCGGACGAACGTGTGGTCGTGCGGGGCGCCGTCGACCTGGACGCGCTCCCAGGCGTACTCCTCGATCTCGATCCGCGCCCCCTCGACCGGCGGGACGTCGTCGACGTAGTGCCGGGCCAGCGCGAGGCCGTAGCCCTCGATGGTCTCGAGCCCGACCGTCTTGGCGTACGCGTAGGCCATGTGCTTCTGGGTGTCGGTCGGCAGGACGTTGCGCTGGTCGCCCGCCAGGTGCGCGGGGGCGAAGTCGCCGCGCAGCGCGCTGGACACGTTGACGTCGCGGATCTCGTGGCGGGGAGTGTCGCGGTAGAGGCGGACGACCCGGTTCTCCGCCTTGCCGTACTGGTGCGTCCCCAGGATGATCGCCATGCCGGGATGCTAGGACGCGCGCGTTACGGCGGCGCGACGGCCAGGCTGCCCTCCGCTGACACCTGTGCATCGAACTCCATGCACAGGTGTCGACCCCGACGCCGAACGCCGTCCACAGGTGCGACGAGACCCGGCACGAGGAGAGCCCGCCTCACCATGGTCTGGTCGTGGAACCACGACAACGACCTCCGGAGAAGATCCTGACGCTCGCCCTGCACCAGGCAGGAGTGGTCAGCACGGCCCAGACGGAGCGCGCGGGCCTGAGTCGTGGCGTGCGTACCCGGCTCCTGCGCGAAGGCCTCTGGCTCCAGGTGGGTCGCGGCGTCTTCTCGGTCTCGGGTCGGCCGCCGGACTGGGACGGTCTGGCCTGGGCGGGCTGCCTGCACGGCGGCGACCACGCGCGGCTGGGGCCGGCGGCTTCCGCCAGGGACCACGGCCTGCTCGAGGTCGACCCGGTACCGCTCGACGTGCTCGTCCCGCTGGGCCGACGTGTCCGGGTTGCCGGGCCGTGGACCTTCCTCCAGGAGACACCAGGGCTGCGTCGCTCGGCGACGGTCGGTTCGCCGCCGCGGTTGACCGTCGAGGACACGCTGCTGGACCTGTGCGGCGCGGGTTCCGAGACGGAGCTGCTCGGCTGGGTGACCACCGCCATCCGGGAGCGGCTGACGACGCCGAGGCGACTCGCGGCCGCTGCCGCAGGGCGAGGCCGGCTCCGCCACCGGCGGCTGCTGATGGATCTGATCGCCGACACGGCGGCAGGGGCCGAGTCGCCGCTCGAGATCCACTACCTGCGCGACGTGGAGCGTGCGCACGGCCTGCCGAGCGGCGCGCGACAACGGAGCAGGACCGGCCTGCCCTACCTGCAGGACGTCGACTACGACCCCTACGCGGTCCTCGTCGAGC
Organism: uncultured Friedmanniella sp.; assembly: GCA_964251895.1. Lineage (GTDB taxonomy): Bacteria > Actinomycetota > Actinomycetes > Propionibacteriales > Propionibacteriaceae > Microlunatus. The sequence continues at coordinate 42,489 of CAXULL010000013.1, forward strand.
TCGACGGGCGCAAGGGCCACGAGGGCCGCGGGCGGTTCCGGGACATGCGCCGCGACAACGTGCACGTCCTGGCCCAGCGGTGGACGCTGCGGTACGGCTGGTTCGACGTCCTCGACCACCCCTGCGGTGTCGCGTGGCAGGTCGCCCAGGTGCTCGTGGACGTCGGTTGGCCCGGCCTGCCCGTCCGTTGTCGCCGCTGTGCCCGCCTGAGCCTCACAGAGCTGACACCTGTGCACTGAGTTCGATGCACAAGTGGCAAGGCTGCTGGAGGTCGGGCCTGGTCAGCCCTGCAGGAGGCGCCAGAGGCGGTCGCGCGACATCGGGAGCTCGTGCGGGCGTACGCCGAGGGCGTCGGTGACGGCATTCGCGAGGGCGGGAGCGACCGGGTTGTAGGGCGACTCGCTCATCGACTTGGCCCCGTGGGGGCCGAGCTCGTCGGCGGTGTCGGCGAAGTAGACCTCGGTGTCGGGAACGTCCGCCATCTGCGGGATGTGGTAGTTCCGCAGGACGTCGGTGGTCACCCGCCCGTCCTCCAGCACCAGCTCCTCGAACAGCGCCGTGCCCAGCGCCTGCACGACACCGCCCTCGACCTGGCCGCGGCACTGCTGCGGATTCATGACGAACCCGGCGTCCGCGGCCTGCACCGACTGCAGGATCACCACCTCGCCCGTCGCGGTGTCGACCGCGACGCGGAAGCCCTGGACGTTGAACGCCAGCGAGCGGACCGCGCCGTCGCAGCGGCCCTCGGCGCTCAGCTCGCCGTCCGGACCCACCAGCTCGGCGAACGGCAGCAGCGTCCGCCCGCGCCGCAGGCCGAGCGGTTCGGGGACCCAGTCGTCCGCCCGGCCGCCGGCCCGGGCGACGGCGCCCCGGCGCAGCTGCGCCAGCAGGGTGGTCGCCGCCTCGTGCACCGCGCGGCCGGCCACGACCGTGCCCGTCGACCCGAACGCCCCGGTGTCGTGCTCGGTCACGTCGGTGTCGCTCTGCCGCACCGTCACCTGCGCCGCGGACGTCCTCAACGCGCTCGCCACCAGCTGGGTGTGCACCGTCGTCGTCCCGTTGCCGAACTCGGCCGTGCCGACCCGCAGCGTGTACGCCCCCTCGGCGTCGACGCACAGGTGCGCCACCGCCTCGTGCCCCCGCGGCGGGATCGTGGCGATCATCGCCATGCCGATGCCCTGGCCGACCTTCCACGTCGGACCCGTCGGGGCCTCGACCCCGTTCCCGCGCGCCAGCGCGGCCTCGACCAGGTCGAGGCACTGGTCCAGCCCGTACGAGCCGAAGCGCAGGTCGTCACCCTCGACGTGAGTGACGACGAGCGGTTCGTCGGGGGAGATCATGTTCAGCCGGCGGAACGTGAACGGGTCGATCCCCAGCTCTCCGGCCAGCTCGTCCATCGCCGACTCGAGGGCGAAGATCACCTGGCCGAGGCCGTACCCCCGGAACGCACCCGACGGCAGGTTGTTGGTGTAGACCGCCGCCGCGTCGACCCGCTTGTTGGGCACGGAGTAGATGGCGACGGACTCCGAGCACCCGTGGAACATCACCCCGCCGGCGTGGTTGCCGTACGCGCCCGTGTCGGACAGCACGTCGATCGCCAGCGCGGTCAGCCGCCCCCCACGGGTCGCGCCGAGCGTGACGTCGACCCGGAACGGGTGCCGGCAGGGCGCGACGGTGAGCTCGTCGGTGCGGGTCATCTCGTACGCCACCGGCCGCCCGGTCGCCAGCACGGCCATCGCCACGAGGTCCTCGGTGAGGATCTCCTGCTTGCCGCCGAAGCCGCCGCCGACGCGCGCCGTGAACACCCGGACCTGCTCGCGCGGCAGGCCGAAGACGTACGCGATCTCGTCGCGCACGAGGAACGGGACCTGCGAGCTCGTCCGCAGCACCAGCCGACCGTCGCCGTCGACCCATCCGACGCAGGCGTGCGTCTCCAGCGCCACGTGCGACACCCGCTGCGTCTGCCAGCGTCCGCGGACGACCGCGGCGGCCTCGCGCAGCCCGGCCTCGACGTCGCCGTGCTCGCCGTGCAGCTCGGCGGCGACGTTGCGGGCCGGGTTGCCGATCCGGGAGGTGGCCGGGTCCTTGTCGCCGTGCAGCAGCGGAGCGTCGGCGTCGCGGGCGTGCTCCGGGTCGTGCACGGCGGGGAGGGGGGCGTACGTCACGTCGAGCGCTCGGCAGCCGGCCTCGGCCGCCGCGACGCTCTCCGCGAGGACGACGGCCACGCGCTGCCCGCGGAACCTGACCACCCGGTCGAGCACCCGGGTGTCGTCGGGGTCGTCGAGCCGGTTGGCGTGCCGGGCCGTGGAGAACGCGACGTCGGGCGCGTCGTCGGCGGTGAAGACGGCGACCACCCCAGGCACCGCCCGGGCCGCCGCCGCGTCGACCCGCTCGACCCGGGCGTGGGCGTGCGGGCTGCCCAGCACCTTGAGGTGCAGCAGCCCGGGAACGGTCACGTCCAGCGTGTACGGCTCGCGCCCGGTCACGATGCGGCGTCCGGCGGGCGCACCGACCGACCGGCCGACCCCGTCGCCGTCCGCCTCGCGCGACATCGGCCCGGCCGTGATCGCCTCCCGGATCGGGCGGTAGCCGGTGCAGCGGCAGAGGTTGCCCTTCATCAGCCGCGGCAGGTCGTCCTGCTCCAGCTCCTGGGCCTCGCCGAGCGCCGAGGCCGTCACCACCATCCCCGCCGTGCAGAAGCCGCACTGGAACGCGGCCCGGTCGACGAACGCCTGCTGCACGTCGCTCAGCCGGTCGCAGGTCCCGAGCCCGGCGACCGTGGTGACGTCGTGGCCGGCGACCCGGACGGCGGGGTAGAGGCAGGAGTGGACCGGGGTGCCGTCGACCAGCACGGAGCACGCGCCGCAGTCGCCGGAGTCGCACCCCTTCTTGACCTCGAAGTGCTCGAGCTCGCGCAGGAACGTCCGCAGGCACTGCCCGGGCCGCGGGGTGGCGTCGACGGCCTGACCGTTGACCGAGAAGGTCACGCGAGCTCCTCCAGGATCTCCAGCCCGAGCACGACGCTGACGGCCCGACGCCAGTCCGCCGCGCCGTGCGCGTCGGTGAACCACGCGTCCACCGCCTCGACGTCCGCCTGCAGGACGCCCGCGTCCGGGACCGAGGCGTACCGCAGCTGCACCGGGCGGACGGTCCCAGCCGTGATCGTCAGCACGAGCTCGCCGGACGGCGTGCGCCGGCCGATCAGCACGACCCCGGAACGTCCGATGGGGGACAGGGCGATCTTGCGGTACGCCGTCCGGCCGGCCAGGGCTTCGGCGGAGATCTCGACCGACCTCAGCACCTCGCCCGGACGCAGGTCGGTCGTCGTGTCGCCCGTGACGAACGACGCGGCGGGCATCCGACGGTCGACCCCGCCGGGACCCCAGATCAGCACCTCGGCGTCGAGCCCGGCGGCCAGGCTCGTCATCGGCCCGGCCGGCAGGGCGGTGCAGAGGTTGCCGCCGATGGTGGCGACGTTCCAGATCTTGAAGGACCCGTACAGCGCGGTGCAGGCCTGCCGGAAGAGCGGCGCGGCGGCCCAGGCGTCGGCGTACGTGCGGGACAGGGCGGCGATCTCCACCAGCGGGCAGGTCGCCGCGAGGCTCAGACCACCCCCGTCGACCGTCACCGACGGCCAGCCCAGCGTGGTGAGGTCGAGCAGGGTGGTCAGGTCGTCGTGCGGCTCCGCGAACAGCACCGAGCCTCCGGCCAGGACGGCCACCCCGGGACCCAGAGCCGCGAGGTCGGCGCGCGACCGGACGGGCCGCACGGCGCTCACCGTGTCCTGGTCCACGCGACCATTAAAGGCGGGTGCGGTTTCACGCAGGTAAAGATCGCTCCTCGGCCACCGCCGGCGCCATGGGCCGTGCCGTCCGGGACCCGAAGAGGACCCCGCCCACGACCAGCACCCCGGCCACCAGCTCGACGAGGTCGGGGACCTCGTCGAAGAACAGCCAGGCGCTCAGCACCCCGACGACGGGGACGAGCATCGCGAACGGGGCCACGACGCTCGAGGCGTTGCGGGCGAGGAGGGTGTTCCACAGCCCGTAGCCCAGCAGGCTCGCGACGAGCACGATGTAGAGCAGGCCCAGCACCGCCGGGAGCGCCTCCCGGGTGAAGGCCGTCCGCAGCGACTCCCAGTCGCGCTGCGGACCCTCGAGCAGCAGCGAGAGCGCCAGCAGCGGGATCGGCGGCACGACCGACATCCACAGCGTGAGGTGCAGCGGCTTCGGCGCCCGGGCCTGCCGGCTGCAGATGTTGCCGACCGCCCAGCCCAGGCCGGCGGCGACGGTCAGGAGCACCGGGACGAGGGCGGCGGCCGAGCCCTCCGCGGCGCGGTGCACGGCGATGACCGACAGCCCGGCGACGGCGACCAGGACGCCCACCACCTGCCGGGCGTCGAGCCGTTCCCGCAGGAACACCGCGCCGAGCACCACGGTGAACGGCACGCACGCCTGCAGCACCAGCGACGCGAGCCCGCTCGGCATCCCGATGGACATCGCCACGTAGAGCAGGCCGAACTGGACCGTCCCGGTCCCGATCCCCAGGCCGAGGAACCAGCGCAGCGGCACCTGCGGGCGCGGCACGAGCAGCATCGTGGGGACGGCGAGCAGCGTGAAGCGCACCGCCACCATGAACAGCGGCGGGAAGTGCTGCAGCCCCAACGTGGTCGCCGGGAAGTTCACGCCCCAGCAGACGACCACCACGAGAGCGAGCAGGCGGTCGCGGAGGGGCACCCGACCATCGTCGGCGACGCCCCGGAGGGCGTCGCCGGATTCCCGAGGGGTGGTTCTAGACCGAGGTGATCTTGCCCGGGTTGAGGCGGTGGCTCGGGTCGACGGTGTCGATGACGCCCTGCACCATGGCCACGCCCTGCGAGGAGATGTCGTCGCCCAGCCAGCGGCTGTGCTCGGTGCCCACGGCGTGGTGGTGCGACAGCGTGCCGCCGGCCTCGATGAACGTCCCCTGCAGCGCCTCCTTGACCCGGTCGTACTGCGCGATCGGGTTGGCGTCGTGGGCGAAGGCGAACGTGAAGTAGAGGCACGCGCCCGAGTGCTCGGAGTGCGACAGGTGGCACATGATCCAGCCCGTCACCCCGAGGTCGGCGTAGACCTTGCGGACGTTCTCGACGACAGCCGTGTAGAGGGGCAGCAGCTTGGACCAGGGGGCTGCGGTCTCGGACACGTCCGCCGCCCCGCCCCGGTCGAGCAGGAAGTCGCGGATGTACGGGGTGTCGAACTTCTTCTGGTCGTAGAGCACGGCCGGGCCCTTGCCCAGCCCGACGCCGCCGTGGGCCTTGATGATGGCCGAGACGATGCCCTTCTCGTGCGCCACGTGCGCGCGGCCGCCCTCGTAGCCGATGAAGCTCAGGCACGCCTGGTCGAGGTCCCAGCCGCGGCGCTCCAGCAGCTTGAACAGCTGGTTGCCGACGGTCGAGGACACCGAGAAGCCCTTGGACGCCTTGCGGGTGGCCAGCGACATCTGCGTCTCGTACTGGTCGCTCACCCGGGTGACCGACGGGTGCGCGTCGCTCGTGGAGATCTCCTGCATGGCCGCCAGGCCCGCCTCGAAGCTCGGGAAGAGGTAGGCCAGCATCAGCCGGTTCTCGGGGATCCGGTGCACCTGGACGGTGACCTCGGTGATCACGCCGAGGCGACCCTCGGAGCCCAGGACCATCTCGCGGGTGCTGGGCCCGGTGGAGGTGCTGGGCACCGCCCGGACGACGAGCGTGCCGTCGGGCTGGACCACCCGCATGCCGCGGGCGATGCGGGCGATGTCGCCGTACTTGTCGGACTGCATGCCCGACGAGCGGGTCGCGACCCAGCCGCCGAGGGTGCTGTGGGTGAAGCTGTCGGGGAAGTGCCCCATCGTCCAGCCACGCCGACCGAGCTGCTCCTCCAGGTCGGGGCCGAGCACGCCGGCCTGGACGCGGGCCAGGCCCGAGTCCTCGTCGACGTCGAGCACCTGGTCCATGCGGCCGAGGTCGACCGAGACGACGGTGCGGGTCTCCTCGGCCAGCGGGTGCAGGCTGCCGGAGATGTTGCTGCCCCCGCCGAACGGGATCAGCACGAGGTCGGCCTCGACGGCCAGGTCGACGAGGGCGCGGACGTCGTCCTCGCCGCCCGGGTAGACGACGGCGTCGGGGACGCGGGGGAGGTCGGCGGCGCGCAGCCGGAGGAGGTCGCGCAGGCTCTTGCCGTAGGTGTGCACGACGCGGTCGAGGTCGTCGTAGGTCACGTTCGTCGCGCCGACGGCGTCGGTCAGCCGACCGCGGACGTCGTCACCGATCTGCGGCGCGGGGACGTGCAGCTCCTCGATCGACTTCGGCGACTCGGGCGCCTGCGTGATGTCGATCCCCACGGCCCGGCTGACGAAGGCCGGGAAGGCGGGCTTGTCCTCCCAGTGGAAGGAGACGCCCTCGACGCCCCAGCCCCACCACTTCATGTGCTTGACCGCCGGCATGGCGCCTGCCTCCTCGCTGAGCTCGGGCCCGAGAGAGGGCCTCGTTCGAGCGTAACTGCTCGAGACGACAACTCTCAGTCGCGCGGCAGCCGGCGCGGTACGTCGCCCAGCCGGGCGGCGTGGTCCTGCGCCTCGTCGTACAGCCCGTGGACCTCCTTGGCGATGCGCTCCGAGAAGCCGGCGACGGACTCGCCGTCGTCGGGCCGCATCGGTTCGCCGAAGCACACGTAGATCGGCGGCCTGCCCTTGCCCGGCCAGGTCCTGCCGTACGGCATCGCCTCGGACGCGCCGTAGAGCGCGATGGGCAGGCAGGGGACGTCGCGGCTGATGCAGAGGGCGGCGGCGCCGGGCTTGAAGTTGCCCATCTCGCCCGTCCGCGAGCGGGTGCCCTCGGGGAACAGCAGCAGCGGCACGCCGTCGTCGAGCAGGCTGGTCGCGAGGCCGCGTCGGCCCCGCAGGCCGGACCGGTCGACCGGGAAGGCGTTGAAGAAGAGCGCGGTGAGGCCCTTGCGCCACCAGACGTCGAAGAAGTAGTCGGCGGCCGCACCGGCGGCGACGTAGCGGCCGAGCTTGCCCGGCAGGGCTCCGATGATCAGCGGGGCGTCGAGGTGGCTCGAGTGGTTGGAGACAGCGACGTACGGCCCCCGGAGGCCCTCGAGCCGCTCGGCCCCGATCACGGTCACGTCGGCCTTGCGCCAGATGAAGGGCTTCAGCACCCCACGCTGGGCCACGAACCTGGCCCCGGCCATGAGCGGCGAGGTGTAACGGCTGCGGCTGGACACGGTGATCATCCTATCGGACTCGTGCGTTCACGCCCTGTTCACGCAGGTGCGACACGGACGGTTCGTCGCGCCGGCGCCCGCGGATGCCACGGTGCCGTGTGATCCCTCCGGCAGGAGCCAGCCGCGCGCTCGGGTCAGTGCCGGCTCGAGGAGAGCCTGCGGGAGGCGGCCCGGACGGCCGAGCGCGGTGCGTGCCGGACGGCCCACATCAGCGCGCGGTAGCGCCGCGACGGGATCGAGACGACCTTGCCGCGGGCGACGTCGGCGAGGCACTCCGCGACCAGCGCGTCCGCGTCGAGCCAGAGCACCTCCGGGATCGAGGAGGTCCGGATGGCGGCCCGCTGGTGGAACTCGGTGCGGACCCAGCCCGGGGCGAGCGCCGTGACGGTGACGCCGGTGCCCGCGAGCTCCACCGCCAGCGACTCGGAGTAGGTCATGGCCCACGCCTTGATCGCCGAGTACGACCCCATCGCCATGAACCCGGCCGTCGAGGCGACGTTGACGATCGCCCCGTGGCCCCGCGTGCGCATGGCCCGGCCGGCGGCGCCGCCGAGCACGAGCACCGCCGAGATCATCACGTCGATCGCGTGCTGGTGAGGTCCGGGGTCGGGGTCGGTGAGGGCGTGGTGGACGCCGAAGCCCGCGTTGTTCACGAGCAGGTCGACCGGGCGGGCCGGGTCCGTCAGCCGCTCCGCGACGCGGAGCACCTGCTCACGGTCGCCCAGGTCGGCGGGGAGGACCTCGACGGCCACCCCGTACGTCTCGCGCAGGGCCGCGGCCGAGCTCTCCAGGCGTACGGCGTCGCGGGCCACGAGCACCAGGTCGTCGCCGCGGGCGGCGAGCTGGCTGGCGAAGGCGGCGCCGATCCCCGACGTCCCGCCGGTCACGAGCGCGGTAGGCATGCGCCCCACCCTACGGACGGGCCGGTGCGGGCGAGGGCGACGCGGTCAGTCCAGGTCGCCCGCGCGGGTGCCGTGGGCGTACGTGATCACGAGCAGCACCAGCGTCCCCATCATCGCGGTGGCACCGAAGCTGACGATCTTGTAGGGCACCGGCACGACGTGGTCGTACGGGGTGGTGGCGAGGCCGAAGATGCCCACACCCAGGGCGACGATGCCGACCACGAGCCCCAGGCTCAGGATCACCTTGCGCACAGAACTCTCCCCTCGTCGACCGAACGGGTGTCACGCTAGCCGATGCCTCCGCGTGCGGCGGCGCGTGTCAGCCGTGCTGGGCCTCGAGCAGGGCGGCCGTCTGGCGGGCGATCTCCAGCTCCTCGTTGGTCGGGACGACCAGGACCGTGACCGGGGAACCGTCGGGGGAGATGACGCGGGCCTCCTTCGACGGGGCCTCGTTGCGCCTGGGGTCGACCGCGAGCCCGAGCCGGCCGAGCGTCGCGACGACCGCGGCCCGCAGCGCCGGGGCGTTCTCGCCGACCCCGGCGGTGAACGTCAGCACGTCGAGCCCGCCGAGGACCGCGGTGTACGCGCCGACGTAGTGCCGCAGGCGGTGCACGTACACGTCGAGGGCGAGCCGGGCGTCCTCGTCGCCCGCCTCGGCCCGGGCCAGCACCTCGCGGAAGTCGTTGACGCCCGCGAGGCCCTTGAGCCCGGACTGCTTGTTCAGCAGGGCGTCGATCTCGGCGACCTCGAGGCCGGCGGCGGAGTGCAGGAACGTGAAGACCGCCGGGTCGATGTCGCCCGACCGCGTCCCCATCACCAGCCCCTCCAGCGGTGTGAGGCCCATCGAGGTGTCCACCGCGACACCACCCGCGACGGCCGAGGCCGAGCAGCCGTTGCCGAGGTGCAGCACCACCTGGTCGAAGGACTCCAGCGGACGGTCGAGGAAGTCGGCCACCGCCCGGGAGACGTAGCGGTGCGAGGTGCCGTGGAAGCCGTAGCGCCGGATCCGGTGCCGGCCGGCCACGTCCTTGGGGATCGCGTACGTCGACGCGGCCGGCGGCAGCGTGCTGAAGAAGGCCGTGTCGAAGACGGCCACCTGGGGCACGTCGAACGCGGCCCGCGCCGCCTCGATGCCGGCGAGCGCCCCGGGGTTGTGCAGCGGGGCGAGCGGCACCAGGTCGCGGATGTCGGCCACCACGGAGTCGTCGACGAGGACCGGGTCGGAGAAGTCGGGACCGCCGTGCACCACCCGGTGCCCGACGGCGCGCAGCCCGGACGCGTCGAGGTCGACGCCCGCCTGCGCGAGCCGGTCGGTGACGACGCCCATGGCCGCCCCGTGGTCGGCGACCCCGCCGTCCTCGCCGATGCGCTCCACCAGCCCCTTGGCGAGCACCTCGGCCGTCTCGGGGACGAGCACCTGGTACTTGAGCGAGGAGGACCCGGCGTTCAGGACCAGGACCGGCCCCTCGTTCCCCGAGCCCGTCGAAGGGTGCGCCATCAGCTGTCCTGCGCCTGGACGGCGGTGATCGCCACGGTGTTCACGATGTCCTCCACGAGCGCTCCGCGCGACAGGTCGTTGACCGGGCGGTTCAGGCCCTGCAGCACCGGGCCGATCGCCACGGCGTGGGCGCTGCGCTGCACGGCCTTGTAGGTGTTGTTGCCCGTGTTGAGGTCCGGGAAGATGAAGACGGTCGCGTGCCCGGCGACCGTCGAGCCCGGCAGCTTGGTGCGGGCGACGTCCGGGTCGATGGCGGCGTCGTACTGGATCGGCCCCTCGAGGGCGAGGTCGGGATCCCGCTCGGCGACCAGGGCGGTGGCCGCTCGCACCTTCTCCACGTCCGCGCCCGAGCCGGACGCCCCGGTGGAGTAGGAGAGCATCGCCACCCGCGGGTCGATGCCGAACTGCCGGGCCGTCGCGGCCGAGGAGATCGCGATGTCGGCCAGCTGCTCCGTGGTCGGCTCGGGGATCACGGCGCAGTCGCCGTAGACCAGCACCCGGTCGGCCAGGCACATGAGGAAGACGCTGGAGACCGTGCTGACGCCGGGCCGGGTCTTCACGAACTCGAGCGCCGGGCGGATGGTGTGGGCGGTGGTGTGCACGGCACCGGAGACCATGCCGTCGGCCAGGCCGAGGTGCACCATCATCGTGCCGAAGTAGGAGACGTCGGTGACGACCTCGCGGGCCCGCTCGAGCGTCATCCCCTTGTGCGCCCGGGCCTGCGCGTACGCGGCCGCGAACCGTTCCACGAGCTCGGCGTCGGTGGGGGACAGGACGCGGGCGGCGTCGAGGTCCAGCCCGAGCGCCGACGCCCGGGCCCGGACGGTGTTCTCGTCGCCGAGCAGCGTCAGCTCGGCCACCCCGCGGCGCAGCAGGATGTCGGCGGCGGTGAGGATCCGGTCGTCCCCGGCCTCCGGCAGCACGATGTGCCGGCGATCCTTGCGCGCCCGTTCCATCAGCTGGTGCTCGAACATCAGCGGCGTGCGGACCTCGGACGCCGAGACGTCGATCGCGGCGAGCAGCGCGGCCTGGTCGACCTGCTCGGAGAACAGCCGCCGGGCGGTCTCGATCTTGTTCGGGGAGCTCTTGCTCATCGGCCCCCGGACCCGCATCAGCCGTTCCGCCGTCGTGTACGTGCCCAGGTCGGTGAGCGCGATGGGCAGGTCCGACGGCACGCCGTCGGTGAGCCGCCGGATGGTCTCGGGCAGCTCGTAGCCGCCGGTCAGCAGGATGCCGGCGAGGGTCGGGAAGGTGCCCGACTGGTGGGCCAGCATCAGGCCGGGGATGAGGTCGGTGCGGTCGCTCGGGGCGATCACGGCGACGTCGGGGCGGAGGCGGGCGAGCACGTTGGGCAGGCTCATCGCGGCCACGATGATGCCGAGCGCCTCGCGCCCGGTCCACGCCTCGCTGCCGACCACGAGGTGGCCGTCGGCCGCTTCGACCAGCGCGCCGAAGGTCGGTGCGGACAGCAGCGCGCTCTCCGGGATCGCCGCGCTGAGCAGCCCGGAGATGTGGGCGAGCGCCTCGCGGACCGGGTCCAGCGCGTCCGGCTCGACCCGGTTGGCGATCACCGCGACCGGGGTGGCGTGGTTGGCCCGGAGCTCGGTCAGCGCGCTCTCGGCCGCGGCCTGGACCTGGGTCGGGGTCCGTCCGCGGCCGTGCACGACCAGCACCACGGGAGCCCCGAGGTTGGCCGCGATCTTGGCGTTGAACGACAGCTCCGTGCCGGTGGACACGTCGGTGTAGTCCGAGCCGAGCACGAGGACGACCTCGAAGCGCTCGGACAGGTGCCCGAAGCGCTCGACGATCTCGTGCAGCGCCTCGTCCTGGTCCTCCCGGGCCAGGTCGTAGGTCACCCCGATCGCCTCGTCGTACGTCTGCTGCATCCCGGGCTGGGACACGAGCAGCTCGACGATGAGGTCGCGCTCGTCCGCCTCGGGGTGGGCGCTGACGGTGGTCAGCGGGCGGAACACCCCCACCGAGCCGACCTCGCGGACCAGCGCGTCCAGCAGCCCGAGCGCCACGGCCGACTTGCCGGTCAGCCCTTCCGACGACGCGACGTAGACGCTCCTGCTCACCTGCGCGAGGCTACGGGAGCGGGATCGGCCACCGTTCCCGCACCAGAGCGGCACGGCTTCGGCGACAGCCGCACACCTCCGGTGGCAGCCGCGCACCTCCGGTGGTAGCCGCACACCTCCGAGACAGCCGCACAAGCTGCGGCCTGTGCGGCTGGCTCGCCGGTATGCGGCTGCCGGCGAGCTTGATCGCCTCAGTTTCCGCCGCGTTTTCCCCCGGGCCGGAGAACGTTCAACTGCTCGGCGCCTATCGTGTCCGCGTGGTGAAGACGCCGCGACTCGAGGGACTCACGGACTGGCGACCGCTGGCCCGGGGGGGCTTCGCCGTCGTCTGGGAGGCTCGTCAGGAGTCGCTCAACCGGCTCGTCGCCGTCAAGATCATCACGCGCAAGCTCGACAACCCCGAGGAGCGCGACCGCTTCCTGCGCGAGTCGGGCGCCGCCGGCCGGATGTCGAGCCACCCCGGGATCGTCACCGTCCACTACGCCGGGCTCCTCGACGACGACCGGCCCTACCTGGTCATGGAGCTGTGCACGGGCGGTTCGCTGACCCGCCGGCTGCAGGAGGGCAATCGCCCGAGCCAGGAGTGGGTGCGCGATCTCGGCGTCCGGATCGCCGACGCGCTGGACGCCGCGCACGCCCAGGGCGTGCTGCACCGCGACGTCAAGCCGGCGAACGTGCTGATCGACCAGTACGGGCACGCCGGCCTCGCCGACTTCGGGCTGGCCGTGATGACCGACGGCATGGAGCTGGAGGAGCGGCTGGAGGCCCTGACCCCGGCGTACGCGCCGCCGGAGGCGTTCGCCCCGCACTCGCCGACCGCGAGCGGCGACGTCTACTCCCTCGCCGCCACGCTCTACGCGTTGCTCTGCGGCCACGCGCCCCGGGCCGTGGACCCGGGCGACGCCGACCCCGACATGACCGCCGCCCAGGTGGTGCTGGCCCACCTCGACGACCCGGTCGAACGGCTGCCCGACGTCGACCCCCGCCTCATGGACGTGCTGATGGAGGCGCTGGACGACGACCCGGCCCGACGACCGAGCGCGGCCACGTTCCGGGACGCGCTGACCGCGCTGCCGCTGGGTGCGCCGAGCGTCGCGCTGCTCCCGCAGCTGGACGAGCCGCTCGCGACGACGAGCCCCGTCGACGCGACGCCCGCGCCCGAGACCGCCGATGCCGATGCCGGCGCCGCCGTACCCCCGAGCCGCGTCCGTCGCTGGGCCGGCTGGCCGGTGCTGGTGGGCGCGGCCGCCGTCCTCGCGCTGGTCGTCGTGGTCGCCATGGCCCTCACCGGGCGCGGTGGTGCCCGAGCAGTTCCGCCGCCCGCCCTCAGCACGGCTCCGACGGCCGGCGTCAGCACCAGCGCCGGTCCGTCCGTGAGCGCGTCGCCCACGCTGCTCGCCGGGTTCAGCGACTGCAGCGCCGCCGTGGGCCGGCCGGCCCAGTGCGGACCGCGCACCCCTGAGTGCTGGGGACAGCTCCTGTCGGTCGCCGACGCCTTGTACGTCGCGACTCCCGCCAGCTGCTCGAAGAACCACGTCTACCAGACCTTCGCGGCCGGACCTCTCGTGGCGCCCGTCATCCGCAAGTCCCAGCTCGACGCGGACGCGGGCGTCCGGGCCACGTGCACGATGAAGCTCGTCAACGCGATGCTGCCGAAGGGCGATCGGCGCGACGACTGGGAGGTCTACGCCATCCCGGCTCAGAGCGCGGCGCAGGACGAGACGTACTTCCGCTGCGTGTTCGGCCACGAGGAGCGCAGCGCGGCGCTGCCGCTCGAGCCGCCGGGCTAGCGGAGCGACCGGCCCGTCCGGGCACGAACGGGCTCAGCCGGACAGCCGGGCGCGGAGCCAGTCGAGGTCAGCCCGCTGGCCCTCGACGCCCCCCGGGGTCTCCACGACCACCGGAGCGCCTGCCGCACGGACGACGGCGACCAGCGCGTCGGGGTCGATCTGGCCCTCGCCGAGGTTGGTGTGCCGGTCGGCGCCCGAGCCGGCGGCGTCGCGGGAGTCGTTCGCGTGGACCAGGTCGACCCGGCCGGTGATGGCGCGGATCCGGTCGACCAGGCCGTCGAGGTCCTCGCCCGCCGCGTGCGCGTGGCAGGTGTCGAGGCAGAAGCCGACCCCGGCGCCCCCACCGTCGCCGACCGCGTCCCAGAGCTGGTCGAGCCGGTCGAGGTGGCGGGCCATGGCGTTGTCGCCGCCGGCGGTGTTCTCGATGAGCAGCGGGACGGCGAGCTCGAGGCGTTCGACGCACTTGCGCCAGTTGTCGAAGCCCTGCGCCGGGTCGTCGGCCTTGAGCACGTGTCCGCCGTGCACCACGAGACCGGCCGCGCCGATCTCGGCGGCCGCGTCCAGGTGCTGCTGCAGGAACTTGCGGCTGGGGATGCGGATGCGGTTGTTCGAGGTGGCGACGTTCAGGACGTACGGGGCGTGGACGTAGAGCGTCACCCCGGCGTCGGACGCGGCCGTCCGCAGGGCGGAGGCCCCGCCCGCGAAGGCGACCTGGGGTCCCTTCCAGGCCTGCGGGTCGCCCAGGAAGAACTGGGCCAGCCGGGCGTCGCGCGCCTGGGCCTCCGCGACCGGGTCGACCTGGTCGCCGTGGCCTCCTGCCAGCAGGTCCGTCATGCCGCGAAGGCTAGCCGGACCTGCTGACGTCGAGAGGTCCTCGGTCGGGCGTCGGCCCTACGGCTGCTGCTCGTACGGCTGCTGCGGGTCGGGCTGCTGACCGTAGGGCTGCTGCGGGGGCTGCTGACCGTAGGGCTGCTGCGGGGGCTGCTGGCCGTAGGGCTGCTCGCCGTACGGCTGCTGCGGCAGCTGGCCGTAGCCCGGCTGGGACCGCGGCGGCCCGTACTGCTCAGCGTTCGGGGTCGTCTGGCTGGCGAAGAACACGATCATGATGATCGGGCCCACCAGGGGGATCAGCACGAACAGGTAGTTCAGCCCCGAGCGGCCGGTGTCGTGCAGCCGACGCCAGGCCAGCGCCAGGCTGGGGACGATCGTCGCCAGCGAGTACAGGCCGGAGATGCTGCTCAGCGCGTAGTACCCGGCACCGAGCTGGGGCGTGGACCCCGTGCTCGACGACGTGCCCGCGGTGGTGGCCACGATGATCCCGAAGATCGCGTAGAAGACGACGACGAGGATGCCGTTGAACAGCGCGACCCACCAGTACTCCCCGCGGCTGGCCCGTCCGTCGAAGGTCGCGTACTTCTTGAAGTAGCGCTTGATCGCCGCGCCGAAGCCGATGCCGTAGTACGGCCAGTCGAGGGGCGGCTCGCCGCCCGGTGCGTGTGCGTCGTAGGACATGAGGCTCCTCAGCGGGGGGTCATGTACTGGGTCGTGAGACCCGTGGCGTAGGCGATGATCACGAAGACGAGCCACAGCGCGCCGATCACGATCCCGACCAGCGCCAGGGTGTTGCGCACCCCGACCTTGCGGGACTGGACGAACGCGATGATCGAGATGACGAGGCCTGCCCACCAGGTGCACGGGATGATCGCCAGGATCAGTCCGACGATGCCGAGGGTCTTGCCCGGGTAGGAGGCCGCCGCGGGCGGCGGTGCGGCCTGGTACTGCGACATGCTGGAGCTCCTCTGTAACGGTTCTGCAGGGCGTGCGAGGGCAGCGAGCGTAACGGCTGGGCGGGTCGCCGCTGGCGTTATCAACAGGCCGGATGTTTCGTGATCGAATCTTGATCGTCGTCACGGAACTCGGCCGCGACAAGGGCGGGGAGGTCTCCGATGATCACGGCGCGACCACTGGTGGAGGCCGATCTCGAGACGGTCGTCGAGCTGCTGCACGCCTACGACCGACGCTGGTTCGGCGAGCCGCTCCTCACCGTCGAGGACGTCCGGGCCGACTGGGCGGCCCCGGACTTCGACCTCGCCGTCGACAGCGAGGGCTGGGACGACGACGGCGAGCTGGTGGCCTTCGGCACCCTGGGGACGCGGGGCGCGATCGAGGTTGCCGTGCGCCAGGACTGGGCCGGGTCGGGCCTGGAGGACGCGCTCCTCGGGCGCTGGGAGACCGAGGCCCGCGCACGGGGCTTCGACGCGGTGCGCCGTGACCTGCCCGCCGACGACGTCGAGAGCAGGACCCTGCTCGAGGCGCGCGGCTGGACCGTCCTGCGCACCGGGTGGATGTTCCAGCTGCCGGCCGCGGCCCCGGTCGAGCCCTGCGACCTGCCCGAGGGGTACGTGGTGCGGCCGATGACGGAGGCCGACGTGGCGGCGGTGCACGACCTGATGCGCGCCGCCTTCGCGCGCTACGGACCCACCAGGCGCTCGTACGCGGACTGGCGCGCCGGGATGATCGACCGGCCCGACGTGACGCTGGAGCACTGCCGGGTGGCGACCTGGCGGGGCGAGCCGGTGGGTGCGTGCCTGCTGAACGACCCGGCGGAGCCGCCCGACGGGTCGGCGGAGGCGGAGGCGTGGGTCCCGCAGCTGGCGGTGGCGGACGGCCACCGGCGCCGTGGACTGGCCCGCGAGCTCCTGGCCGCCACGACGCTCGCCGCCCGCGAGCGGGGCGTGCCTCTGCTCGCCCTCTACACCCACGCCGACACGGGCGCGCGGAGCCTGTACGAGGGCTTCGGGATGGTCGTGCGCCACACCCTCGTCGAGTGCGCGCTGACCCTCTGAGCCCGCCGGGCGCCGCAGGTCCGGTGCCCCGGTCCGCGCGATTCGCCCCGTGCCCGTGCGTACGGGTATCTTGGTCGGCTGGTACCGCGCCTGGCGCGGCACCTGGACCCGGCTCCTCGATGGAACCCGGGTCAAGCAATCGCCCTCCTGCCACGGGGACGTCCCGTGGCCGCAGAGACCAGAGGAGGTGGAGTTCGCGATGCGCCCTTACGAGGTCATGGTCATCTTCGACCCCGACACCGACGAGCGTCAGGTCCAGCCGACGCTCGAGCAGCACCTGTCCGTCATCACCAAGGCCAACGGCACGGTGAACAGCCTGGAGGTCTGGGGTCGGCGCCGTCTGGCGTACGAGATCCGGAAGAAGTCCGAAGGCATCTACGTCGTGCTCAACCTCTCGGCCGAGCCGGCCGACGTCAAGGAGCTCGACCGTCAGTTCACGCTGAACGAGTCGATCATGCGGACGAAGGTCATCCGCACCGACGCGCACTGATCCGTCGATCCACAGGGCGTCCTTGCGTGGTGGAGTTGTCCACAGATCCACCACGCGACGGGGCGGGATGTCAGCCCACGCTGGCACTCTGACCTGAGCCGACCCGCAGACGACGGTCCACGACACACACGGAGCACCCCATGGCAGGCGAAACACCCATCACGCTCATCGGCAACCTGACGGCCGACCCCGAGCTGCGCTTCACCCCCTCCGGGGCAGCGGTCGCGAACTTCACCGTCGCGTCCACGCCGCGCACGTTCGACCGGCAGACCAACGAGTGGCGTGACGGCGACGCGATGTTCCTCAGCTGCGCCGTCTGGCGCCAGGCTGCGGAGAACGTCGCCGAGTCGCTGCAGAAGGGGATGCGCGTGATCGTCTCCGGGCGCCTGAAGTCGCGCAGCTACGAGACCCGTGAGGGCGAGAAGCGCACGGTCTTTGAGGTCGACGTCGACGAGATCGGTCCGGCTCTGCGCTACGCGACCGCCAAGGTCACCCGCACCTCCAGCGGAGGTGGCGGCGGCCAGGGCGGTGGTGGCGGCGGAGGCGGCCGTTCCTCCGGCGGGGGCAACGGCGGGGGAGGCGGCGGCAACGGCGGCTCCTTCGGCGGCGACCCGTGGGCCACCGGCGGCTCCGGCTCCGGCGGGGGCTCGCGCGGCGGGCAGCCCGGCGGCCAGTCGGGCGGCGGCGACGACCCGTGGGCGACGCCGCAGAACGACGAGCCGCCGTTCTGATCGACGCCGTTCTGATCGACGCTCTGACCCACGGGGTCTGATCGACGGCGTTCTGACCCACGGGGTCTGATCGACCAAGCCTTCGGGTGGCCGTACCGGCCGTCCGACAGGCATGAACCAGCACCACACGGACCATTCCGGCTCGCGGCCACAACCGCAGCCGGGCTCGGAAGGAGAGCACCACAATGGCCAACGACCGCGATCGCTCCAGCAAGCGCGAGAAGCCGATCAAGAAGAAGTCGAACCCTCTGCGCAAGGGCCAGATCATCGACTACAAGGACACCGCGACCCTGCGGAAGTTCATCTCGGAGCGTGGCAAGATCCGCGCCCGCCGGGTGACCGGGCTGTCCGTCCAGGACCAGCGCAAGGTCGCCATCGCCATCAAGAACGCCCGCGAGGTCGCGCTGCTGCCGTACGCCTCGACGGCTCGCTGAGAAGGGGTGTCGAGATGAAGCTCATCCTGACTGCTGCCGTGGACAACCTGGGCCTGGCTGGCGACGTCGTGGAGGTCAAGGACGGCTACGGCCGTAACTACCTCGTGCCGCGTGGCTTCGCCATCCGGTGGAGCCGTGGCGGCGAGAAGCAGATCGACGGCATCAAGCGCAGCCGTGACGCCCGCGAGATCCGTGGTCTCGACCACGCCAACGAGGTGCGCGGCCAGATCGAGGGCCTCGAGGTCACGCTGACCGAGCGGGCCGGCGAGAACGGCACGCTCTTCGGCTCGGTCACCGCGGCTGAGGTCGCTGCCGCGATCAAGAAGTCCGGGGGCCCGTCGATCGACCGCCGCACGGTGCGGATCGAGAAGCCGATCAAGGCCGTGGGGACGCACACCGTGGGCGTCAAGCTGCACGACGCGGTCACCGCGCACGTCAAGCTCACGGTGAACGCGGCCTGACGACTCGTCGGCCCTGAGGGCACCAGCGTGATCACACCCTCTGCGGAGGAGGTCGAGGCGCGACGACGTGGCGTGTCGCGCCGCGTCCCGTGGGTCGTCCTGCTGGTGCTCCTCATGGCCGCGAGCGTCGTCACCCCGCACATCGGGGTGCGCGTCGCGACGGAGTTCGGGCGCTCGCTGTTCCCGGCGAGCGCCTTCTTCCTCCAGGCCCAGGCCGGTGGTCCTGCGTTCGGGCAGGTGACCGACGTCGACTCGCTCGCTGCCGGGCTCAACCTCGCCTACTACGGGCTGTCGTTCCAGCACGTCGGCCTGCTGCTGGGCACGGCGTTCTGCTGGGTCCTCGCGGTGGCGGACGTCGGCCGCTGGGTCCGCAGGCTCGCCCTCGTCGGCGGCTGGTGCCTGGCCCTCAGCGCGCCCGTGGTGATCATCGCCTACCAGCTGATCGAGGCGGGTGGGGTGGGCGCCTACCTCGGCGTCGCCTGGGTCTTCTCCCTGCTCGCCGGTCTCGTGCTGATCGTGGGTGCTCAGCGGGCCAAGGCCCGGCTGGACAGCACCTGGTACTGGACCAAGCCCGACTGGAACGGCTGAGCCCGCTGAGCTCGCCGATCCCCTCCACCTCGTCCGGCCGGCCGCCGCTCGCTGATCTCCTCGATCTCCAGCCGCACCCCGAGGGCGGCTGGTTCCGTCGGACGTGGACCAGCCCGGTGCCGGTCGTGCCGCCCGGCGCCGACCCGGGCACCGTCCGTCCCACGGCGACGGCGATCCACTACCTCCTCTGCGCGGGCGAGCGGTCCCGTTGGCACCAGGTCCGGTCCGACGAGCTCTGGCTGCACCACCGCGGCGCACCCCTCGAGCTCCGGCTGGGCGGCGCGGCCGACGTACCGGGTCCGACGAGCACCCTCGTCCTGGGCGGCGACGTCGAGGCGGGCCAGCACCCGCAGGTGCTCGTACCCGCCGGGACCTGGCAGTCGGCCGGTCCCGCCGCCGCGGACGTGCTCGTCAGCTGCGTGGTCTCGCCCGGGTTCGACTTCGCCGACTGGACCCCTCGCGTCGACCTGACCGCTGCGCTCAGCCCCTGCGGCGCCCCGCCGAGAACACCCCGGACTCGCTGAGCCAGGAGAGGAGCGACCGGGACGAGACCGCTGAAGCGACCGAGGCGACCGAGGCGAACGAGCTGATGCTGCCGATCGAGCCGGCGCTGCCGATGGACAGCACGGACCCGACGCTGCCGATCGAGAGGATCGACCCGACGCTGCCGATGGACAGGATCGACCCCGTCGAGCCGAGCGAGAGGAGCGAACCCCGTCGCCCGGTGCGCGTGCGACCGGTCATGCATCCTCCTTGGGGGCGAAGCGCGCGGCCATGCCGCGGGCGAACAGGCGGTCCGGCAGCAGCCGCTTGAGGAGGTTGCTCGTCTGCGCGTCCGGTCCGACGAGCACACGCAGCGGGGGCTGCTCCGCGCGGAGCACCTTCGCCACGGCGGCGCCGACCCGCTCGGGCGGCACCCCCCGGCCGAGGTCGCGGGCCAGCCCCGCCACGGCGGCCGACCGCGGGCGGTCGTAGATCGCCAGCGGGTCGGAGACGGTCACGGCGTGCTGGCCCAGGTCGGTCCTGATGAAGCCCGGCTCGAGCAGGGTCACCCGCACCCCGAACGGCGCCACCTCGAGGCGGAGCGCCTCGGCGTACGCGTCCAGCCCGTGCTTGACCACCGAGTACCAGGCCTCGTACGGCTTGGTGAGGAAGCCCGCGATGGATCCGGTGACGACGACCCGCCCGCGGGTCGACCGCAGGTGCGGCAGCGCTGCGCGCACGACCCGGTGGGTGCCCAGCAGGTTCGTGTCGAGCATCTGCCCGGCCTCGGCGGTCGTCGTCTCCTCCAGCGCCCCGAACAGGGTCGTGCCCGCGTTGTGGACCAGGACGTCCAGGCGACCGGCCTCGGCGACCACGCGATCGACCGCGGCCGCCACGCTCGCCTCGTCGGTCACGTCGAGCGCGAGCGGCGTGAGGCCGGTCCCGGCGGTGCTGGTGCCCGCCCGCGAGGTGCCGAAGACGCGGAACCCGCCGGCCTCGAGTGCCTTCGCGATCGCGCCGCCGATGCCTCCCGAGCACCCGACCAGCAGGGCGACGGCCGGCGAGGCGGGAGCGGTCGCGTCGGTCACGCCGCCAAGTCTGCGCCGCCGGTCCCGCGCCGGGCTCAGGGGGACCGCAGCGCCAGCGCGAGCAGGTCCTCCAGGCGGCGCCGGACGCCGTCCGCGTCGAGATCGGGACGCTGCCGGGTGAGGGCGACGACCACCGGCCCGGGGTCGGGCAGGAAGCCGAGCACGTCGAGGCAGGTCCAGTAGCGGCGCGCCTCCGGGTCCGGGTCGAGCCGGCCGCCGCGACGGGCGTACGCCCGCGCGAAGGCCTCCGCGTCGGCGACCGTGTGCAGCATCGCGAAGTTCGAGCGGGCGTGCGCGACGTCGAGGTCGGACGGCCCCCACGACGTCTCCGCCCAGTCGATCAGCCCGGTGACCACGTCGCCGGCCCACAAGGTGTTGCCGGGGTGGAAGTCGCGGTGGATCAGGTGCTGCACGGTCGCCGGCCGCGGACCACGGCACCGCTCGATCGCCTCGGTCCACAGGTCGGGCCGCGTGGACCAGGCCGGCACCTCGAGGACCGCGGGCGCCCAGGGCGTGAACTCCGGCGGCCGGTCGTCCTCGTCGACCCCCACGGCGTGCACCGCCACGGCCACGTCGGCCAGCGCGTCCATCGCCGTCGGACCGAGCCGGTCGAGCCGGACCCGTCCGGGCAGCAGGGTCGTCAGGTTCGCCCACCCGTCGGTCGCCTCGCCGTCGGTGTCGCTCGCGATCAGGACCGGGGCGGGGACCGCGGAGCCCTGGGTCAACCGGCAGCCCAGCGCCTCCCGGACGACCCACTGCCGGGCGTCGGCGGCGTACGGGTGGCCGGTGTCGAGCCAGCGCAGGATCGCTCCGCCGGACGCCACCGTGATCTTCCAGATCGCGTCGGTGAACCCACCGGTCAGGCGCTCCGCTCCGAGGACCTCCTGCCCGAGGGCGTCGGCGCACCAGCGCCGCACCCGGTCGGGCAGCGCAGCCGCGGTGCTCACGCCCTCCTCAGTGGGCGAGTGCGCGCCGGCGCAGCAGCTCGGCCTTCGCGTACGCGCCGATCTGTCGCGTGGCGAGACCGTCGACGACGGCACCCACCCCACCACCGAGCAGCGGGACGCGCCGCGTGACGACGAGGGCCAGGTTCTTGCCGCCGATCCGGCTCATCAGGTCCGCCAGCACCGCGTCGGCGACCTGCCGGTCGAGGGCCACGTCGAAGACGGGCGCGGTGGCGATCACCATCGGCGAGGTCGGCAGCGACCCGTCCGCGATGCGCCGCGCGACCTCGTCGGCGCCGAGCAGGCACATCACCAGCGCGGTCCGGACCCGCAGGTCGCCGACGTCGTAGCCCCGCAGGTGGGCGACCGCGGCCACCATCCGCACCTGGACGACGGAGATGCCGGCGAGGTTGGCCGGGATGGCGACCGGGAGCGCGGCGATGCCGCCGATGTTGGTGACGAAGCCCTGCGCGCCGGCGAGCCGGACGTGCTGGGCGATCACGGAGTCGATGGCGTCGTCGACCGAGCCCTCGTGCTTCTGCAGGTGCTTGGCCGCGACGGTGCGGGCGCCCGGCACCCGGGCGTAGCCGTCGATGGCGACCTCGAGCACCCGCTTGAGCGCACTGCCGGCGGCCGCCGGGTTGACGCTGCGCGCGACCGGGCCGATCCCGCGCGCGATGGCGCGACCGACGTCTTGTGCACTGGGCATGCGGCTCCCGCCTCTCGACCGGGCCCAGCGTACGTGTCGGGGGCCTCCGGGCACCGGCGTCAGCACCCCGGTCAGCACCCGGGCACGCCCCTGACCCTCCCGCCGCCGCGCCGGAGGGGACAGACTGGGCGGGTGGCTGCGGACGACCGGACGGGCGAGTGATGACCTCACGGCCGAAGCGGGCGGACGCGGGACCGTTCGGGCCGCCGCGGGGCTGGCCCGACGACGACCTGGTGGCGGTCTCGCACGACATCGACCTCGACCTCACCCTGGCCGGCTACGCGAGCGGGGTCTTCCCGATGCCGCTCCAGCCGGGCCTGATGGGGTGGTGGTCGCCCGTGGACCGGGGCGTCCTGCCGCTCGACGCCCTGCGCGTGCCGCGCTCGCTGCGCAAGATGCTGCCGCGCTACGAGATCCGGGTCGACACCGCGTTCGCGGAGGTGCTCGCCGCCTGCGCCGACCCGAGCCGTCCGCACGGCTGGATCGACGACGACATCACCCGCATCTACCTCGACCTGCACGCCCGCGGGATCGTCCACTCGGTCGAGGCGTGGGCCGGCGACGACCTGGTGGGCGGGCTGTACGGCGTGAGCCTGGGCGGGCTGTTCGCCGGGGAGTCGATGTTCCACGACCCGGTCCGTGGCCGCGACGCGTCCAAGGCCGCGCTGGTGGCGCTGGTCGACCTGCTGCGTGGCGACAGCGACGACGGCACCAACGGGGTCGGCGAGGGCCGGCTGCTCGACGTGCAGTGGCGCACCGACCACCTCGCCAGCCTCGGCGTGGTCGAGATCGGCCGGGCCGACTACCTCGCCCGCCTCCGTCGGGCCCTGACGCTGCCGACGCCGGACTGGGGCGCACGGGGATAATCGGCTCATGCCGGAGATGCCCGAGGTCGAGTCGCTCGCGCGGTTCCTGCGCGAGCGCTGCGTCGGGCACACCATCGCCGCCGTCGAGCTGGCCGCGTTCAGCGCGCTGAAGACGTACGACCCGCCGCTCGACGCGCTGCGCGGCCTCGAGATCGACGACGTGACCCGGCACGGGAAGTTCATCGACATCTCCGCGCAGGGGCTGCACCTGGTGTTCCACCTCGCCCGCGCCGGCTGGCTGCGCTGGAGCGACGAGCTGCCGACCGCCCCGGCGCGCCCCGGCAAGGGACCGCTCGCGCTGCGGTTCCGCCTCGACGACGGGTCCGGCTTCAACCTCACCGAGGCCGGCACCCAGCGCAAGCTCGCGATCCATGTGGTCGCCGACCCCCAGGACATCGCCATGGTCGCGACCCTCGGGCCCGAGCCCCTCGACCACGCCTTCGACCGCGCGGCCCTCGACGCGCTGCTCGAGCACGCCGGGCGCGCCCAGCTCAAGGGTGTGCTCAAGGACCAGCGCGTCATCGCCGGCATCGGGAACGCCTACTCCGACGAGATCCTGCACGCGGCCAGGATGAGCCCGTTCAAGCCCGCGAGCTCGCTCACCGACGAGGAGCGCGACACCCTGCTCGCCGCCATCAAGGGCGAGCTCACCGGTGCCGTCAGCCGGGCCGAGGGGCTGGCGGCGAAGGACCTCAAGGGCGAGAAGAAGTCCGGCATGCGCGTGCACGGCAAGGCCGGGCTGCCGTGCCCGGTGTGCGGCGACACGGTCGCCGAGGTGTCGTTCGCCGACTCGTCGCTGCAGTACTGCCCGACCTGCCAGACCGGCGGCAAGAAGCTCGCGGACCGCCGGATGTCGCGGCTGCTGCGCTGACCCCGACCCCGGGGACGGGTCAGATGGTCGCCGGCTTCCGGGAGCGGCCCGGGGCGGCGAGCGTCACCAGGGCGGCCACCGCCAGGGCGCCGGCGGAGACCGTGAACGCGGCCTCGTACCCCCACCGCGCCGGCAGCCCGCCGCCGACGAGCGACGCGGCGAGGACGGTGGTGGCGAGCTGGGCGCCCAGGGCTCCGCCCACGGTCCTCAGGATCGTGTTGACGCCGGTGACCTGACCGGTGTCACGCGGGTCGACGGCGTCGACCACGAGGTTGACGATCGACGAGAACGCGAGGCCCGCACCGACGCCCAGGACGCCGGCGCCCGCCGCGACCGCCCACGGCCGGCCGAGCCCGACCGCGAGCACCACGAACCCGCCGGTCGCGACGCAGCAGGCCAGCACCAGGGTCGCCCGGTTGCCCCACCGGACGCCGAGACGTCCGCCGACGGGACCCGCCAGCAGCATGCTGACCGCCAGGGGCAGGAGGAACAGCCCGGACGTCGTCGCGGTGGCGCCGAAGCCGTAGCCGGTGCTCGAGGGGGCCTGGACGAGCTGCGGCACCAGCGAGAACGCACCGTAGATCCCGAGGCCGAACAGCAGCGCGACCACGTGCGCGACGCCGACGGCGCGTCTGCCCAGGATCGCGAGGTCGATCAGCGGGTCGACCACGCGCCGCTCGACGACCGCGAAGCCGCCGAACGCGGCGAGGCCGACGAGCACCAGGCCCAGCAGAGTTGGGCTGACGCCGGCGTGCGCACGGCCGAGGGCGAGGAGGAGGGCGGTGAGCCCGACCGTGAGCAGGACCGCCCCGGTCCAGTCGACCCGACCACCGGCGCGGTGGCCGCCGCCGGGGACGGCGAGGGCGACCGCGGCGAACGCGACAGCGATCAGGACGAGCGTCACCCAGAAGATCGACGGCCAGCCGAGGGTGTCGAGGATCGGTCCCGGGACGACGAGCCCCACCCCGAAGCCGATCCCGGACATCCCGCTGATGGTGCCGACGACCACGGGCACCCTGTCCCGGGGGAACAGCTCCCGCACCAGACCGAACGCGAGCGGGAACGTCGCCGCGCCCAGCCCCTGCACGGCCCGGGCCGCGACGAGGACGCCGATCGAGGTGGACAGGCCAGCCAGCAGCGTGCCGAGCCCGAGGATCCCGAGGCTGACGAGCATCAGCGGCTTGTTCCCGTACAGGTCGCCGAGGCGGCTGACGATCACCGTGGCGGCGGCGGAGGTCAGCAGGAACGCGCTCAGCACCCAGCCCGTGGCGGCGGGCGAGGCGTGCAGGTCGCGGCGGAGGTCGGGCAGCGCCGGGACGACCATCGTCTGGAGGACGGAGAAGGACAGGACGGCCGCCAGCAGCGCGACGAGGGCCCCACGGGAGCCGGTCTCACGCGGTGCGCTCACGCGGTGTAGTGGCCGGCCTCGAGGTCGGCGAGGAGGGTCGGCCCGGTGGGCTCCCAGCCGAGGAGGTCGCGGGTCACCGCGCTCGACGCGGGCTGGTCGCCGCCGAGGAGCGCGCCGAAGACGCCGAGCTGCTCCGGGTCGACGGCCGCGGCGGGCAGGCCGGTCTTCGCCGCGACGACCTCGGCGACGTCGCGCATGGCGACGCCCTCCTCGCCCACCGCGTGCAGGACGGAGCCGGCGGGCGCCTTCTCCAGCGCGAGGAGGAAGAGGCGGCCGGCGTCGCCGATGTGCACGGCCGGCCACCGGTTCGCCCCGTCGCCGACGTAGGCGGCGGCGCCGAGCTGGCGGTCCAGGCCGACGAGCATGGCGATCAGACCGTTCCGGTCGCCCTCGCCGTGCACGGAGCGCGGCATCCGCACGAGGCCCGAGCGCACGCCCCGCGGCGCCAGCGCCAGCACCGCGTCGGCCGTCCGCGCCCGCGCCCCTGCCGGACCGGCGGGATCGAGGTGGTCCGCCTCCGTGGCCACCCGGCCGAAGAGGATCGGGGTGCCGGACGCGGCGATGAACGCCTTGCCGGTGCCCGCGTACGCCGCCCCGATGAGGCCGATCAGCTCCACCTCGTTGTCGACGGTCTCCTCGAACTCGGCGAAGTCCAGCGTGAAGGCGAGGTGTGCGACCGCGTCAGCCTGCTCGGCCTCCGCGACCAGCAGGTCGTGGTCGTTCATGTCACCGCGGACAGGGGTCCCGCCGGCGGCGGTGATCTTGGCCGCGGAGGCGTCCGACCGGGCGAGGCCGACGACCTCGTGGCCCGCCGCGACGAGCTCCTTGGTCAGAGCGGTCCCGATCCAGCCGGACGCACCGGTGATGAACACGCGCATGGTCGTTCTCCATTCGAGTCAGTGGTGAGGGTGAGTGCGAGTCATGTGACTCGGTAACATCACTCTACACGGTGATGTGACTGAGACGCATCACGTACGATGAAGGCCATGGCGCGATGGGAACCGGACGCACGCGGCCGGCTGCTCGACGCCGCGGTGGAGCTGTTCGGCGAACGGGGCTACGACGCCACGACGGCGGCGCAGATCGCCGAGCGGGCGGGCCTGACCAAGACCACGCTCTTCCGCCACTTCGCGGACAAGCGCGAGATCCTGTTCCAGGGCCAGGAGAGCCTGGTCGTCGTCGCCCGGGACGCGGTGGCGGGTGCGGCACCGGGCAGCACGCCGTTCGACGTCCTGCGGGCGGGCGTGCTCGCGCTGTGCGCGATGCACGACGCGGACCGCCGCGACCTCGGGCGGCGGCTCGACGCGATCCTGTCCTCGAGCACCGAGCTGCAGGAGCGGGCGTCCTTCAAGCGCGCCACGATCGCCGCGGCGCTGCACGAGGCGCTGACCGCCCGGCTCGGGGACGCCCGCCGGGCGGCCGTGCTGGCCGACGTGGGCGTTCGCGCGTACTACGACGGCTTCACCGCGTGGATCGTCGCCACGCAGGACGGCCCGCTGGCCGATGTGGTGAGCACCGAGCTCGACGCGTACGAGCGGGCCCTGGCCGAGGTGACGTCCACGACGCGCGTGGTCGGTGCCGCACTAGGCTGAAGCCATGGCGCACACGGTGCAGGACGTGGATCCCGTCGAGGCCAAGGCACTGATGGACGCGGGCTGGCGGGTCGTGGACGTGCGGACCGACGCGGAGTGGGCCGACGGCCACGTGGCCGGGTCGTACCACGTGCCGATGGACCAGGTCGTGGAGGAGATCGGGGGCCACCTCGACCACCCGCTGCTCGTCGTCTGCGCGTCGGGCGGCCGCTCCCTGCGGGTGGCCCAGTACCTCGCAGCCCAGGGCGTCGAGACGGCCAACCTGGACGGCGGCCTGCACGCCTGGGCGGACGCCGGCCTGCCCCTCGAACGCTGACGTGGGCCTCGGGCGTGCGTCCGGAGCCACCGTCCAGCCCTAATACATGGACATGATCATGTACGACATCGTTGAGGCCACCCCGGAGCGTGCGCAGGAGCTGGTCGAGGCCGGCTGGTTCGTCCTCGACATCCGCCCCGACGCGGACTGGGCCGCGGGGCACATCCCTGGCTCGACCCACCTGCCCGTGTCCGAGGTCGTCTCCGGCCTGGGGACCCGGCTGCCCGAGCCCACCTTGGTGGTCAGCACCGCCGGGCGGGGCCGCATCGCGCAGTACCTGCGCAACCAGGGGATCGAGGTCACCAACCTCGTGGGCGGCTTCTTCGCCTGGGAGGCCGCAGGTCTCCCCGTCGAACGCTGACGCAGCTGCGCGGAGCGTCCTCGACCGCGTCCGGGCGCATTCCTGCTCGCGTCGACAGGATCAGGCCTACGCTCGATCGTGATCACGCATGAGATCGTCGAGGCCGAACCGTTGCACGCCCAGGAGCTGATCGAGGCGGGCTGGTTCGTGCTTGACGTCCGCACCGACGCCGAGTGGGCGCAGGGCCACGTCCCGCACTCGACCCACATGCCGCTCGGCGACGTCGTCACCGGGGTGGGCAGCCGCGTCGTCGAACCCGTGCTGGTCGTGACCGCGGACGGCGGCAAGGGCTGGCGGGTCGCGCAGTACCTCAAGCAGGAGGGCGTGGAGGCGGCGAACCTCGTCGGTGGGATGTTCGCCTGGGAGCTGGCCGGGCTGCCCGTCGAGCGATGACCGGCCCGCTGCCCGCCGACTCCTCCGACCTGTCGCCCCGGAGGCCGACGCTCAGAGCGGGTCGCGGCTGATCGGGCAGGACATGCACCGGGGGCCCCCGCGCCCGGAACCGAGCTCCGACCCGGCGATCCGGATGACCTCGATCCCGGCCGCCTCCAGCCGTTCGTTGGTCTCGACGTTCCGCTCGTACGCGACCGCGAGCTTGGGCCCGATGGCCAGGGTGTTGTTGCCGTCGTCCCACTGCTCGCGCTCCGCGGTGATCGGGTCGAGGCCGGTGTCGATCACCCGCAGCTCGTCGATCCCCATCGCCTCCGCCGCCGCCTCGACGAAGGGGGCCGTGGGGGAGATGACGAGGTCGTCGCCGTCCCCGGGGCGCACGGCGACCGCGGCGAGCCGGTGGGCGACGTTGGGGTACATGACCACGGCGTCGACGTCGACCATGGTGCAGATCGTGTCCAGGTGCATCGTGGCGCGGTCCTGGTCGATGGGCACGGCCAGCACCGTGCGGGCGAGGCCGCGCTCGAAGACCGCGCGGGCCAGGCGCTCGACGCCGGCCGGGTGCGTCCGTTCGCCCACGCCCACCGCGAGCACGCCGTCGGCGAGCGCCAGCACGTCGCCGCCCTCGAGGAACTCGCGGTCGCTGCCGTGCAGCCGCTCGCGGCCGGCGAAGCGCGGGTGGAACGTGTAGATCAGGTCGGTCAGCTGGGTCTCGCGGCGCCGTGCCGGCATGGCCAGCGACGTGACCGTCGGTCGGTCCTGCACCCACACGCTCGAGTCGCGGGTGAAGAGCAGGTTGGGCAGCGGGTCGACGACGAAGTCCTCCGGACCTGCGAGGGCGGTCACGAGGCTCTTCGTCGGGCCGATCTCGGCCACCGCGAGCCCGGCCATGAGCACCTCGGCGAGCTGCGCCGGGTCGCGGTCGGCGAGAAAGCCCTCGAGGTAGGCGCGCAGGCTGTCGCCCAGGTGGATGCCGGTCAGGGTGCGGTCCATCGCGGCGGCCCGAGCCGCGGGGTCCTCGAGGGTCTGCGCCAGCAGCTCGCTGAGGTAGAGCACCTCGACCCCGTGGGTCCGCAGGGTCGCGGCGAACGCGTCGTGCTCGTCCTGCGCCCGGTCCACCCAGGGCAGGCCGTCGAAGAGCAGGGCGTCGTTGTTGCGCGGTGTCAGCCGTCGCAGCTCGTTCCCGGGGCGGTGCAGCATGACCGTCCGCAGGCGTCCGACCTCGGTCGCGACGCCCAGCGGCGCCGCCTCTGTCGTGGTGTCCGCAGGCATGGGGTGACCCTAGGCGAACGCCTCGTACGCCGCGAGCACGTCGCCGAGGTAGCGCACGACCACCGCCCGGTCGCGCTCGTCGAGACCGTCGGCGACCGCGTCCAGCGCGCGGAGCAGGGGGCCGAGCTCGCCCGCCACCTCCGCGAGGGTCGCCGCGCTCGCGTGCAGCTGGACGCGGCGGCGGTCCACCGTGTCGCGGCGACGCTCGAGGTGACCGGCGCGTTCGAGCCGGTCGACCAGCTCCGTGGTCGCGCCCGGGGTGATGCCCAGCCGCCCGCTCAGCTCCCGGGGTCCGATCGGCCCCGGTGCGAACGTCAGGTGCGTCATCGCGGCCAGGTCCGTCGGCCCGATCCCGAGGCGCCGGCCCAGGGCCGACTCGGCCTCGGACATCGCGGTCTGCAGGCGACGCAGCAACGAGGTCTCCGGCGCCGCGGACGACGGCTGCTGCAGGGGCTCGGTCACGTGACCAGCCTAGCGAACGTTCAACAACCAGATCGTATGGTTGCCTCACTACCTGCTACGCTTGCGCCATGAGCACCAGGGAGCAGAGCCGGGGCAACACCTCCGGCGCCACGCGCAGCACCACGCCGGCCGGCGCCGCGCTGGTCGTCCTCGCCGTCGGGCAGCTGGTGAGCGGCGGCCTGGTGAGCGTCTTCGCCGACAGCCCGATCATGCAGGCCGACCGGCCGGGCGAGCCGGCCATCACCCCCGAGGGCTACGCCTTCGCCATCTGGGGCCTGATCGAGCTGGTGAGCCTCGGGCTGGCGCTCTGGCTGGTGTGGTTCCGCCACCGCGCGAGCGCCACCGCCGTGCCGGTGGTCGACGCCCTGACCCGCGCCCTGCTGATCCTGTTCGGGGGCTTCACCGTCTGGCTGGTCGCCTCCGTCGTCGAACCGGTCTGGGCGACCCTGGCCGTGTTCCTCGTGATGGGGCTGGCCCTGGTCGCCGGCCTGCGCGTGGCGGTCCGCGCCCGCGCCGAGATCGCGACGTGGTCCGGGCTCGGCCGGTCCCTGGTCTGGTGGACCCTCGGGCTCTACGCCGGCTGGAGCACCGTGGCCATCTGGCTCAACTTGACCACCGCCCTCGCCTTCAGCGGCGCACCCGTGACGGGCACCGTCGGCGTCCTGGGCCAGCTCGCCGTGCTCGCCGGCGCCACCGCGACCGCGGTGCTCGTGCTGCGCCGGACGCGCGGCCTGCTGCCGTACGCCGGCGCCGTCGCCTGGGCGCTCGTCGCGGCGGTGCTGGGTGCCGCCGGTGCGGGTGAGCCGGTGCTGGCGACGGCCGCCGGTCTCGGGCTGCTCGTGGTCGTCGCCACGGCCGCGGTGCTCCGGCTGCGGCGCCGGACACCGGCCCGGACGACGCCCGCCTGAGCCGACACCCCGGCGATGGTGCGCCCCGATCCGCCGGGGAGCGAGAGAATCGGTGACCGTGAGTGCGACCGACGAAGCAGTGCAGCCGCGGACCGAGCCGAGGGCCGAGGCGCGGACCGCGCTGCGGACCGAGGAGACGCCCTGCCTGCTCTTCCCCGAGCTGTTCGCGCGGGGCGGCGGGCTGCAGCGCTCGGTGCAGGAGCGCGCCAGCCTGTACGCGCGGGACTGGCAGCGGGTGCTCCTGCTGACCACCGGCTTCACCCCGCAGTGGTACCGGGTGCCGGAGGAGCTGAAGGAGCGCGGCAGCCTCCACAAGCGGGTCAAGATCCGGAACTTCTTCGCCCACAGCGCCTGGATGCAGCAGCTCGGCGTCCCGCCCGAGAGCGCGTACGCGGTGCCCGGCGAGCCGGACCTCGACGTGCGGCCGCAGAAGCTGCGCGGGCGTGAGCCGTTCCGGCTCGCCGACTTCCAGCCCGGCGAGCGCTTCCCGTTCCGGTACCGCTACTTCGACCTCGAGGGCCGGCCGTTCCTGACGACGTTCACCGGGCCCCGCAGCAAGCAGGAGCAGCGCGGCGTCGACGCGGCCGGGGCCGAGGTCGACTGGCCCGCGGTCCTCGCCGCGTGGGTCGACGAGGAGATCGCCGAGCTGCCGTCGCCGGTGCTGTTCTCGTTGCAGCGCGGGTTCAACGACCCGGTCCTGCTCGCGTCCAAGAACGCGGCCCGCAAGATCGCGTCGCTGCACAACTGCCACTACAACGACCCCGACGACCGGCGCAGCGGCATCCGGCCGAGCTTCAAGCCGCTGTTCGACCACGCGGACCAGGTCGACCGGATCGTCTGCCAGACGGCTCAGCAGCTCGACGAGCTGCGCGAGGACGTGCCCTGGGCGCCGCTGCACGCCATCCGCTACCCGGGGCGCGACCCGCACCAGGCGCCGGTGGAGAAGGACACCTCGCTGGTCGTGCTGGTGTCGCAGCTGATCGACCGCAAGCGCATCGACCACGCGATCCGCGCGTTCGCGACGGTGCTCGAGACGCTGCCCGACGCCCGGCTGGAGATCTACGGCGAGGGCCCGCGGGAGGCCAGGCTCCAGGCGCTGGTCGACGAGCTCGGGGTGGGGGCGTCCGTCCGGCTGATGGGCTACTCGCTCACGGTCGGCGAGGCGCAGGCGCGCGCGGCCTGCGTGCTCCTCACCTCCACCTTCGAGGGGTCCCCGCGGGTCATCACCGAGAGCATGAGCCGTGGGACGCCGGCCGTCTCGTACACGATCCGCTACGGCCCGCGCGACCTGATCGAGAACGGCGTCGACGGCCTGCTCGTCGACCGGCACGAGCCGGCCGCGCTCGCCGCCGCGATCGTCTCCCTGCTCGCCGACCCCGCCCGGGTGCTCGAGATGGGCCGGCAGGCGGGCGAGATCGTCCGGCGCCACCCGGTGGCCGACTTCGAGCGCGCCTGGGCCGAGGTGCTGACCGCCCCGGCCCGCAAGCGGACCGTCGCCACCCGGGCGCGCGACCTCGGCCGGCGGGTCAGTGCCTCGCGACCGGCCAAGCGGCTGCGACGGATCACCCGCAGCCGGGCCTGAGTCCGGTCCCTCGGTCGCACCGGGCACTACCCTGGCCGTCGTGAGCTCTGGCCTGGCGCGCGTCGCGTGCATCATCCCGGCCAAGGACGAGCAGGACCGGGTGGCCGCGACGGTGACCGCCGCCCGGGCGCTGCCCGGGGTGGAGCTGGTGATCGTCTGCGACGACGGGAGCTCCGACGCGACCGCCGAGCACGCCGCCGCTGCCGGGGCGGTCGTCGTCTCGCACGAGCGCAACCGCGGCAAGGCGGCCGCGGTCGAGTCGGCCGTGAACGGCCTCGGCGTGATCGAGCAGCGTGACCGTCGCGCGGAGGTCGGGACGCTGCTGCTGCTCGACGCCGACCTGGGCGCCTCGGCCGCCCGGTGCGCACCACTGGTGGAGGCCGTCGTCAGCGGTCGTGCCGCCCTGTCCATCGCGGTCCTCCCGCCGCAGCAGACCGCGGACGGCCAGCAGGCCGGCGGCATGGGCCTGGTCATGGGGACCGCACGCCGCGGCATCACCGAGCTCACCGGATGGACGCCCCAGGCGCCGCTGTCCGGCCAGCGCTGCCTCACCCGCCGGGCCTTCGAGCTCGCCAGCCCGCTCGCGCACGGGTGGGGGATGGAGGTCGGGATGACGATCGACGTGCTGCGCGCGGGCCTGACCGTCGAGGAGATCGACATCGAGCTGACGCACCGCGCCACCGGCTCCGACCTCGCCGGGCAGCTGCACCGGGCCAGCCAGCTCGCCGACGTCACGCGGGCGCTCGCCGCCCGCGGGCTGGTGAAGCGGCTGCGCGACCGGAACGCGCCCGACGGCGTCACCGGTCTGCTCAAGCGGCTCGGGCGCGGCCAGCGATGAGCTCGAGCCCAGCCGTCCGGCGACGCAGCCCCACGCCCACCACGCACCTCCGGACGGGCGCCCACCGGAGCACCGGCAGCCGCGGCAACCCGGCCAAGCAGCGTCGGCGCGTCTACGCCCCGACCGTCTGGCACCGCGACCACCGGTGGGCGATGGTCGGGATCGTCGGTGCCACCGTGGTCACCGTCGCCGTCGGGTTCCTGGGCCCGTCGGCGGTGGCGCTCACGCTGGGACCGCGGCGCAGCTACCTGCCGCCCTGGTACCTGCCGGCCGACGCGATCGCGACGCCGAACGAGTGGCTGGTCTCTGCGCTGATCTGGTTCGCCATCGTGATCGGAGCGGTCGGCCTGTTCGTCGCGCTGCGCGCCCTGGCCGACGGCTGGCGGCCGCGCCCCAGGCGGTTGTTCCTGCTGGGCAGCGGGCTCAGCCTGGCCACCATCGCCGTGCCGCCGCTGACCTCGGCCGACGTGCTGATGTACGCGGCGTACGGACGACTCCAGTCGATCGGGCGCGACCCGTACGAGATCACGCCGGCGGAGGTGTTCCGCGGCCAGTTTGACCCGGTGCTGCGCTGGACGGAACGTCCCTGGCAGGACACCCCGAGCGTCTACGGGCCGATCGCGTCCTGGCTGCAGCTGCTCGCCAACAAGCTCGGCGGCGAGAACATGCACGACATCGTCTTCTGGCTGCAGGTGTTCGCGCTGGTGCCGTTCGTCGTGGCCGGGGGGCTGATCATCCTGATGGCGCACGGCGACCGGGAACGTCAGGTCCGGGCCGCGCTGCTCGGCATCTGCAACCCGCTGCTCATCTGGGCCGTCGTCGCGGGCGCGCACAACGAGGCGATCTCGGTCATGTTCGCGGTGGCGGGGCTGCTGTTCATGCGGCGCAACGCCTTCCTCGCGGGCCTGGGGATCGGGCTGGCCGGCTGCAGCAAGGTCAGCATCGGGATCTGGGGCCTCGCCATGCTCTGGGCCTACCGCCGAGAACCCAAGAAGGCCCTGCTGCTCTGCCTGGGCACCGCCATCCCGATGGGGTGGGCGTACGTGATCTGGCAGCCCACGGCGTTCTTCCAGGCGCTGCGCAACGGCGGGTACGTCTCCGTCGGGTCGTGGGCCGCGCCCTTCTACACGCTGTTCGCCCAGTTCATGACGAGCACGCACGCCAAGGTCGTCGTCGGGATCGTGTCCTACCTCGGGCTGTTCGTCATCGGCTGGATGCTCTCCCGCGTCGTGCCCTGGATCGCTGCGCCCGGCCTGCCCAAGGGTGCCGACGTCCGTCGTGACCCGCTGACCATCGCGCTGCGCACCTCGCTGGTGCTCTCGGTGGCCTGGCTGGTCACCTCGATGTACACGCTCTCCTGGTACGACCTGATCGCGTGGATGCCGCTGGCCGTCATCGGCCCGAGCAAGCTCGACCGGCTCATGACCATGCGCGGGGCGGCGCTGTCCCTCGCCTACGTCCCCGGCCGCGCCATCGACGTCGGGCACGCCCTCGACGTCACGGCGCACCGGATCCGCGACACCCTCTCGCCGACGGTGCAGATCCTGGTGCTGATCGCGATCGTGCTGTGGTGGAAGAAGCCGGGACGACGCGAGCTCTGGCCGGTCCGGTCGACGAGATCGGCGACCGCCGGCCTGTCAGAGCGACCACACGACGAGGCCCAGCAGAACGGCGCTGCTCGCCACTGACGCCACCGACGTCCTGATGGACGTCGGTCGCGCCCGGACCGGATGACGGACGACGTCCACCCCCAGCGCCAGCAGGGCGAGCGCGAGCCCGGCCC
The DNA here is from genome assembly GCA_964251895.1 of uncultured Friedmanniella sp. Lineage (GTDB taxonomy): Bacteria > Actinomycetota > Actinomycetes > Propionibacteriales > Propionibacteriaceae > Microlunatus. The sequence goes on from CAXULL010000013.1 coordinate 77,424, forward strand.
AGAGCGCGGTCGGCACGAGCTGCCACGGGCCGTGCGCGAGCAGGACCAGCAGGCCGGTGGCCCCGGCCAGCGTCCCGTCGAGCAGGGCCCAGCCGCCGCCGGCACGCCAGCGCCGGACGGCGGTCACGACCAGGAGCAGCCCGACGGCGTTCCAGCCCACCAGCGAGGCCCAGCCCGTCGCCGGCCGGTCCACGAACGCGACCGGGACGCCGGGAGCGGTGGCGGCGAGGTGCACGCCCGCGCTGTCGGCGTCACGGCCCGTGCTCGACGCCAGGAGCACCGCCTGTCCGCGCTGCCGGTCCAGGGCGAGGATGGTCCGGGTCCCGCCGGTGGCGCCGTTGTGCCAGGTGATCGTGCGCCCGTCGACCTCCAGGACGTGCCAGACCAGGCCGATCCGGCCGCCCGGGATGTCGGCGAGCGGGTCCATCGCGGACGCGCCCGGCGCGGAACCGTCGAGCAGCGCGCGCGCCCAGGTCGCGAGGTCGGCCGTCGTCGTCACGGTGGACGACCCGGCCGGGGCGAAGGCCGGCCCCGTCCAGACCGGGGCCGGCCAGCCGTTGTCGTGGTGCGGGCTCGCGGTCCCCGCCGGCACCTGCCCGGGGCTCGCGACGACGACGGTGTGCCGCATGCCGAGCGGGTCGAGGATCCGCTGGTGCAGCAGCGTCGGCCAGTCCGGGGCGTGCGCGGCCCGGGCCAGGGCGTGGCCCAGCAGGGCGACGCCGAGGTTGGAGTAGCGGTAGACGCCGGGCTCGCCGACCTTCGTGCTACGGGTCGCCTGCAGCAGGTCGGCGACGGAGCCGACGTACGGGTTCTCGTTGCCGAGCACGCGGAACGTGACCCCCGGGGACGAGGACGAGGGGAACGGGGGCAGCCCGGCCGTGTGCGTGGCCAGCGCGCGCAACGTGCTGCCGCCGACGGGTGTGCCGGCGAGCTCGGGCAGGTGGGTCGCGACCGGGTCGTCCAGACCGACCTCCCCGCGCCGCACGGCGTCGGCCAGCAGCGCGGCCGTGAACGTCTTGGTGATCGAGCCCAGCTCGTAGGGGGTGTCGGGGCCCGGCGCTCCCGCGCCCGCGTCGCCCAGCCCGGCGAACGTCACCTCGGAGCCCCGCACCCGGGCGGCGGACAGCGACGTGAACCCCCGCCCGGTGGCGAACGCGGCCCGGACGTCGGCGGCCAGGGCGGCGTCCCCGGTCGTCGCCGGACCGAGCACGGGCCCGCGCAGGCCGACGAGCAGGCCGACCGACGTCCCGACGAGCAGCGCGGCGAGCGTGAGGGCCAGCCGGCGTACGCCCGTGCTCACCGGGCCAGCCCCGCGGAGACGACGACCAGGAGCGGGACGACCCGGGGGGCCGGGATGGTCCAGGTGCCGCGGCCGACCGACTGCAGCCAGCCGGCGGCGACGAGCGCGCGGAGGTGGTGGTGCAGCTGACCCGTGGTGCCCATCGCGTCGTCCAGGGCGAGGTCGGCGGTGGTGACGGTGCCGTTGAGCACGCGCTGCAGCAGCCGCAGCCGGACCGGGTGGGCGAGCGCGTCCAGCACGCCGGCCGCGCTGCTCCAGTCCGCCTCGCGCAGCAACTCGGCGTCGGTGCCCCACTGCCAGACCACCTCGCCCTTGCCGACGGCCACCGTGCCACCGAACGCGACGGCGCCGCCGGGGTGTCGGGCGCGCACGGCGTCGACGAGCCAGAGGTCGAGCGCCTCGTCCTGCGTGGTGGGTGCAGGGGCGCGGGTGAGGAGCGCGAGGGCGTCCTCCAGCGCAGCGACGCGGGCTTCGAGGTCGGCCATGCGTCGATAGTACGTTCTTACGTCTTGGCGTTCCAGCCTGCGACGTAGGCGTCGATCTCGCCGCGCAGCTCCGTCTTGTAGACGTCGTCCACGAACGCGGCGTCGACCCCCGCCCGGGCGAGCCGCGCGACGCCCGCCTCGTCGAGGTCGAGCAGGGCGGCCGCGACGGCGTACTCGGTGTCGAGGTCGGTGCCGAACATGGGCGGGTCGTCGGTGCTGATGCTGACCGGTACCCCGGCCGCCACGAGCGCGGGCAGCGGGTGCTGCGCCAGGTCGGGGACGACCTTGAGCGCGACGTTGGAGGTGGGGCAGACGTCCAGGGTGATGTCGTTCTCGGCGAGGTAGCGCATCAGGTCGGGGTCTCGGACGGCCGTGATCCCGTGCTCGATGCGTTCCGCGCCGAGGTTCTGGATCGCGTCCCAGATCGTCGCCGGGCCCGTGGTCTCCCCGGCGTGGGGGACCGAGTGCAGCCCGTACGCACGGGCCCGGTCGAACTGCTCGACGAACATCGAGCGCGGGTAGCCCTCCTCCGACCCGCCCACGCCCAGCCCGACCAGGCCGGGGACGTGCTGGTCGAGCGCGATGGAGGCGGTCATCTCCGCGGCCGGGACGCCGAAGTCGGCGGGGATGTCGAAGATCCAGCGCAGCCGCACGCCGAAGTCGCGCTCGACCCCCGTCCGCGCGTCCTCGATCGCCTCCAGGAACGCCTCGGCCGGCAGCTCCGGGGTGACGCTGAGGTAGGGCGTGACCGTCAGCTCGGCGTAGCGGATCTGCTGGCCGGCCATCTCGCGGCCGATCTCGTACGTGAGCAGCCGGACGTCCTCCGCGGTCTCGACGAGCTTGACGACGGAGAGGTAGATCGAGATGAAGTGCGCGAAGTCGTCGAACTGGAAGTACGCGGCCAGCGCCTCGGGGTCGTCCGGGACGACGCCGGGGTGACGCTCCGCGAGCTGGGCGACGATCCGCGGCGAGGCCGAGCCGACCTGGTGGACGTGCAGCTCGGCCTTGGGCAGGCCGGCGATGAAGGAGGCGAGCGCGGGAGAGGGGGCGGGAGCAGGTGTGGGCGCGGAGAGGGGCACCGCCTCAGTCTGGTCGCCCCGCCGCGGCCGCCTCGGCGGCGGCCTGCTCCGCGAGGCGCCGCATCGCCAGCAGGACGGGTTCGTTGAGCACGACGCCGAGCACCACGTAGCGGACGGCGGCGGCCAGGGAGTGGGTCGGGATGTGGGCGATCTCGGACCGGGCGACGTCGTCCATCGCGGCGGCGTACGCGTCCAGCACGTCGGGCGGCGACTCGAAGCCCGCTGCGTCGAGCGCCTCGAGGGCGTCGGCGAGCACCTGGTGCTCGCGGCAGTCCCGCTCGGCGACCGGCCAGCCCCAGCGCTCCATCAGGGCGTGCACCTGCGGGTGCGGTCGGACCTCGACCGGTCGCCGGACGGCGTGCGCCGCCACCCCGATGAGGTCCAGGGAGTCGGTGGGCTGGTCGTCGAGGGCGGCGAGGACGTCGCGGGCCTTGGCGATGCTCAGCCCGCCGCCGCCGAGCAGCGAGCGGACGAGGCGGAGGCGGGCCACGTGGGACTCGTCGTAGCGCGCCTGGGTCGCCGAGGTCAGCTCGCCCTCGTGCAGCAGCCCCTCGCGCAGGTAGTACTTCACCGTCGCGACCGGGACGCCCGTCTCCCGGGCGAGCTCGGAGATCCGCATCCAGCCGTACCTCCTCGCCGTGTCGTTGTGCCTCTTGACATTAGACAGTAGCAGTCTCCAATATTGGGGAGCAGCACTCTCCAATCTCGAGGAGCACCTCATGGCGCAGATCAACCCCGGCCGCACCACCCACTCCCACGACGGCTCGCTCGTCGTGTTCCTGATCGGCATGCGCATCAACAAGCCGTGGCGGCCCGACCTCTGGCTCCCGGCCTTCACGGCCATGCCGCGGATGCTCGCCGAGCTGTCGAAGGACCCGGACTCCGGCCTGCTCGGCTACCGGACCGTCTTCAGCCCGAGCGGACCGTGGCTCGTGCAGTGGTGGAGCTCGCAGGAGAAGCTGTACGCCTACGCCAGCCGGCCCGACGCCGTGCACCGTCCGGCCTGGACCGCGTTCAACGCCGCGGCCCGCAAGGCGCCGGGCGCGATCGGGATCTGGCACGAGACGTACGTCGTCGAGCGGGCCGAGTCCGTGTACGTCGGGATGCCGACGTCCGGGCTGGCCCGGGCGACCGAGGTCGTCCCGGTCGCGCGGAACGCCGCGCGCGCCGCGGCCCGGCTGGCGACGGGGACCACCAGGAGCCCGGGCGCATGAGGCCCGCGCGAGCCCCGCGGTCCCTATCCTGACCCGGTGAGCGGGCAGGGGCAGACCGGGGCGGACGTGCGGCCCGACCCCGGCGTCCGGCTCCCGGTCGCCGTCCTCGCGATCGTGGCCACCGTCGTCGTGGCCCTCCTGGTGGTCGCGCTGGTCGTCCGGCTCGACGCCGACCGGCTCCCCTCCGGACCGCCCCGGGACCCACCGCCCGCGCCGCCGGAGGCCGTGGCCTTCACCGTCGGCGCGGACCGGGTGGCCCGGTTCCAGGAGTTCTCGGTGACGCTCGCGGGCCCGCCGTACGTCTGCAGCGACGCCCAGACGCCGCCCGCAGGCTTCAGCGCGTACGTCGGGTGCAGCCACGTGGTGCACGAGAACTACGACGCGACCGGGCACGACTGGAGCGCGGTGACGGGCGTGCTCCTCGTCCCTGACGCGCTGGTGACGCCGGGGGACCTCCCGGCGACGACGCGGACGGTCGTGGACACGCTCGTGCCGCAGTTCTTCTCGACCGCGGACCACCCGTCGCTCAGCAAGGTCTCCGAGGGCGGCGTGCAGGTCCCGGTCCCTGCCGACCGGTACGCCAGCCGGCTGGCGAACGTGGACGTGCGGGTGAAGGGGCTCCCCACCCCGTACGACCGGCTGGTCGTGGTCGTGGTCCAGCTCGAGAGCGGGCGCCCCGTCGCCTTCTTCTCCGACTTCCCCCACGACGGGAGCAAGGACGCCCTGGCGGCGGTGTCCGCGTCGGTGGGCACGATCTCGGTCCGGCGCTGAGCGAGGGGCGCCCGGCGTCGGGGCGAGCACTAGATTGACCGGGTGCCTGGCCCCGGAGCGACCTCGTACGGCTACTTCGGTCCCGTCGGCACCTTCACCCACCAGGCGCTGCTGACCCTCGACCCGGCACCCGTCGACCCGGTCCCGTACGCGACCGTCGGCCAGGCGCTGCAGGCCGTGCGCGACGGCGAGGTGGCGGCCGCGCTGGTGCCGATCGAGAACTCGGTCGAGGGCGGCGTGACGGCGACGCTCGACAACCTCGCGTACGGCGAGCCGCTGGTGATCGTCCGCGAGGTGCTGCTGCCGGTCCAGTTCGGCCTGTACGCGCGCCCCGGCGCCCGGCTCGCCGACGTCCGCCTCGTGACGACCCACCCGCACGCGGAGGCCCAGTGCCGTCGGTGGCTGGCGGACCACCTGCCCGAGGCTGAGGTGGTCGTGGGTGGTTCGACGGCGGCGGCCGCGGCCGAGGTCGCGCGGGACGGCTCCCGCTTCGACGCCGCGATCTGCGCCGCCGTGGCCGGCGAGCTCTACGGCCTCGACGCGCTCGCCTCCGGCATCGCCGACAACCCGGACGCCGTCACCCGGTTCGTGCTGGTCAGCCGGCCCGGACCGGTGGGGGACCCGACCGGGGCGGACAAGACCACGCTCGTGCTGTTCATGCGGGAGAACCACCCCGGTGCGCTGCTCGAGATCCTGGAGCAGTTCGCCAGCCGCGGGGTCGACCTGTGCCGGATCGAGTCCCGACCCACCCGCCGGACGCTCGGCGACTACTGCTTCTCGGTCGACGCCGAGGGCCACGTCACCGACGCCCGGCTCGCGGAGGCGATGATGGGCCTCTACCGGACCTGCGCGGAGGTCGTGTTCCTGGGGAGCTATCCCCGCGCCGACCACGTCCCGCCCGACGTCCGCCCGGGCACGGCCAACGCCGACTACGCCGCCGCGACCTCTTGGCTGGCCCGCCTCAAGGGCTGAGCGCCCTGTCCGAGGAGTTTCATGCCAGCCTGAAACTCACGTACTCACCACGGCAGATCTGCCGTGGTCAGTACCGGACTTTCATGTTCACATGAAAGTCCTGGGACCCGACGTGCGCGTGGGGCTGACCCGGAGGGGTCAGACGTCGTCGCGCTCGGAGTTGGGGACGTTCTCGCTCGGGGAGACGCCCGCGACGTCCTCGGAACGTCGGTCCTCGTGCTTCGGGTGGTCCTCGCCGCCGGTGTCGAGGCGGGTGCTCGGGGTGGCGTCGGGCGTCGCGGGGACGGCGTCAGCCCCGCCGAACGCGGCCTGCGGGTCGTCGAAGCTCGAGCCGGCCTCCGACACCTCGCCGCTCTGCCCGTGGCTGCCCGGGCCGACCGACCCGCCCGACGCGGCGGCGGGAGAGCCCTTGGCGGGGCCCTCGTCCGGCTCGCTCAGGTGCTCGGCGAACTCGCGGACCTTGTCGAAGACACCCATGCCCGCAACGCTACCCGGCAGCGGGAGCCCGGTCCTGGGCCTCGGCCGCCAGCCCGACCTCGACCAGCTCCTCGGAGGTCGCGTGCGGCGTCGAACCCGCACGAGGCACCCGGACGATCAGCGCCCCCGGCCGGACCTCGGCGGTCATCGTGCGGCACTCGCCGGCGGTGTCGCCGTCCAGCTGGTACGCGTCGCGCCGGTCCACGGTGATCGTCACCCTGCGGCCGGTGAAGCGGTCGAGCTGCGCGTCGCCGCGCTTCTGCCGGGTGAGCACCCGGGTGAAGACCCGCGCCCAGTCCCGGAACGTGACCGGCGACGCGATCAGCACGTCGAGCAGGCCGTCGTCGGGCCGCGCGTCGGGGATGAGCGGCAGGTTGCCCTGCAGGAAGCCCACGTTCCCGACGACGATCACGTGCGCCAGGCGTTCGACGGGCGGGGCGTCGTCGACCTGGACCCGGGTCAGCAGCGCCTTGTGGTTGGTGTGCTGCGCGGCCGAGACGAAGTAGGCGGCGGACCCGACGGCCTTCTTGAGGTCCGCGTTCGTGCCCTCCATGATCGCCGCGTCGACCCCGATGCCGGCCATCACGGCGAAGGTGTGCCGGGTGTGGGCGTCGATGGTCACCCCCACCAGGTCGATCGGCTTGTCCTCGCCGTCGAGCGCGACGTCGAGGGCGAGGGACGCGTCCAGCGGGATGCCGATGTTCTTGGCCAGCAGGTTGCCGGTCCCGGCAGGGATCAGCCCGAACGGGATCCCGGTGTCGGCCAGGCCCGAGCAGATGACCCGGATCGTCCCGTCGCCACCGGCGCCCAGCACCAGGTCGACACCCTCGCGCACGGCCTGCGCCGTCATCGCGTGCCCAGGGTCCTCCGGCGCGGTCTCCAGGAACAGCGTCCGCTCCCAGCCGCGCGCCTTGAGCTCGTACTCCACGTGGCGCCGGAACGTCACCCAGTCGACGACCTTGGTGGGGTTGTAGATGACGGCCGCCCGCCGCCCGACGTGGTCCACGGGCAGGGGCGCCCGGGCCCGCACGATCTCGGTGACGAAGTCGTGCGGCAGCGGCACGTGCACCCCGGCCAGCAGCAGCGAGACCGTCGCGACCAGGCCGCCGAACAGCACGCCGCCGACCAGGTCGGAGAACCAGTGCGCGCTGGTCACCCAGCGGTCGAGCGCCACCACCGCGACGATGACGACCGCGGCCACCTGCCAGGCGAACCGGGTCCGGACCGGCTGGCGCGTCACCGCCATCGCCGCCCCGGCCGCGATGGTCGCGCAGACGATCGCGGTCATGTGCCCGGAGGGGTACGCGTAGCCGTGGGCCGTGAGGACGTCCAGCGCCCGTTCGGGCCGGGCCCGTCGGACGATGATCTTGACCACGCCGTAGCCGCCCCACCCCAGGACGATCATGAGGACGAGCGCGAGGCAGAGCTGCCGCAGCCGCCGCTGCCAGGCCCAGACCGCCAGCCCCGCCACGGCGCCGAAGACCAGGCCGGGGTAGGTGAGCAGCGAGAACGCCGCGCTGATCTGCGCGAGCACGGACCCGGGCGTCAGCGGCGGGGCCAGCAGCAGCCGGTCCAGCGCCCCGAGTGCCGGGAAGGCCAGCACGAGCCCGGTCCACACCACGAACGCGAGCCCCAGCACGACGGCGACGGAGACCGCCGAGAGCGGAGGGGTGCGGCGGACCATGGTGGGTCCAGTATCCCGGCTCCTCCAGCACCGGCCTGACCTGTCGCAGCCGAGCGGCGCAGGCCCAGGTCCGGCGGTGCGACCGCCGTCCCCTGAGATCTCGACACTCGATGCGCCGGGCGCCATTGCGGTGAGCGTGGACAACACCTCGCCCGGTCATCGAGTGAGTGCTTTTCAGGGCGACGGGCTCGAGCCACGCGCCCGGTGGGAAACGGTCGCCGGCCGGAGGAGGGCTCTCGTTAGTCTGTGCGGGTGATCGACGTCCAGGTGCTGCGCACCGACCCTGACCGCGTACGCGCCTCCCAGGCTGCGCGCGGCGAGTCGGTCGAGCTCGTCGACCAGCTGCTCGCGGCGGACGAGGCCCGCCGGGGCGCGATCACCCGGTTCGAGCAGCTGCGGGCCGAGCAGAAGGACCTCGGCCGGCAGATCCCCAAGGCCACCGGCGACCAGCGTGCCGCGCTGCTGGGCCGGACGAAGGACCTCTCCGACCTGGTCAAGCGCGCCGAGGCGATGGCCGCCGAGCTGGGGGCCGCGTTCTCCGGGCTCGTGGAGCAGGTCGGCAACCTCGTCGCCGACGGCGTCCCCGAGGGTGGCGAGGACGACTACGTCGTGCTCGAGACCCACGGCGAGCCGCGCGACTTCGCGGCGGAGGGCTTCGAGCCCCGCGACCACCTCGAGCTGGGCCAGCTGCTCGGCGCGATCGACGTCGAGCGCGGCGCCAAGGTGTCGGGCTCGCGCTTCTACTTCCTCACCGGCCAGGGCGCCGAGCTCGAGCTCGCCCTCCTGAACCTCGCCATGAGCACCGCCCTGCGCAACGGCTTCACCGCGATGATCCCGCCCGCGCTGGTCAAGCCGTCGGCGATGGCCGGGACCGGGTTCCTGGGCCAGGCCGCGCAGGACGTCTACCACCTCGAGGAGGACGACCTCTACCTCGTGGGGACGGCCGAGGTGCCGCTCGCGGCGTACCACTCCGACGAGGTGCTGGACGCGTCCTCGCTGCCGCTGCGCTACGCCGGCTACAGCCCGAGCTACCGGCGCGAGGCCGGCTCGTACGGCAAGGACACCCGCGGGATCTTCCGGGTGCACTGGTTCGACAAGGTCGAGATGTTCGTCTACTGCGCGCCGGAGGACGCCGACGCGGAGCACCAGCGGCTGCTGGGCTGGGAGAAGGAGTTCATCGACGCGCTCGAGATCCCGTACCAGGTGCTCGAGCTGGCCGGTGGCGACCTCGGGCTCAGCGCGGCCCGCAAGTACGACTGCTACGGCTGGCTGCCCACCCAGACGCGCTACCGCGAGATCACGTCGACCTCCAACTGCACGCAGTTCCAGGCCCGCCGGCTGAACATCCGGTCCAAGTTCGAGAGCGGCACCGCCCCGGTGGCCACGCTGAACGGCACGCTGTGCGCCATGACCCGGACGATCATCATGATCCTGGAGAACCACCAGCAGGCCGACGGCTCCGTACGCCTGCCCGCCGCGCTGCGCCCGTTCCTGGGCGGGCGCGAGGCGCTCGTGCCGGTCGGGAAGCGCTGACGCCGTCGCGATGACTACTCACCTCCAGCCCGGGGACCGGGTCGGCTGGCGACCCCGCATGGTCGCGCTCGACGTCGACGGCACGCTGGTCGACCGCGACGGCGTGCTGTCCGAGGCGATGGCCGACGCGATCGGCCGGGTCGTCGCCGCCGGCGTGCCGGTCGTGCTGGCCACCGGCCGCTCCTGGCACAGCACCGTCGACCTCGTCGACCAGCTCAGGCTGCCGGCCGGGCCGACCGTGTGCTCCAACGGCGCGGTGATCGTGTCCTACCCGCCGCAGGAGATCGTCCAGGCCATCACCTTCGACCCCCGCGAGGTGATCGAGCGCGTCGAGGAGTTCGCGCCCGGGACCCTGATCGCGGTCGAGGAGATCGGGCGCGGCTACCGGCTCAACGACCACTTCCCCGAGGGCGACCTCACCGGGGAGCTGGTCGTGCAGAGCGCCGAGGAGCTGAGCGCGCTGCCCGTCACCCGCGTCATCCTGCGCGACCCGCGACGTTCGGTCGAGGACTTCATCACGCTGGCGACTCACCTCGGGCTGCAGGGCGTGACCTACTTCGTCGGCTGGAGCGCGTGGCTCGACATCGCCCCGGACGGGGTGAACAAGGCGACCGCGCTCGCGCAGATCGCCGCCGACCTGGGCGTGAAGGCCGAGGACGTGCTGGCCGCCGGCGACGGGCGCAACGACATCGAGATGCTCCAGTGGGCGGGCCGCGGGGTCGCGCTGCCCGAGGCCCCGCCGGAGGTGCGGGCGGTGGCCGACGCGGTCAGCGTGCCCTTCGCGGAGGGCGGGCTCGTCCCGGAGCTGCTGCGCTGGTTCGGCTGAGCCGGGTCCGCCCTGCTCCCTGCCCTCGCTCCGCTGCTCCTACTCCTCGCTCGAGAACGTCCACGAGGCGGAGCCCGACCCCGGTGCGAGACCGGGGCGCGGCAGCCGCAGGCGTAGGTCGTCCTCCTCTTCGGGAAGGTCCTCGTCGGGAAGGTCCTCGTCGGGGAGGTCCACGTCCCCGGGGCCGCCGCCCAGCAGCCGCCGGGTCAGGTGCTCGGCGTCGGACAGCATCTCGTCCAGCGCCGTCCGGACGTCGCTGTCGGCGACGGGACGGTCCTCGCGGAGCGCGTCGACGACGCTGCGGCGGATCAGCTCCTTGGTGAACGAGGCCGTCACACCCTCGGTGCGCTCGGCGACGACCTGCGCCGTGTCCTCGGAGACGAGACCGGACGTCAGCAGGTCCGACGCGTAGAGCCGGAACAGCCGCAGCCGACCGGCGAGGTCGGGCTTCTCGATCTCGACGGCCAGGTCGACCCGGCCGGGCCGCTCCACGAGGGCGCGCTCCAGCAGGTCGACCCGGTTGGTCGTGAGCAGGAACGTCACGTCCGCGTCCCCCGCCAGCCCGTCCATCGCCTCGAGCATCTCGAACAGCGCGCCGCCCGAGTCGCCGCCGCGGGACTCGGCGATCAGGTCGCAGTCCTCGAGCACGACCATGGCGGGCTGGGTGGCGGTGGCCAGCTTGGCCGCGACCCCGAGCGCGCCGAGCGTGTTCCCGGACAGCAGGACGGCGGTCGTGCCGGGCGTGAGGCTCAGCAGGTGGCGGACGAGGTGGGTCTTGCCGGTTCCGGGCGGACCGTAGAGCAGCACCCCGCGCTTGAGGTGCTGACCGGCGGCCCGCAGGGCGTCGCGCCGGGCGCCGATGTCGACCACGTGGCGGGTGATGCGGTCGAGCACCCCGTCGGGCAGCACGACCTCCTCGGCCGTCACCGCCGGTCGACGCAGGAAGCGCAGGTCGCCGCCCGAGCCGTCGTAGTCGAAGGGGTCAGGTGCGAACGAGATGACCTGGCCGCGCAGGGTGCTGAGCTGGGCCATCCGCTCGTGGAGCAGGTGCAGGAACCGGTCGGCCGCGGCGCTGTCCGGCGACAGCAGCTCGAGCGTGTACGTCTCACGACCGTGGTGCCGGGCCGCCGCCCGCTGCAGGAGCACGACCGGCACTCCGTCCAGCAGCAGCTCGCCCATGCCGTAGGTCACCACCCGCCGGTCCGAGTCCGGGCCCGTGCGCTGCCGGGCGTACGACACGGGACCGAGGCGGGCCTGGCCGTGCGACGACGTCAGCAGCTCGGCGAAGGAGTCGACGTGCATCCGGTGCTGCGCGAGGACACCGTGCCGTGCGCCCCCGAGCTCCGCCAGCAGCGCCTCGACGGCGATGTCGACGTCGACGACCTGATGGGGCAGGAAGGACTCGACGACCGGCTCGACCGCGTCCGGCGCGACCCCGAGGAAGGCGGTGACGTGCTGCGCGGCCTCGCCGAGGACGGTCGGTGCCGCGCCGGCCGTCCGTTCCATGGTGGCGACGAAGTCGACGAACAGCCGTGCGAACCGAGCGGCGTCCGTCTCGCCCGCCTGGTCCGGGTCGAGGTGGTCGCCGCGCGGGGGGACCTGGGCAGGTGTCGTCACCGGCTCACCGTAACGACGGCCCTCCAGACCAGCACCGACACCGACACCCGGCGGCGCGAGGCAGGCCTAGCGGTGGTGGTAGCGGCGACCCATGCCGGACAGCAGGAGCAGCCAGATGACGGGGCCGAAGAAGACCGCACCGTGCAGGATGAGCGAGGCGGTGACCGCCAGCACGAGCAGCGGGACCAGCACCACGACGGCGGCGGAGAGCCCGGCGCCGCGCTGCGGACGGGTCCGGCGTGCCACGACGGCGCGGGGGCGGTCGGGCAGGTCACGGAAGATCTGCTCGAGGTCGCTCTCGAAGCGCGCGCCCATCGCCTGCTCGGTCCGCTCGTCGAGCTCTTCGCGCGTCAACCGGCCCGCGGCGAAGTGGTCGCCGAGCTTGTCGAGGGCCTCGTCGCGCTCGGCGTCACCGATGCGGACGGGCTGCACCTGGCGTTGGTCGGGGTAGGTCCACACCTGCAGGCCCCAGGGGGGCGTACGGCCGGGAAGCTGATCAGTCATCGGTGCCCTTCGTGGCGTCCTTGCTCACCTTCGAAGGTAGCGCGGCGGAGGGGCGGATCCGGTGCTCGCGCCCCGGCTCACAGGTCCCCCACAGCGGACGTCGCGGGGGCGTCCTTTACAGCGCTGTAACGTCTCCGCCATGGCGCGCGCACGGGTGGTCGTCGACCGGGACTTCACGGCGGGGGAGGTGCCGCGGCGGATCTTCGGCTCCTTCGTCGAGCACATGGGCCGCTGCGTCTACACCGGCGTCTATGAGCCGGACCACCCCGCCGCGGACGAGGACGGCTTCCGCACCGACGTGCTCGAGCTCGTCAACGAGCTTGGCGTCAGCGTCGTGCGCTACCCGGGTGGGAACTTCGTCTCCGGCTACCGCTGGGAGGACGGTGTGGGTTCGGCCGCCGAGCGCCCGCGACGGCTCGACGGGGCGTGGCACACCACGGAGTCGAACGCGTTCGGCCTGCACGAGTTCGTGAGGTGGGCCCGCAAGGCCGGCGTCGAGCCGATGGAGGCCGTCAACCTCGGCACGCGCGGGATGGAGGCGGCCCGCGAGCTCGTCGAGTACGCGAACCATCCCGGCGGCACGGCGCTGTCGGACCTGCGGATCGCCAACGGGGCCCGTGACCCCTTCGGCATCAAGCTGTGGTGCCTGGGCAACGAGATGGACGGGCCCTGGCAGATCGGGCACAAGACCGCGGACGAGTACGGCCGGCTCGCGCAGGAGACCGCCAAGGCGATGCGCTTCGTCGACCCCACGCTCGAGCTGGTCGCCTGCGGGAGCTCGCACTCGACGATGCCGACCTTCGGGGCGTGGGAGCACACCGTGCTCTCCCACGCCTACGACGAGGTCGACTACGTCTCGATGCACGCCTACTACGAGGAGCAGGGCGGCGACCACGCCAGCTTCCTCGCCTGCGCCGTCGACATGGACCGCTTCATCGACTCCGTGGTGGCGACGGTCGACGCGGTCGGGGCGGCCCGGCAGAGCCGCAAGAAGATCAACGTCTCGTTCGACGAGTGGAACGTCTGGTACCAGAAGCGCGACGCCCCCGACAGCCCGGCGCAGGTGGGCCAGGCCGGCTGGGTCGAGCACCCGCGCCTGATCGAGGACGTCTACACCGTGACCGACGCGGTCGTGGTCGGCACGTTCCTCAACTCCCTGCTCCGCCACGGCGACCGGGTCAAGATCGCCAACCAGGCCCAGCTGGTCAACGTCATCGCCCCGATCCTCACCGAGCCCGGCGGCGCGGCCTGGCGGCAGTCGATCTTCTGGCCGTTCGCCCGGACCAGCGCGCTGGCCCGCGGCGAGATCCTCCGGCTGCACGTCGACTCCGACCGGACCGAGACGGCGCAGTACGGCGACGTCGACCTCGTGGACGTCAGCGGCACGTACGACGCCGCGAGCGGGACCGTGGCCCTGTTCCTCGCCAACCGCTCGGTCGACGGACCCGTCGACGTCGAGGTGGACCTGCGCGGCCTGGCCGCGACCGGCGTGCTCGGCGCCGAGGTCCTCACCGTCCCCGACGGCGAGGACCGCAACGCGGTGAACGCGGCCGGCGACGAGCGGGTCCGGATGCGCCCGCTGCCCGGCGTGACGCTGGCGGGCGACCGCCGGGACGTCGTCCGCCTGCAGCTCCCTGCGCTCTCCTGGGCGGCCGTGCAGCTCGGCGTCACGACCTCCTAGCTCGGCCCGGGTACGGCTAGGCCGCCTGCCGCTCGGGGGCCGCGACCCCGGCGACGACTGCGGACGTCACCTGCAGCACCTGGGTCGGCATGGGGCGGGTGACCGTACGCCTCGGCGTCGGCTCGTGCCGCTCGCGGCGCAGGTGCCGCTTGACGGTCGACAGCGAGCACCCGAGCCGGGACGCGAGCTGTTCGAGCGTCTCGTCCGGGTTGGCCCGGCGCAGCCGCATGACCTCGTCGTGGTCGATCTGGCGGGCTCCGCCGACCACCCCGGCGAGCGTGTCGAGGTCCTCGGGCTCGACGACGATGCCGAGCCGACGCCGGATCTCGTGGCGCTGCCGCACGGTGGTCCCGCCGACGAAGCCGGCGACGTCGTGCCGCACCACCGCGTCGTAGAGGCATGCGGCCCGGAGCGGGCACTCCTCGCACGTCGCCCGGGCCCGTGCGACCAGCCGCGCCTGCCGCTCCCGGTCGGCCCGCGTGAGCCCGCCGCGCGGCGGGTCCTCGACGAGGGGGTCCTGGAAGATCTCGGGCGCCGACGCGCACGCGGGACCGCGGTGGCGTACGCGCGTGGTCGGGACGGACGTACGGCTGAGGATCGACGTGGACATCTGCACGCTCCGGGAGGTCGTCGTGGACGGCTTGCCCGGATGTGACGCAGCCCGCGCGTTCCCGGTTCCCTGCCGTCAGGAGGTACGGCGACGACGACACCCGCACAGCTCCGAGCCATCCGCAGAGGCCGCAACCTGTGCGGGTGGCTCGGAGGTGTGCGGGTGGGAGCGGAGGTGTGCGGGTGGGAGCGGTGAAGCCCTAGAGGTACATGCCCCCGGTGCCGCCCGGCTGAGGTCCGACCGGACCCTGCGGCGCGCTGCCCGGCGGCAGGGCGCGGCGCAGCTGCTCGAGCTGGGCGCGCGCGGCCATCTGCTGGGCGAACAGCGCCGTCTGGATGCCGTGGAACAGCCCCTCCAGCCAGCCGACCAGCTGCGCCTGGGCGATCCGCAGCTCCGCGTCGCTCGGGGTGGCGTCGGAGGAGAACGGCAGCGACAGCTGCTCCAGCTCGGTCACCAGGTCGGGCGCCAGGCCCTGCTTGAGCTCGGAGACCGACGTCGTGTAGATCGAGCGCATCCGCTGCCGGCTGGCCTCGTCGAGCGGGGCCGACTTCACCTCGTCGAGGAGCTGGCGGATCATCGTCGCGATCCGCATCACCTTCGCCGGCTCGGAGACCTGGTCGGTGATGGAGCTGGCGGTGGCCGGCGCCTCGTCGCCCGCGGGGGCCGGCGGCCCCTCGACGGCCATCGCCTGCGGCGTCACCACGTAGACCCGGCCGTCCTCGGTCGCTCCGGCGACCCCTCCGGGCTGCCCCTGCTCCTGGCTCTCGTTCGCGTCGCTGGACATGGCACGAACCCTACGCAGCCGCTCCGACAGCCCCCGGTGCGGCGCTCGCGTCAGAAGTCGAGCCGCTCGGGTCGGAAGCCCGACCCCACCAGCCGGCCCAGGAGGGGCCGGGTGAACCGGGTCGGCAGCCCGACGAAGCGGCTCAGCACGCCCGCCGGCGGGAGCGCGGCCCGCAGTCCGGGCTGCCGGATCAGGCTGTGGACGACCCGCTGGATCTGCTGCATGGCCCGCGCCGGCAGCAGGCGGCGCCGTTGCACGGCGCGGAGCGCGGCCTCGTCGAGGTGGGCCGGGCCGCCCGCGCGCACCACGGCCCGGGCGAGGGCCACCGCGTCCTGGACGGCGTACGCGATCCCCACGGCGAACGCGGGCGACATCGGGTGGGCCGCGTCGCCGATCAGCAGCAGGCCCGGACGGTGCCACCGCTTCGCGTACGCGATCTGCACGTCGAGCAGCGCGACGTCGTCGAAGTCGGTCAGGCTGTCCATCGTCGGTCCGAGGAACGGGGTCGTCTCCACCACCCGTCGCCGGAACCGTTCCAGGCCGTCCGCGCGGATGTCGGCGAACGTTCCCTTGCCGATCATCAGCGCAGTCTGGAAGTAGCCCTCGCGCGGGATGGTGACGACGACGTCGCGGCGCCCGACGTAGACGATCGTGTCCTCCGGGTCGGCCGGCGCCCGGTCCAGGCGGAACCACAGCACGTCCACGGGCACGCCGGTCCGCGTCAGGGACAGCCCGGCCTCCTCGCGCAGCCGCGACCGCCGTCCGTCGGCGGCCACCACGAGGTCGGCCAGGATCTCCTGGCGTCCGTCCGGCCCCTCGGCGACGACCCCGGTGACCCGCTCGCCGTCGCGGACGAGTCCGGTCACCGCCGTGCCGAGCCGCAGGTCGAACGAGTGGTAGGCCCGCGCCGCGTCGGCCAGCAGGTTCAGCAAGTCCCACTGCGGCATGAACCACAGCTCCCCGGAACGTCCCACCCGGGAGAAGTCGATCGACCCGTAGCGGGCGCCGTTCAGGACGGCGTCCAGGGTCGACACCTTGCTGTGCGGCAGCGTGGCCAGCCGGTCGCCGAGCCCGAGGTCGTGCAGCAGGTCCAGCGTCGTCGGGTGGATGGTGTCGCCGCGGAAGTCGCGCAGGAAGTCGTCGTGGGACTCCAGCACGGTCACGGGCACCCCGGCGCGGGCCAGCAGCAGGCCCAGCACCATGCCCGCGGGGCCGCCGCCGGCCACGCACACCGAGCCGTGCGGGGGTCCGCCGTGGTCGTGGTTGTCGCTCACGTCGGTCACTTCCACCAGGATGGGGTGAATGGACTCGATCTTGGTGGGACGTACGGCGTTGGTGACCGGGGGCGGGCGCGGGCTCGGCCTCGCGATGGCGGAGGCGGTGGCCCGCGCCGGGGCCAGGGTCGCGCTGCTCGACGTGCGCGACGAGGTGCGCGACGCGGCCGAGCAGCTCGCGGCGACCACCGGCACCGAGGTCGTCGGGGTCACGGCCGACGTGACCGACGAGGCGTCGGTCGAGGCGGCGTTCGCGCAGGTCGCGGAACGGTTCGGGCCCGTCGACGCCCTGGTCAACGCCGCCGGCGTGGCCGACGTGACGAGCGCGCTCGACATCAGCCCCGAGCGGTTCCGGCGGGTCGTCGACATCAACCTGACCGGCACGTTCCTGGTGTGCCGGGCCTTCGCCCGGCCGTTGATCGCCGCGGGTCGGACCGGCTCGGCCGTGACGATCGCCTCGATGTCGGGGCTGCGGGTCAACCGGCCGCAGGACCAGGCCGCGTACAACGCGTCGAAGGCCGGGGTGGCCCAGCTGACCAAGAGCCTCGCGGTCGAGTGGCTGCCGCTCGGCATCCGGCTCAACTCGATCTCCCCCGGCTACTTCGCCTCCGAGCAGACCCTCGAGGTGCCGCGGGACCGTCCGGACCAGTTCGCCGAGTGGATGGCGCACACGCCGGCCGGGCGGATGGGGGAGCCGCACGAGCTCGGGCCGCTCGCCGTCTACCTGCTCGGTGACGCGTCCGCGTACGTCGTCGGGCAGTCGATCGTCATCGACGGCGGGTACACCGCGCTCTGAGTCCGGCGCCCGCGAGGCGTCCCGCGAAATTCGCTTCGCGCTCCGTCCCGGGCTCACTAGCCTGGGACGGACATGGATGACTTCCCCCCGCTGGTCCACGCCTTCAGCGCAGCCGACGGGGACGGTCAGGACGGCGCGGGGGCTGGTCGGCGCGAGCGGTTCGCCCACCCGGACCTGCGTGGGCCGAAGCGCTTCCTGCTCTGGCTGCTGGGCCAGCAGTGGCAGGTCATCGCCGTGTCCTGCCTCGTCAGCGTGCTCGAGTGGCTGCCGGGCTCGGTCGGCCCGTACGTCATCGGCCGCGTCATCGACTCCGGCATCCGGGCCGGCGACCCGGGCGTCACGGTCCGGCTGCTGCTCGTCCTGCTCGGCCTGGTGCTGCTCGGCGTCGGCGCGGGCGTGCTTTACCACGCCCTCGTCGTGCGGTCCTGGCTGATCGGGATGTACGGGCCGATGAAGCTGGTGACCCGCAAGTCCACCCAGCTGGGCTCGGTGCTCTCCCGGCGCAGCCCGACCGGCGAGGTCCTCAGCGTCTCCGCCTCCGACACCGACGAGTTCGGAGGGCTGACCCAGATCGTGTCCGAGGCGGTCGGCGCGTTCATCGCCACGCTCGTGATCGCCGGACTCGTGCTGAGCACGTCGGTCCCGCTCGGGCTGCTGGTCCTGGTCGCGGCCCCGCTGATCGTCGTGCTCGTCGTCCCGCTGCTCCGTCCGCTGCAGCGGCGCGAGGAGATCGAGCGCACCCGGTCCAGCGAGCTGACCGGGCTCGCGACCGACATCGTGGCCGGGCTGCGGATCCTGCGCGGGATCGGCGGCGAGCGCACGTTCGGGCGCAACTACGCGGCGCAGTCCGACCGGACCCGCCAGGCCGGGGTCGCCGCGGGTCTCTGGCAGGCGGCCGTCGACTCCGCGGGCGTGCTGCTGTCCGGGCTGTTCCTGGTGCTGCTGGTCTGGCTCGGCACCCGGTCGGTCATCGCGGGCGACCTCACCGTGGGCGAGCTCGTGAGCTTCGCCGGCTACGCGGTCTTCATGGTCTGGCCCGTCCAGTCCTTCTTCACCCTCGCGCAGAAGTGGATCCGCAGCGTGGTGTCGGCCCGCAAGGCCGTCACCCTGCTGTCGGAGGACCCGCCGTGGGAGGCCGGGGACCCGGACCTCGTGCTCCCCGCGGACGGCGTGCTGGCCGACGCCCGGTCCGGCTTCGCCGCGGCGCCCGGCCGGATGACCGCCGTCGTCTCGGCGGTGCCCGAGGACTCGGCCGCCCTCGCCGACCGGCTCGGTCGCTACCTGCCCACGAGCACGGGGGCGGTGGGCCTCGACGTCGACGCCGCCCTGCACGGTCGCGCCGTACGGCGGGCGCGGGCCGCCCAGCGCGAGCGGCGTCTGGAGATCGACGCCCGCGACCAGGCGGACGCCAACGGCCGCCTCGGCGTCACCCTCGGGGGCGTCGACCTCGGCGAGGCGCCGATCGCCGCGGTCCGCGAGCGGGTGCTGGTCAGCGACGCGAGCAGCGCCACCTTCGCGGGCACGCTGCAGACGGTGCTCGACCCGCACGGCCGGCTGACCCGGGCGGAGGCCGAGGCCGCCATCCGGGCCGCCGTCGCGGAGGACGTCTACGAGACCCTGCCCGGTGGCTGGCAGGGCGTCGTCGAGGAACGGGGCCGCGGGCTCTCCGGCGGCCAGCGCCAGCGTCTCGTGCTGGCGCGTGCGCTCGCCCTCGACCCGGACGTCCTGGTGCTCGTCGAGCCCACCTCCGCCGTCGACGCGCACACCGAGGCCGAGATCGGCGTACGGCTGCGCAGGGCCCGGCAGAGGCGCACGACCGTGGTGGTCACGGCGTCCCCGTTGCTGCTGCACCAGGCCGACGAGGTGGCGCTGCTCGTCGACGGGACGGTCGTCGAGCGGGGGACGCACGAGCAGCTGCTGCGCTCGTCGCCGGCCTACCGCGGGGTGGTCGCGCGGTCGATGGAGCCTGCCGGGGTCGACGCCGGGGTGGACGCCCGATGACCGGCACCGTCGTGGAACGTCCCCTCAGCACCTCGGCCGCGACCTGGAGCGACGCTCCCGTCGTCGAGCGCGTCCCGGTGGAGCTGCGACCACCACGTTCCGGCCCGCCGTGGCGCCGGCTGGCCCTGCTCCGGGGCCGGCACCTGCTGCGCGCCGAGCGCGCCTCGGACTACTACGCGCGCTCGCTCCACCCGGACCGGGCCCTGCCGGTGGCCGACCGTGGCGTCGTCGGGCGCTTCGCCCTGGGCCTCGTCCGCACCCGCCGTCCGACGGTGGTCGCGCTGCTCGTCCTGCACGGGCTCGCCGCGCTCGCCGGCCTGGTCGTGCCGCGCTTCGTCGGCCGGCTCGTGGACGACGTGTCGTCGCCGGGCACGACGCTGGCCCAGGTCGACGCGCTCGCCCTCGCCGTCGCCGCGGTGGTCGTCGTGCAGGCGGTGCTCACGTTCCTCGCGCTGCGGACCTCGGTGCTGTTCGGCCAGGACCTGCTCGCCTCCGCCCGCGAGTACGTCGTCGACACGGTGCTGGGCCTGCCGCTCGGGCGGGTCGAGTCGGCCAGCTCCGGCGACCTCGTCACCCGCGTCACCCGCGACGTGTCGACGATGAGCCAGAGCGTGCGCTACGGGCTGCCCGAGGCGGCGGTGGCGCTCGCGGCCACGCTGCTGACGGTCGGCGCGATGCTCGTGAACTCCGTGCTCCTCGCGGTGCCGCTGGTGCTGAGCGCCCCCGTGCTGGTCGTGTCGGTCCGGCGCTACCTGCGCCGCGCCGCCCAGGGCTACGTGACCGAGGGCGGCACGTACTCGTTGATCAACACCTCGCTCACCGAGACGGTGGAGGGCGCCCGTACGGTCGAGGCGCTCGGGCTGCAGGCGCGGCGCAACGGGGTCAACGACGCCGACATCGACGAGTCGTCGCAGGCCGAGCGCTACACGATGACCCTGCGGAACCTGCTGTTCGGCGCCCTCGGCGTCGCCTTCGACACCCCGCTCGTCCTCGTGCTCGCGCTCGGGGCGTACGGGGTCGCGCGCGGCTGGGTCACCCTGGGCCAGCTCACCGCGGCGACGCTCTACGTGCAGGCGCTGCGCGAGCCGCTCCAGCGGCTGATCCGCAACCTCGACCAGCTGCAGGTGGGCATCGCCTCCACCGCCCGGCTGCTCGGCGTGGCCGAGGTCCCGCAGGACCGCGAGCCCGGCGAGGCCCTGCCCGAGGGCAACCGGCTGGTCGGGACCGACCTGCGCTTCGCCTACCGCCCGGGCCGCGACGTGCTGCACGGTGTCGACCTGGAGCTGCAGCCGGGCGAACGCCTGGCGATCGTGGGTCCGAGCGGGTCGGGCAAGTCGACGCTCGGCCGGCTGCTCGCCGGGATCAACGGGCCGCGGACGGGTTCGGTGACGGTCGGCGGGGTCGAGCTGCTCGACCTGCCGCTGCCGGTGCTGCGCACCGAGGTCGCGCTGGTCACGCAGGAGCACCACGTGTTCGCGGGCACGTTGCGCGACAACGTCGTGCTCGCCCGCGAGGACGCCCCGGACGAGGTCGTCGTCGAGGCGCTGCGCACCGTCGACGCGCTCGACTGGGTGGAACGGCTGCCGCGCGGCCTCGACACCCGGCTCGGCTCCGGCCAGCTCGAGCCGACGCCCGCGCAGGCCCAGCAGATCGCCCTGGCCCGCCTGGTCGTCGCCGACCCGCACACCTTGGTGCTGGACGAGGCGACGTCGCTGATCGACCCGACGACCGCCCGGCACCTCGAGGGCTCGATGGGCGCGCTGCTGGCCGACCGGAGCGTGGTCGCGATCGCCCACCGCCTGCACACCGCCCACGACGCCGACCGGATCGCCGTGGTCATCGACGGCCGGATCGCCGAGCTGGGGAGCCACGACGAGCTGGTCGCCCGCGACGGCGAGTACGCCCGGCTCTGGCGGGCCTGGACGAGCTGAACCAACAACGGGGACGATCTGGCACCGGAGCGGTGCCAGATCGTCCCCGTTGCCGGGTGCGGGCTACTCGGCGGGGGTCCAGATGCGCATCGCGCCCTCGGCGCGGTTGCCCCAGACGTAGTAGGGGACCGCGGTGAGCGCGATCTCCTCGCCGGCACCGTCCTGCCCCGTACCGTTCTGCCCCGTGCCGTCCTGGGCGTAGGGCCACCAGTCCTCGGCGGGCCGGGGGCGTACGCGGCCGCGAGCCGCCAGCGTGACGACGTCGGTGGGCAGGGCCTGGTCGGTCGCGGCCACGTCGACCGCGCCCGCCGGGTCGAGGACGACGTCGTCCAGTCGCTGCCCGGGGTTGTCGACCGCCTCGAAGCAGTAGACGAGCGGGCCACGTTCCAGGGCGACGCTGGCGCGGTCGGCGTCGACGCGGCTGTCGGCGCGGGTGAAGCGGGCGTCCAGCGGCAGGTCGAGCACGAGCTCGTCGCCCGCGCGCCACTCCCGGCTGACCGTCAACCAGCCCTCGACGGGCGCGGCCTCGACCGTCTCCCCGTTCACGGTGATCGGGGCCGAACCCGCCCAGTGCGGCACCCGCAGGGTCAGGCCCCACTCGCCGGGCGACGCCTCGACCCGGACGCGGACCTGGCCGTCCCAGGGGTAGCCGGTCTGCACGCTGACGGTCGCCTCGCCGGTCCCGGCGGCAGCCGTCCAGGTGCCGGTCACGAACTGGTGCACGGTCAGCCCGGTCGGACCCCCGAGGACCACGTAGTGCTCCAACGACGCGAGCGTGCGCATGACGTTCGGCGGGCAGCAGGCGCACTTGAACCAGGGCTTGCGGGCGTAGTCGCGGTCGTTCCCGCCGGAGAGGTGTCCGTCGCGGACCTGCAGGGGGTTGGCGTAGATGTAGCGCTGGCCGTCGAGCGACAGCCCGGCGAGGAACCCGTTGTAGAGGGTGCGCTCCATCAGGTCGGCGTAGCGGGCCTGCCCGGTGATCATGAGCATCCGCCAGGAGAACATCACCGACGCGATCGCGGCGCAGGTCTCGCAGTAGCTGCGCTCGTTGGTCAGCTCGTACGGGTCCCCGAACGCCTCGTCGGTGTGGTGGGTGCCGATGCCGCCGGTCAGGTAGGTCTTGGTCGCGACCATCTCGTGCCAGAGCCGCTCGGCCGCCTCGCGCAGCGACTCGTCGCCGTCCTCGGTGTAGAGGTCGGCGACTCCGGCCAGCAGGTAGAGCTGACGGACCGAGTGACCCTCCACCGAGGGCGCGTCGCGCACGGGCAGGTGGTCCTGGAAGTAGTGCGCCCCGAAGCGGTCCGGGCCCAGCAGGCCGTGCCCGCGCCGGTCCACGAAGTAGCGGGCCGCGTCCAGGTAGGCCCGCTCGCCGGTCTCGCGGTAGAGCTCGACCAGCGCGGACTCGACCTCCGGGTGGCCGTCGATCATGTCGACCTGCCCGGGCTCCGTGCCGAACGAGCGCACGACCAGGTCGGCCACCCGCCGGGCGACACCGAGGACCCGGTCGTCACCGCCGGCCCGGTGCAGCGCGACGGCCGCCTGGATCAGGTGACCCGCGCAGTAGAGCTCGTGGCCCCAGGTGAGCTGGACGAAGTGCTCGCCGGGGAAGAGCACCTGGAAGTAGGAGTCGAGGTAGCCGTCGGACTCCTGCGCCGCCTCCAGCAGCTTGGCCGACGTGGCGAGGAGCTCGCCCAGCCGGGCGCCCGCGTCCGCCGCGAGGTCGGGGTCGGCCAGCACCCAGCCGACCGCCTCGAGCCACTTGTAGAGGTCGCTGTCGAGGAACGGCAGGCTGTTGGCGTACGTGCCCTCGGTGAGGCCGGCGGCCAGCTCGAGGTTGGCGAAGTTGCCCGCCTCGTGCAGGCGGTCCCAGCCCTCCGGGATGCTCACGTCGCGGTTGACCTGACGCCGCTCGGCCCACAGGCCGCCGGTCACGGACCCGCGCAGGGCGGGGACGAGCACGGTCCGGCTGGAGCTGGTCAGGCGGACGGGGCCGGCCTGCTGGTCGTGGGCACGGACGACCGCGGGAGCGGTGTCGAGGTCGGTCATCGTGGTTCCTCCAGGAACGTGCGGGTCGGGTCTGGACATGGGTGGGCCGAGGTGGTCGTGCGGGGTGGTCGTGCGGGGGTGAATCACTTCAGGGCGCCGTTGAGCATCCCGCTGACGTAGTAGCGCTGCAGGAGCACGTAGATCACGATGCAGGGGATGATCGTCAGGGCGACCCCGGCCTCCAGGGCGCCCCAGTTGACGGTGCCGAACTGGCCGGACGTCACCAGGGTCAGGGTCACCGGCAGCGTGAACTTGTCCTGGTCGGTCAGCAGGATCAGCGCGGCGAAGAACTCGTTCCAGCTGGCGAAGAAGGTCAGCAGGGCCGTCGTGATCACCCCGGGCATGACGATGGGCAGCATGATGTGGCGCAGCGCGGTGAGGATGCCGCAGCCGTCGACCAGCGCCGCCTCCTCGAGCGTCCCGGGCACCGCGGCGAACGAGTTGCGCATGATGAACAGCCCGAACGGCAGGTTGAACGTCACGTAGACGATCGTCAGGCCGACCAGGGAGTTGTTCAGCCCGAGCGTCTTCAGCACCATGAACAGCGGGGTGATGATCGCCTGGAACGGGATCATGAACGTCGCCAGGATGGCGAAGAAGACGATGTTGCTGCCGGGGAACCGGGCCCGGGCCAGGGCGTAGCCGGCGAGCGTCGCCACGATCACCGTGAGCACGGTGGCGGCCAGCGTGACGAGCACGCTGTTCAGCAGGTTGCCGAAGACGTTCAGGCCCTGCACGCTCGTGAGGCGGGTGAAGTTGCCCAGCGTCGGCGCGTGCGGGAAGGCCGTCGGGGGGATCTGCCCCT
This sequence comes from uncultured Friedmanniella sp., assembly GCA_964251895.1. Classification (GTDB taxonomy): domain Bacteria; phylum Actinomycetota; class Actinomycetes; order Propionibacteriales; family Propionibacteriaceae; genus Microlunatus. The sequence goes on from CAXULL010000013.1 coordinate 101,814, forward strand.
GCTCCACCGGGCCCTTCAGCGCCATCGTGAGCATCACGTAGAGCGGGTAGAGGAAGGCGACCGCCAGGCAGAGGCACACCACCCACCACGCGAGGGCGGGCATCGACGCGCGCACCTCGCGCAGGAAGCCCCGCCGGGGACGTTCCTGGTCCCGCGCGCGCGTCGAGGCACGAGGAGCCGTACCGGCGTTCGTCGCCGTCGCGGTGTCAGCCATGGTCGGTGTTCCTCAGCAGCAGCATCTGCACGGCGCTGACCACGGCGAGGACGACCATCAAGAAGACGGACAGCGCGGCGCCGTAGCCGAGCTTGAACGAGATGAACGAGGTGCGGTAGATCGAGTAGACGGCCGTGATGGTCGAGTTCGCGGGACCGCCGTTGGTCATGATGAAGAACTGGTCGAAGGCCAGCAGCGAGCCCGCGACCGAGAAGACCAGCACCAGCGCCAGCGTCGGCCGCAGCAGCGGCAGGGTGATGTGCCGGAACCCCTGCCAGCGGCTCGCCCCGTCGATGCGGGCCGCCTCGGTGACCTCGTCGGGGATGGACTGCAGGCCGGACAGGAGCAGCAGCATCTGCAGCCCGACGACCTTCCAGGTGACCATCCCGATGACCATGAGCAGCGCGCCCCAGGTGCCGGCGAAGATGTTGCCGTCGGCAGGCACGATCCCGACCCGGCGCAGCAGGTCGAACAGCGGGCCGATCTGCGCCTGGCCGAGGTAGAGCCAGAGGAAGGACCCCGACGCCAGACCGATGCAGACCGGCATGAAGTAGATCGACTGGAAGACCCGGGCCGCCCGGACCTTGCGGCGGACGAGCAGCGCCATGCCCAGCCCGATCAGGAACAGCACCGGCGTGATCGCCACGGTGTAGACCAGGGTGAACTTCATCGCCGTCCGGAAGCCCGGGTCGGCCACCGCCCGCACGTAGTTGTCCAGCCCGATGAAGCGGTGCTTGCCGAGCAGGGGCCAGTTGTGCAGCGAGATCCAGAAGGTCATCACCAGCGGCACCAGGAAGAACGCGACGATCAGGACGATCGCCGGGCTCGCCATGACCAGGCCGACCAGGGCGCGCCGACGGCTGGCCCGCATCCCTCGGCGCGCCACGACCGGCGGCGCGCCCGAGGTGCGCGGGGCACCGCGGTACCCGGGGGCCTCCTCGATGATCGAGGTCACGACGGGTGCCCGTCTAGCCCGCGTCGATGAGGGACTGGGCCGACTTCTGCGCGGCCGCCTGCGCCGAGGCCACGTCCGGGCCGAAGACGGCGTCGTTGATCAGCTTGGCCCACGGGCCGTTGTTGTCGTTGAAGACCGCGTTCTCGACCGTGCTGTAGGGCGTCTTGCCCGTCGCCATCAGGTCACCGAACACCTTGTACGGCTCGCCCTGGCTGGCGTAGATGCTGGGCACCAGGTCGGTGCGGACGGGGACGCTGCCGTTCTTGGCCAGGAAGGTCTGCGCCTCGGTGTCGGTGGCCCACTTCACGAACTCCTGCGCCCCGGCCTCGTTCTTGGTGCCGTTGATCACCGAGATGACGTCGCCGCCGGCGAAGGAGGCGGTCCCGCCGTCCTTGCCCGGGATGGGCGTCACGCCGAAGTTGATCTTCGCCTTCTCGATCGACGGGATCGCGAACGCCCCGAGGGTGATCATGCCGACCTTGCCGGAGGTGAAGAGCGGGATCTGCTGCGTGCCGCCGTCGTTCTTGGACGCGCTGGAGACCGAGCCGTCCTCCCACATCCCCCGGTAGAGCCCGAGCGCGTCCGTCACGGCCGGTGAGTCGAGCTGGGCCTGCTTGCCGTCCTCGCTGAGGATGTCGCCCTGGCTCGCCCAGACGTGCGGGGCGAACTCGAAGACGTTGCAGCCGCCGCACGCGCCGGCGAAGGTGAAGCCGTAGTAGCCGTCGCCGAGCGCGCGGATCTTCTTGGCGTCGTCGCGCATCTCGGCGTACGTGGTCGGCGGGTTGGCGATCCCGGCCTTCTTGAAGAGGTCCTTGTTGTAGTAGACCGCCGAGGCCTCCGCGGTGAAGGGCAGGGCGTAGGTGCGGTCCTCGTACGTGCTCAGGCGCTGGTGCGAGGGGCTGAGCGAGTCCTTGTAGGGCAGGGACGCGGCGAGGTCGCTGATGTCCTCGAGCGCGCCCGCCGAGGCGAAGTAGGGCGCGTAGACCAGGTCGATCGAGGAGACGTCGGGACCGGAGCCCGCGGCGGCGGCCGTGCCGAGCTTCTGCACGAAGCTCGCGTTGGGGATGATCGTGACCTTGGCCTTGACCTGGTGGCTGGAGTTGAAGAGGTCGACGAGCTGGCTCATGAACCCCTGCTGGGAGTCGCGCGCCCAGATGGTGATCTCGCCGCTCGCCGGGCCGCTGCTGGCGGCCCCGCCTCCGGAGTCGCCGCCCCCGCTGTCGCCGCCGCCTCCGCAGGCGGTGGCCAGCAGGGTGACGGCGGCGAGCGTGGCAGCCAGCCGTCGGGCTCGGGCGGTGAAGGTCATCGGGTCTCCTGGGCGTCGTCGTCGTCGCGGTTCGCTGTCCGAGTCGGTCGGAAAAGACGGAAAGCGGTTTCCGCGGACGCTAGCCGTTCGGTGCGCGGTGGTCAAGGCTGTGGTAGGCATTGTTTCTCCCGGCGAGTCGCCGGCGGCGGACGGAGGACCGGTGGCGAGCTCGCGGAACGTCGCGGCGGTGACCCTCCGCGACGTGGCCCAGCTGGCGGGCGTCTCGCCCGGCACCGTCTCCAAGGCGCTCAACGGGCAGGGGCAGCTCCGCGAGGAGACCCGGAAGCGCGTCCAGGACGCGGCCGAGAAGCTGCGTTTCCGTCCCAACCAGGTGGCCCGCAGCCTCGCCGAGGGGCGCACCTACACCGTGGGCATGCTCACCAGCGACAGCTTCGGGCGCTTCACGCTGCCCCTGATGGAGGGCATCGAGGACAGCCTCGGCGCCGGGCAGGTCTCGACCCTGCTCTGCGACGGCCGCGGCGACCCGCTGCGCGAGCGCCACTACATCTCCGAGCTGCTCAACCGCCGGGTCGACGGCATCGTGGTCACCGGACGCCGCCCCGACGTCCGGCGGTCGGTGGGGCAGCTGCCCATCCCGGTCGTCTACGCGCTCTCCCGCTCCGACGACCCGGACGACCTGACGGTGACCAACGACGACGAGCAGGGTGCCCGGCTCGCGGTCGAGCACCTCGTGGCTGTCGGGCGGACCCGGCTCGCGTACGTGAGCGGTCCCGGGCACCACCTGTCGACCGTGCTGCGCCAGCAGGGCTTCGAGGCGGCCGCCGCTGCCGCCGGCGTGCACGGGGACGGCGGTGACGTGCTGCTCGGCCACTGGAGCGAGGCGTGGGGGCGGACGGCGGCCGGCTTGCTGATGCGGCGTCCACCGGCGGAACGCGTCGACGGGGTCTTCTGCGGCAGCGACCAGATCGCCCGCGGGCTGACCGACGGCCTCCGCGAGGCGGGCGTGCAGGTGCCGGACTCGGTGTCGGTGGTGGGCTTCGACAACTGGGACGTGATGGTCTCGGCGGCCCGCCCGCCGCTCACCACGGTCGACCCCGAGCTGGTGCGGCTCGGCCAGCTCTCGGCGAGCCGGCTGCTGACCGCCATCGACGGCGGCGAGCTCGGCTCGGGCGTGGTGGCGCAGCCCTGCGAGCTCGTCCTGCGCGACTCGTCGGTACCGGGCTGACCGACCGCAGCCCTCGGTGGGAGGGTGTCTGGCGACGCCGCCGCGTCAGGAGCCGTACGACCCTTCGGGAGGGGACCCCATGCTGACCACGTACGCGGTGCTGCCGCTGGCGGTGAGCGACGGCCGGCTGATCACCTCCGCGATCGCCGGCTTCGCCGTGATCATCGCGTTGATCACCTGGCTCAAGGTCAACCCGTTCGTCGCGCTGACCATCGGCAGCATCGCCGTCGGCCTGGCCAGCGGGCTCGACCCGACGAAGGCCGTGACGAGCTACACCAACGGCTTCGGCAGCACGATGGGCAGCGTCGGTGTGCTGATCGGGCTCGGGGCGATCTTCGGCAAGCTGCTCGCCGACTCCGGCGGGGCGGACCAGATCGTCGACACCCTCGTCGGCCGGTCCAGCCCGAGGACGCTGCCCTGGACGATGGCGCTCGTCGGCGCGATCATCGGGCTGCCCATGTTCTTCGAGATCGGACTGGTGCTGCTGATCCCGGTCGTCATCCTCGTGGCCCGGCGGTCCGGGCTGCCGCTGATGAGGATCGCGATCCCCACGCTCGCCGGCCTGTCGGCGATGCACGGCCTCGTGCCCCCGCACCCCGGCCCGCTGACCGCGGTCACCGCGCTGGGCGCCAACCTCGGCATCACCCTCGGCTTCGGCGTCCTGCTGGCCGTGCCGCTCGTGATCATCTCCGGTCCGCTGTTCAGCGGGTTCGCCGCGCGCTGGGCTCCTGTCGCCGTCCCCGAGCTCTACGGGTCCGGCGGGGGGCCCGCCGGCCAGGAGCACGAGACGGAGTCGGAGCCGGGGCCGCGCCCGAGCTTCCCGGTCGCGCTGACCGCGATCCTGCTGCCCGTCGTGCTGATGCTGGCCAAGGCGCTGGCCGACGTCATCGCGCCCAGCTCCAAGGGCCTGGGCAAGCAGCTGCTGGACTTCCTCGGCAACCCGCCGGTCGCCCTGCTGCTGGCCGTGATCGCCGGGGTCTTCCTGCTCGGCGGCAGCGCGAAGATGACCAAGAACGACCTGGCCCACACCCTCGAGGCCGCGCTGCCGCCGATCGCCGGGATCCTGCTGATCGTCGGCGCGGGGGGCGGCTTCAAGCAGGTGCTCATCGACAGCGGGATCGGCAACGTGATCACCGAGGCGGTGGTGGGCAGCGGGCTGCCGGTGCTGCTGCTGGCCTGGGTCGTGGCCGCCCTGGTCCGGGTCGCGACCGGCTCCGCGACCGTCGCCACCGTGACCGCCGCCGGTCTGCTGGCGCCCATCGCGGCGACGCTCCCGACGACCCACGTCGCCCTGATGGTGCTCGCGGTCGGGTCGGGCTCGCTCTTCCTCTCCCACGTGAACGACGCCGGTTTCTGGCTGGTGAAGCAGTACCTCGGCACGACGGTGGGTCAGACCTTCAAGACCTGGAGCGTCATGGAGTGCCTGCTCTCGGTCCTCGGTCTCGTCGGCGTCCTGCTGCTCAGCCTGGTCGTCTGATGGTCGGCTACGCCACGTCCCCGCCCACCGTGCTGGTGGTCATGGGGGTCTCCGGCACCGGGAAGTCCACCGTCGCGGGCCTGCTGGCCGGTCACCTCGGCTGGCCCCTGCAGGAGGGCGACGACCTGCACCCCGAGGCGAACGTCGACAAGATGGAGCAGGGCATCCCGCTCACCGACGACGACCGCTGGCCGTGGCTCGACCGGATCGGCGGGTGGATCGACGACCAGGGCCGCCACAACGAGCCCGGCATCGTCACCTGCTCGGCGCTCAAGCGCTCCTACCGCGACCGGCTGCGTCGCCCGAACGTCGTGTTCGTCTACCTGGCCGGCACCCGAGACGCCATCCGGCGCCGGATGGCCGCCCGCGAGCACCACTTCATGCCGCTCAGCCTGCTCGACTCCCAGCTCGACACCCTCGAGCCACCGGGCCCCGACGAGCAGGTGATCACGGTCGACCTCGGCGGCACCCCGCAGGAGGAGGTCGCCGTCGTGCTCTACGAGCTCGGCCGGCCCTAGCCGGTCGGCGCGACCCGCAGGACGATCTTGCCGACGTTGTCGCCGGACTCGAGCGCGCGGTGGGCGTCGGCGACGTCGGCCAGCGCGTACGTGGTCAGCGGCGTGGGCTCGATCGTCCCGTCGGCGAGCAGCGGCCAGACCTCGGCGGCGACGTGGCGGCAGATGTCGGCCTTCTGGTCGAGCGGGCGACCTCGCAGGGAGATCGCGGCGACGGTGCCGCGCTTGGCGAGCAGCGTGCCGAGGTCGATCGTGGTCGTGCGGCCCCCCTGGAACCCGATGACGACGAGCCGCCCGTCGGGGGCCAGCAGCCCGACGTGCGCCTCCAGGTACTTCGCGCCCATGTTGTCGAGGATCACGTCGACGCCGCGACCCCCGGTCACCTCCCGCACCTGGGTGGCCCAGTCGTCGCGGTAGGAGAACGCGTGGTCGGCCCGCAGGTCGCGGCAGTGCTGGAGCTTGGGCTCGCTGCCGGCGGTGGCGACGACCGTCGCGCCGAGCGCCTTGGCGTACTGGATCGCGAACGACCCGATGCCACCGGCGCCGCCGTGCACCAGGAACGTCTCGCCCGCGGCGAGGTGCGCGTACGCCAGCGTCGACCAGACCGTCGCGGCGACCTCGAGCACGCCGGCCGCGTCGACCAGGTCGTAGCCCGGCGGCGGCGGGACGACCTGGCCCGCCGGCACGACGACCTGCTCGGCGTAGCCCCCGCCGGCCAGGAGCGCCACGCACGGCTGCCCGACCTCGAGCCCGTCGACGTCCGGGCCGAGCGCGGCCACGTGCCCGGAGACCTCGAGCCCGAGGGTCTCGCTCGCGCCGGGCGGCGGCGGGTAGTGGCCCTCGCGCTGCATGAGGTCGGCCCGGTTCACCCCGGACGCCACGACGTCGACCAGCACCTCGCCCGGCCCGGGCTCAGGGGCGGGGACGTCCTCGACCCGGAGGACGTCGGGACCACCGGGTTCGCTCACCACGACTGCACGCACGCGTTCAGCCTGCCACTAGGCTCGTCCCCCGGGCGGGGTCGCATAGTGGACTAGTGCAGACGCCTTGAAAGCGTCCGAGCGGGAGACCGTTCCGTGGGTTCGAATCCCACCTCCGCCGCCCAGCCGCACGACGGTCGAAGCCGCCTGACGAGCAACGGGGAGGATCCGACCGCGTACACGCGGTCGGATCCTCCCCGTTGTCGTGCGGGAGCCTGAGGTCAGGCCGGGGGCTGCTGGTCGGCGCCGCCGAGGCGGTCCTTGACGGCCTCCTGGGCCTTGTCCACCTGGCTCGCGTGCGTGCCGCCGGTGCGCGCGTCGACCGCGTCGCCCGCCTTGTCGATGCCCTGGTCGACCTGGTCGGGGTGGTCCGCCGCCAGATCCTTCGCCTTGTTCACGATGTCGCCGAGACCCATGAGTGATCCTTCCGTCGCGGCGCCCACGGCGTCGGCGGGGTGCCGGCGCAGGACGACCGTATGACCACCCTGGTCTATCACCGCTGTCGCAGCAGGTCCGGTCAGCAGGCGTCGTAGACGTAGCCCGGACGGCCGCGCGGCACCACGTCGCGGTCGCGCAGGACGACGGAGATCCGCCCACCCCGCGCCCGACAGGCGCGTTCGTACGCCGAGCGCGGGTTGTCGGTGTACTCGATCTCGACGACCCGCTCGCCGTACACGTCGGTGTAGGCCGCGCACTCGTCGTAGAGCTGGCACTCCTCGGCGACCGCGAAGTCGAAGCCGACGTCGGTGCGCCCGGCGGAGCCGAGCTCGCTCGTGTTCTTCTGCCCGATGAGCAGGCCGCGGACGTGGGCACGAACCGCGAGGAGCTGGGCGAAGGCGAGGTTGTCCGGCCGGGTCAGGACGCCGCGGGAGCGGGTCCAGGAGTCGAGGTTGTCGGGCTCGACGGCGTCGAACCCGCTCGCCGCGCACCCGTCGACCCACGGCCCGACCACCGTCAGCAGCGCCGCCCGCTTCGCCGCGGTCGAGGTGTCGAGGAGGTGCTCGCCGGGCCAGTCCGGGTCGCTCACCGGGCGGCCGTCGTGACGGACCAGGAGGTCGGGGTGCTGACCGGCCCAGAAGCCGGCGTCCTCCGGCTGGGTCTGGAACGCGTTGACGTAGCAGATGTTGTAGCGCCCGGCCGCGGGCCGCTCGCGGCGGTCACGGTCGACGACCTCGACGGAGGCGTCCGGCTCGTACGGGCCGCCGAGCTGGTAGTCGACGCGCCCGTTCGCCGGAAAGGGCGGCAGGCGGTGAGCGGGTGACGTCGGGCCCGACGGCGGCGTCGAGCACGACACCAGCAGCAGGGTCACCGCCACGGCCACGAGGGCCGACCTCCTCCGCGCGACCGGGCCACGACGACCTCGCAGCAGCCGCGAGTCGGCGAGGAGGGCGGTCAGCCGCCGGGCCCGGTAGGTCGACGCGGACCGCGTGCGTGGCTCGGGACCGCCCGACGTCATCGGCTCATCCCTCTCCGAGGAACCGCAGCGCGATGGTGGGTTTTCGCTCGGCGCGCCCCCATGATGCTGCCATGACAGGAACGGTGGTCGAGGGGGTCGGCGCGTCCGGCCCGGACGTCCGTACGCAGGTCGGGGTCGAGAGCCAGCCCGAGGTCCGGCGCCGGGCTCTGGCCGACGTCTTCCTGGTGCCGCGATGATCCGCACGCTCGGGCTCAGCCCGTCCCTCGACGTGGTCTACGTCCTCGACGCGGTGACCCCGGGGTCGATCCACCGGCCACGTTCCGTCGTGCGCCTCGCGGGCGGCAAGTCGCTGAACGTCGCGCGCGCCCTCGCCCGGCTCGGGCGGCCGGTGAGCGCGATCGCCCCGCTGGCCGGCCCGCTCGGCGACCTCGTGGCGGACCTGCTGGAGCCCACCGGGGTCGACCTCGTACGCCTGACCACCACGGCGCCGACGCGGATGTGCGTGTCCGCGGCGGACGAGACCGCGGGCACGCTCACGGAGTTCTACGAGCACGCCCCGCCCGCCGACGGGACCGAGCTCGACCAGCTCGACGCGACCCTCGCGGACGTCTCGGCGGGGGACTGGCTGGTGCTCTCGGGCAGCGTGCCGCAGGGGACCGACCTGGACCGGTTCGTCGCCGTGCTGGCCGGCGTACGGGAACGGGGCGTCCGGCTCGCGGTCGACACGCACGGACCGGTGCTCCCGCTGCTGCTCGAGGTGGCCGCGCCCGACGTGCTCAAGATCAACCGTTCCGAGGCGGCCGAGCTGGTCGGTGCTGCCGCGGCGGGCGACGCCACGGACCTCGTCGCGCTGGGCGCCTCGGTGCGCGCCGCCGGGGCGGACGTGCTGGTCCTCACCGACGGGGCGGCCGGAGCGGTCGGGTGGGACGGACAGGGCGCCTGGCGGGTCACGACCGACGCCGTGCCGGGCGCGTACCCGGTCGGCAGCGGCGACTGCTTCCTGGCCGGGCTCGTCGCCGACCTGGCCACCGGCGCACCCCTGCCCGACGCCCTCGTGACCGCGGCCGCCGTCGGCGCGGCGAACGCCGCCACGCCTGGCGGCGCCCTGTTCGACGACGCCACCCTCACCCGCCTCCGCGACCGCACCCGCGCCGTACGCCTCTGACCACGTCCGGTCCGCCCTTTCGGGTTCCGAGGGGCTCCGGGACGGTCGGCACCGCGACGCGGGCAAGGTCGGCGTGGGGAGCAGGGGCGGCCCGGCTAGGGTTCAGCGGTGATCTGCAGCGGATGGTCGGACGAGGCGTCGATCAGCTCGTGAGCGCGCCGCAGCCTGCGCGGGAGGCACGTTTCGTCCTCGCCGCGCCACCACCCGTACGCGCCCTGGCCATCTCGGCCGTCCTCGTCGTCATCGGCGTGGGTCTGCTCGTGCTGACCAGCGCGTACGGCTGGAGCGTCGGGCTCCTGGTGCTGGCCGTCGTCCTCGCGGTGCTCGGCGTGGGGCTGGCGCTCACGGCGCTGGTCCTCACCCGACGGATCCGCAGCGTCGTCTCGTCGACCCCCGACGCCATCACGGTCGAGCACGCCGGGGACCGCCACGAGCTGCGCTGGTCCGAGGTCGGCGAGGTCCGCGTCGTCGGTCACCGGCTCGTGCTGACCCGCAAGGAGAACGAGGGGAGGGCGGAGGGCCAGGCGAGCGTGAGCGTCCTCAACCCCCGCATGCGCGCGAACCCGACGTTCCTCGCGCTGATGGCCGAGGTGCAGCAGCGCCTGGACGCGGACCGCGGCTACTCGTCCTTCTGACGACGTCGGGTCCGTCCGGGCGCCTCGACCGGGGCGGGGCGGACGTTCAGTCCGTCGGCCACGCGTAGGGGAGGAACTTCCCGTCGAAGGTCACCACGACGTGCTCGGCGCCGTCGTGCTCGGTGTGACCGACGTCGAGCCGGAAGTTGATCGCGCTCATGATCCCGTCGCCGAACTCCTCGTGGATCAGCTCCTTGAGCGCCGGGCCGTAGACCTGCAGCGCCTCGTAGAAGCGGTAGATGGTCGGGTCGGTCGGGACCGCGGTGGGCAGCCCGCCACGGTAGGGGACCGCGGACAGGACGGGCACCGCCTCGACCGGCAGCTCCAGGAGCTCAGCCACCGCCGCCGCGTCCTCCGGGGCGAACGGGTGCTGCCCCAGCAGGGCCGCGGTGGTCCAGACCTTGGGCCGGCCGATCCGCTCGGCGATCGCGGCCCAGGTCAGGCCCTTGCTGAGCCTCGACGCGATGATCAGCTCGGTGACGTCATGACGGTTCATCCCGCCACGCTAGTCAGCCGGTGTAGGGCTTGGCGGTGGCCGCGACCTTCGGGTCGTACTTGCAGGTGCTGTCCACGTCCTCGCTCGTCGGCGCCTTGGCGCCGCCCCCGCTGCCCGTGCTCTTGGTCGGGGTGCTGTCGCTCTTGGTCTCCCCGATCGCCTTCTTGACCCGCGAGCGCATCTCCGAGAAGTCCGGGTCGGCCGACAGGAACCCGCTCACGCCGTTCTTGAAGACGACGCTGCGGACGTTGCCCTTCTTGACCCGCAGGCTGAGGTCGACCATCGCCGGCAGGACCTCCTGCGGGATGTCGGTGTAGACGATCGACTTGCTGGCGTTCGCGATGTCCTCGTAGCGCGTCAGCACGTTCGTCGGGTTGGCCTGCTTGATCATCGCGTTGATCACGCAACGCTGGCGGTCCATCCGGGCGAAGTCGTCGGAACCGTAGCGGCCGCGGGCGTACCAGAGGGTGCTGCGGCCGTCGAGCTTCTGGTCCGGCCCCGGGTGCAGGTACTCCTTCGGCGGGATGTGCAGGTCGGTGTTCCCGCCGATCGGGATGTAGGTGTTGACGTTGAGCCGGACTCCGCCGAGGGCGTCGACCATCTTGGAGAACCCCTGGAGGTTGATCAGGGCGTAGTAGTCGACCTTGAGCCCGAGCGCCTGCCCGACGCTGAGCTTCATGACGTCGGCACCGAGGTTGTCGGTCTTGCCGAGGACGTCGTCGGGGACGCGGACCGGCACGTCGCGGTACATCGCGTTGAGGAAGAATTCCGCGTTCTCCGGGTCGCCGTCGGTGAAGCCGTTGGGGTAGTAGCGCTTCAGCGGGGAGTCCGACGGGAACGGCATCCGCGCGGTGTTGCGCGGCAGGCTGAACAGGGTCGTGTCGCCGGTCTTGGTGTCGATGCTGGCCAGGATCACCGTGTCGGTGCGGGTGCCGACCCGGCCCTTGCCGGCGTCGCCGCCGAGCAGCAGGATGTTGAGCCGCGCCTTGTCGGCCCAGGGGTCCGACGACTGCTCCTTGTCGCCCGCGTGCGTCGGGGCGAACGTCGGCCGGGTCGCGCTGTTGCTGTTCGCCGAGCTCTGGAACATGGTCCCGACGAGACCAGCGGAGACGTACGCGGTCCGCGCCGCGACGGCCAGCGGTGCGGCCACCGCGAAGGCCAGGACGCCGACGAGCACGCCGCCGATGATGCGCTGGGGTCGCGTCGGACGGTGCCGCAGCGCGAGGTGGGTCGCGGCCACGACGACGACCCACAGCGCCGCCACCACGACCAGCACGACGGTCAGCCGGCGGAGCATCGTGGGGTTCACACCGATCGAGACCAGCGCGTCCCGGTCGACCAGGGCGGCGATCCCGATGGCCACGAGGGTCAGGACGAACACGGCGAGGACGACCGAGCCGACGGCGCGGCGCCCGGCCGCGAGGAGGCCGGCACCCGGGAAGACGGCACCCAGCACGGTGAAGCCGACGGTGCGTCGGAAGTCCTCGTTGGGCGGGAGCGCGTGCCGAGCGGCGGCCGGCGGCGTCGCGGCGTCCGCTGCGACGGGCTCGGGCGACGGCTCGGTGGCGGGTTGGGCGCCGTCCTCAGGACGCGACCAGGTCCAGTCCGACCCCCGCTGGGGCTCGACGGGAGGCTGCTCCTCCGGCATGCACACGTCCTTCTGGGCTCGGCGTCGACCCGCCGGATGCGTTCAGATTCGCTTCAGAGTACGTCGCAGCAGGTCAGGAGGCCATTTCACGCGCCGTTCACCGGGAGGCCACCACCCGGACGCCCGGCCAGGAACGCGTCGCGCAGGGTCTTCGGAGCCCGGTCGAGCCAGGCGTCCGTGATCACCTCGGTCAGCTCGTCCACGTCGATGGCGGCCAGCCGGACGAGGACCGCGGGATAGCCGTCCAGGTGCGGGACGGTGAAGAACACGTCCGGCTCGGCGGCGACCAGCGCGTCCTTCTCGCCGAGGTCCGCGACCCGCACGCCGAGGATCTCCCCGGTCGGGGCGGCGTCGCCGAGGGCCGCGAGGTCGCCCTTGCGCAGCGGTCGTTCCCAGGCGAACCCCTTGTCGCGGACGCGCCAGTGGAGCGAGCCCCACGACACCTTCTCGCTGGTGCCCGGCAGCGCCAGGGCGATCTGCCGGGCCTGGTGCAGGGTGGCCACGAGCCGACTGTGTCACACCGGGTGCCGTCCGGGAGGTTCGGCTTTGCCTCGGCCGCACCGCGCTGGGTAGGGTGACCGGGCGTCACGTCGAGACCCCGGTCCCGGCAGCACGTTGGAGGTGTCGCCTAGTCCGGTCTATGGCGCCCGCCTGCTAAGCGGGTTTGGGTCTTAAAGCCCATCGCGAGTTCAAATCTCGCCACCTCCGCCGCCCAGGCCGAACGCCGCTCCGCCGAGCAGGGCGGCGTTCGGTACCGCGGCCCCGAGCTCCGGGCTCAGCCGTCGGTGAGCCGGACCGCCAGGTTCATGTGCCCCAGGCTGATGGCGGAGAAGGACAGCCCGGTCCGCGCCAGGAACTCCTCGAACGCCCGGTGCTCGTGCAGCTGCCAGCCGTGGTAGCCGAAGTACTCGTCGAACACGACCACGGTGCCGGGCACGAACCAGTCGCCGAGGTGGTCGAAGACGGTCTTCGTGGAGCTGTAGAGATCGGCGTCCAGGTGCGCGAGGGCGAAGGGGCCCGAGTGCTCGCGGGCGAACACCGGCACCGTGTCGTCGAACCACCCGACGTGGAACTCCACGTTGGTGACCGAGAGCTGCGGGGGTTGGCCGCCGACGTCGAACGCGCCACTGGCCTTGGCGCCCCACGACTCCGGCAGCCCGACGAAGCTGTCGAAGCCGTGCACGGTGCGCTCACCGAAGAACTTGGCGATCTGGGTCAGCGAGGTGCCCTTGTAGACGCCGAACTCCGCCACCATGCCCTCCAGCGTCACCTGCTGGAGCGCGGTCGCGATGGTGACCGGGTTGTGCAGGTCGACCTGCATGCCCTCGAAGCGCGCGTCGGCGAGGATGTGGTCGACCCCCTCCTCGACCGCGCGGTGGCGCAGCCGGAGCCCGGTCGAGGGGATCGTGCGGGCGGTGCGCAGCTCCTTGCGCACCTCGCCGAGCTCCTTGCGCATCTCGCCCAGCAGATCGGTGACGGACGGTTCCTGGCTCATCGGTGCGTCTCCTCCGTAGCGGTGCGGTCACCGTAGCGACCGGGTCGGCCGAGGGCGGCGCACGACACCCCGGGGTCGCCCGTCAGGCCGTGTGGACGTACGGGCGCCGGGTGGTGTCCGGCTCGGCCCGGCGCAGCACCTCGCGCGTGGTCGGGGCGATCTCGCCGACCCCCAGGAACAGGAACCTCGCCAGGTTCACCAACGGGTTGCCCTCGGTCCAGTCCAGGTAGAGGTGGGGGCGGCGGCCGGTGAGGTCGCGCACCTGCAGGACGAGCGCGGCGAGCGCGTTGGGCACGTTGGTCCCCTCCATGGTCAGGACCCGGAAGTGGCCGTGCATCACGTGACCCCGCACGTCGAGCCGGCTCGCGAAGGCCGACGGGTCGGTCACCGTGATCTCGACGAAGATGATGTCGTCGTTGTCGTCGAGGCCGTAGTCGCGGATCGACTCCCGCCGCTTCTCCACGTACTCGTGCGCGTCGCGCTCGTCGGGCTCGTTCGCCACGAGGCGGATCGTGCGCCGGGCGGCGTCGCGGAGGAACAGCTGCGCCGTCCGGTCCATCTCGACGTCGGTCACCCGCAGCTCGAAGGCGCGGGTGAGCCGGGAGAACACCGAGATCACGACGATGCCCAGGATGAACAGGCCCGAGATGACGATGCCGTCCGGCTTCTCGATGACGTTGGCCACCAGGGCGTACAGCAGCACCAGCGTCAGCACGGCGAAGCCGAGGGTGGCCGGGCGCGATCCGCGTCGGTGCGCGCTGACCGTCACCGCGAAGGCGCCGGAGAACATCATCACCAGGATCCCGGTCGCGTACGCCCCCGCCTGCGCGTTGACGTCGGCGCGGAACGCGAGCGTGACGATGATCGACAGGACCGTGTAGACGATGACGACCGGCCGGACCGCGCGACCCCACTCGGGCGCCATCCCGTACGCGGGCAGGTAGCGCGGCACGATGTTGATCAGGCCGGCCATCGCCGAGGCGCCCGC
>CAXULL010000014.1:0-108452 GCA_964251895.1 uncultured Friedmanniella sp.
GGTGACGGCGATGCTCATGCCCAGGGCAACCCCGCCCGCGGCCGAACTCTTCCCGGGTCGACCACCCGGGACCTCCGACCCTGGTGCCGCACCCGCCCCCGCTGGCAGCGTCGGGCCTGCCCGGGCCGAGACGTGCCCGGGCCCAGGACGAGGGGATGCCATGAGAGCTGCGCGCTACTACGACCGGGGCGACATCAGGGTCGAGGACATCGCCGAGCCCGAGGTCGGCCCGGGCACGGTCGGCATCCAGGTCGCCTGGTGCGGCATCTGCGGGACGGACCTGCACGAGTACCTCGACGGGCCGATCTTCGTCCCGCCCGCCGGTCACCCGCACCCGCTCTCCCACGAGTCGGCGCCGATCACGCTCGGTCACGAGATGTCCGGCACCGTGTACGCGCTGGGCGCCGGTGTCACCGACCTGCAGGTGGGTGACGGCGTCGTCGTCGAGCCGTACATCATCGACCCGCAGCTCTCGACCGAGCCGGGCTCCAACTACCACCTGACGCCGAACATGAACTTCATCGGTCTCGCCGGCTGCGGGGGCGGGCTGGGCGAGAAGATCGTCGTCGAACGCCGCTGGGTGCACCCGGTGGGCGACATCCCCCTCGACGAGGCCGCCCTGATCGAGCCGCTGTCCGTCGGCCACCACGCGTACGTCCGCAGCGGGGCCGTGGCCGGGGACGTCGCGCTGATCGGCGGCGCCGGACCCATCGGGCTCCTCACCGCGGCGGTCCTGAAGGCGCAGGGCCTCACGGTCGTCGTCAGCGAACCCAGCGCGCTGCGCCGCGAGAAGGCGCTCGCCACCGGTGTGGCCGACCACGCGCTCGACCCGACCACGGTGGACGTGACCGCGCGCGTGCGGGAGCTCACCGACGGCAGGGGCGCCGACGTCGCGTTCGAGTGCAGCTCGGTCAACGTGGTGCTCGACACCCTCGTGGACGCGGTCCGACCCGCCGGCGTGATCGTGGTCGTCTCGATCTGGGGGCACCGCGGGACCCTGGACCTGCAGAAGCTCGTGCTGAAGGAGATCGACCTGCGCGGCACGATCGCCTACATGGGCGACCACCCGAGCGCCATCCGGCTCGTGCAGGAGGGCCTCGTGGACCTGAAGCCGTTCGTCACCGGCAAGATCGGCCTGGACCACCTGATCGACCAGGGGTTCGACACCCTGATCCACCGCAACGAGACGGCCGTGAAGATCCTGGTGTCACCCAGCGGCGCCGGCCTGTGATGATCGAGGCATGAGCGGGGCGAAGACAGCGGTCGTGACGGGTGCGAGCAGCGGGATCGGCGCAGCCACGGCCCGGGCGCTGGCCGGCGACGGCTGGACCGTCGTCTGCGCGGCCCGCCGGCAGAATCGGGTCGAGGCGCTCGCGGCCGAGATCGGCGGCGTCGCGGCGGTGCTGGACGTGACCGACCGCGGCTCGGTCGAGGCCTTCGCCGCCGGCCTGCCCGACGCGGTGGGCCTGCTGGTGAACAACGCCGGCATGGCGCTCGGCCAGGAGCCGGTCGCGGTGGCCGACCTCGACGCGTGGGAGCGGATGTACGCGACGAACGTCATCGGCACCACCCGCGTCACCCAGGCGCTGCTGCCGCGGCTGATCAGGACCGAGGGCAAGATCGTCTTCATCACCTCGACCGCGGCCGACACCGCGTACGAGGGCGGCGCCGGCTACTGCGGGGCCAAGGCCGCGGAGCGGATGGTCGCCGGGGCGATGCGCCTCGAGCTGGTGGACTCACCGGTGACCATCCACGACGTCGCGCCGGGCATGGTCCGCACCGACGAGTTCGCGCTCACCCGGTACGCCGGCGACCAGGCCCGGGCCGACGCGGTGTACGCCGGGGTCGCCGAGCCGCTCGTCGCCGAGGACGTGGCCGAGACGGTGCGCTGGATCGCCTCGCTCCCGCGCCACGTGGACGTCGACCGGCTCACGGTCCGTCCGCGGGCCCAGGCCGCCCAGCACAAGGTGCACCGTGTTGCTCCAGAGGTCCCTCGAGAGGTCGCCCAGGAGAAGGAGCCGTCATGACCCTGCCCACCGGACCGGTCCACCCGGTCCCCGGCCCGCCCAGCGGTCCCGCACCGGTCCCGACCCCGGACCCCGGACCGGACCTCGAGCCGCCCGGGGACCCGGAACCGGTGCCCGACCCCGGCCCCATCGAGTGAGCTGACGCGTGGCCCGCTCCCTCCCGACGGACTCTGCGGAACGGCTGGTCTTCTTCACCGACGCCGTGGTGGCGATCGCGCTCACCCTGCTGATCCTGCCGCTGGTCGACCTCGTCCCCGAGGCCAGCCGGTCAGGGCTCGACCTCGGCCACCTGCTGCGCGACAACCTCTCGGAGCTCGGCTCGTTCCTGCTGAGCTTCGTGGTGATCTTCCGCTTCTGGTGGGCCCACCACCAGCTGTTCCGGCACGTGTCCGGGCTGAACCCCTCGCTCGTGCGCTGGAACCTGGTGTGGCTGCTGTCGATCGTGTTCCTGCCCTGGCCGACCGCCATCATCACGGCGTACCGCACCTCGTCGCTCACGGTGCTGCTCTACGTGGGGACGCTCGTCGTCAGCAGCGGGTCGTTGACCGCGCTGGCGGTCGCCATCCACCGCAACCCGGGCCTCAGCGACGGACGCAGCGAGGAGACGCGGGAGGAGGTCCTCGGCATCGGCAGCTCCTTCGGTGCCCTGATCGTCGCGCTCGTCCTCGGGACGGCCTTCGCCGACACCCTCAGCTACTGGCCGCTGCTCCTGCTGTTCGCGACCCCGCCGGTCGAGCACCTGGTCAAGCGGCGCTGGGCGAGGCGCCCGGGCGCCCCGGGACCTCCGCTGGACGACGCCGCACCGGTGGAGGCCGACGTAGGCTGACCCCGATGTCTGGAGAGTCGATCCTGGGTGCCGGCGACCGGTCCGCACGGGTGCGTTGATGGGGCACGACCACGGTCACGCGCACGCCCACGGCACGCTGACGGCGACCGGCCGCCAGCGCAAGCGCCTGGTGGTCGTCATGATCATCACGCTGGCGGTCTTCGTCGCCGAGGTGGTGGGCGGGCTGCTGTCGGGCTCGCTCGCCCTGCTCGCCGACGCCGGGCACATGCTCACCGACTCCGCCGGCCTGGTGATCGCCCTCATCGCGTCGGTCCTGGCCGCACGACCGGCCACGAACGCGCGCACCTACGGCCTGCAGCGCACGGAGGTGCTGGCCGCGCTCGTCAACGGGGTGCTGCTGATCGCGATCGCCGGCTGGGTGCTCGTCCAGGCCGTCGAACGCTGGTCGGACCCGGTCGAGGTGTCGAGCGGGCTGATGCTCGGGGTCGCGGCGGTCGGCATCGTGGCGAACGTCATCGGCCTGCTCGTGCTGCGCGGGGGCAAGGACGAGAGCCTCAACCTGCGCGGGGCCTACCTCGAGGTGCTCGGTGACCTGATCGGCTCCGTCGCGGTCGTGGTCGCCGCCGTGGTGATCCTCACGACCGGCTGGACGCGGGCCGACCCGCTCGCCTCGGTCCTCGTCGTCTGCCTGATCGTGCCGCGCGCCTGGGCGCTGATCCGCGACGTGGTCGACGTGCTGCTCGAGGCCACGCCGCGCGGAGTCGACCTGAGCACGGTGCGGTCGCACATCGAGGAGACCCCGGGCGTGGTCGAGGTCCACGACCTGCACGTGTGGACCATCACCAGCGGGCTGCCCGTGCTCTCGGCCCACGTCGTCGTCGAGCACGACCACCTCGCCACCGGACGCTCGGGCGAGATCCTCGACACCCTGGGCACCTGCCTCGGCGAGCACTTCGACGTCGCGCACTGCACGTTCCAGCTCGAGCCCGAGGGCCACCGGGCGCACGAACCCACCCAGCACGTCTAGGGCCGCGCGCTCAGCTCCGCACCGAGCGAGCCGACGGCGCCGACCGTGATCAGCACCTGGCGGACGCGGTGCGCCCGCTCCCACCGGGCTCGGACGGCGCGCCAAGCGGCGGGTGGTTCCTCCGCGGGTCGCCAGGCGCGGATCTGCGCGTTCGCGGGCTCGTTGACCGTCAGGGTCACCGCGATCGCGGCGGCGGTGCAACCTGCGGCCACCGCCCGCCCGACGGTCGCCGCCGGCCGGCGCTGGGCGGCGGCGACCACGGCTGCCGCCGTCGCGGCGGTCACGGTGGACAGGAACAGGACCGGTCCGACCCGCCTCATCACCCGGTCGACGCGCTGCTGGCCGGTGAGCCAGGCCGTCCAGCCGTCCGCGCGGCGCAGGCCGGAGAAGGGTTCCACCACGACGACCCCGACGAGCGTGGCGAGGGTGGCGGCGTGCGCCGTCTCGAGCGCGCGAGTCCAGCGGGTCATGGCTCTCAGGGTGGACCCCGGGGGCGCTGCCGACAAGGTCGGGCCGGGCCTCGCTAGCGTCGCGTCCCGGGATCGGACGTGGCTGCCGCCGCCAGCACGCTCAGGCTCTTGGCGATCGAGACCAGGGCCAGCGCCTGCACGGAGTCCCACGTGCCGGCCTTGAGCTTGGCCGACACCTCGTCCGCACGTCGAGCGAGGTCCGCGGCGTCCTGCGCAGCGGGGTTGGTCGTGGTCATGGGTTCTCCTCGGTTCGGCGGCTCGTCACCGTATCCACCGCCCCGGTCGCCGCACCGGCGACCGTCCCTTCTGTGTCAGGCTCCGGGCTGTTCGTGAACCGCTACGCGAGGTCAGGGGAGCAGATGAAGGTCGTCGTCACCGGAGGCAACGGTCGTGCAGGGCAGTGGGTCGTCCGCGACCTCGCGGCGGCGGGGCACGACGTCGTCAACCTCGACCTCGCCCCCCGCCCCGACCTGGAGCTGCCGGGGGAGTTCTGCCAGGTCGAGCTGACCGACGCCGGGCAGGTCTACGACGTCCTGGCGCAGTACCGGCCCGACGGGGTCGCCCACCTGGCCGCCAACCCCTCGCCGAGCGGGCACGCCCGGATCAACGTGTTCGACAACAACGTGGTCAGCGCGCACAACATCCTGCAGGCGGCGGGGGACCTGGGCATCGGCCGGGTCGTCTACGCCTCGAGCGAGATGGCCACCGGCCTGCTGACCGACGGTGTCGTGCCGGACCGGATCCCCTTCGACGAGTCCGAGCGCCGGCCCTCGCCCAACGCGTACGCCCTCAGCAAGTACATCAGCGAGGTCGTCGTCGACTCCCTCGTCCTCGCGCACCCGCAGACCGCGTGGGTCGGGCTGCGGATCAACAACGTGATCGACCCGGACAAGTACGACCGCTTCCGCACCGAGTGGGACGACCCCTCGCTCAGCAGCGTGAACTTCTGGAGCTACATCGACGCCCGCGACGTCGGCACGGCCTACCGCGCCGCGCTCGAGGGTGACAGCACCGGCCACGAGGTGTGCCTGATCGCGGCGGCCGACACCCGGGCCAAGCGCGGTCTGCGCGACCTGATGGCCGAGTACTACGACGGCTACGACCGGTTCGCGGACGACTACGAGGACCCGCGCTCGGCGTTCAGCTCCGCGAAGATGCAGGCCCTGTTCGGCTGGACCCCGACCTACTCCTGGCGCGACATCCTCGACGCGGGCTGACCGACCACGGACGCTGCCCGCTCCGTCCCGCCGTCCGGGCACGGGCTAGTTTGAGGGCCGGCGCCCCACCACCCGATCTGGGCGCCGACGGGAGGGGCAACGGCGCCACCGGACAGGGGTGGGGGAGCACTGCGTGAGCATCACGAACGTCGCCATCGTCGGAGCCGGCTACATGGGCGGTGGCATCGCCCAGGTGCTCGCCATCGCGGGGCTGCGGGTCGCCATCACCGACGCCGACGCCGAGACCACGCGGCGCCAGCTGGTCCGGATCCGCGAGGAGGCGCGCGCCTTCGAGGAGCAGGGCCTGTTCGACCCGGGCTGGGCGGACCTTGTCGAAGCCAACCTGTGGGCGGCGGAGAGCCTCACCGAGGCCGTCGCCGGAGCGGACCTGATCGAGGAGGCCGTCTCCGAGAACCCCGCGGTCAAGGGCCCGGTGCTGGCCGCCATCGAGGCCGCCGCCCGCGCCGACGCCGTCATCGCGACGAACACCTCGACCCTGCCGATCGGTGGGCTCGCGGTGAACCTGCAGCACCCGGAACGCTTCCTGGGCGTGCACTTCTCCAACCCGGCCCCCTTCATCCCCGGGGTCGAGCTGATCGCCCACGCCACGACCGACGAGTCGGCCGTCGTCTTGGCCGAGGAGATGGTCGCCAGGACCGGCAAGCTCACGGCGCGCGTCGTGGACCAGGCGGGCTTCGTGCTCAACCGCCTGCAGTACGCGCTGCTCAAGGAGGCGGCCACGCTCGTCGAGGACGGCGTCGCCACCGCGGAGGACGTCGACATCGTCGTCCGCACGACGTTCGGCTACCGGCTGCCCTTCTTCGGCCCGTTCGCCATCGCCGACATGGCGGGGCTGGACATCTACGCCGCCGGTTTCGGCACCCTGTCGGAGCACTACGGGGACCGGTTCGCGACCCCGCCGGTGCTCACCGAGCTCGTCGGGAGCGGCCACCTCGGCGTCAAGCAGGACGGCGGGTTCGTGATCCCGGCCGGCGACTCGGCCCCGCTCGTCGCGTACCGCAACCGCGCGTACGCCCGCCTCGGCCAGCTCCTCCGCGAGCTCGGCCCGGCGCCGACGGTCGGGGAGGCCCAGACGACACCGGAGGCCCTGGCGAACCCCGAGGCCCCGAAGAACCCTGAAGCACCAACGACCACCGAGGAGGCGCAGCGATGACCCTCACCACGAACACCCCCGGCGCGACCCCGCCGTACACCGCCGACACCTGGCCGATCGCCGCGGCGATGCTCGCCTTCGGCAGCCTCGACTCGCACGGCGGCCCGATCCAGGACGCCGACCCGGCGGAGTGGGCCAGGCAGCTGCGCCTCGTGGCGCGGATGGGCTTCACCGAGGTCGACCCGACCGACACGTGGGTGCGCGTCGGCGACCTCAGCCCCGCGCGGCTGAAGGACTTCGCGGGCGGGCTGGCCGACGCCGGCCTCACCATCCCGGCGATCTCGACGTCCCGACGAAGCGTGATGGACCCCGAGCGCGGGCTGGAGTACCTCGACTACAGCCACCGCCTGCTCGACGCCGCCGCGGAGCTGGAGGTCCCGCTGGTGAGCTTCGGGTTCTTCCAGGCGTTCACCCCCGCCCAGGCCAAGGCGTTGTGGTTCTGGCTGGAGGAGGGCTGGCAGGACGACGAGTCAGCGGAGGCCCGGGCCCTCGCGGCGTCGCGGATCCGCGAGCTGGCCGAGCACGCCGCCGGCAACGGTCAGCAGATCACCCTGGAGATGTACGAGGACACCTACGTCGGCACCTGCGACTCCGCGGTGGCCTTCCTGAAGGAGGTGGACCACCCGGCCTGCGGGCTCAACCCCGACATCGGCAACTTCATCCGGCTCCACCGTCCGCTGGAGCCGGTGCCCGAGATGTTCGAGAAGGTCCTGCCGTACGCCAACTACTGGCACGTGAAGAACTACTCGCGCGACGAGGACCCGGCCACCGGCACGGTCGCCACCTTCCCGCTGCCGATGGAGTTCGGCCTGATCAACTACCGCGCCGCGATCGGTCGAGCCCTCGAGCTCGGCTTCTCCGGGGCGTTCCTCTGCGAGCACTACGGCAGCGACAGCCTCGGCGTGATCGCGCGCAACCGCACGTACGTCCGCGACGTGCTCGCCACGCTGCTGGACTGAGCGTTGGACGTCGAGGAGCGCGCCGAGGCGGCGCTGGTCGTGGGGGAGCGCGAGCAGATCGAGGCGTTCCTGCACGACAACCGGGTCGAGGTCGCCAACCTGCTCGACGGTCTGACCGACGAGCAGGCGCGACGCCGGCTCGTGGCCTCCCGGACCACCCTGCTCGGCCTGGTCAAGCACGCGGCCTTCGTCGAGCGCGTGTGGTTCGACGTCGCGCTGCTCGGGCGCTCACGCGCGGAGGTGGGCATCCCCGACTCGGCGGAGGAGAGCTTCGAGCTCACCGAGGACGACACCGTCGTCTCCGTCACCGAGCGCTACCGCCGCGCGTGGGCCGACGCGCTCGAGGTGGCAGCCGAGTACGGCCTCGACGACCTGGCGCTGCACAACCGCCGCGGACCGTTGTCCCTGCGGTGGATCTACCTGCACGTGATCCGCGAGCTCGCCCGCCACGCCGGTCACGGCGACATCCTGCGCGAGCAGATCCTCGACGCCTAGAGCGGCCAGCAGCGGCCGGCAGGTCGAGAGGCGCTGCCGCCTGCCCGACCTCGCACCCCCATGGGTGAACACCAGGGGAGGAGACGTTGAACTGGTCTACAACAACCGGATGCTCCGCGCGTCGCGCGCGGCGGAATTCGATGCGCAGCGAAAGATCAGAAGCGTGAGACGAGACCAGGTCCGCGAGCGGCCGCGCACGGCGAGGCGCGCAGCCGTCGTGCTGGGCGCCGCAGCGGTCGTGCTGCTGTCGGCGTGCGGGGTCGGCACGCCCTCGGGGATGGCCCCCGAACCGTTCGGACCGTCACGAGGACCGGTGTTCTCAGGACCACGCACGACCCCGACGCCCGCGGTCGACCCACCTGCCGCTGCGCCGCAGGCCGACCCGTCCGCGCGCGCCGACCCGTCGCCGCACGCGGGCGAGGCCACGGACCAGCCGGGCCACCCGGTCGGCGCGGCGGGCGGCTCGGCGCCGTGGGTCGGCACGTTCCGCGGCCACCGGGTCGAGGTCCCCCAGGGTCACGGCGCCCCCGTCTCGTTCACCTTCGACGACGGGCCGTCGCCCCGCTTCACCCCTCAGGTCCTGGCCCTGCTCCAGCAGCACCGGGTCCCGGCGGTCTTCTGCGTGATCGGGCAGCAGGCTCGGGCCTACCCCGCCCTGGTCCGCAAGGAGGTCGGTGCCGGGCACGTGCTGTGCGACCACAGCCGTGACCACGACCTCTTCATGAACCGACGCGGCCAGGCCTACGTCACCCGCGAGGTCACCGACGGGCTCGCGGCCCTCCACGCCGCGTCGCCGGGCACGCCCGTGCCGTTCTACCGGCAGCCGGGCGGCACCTGGTCGCCGATGGTCGTCCGCGCGATGGACCAGCACGACCTCACGCCGCTGCGGTGGACCGACGACCCGCGGGACTGGTCGCGGCCCGGCTCGGCCGTCGTCGTGCGACGCGTGGTCGCCCAGCTCCGGCCCGGTGGGGTGGTCCTGATGCACGACGGCGGCGGAGACCGGACGCAGACGGTCGAAGCCCTTCGCTGGCTGCTGGACGCGCTTCCGGCGGCCGGCTGGGTCCTCGTGCCGGCACCGACGAGCCACCTCTCCCACCGCGCGGCGGCACGCCCCCAGTAGCTCGTCAGCCCAACGTGGGGAGCAGCGCCGCCCACGCCTCCTCGGCGGCGCCCGCGACCGGGCCGTCGTCACCCAGGGCCGCGGGCACGACGCGGGGCGGGTCGTCGCGGCGGTACGCCATGAGCCCGGCCCGGTAGGCGGCCTCGACCTGGGGACGCGCGTGCGCGAGCAGGTCGATCCCCAGCCCGCTGAGCGTGACCAGGTCGGCGTCGACGCCGTTGACCAGCCCGGCGATGCCGCGGCCCAGCCGGGCGGCGACCGACTCGACGGCCGCACGTTCCGCGGGGTCCGTCGCGGTCGTGATCAGCCGCCGCGCGTACGCCACGTGGTCGCGTGGCGCCGGGCGTCCCAGGAGCCGGGCGAGAGCCGTGCCGTCCACGGCGGTGCCCCAGCACCCGTGGGCGCCGCACGGGCAGACGACGGCGGGGTCGCCGAACGGCATGTGCCCGAACTCGCCGGCGGCGCCCGTCGCCCCGGCCAGCACGGTCCCGTGGTCGACGACGGCGCCGCCGAGGCCCGCCTCGACGTGCAGGTGCAGGGCGACGGAGGCACCGACCGCGGCGCCCCGACGGGACTCGGCGGCGGCGGCCAGCGAGGCGTCGTTCCGGGCGACGAAGACGGGGGCGTCGGGCCAGAGCTCCCGCAGGTCGATGTCGCGCCAGAGCAGCGTGGCGGCGTCCAGGCGGTCGGCGGGTGACACGGTGCCGGGAACCGCCAGCCCGAGCGCCCGCGGCCGGTCGGCGTACCGGTCACGCAGCGTGCCGATCGTGGCGGCCAGCGTGCTCGCCAGCGTCGACCACCCGGCGTGGTGACGGCCTTCCGCGCCGTCCAGCACGGCGCCGCCCAGCTCGACCACGTCGACCCGCCAGGTCTCGTGCGTGATCGCGGCGGCCAGCACGAGCGGACCCCGAGGGTGCGGCACCAACGTGGTCGTGGGTCGTCCGCGGGCGCCGCTCGGGGCGGCGGGGACCTCGGCCAGCAGGCTGGTCCGGGAGAGCCTCGAGACGATCTCGGTCGCGGCACCCGTCCCCAGCCCGAGGAGGCGGGCCGCCTCGACCCGCGTCACGCCGGGGTGCGCGTGCACGGCCTGCAGCAGCTCCGTCGACCGAGAGACCACGCGGGCTCCCTTCTTTTACTCGTCCATAGAGTTTAACCTGGGGCCATGACCGTTCTTCTCGCCATCATGATGGTGATCGCTCTGGGGACGTGGATCCCGTTGACGCAGCTGTCGCCGGCGACGCCGGAGCGGAGCCGGATCTTCTACGTCGCGATCGGCAACGTCGTGCTCGCCGGAGTCGCTCTCCTGGTGACCGGGGGCCGCCTCGAGGTCGGTTGGCGCACCTTCTGGCTGCCGCTGCTGGGGGGCGTGGTGTGGGCCGCCGGGAACTACTGCGTCCTCCGGGCGTCCCGGCTGATCGGGCTCGCCCGCGCGGCCGGCACGTGGACCCCGCTCAACATCGTCGTCGCGTTCGTCTGGGGCGCCCTGCTGTTCGGTGAGCTCGACGGCTTCTCGAGCCTGCGCGTCGTCGTGCTCGTCGTCGCGTTCCTGGCCGTCGTGGCCGGGGTGCTGCTGATCGCCGGCTCGCGGGACGGGCGGGACACCTCCGCGGACCCGGCTGCCGCCACCGGGCGCGGCTTCCTGTGGGCCGGTGCGGCCGGGATCCTGTGGGGCAGCTACTTCGTCCCGGCCCAGTGGGCCGGCGTCCCGGCCGCGCAGAGCAACGTCCCGCTCGCGCTGGGCATCCTCGTCGGCGCGCTGGTCCTGTGCCTCCCGGCCCGCGAGCCGGTGCGGCTGGGCCTGCGGCCCACGGGCGCGCTCCTCGGAGCGGGCCTGCTCTTCGGGCTGGGCAACCTCGCCCTGCTCGGGCTCGTCGCGCGGGTGGGGACGGGGACCGGCTTCACGATCGCCCAGCTCAGCCTCGCCGTGAACGCCGGCATCGGCATCTGGGTGTTCCGCGCCCCGGCGCCCGGGACGAGCCAGGCACGCCGGGTGCTGACCGGGATCGTCATCGCCGGGGTCGGCGGCGGCGCCATCGCCGCGCTGCGCTGAGAGCAGCGCTCACCCGCTACCCGAGCGACCCGGCCGTGACCGGGCTGTCCGGGCGGGCAGCTCCTGGGAACCTCTCGTCGGCGAGGACGAGCCTCGGACCAGCATGGGGGTATGCCCGACACGTCCTTCGCTCCGCACCCGGACCGGCTGCTGCCCCCCGACCCGGGGGTCCGCGCGCTCGCCCGCCGGCTCCACGAGTCGGTCGAGGGGCTGCCGATCATCTCCCCGCACGGTCACGTGCCGGCACGCTGGCTGTCCGAGAACGTGCCGTTCGCGGACCCGACGTCGCTGCTGATCACCCCGGACCACTACGTCCTCCGGCTGCTGCACGCCACCGGTGCCGAGCTGTCCACCTTCGGGGTCGGCCAGGGGCCGCTGCCCGAGGAGCAGTCCCGGGCCGCGTTCCGCGCCGTGTGCGAGCGCTGGAGCGTCTTTCGCGGGACGCCGGTCCGGTACTGGCTGGAGACCCAGCTGGCGGACATCTTCGGCGTGACCGAGCGGCCGGGAGCCGGGACGGCGGACCGGATCTACGACACGGTGGCCGCGGCGCTCGCCACGGAGGCCTTCCTGCCCCGCGCGCTCTACGCGCGCTTCGACATCGAGGTGCTGGCGACGACCGACGACCCGTGCGACGACCTCGCGGCCCACGCGCAGCTCGCGGCCGACCCCAGCTGGCCGGGCCGGGTGGTCCCCACCTTCCGCCCCGACCGCTACCTCGAGGCCGCCCTCCCGGCCTGGAACGACGACGTCGAGCGCCTCGGCGAGGTGAGCGGGGTCGACACCGGCGACTACGCGGGCTTCCTGCACGCGCTCGAGGTGCGTCGCGCGTACTTCGTCGAGCACGGAGCGGTCTCCACCGACCACAGCCACGTCGACGCCCGCACCGACCCGCTGGAGCCGGCAGAGGCGAGCCGCATCTACGCCGCCGCCCGCCGCAAGGAGGCGTCGACGAAGGAGGCGACGGCGCTGCGGCGCCACCTGATCGGCGAGATGGCCCGGATGTCGTGCGACGACGGCCTCGTGATGACGCTGCACCCGGGCGTCCGCCGCAACCACCACCTGCCGACGTACGAGCGCCACGGCGCCGACGTCGGTGCGGACATCCCCGTCGCGGTCGAGCTCACGGACGCGCTCCGGCCGATGCTGAGCCGCTACGGCACGCACCCCGGGTTCCAGCTCGTCCTGTTCACCCTCGACGAGACCGTGTTCTCCCGCGAGATCGGTCCGCTGGCCGGGTTCTACCCCGGCGTGTACGCGGGGGCGCCGTGGTGGTTCCTGGACGCGCCGGACGCCATCCGCCGCTACCGTTCGGCGATCACCGAGAGCGCCGGCTTCGCCAAGACGTCGGGCTTCGTCGACGACACCCGGGCCTTCTGCTCGATCCCGGCGCGGCACGACCTCTCGCGACGCATCGACGCCGGCTTCGTCGCCGGCCTCGTCGCGGAGCACCGGCTCGACGAGGACGAGGCGTACGAGGTCCTCCACGACCTCGTGGTCACCAACCCCAGGAAGGCGTTCAGGCTGTGAGCACGGAGACGACCACGACGGCCTCGAGCGCCGGTGCCGGTGGGTCGCCCCGGCTGTCCCGGACCCTCCCCGGGACGCCGCCGGCACCGCCGGTGCGGATCGTGCACCTCGGTGTCGGGAGCTTCCACCGGGCCCACCAGGCCTGGTACACCGCGCACGCGGCCGACGCGGAGGCGTGGGGGATCGCGGCGTTCACCGGTCGCCGCCCGGACGTCGCGGAGGCCCTCGCGCCGCAGGACGGGCTCTACACCCTGATCACCCGCAGCGCCGACGGCGACGCGTTCGAGGTCGTCGGCGCGCTCAGCGAGGTCCGCGCCGCGAGCGAGCACGACCGGCTGCTCGACCTGCTGAGCCGGGCCGAGGTGGCGCTGGTGACGATCACCGTGACCGAGCTCGGCTACCTCCTCGACGCGAACGGCGGCCTCGACACGACGCGCGACGTCGTGCAGGCCGACGCCGCCGCGCTGCGGTCCGACGCCCGTCGAGCCGTCACGTCGATGCCCGCGCGGCTCGTCGCCGGGCTGCTCGCGCGCCGCGCCGCCGGTGCCGGACCGCTCACCGTGCTGTCCTGCGACAACCTCCCCGACAACGGGGCCGTGACCGCCGCCGTCGTCACCGGTGTCGCCCGGCTCGTGGACGCGACGTTGCTGGACTGGATCGAGGCGAACGTCGACTTCGCCACCTCGATGGTCGACCGCATCACCCCGGCCACCACCGACGACGACCGGCGCCTGGTCGCCCGGGCCCAGGGTTACGTCGACGCCGATCCGGTCCCCACCGAGCCCTTCCACGAGTGGGTCGTGAGCGGGCGCTTCCCCGCCGGTCGGCCGCGCTGGGAGACCGCCGGGGTCACGCTCGTCGACGACGTCACGCCGTACGAGCAGCGCAAGCTGTGGCTCCTGAACGGCGCGCACTCCCTGCTCGCGTACGCCGGCGGCGTCCGCGGCCACGCGACGATCGACGAGGCCGTCGCCGACCCGGGCTGCCGGGCCTGGGTCGAGCAGCTCTGGGACGAGGCGTGCCGCCACCTGCAGATGCCGCCCTCGGAGCTCGACGACTACCGTGCGGCGCTGCTCGCACGGTTCGGCAACCCGCGGGTCCGCCACCGGCTGGCCCAGATCGCCGCCGACGGGTCGAGCAAGCTCGGCGTCCGGATCCTGCCGGTGCTGCGCGCGGAACGTTCCGCGGGCCGCGTCCCGACCGGGTGCGCCACCGCCGTCGCCGCCTGGGTGCTGCACCTGCGTGGGCTCGGGGTGCCGGTGCGCGACCCGGGAGCCGACCGTGCCCGCGAGGCCGCCAGCACCGACGACCTGGAGGCCGCGGTCACCGCCGTCCTGGACGTCCTGTCACCCGGCCTCGGCGACGACGCCCCGCTCGTCCGGGCCGTCGTCGCCCAGGCGCACGCCATCCGCTCCTGAGCCACGTCACCCCGCTCACGGACTAGGACGGCCCCGTCCGACCTGTCCCGGGCGGGCGCGGCGCGTCCAGCCGGAACCGGAGGCCGACCATCCGGACGGTGAAGCACACGCCGGCCGCGGCCAGGGCCGCGGGCGCACCGAGCACCCGGTCGACGCCGATACGGCTGGCGAGGACGACCAGCGCGGCGGCGACGAGGGCAGGGATGGCGTAGAGCCCCGTGCGCAGCACGTCGCGGATGATGCCGCCGCCCACGGCGGTGACGAGGCCGAGCGTGAGGACGCCCACCAGGTCGACGTCCGCCGCGCGGATCGCCGTCAGGGCGCCGTTCAGCGCGAAGGCGAACGTGCCGACGAGGTCCAGCACGAGCAGGACCGAGGGATCACCGAGCACGAGGACCGGTCTACCGCCATCCGGGCCGTCGCCGCTGGTCGCCCGCCGCTCCGCACCTTCCTTGTGTCGCTCGTCGCGCCCGGGCAGGGTGGCGCCATGTCCACCACCACCCGAACGAGGGGCCGCGCGTCGGCGGCGTACGGCACGGACCCGGGGGACCCGGGGGCGGCCCGCAGGATCGGGGGGCCGGGGGAGCGGCTCGACGCCACGCAGGTGCGCGCCTACGTCCTCGACCGCCTCGCGGGTGCCGACGTCGACGGCGCGCGGGTGTGCCTCGTGGTGCCGGACGCCACGCGCACCTGCCCGCTCCCGCTGCTGCTCGGGGCGGCGCGCGACGCGCTGGCCGGGCGGGCGGCGGAGGTGACCGTGGTCGTCGCGCTCGGGACCCACCACGCGATGAGCGAGGAGCAGCTGGCCGCCCACCTCGGGTTCGCGCCGGGACGGTCGGCGGAGACGTATCCGGGCTGGCGGATCCTCAACCACGAGTCGTGGGTGCCCGAGACCTTCACCACCCTCGGGACGATCTCCGCGGAGCGGCTGACGGAGCTGACCGGCGGGCTGCTGACCGGCACCGGGGTGGAGGTCAAGATCAACCGGCACGTCGCGGAGTCCGACGTCGCCCTGGTCGTCGGTCCCGTCTTCCCGCACGAGGTCGTCGGCTTCTCGGGCGGCAACAAGTACTTCTTCCCCGGCGTCTCCGGCCAGGAGCTGATCGACCTGTCGCACTGGGTCGGTGCGCTGATCACCAGCGCGGAGATGATCGGCACGTCAGGCGTCACCCCCGTCCGGGCCTTGATCAACGAGGCGGCGTCCATGATCACCGCACGTCGTCTGGCGTTGTGCCTGGTCGTCGCCTCGGGCACCGACACGCTGCACGCGGCCGCGTTCGGCACGCCCGAGGACGCGTGGGCCGCGTGCGCGGAGGTCTCGGCCCAGACCCACGTCACCTACCTCGACGCTCCCGTGCGCCGGGTGCTGTCGATCATGCCGACGAGGTACGAGGACATCTGGACGGCGGCCAAGGGCTTCTACAAGCTGGAGCCGATCGTCGCCGACGGCGGCGAGGTGATCATCTACGCCCCGCACATCACCGAGGTCTCGGTGATGCACCCGCACATCACCGAGATCGGCTACCACAACCGGGACTACTTCGTCGGTCAGTGGGAGCGGTTCCGGTCCCGGCCGTGGGGCGACCTCGCGCACTCCACGCACCTGCGCGGACAGGGCACCTGGGACGCCGAGCACGGTGAGCGCAACCGGGTCACCGTCACGCTCGCGACGGGGATCCCGCGCGAGGTCGTCGAGTCGGTCAACCTGACCTACCTGGACCCCGCGGCGGTCGACGTGGCCGCGTACGAGGCCGACCCGGACACGTTCGTCGAGCCGCACGCCGGCGAGGTGCTCTACCGCCTCCGTGTCCACTGACGCACCTCGAGGTTGGGCAGCCGGGCCAGGATGATGAGGTGGTCCCCGTGAACGGCAGCGCTGACGTCCTGACCGAGCCCCTGACGAACGACGAGGCGCTCCGGGCGATAGGCCGTGCCCTGACCGGGATCGGTCGGCTCGGCGTCGCCTTCTCCGGCGGTGTCGACTCGTCGGTGCTGCTCGCCGCCGCCGTCCGGCTGCTCGGCCCCAGCCGCGTCGTCGCGGTGCTCGGCGTCTCACCCAGCCTGGCCGCCGACGAGCGGGCCGCCGCGCACGAGGTCGCCCAGGTCATCGGGGCGGCGCTGGTCGAGGTCACCACCGACGAGGGCAGCATCGCGGCCTACCAGGCCAACGGCCCCGACCGCTGCTTCCACTGCAAGAACGAGCTGTTCACCAAGATCTCCGACGAGGTGGTGCGCACGCACGCCCTGGACGCGGTCGCGTACGGGGAGAACCTCGACGACGCCCGCCGGCCCGACCGTCCCGGCAGCCGCGCCGCGGTGGAGCACCGCGTGCTCGCCCCGCTGCGCGACGCGGGTCTGGACAAGGCCGCCGTACGCGCGCTCGCCCGGGAGTGGGGCCTGCCCTGCGCCGACAAGCCGGCCGCGCCGTGCCTCGCCTCGCGGATCCCGCACGGTTCCGAGGTGAGCCCCGAGAAGCTGCGGCAGGTCGAGCAGGCCGAGAGCGCTCTGCGCCGGCTCGGCTTCGGCGACTTCCGCGTTCGCCACCACGACGAGATCGCCCGCCTCGAGCTGCCCGGGGACGACCTCGCGCGCGCCGCCCAGGAGCCGCTGCGCTCGGCCGTCCGTGAAGCCGTGCGGGCGGCGGGGTTCCGCTACGTCGTGCTCGACCTCGGCACGATGCAGCCGGGCGCGTTCACCCTCACCGTCCTGCAGGGCCGCGCGTGAGCGACGCCGCCTCCCGTCCGGGCGGCTCCGACCCGCTGGACGGGTTCGCCGAGCTCGACCTGGGCCGGCAGGACCGACGCGGCTACCCCGAGGCCGTCTACTGCGCGGGCAAGACGCCGGAGCAGGTACGGCTGATCGCCCAGGCCGTGGCCGGGCGGCCCGACGTCGTGACGCTCTTCACCCGGGCCACCGACGAGCACGCGGCGGCGGTCCGTACCGCGCTGCCCGACGCGTCGTGGGACCCCGAGGCCCGGCTGCTGGCCTGGCCCCCCGCGGTTCCCACGAGCACCGGCGGACTGGTCCTGGTGCTGGCGGCCGGTACCTCCGACCTCCCGGTGGCCAAGGAGGCGTGGCTGACGGCTCGCTACCTCGGCCGGCGGGCCGAGCTCGTCGTCGACGTCGGGGTCGCCGGGCTGCACCGGATCCTGGGCAGGCTCGACCTGCTGCGGTCCGCGCGGGTGGTCGTGGTGGCGGCCGGGATGGACGGCGCGTTGCCGAGCGTGGTCGCCGGCCTCGTCCGCGCACCCGTGGTGGCGCTGCCGACGTCGGTCGGCTACGGGGCGTCGTTCGGCGGGGTCGCCGCGCTGCTCACCATGCTCAACAGCTGCGCGCCCGGCGTCAGCGTGGTCAACATCGACAACGGGTACGGCGCCGGCCACCTCGCGGCACAGATCGCGGAGCCCGCCGACCCGGAGCAGGACGCACACGCATGAGGCACCTCTGGATCGACGCGTCGGCCGGGGTCGCCGGCGACATGCTGCTCGGTGCGCTGCTCGACGCCGGCGCGTCGCTCGAGGTCGTCCAACGGGCGGTCGACGCCGTGGTCGCCGGCTCGGTCGGCGTCGAGGCGCACCAGGTCACGCGCGCGGGCATGCGGGCGACGAAGGCCGACGTGGTGATGCGCGTGGACGACCCGCCGCACCGCGACTGGCGCACCATCGAGGCGATGGTGACCGGGGCCGACCTCGACGACCGCGTGCGAACGGACGTGCTGCGGGTGTTCGGCAGCCTGGCCGACGCCGAGGGTCAGGCCCACGGGATCCCGCCCGCGGACGTGCACTTCCACGAGGTCGGTGCGCTCGACTCGATCGCCGACATCGTGGGTGTCTGCGCGGCCGTCGCCGACCTGGGCGTCGAGACGGTGAGCGCGGGCGAGGTGTCCGTCGGCTCCGGGACGGTCCGGATGGCGCACGGTCGGATCGCGGTGCCCGGCCCGGCCGTCGTCGAGCTGTCGCGGGGCTGGCGGGTCCGGGCCGGCGGTGAGGGCGAGCTGACGACGCCGACGGGGATGGCGCTGGTCACCACGCTCGGCGGGTCCTGCGAGGACCTGCCCTCGATGACCTTCGAGGCGTCCGGCACCGGCGCGGGCACCCGCGACGTCGCCGGCCGCCCCAACGTCACCCGCGTCTTCCTGGGGCGACGGGCCGACGCGGCCTCGACGGCCGCCTCCGACGGCACCCCGGCGACGGTGATCGAGGCGAACGTCGACGACCTCGACCCACGCCTGTGGCCCGGGGTGCTGGCCGCGCTGCTGGCCGCCGGCGCCCAGGACGCCTGGCTCTCACCGATCCTCATGAAGAAGGGTCGCCCGGCCCACACGCTGCACGTCCTCTGCGCCCCGGACACGGCCCCGAGGCTCCGGGACGTCGTCTACGCGCAGACCTCGACGATCGGCGTACGGCAGGCCCCGACGGCCAAGTTCATGCTGCCGCGCACGTGGGTGGACGTGCAGGTTGATGATCATGCGGTTTCAGTCAAGATCAGCCACGACGGGACCAAGATCACCCGGGTCACGCCCGAGTTCGACGCGGTGGCGCGGGTCGCGGCAGCGACCGGTGTGGCGGAGGTCGACCTGATGGCTGCGGTCTCCGCGGAGGCCGCGAGTGCAGGCCTGGTTCCCGGGGCCCCGGTGCCTGTGGCCGACGCTGTCGGGGAACGCACCTCGTCTCCGAACGTTCCCTGAGCTTGTCGGAGGGCCTCGGAGAGGTCGACGTTCGGAGTGGTCCACGGAACGTTCCCTGAGCTTGTCGAAGGGCCTCGGAGAGGTCGACATCGAAGGGGGTGGCCGCGGGACGTGATCTGCCGCCGTTGCGGGGCTTCGGGCAGGTCGACGTTCGGAGTGGTCCACGGAACGTTCCCTGAGCTTGTCGAAGGGCCTCGGAGAGGTCGAGGTCGAAGGGGTGACCGCAGGCTCGGGATGGGCGGTTTTGGCGGGTGTTGTCCGTTCCCGACGGGTGTTGTCGGTACGGCCGGGACGGTCGTTTCTGTCAGACCCGCGGTTCAGAATAGAACACATGATCGATATAGCGGGATTGGACCGGCGGGGGACGCTCGTGGCGTCCGAGTCGTGCCTGGCCGCGGTCATGGCGGTGGAGGCCGAGCAGCTGGCGTTGGCAGCTCACTGGGCTGACCTGCACGACCCGGCGAGCCTGCCCGCCGCGACGACGGAGCTGGAGGTGCGGCGGCGTCGGTTCGGCGGGGCGTACGGCGTCCAGCCGGGTGGTGAGGGGACGCCGGAGGTGCTGGCCTTCTGCTTCCGCGAGCTCGGTGTGGTGCTGCAGTCGAGCGCGGGCGGGGCGAAGCACCTGGTGGCGGACGCGTTGGATCTGCGGCACCGGCTGCCGCGGTTGTGGGGCGAGGTGCTGGCGGGACGGGTGCGGGGGTGGAAGGCGCGCCGGGTGGCGCAGGCGACCCGGCACCTGCCGCAGGCGGTGATGGGCCAGGTCGATCTCGGGCTGGCGGGTTTGTTGTCGGCGTTGCCGTGGTCGCGGTTCGAGGCGGTGCTGGACGCGACCGTGCTGCGGGCCGACCCGGTCGGTGCGGCGCACGTCGAGGCGGAGGCGGCGTCGCGCCGGTTCGTGAGCCTGGGCCTGGACGGTGGTCGTGGGTTGAAGACGTTGATCGCGCGGGGCGAGGTGCTCGACATCCTCACGTTCCTGGCCGCGGTCAACCGGGTCGCGGACCTGCTCGGGGTGGAGGGCGACCCGGACCCGGTGGAGGTGCGTCGGTCGAAGGCGGTGGGGATCCTGGGCCAGCCCGACCGGGCGCTGGCCCTGCTCGCCCGCCACCAGCACGACGCGGACGTGCCCCCGGTGCCCGTGGAGCCCCGCTCGCCGGGTGGCTGGCGCCGGAGCGACGCTGGATCCGACGACGCTGAACCTGACGATGCCGAGCCCCGGGAGGCCGACGTGCCCGAACCCGACGGCCCTGTCGTCGATACCGTGAACGAGTGGTCCCGTCCCGAGCCGCAGGGCTGGGACGACCCCGACCCCGACCCCGACCCCGAGCCCAGCCCCGAGCCCGGGCCCGGTCATCGGTCCCTCGACCTGACCCGTTCTTCCTCGACGGGTGGCAGGGGCGGGCTCGCACCGGTGCGGGTGCAGCTGTACGTGCACCTGACCGACGCGGCCCTGAACGGCCAGGACCCGGACGCGGTCTGCCGGGTGGAGGGGGTCGGGCCGCTCACCGTGCGGACGGTGCGGGACTGGCTGCACCGCTCCGACGCGAAGGTCACGGTGCGTCCGGTGGCCGTGCCGGGTCAGGCGGTCCCGGTCGACGGCTACGAGATCCCGCGCGGCACGCGCGAGGCGGTGCTGCTGCGCAACCCGACCAGCGTGTTCCCGTGGAGCTGGTGCACCCACCGGAGCGCTCTGCAGCTGGACCACGTCCGCGCCTACCTCGCCCGGGTCCGCGGTGGTCCGCCGGGCCAGACGCGTCCGGCCAACCTCGCCCCGGTCGTCGGCACCGAGCACCAGTCCAAGACCAGCGGTCGCTGGCAGGAACGCACGCCGGCACCGGGGGTGTTCTTGTGGCGCAGCCCCCACGGCTGGGTCGAGCTCGTCACGAACCAGGGCACCTTCCCGCTCGGCCACGGCCGGACCGCGCAGCGGATCTGGCGCGCCGCCGCACCGGTCGAGGCCGAGGTGATGACCCCGGACGCCGCCTGAGCAGACGCGCCCGCGGGCAGCACGACGCGTAGGCCTGGTCGCCGGTGGGCTGCTTGCCGATGAGTTCGGCCTGCGTGCGGGGTCGGACGATCAAGGGCACCTTGAAGGAGACGAAGATGCGAGCACCGAGCCTGACGACCACCGAGCGGGCTGTCGAGGTGCGCACCCTCGTCGTGCCGGGGGCGGAGCTGACGTACGACGTCCGAGGCGACCTGTCCCGGGCGACGGAGGCCCTGCCGGCGCTGATGCTGATCGGCACCCCGATGACCGCGGCGGGCTTCACGACCCTGGCCGAGCTCCTCGACGACCGACCGGTGATCACCTACGACCCCCGGAACACCGGTCGCAGCCGGTGCGCCACCGGGGAGACCCCGAGCCCCGAGGACCACGCCGCCGACGTGCACGCCGTCCTCACGGCGCTGCGGCCCGGGCTCGGGAGCCCGCGGGTCGACCTCTTCGGCAGCTCGGGTGGGGCGATCAACGCGCTCGCCCTGGCCTCGGCCCATCCCGAGGACCTGCGGGTGGTGGTCGCCCACGAGCCGCCGAGCAGCCGGGTGCTCCCCGACGCCGCCGTCCTCGTCGCCGCGTGCGCCGACGTCCTCGACAGCTATCGCCGCTTCGGGTCGGGGCTCGGCATGGCGAAGTTCATCGCCCTGGTGAGCGAGCAGGGACCGCTCGGCCTGGAGTACCTCGACCGTCCCAATCCCGACCCGGCGACGTTCGGGCTGCCGACCGCGGACGACGGCAGCCGCGACGACCCGCTCTTGGCGAACATGGCGACGATCCCGGTGTGGGGTCCGGACCTGGCGGCGCTGCGCTCCGCGAGCTGCCGGCTGGTCCTGGCTGTGGGCGAGGACTCCGGGGAGACGATGGCGGCCCGCGCGCCGCGCGCGATCGCCGCTGCGCTGGGCACCGAGGTGGTCACCTTCCCCGGGGACCACGTGGGGTTCGCTGGCGGCGAGCACGGTCAGGTGGGCAGGCCGGCCGCGTTCGCCTCGACCCTGCGCGACGTCCTAGCCTGACCCGGTGCCCGACCTGATGCCCGCCGCGTTCCTCGGGCACGGCAACCCGATGAACGCGCTGGCCGACAACCGCTACACCCAGGCGTGGCACGCGTTCGGACGGGCGGTCCCGAAGCCGCGGGCCATCCTCGTGGTCTCGGCCCACTGGTACATCAACGCGACGGCCGTCACCGCGATGCCCAGGCCGCGCACCATCCACGACTTCTACGGCTTCCCGCAGCCCCTGTTCGACGTGGACTACCCGGCGCCCGGCCTGCCGAGCTTCGTCGAGGAGGTCAGCGACACGGTGCACCCGACCTGGGTGGGTGCTGACGTCGACAGCTGGGGGATCGACCACGGGACCTGGTCGGTGCTCATGCACACCTTCCCCGACGCCGACGTCCCGGTCATGCAGCTGAGCATCAACGCCGACAAGCCGCTCGACTACCACCTCGACCTCGGCGCCCGGCTGGCGCCGCTGCGCGAGCAGGGTGTGCTGATCATCGGCAGCGGCAACGTCGTGCACAACCTCGGTGGGATGAGCGCGCGGCTGCCCGACGCCGGCTTCGACTGGGCCCGGCGCTTCGACGAGCGGGTCAGGGAGACGATGACCGACGACCCGACGGAGATCGCGGCGATGGACTCCCACCGCGACTTCGACGTCGCGGTGCCCACCCCCGACCACTACATCCCCTTGCTGTACCTCGCCGGCCTGGCCGGGGCCACCAACCACGGCGCCGACGTGCTGGTCGACGGCTACGCGTACGGCTCGCTCTCGATGACGGCGTTCACGCTCGACCTGCCCGACCTGCGCGCAGGAGGCGGCACCGAGGCAGCCGCCCCGCTGCCCGAGGGCGTCCCGCCGGACGGCTCGAACCTCTGAGGTCGCACGTCGCGTGACGCACAGGTCTCGACGCCTCGTGCCGGACGTGGTTCCATCGGGCGAGGCGACACGACCCCGGCGGCATCGGGTGGTTCGTCCTGGTCGAGGAGGACCGAGCGTGGCTGCTGTCGTGGGGCTGGCGGACGTGGGACGGCACGACGTCGCGCTCGCCGGCGGCAAGGGAGCGAACCTCGGTGAGCTCGTCCGGGCCGGGCTGCCGGTCCCGCGGGGGTTCCTCGTCACGACCGAGGCGTACGCCACCTTCGTCGCGTCGAACGCCCTGGTGACGACGCTGGCCGAGCCCGGCGCGGCACCCGACACCCTGCGCGAGCTCGTCGTCGCCGGGATCGTCCCCGACGAGGTCCGCTCCGACGTCCTGACGGCGTACGCGGCGCTCGGACGTCCGCCCGTGGCCGTGCGCTCCTCGGCGACGGCGGAGGACCTGGCCGGGGCCAGCTTCGCGGGTCAGCAGGACACCTACCTCAACGTGCGCGGCGACGACGCCGTGCTCGACGCCGTCCGCCGGTGCTGGGCATCGTTGTGGACCGACCGGGCCGTCGCCTACCGCGCCACCCAGGGGATCCAGCCCGGCACCGTGGCGATGGCCGTGGTCGTGCAGGAGATGGTCGAGGCCGACGCCGCCGGGGTGCTGTTCACCGCCAACCCGGCCGACGGGCGGCGCCAGGAGACGGTGGTCGCGGCGGCCTGGGGCCTCGGCGAGGCGGTGGTCAGCGGCACGGTCGACACCGACCAGGTCGTGGTGCGCCCGCCCGACGGCCCGGTGCTGTCCCGGACGACCGCCCACAAGGCGGTCCTGACCGCGTACGCCGACCAGGGGACCGCCGAGCGCGAGGTCGCCGCGGACCGCCGTCGCGCTCCGGTGCTGGACGACGCGGAAGCCGTCGCGCTGACCCGGCTCGGTGCGCAGGTGGAGCGGCACTTCGGGGTGCCCCAGGACATCGAGTGGGCCCGGCGCGACGGCTCGTTCTTCCTCGTGCAGGCGCGGCCGATCACGGCGCTGCCGCCCCCCGAGGCCGACCCGCCGACCGACTGGTCCGTGCCCGAGGCCCGCTCCCTCTACGTCCGGGCCAGCATCGTCGAGCAGCTGCCGGACCCGTTGACCCCGCTCTTCGCCGACCTCGTCCGGACCTCGGTGCCCCGGTCGCTGCAGGCCCTGTTCCGCGAGCTCGTGGGGGAGGACGTGGTCCGCGAGGGCGACGTCGACCTGCCGACGGTGAACGGCTACGCCTACTACCGCTACGGGTTGTCGGGCATGGGCCGGCTGCTCCTGCACAGCGGCGGGGCCTTCCGGATGCTGCTGACGCCCGGGCGCGGCGGGACGGAGGACCGGTGGCGCTCGTACGCGCACCCGCGCTACGTCGAGACCGTCCGCGAGGTCGAGGCGCAGCCCCTCGCGGACCGTGCAGACCGTTCGCTGGTCGACGACGTGCGCCGCCTCCTGGACGCCGGCACGGAGTACTACACCGCGGTGCAGACGATCATCCCGCTCGCCGCCGCCAGCGAGGTCGTCCTCACCTGGTTCTACGACCACCTGGTCAGGCGCCCGGGCGACCCGCCGGCCCCGACGCTCCTGCTCGGCTTCGACAGCCTCCCGATCCGCGCCGAGAAGTCGCTGTGGGACCTCGCCGTGTGGTCCCGGGGACGCCCGCGCCTCGTCGAGGTGCTCGTGACGACGCGCGTCGACGAGCTGGTGGCGGGGCTGTCGGAGGACGCGAGCGCGTCCGACGCGGAGCTCGCCGAGTGGCGTCGCCGCTTCCGCGCGCACCTGGAGGCGTACGGCCACCTGGTCTACAACCTGGACTTCGCCAACGCGGTCCCGGCCGACGACCCCGCGCCGGTGCTCGAAGCCCTCCGCTTCACGCTGCGCGGCGACGGGCCCGACCCGTACGCGCGTCAGCGCGGCCTGGCGGACCGGCGGGAGCGCGCGAGCCTCCTGGCTCTGACGCAGGTCGGCCCGGCGCGGGGCTGGGCGTTCCGACGGCTGCTGGCCTGGGCGCAACGGGCCGCACCGCTCCGCGAGGACGCCCTCGGCGACGTCGGGCTGGCCTGGCCCGAGCTGCGTCGGGTGCTGCACGAGCTCGGCGACCGGCTGCTCGACGACCCGCTGCGACCCGCCGACGTCTTCTGGCTGCGGGAGGCCGAGCTGGACGCGCTGGTCGGCGGTCGGCCCGAGCCGGCGCTGACCGAGGCGGCGCTGACGGCGGCGATCGAGCGCCGCCAGGAGGTGTGGCGGGCCCGGCGACGGGTCACGCCGCCGCAGATCCTGCCCGAGCGGTGGTGGGCGCGGCGCATGTTCGCCCAGACGATGCCGGCGGTCACGACCGAGCAGACCGGGGACGTGCTGCGGGGGCTCGCGGGCAGCGCCGGCCGGGTGACGGCGACGGCGCGGGTCCTGGCCGGTCCCGGCGACTTCGCCGCGTTCGAGCCGGGGGAGGTGCTGGTGGCCGCCATCACGACCCCCGCGTGGACCTCGCTCTTCCCGCGCGCCGCTGCCGTGGTGACCGACATCGGCGGGCCGCTCAGCCACAGCTCGATCGTCGCCCGCGAGTACGGCATCCCCGCCGTCCTCGGCACCGGCAGCGCCACCCGCCGCATCCGCACGGGCGACGTGGTCACGGTCGACGGTGACGCCGGGACGGTGCTCCTGCCGGGCGGGTGAGCTCACCCGGACGTCGGGCTGCAGGATGACCGGATGAGTGAACAGCTGCGCTGGGGCCACGAGGCGCTGTCGGTCGAGGTCGGCTGGTCCGACGAGCAGGCTCCGCACCTGGCGGCGATCCGTGCGGGCGAGGTCGACCTCGAGCTGCCGCCGGGCCGGCCGCTGGTCGAGTTGCTCACGGTCGCCGACGGGCATTCGCCGGGAACCGACCGGCTGGTGCGTACGGCCGTGGGGCTGCGGGCACGCTACGCCGGGCACCGCGAGGTCGAGGTCGACGGCGGCCGCGAGCTGGTCGTCACGGTCGCCGACCCCGGGTCGGGGATCCGCGCGGACCTCGTGCTGGAGCTGGCCGACGGCGTCGCCGCCCTGCGGTCGCGCGTGCGGGTGGTCAACGACAGCACCGAGCCCGTGGCGCTGCGCTCGGTGGTGTCGTTCGCGGCCTACCTCGGCCACGCCGCAGGAGGGGCTGCGCCGACCCGCGCGGCCGGGATCCGCGGCTGGACCCTGCACCGCGCGCTCAGCGAGTGGCTGGGCGAGGGCCGGTGGTTCGCCGAGCCGGGCGACGCGCTGCGCTTCCCGGTGCTCGCCGAGCAGCTGACGGGCCAGGACCCGCGCAGCGCCCGCACCGTCGTCTCCACCGGGACCTGGTCGAGCGGCACGCACGTCCCGACGGCGGTGGCCGTCGACGCCGAGGCCGGCCTGGCCTGGGCCTGGCAGATCGAGCACAACGGCGGGTGGCGCTACGAGCTGGGCGAAGACACCGTCGACGGGTACGTGGCGCTCAGCGGGCCCACCGACAACGACCACGCGTGGCTGAAGGTGCTGGCTGCGGGCGACTCCTTCGAGTCCGTCCCGGTCACGCTCACCGTGGCGTCCGACCTCGGGGGCGCCCTCGCGAACCTCACGGGACACCGCCGGGCCCGGCGACGGCCCCACCCGGACAACGCGGCGCCGCGGATCGTGTTCAACGACTACATGAACACCCTGGAGGGCGACCCCACCACCGAACGGCTGCTGCCGTTGGTCGACGCCGCGGCGGCGGCCGGGGCGGAGGTGTTCTGCATCGACGCCGGCTGGTACGACGACAGCGGCCACTGGTGGGACAGCGTCGGGGAGTGGCAGCCGTCCCGGACGCGCTTCCCCGGAGGCCTGGCCGAGGTCATCGACCGGATCCACGGCCACGAGATGACCGCGGGGCTGTGGCTCGAGCCGGAGGTGGTGGGCGTCCGCAGTCCCGTCGCCGACCGGCTCCCGGCGGAGGCGTTCCTGCAGCGTGCGGGGCAGCGGGTCGTCGAGCACGGCCGCTACCACCTCGACCTGCGCCACCCGGCCGCCCGCGGGCACCTCGACGCGGTGGTCGACCGGCTGGTCGACGACTTCGGGATCGGCTACTTCAAGCTCGACTACAACATCAACCCGGGTGCGGGCACCGACCACGACGCCGACAGCGCCGGCGACGGGCTGCTCGGCCACAACCGGGCGCACCTCGACTGGCTCGACGGCGTCCTGGACCGGCACCCGACGCTGATCCTCGAGAACTGCGGCTCCGGTGCCCTGCGGTCCGACCCCGCC
This sequence comes from uncultured Friedmanniella sp., assembly GCA_964251895.1. Lineage (GTDB taxonomy): Bacteria > Actinomycetota > Actinomycetes > Propionibacteriales > Propionibacteriaceae > Microlunatus. Next base: position 27,082 of record CAXULL010000014.1, read on the forward strand.
ATGTTGTCGCGGCTGCAGCTGCAGTCGACGTCGGACCAGCAGGACCCGCTGCGCTACCCGCCGATCGCCGCCGCCGCGCCCGCCGCGATGCTCCCCGAGCAGGCCGCGAGCTGGGCCTACCCCCAGCCGACCATGAGCCCGGAGGAGGCCGCGTTCACCCTGGTCACGGGGCTCTCGGGGCGGCTGTACCTCTCGGGCTACCTCAACCGGATGGATCCCGACCTGCTCGCCCTCGTCGCCGAGGCCGTCCGGCTCGGGAAGCGGCTCCGTGCGGACCTGGCGTCGACGACCCCCTGGTGGCCCCTCGGGCTGCCGGGGTGGGACGACCCCTGGGTGGCGCTCGGGCTGGCGAGCCCGGCGGCGACCCACCTGTTCGTCTGGTCGCGCGACCCCGGTCAGCCCGAGGTGGTGCTCGACCTCGCGGCCGTGCCCGGGCTCGGCCCCGCGCGCGGCACAGACCTGCAGGTCGAGCAGGTCTTCCCCGCGGCGCTGACGACGTGGACCACGCGGTGGAGCGCGCAGGACACGACCCTCCACGTCAGCAACGAGTCGGGCGGCCCTGCGGCCCGGGTCTTCCGGATCGGCTCCTGACCGAGGACCCTTCGGCGTCGCGGCCTCACGCGAGGTGGAACACCTCGGGCAGGACCTCCCAGGCCTGGTCCGGTGCGCCGTCGCCCGTGAACAGGGCCGCGACGGACGCCTGCCACCGGTCGTTGACCGGTCCCTGGACCCGGCGCTGGATCGTCTCGAGGTCGTCGGACCCGTCGGTCTCGACGTGCCGATCAGGACCCCGTCGTCGCCGACGAAGAGCGAGTAGTTCCGCCAGCCGGCGTCGCGCAGGGCCGCGAGCAGCTCGGGCCACACGGCGGCGTGGACGCGTCGGTACTCGGCGACCTGGTCGGGCCTGACCCGACCTCTGAGGCAGTAGCGGGGCACGGCACCTCCCTCGGCCGACGGCGTCGACCTTGGCCTTGAATCGTCACAGGAGCGTAGTGGTTGACAGGCTCCAGCAGGGGTGATTGCCTCGACTAGAACGTTTCATCTCAAGGGACGTCGAACTCGAGGAGTGGAATGCCCGACTGGTCTGCCGTCATGATCTCGCCCGACGAGGACTTCGACGGAGCACCGTTGCTGCGTACGGAGCTCCGGCTCGACGAGGGCCACGGTCCGGTCGTGCGGGGCACCCTGACCGCGACGGCGCACGGCGTCTACGAGGCGTTCCTCAACGGCCGGCGGGTCGACGAGGACGTCCTCGGCCCGGGCTGGTCGAGCTACGAGTGGCGGCTGCGCCACCGCGAGCACGACGTGACGGCGCTGCTCGCGGAGACCCCGGCCGAGGGCACCGTCCTCGGCCTCGCGCTCGGCAACGGCTGGTTCCGCGGTCGGCTGGGCTGGGCGGGGGGCCGGGCGTACTACGGCTCCGAGCTCGGGGCGTTCGCGCAGCTGGAGATCGAGTACGCCGACGGCCACGTGCAGACCGTCGGCACCGACGAGTCGTGGACCGCGGGCCCGTCCGACGTGCTGGCCAACGACCTGTACGACGGCCAGACGATCGACGCCCGGCGGCGCGACGACGCCTGGCTCCGGCCGGGCCATCACGACCCCGCCTGGGTCGGTGTGCACGTGGGTGCGCTCGACGTCGAGACGCTCACGCCGTACATCGGTCCGCCCGTCCGCCGCGTCCTCGAGGTCGCGCCCCTCAAGATCTGGACCTCGCCGTCGGGCCGCACGCTGGTCGACTTCGGCCAGAACCTCGTCGGCTGGCTCCGGGTGCGGGTCGAGGGCCCGGCCGGCACGACCGTCACCGTCCGGCACGCCGAGGTCCTCGAGCACGACGAGCTCGGCACGCGCCCGCTGCGGTCGGCGCTCGCCACCGACCACTTCGTGCTGAGCGGCGGCCCGGACGTCTTCGAGCCGACCTTCACCTTCCACGGCTTCCGTTACGCGGAGGTCGACGGCTGGCCGGGCGAGCCGACCCCCGACGCGCTCACCGCGGTCGTCGTCTCCTCCGACCTGAGGCCGACGGGGGAGTTCAGCTGCTCCGACGAGCTGGTCAACCAGCTGCACCGCAACGCGGTCTGGTCGACGCGCGGCAACTTCCTCGACGTCCCGACCGACTGCCCCCAGCGTGACGAGCGGCTCGGCTGGACCGGCGACCTGGCGGCCTTCGCGCCGTCGGCCGCGTACCTGTTCGACGTCCACGACTTCCTGCGCGACTGGCTGCGCGACGTCGAGGCCGAGCAGCGGGCGGCCGACGGGATGGTCGCCTTCGTGGTCCCCGACGTCCTCAAGCTCGTGCTCGTCGACAACCCCGAGGCCAGCTCGTTCCCGCCGCCGGAGTCGACCGCGGTGTGGAGCGACGCCGCCGTCTGGGTGCCGTGGGCCCTCTGGCAGGCGTACGGCGACCGCCGGGTGCTCGAGGACCAGCTCGGCTCGATGGCCGCGCACGTCCGCCGCGTCGAGTCGCTCCTGTCGCCGACGGGCCTGTGGGACACCGGGTTCCAGTTCGGCGACTGGCTGGACCCGACCGCACCGCCGGAGGACCCGCTGCTGGCCAAGGCCGACCCCGGCGTCGTGGCGACGGTCTGCCTGTTCCGCAGCGCGACCCTGGTCGCGGAGACGGCCGCGCTGCTCGGCCACGAGGACGAGGCGCACTTCCGTGAGGTCGCGCAACGGACCCGGGCCGCGTTCGTCGAGCACTACGTGGGCGACGACGGGCGCATCACCAGCGACGCGGTCACCGTGTACGCGCTGGCCATCGCGTTCGGTGTGCTCGACGAGGCTGCCCAGGAGCGCGCGGGGGAGCGGCTCGCCGAGCTGGTCCGCCACGGTGGGCACCACATCCAGACCGGCTTCGCGGGCACCCCCTTCGTGACCGACGCCCTGACCGTCACCGGGCACCTGGACGACGCGTACGCCCTGCTGCTGCAGCGCGAGTGCCCGTCCTGGCTCTACCCGGTGACCATGGGCGCGACCACGGTCTGGGAGCGCTGGGACTCGATGCTGCCCGACGGCAGCATCAACCCCGGGCAGATGACGAGCTTCAACCACTACGCGCTCGGCGCGGTGGTCGACTGGCTGCACCGTACGGTCGCCGGGCTCACGCCGCTGGAGCCCGGGTACGCGCGGGTGCTGGTCGCGCCGCAGCCCGGGGGCGGGCTCACGTGGGCCCGTACCTCGCTGCAGACCCCGCACGGCCCGGTCGCGGTGTCCTGGTCGCGCTCGGACGCCGGCGGGCTCGAGCTGGACGTCACCCTGCCCGACGGCGTGACCGGGGTCGTCCGACTGCCGGGGGAGGACGACCAGGAGATCGGCGCCGGGGCGCACCACCTGACCTCCCGGGCCGCCCTCGCCTCCGTCTGACCCGCGGCTTACCCGAAAGTGGTCGCTCCGGCCGACGACACGCCGACGGCGTGCCGGCCGGGGCGACCACTTTCCGGTGGAGCGCGCGCTGAACCGTTATCAGTGCGCGCAGCGAAGGTGTTGACGCCGGGAGGCGCCTGCGTTACCGTTCCCGCATTGAAACGATCCAGGCAGTGCAGCCCGGACGGCTCTCGTGGCCTCTGCGCATCTGTCTTGACATCTCGGAGGTCACATGAGGTTCAGCAGAACGGCCCGGCGAGGTCTCGCCACGGTGGCCTTCACGTCGTCCGTCGCCCTGATGGCGGCCGGGTGCAGCGCCGGGAGCCTCGGCAGCAGCAGCGACGCGGGGAGCGGCAGCGCGGGTGCCGCCGCCGTGAGCATCACCTACCTGATCCCCAACGACGACGCGACCGCGGCGCAGACCAAGGCGGTCATCGCCGCCTTCCAGGCCGCCAACCCGGGCATCACGATCAACACCGACACCCGCCCCGGCGGGACCGACGGTGACAACATCATCAAGACGCGCCTCGCCACCGGCGACATGGCCGAGGTCTTCCAGTACAACAACGGGTCGCTGCTGCAGGCGATCAAGCCCGAGCAGAACCTGACGGCGCTGGACGACCAGCCGTGGGCCGGCCAGCTGGACGACGACTTCGCGGCCTCCTCCAAGGGCACCGACGGCAAGCTCTACGGCGGACCGATCGGCACGGCCTTCGGCGGCGGGGTGCTCTACAACATCCCGGTCTACAAGAAGCTCGGCCTGGAGATCCCGAAGACGTGGGACGAGTTCATGGCCAACAGCAAGAAGATCAAGGACGCCGGCGGGGTCGACCCGGTCGAGCAGACCTACGGGGAGTCCTGGACCTCGCAGCTCTTCGTCCTCGGCGACTACGCGAACGTCGAGGCCGCCGTCCCCGACTTCGCCACGAAGTACACCGCCAACCAGGCCGGTTACGCCAACACCCCGGCCGCCCTGGCCGGCTTCGAGCACATCCAGGCGGTGAAGGACGCGGGCTACCTCAACAAGGACTTCGCCTCGGCCACGCTGAACGACGGCATGAAGGCGGTCGCCACCGGGGAGGCGGCCCAGTACCCGCAGCTCGGCGGCTCCGCGGCCAACATCGAGAACCTCGCTCCCGGCAAGACCGACGACGTCGGCATCTTCGCCCTGCCGGGCAACGACGCGGCCTCCAACAACCTCACCGTGTGGCCCGGCACCTCGGCGCTGTACATCCCGAAGTCGGCCGAGGGCGACAAGCTCGACGCCGCCAAGAAGTTCCTCACCTTCGTCACCACCCAGCAGGGCTGCGACGCCGCCATCCAGGGCTCGCCGCCGCAGGGCCCGTTCCTGTCGAAGGCCTGCACCCTGCCGAGCACGGTGTCCCAGGTCGCCAAGGACACCCAGGCCTACTTCGAGGCGGGCCACGCGACCCCGGCGCTGGAGTTCAAGTCGCCGGTCAAGGGCCCGAACCTCGAGCAGATCTGCATCCAGGTCGGCACCGGCCAGGAGACCGCACCCGCGGCGGCCGCCCTGTACGACAAGGACGTCAAGAAGCAGGCCCAGCAGCTCAACCTGCCCGGCTGGGACTGACCTGACCACCCGTCGGCGGGCCCGGGGGACGGCAGCGACGTCCCCCGGGCCCGCCGGACGGCTCTGCCCAGCCGGCCACGCACACCCCAAGGAGACGGGATGGCGAGCACAGTGAAGACCCCGGAGGCGACCGCGACCGCTCCGGCCCAGACGGCGCCGAAGAGCGGGAGGTCCCGACGCCGAGGCCCCTACCCGTACTGGTTCCTGATCGTCCCCGGCGTCATCTACCTCGTCTTCTTCGTCGTCCCGACCCTGACGTCGTTCTACTTCTCCTTCACCCGGTGGGACCTCTTCACCTCGCGCTGGATCGGGCTGGACAACTACCGGACGTTCTTCGCCGAGCAGGCGCTGGTGATCGGCCTGCGCAACACGCTGATCTACGCGGTGCTCACCTCCGGGCTCAAGGTCGTGCTCGGCATGGTCCTGGCGATCGCCTTGACGTCGCAGATCATCGCCCGCGGCTACCTCCGTTCGGTGATCTTCTTCCCGGTGCTGGTCAGCGCCATCGGCGTCGGCCTGACCTTCACGGTCCTCATGAACCCGGAGAAGGGGCTGATCAACAACGTCCTCGGCCACGTCGGCGTCGACGGCCCCGGCTGGCTGACCAACCCGAGCCTGGCGCTGATCTCGGTCGCCCTGGTGGACGTCTGGAAGGGCGTCGGGCTCGCCACGGTGATCTACATCGCCGGGCTGGTGTCCATCGCCGGGGAGTACAACGAGGCGGCCCAGGTCGACGGCGCGAGCCGGTGGCAGCTCTTCCGCACCATCACGCTGCCGCTCGTCCGGCCGGCCACGGCGTCGGTGATCACGCTCTCCCTGATCGGCGGGCTCCGGTCCTTCGACCTCATCTACTCGATGACCAAGGGCGGGCCCGGCTTCGCCTCCGACGTCATCGCGTCGGTCATCTACAAGCAGTACCAGGCGGGCTTCTACGGCCTCTCCACCGCCGGCTCGGTGGTGCTGTTCCTGCTCGTCACCCTCATCGTGGTGCCGCTCACGCGGTGGCTCAACCGGGCGGAGGACTGATGAGGAACACCCGAGGCGTCGTCATCGGCGGCGTCGGCATCGTCTTCACCGGGATCTTCTTCGTGGTCCCCTTCCTCTTCATCCTGCTGCTGGCCTCGCAGGACCGGGTCCAGTCCAACGAGCTGCACTTCGCCTGGCCGCGGCACTTCCAGCTGCTGCAGAACATCGGCGAGGCGTTCGCGTCGCGCGACTACCTGATGGTCATCGCCTTCATCAACAGCGTGATCCTCACGGTCGTCAGCGTCGCCGCCATGGTCTTCCTCGGCGCGATGGTCGCGTACGTCTGGCAGCGCCGTCCCGGCCGGATGACCGGAGCGGTCGGCCTGCTCGTCCTCGCCGGCCTGATCGTGCCGCCGGCGATCGTGCCCACGATCTGGGTGCTGCAGAAGGTCGGGCTGTTCAAGACGATGCCCGGGCTCATCCTGGTCGAGATCGCGTACGGGCTGCCCTTCTGCATCCTGCTGTTCCGGGCCTTCATCGCCAGCGTGCCGCGCGAGCTCGACGAGGCGGCGGTCGTCGACGGCGCCAACCCGGTGCAGGTCTTCTTCCGGGTGATCTTCCCGGTGCTGCGCTCGGTGATGATCACCGTGATCATCCTGCAGTCGGTGTTCGTCTACAACGACTTCCAGAACCCGCTCTACTTCCTGCCGGGCACCCAGAACGCGACGATCCAGATCACGCTGCTGAACTTCCAGAGCCAGTTCACGACGCAGTACAACCTGCTGTTCGCCACGATCCTGCTGGTGATGATCCCGCCGTTCGTGATGTTCATCTTCTTCAACCGCAAGATCGTGGCCGGCATGGCCGCCGGGTCCGTGAAGGGCTAGCGGCGGAACGAGCTGCTGCGGCGGACGACGAGCTCGGGGGTGAAGCGCACGCTCTGGTGCTCGTGGGGGAGGTCGTGGTCGACGGCCTCGATCTCCTCGAACAGCAGCTCGGCCCCCCGCCGGCCGAGGTCCGCACGCGGCTGGCGGACCGAGGACAGCGGGACCGCGGCCGACGCGGCGAAGGAGATGTCGTCGTAGCCGATCAGCGCCATCTCCTCCGGCACCCGCAGGCCGTGCGTGACGAAGCCCTGGAGGAGCCCGATCGCGAGCAGGTCGTTCATGGCGAACACGGCGGTCGGGCGCTCCGCGTCGGGCAGCGCGACGAGCTGGTCGGCCGCGGCGACCCCGGCCGCCGACCCCGTCGAGTCGGTGCTGACGGTCAGCAGGGAGGCCCGGCTGCCGTGCTGGCCGCGGGCGATCTCGGCGCCGAGGCGACGGTCGCGCACCTGGTGCAGGGTGCCCGGACCGCCGACGAGCGCGATCGAGGAGTGGCCCATCGAGATGAGGTGCTCGGTCGCCAGCCGGCCGCCCTCGACGTCGTCGACCGAGACCGAGCAGTAGCCCGACCCGTCGCCGGCGCGGTCGACGATGACGACCGGGATCCCCCGACGGCGCAGCGCCTCGGCGTGGTCGCTCGGACCGCTGATCGGCGCCCACAGCACCCCGCCCACACGCTGCTGCTCCAGCACCCGCAGCTGCTCGCTCTCCCGCTCCGTCTGCGCGGCGCTGTTGCTCGCCTGCACGTGGTAGCCCCGGCCCTGGACCCAGTCCTCGACCCCGCGCAGGACGTCGGTGAAGAAGGGGTTCCCGATGTCCATCACGACCATGCTGATCACCCGGCTCCGCCCGGCGCGCAGCTGCCGGGCGGACTCGTTGGGCACCCAGCCGAGCTTGGCGATGGCGGTCTCGACCCGGTCGCGGGTGCCGGGGCTGACCAGGTCGGGGGAGTTGACCACGTTGGAGACGGTGCCCAGGGACACCCCCGCCAGCGTGGCGACGTCCTTCATGCTCGTCGACGACTTGCGGGGCACGAGGACTCCTGAGGGGCGCCCGGCAGGACGGCCGAAGGTGGTTGAAGGTTTCAGGGAGGATATCTGACCGCGACCTCGTGGTGGACGGGTGCCTTCCGTGCCTTGACAGGCCGCACCCGTCGTCATATCGTCGGGCCAGTCGCTGGAACGTTTCAAGCAGGCGATCTTCGAGAACTGGAGCCCCCATGGCGTCCTTCGCCTCCATCACCGACCAGCTCGCCGGGCAGGTCATCGAGCTGCCGTCGTGGGCGTTCGGCAACTCCGGGACCCGGTTCAAGGTCTTCACCACGCCCGGGACGCCGCGGACCGTCGAGGAGAAGATCGCGGACGCCGCCCGGGTGCACGCGCTGACCGGCCTCGCCCCGAAGGTGGCGCTGCACATCCCCTGGGACCAGGTCGACGACTTCACGGCGCTGCGGGCGTACGCGGAGGGCCTGGGGCTGAGCCTGGGGACGATCAACTCCAACACGTTCCAGGACGACGCGTACAAGTTCGGCAGCCTGACCCACGTCGACGAGACGATCCGGCGCAAGGCGATCGAGCACCACTTCGCCTGCATCGACGTGATGGACGCCACCGGCTCGCGCGACCTCAAGATCTGGCTGGCGGACGGCACGAACTATCCCGGGCAGGGCGACATCCGCGGGCGGCAGGACCGGCTGGCCGACAGCCTGGCCCAGATCTACGACCGGCTCGGGCCTGCGCAGCGGATGGTGCTGGAGTACAAGTTCTTCGAGCCGGCGTTCTACCACACCGACGTCCCCGACTGGGGCACCTCGTACGCCCACGTGAGCGCGCTCGGCGACCGGGCGATGGTCTGCCTGGACACCGGCCACCACGCACCGGGCACCAACATCGAGTTCATCGTCGCCCAGCTCCTGCGGCTGGGCAGGCTCGGGTCGTTCGACTTCAACTCCCGCTTCTACGCCGACGACGACCTGATCGTGGGGGCGGCCGACCCGTTCCAGCTGTTCCGGATCCTCTACGAGGTCATCCGTGGCGGCGGCTTCGGGCCGGGCTCCGACGTCGCGTTCATGCTCGACCAGTGCCACAACGTCGAGGACAAGATCCCCGGCCAGATCCGGTCGGTGCTCAACGTCCAGGAGATGACGGCCCGCGCGCTGCTCGTCGACCACGACGCCCTGGCCAAGGCGCAGGCCGACGGTGACGTGCTGGGCGCCAACGCGTTGATCATGGACGCGTTCTACACCGACGTCCGCCCCGACCTGGCCGCCTGGCGGGAGTCGCGCGGCCTGCCCGGCGACCCGATGCACGCCTACGCCGTCTCCGGCTACCAGCGCGGGATCGAGGACGACCGCGTCGGGGGCCGCCAGGCCGGCTGGGGGGCGTGACGTGACCGACCCCAGGACCACGAACCCCGTCGTGACCGAGCTCGTCGCCCGGTCGAACCGGCTCGGCTCGGACCCGAAGAACACCAACTACGCCGGCGGCAACACCTCGGCCAAGGGCCACGACGTCGACCCCGTGACCGGGGAGCAGGTCGAGCTGCTCTGGGTCAAGGGCTCCGGCGGCGACCTCGGGACGCTCACGCAGAGCGGGCTCGCGGTGCTCCGGCTGGACCGCGTCCGCGCCCTGGAGGGCACCTACCCCGGCGTCGAGCGCGAGGACGAGATGGTCGCGGCGTTCGACTACTGCCTGCACGGGCGGGGCGGGGCGGCCCCGTCGATCGACACCGCGATGCACGGCCTCGTGGACGCGGCGCACGTCGACCACCTGCACCCCGACGCGGGGATCGCGATCGCCACCGCGGCGGACGGCGAGGAGCTGACGACCAAGATCTTCGGCGACCAGGTGGTCTGGGTGCCGTGGCGCCGGCCCGGCTTCCAGCTCGGCCTCGACATCGCGAGGATCAGGGCGGAGCACCCCGAGGCGCGTGGCTGCATCCTCGGCGGGCACGGCATCACCGCGTGGGGCGACACGTCGGAGGAGGCCGAGGCGAGCTCGCTGTGGATCATCGACACGGCGGCCCGCTACATCGCGGACAGCTCGAGGCCCGAGCCCTTCGGGCCGGTGCTGCCCGGCTACGCGGCCCTGCCCGAGGCGGAGCGGCGCGCCCGGGCGGTGGCCCTGGCCCCCGTCGTGCGGGGCCTCGCCTCGCACGACCGCCCGATGGTCGGGCACTTCACCGACTCGCAGGTCGTGCTCGACTTCCTGGCCGCTGCCGAGCACCCGCGTCTGGCCGCACTGGGGACCAGCTGCCCCGACCACTTCCTGCGGACCAAGGTCAAGCCGCTCGTCCTGGACCTGCCGCCCGGCGCGTCGGTCGAGGCCGCCACGGCCCGCCTCGCCGAGCTGCACGAGGCCTACCGCGCGGACTACCAGGCCTACTACGACCGCTACGCCGAGCCCGACTTACCGCCGATCCGCGGCGCCGACCCGTTGATCGTCCTCGTACCCGGCGTCGGGATGTTCTCGTACGGCAAGGACAAGCAGACCGCCCGGGTGGCCGGCGAGTTCTACGTCAACGCGATCAACGTCATGCGCGGGGCCGAGGGGATCTCGACGTACGCCCCGATCGACGAGCGCGAGAAGTTCCGGATCGAGTACTGGGCGCTGGAGGAGGCCAAGCTGGCGCGGCTGCCCAAGGCCAAGCCGCTGGCCACCCGGATCGCCGTGGTCACCGGCGCGGCCTCCGGCATCGGCAAGGCGATCGCGCACCGCCTCGCCGCCGAGGGGGCGTGCGTGGTCGTCGCGGACCTCGACGCGGAAAAGGCGTCCGCCGCCGCGGCCGAGATCGGCGGCCCGGACGTCGCGGTCGGGGTGGCCGCAGACGTGACCGACGAGGCCGCCGTGCAGGCGATGGTCGACGCCACGGTGCTCGCGTTCGGCGGGCTCGACCTCGTGGTCAACAACGCCGGCCTGTCGCTGTCGAAGTCGCTGCTGGAGACCACCGTGGCCGACTGGGACCTCCAGCACGACGTGATGGCCCGAGGCTCGTTCCTGGTGTCGAAGGCCGCGGCACGCGTGCTGATCGACCAGGGCCTGGGCGGCGACATCGTCTACATCTCCAGCAAGAACTCGGTCTTCGCCGGGCCGAACAACATCGCGTACTCCGCGACCAAGGCCGACCAGGCCCACCAGGTTCGGCTGCTGGCCGCCGAGCTCGGCGAGCACGGGATCAAGGTCAACGGCATCAACCCCGACGGGGTCGTGCGCGGCTCCGGCATCTTCGCCGGCGGCTGGGGCGCCAAGCGGGCCGCGGTGTACGGGGTCGAGGAGTCCGAGCTCGGCGCGTACTACGCGCAGCGCACCCTGCTCAAGCGGGAGGTGCTGCCGGAGAACGTGGCGAACGCGGTCTTCGTGCTCTGCACGTCCGACCTGAGCCACACCACCGGCCTGCACGTCCCGGTCGACGCCGGAGTGGCGGCGGCGTTCCTGAGATGAGCGGCGTTCGTTGACCAGCCGCTCGGTCCACGCCGCGATCGACATCGGCGCGTCCAGCGGGCGGGTGATCGCCGGCGTCGTCGACGACGGCGTGGTCGCGCTGCACACGGTCCACCGCTTCGCCAACGGCGCCGTCTCCGACGGCGGCCGGCTCCGGTGGGACCTGAGCGGGCTGTTCGCCGAGGTGCTGCACGGCCTGACGCTGCTGGGCGAGGGGTTCGGTGAGGTCATCAGCGTCGGCGTCGACACCTGGGCCGTCGACTACGGGCTGCTCGACGCGGACGGCCGGCTGCTCGCCGAGCCGACCGCGTACCGGGACGACCGGACCAGCCCCGCGGTGCTCGCCGCCGTGCACGAGCGCGTGAGCGCGGCGGACCTCTACGCGGTGAACGGGCTCCAGTCGCTGCCCTTCACCACCGTCTACCAGCTCGCCGCCGAGCAGCAGGGCGCGCTCTGGCCCCGGGTCCGGCACGCCGTGCTGCTGCCCGACCTGATCGGCTACTGGCTGACCGGGGCCCTGCGCACCGAGGTCACCAACGCGTCCACCACCGGCCTGCTCGACGCCCGGACGCGGACCTTCTCCGCCGAGCTCCTCACCCGGCTCGGGCTGCCGGGCGACCTGTTCCCGCCGCTCGTCGCGCCGGGGGAGAGCGTGGGGACGTTGCTGCCCGAGGTCGCCCGTGCGACGGGCCTGCCGCTCGGGGTCACGGTCGTCGCGGTCGGCTCCCACGACACCGCCTCCGCCGTCGTCGGCGTCCCGGCCACCGAGCCGGCCTGGGCGTACGTCTCCTCCGGCACCTGGTCGCTGGTCGGGCTCGAGCTCGACGCGCCGGTGCTGACCGACGAGAGCCGTGCGGCGAACTTCACCAACGAGGGTGGCGTCGACGGCCGCACCCGGTTCCTGCGCAACGTCGGCGGCCTGTGGCTGCTGTCGGAGTCGCTGCGGGACTGGTCCGAGCGCGGCGAGCCCGCGGAGCTGGGGCCGCTCCTCGACGAGGCGGCGCAGCTGCCCGCCGACGGACCCCAGATCGACGTGGACGACGAGCGCTTCATCGCGCCCGGCAGCATGCCTGAGCGCATCCGGCAGGCCTGCCGAGCGTCCGGGCAGCCGGTCCCGGAGTCCGCCGCCGAGGTCGTGCGCTGCGTGCTGGAGTCGCTCGCGGCTGCGTACGCGCGCACGCTCGACCAGGCCGAACGGCTGACCGGGCGCACCGTCGAGGTCGTGCACGTCGTCGGCGGCGGGTCGCAGAACGCCCTGCTCTGCCGGCTGGCGGCCGACGCGTCGGGACGCACCGTGCTGGCCGGTCCGGTGGAGGCGACCGCGCTGGGTAACGTCATGGTCCAGGCCCGCACCGCCGGCTCGCTGACGGGCACGCTCGAGGAGATGCGGGCCCGGACGGCCGAGCGGCTCGACCTGCGACGCTACGAACCCATGAGCACCGGGAAGGTCTGACCGTTGAAGATCGGGCTGCTGATCACCTGCCTGGCCGACGCGATGTTCCCCGACGTCGGCCGCGCCACCGTCGACGTGCTCGAACGCCTCGGCCACACCGTCGACTTCCCCACGGAGCAGTCGTGCTGCGGGCAGATGCACGTCAACACCGGCTACCAGAAGGCCGCGCTGCCGCTGGTCGAGCGCTACGCCGACGTGTTCGCCCCGTACGACGCGGTCGTCGCACCGTCCGGCTCCTGCGTGGGGTCGGTCCGCCACCAGCACGGTCTGGTCGCCCGCCGCTTCGGCAGCCCGGCGCTGGAGGACGCGGTCAGCCACGTGGCGGCGAAGACGTACGAGCTGTCCGAGCTGCTCGTCGACGTCCTCGGGGTCACCGACGTCGGGGCGTACTTCCCGCACAAGGTCACCTACCACCCGACCTGCCACTCGCTGCGGATGCTCCGCGTCGGCGACAAGCCGCTGAGCCTGCTGCGGGCGGTGGACGGGCTGCGGCTCGTGGAGCTGCCCGACGCCGACCAGTGCTGCGGCTTCGGCGGGACCTTCGCGGTCAAGAACGCCGACACCTCCACGGCGATGCTCACCGACAAGATGCGGCACGTGCTCGACACCGGCGCCCAGCTCTGCAGCGCCGGCGACAGCTCCTGCCTCATGCACATCGGCGGCGGGCTGTCGCGGATCCGCTCCGGCGTCGGGACCGTGCACCTCGCGCAGATCCTGGCGGCGACGCGGGAGCGGCCGTACGTGCTCGACCAGGCGGGCCGCGACAAGGCCACCTCCGGCGTGCTGGACGGCCGGGCATGGGCGCCGTGATGCTCGGCATGCCGGCCGTGCCCCCGCCCGCCCCGCGCGGCGTCGGGCACCTGCGCGGCGACGAGAGCTTCCCCGCCGCGGCGCGGCACGCCCTCGCCGACACCCAGCTGCGGGCCAACCTCGGCCACGCCACCCGCACCATCCGGGCCAAGCGGGCGTCGGTCGTCGCGGAGCTGCCCGACTGGGAGGAGCTGCGCGAGGCCGGGCGCCAGCTCAAGGTCCACACGATGGCGCACCTGCCCGACTACCTCGAGCAGCTCGAGGCGGCCGTCACCGCCCGCGGCGGGGTCGTGCACTGGGCACGCGACGCCGAGGAGGCCAACCGGATCGTCACGGGACTCGTCCAGGCCAAGGGCGTCGACGAGGTCGTCAAGGTCAAGTCGATGGCCACGCAGGAGATCGGGCTGAACGAGGCGCTCGAGGCCGCCGGCATCTCCGCCTGGGAGACCGACCTCGCCGAGCTCATCGTGCAGCTCGGGCACGACAAGCCGAGCCACATCCTGGTCCCGGCGATCCACCGGAACCGTTCCGAGATCCGGCGGATCTTCCTCGACGAGATGGGCGACGTCGACCCCGACCTCACCGACGAGCCGTCCGTGCTGGCGGGCGCGGCGCGGCTGCACCTGCGGCGCAAGTTCCTGTCGGCGCAGGTCGCGATCAGCGGGGCGAACTTCGCCATCGCCGAGACCGGCACGATCGGCGTGGTCGAGTCGGAGGGGAACGGGCGGATGTGCCTGACCCTGCCCAAGACCCTGATCACGGTGATGGGCATCGAGAAGCTCGTCCCGCGCTACACCGACCTCGAGGTGTTCCTGCAGCTGCTGCCGCGGTCCAGCACCGGGGAGCGGATGAACCCGTACACCTCGATGTGGACGGGGACCACCCCCGACGACGGGCCGAGCGAGTTCCACCTCGTGCTGCTCGACAACGGGCGGACGCACGTCCTCGCCGACGCCGAGGGCCGCGACGCGCTCAACTGCATCCGCTGCAGCGCCTGCCTCAACGTCTGCCCCGTGTACGAGCGGGCCGGCGGGCACGCGTACGGCTCTGTCTACCCGGGCCCGATCGGCGCGATCCTGTCGCCGCTGCTGACCGGGGTGGAGGACAACGCGTCGCTGCCCTTCGCGTCGTCGCTGTGCGGTGCCTGCTACGACGCCTGCCCGGTCAAGATCAACATCCCGGAGATCCTGGTCCACCTGCGCGCCCGGCACACCGAGACGTACGCCGAGGAGCACACCGTGCCGAGCGCCGAGGCGACGGCGATGCGGACGCTCTCGTACGTGATGCGCAGCCCGCTGCGGTGGACGCTGGCGCTGCGCAGCGGGCGGTTCGGCCGGCTGCTGGGGCGTCGCCGCGGGACGATCGGGGAGGTTCCGCTGCCGGTGATCAAGCAGTGGACCGAGACGCGCGACCTCGCCCGGCCGCCGCAGCAGACGTTCCGGGACCACTGGGCGGCCACGCACTCCGGGGACGGGTCGTGACCGGCGAGTCCGCTCGCGAGGCCGTGCTCGGCCGGATCCGCGACGCGCACCGGCTGGCGCCCCCGCCCGACCTGGCCTACGGAGCGATCGCCCGCGACTATCGGCGTACGCGGTCGGGCTCGCCCGAGGAGCTGGTCGAGCTGCTGGTCGACCGGCTCGTGGACTACAAGGCGCGGGTGCGCCGGACGACCGCGGACCGGCTGGCCGAGACCCTCGCCGCGGCGCTGGGCCAGCAGGGTGTGCGTACGGTCGCGGTGCCGTCCGGGCTGGACGAGGGTTGGCTCGACGGCAGCGGGTTGGAGGTTCGTCGCGACCGGCCCGAGGACGGGGCGGGCCTCTCGGTCGACGAGCTCGACCACCTCGACGGCGTCGTCACCGCCTGCACGGTGGCGATCGCCGAGACCGGCACGATCGTCCTGGACGCCTCGCCCGACCAGGGCCGACGGCTGCTGACGCTCGTGCCCGACTACCACCTGTGCGTCGTCCGCGCGGACCAGGTCGTGCCCGACGTCCCGCAGGCGCTCGCGCTGCTCGACCCCGTACGTCCGACGACCATGATCAGCGGCCCGAGCGCGACCAGCGACATCGAGCTCAGCCGCGTCGAGGGCGTCCACGGCCCCCGCACCCTCGAGGTCGTCGTCGTCACGGACCCGCCCGCCTGACCTGACCCCGGTCGCGCCACGTCGACCGTCCGGAGCCGCTCAGGGAGCAGCGCACCAGCGCCGGGGCCAAGGTCGCGCGCCAGCTCAGCCCGTCTTGGTGAACCCCTCCGGCATCCGGTCGAGCCAGGCGGCCGGGTGGACGGCGACGGCGGGACCGCCAGGCCGCGTACGCGCCTCGGCCACGGCGGCGAGCAGCGCGACGGCGACCGCCGCCGGGCCGTTGCGCTCCAGGATCCAGGTGCGGTTCGCCTCGGCGAGCGGGGCCAGCTCGGTCTGGCGCTCGAGCAGGTCGGCGACGCGGTCGGCCAGCAGCAGCGGTCGCTGCTCGGGGACGCGCCAGGCCCCGGGCGCGTCGAACAGCGCGACGCCCCCGCCGCCGTCGTAGCCGGCGACCAGGCAGCCCGACATGAGGGCCTCGGCGACGGGCAGGCCGAAGCTGTCGGTGTGCGAGAGGGCGACGAAGACCGCCGACCCCGCGAGCACCCGCGCCACCTCGGGCCGCGGGACGGCGTCCAGCACGTGCACGGCACCCGCCGGCACCCGCGGGTCCTGCTCGAGCAGCCGGCGCAGCAGGACGGCCTCGTGCGGGCGCTTCTTCGGCAGCAGGGCGATGCCGCTCTGGCCGGCGGCCGGCGCGAACACCGCCGGGTCGACCGGAGCCGGCACGACGGTGACGGGCAACGAGGGGTTCAGTGCGCGGAGGACCTGCGCGGACTCCTCCGAGACGGCCCACACCGCCGGGGCGGGCGACCAGCCCGGGTAGTCCTCGAGCGGACCGTCCCACGTGGCGTAGGTGTAGAAGTGGTTCTGGTCGAAGATGATCTTGCGTGCGCCGGGTGCCGGATCCTCACCGCGGACGATCGGTGCCTCCGGGAGGACGACCAGGTCGTCCGCGCCGAGCTCGAGGGTGGGACCGGCGACGACCGGGACCTCACCCATCCACGCCGGCGTCCCCGGCTGCGGCAGCCACAGGACGGCGTCGTTCCCGGCCGCCCGCAGCGCCCGGATGTGGTGCAGGTGGACGTCGACCCCGCCGCTGAGGTTCTGGGTGGCGAAGCTCGCGTAGACGACGCGTCCGCTCATCGCGCCGCACCCGTTCGTACGACGTTGTCCAGCGGCCGGCCGCTCGCGAAGCGCTCCAGCTGGGCCTTGATCAACCGGTCGGCGCGCGGCGCGAAGGCCGAGCTCGCCCCGCCCACGTGCGGCGAGATCAGCACGTCGGGCACCCGCCAGAGCGGGTGGTCCGCGGGCAGCGGCTCGGGGTCGGTCACGTCCAGGGCCGCACGCAGCCGGCCGCTGCTCGTCTCGGCCAGCAGGGCGTCGGTGTCGACCAGCCTGCCGCGGGCCACGTTCACCACGAGCGCGCGGTCGGGGAGCCGGGCCAGCGCCGCCGCGTCGACGATCCCGTCGGTCTCGGGGGTGAGCGGCGCGATGACGACGAGGACGTCGGAGTCCGGGAGCAGGTCGAGGAGGCGGTCCTGGCTGTGCACCTCGGGCTCGGTCCGGGCGCGCCGGGCGACCCGGGTGACCGAGGCGACCTCGAACGCCCGCAGCCGGGCCTCGATCGCCTGGCCGATCCGGCCGTAGCCGAGGATCAGCACCCGCAGGTCGGCGAGCGCCGTGCCGGGCACGGGGTGCCACTCGCCGCGTTCCTGCTGGCGGGCGTAGACGTCCAGGTGCCGTCCGCTGGCCAGGATCAGCGCCAGCGTCAGCTCGGCGGTGCTGGCGTCGTGCACGCCCGCCGCGTTGCACAGGGTGACGTCCGGGCCCAGGTGCGGGAGGACGTCGTCGACGCCGGCGGTCAGCGTCTGCACGATCCGCAGCGACGGCAGCTCGCGCAGCACCCGCGCACCACCGGGTCGCATGTAGGGCAGCACCACGAGCTCCACCTCGTCGGCGGAACCGGGGAGGTCGTCGTGGTCGCCGGTGAAGCAGTCGACCTCGAGACCCGCGGGCAGACCGCCCAGCCGCCGGGCGGCCTCGTCGACGTCGGCGTAGGGGACCCACACGTGCACCATGGGTCGATCCTCGCCTACGTCGAGGCCCTCAGCCGCCGGCGACCGACCAGCGGGGCGGCTCGGCCCCGGACCGGGTGCAGGTGTCGGCGGCCACCCGTACGGCGAGGTCGAGCAGCGACTCCAGCTCGCGGGCGTCGAGCGACGCGACGCCCGCCCGGGTCAGCCGCCCGGTCCGCCACAGGTGCGCCAGCGTGGCCGCCGTGAACGCGTCGCCCGCCCCGACCGTGTCCGCCACCACGACGGTCGGGCTCACGACCCGCGCCTCGTACGCCGCCGTCGTCGCCCACGCTCCCGCGGCGCCGGAGGTGACCAGCACCAGTGCAGCCCCGGCCTCGAGCCAGCGCCGGGCGACCGACGCGACGGGCTCGCCCGGGTACAGCCACCCGAGGTCCTCGTCGCTGACCTTGACCACGTCGCTCAGCGCCACCCAGCCCGCCAGCTGCTCCAGGTAGGCCGCCCGGTCGGCGATCACCGAGGGGCGCACGTTCGGGTCGATCGTGACCAGCCGACGACCGGTCTCCGCGCGCAGCAACCCGGTCAGCGTGCCGGCCTGCGGCTCGTACGCGAGGGCGACGGAGCCGACGTGCAGGGCGGCGCCCGGAGGTAGCGCGAGACCGGCCAGGTGCTCGGGCAGCAGCCCGCGGTCGGCCGTCCCGGCGTTGTAGAAGCGGTAGCCCGCAACCCCGTCGACGACGTCGGCGAGGCCCAGCCCGGTCTGGTCCGTGGTCGGCACCAGGAACGCGTCGTCCACGGCCGAGTCGGCCAGGTGCCGGCGCACCAGGCCACCGAACCCGTCGTCGGACACCCGGGCCAGCAGCGCGGTCGGCACGCCGAGGCGACCGAGACCGACGGCGACGTTGAGGCAGGAGCCGCCGGGGTGGGGCGCGTACGCGGGTCCACCGTCGAGCGCGGTGGTGGAGGTCAGGTCGACGAACGCGTCCCCGGCGACCACGACGGCCGGCGCGGTCATCGGGTCGTCGCCACCACGGCTTCCTCGAACGCCTGCGAGGCCGCGATCGTCAGCTCCTCGGTGAAGAACTCCTCCGCGACGGCGGGGGAGAAGGTGAAGTGCTGCACCCCGGAGCGGGCCAGCGTCACCATCGAGGCGACGTCGCGGATGCTCGCCAGCAGCACCTGGGTGGTGGCGCCCGTGGCCTCCAGCAGCTCGTGCATGGCCAGGACGTCGCCGATCGCGTCGCGACCGGCGTCGGCGAGCCGGCCCAGGTAGGGCGCGATGTACGTCGCCCCGGCCGCCGCCGCGACCATGGCCTGGCCGGGGTGGTAGACCGCGGTCAGCAGGGTCGGGATCCCGCGGCCGGCCAGCTCGGCGCACGCGGCGGCGCCGGCCTTCGAGACGACCAGCTTGACCACGACGTCCGGGCCGAGCCCGGCCAGGCGCAGGCCGCGCTCGACCAGCGTGGCGGTGTCCTCGCCCCAGGCCTGGAAGAAGATCTCCTTCGCGCCCGCCGCCCGTGCCCAGGCGTGGATGTCCTCGATGTCGGCGACCCCGCGCGACGCGCGCTGCAGGATCGTCGGGTTGGTGGTCAGGCCGGCGAACAGGCCCGTCGCCAGCAGCGGCTCGGCGGCGGCCCGGTCGGCGGTGTCGAGATAGAGGTGCATGCGTACGTGTCGCTCTCGGGAGGAGGGTGCGCCCGACGGTGCACGCCGGGCTGACGGACACCCTGCCACCGCTTCGCCCCACGCCGCGAGAGAGCCGCCTGGCCTGCTCCACCTGCTCGCTCTCTCCCGGCCACCCGCGAGCCACCCGGTCAGGTCGGGCTCAGGAGAACCACATCCCGCCGTCGACCACGATCGACTGCCCGGTGACGTAGGCGGAGTCGGGCGAGGCGAGGAACGAGACCACGCCGGCCACGTCGGCGGGCACCTCGAGGCGGCCGAGCGGGATGCCCTCGACCATCGCCGCCATCTCGGAGCCGACCGGGGTCCCGTTCCGCCCGGCCAGCGCGACGTCGATCGACTCCCACATCGGGGTCGCCACGACGCCGGGGCTGTAGACGTTCACGGTGATGCCGTGCTCGGCCAGCTCCTGGGCGAGCGACTGGCTCATCCCGCGCACGGCGAACTTGGAGGCCGAGTACGCCGCCTGCCACTTGCCGCCGCGGTGCGCGGCGACCGAGCCGGCGCCGATGATCCGGCCGCCGCGACCCTGGCTGATCAGCTGGCGCGCCGCCGCCGCGTAGCAGTGGAACACGCCGGTCAGGTTCACGTCGAGGGTCGTCCGCCACTGGCTCGCGGTGGTCTCGACCAGGGGAGCCGTGACCGCGATCCCGGCGTTGGCCACCATCACGTCGAGGCCGCCGAAGCGTGCGACGTGAGCGGCGACCGCCGCGTCGACCGCGTCCGCGTCCGTCACGTCGCCGACCAGCGCCTGTCCCGGCGTGGCCAGCTCGGCCACGGCCGCGTCGAGCCCGGCCCGGGCCCCCGGCAGGTCCAGCAGCGAGACGGCCAGGCCGTCGGCGGCGAGCCGGAGCGCGATCGCGCGACCGATGCCGCCGGCCGCGCCGGTGACGATCGCCGACCGGCCCCCGTCCATCAGAGGAGCCTCACGGGACGATGACGATCTTGTGCGCCGTGGAGTCGTGCTGCGCCGCCTCGATCGCCTGCGCGTAGTCGGCGAGGCCGAAGTGGTGCGTGATCAACCCGGTCGTGCGGACCCGGCCGCCACGCAGGGCCGCCAGTGCCGCGGCGAACGACGTCATCTCCGCGAACGACCCCAGCACCGTCAGCTCCCGGCGGAAGATCTCGTACGGGGCCAGCGCGAGCCGGGCGTCCTCCCGGGCGACGCCGTACACCAGCAGCGTGCCGCCGTTGCGCAGCAGCGGCAGCCCGAGGTCGCCGACGACGGCCGAGCCGGTGGCCTCGACCACGACGTCGTAGCCCTGCCCGGTCGGCGAGGCGTCCCGCAGCTGCGTGGTCACCTGCTCCGCGCTGTCCTCGGTGATCATGCCGATCGGGACCGTCGCGTCGATCCCCAGCGCCCGTACGGTGTCGAGCTTGGCCTGGGCCGGGTCGGCCACGGTCACGTGGGCCACCCCGCCGGACACCAGGAGCTGGGCCAGCAGGGAGCCGGTGGGACCGGCCCCGAAGACGAGCGCACTGGTGCCCGGCCGCGGCCGGAGCCGCTCGAGCCCGTGCATCGCGCAGGAGGCGGGTTCGGTGAAGACCGCGGTGTCGGGCTCGAGCCCGTCCGCGGCGAACACCTGCCCTGCGGGGACGGAGACGTACTGCGCGAACATGCCGTCCCGGTTGACGCCGACGGCGAGGACGTTCTCGCAGCGGACCAGGTCGCCGGCCCGGCAGTACGCGCAGAGCCCGCAGTAGGCGTTCGGGTTGACGACGACCTGCTGACCCACGTCGAACCCGGTCACGCCCGCGCCCAGCGCGGTGACGACGCCCACGCCCTCGTGGCCGGGGATCAGCGGGAACCGGGCCCCGAAGCCGCCGTGGTGCAGGTGCAGGTCGGTGCCGCAGAAGCCCGCCTGCGTGACCTTGATCTTGATCTCGCCCGGTCCCGCGTCGGGCTCGGGGACCTCGCGCACCTCGGGCTCCAGCGCCCGGTCGTAGACGACGGCCAGCATCCCCCGCACCTCTTCCTGCTCGTCGACGGCGACGGACGACATCCGTCGTCCAGGAGGCTAGAGGACTCTGTTCACCGACCGTTCCGGCGGCTCGACGTCGCACCCCGCGTCCCACCCCGTGGATGAACCCGACTGTGCTACTAGGGAACATAGGATGTGGTCATGGCGGCCAACCTCGACCTGACGCAGCTGCGCACGTTCGTGGCGGTCACCGAGTGTGGCGGCCAGGAGCGGGCGGCGTCGGCGCTGCACCTCAGCCAGCCGACGGTCAGCCAGCACATCAAGCTGCTCGAACGTCGCCTGCGCCAGCCGCTCATGCGCCGCAACGGTCGTCGGACCGAGCTCACCGTCGACGGCGAACGGCTGCTCGTCGAGGCCCGCCGCATCCTCGCCGTCCACGACTCGGCCGTCGAACGGCTCTCCGCCGGCGGGCTGGCGACGGTGGTCATCGGCTCGACCGAGACCGCGGCCGAGCAGGTGCTGCCGGGGCTGCTCACCGTGCTGCGCGACGCGTACCCCACGACGTCGGTCACGTTCCGGATCGACCGCTCGACGCAGATGGCCGAGGCGGTCGGACGCGGGGCGATCGACCTGGCCGTGCTCCTCGGCCTGGGTGCCGAGGTCCCGGGCCGTCAGGTCGGGGCGCTCCCGCTGGCCTGGTTCGCCGCGCCGGGCTGGCGCGAGCCGGAGCGGGAGGCGCCGATCCCGCTGGTGGCCTACGTCGAGCCGTGCGGCATGCGCCAGCTGGCGGTCGCCGAGCTCGCCGCCACCGGCCGGGCGATCACGGTCGTGGCGGAGTCCACGAGCCTGGAGGGGGTCCTCGCGGCCGCCCGCGCCGGCCTCGGCGTCGCGGTGCTCCCGAGCGCCGGTGCGGTCCCGGCGGGGCTGGTCCCGGTCACCCACCTGCCGGACCTCGGCGCCATCGGGGTGTTCCTCGCCGCGCGTCGCGGCCTCGACGTCGACCTGGAGGCGGCCGCGCTGTCGGCGCTGGAGACGTTCTTCGCGGGGCTGCGCCAGCCAGCACCGCTGGACACGTTCGCGCTGGAGCGTTGAACGCTCCCATCGGGCTCTCCGATGGAACTGCTTCACGCATCGTCGTTGGAGCCGGGCCCGCCGGGTTCCTAGGCTGCAGTGGTGATGTTCGGTGGTGATCTTCGGTGGTGATCTTCAGTGGTGATCAGGAACGACGAGAGGGGTCGGCCATGACGGTGCTGACCGACGTGGACCAGCTGGTCCACGACCGCGCCGCCGGCCGGGCCGTACGCGTCCTCGACGTGCGGTGGTCGCTCGCGGCGCCGGACGGTCGGGAGGCCTACCGCGCCGGGCACGTCCCCGGGGCGGTCTACGTCGACCTGGAGACCGAGCTGTCCCGGCTCGCCGGCCCCGGCGAGGGGCGCCACCCGCTCCCGCTCGAGGCCGACCTGCAGGCGGCCGCCCGGTCGTGGGGGATCGACGACGGGGACGCCGTCGTGGTCTACGACGACTCCGGCAACCTCGCCGCCTCCCGCGCCTGGTGGCTGCTGAGCCACGCCGGGCTGGACGTCTCCGTGCTCGACGGTGCGCTGCAGGCCTGGCGCGACGCCGGGCTGGAGCTGGCCACCGGCGACGAGCCGGTCGAGCCCGGGTCGGTCACGCTCGCGTACGGGACGTTCCCGGTGCTGGCCCTGGACGACGTGGCGGCGTGGGTGGCCGAGCGCCCCCTGCTCGACGCCCGGGCGGGCGAGCGCTACCGCGGCGAGCACGAGCCGATCGACCCTCGGGCCGGGCACATCCCCGGCGCCGTGAGCGCCCCGACAGCGGAGAACCTCGACGCCACGGGGCACTTCCTCGACGCGGCCGCGCTGCAGGCGCGCTTCACGTCCCTCGGGCTCGATCCCGCCCAGCCGGTCGGGGTCTACTGCGGCTCGGGGGTCACGGCGGCCCACGAGGCGGTCGCGCTGACCCTCGCCGGCTACCGCCCGGTGCTCTACGCGGGGTCGTGGTCGGAGTGGTCGTCGCACCCCGAGCTCCCGCTCGCCACGGGCTGACGTCCCCGCGCCTCCCGCCCCCTCCCCTCTCGTCCCAGCCACTCCCGTCCCAGCCACTCTCGTCCCAGCCAGGAGCCTCCATGAGCACGAGCACCCTCACCGACGCGGTCACCGAGCTCGACACCGTCGAGTGGCGCGAGCCGGCCGGGCTCAACCCGCGCGGCACCCTGGTCGTGCTGGGTGGGCGCGGCGAGCCGCCGGAGGTGTACGCCCGCTTCGCCGCGCGGCTGTCGGCCGACGCGTACCGCGTGCTGGTGGTCAGCAGCGCCGACCCCGTCGGACCCGCCGCGCGGGCGGAGATCGCCGCGCTGCTGGCCGGCCCGGCGCTGGTCGGCCCGGTCGTGCTGGTGGGCTCCGACACCGGGGCCCGGCTCGCGCTCGACCTGGTCGCCGACGCGGACGTCACCCCGGCGGCCCTGGTGCTGGCCGGCCTGCCGGTCGGTGGTCCCGCTGCCGGCGCGGACTGGCCGTCGGACGAGATCGCGGCCCGCACCGCCTGCCCGACCCACCAGGGCGTGCTGCGGCAGTCGTCGCGCGGCAGCCTGGCCGACCGTCCCGTGCTGCCCCGGCTCGTCCGGGGGCTGGACCTGCGCGGCGTCCCCGTGCTCGCGCTGCACGGCGCCGACGACGTGATCAGCCCGCTCCCGACCGTGCTCGACCTCTACCGCGGTGCCGGTGTGACGGATGTCCAGGTCGTGACCGGCGGACGCCACGACATCCTGAACGACGTGACCCACCGTTCGGTCGCCGCGACCCTCGTGCTGTTCCTCGAGCGGCTCCGGCTCGACCCGCAGCTCGCGCCGCTCGTCGTGGCCACGCCCACCGCCCGGGTGCGCCGGTGACGGCCGGCACCATCGGCCAGCCGACCACCGCCGCCCCGCCCGCCTGGTCCCGGCTGGCCGCTGCGCTGTCCCCGGACGCCGAGGTCGCGCTCGACCACGCGAGCCGTGCTGCGGCGGCGACCGACCGCTCGGGCTGGGTGGTCGCGGGTGTCCCGGACGTCGTCGTCCGCGTCGCCACGGTCGCCGACGTGCAGGAGGTGCTGCGGTTCGCCACCGCGACCCGGACGCCGGTCGTGACGCGCGGCGGCGGGACCGGGCTGGCCGGCGGCGCCGTCGCGACCGAGGGCTCGCTGGTGCTGGACGTCAGCGGCCTGACGCGAGTCGTGGAGGTCCGCCCCGACGACGCGGTGGCGGTGGTCGAGCCGGGCGTCCTCACGGCCGACCTCGACCGGGCCGTACGGGCGTACGGGCTCCGCTACGCGCCTGACCCGGCCAGTGCGGCGATCTCGACCATCGGCGGCAACATCGCCACGAACGCGGGCGGGCTGCGCTGCGTCAAGTACGGCGTCACGCGCGACGCGGTGCTCGCGCTCGACGTCGTGCTCGCCGACGGCACCCTGCTGCACACCGGTCAGGCCACGCTGAAGGGCGTCGCCGGCTACGACCTGACGAGCCTGCTCGTCGGATCCGAGGGGACGCTCGGCGTCGTCGTCGGAGCGACCCTGCGCCTGACCGCGGCGCCCACCCTGGTCGCGACCGCGGCCGCCTTCTTCGACGACCTGGACGCCGCGGTGGACGCGACCCTGGCGGTGACCCGCGCCGGCGTACGGCCCGCCACCCTCGAGCTGGTCGACCGCGCCACCCTGGCGGCGATCGACGCGGCGCAGGGGTCCGACCTGGCGTCGCGGGGGCAGGCCTTCGTGCTGGTCCAGACCGACGGGTTCGCCGCCGAGGCGGAGCTCGCGGCGGCCGTCGTCGAGCTGCGCCGGCTCGGGGGCGAGGTCGACGTGACGACCGACGCCGACGAGGCCGAACGGCTGATGTCCACCCGTCGGCTCGCCCTGCCCTCCATCGAGCGGCTCGGCCGGGTGCTGATCGAGGACATCGCCGTGCCGCGCTCCCAGCTCGCGGAGGCCGTCCGCGGCGTCGCGGCCGTCGCCGCCGGCACCGGCGTGCAGATCTTCACGTTCGCCCACGCCGGCGACGGCAACCTGCACCCGATCATCGCCGTCCGTTCCGAGGACGCGGAGCACCTCGCCGCGGTCGACCGGGCGGCCGACGCCGTGTTCGCCCTGGCCCTGCGCCTCGGCGGCACCGTGAGCGGCGAGCACGGGGTCGGCCTGCTCAAGCGCGGCTGGCTCGAGTCCGAGCTCGGCCCGCGGTCTCGTGAGCTGCAGCAGGGAATCAAAGCGGTCTTCGACCCGCTGAACCTGCTGAACCCCGGCAAGGCCGTCTGACCCCCGTGCTGACCTTCCCCGTGACACCCGTGCTGACAAGGAACCGCTGATGAGCATCGAGCTGAACGACGCCGCCCTGGACGGGTCGGGCGTGCGTGGCCCGGCCCTCGCCGCCGACGCGTTCAAGGGCGTGTTCCGCCGCCACCCGGCGGGCGTCGCCGTGATCACGACCCTGGTCGACGGCCAGCCGGTCGGGTTCACCGCGACCTCGGTCATCTCGGTCTCGGCCGACCCGCCGCTGCTCGCGTTCTCGGTGGACTCCGCCTCGTCCGCCTGGCGCGCCCTGGCCTCCGCCGAGACGCTCGTCGTCAACTTCCTCAGCGCGGCGCAGGTCGAGGTGTCGGCCCGGTTCGCCACGAGCGGCATCGACCGGTTCGCCACCACCGACTGGCGCTCGCTGCCGACGGGGGAGCCCGTCCTGGTCGGCAGCGCCGCCTGGGTGCGGGGCGAGATCCTGCAGCGCACCCCGGTCGGCCGGAGCTTCCTGGTCTCGGTGCTGGCCCTCGAGTCGGACGTCCCCGCCGAGGTCCCCAGCGGCCCGCTGGTCTACCACGACCGCAGCTACCACGGCATCGGCGACCACTCGGTCCTCTGAGGGCTGCGCCCGAGCCCGAGCCCGACCCTGTTCCCGAGAAACCGCTGACTTCCGCCGGTCGTTCCCGCCGGGGCGATGCGCGGAGTCAGCGGTTTCTTGGTGGACGGGGAGACGGGCGTACGCCTCGACCGTCCGTCAGTCGCGCGGCCTGACCACGGGAGACTGGCACTCAGCACGGCAGATCTGCCGTGGTGAGTACGGGAGTTTCATGTGAACGTGAAAAACCTGCGCTCCTGAGGCGCTCTGGTCGCAGTTCCTGGGACGGGCAGAGGCTCAAGGGGTGGGTGCCGCGTGGCGGCGTCCCGGAACCGCGTCCAGCAGCTCGTGGGTGTAGGCCTCGCGCGGTGCGCGCAGCACCTGGGCGGCCGGGCCCTGCTCGACCACGGCGCCGTCCTTGAGGACGGCGATGTGGTGGGCCAGCTGGGCGACGACGGCGAGGTCGTGGGAGACCAGCACGTACGTCAGGCCGAGCCGGTCCTGCAGCTCGCCGAGCAGGCGCAGGATCTGCGCCTGGACCGAGACGTCGAGCGCCGAGACGGGCTCGTCGAGGAACACCAGGTCCGGGTGCGCGGCCAGGGCGCGGGCGATGGCGACCCGCTGACGCTGCCCGCCGGACAGCTCCGCCGGGCGGTGGCCGAGGTACGACGCTCCGAGCCCGACCTGCTCCATCAGCTCGGCCGCGCGGCGCCGTCGTCCGGCTCGGTCCGCCAGACGCAGGGCCACGAGCGGCTCGGTGACGCACCGGGCCACGGTCCAGCGGGGGTCGAGCGCGGAGAACGGGTTCTGCTGGACCAGCTGGAACCGCGCCCGCAGCGGTCGCAGCGCACCCCAGGAACGTCCCGTCAGCTCCTCGCCGTCGAAGACCACCCGCCCGGCGTCCGGCGCCTCGAGCCCGAGCGCGACCCGGAGCGTCGTGGTCTTGCCGGAGCCGGACTCGCCGACCAGCGCGAGCGTCTGGCCGCGCCGGGCGACCAGCGACACGTCGTCCACCGCCCGGACGCTGCGCGCGCCGCCGGCGCTGCGGGGCAGCGCGAACGACTTGCTGATCCCCTCCACCCGCAGCAGCGCCGGCGCCTGGTCCACCTCGTCCACGGACGGGGCGAGCGGTGCCGTCGCGGCCGGTCCGACGGCGGTGAGGCTGGGCGCGTCGTCGATCAGCCGCCGGGTGGCGGGGGCGGTCGGGTGCTGCAGGACCTGCCGCGAGGGGCCGGTCTCGACGACCTCGCCCTGGTCGAGCACGACGACGCGGTCGGCGCGGTCGGCCGCGACACCAAGATCATGGGTGATCATCAGCAGGGCGATGCCGCGGTCGGCGACGAGCCGCTCGAGGTGGTCGAGGATGCGTCGCTGGACGGTGACGTCGAGCGCGCTGGTCGGCTCGTCGGCGATGATCAGCCGCGGCTGGCCCGCCAGCGCGATGGCGATGAGGACCCGCTGGCGCAGCCCGCCGGACAGCTCGTGCGGATACTGCCGGGCGCGGACGGCGGCGTCCGGGAGACCGGCGGCGGACAGCGCCTCGACGACCTCGGCGGACACGGAACGTTCGGCGACGCCGCGGTGCCGCACGGCCTCGGCGACCTGCGCGCCGATCCGCTGGGTCGGGTTGAGCCCGACCGTCGGGTCCTGCGGCACGAGCCCGACGACCGAGCCCCGGATCCGCCGCAGCACCCGGTCGCGGGCGTGGGTGACGTCCTCGCCCTCGACGAGCACCCGGCCCGACGTGACGACGCCGGCCGGGGGCAGCAGGCCCAGGACCGCCTGCGCGACCGTGGTCTTGCCCGACCCGCTGCCGCCGACCACCGCGACGGTCTCGCCGGGGTCGATGCGCAGGTCGACGCCGCGGACGGCCGGTCGGACCGTCCGGTGCCGGCGGTAGCCGACGTACAGGTCGCGCACCTCGACGACGGCCGTGCTCATCGGACCTCCTCCAGCGTGCGGGCGACGTGGTTGAGGCTGATGACGACCAGCCCCACGAACAGCCCCGGCAGCAGCGAGACCCAGGGCGCGGTGACGAGGTAGTCGCGGCCGCGGGCGATGAGCGTGCCCCACTCCGCCGCCGGCGGGGCGGCGCCGAAGCCGAGGAAGCTCAGCGCGGCGACCGACAGGATCGCCACCCCGAAGTCCAGGACGGCGAGCACGGCGACGGGACCCCAGGCGTTCGGCAGGACGTGGTGCAGCAGGATCCGGCTCCGGGTCGCGCCGCTCGCGCGGGCGGCCTCGATGTAGGGCAGCGTCTTGACCCGCAGCACCTCGGCGCGGGTCGTCCGGGCGAAGCCGGGCACGATCCCCACCCCCACCGCGATGGCGACCGGGAGCGTCCCGAAGCCGAGCGCGGTGACGACGGCCAGCGCCATCAGCAGGCCCGGGATCGCCAGCGACACGTCCACCACCCGCATCAGCACGGCGTCGACCCAGCCGCCGAAGAACCCGGAGACGACCCCGAGCGTCAGACCGGCGACCAGGGCGATCGCGATCGCGCTGAGCGCGGCCTGGATCGTCAGCGTCGCGCCGAAGACCACCCGCGTGTAGAGGTCGCGCCCGAGCTCGTCGGTGCCGAACCAGTGCGCCGCACCGGGTGGCGTCAGCCGGGCGACCGGGGCGGTCGCGTACGGGTCGTACGTGGTGAACAGGCTCGGCACGAGCGCGGCGACGACGACGAGGGCCACGAAGACGACGGCGAGCACGAACCCGGGCCGACGCAGCAGCGCCTGGACGCGCTGTCCGCGGGGGGACCGGTCCACGGCCACGCGGGAACGCGTGGGTCGTGGCGGCACCGGGTCCGCCAGCACCGGCGAGACGCTGCGGACGACGGGGGACACGGGGGAGATGTCGAGGGTCACGGTCGGACCACCTTCGGCGCGTGCACGACGCGCGGGTCGATGAGGGGGTAGAGCAGGTCGACGACGAGGTTCACCAGCACGAAGGCGACGGCGGCGACCACGACGATGCCCTGCACCACCGGCACGTCCTGGCTGAGCACCGACTCGGCGGCCAGCCGCCCGACCCCGGTGCGCGAGAACACGGTCTCGACGGTGATGGCGCCGGTGACGGTCGCCCCGACCAGCAGCCCGAGGATCGTCAGGGCCGGCAGGGCCGCGTTCCGGCTGGCGTGGCGCAGCTGCACCTGGAAGCGGGACAGCCCCTTGGCCCGGGCCGTCGTGACGTACGGCTCGTCCAGGGTGTCCCGCAGGCTCCGGGTCAGCACCTGCGCCAGGCTCGCCGACGTGGGGATGGCCATGGTGACGGCCGGCAGGACGACGCTGCGCCAGCCGACGTTGCCGGTGGCCGGCACCCAGTGCAGCGTGAACGCGAAGACCTGGATCAGCAGCAGCCCGACCCAGAAGGTCGGCAGCGAGACCCCGAGCGAGGGCAGCCGGCTGAGCAGCAGCTGCGCCGGGCGCCACTGCACGTACGCGGCCAGACTCGCCAGGAGCACGCCCCCCACGACGGCGAGGACGACGGCGACCAGGCTCAGCACGAGGGTCGGCGGGAGCCGCGACGCGAGCAGCTGGGTGACCGGCACGTGCGCGGTCAACGAGGTGCCGAGGTCGCCGTGCAGGGCCCGGACCAGCAGGTGCACGTACTGCAGGTGCACCGGCTGGTCCAGCCCGAACCGGGCCCGCGCGGCGGCGACCTGGTCAGGCGTCAGCGAGTCCAGCTCGACGTTGTTCGCCGCCAGCATCAGCGCGACCGGGTCGCTGGGCAAGAGGTAGAGCACGACGAAGGTGACGGTGTAGGCCGCCCAGAGCACCAGCAGCG
The DNA here is from genome assembly GCA_964251895.1 of uncultured Friedmanniella sp. GTDB lineage: Bacteria > Actinomycetota > Actinomycetes > Propionibacteriales > Propionibacteriaceae > Microlunatus. Next base: position 56,968 of record CAXULL010000014.1, read on the forward strand.
CCTGGGCGACCCGACCGACGACGTAACGGAGCATCCGTGGGCCTCAGCTGTCCAGCCACACGTCGTAGAAGGAGCCGAACGCCTCCGAGGTGTAGCGGAAGCCGTGCACCTTCGGCGACAGCCCGACCCGCTGCACCCGTTCGAAGACCGGGAAGCTGACCCCGTCCTGCACCAGCGTCGACTGCAGGTCGGCGTAGATCTTCGCCCGCCGGGCCTCGTCGGTCTCCTTGGTACCGGCGGCGAACAGACGTTGCACCTTGGCCGCGACCGCCGGCGTCTGGCTGTTCTGAGCCAGCGCCTTCGACCCCGAGATCGCGGGGTCGAGGATCCACTGCAGCACCCCCGGGTCGGCCCGGGTGTAGTAGGTGCCGATCAGGTCGTAGTCGCCGGCGGTGATGACCGCCGGCCGCTCGGCGACGGTGCTGACCTTGAGCTGCACGTCGATCCCCACGGCCTTGAGCTCGTCCTGCAGCAGCACGTCGCCCGGGGTCTCGGCGGTGATCGCGTCGACCAGGGTCAGCCGCCGCCCGTCCTTGACCCGGATCCCGTCCGCCCCCGGCGTCCAGCCGGCCGCGTCGAGCAGCCGCTTCGCCCCGTCCGGGTCGTAGGCCAGCGCCGCGGCCTGCGAGGCGGCGTACGGGGTGGTCGTGTCGAACGGGCCCTGGACGACGGGGTAGTCGGCCCCGTAGATCGTCGACGCGTAGGTCGTCCGGTCGATCGACTTCTGCACGGCCGAGCGCACCGCCGCGTCGGCCAGGGGGTGCCCGGGCGCGACGTTGGGGTAGAGCGCGGACGACGGCCCCGGCAGGGACCGGTCGACCACGGTGTCCCCGCTGCCCTGGAGCTGGGCGACCTGCTCGGGGGTGAACGGGTTGCGCGGCCACGCGACGTCGACGGCCCCGCTGGTCAGGTTGCCGACCCGGACGCTGTCCTCGGCGACGTAGCTGACCTTGATGTGGTCGAGGTAGGCGTCGCCGGCGTGGGCGTTCAGCGACGAGGGCCAGGCGTAGCCGGGGCGGCGGCTGAGGTCGATGCCTTCGGTCGGTCGGTAGGAGTCCAGCGTGAACGGGCCGGACCCGACGACCTGCCCGAGGCAGCGCTGCTCGGGCGTCTTCGTGTAGGAGGCGGGCGACAGGATGGCCAGGTTGGTGGTCGAGGTCGCCTGCAGGAACGCCGCGTTGGGGGTCGAGAAGCGGACCCGGACCGTGTGGTCGTCGACGACGTCCGTCCCCGCGTAGCCGGCGATGTAGACACCGCCGTACGCGGTCGGCAGGTCCTTGAGCAGGGCCGCGTTCCCGTCGAACGAGGTCTTGACCGCGGCCGCGTCGAGGGGCGTGCCGTCGCTGAACGTGACCCCGTCGCGCAGGGTGAAGGTGTAGCTCTTGCCCGAGCCGGCGACCTTCCAGCTCGTGGCCAGCCAGGGCACGATCTTGCCGGTGGCCGGGTCCTGGTCGGTGAGGGAGTCGGCGAAGTTCCGGATGACGGTGCGGTGCTCGATCCAGTAGGTCTGGAACGGGTCGACGCAGGCGAACGCCGTGTTGTCGGGCCAGAAGGCGAGGTCGAGGGTGCCGCCGCTGTGCGGCGCGCCGCTCTGCGAGACGGACCCGGCTCCGGTCGTTCCCGAGCCGCAGCCGGCCGCGAGCAGGACGGTCGAGAGCGCGGCGGCGGTCAGGGCCGCGAGCCGGCGGGCTCGTCGGCGCGGGCGGAGGGGCGAGGGGCGGGTCACGAGGGATCTCCTGCGGTGGGGTCGGGCGTGCGGTCGGGCGTGGGTCCGGGCTTGAGGTCGTCGAGCGACCGCCGCCCGGCGAGCAGCAGCGCGGCGTCGTCCTGCGGCGGGTGCGGGCGGGCGCCCTGGACGTCGCGGAAGTGCCGTTCCAGCGGGTGGTGCCGGGTCAGGGCGGGGTTGCCGATCGCGGCCAGCGCGGTCTGCACGGCCGTGGTCGCGGCGCGGGTGCTGAGCAGCTTGGCCACACCGGCGCGGCGGGCCGCGGCGGGGTCGCCCGTGTCGAAGCGCGACGCCAGGCCGAGGAGCAGCTCCTCGGCGCCGACGAGCTGGGCCTCGATCTCGCCGGCGACCGTCTGGATCCGTTCCGTGCTCGCGATCGGGCGACCGAGCGAGGTGGGGACCCGCTCGTGGGCGAACCGCACGAAGAACCGCTGAGCCGCTCGGCCGACGCCGACGTAGAGGGCGGCGATCGCGAGGCCGGTCGGGCTGCCGGCGGAGAACTCGCGCGGCAGCTCGGAGTGGCGGGTGCCGCGGAAGTTCTCGGCGGGGATCTCGACCCCTTCGTAGACCACGTCGTGGGTGCTGGTCGCGCGCATCCCGAGGTGGTCCCAGGTCTTCTCGATCCGGATGCCGGGGGACCCCGCCGGGACGATCGCGTGCGCGACCAGCGGGTCGGCCTCGTCGGTCGCGGCCCAGACCAGGTGGTACGCCAGCCCCTCCGACCCGGTCGCGAAGCCCTTGTGCCCGTTCAGCACCCACCCCTCGGCGGTCCGCCGGACCGTGGTGGCCGGGAGCCCGCCGCGGGCGGGTGCGCCCCACTCGGGCTCGGCGCGGACCGCGTTGAGCAGCACGGGGCGGTCGAGGGAGTCGGCGACGACCTGGCGGTAGAGCTCCTCCGGCCACCACGGCGTCGCGCTCTGCTGCACGTGTTGGAACACGGTCATCGCGGCGATCAGCGCGACCGAGGGGTCGCCCGCGCCGAGCGCGCCGAAGACCCGGACGGCGTCGACCGCGGTGAGCGGGGTCCCGCCGTACGCCGGCCCGATCCCGAGCCGCAGGAACCCGGCCTCGTGCAGCACCTGCAGGGGGACCCACGGGAAGTCGCCGCTGCGGTCGTACTGCTCGGCCGTCTCCGCGAGCGCGTCGCGCACGCGGGCCAGGTTCTCGTCGGACAGGTCCGCGGCCGGCAGCAGCGGTCTCTTGTGACCGAGCACGGTCCCCGGTCGCGCGTCGGTGAGGGTCATGCCTGCACCAGCTCGCGGGTGGGGAGCGGCGGCTGGGCGACGACCTCGCCGCGCCGGCCGGTGGCCCGGCGGTGCGCCAGCTCCTGGCGGACGAGCGGCAGCACGTACCGGCCGTAGTCGATGGCGTCGTTGAGGTTGTCGTAGCCGCGCACCGACACCAGCGACGCGCCGAGCTCGACGTAGTCGAGGATCGCGGCGGCGACGGTCTCGTAGCTGCCGACCAGCGCGGTCGAGGCGCCGGCGCCGTTCGTGGCCCGGGCCGTCCGGGTCCACAGCGCCCGGTCGTGCCGCTCGCCCCGGTCGGCGATGTCCAGCGCCCGCTGCGAGCCGACGTTCTGCGGCCGGCCGGGCTCGGTGTGGCGGCGCCCGTGGAAGGCGCCCGACGCGTACGTCTGCTCGATCGTGGCCAGCGTGCGGTGCGCCTTCTCCCAGGCCAGGTCGTCGGTCGCCGCGACGATCGGGCGGAACGTGACCCAGGTGCGGGGGACGTCGGTGCGCCCGGCGGCCCGCGCCTCCGCGCCGACCCGGTCGATCTGGTCGCGGGTCTCGGCGAGCGGCTCGCCCCACAGCCCGAAGATGTCGCCGAGGCGACCGCCGACCCGGTACGCCGCCGCGGACGACCCGCCGATCGAGACGGGGATCGGGCCGCCGGAGTACGTCGGGAACCCGGGGCCGAAGTCGTCGAACCGGTAGTACCGGCCCTCGTGGCTCCACGGCTCGCGCTCGGTCCAGGAGCGCTGGAGGATCTCCACGTACTCCTCGGACCGGTCGTAGCGCTCGTCCTTGGTCACGAAGTCGCCCTGGCGGGCCTGCTCGGCGTCGCTGCCGCCGGAGATGATGTGCACGACCGCACGGCCCTCGGACAGCTGGTCCAGCGTGGCGAGCTGCTGGGCGGCGACGGTGGGGTAGATCGTGTTCGGGCGCAGCGCGATGATCGGCCGGAGCCGTTCGGTGTGCTGCGCGACCGCCGCGGCGACGGTGAACGGGTCCGCGGTGCTCGAGCCGTACGGCGCCAGCGTGTAGTCGAAGCCGCCGTCCTCCAGCGCGCGGGCGTAGCGCTTGAGGTAGCGGAGGTCGATGCCGCTGCCCGGGCGCGGGTTGAGCTCGTCGGCCTCCCGGACGTTGATCAGGCTGATGAACTCGACCTCGGGCTCGTCGGCGGGGCGGGCGGCAGGGGTGAACGGCATGGGTGTTCCTCGAGGGGTGCGACCGGGTGGGTCGGGTGGAGGGGCGGAGCGTTCGGCTGGACGCCGAGGTCCTGGACGCGCAAAGAGCTCGGAGCCACCAGCGGTGCTCCGGCGGGCGGTCAGCGGGCGCGCAGCACCGTCAGAGACATCGAGCACCGCGCGCGGCGGCGTCCGGCATCTCGACCGGAACACCCTGTGCGGCGCTCACGGCGCGGTCCAGGGCGTGTTCCATAGCAATAGACTAGGGAATGTCGGGGAAGAGCGCCAACAGGGATCCACGATGTGTGCAGATCAGGGTTTCCGATGGTCGGCCCGGTGCGCGGAGAGGTCGGTGACGGCGCCGAGGTCCGCGCGGTGGATGTCCTCGATGACGTTGCGAGGGTTGTCCCACGGGTGGGTGTAGGTGTAGGCGCCGCTCTCGAACGCCACGTGCAGCCGGCCGTCGAGGACGGTCAGGCCCTCGGTCATGGACGGCGCCTCGAAGCAGTACGACCCGGTGTCGCCCGGCGTGGTCCGCTGGCGCGGGATGATCCACAGCGTGCTCTTGCTGTGGCGGCCGTACGAGGTCGAGAAGATCACCGAACCGGCGGTCACCGCGACCCCCTGGGTCTGCCTCGGCACCACCTGGTGGCTGGCGGGACCCGGTGCCAGCGCTCCCGTCCTGCGCGAGGCGGTGAAGCTCCGCAACGCGGTGTCCTCGTCCGGGTCGGACGTTCCTGCCCAGAGGAGGTGGTCGCCCGTGCCGAGGAAGTCGACCCGGAAGTCCGTGGTGCGCGACGTCGCCGGCTGCTGGACGACGTCGCTGCTCGCCCCCGACAGCGCCGCGCGCACCGTGCTGAGCCGGTAGGCGTCGATCCGGGAGCCGTGGGCGACGTAGAGCCGGCCGGCGTAGACCGCGATCCCGCCGACGTGCCCGGTGCCGACGAGCATCCGGCCGAGGCTGGTGCCGGCGCGCGGACCGTCGGCGACGATGCCGTAGACGGCGCTGGGGCCGTCGGCGTCGCCGTCGCCGTCGCCGTCGTGGTAGCCGGACACGAGCAGGACGTCCTCACCCTTGCCGTCCCAGCTGGTCCAGCCGGTCAGCCCCTGCGGGGTGTACCGGTTCCTGAGGGGTCCGTGGGTGATGGGCACCCCGCGGGTGAAGGTCTGGTCGTACACGCTGCTGGCCGAGGGTCCCGGGTAGAACGGCGTGGTCGTGCCCGGCGTCGTGGAGCAGTACGCGGGCTCGCCGGCCAGCATCGACGGGCTGCCGCACCTGTCGCCCGCCAGTGCTCCCACGAGCAGCAGACCGGCGGCCAGCCGCATGCCCTTCGCGAGCGCAGAGACGGTCCCGACCCTCGAGTTGGCCACGTGCGTTGATAGCACGCCGGCGCCTGTCGCGCTGTCCCGCCGATCAGGGAGCAGCGACGAACCAGCCCGTGTCGGGCTCCACGCCGGTCACGGTGCTGGCGCCGGCGGCGAAGAACAGCGCGACGGCGACCGCACCCGGGTCGAGGACACCGCGGGCGACCTCGCCGACGTAGCTGGCCCGGCCACGGCCGGCGAGCAGGTCCCGGGTGGACTCCGCGCCCTCGGTTGCGGCGTTGCCGGCGGCCTCGAGGGCGTCGGCGACCGACGCGCCGCTCGCGGCGGCGCGGGTGAGGGCCTGCGCGGCCGGCTCGATCGCGTCGACCATCGTGGCGTCGCCGACCTCGGCTCCCGCGAGCCGCTGGATCGTGGCGAGACCGGCGGCCACCCCGGTGGCGAGCGTCCGCGTGGTCCCTGGCTCGTCGGCGGCCTTCGCGATGTCGCGGAACCACATGCCGAAGAGCGGCCCGCTGGTCCCGCCGGTGTCGAGGAAGCCCTTCGACACCGCGGAGAGGACGGCGGCGAACGTCTGCGGGTCGTCGGCCTCGAGGAAGTGCGAGGCGCGGCCCAGCGCGGAGGTGAGGTTGGCGCCGAAGTCGCCGTCCCCGGCCTGCCGGTCGAGGTCGCCGAGGCGCTGCGCGGAGGCGGTGAAGGTCGTGCGGAACTGCTCGACCCAGCGGCGCGCGAACGCGCCGTCCAGGACGGCGTCCCGCCGTCCGTCGTCCGTGCTCGTCATCGGGGTCGTGCTCCTCACCAGGTCAGGGCGGGTGTACGGACGGGGGAGTCCCAGAGACGCAGGAGCTCGTCGTCGGCCCGGAGGAGGGTGACGGAGAGCCCGTTCATGTCCAGCGAGGTGACGTACGAGCCGACGAGGCTCCGCGCGACGCCGATGCCGTGGGCGCCGAGCCGGTGGTGCACCCGTCGGGCGGCGACGAAGAGCTGGGCCGGGTACGTCCCGCCGAGCCCGTTGACGATCACGACGACCGGGTCGGACCCGTCGAGCGCGAGGTCGGCGACGAGCGGCTCGACCAGCTGGTCGACGAGGTCGTCAGCCGTGCCGAACGGTATCCGGCCGGTGCCGCGCTCGCCGTGGATGCCGACACCGAGCTCGACGAGGTCGTCGGGCAGCTCGAAGGCGGGGGCGTCCTCGCCGGGGTGCGCACCCGCGGCCAGGGCGAGGGCCAGGGAGCGGGACGAGTCGACGACCCGGCGCCCGAGCGCCGCGAGCGTGGCCAGGTCGGCGCCGGCCTCGGCGGCGGCGCCGCAGATCTTCTCGACCGCCACGACGGCGGCCGTGCCGCGGCGTCCCACCTTGGTGCCCGAGGTCGCGAGGTCGTCGTCCACGAGCACGGAGGCGACCTCGACGCCCTCGTCCGCCGCGATCTCGCCCGCGATCCGGAAGTTGAGCACGTCGCGGGTGTAGTTCTTCACGACCTGCAGCACCCCGGCGCCCTGCTCGGCGGCCCGGGTCCCGGCGTGGATCTGCAGCGCGGTGGGGGAGGCGAACACCGCACCCGCGACCGCGACGTCGAGCATGCCGGTGCCGACGAAGCCGGCGTGCAGCGGCTCGTGGCCCGATCCGCCGCCCGCCACCAGACCGACCTTGCCCGGGGTCGGCGTGCGCCGCACGATCAGCGCGGCCCCGGCGTCGTACGTGACGAGGTCGGGGTGGGTGAGCACCAGACCCTCGAGCGCCTCGGGGACGATGTCGCCCGGATCGTTGACCAGCTGTCGTCGACTCACGTGCTGCATCTTCCTCGCCCCGCGCCCTCCACGGCCGACGGGGCGGGACCGGGCCGGCTCACCCCGATCCGGCGGACGGCCCCGCGGCACCCGGATGGTCGCTACGGTGGGCCCACCAGCCTGAGGGCGACCAGCTGCCTCCTGGTGATCGGCGAACAACGGTCTCGGGGACCGACCCCCACCACGTCAGGAACCCTCGTGCCCAGGTCCTCCTCGTTCCGTCGTCTCTGCGCCGGCGCAGCCGCTCTCGCGCTCGCCGGCGGTGCGGTGCTGTCCCTCGCGGGCTCGGCCTCCGCCCAGCCCGCCGCCCAGTCCGCCGCCCAGCCCGCCACCCCGGCCGTGGTGGTCTCGGCCGCGTCCTCGAAGGCGCACGTGCCGACGGGCTACGACATCTCCTGGCCCAACTGCCCCAAGGGCAAGGGCATCCCCTCGCGCCCGACGCAGGGCAAGCCGCTGCCGTCGGCGAAGACCGACTTCGTCGTCATCGGGCTCACCAACGGTCCGGGCTTCTACCCCAACCCCTGCCTGGCCCGGCAGGTGGCGTGGGCCAAGAAGCACCACGTGTGGACCGCTCCGTACGCGTTCATGACCTATCCGACGGCGAAGCAGGTCAAGAAGTACGGATCCAAGGGCCCGTACCACGGCACCGGCACGACGACCAGGCTGCACAACGCCGGCTACGCGGAGGCGATGTTCAACGTGGCCAGCATGAAGAAGGTCGACCTGGCGGCGACGTTCATCTGGATCGACGTCGAGTACTCGCGCGCGCCCGCACCGTGGTCGACGCGCAGGAAGCACAACAGGGCCGCCCTCGACGGAGCCCTGCGCGCCTACCGTGACGCGGGTCTGACGTACGGCTTCTACGCCAGCATCGACCCGTGGCAGCACCTCGTCGGCCACGCGCGCTACCGGGCGCCCGAGTGGCGGACCGTGGGTCCGGCCAAGAGGTCGACCGCGCTGGCCAAGTGCCGCACCAGGTCGGTGCAGGGCGGCCACGTCGTGCTCGCCCAGTGGTGGAACAAGAAGTCCGACTTCGACGTGGTCTGTGGCGGCTTCCGGTCCGACGAGAAGATGGGCGCCTACTTCCACCGGTACTGAGGTCGGCCACCGCTCCGCGCTCAGCCCTCCCGCGTCTTCTGCGTGACCAGCCGCTTCACGCCGTGCTCGACGACGATCCGGGCGAGCTGGGTGCCGGGGACGAAGAGGTTGACCGCCTCGACGCCGACGTCGAGGAGGAACTTCGGCTCCAGCGCCTTGCCGAGGTACTGCTCGAAGGTGGCCCCGTCGGGCCGGAGGTCGCCGGTCAGACCGTCGAACTCCAGCACGGCCTCCCGCCCCGCGTGGCGGTAGCGGAAGGCGTACACGGGCCGGTAGACGAGGTCGACGATGTCGACGCTCACCCGCTCCTCGAGGATGCGGTCGGCCTCGATCTTGCCGATCGCCGTGGACACGACCTCGCGGACCAGCATCGAGGCCTTGTTCTCGGGCGGCACGACGACCGTGCCCTGCCGCGCGGTCTCCGCGAGCAGGTCGGCGTCGGCGACCGTGCCGGCGAACGCGAGGTACTTCTGCAGGGTCGGCGTCTCGGCCCGGGTCAGCCCGTCGAACAGGAACTCCCGCTCGGTCTCGTCGCGGCACGCCTCGAGCCCGGTCAGGCGGACCTGGCCCTGCGCGGCCTCGAACGTCTCCCCGGCGACGACGACGCTGCGGACGCCGGGAGCGACCGCGATCCCGTAGGTGCGCGTCCGCTCGTAGGCGGCGACCGAGCCGGCGTGGAGGCGCCAGAAGGGTTGGAGCCGGCGCTCGCGGTAGACGCACTCGTAGTCGTCGGCCGCCTGGCGTCCGAGCAGCCCCCCGATCCGCGCGACCGTGCCGAACGCCTCGGCCCGGCGCGCCCAGGCCCGGCCCTCGGCGTGGTCGAGGTTGAAGCGGTCGGTCAGCACCACGAGGCGTTCCTGCGCGATCTCGACGTCCACGGGTCTCCTCTCGTCGCTGCGCGGCACTCTAGGCGAGGGCCACGGGTCAGGGCGGAGACTCGTCGCCGACCTGAGCCACCCCGTTCCGGTAGGCCCACACCACCGTCTGCAGCCGGTCGCGGGTCCCGATCTTGGCCATAGCCCGGGTCAGGTGGGACTTGACCGTGCTCGTCTCGATGAACAGCTCCCGCGCGATCTCGTCGTTGGACCGCCCCTGAGCCAGGACCCGCACGATGTCGGCCTCCCGTGCCGTCAGCCCGCTCGGGGCGGACCCCGGGTCGGGTACGGCGTGCCGGCGGGCGAACTCGGCGATGACCCGTCGCGTCACCGCCGAGTCCAGCAGGCCCGAGCCGTCGGCCAGCCGCCGGACGGCCGAGACGAGCTCGTCGGGCTCGGCGTCCTTGAGCAGGAACCCGCTCGCACCGGCCTCCAGGGCGCCGAACACGTACTCGTCGAGGTCGAACGTCGTGATCACCAGCACCGCCGGTCCGGCTGACCCCTCGGGCCGGGCGGCGACGATGCTCCTGGTCGCCGCCAGGCCGTCGCCGCCGGGCATCCGCACGTCCATGCACACCACGTCGGGCCGGGTCCGCGCCACCACCGCGACGGCGTCGGGCCCGGTGGAGGCCTCGCCGACCACCTCGAGGTCGTCCTCGGTCTCGAAGATCATCCGGAACCCGGCCCGGATGACCGCCTGGTCGTCGACCAGCACCACGCGGATCATCGGGTGCCGTCCGCCGGGTCGCCCAGAGCAGTGCCGAGAGCGGTGCCGAGGCCGGACCGCGGCAGGACGAGGGTGACTCGCCACGCGGGCCCGCGGACGGGTCCGGCGTCCAGCGTCGCGCCGACCAGGGCCGCCCGCTCGTGCATGCCGGCCAGACCGAAGCCGTGGCGCGCGTCGTCCGCGGGGGCCGCCCCCGCCGGGGACACCGTGTTGACCACGCTCAGCCGCACGTCGGCGTCGGCGTACGTGAGCCCGACCTCCACCGGCTGCCCGGGGGCGTGCTGCCGCGCGTTGCTCAGCGCCTCCTGCGCCACGCGGTAGGCGGTGACGTCCGCGACCGGGGCCAGCGGGTACGCGGCACCGACCACGTCCAGCGCGACCTGGTCGCCGAGGGCGCGGCTCGAGGCCACCAGGTCGGGCAGCAGGCCCAGGCCGGGCACGGGGCCGAGCTCGGGTGCGGCCGCCGACCCTGGACCGGTACGGCCGTCGTCGCGCAGCACGCCGACGACGGCGCGCAGGTTGTCGAGCGCCTGCTTGCCCTGCTCGCGCACCTCGAGGACGGCCCGGCGCGCGGCGTCTGGGTCGCGCAGCACCAGGCGTTCGGCGGCGGAGGCCTGGACCAGCAGCCCGGTGAGGTGGTGCGCGGCGATGTCGTGCAGCTCGCGGGCCATCCGCAGCCGTTCGGCCTCGACGGCACGACGGGTGTCGGCCTCGCGCTCCGCCTCGACCGCCGCCGCCCGCGCCTCGAGCAGCGCGACGTTCCTGCGCCGGGTCGCGACGGTCACCCCGGCGACCGCGGCGGCGCCGTAGAGCACCACGATCGAGACGACCCCGAGCGCCCACGCCCAGCCGCTCAGGCCGCCGGTCGCGGGCCCGCTCGGTGTCCGGGGTGCCAGGAACGTGCGCAGCGCCAGCTCGGCGAGCGGCGTGCACACGATCTCCAGCGCCAGCGCGAGACCGCCCCACCGCAGCAGCCGCCGGACCGGGAGGCACGTGCCGGCCGTGTAGAAGGCCACCAGCACGGGCACCCCACGCACGGTCGCCTCGGACGCGACGCTGGCGGTGATCAGGACCTGCAGCGCGACGACGAGCACCAGGCAGAACGGAGGTCGGACGCGCCGGACGCCGACCGCGAGCGCCTGCGCCACGGACAGCCCGACGAACAGCGCGCGCCGTCGTGCGTCGAGCTGCACGTCCAGCTCGGCCGCCAGCGCCCCGGTCAGCAGGGCCAGCCCGGCGGCCGTGACGGCCGCGAGGACCACGGCGAGCAGCCAGTCGCGAGCCGCGGCAGACCTCGGCACCGGCGTCACGCGCTCAGTATCCGGGCCGGGCCCACCGGAACGAGCGTGCCGCGACGAGCGCGCCGATGACGAGCACGACCAGGAGCCAGCCCACCCAGCCGAGCACCGAGGGAGCGACCCCGACGGCACCGGGGGCGAACGCCGCCAGCAGGGTCCCGCCGCTGGCGTTGAGCGCGCCGTGGGCGAAGGAGGACGGGAAGACCGACGCCGACCGAATACGGAGCCAGCCGAAGAGGACGCCCATCAGGATCGTCGTGATCGTCATCAAGATCACGGCGGACGGGTTCGTGGTGCCGTAGTTGTAGCCGAGCAGCACCAGCGGTGCGTGCCAGGGGCCCCAGACCAGCCCGGAGAGCACCAGGGCCTTGCCCGTGCCGAGCGGGCGCAGGGCGGGCAGCAGGAACCCGCGCCAGCCGATCTCCTCACCGAGCGCGGCGACGGTCACCAGCAGACCGAGCAGCTCCATCGTGGCGAGCGAGGACCACGCGCCCGGGACCACGGTCACCGGCGTGACGCCGAGGACCCAGGCGACCCCGATGGCCAGCGCGCCGAGCACCTGCACCCCGACGAACCCGATGGCGGCGTAGCGCAGGGTGCGGCGCCAGGGTCGGACCACCAGCCCGAGCGAACGGGCGGGGTGCGGCGGCCGGAGGACGGCGAACGTGGCGACCAGCGCGGCCAGCGTCGGGGTCGCCATCACGGCGAGCCCGAGCGGGAGGAACAGCGGGTTGTGCAGCCCGCCGCTGCGCCACAGCGGCAGGGCGACGAGCCAGGCGCCGCCGTACGCGATCACCACGAACGTGAGGACCGCGGCCCAGCGGACCCCGCGGGAGTGCGCGGGTGGCGTCGTCGGTGCGGGTGGCGTCGTCGGTGTGGGAGGTGCGATGTCGATCTTCGTCATGATCTTGACGCTACGGACGCACGGCCGCCGTGGCATCGCGCTCGAGGAGGAGATCCGCCTCCCCCAAAGGTCGCAGGCGGCGGGCGGAGGACACCCGTCGGGCCGGCCTCTCAGCGGAAGCACAAGCGGTTCTTAGGCCGGTTCCCGACGCGACGCCCGTCCCCGGGGCGATGGACCAGTCGAGCAGCTCCGTCCCTCGTCCGAGCCGCTCGACCTGCTCAAGGAGGCGCTCGTGCCGAACCCCATCGCCCAGCCCGCTCGGTCTGCCACCCGGTCCGTGGTCCGCCCACGGGCCGCCTGGTGGCGCCTGGCCCTCGTGCTCGCCCTGCTCGTCGCGGCCCTGCTCGGCGCGGCCCCCAGGCAGGCGGACGCGTACGCGATGAAGGCTCCCTCCGGGCTGAGGTCCACCGCTGCGACGACCACCACGGTGACGCTCACCTGGAAGCCCGTCGCGAAGGCCAAGCTCTACCGGGTGCAGTACTCGACCTCGTCGAAGATGAAGAAGGCGAAGTACCAGCGCGACGCGAAGCCCACCGGTCGGCTGACCGGGCTGAAGCCGGGCCAGACGTACTACGTGAAGGTGCGCGTCATCGACGAGGACGGCGACAACCGCTCGTCCTACTCGAAGGCCGTCAAGGTCAAGACCCCGACCAAGGACCCGGCCCCGACCAAGGACCCCGCCCCGACGCCCACGCCCACCCCCTCGCCCACGCCGGCTCCGACCGCCACGCCCACCCCTGCGGCCGTACCGCTCCGGGTGGCCAGCTACAACATCAAGTGCGCCACCTGCAACTCCCACCTGCCGAACGAGGGCACCTGGGAGCAGCGCCGCCAGGCGGTCGTCGACACGATCCTCGGTCAGCACCTCGACGTCGTCGGGGTGCAGGAGGCCGGCCAGGGCTGGCTCAAGGACGCCGAGGGCAAGAGCATCTCCCCGTCGCTGACCCAGTTCGAGGACCTGCGCAACCGGCTCGGCGGTTCGTGGACGCTGACGAATGCGAACCGGAACAACTGCGTCAGGTCGACCACGCCCACGCACTGCGAGTACAAGGACCAGGGCGCGTCGCAGGACACGAAGATCATCTTCGACGCCTCCCGCGTCCAGCTGCTCGACCAGGGGTCCAAGAAGCTCCCGTTCGTCGACCCCGACGACAACGCCCGGTACGTCGCGTGGGCCGAGCTCCGCCAGCGCTCGACCGGCAACCGCTTCATGTTCGCCACGACGCACCTCGAGCCGACGAAGGACAAGGCCGGCTCGACGGCGTTCTACGAGCTGCGCCGCACCCAGGCCCAGGTCGCGATCGCCGCGGTCGGGGAGCACAACCCCGACGGGCTGCCGGTGATCTTCGACGGAGACTTCAACTCGAGCCGGTTCGCGCACGACTACAGCCCGACGAACGCGCCGTACGACGTCCTCGTCAAGGCCGGTCTGGTCGACCCGCTGGGCGGGGCGGCCGGCACGACGAAGACCGCGCCGGGAGCGACCGTGGTGAAGCGCATCAACACCTGGGTCGACAGCTTCAACGACTTCAACCGCGTGGTGAACAACCACCGCCAGTGGGTCAACGGGTCCTACATCGACTACATCTTCGTCTCGCCGACCGTCAAGGTGGCCGAGTGGGAGACCGTGGTCGCCATGGACGCGAACGGCCAGTTCGTCGGGACCATCCCGTCGGACCACAACCTGGTCCGGGCCTCCGTCGTCCTGCCGAAGACCAGCTGAGGCGGATCTGCCGGGCGCGGCGCTCTCCGGACGTCGCGCCGGCACCCTACGACGACGACCTCGCGGCCGGGCACGGTCACCTCGACGGAACCACCGCACCGACCGGTGCCGTCTTGTGCACGCCGAGAGCCGTTCCTACGGTCTGAGCATGCCTTCGCACACCGTCGACGACGATCTCCGCGCGAGCGGGATCGTCCCGGTCCTCCCCGACGGGCGGGTGGTCCGGGTCGCGCTGGCCGACGTGGCCCTCGCCGTCGAGACCGTGGGCGAGGGCGTACCCGTCCTGCTGCTGCACGGCTTTCCGCACGACCGCGCGATCTGGCGCGAGATGACGCCGGTCCTCGTCGACGCGGGGCTGCAGGTCGTCGCCCCCGACCTGCGCGGGCTCGGCGACAGCGGGCAGACCGGCGCCGGCTACGACGCGGCCTCGCTCGCCTCGGACCAGCTCGGCGTGCTGGACGCGCTGGGGATCGAGCAGGTCCACGTCGTGGGCTTCGACCTGGGTGCTGCGCCCGCGTTCGCGATGGCGACCGGCCACCCCGGACGGGTCCTCAGCCTGACGGTCATGGAGGCCGCTCTCGGCGGCCTCCCCGGGGCAGACGCCCTGCTCGGGTCCGGCGGGCCGTGGTGGTTCGGGTTCCACCAGGCACCCGGTGGCCTGGCCGAGCGCGTCCTCGTCGGGCACGAGGCGGAGTACGTCGAGCACTTCCTGGCCAGCGGGTCGCGGGCCGGTGTGCCCGACGACCTGGTGGCGCACATCGTCGAGCGCTACCGGCGGCCGGGTGCGCTCCGAGCGGCGTTCGAGCACTACCGGGCGATGCCGGTCAACGCGAGCCGGGCGCAGGACTGGTCCGTGGCCGGACGGCTCGAGATGCCGGTGCTGGTCCTCGGGGGCGGCGTCGTGGGCGATCTCGCAGCCCGGCAGCTGGCCCCGTACGCCCGTGACCTGCACGTCGAGGTGCTCGCGGGGAGCGGCCACATCCTGCCGGTCGACGCCGGGCCGGACGCTGCGCGGATCCTCGCCGGCTTCGTCCGCTGAGGGTCGCGCCGCCCCCGCCTCGACAGCCCCCGGGTGTTGTTCACCGGTGGTGCCTGCGGCATAGTGTGTTCCATGGAACGCACTTGCTGGACCCAGCTGGTCGTTCGTCGGGCCGCACGGCCCGCCACCATCAGGAGAAGAGGACTGTCGTGCAGAAGGTTCAGGTGACCACGTTCGGGGTCGACGAGCTGGAGGTCGCGGAGGTCGAGGACGTCCGGCCGCGAGCGGGTGAGGTGCTCGTCGCCGCCGAGGCGATGACCATCAACCCGGTGGACGTCTACGTGGTGTCCGGGGCGCTGACCGCAGCGTTCCCGGCAGGTGCGACGTCGCCGTACACCCCCGGCTGGGACGTGGCCGGTCATGTCGTGGCCGTGGGCGACGGCGTCGGCGAGGAGATCGTGGGCGCTCGCGTGGTCGGCTTCTCGCCGTGGATGAACACCGGACGGGGGACCCAGGCCTCGCTCGTCGCACTGCCGTACGAGCAGGTGTCGATCGCCTCCGGCAGCCTGCCCTCCGCCCAGCTCACCACCGTCGGTCTCAACGGGCTGACCGCCTGGCGCGCGGTGGACGAGGTCGCCGTCCGCCCCGGTGAGACGGTGGTCGTGACCGGCGCAGCCGGGTCCGTCGGAGGCTTCGCCACCGAGCTGCTCGTCGCGCGTGGTGCCCGGGTGATCGCCGCGGTCTCCGAGCGGGACCGTGAGCTCGCGCTGTCGCTGGGCGCGGAGAGCGTCGCCGCCCGGGAGACGGGCGACCTGGGCGACGTCGTACGGGACCTGGTCGGCGCGGCCGACGTGCTTCTCGACACCGCGAGCGTCGGCGCGTCGGCGCTGGCCGCGGTGAAGGACGGCGGTCGGTACGTGACGGTCACCGACGTGCCCGAGGCCGTCCGGGGCATCCGGGCCACTCGCATCGTCGGGGTCGCGGACAAGCCGGCTCTCGACGAGCTCGTCCGGCTGGCCTCCGACGGCAGGCTCCACACCCCGGTGGCCCAGACGTTCCCGCTGGCGCGGGCCAGGGACGCGTACCGCGAGTTCGTCGCCGGCCCGCACCGCGGCCGCATCGTGCTGACCGCATGAGCACGGTCGCGATGCACTGGATCGACGGGCGTCGGGTCGACTCCGAGGAGCACGAGGAGTCGGTCGACCCGGCCACCGGCGCGACGATCGGGTCGTACGCGATGGGATCGGCCGCGGACGCCGAGCTGGCGGTCCGAGCCGCGAAGCAGGCGTTCGACGCCACCGGCTGGCGGACCGACCGGCTGCTGAGGTCACGGGTGCTGAACCGGATGGCGGACCGGTTCGCCGCCCGCGCCGACGACCTGGTCGAGATCCTCGGGCGCGAGAACGGGAAGGTCCACGCGCAGGGCGCGCTGGAGGTCGCGTTCGCGCCCGAGACGCTGCGGTTCAACGCTGCCCTGGCCCTCACCGACACGGGGACGTCGAGCGTCGTGAGCGAGGGCGAGCTGAGCATGGTGCTGCGCCAGCCCGTCGGCGTCGCCGGCATCATCGCGCCCTGGAACTCCCCGGTCGCGCTGGGGATCCGTTCGCTGGCGCCGGCGCTCGCGGCGGGCTGCACGGCCGTCATGAGCCTCCCGCGGCAGACCGCCCAGACCAACGCCCTGATGGCCGAGATCATCGGGGGCACCGACGAGCTGCCGCGCGGCGTCGCCAACGTGATCACCGGCGGCCACGTCACCGGCGACGTGCTGGTGCGGTCGCCCGACGTGCCGACGATCAGCTTCACCGGGAGCACGAAGACGGGTGCCGCCATCGGGGCGACCGCCGCCCAGGGCTACAAGCGGGTCGGGCTCGAGCTCGGCGGCAAGACCCCGATGATCGTGTTCGGAGATGCTGATCTTGATCGAGCCCTCCCGGTCGTGGTGTCGGCCTTGATCGTCTTCTCCGGCCAGTTCTGCATGACGGGCAGCCGGCTGCTGGTCCACGAGAGCATCGCGGAGGCCGTCCGCGCGCGTCTCGCCGCGCTGCTCGAGGCGGTCAGGGTGGGGCCGGCGGCCGACGCGGCCAGCGAGATGGGACCGATCATCAGCCGGCACGACGTCGAGCGGATCGACGGCGTCGTGATCGAGGCCATCGCCGCCGGCGCCCGGGTGATCGTCCGGGGCGGACCGGTCGTCGACGGCCCGCTCGCTGCCGGGAACTTCTACCGCCCGACGCTGCTGGAGGCGCACGACAACGCCATGCGGATCGTCCAGGACGAGATCTTCGGGCCCGTGCTGACGATGCAGACGTTCACGTCGGAGGCGGAGGCCGTCGCGCTGGCCAACGACTCGGTCTACGGCCTCAGCGCTGCGCTGTTCACCCGCGACCTCGACGTCGCGATGCGGGTGGCGTTGGCACTCGAAGCAGGGTCGGTCTGGGTGAACGACTGGGCCAAGCTCCACGACCAGTTCGAGGAGGGCGGCTTCAAGGCCAGCGGGGTGGGTCGGATGCGGGGCTTCGCCGTGCTCGACGACTTCGTCGAGCACAAGCACATCCGGCTGCAGCCGGGCACCACCCCATGAGCGCGGGGCGGCCGACCGCCGACCCGTCAACCTCACCCAGAGCAGAGCCGCAGCAGAAGGAGACAGACATGGTCACCGCCATCATCGGGGTAGGGAACATCGGCAAGGCCGTCGCGGGCGATCTCGTCCGCGGGGGTGAGCGGGTGATCCTGGCCGGGCGCAGCCGCGCCGACGCCGAGCAGGTCGCGGCCGGGCTCGGCGGCCCGGCGGAGGCCGCCGACGTGGTGGACGCGGTCGAAGCCGCCGACGCGGTGGTCTTCGCGGTGTGGCTGGACGCGATCAAGGACCTGGTCCAGCAGCTCGGCGGCCGACTGGTGGGCAAGGTCGTCCTCGACCCGTCCAACCCAGTGGCGCCCGACCGCGCAGGACAGCTCGTACGCACCCTGCCCGACGGGGTGTCCGGTGCCTCGGTCGTGTCTGCGCTGCTGCCGGACGGGGCGACGTTGGTGAAGGCGTTCGGCACCCTGGCCGCCGACTCGTTGGCTCGCGGTGGCCGCCGCACCCCCGAGCGCGCCGTGTTGTTCCACGCGGCCGACGACCACGGCGCGGAGGCCACGGCTCGCCGCCTCATCGCCGCGGCCGGCTTCGACCCGGTGAGCGTGGGAGGTCTCGACCAGGCGATCCGGATCGAGATGTTCGGCGACCTGCACCAGTACGGCGGTCTGGACGGGAGGCTCGTCGACGCCGCCGAGGCGGCAACGGCGGTGGCCGCAGGGCGGCGCTGACCCGGCTACGACTCGCTCGTCCGGTCCGGGTCGGGAGCCTCGAGGTCGACGCGGCGAGGGAAGGGACGGGTGTCGACGACGGGCGACCGGGGGCCGGGCTGGTGGTCGTCGAACGCGCGGCGCCGGACGGCGCGCGCGGCTGCGCCGTACAGGGTCCGGCCGTTCGCGGTCGCGCTCTGCCGCAGGAGGTCCTCACCGACCTCCTCCGTGGCGCCGTACTGGTGCATCGCGATGCCGGTCGCCAGGTTGATCGAGCGGGTGGTGATCGCGCTGACGGCCGCCTCCGCGGCGCGGCCCTCCGCGGCGCCCAGCAGGTTCAGGAGCCGTTCGTGGTCCACCAGCGTCTCGGCGTGCCGGACGGCGAGGGTCGCGGCGACCTCCTCGGCCACGTCGGGCCGGCGGGACCACCACGAGAACGTGACGATCCCGGCGTACGGCGGGTGCTGTCCGCGACCCGGCCCCGACAGGGCGAGGTGGAGCTCCGTCGCCGCGTCGTGACTCTCCGGGTCGCGACCGGTCCTGGGAGCGGCGTCGTCCTCGGCCCGGAGGTGGAAGCGGGACCCGCTCCCGTCGTCGACCTCGACCTCGCACGCGTCGCACAGCACGGCTGCGGCCAGGTCGGCGAGCCGTGCGAACACGACCTGCGGCTGGTCCGACCCCGTCAACGCGGCGACGTGAGCGGCGAGGACGGACGCCGGGCCCGGCGACTCGTGCCGGTGGCGTCGGTAGGCGTCGAGGTCGGCGCCCATGCTCGAGCCGTCACCGCTGGGGGAGCGGGGCCTCACGGCTGCACCCGCTCGCCCGGGCGGTGGCCGGCCGGGGCGCGGGCGACGGCCTGGTCCAGGCGTCCGATGTGGCGTCGCAGGAGGTCGGCAGCCGCGTTGCTCTCGCCGTCCCCGACCAGGCGCACGAGCTCGCGGTGCTCCTCGGCGTTCACGGTCATGAAGGCCGCAGGGGCGTGGTTGACACCGTGGATCCGGCCGCGGGTGCGCAGGACCCTGACGAGCTCGATCAGCTCGGTCTGCTCGACGAGGGAGAGCAGCTCCAGGTGCAGCTCGAGGTCAGCCGTGATGTAGCCGAGCACGTCGCCGGCTCTGGCGCGCTCGGCCGTCGCGTCCGCCAGCCGGTGCAGCAACCGCAGCTCGGCGTCGCTCACCCCTGCCTCGGTGACGGCCCGGACGGCGTGCACCTCGACCGAGATCCGGAGGTCCCGGATCTCGCGCAGCTCCTCCCAGCCAGGTTGGGAGACCCGGAAACGGTCGTCGGTGATCGGCTTGATCAGCCCGTCACGCCCCAGCGCGTGCAGCGCCGTACGGACGCCCTGCGGGCTCGCGCCGTAGCGGCCGACCAGGCCGGGGACCGTGAGCACCTGGCCCGCCTCCAGCTGACCCGCCCCGATCGCCGCCATCAGGGTCAGCTCGATCGCCGACCGGTGCGGCTCGGTGTGATCACGCACGACGAGCGCAGCCGTGCTGCCGGACCTCGGAAGCAGATCTGTTCCACGACACGCATCCAGGATAGGAGCGGGTGGTCCGACCGGGGCTCGACCAGACCGGGCCCTGAGACCAGGCGCTCGCTGCGTCGCCCCACCGTGGTGCCGCGCGCAGAGGTGCGCACCGGATCGGCTGCGTAGGATCAGTCGGATGGCTGATCTCTCGATGATGTTCCGCGATCTGGTACGTCTCGAGATCGTCCTGTGGAACGCGGTCGAGGCTCGTCTGGTGAAGGAGTGCGCCCTCCCGCTGGGCCGGTTCGAGGTGCTGCAGGTCATCGGGGCGAGCGGGCCCTGCCGGGTGGGCGACATCAGCGACGAGCTCGAGATCACCTGGGGCGGGACGAGCAAGATCGTCGACCGGCTCGAGGCCTCGGGGTTGTGCCGGCGCCGCCCCAACCCGGACGACAAGCGGTCGTCCCTGATCACCGTCACCGAGCCCGGCGCGCGCCTGCTCGACAAGGCGCGGGGCCTCCTCGAGGACGAGCTGGCGCTGCGTCTGCAGGGCGCCACCTCCGCGCGTGCGCTCGACGCCTTCGCGACGGCCCTGGGCGAGCTGAAGACCGCCGTGCGGGCCACGGCACGCGAGGACCAGCCCGCCTGACCGTCCGACCGACGACCCGACCCCTGCCGCTCGTGCGGGGGCCGGCGGCACCACCCCCGGGCCTCGGCGGCCCTGCGCCCCACCCGTGCTGCCTCACCGGGTCTTGCGCACGATGATATGTTCCGTGGAACGCAGTTAGCGGAGCTTCTCCGCCTGCCCGGTGGCACCAGAACGGTGCCGCCCCGCGCGACGCTCAGCAGGAGGCAGAACAGTGACACGCGTGCTCATGATCCTCACCGGCGCCCGGGTGTGGACGATGAAGGACGGCGACCCGCACGAGACGGGGTTCTGGGTCGAGGAGCTCATGCGTCCCTACCGGACGTTCAGCGCGGCAGGACTGGCGACCGCGGTCGCCACGCCCGGGGGAGCGGTGCCGCACCCGGACCCGCTCAGCCTGTCCAGCCAGTACTACGCCGACGACGAGATCGCCGAGGCGAAGGCGTTCCTCGCCGAGGTGCAGCCCGTGCTGGACGCACCGCTCCGGCTCGAGGACGTGAGGGCGGCGGACTACGACGTGGTGTTCCAGGTCGGCGGCCACGGGCCGATGCAGGACCTGGCGGTGCACCCGACCGTGGGGGCGTTGTTCGCCGACGTGCTGGCGGACGACCGAAAGATCCTCGCGGCGGTCTGCCACGGTCCCGCCGCGTTCCTGACCGCCCACCTGCCCGACGGCACCTGGCTGATGAAGGGCCGTCGGCTGACCGGTTTCAGCAACGAGGAGGAGACCCAGGCGACGTTCGCCGGCAACGCGCCCTGGCTGCTGGAGGACCGCCTGCGGCTGGCGGGCGCCCGCTACGAGGCCGAACCGGCCTGGACGCCGCACGTGGTCGTCGACGGCAACCTCATCACGGGACAGCAGCAGAAGTCGGCCGGGGTCGCGGCCGCAGCGGTGCTCGAGAAGCTCGGCGTCCCCGCTCCCCGGTCCTGACGACCAGAGGCCGGCCGTGAACGGCGCCGTCCGCCGGGGCTTCCGTCCCTCGCACCCGCTGCCCGAGCACCCACCCCTCGGTCGACCGCGCTCGAGCGGCGCCGAGGGCGGGTCGGAAGGGCGCTCCGCGGCGGACCAGCCTCGTGCAGGCGCGTCGGGTCTGCCGGTCGTGGGGCTCCTCACGGCCGTCCTGCTCTTCGGCTGGGGTGGTGCCGAGGCCACCTTCCACGTGCTCGGGGTGCTCGCCGTCTTCGCGCTGCCCGTCGCCGGCGTCGTCGCCCTCTGGTGGGAGGACTGGCCCGGTGCCGACCTCCGGCCTCGGTGGTCGGGGGCGGTGGACACCCTGGTGGTCGCCGGTGGCGGGGTCGTCCTCGCCCTCGTCGCCCAGGCGGTCCTGCAGCGCCCGGACCCGGTGGCCCTCTTCACGCCCGAGGTGGCACTCGGGCACACGCCCGGGTTCCCGGCCCTGGTCCCGCTGGGCGTCGTGGTGTTCACGGTCTTCCTGCAGCTCACCCTGGTCACCGAGGGATGGCCGCTGCGCCGGCTGGGCCGTCTCGGTGGCGGCGCGACGGCGCTCGCCCTCAGCTGGCTGCTGGGGCTGGCCGTGGAACGTCTCCTGCTGGGGTCCGGGTCGGTGTCGCCGGAGACGTTCACGGGGGTGCTCGGCTGCGTGTCGGCGGTCCAGGTGCTCGGGTGGGTCGTCCTGCCCGGGTCCCTCCTGGCGGCGGTGGGTCCGCGCGGGGCCCGGCTGGTCATCGCCAACGCGGCGACCATCGGCGTCGGGCTCGGGACGTACCGCCTGGTCGACGCCGTGGTCGCCGACGGCGGCACGGTCGGGATGCTGGCGGCCGGCGCGGTCGGTGCCGGCCTCGTCGTCGGGATGCTGTTCGAGGCATGGCCGGTGCAGCAGCTCGGCCCACGGGTCGGAGGCGTCGCGGCGGTCCTGCTGACGCTCGCACTCGCCGGGCTCGGGGTGGCGCTCTGCGCCGCGCTCGTGCGCGTCCTCGGCCTGCCACCCGCCGAGGCGACCGGGTGGTCGACCTACGCCCTCGACGCCGTCGCGGCTGCCGTGATCGTCCACGTCGGGATCTTTCGACGCTGGCCCGTGGTCCCGACCTGGACGTCGTGACCATGGACCTCCGCGGAGGTGGTCGGTCCAGCGCGAGGCCCGGCCCGTACACGTTGCAGCAGCTCGAGGACACGCTCGCCGTGCTCGTCGACGCGGGCGTCGTGGACCACGTGTCCGCCGGGACCGCCCTGCCCCATGCGTCGACCCCGACCCCCGGGTGCACGCCTCCGCTAGCCGGCCTGCGCCGCCCGGTCCCACTCCGCCCCGGCGTCGTCGATCTGCGCCATGTGGAGCTCGGCCCAGGTCCGGAGCGCAGCGAGCGGCTCGGTCAGCGAGGCGCCGAGCTCGGTCAGCCGGTAGTGGACCCGTGGTGGCGTCGTCGGCTCGACCCGGCGCACGACCAGCGCGTCACGCTCGAGGGTGCGGAGGGTCTGGGCCAGCATCTTCTGCGAGATGCCCGGCATCCGGCGCTTGAGCTCGGCGAAGCGGATCTCCCCGGGCCGGCCGTCGTCGAGCACCTTGATGGCCATCGACGTCCACTTGCCGCCGAGCCGGTCGAGCAGGTAGCGGGTCGGGCACCGCGGGTCGAACAGGTCTCCGCGACGGGGCGCCTCGGCCGTGGCTGTGCCGTCGTCCTCGGGGCTCACGGGCGGTCTCTACGGGTGACCATGTCACGCAGCGTAACGACGTCCGCGGCCCGCGGTCCCCTCGACGCTCAGGAGGCGCAGCGCGCGAGCATCGCGGTGAGCGCCTTCTTCTCCGAGCGGTCCACGGCCAGCGCGTACTTCGCCTTGACCGTGATCTCTAGGGGCCCTCAAGGTGTCGCGGACTGATGCAGGCAGCGTCCGGTCTGCACGTCTGCCACACGGCCTGTCAGCGTGTCGTGCACGTTGTGGAGTGTCGCAGTTCCTACCGTGATCCTGGACTTGAGACCGGGGGTTGCGATGGAGCAGACGTTCCGCTCGTTCCGGGTGGTGCTGCCGTCGGGGCTTCGGTACTGGACCGTGGTCGACGCCGGCTACCGGCCGGTGGTCGAGGCGGACGACTTCTTGCTGCACGTGCGGCTGGGTCTGGACCGGGCCGAGTCGACGACCGAGGCTTATGCGACGTCGGTGGCGTTGTTCTTACAGTGGTGCGGTCAGCTGGGGCTGGCCTGGCAGCGTGCCCCTTACTACCTGGGCCGGTTCGTCTACTGGCTGCAGCACGCGGGTTCGGACCGGGCGGGTCCGCCGCTGCCGGGCGAGAAGCCGGTCCGCGGCGCTCGGCGGGTGAACTCGGTGCTGGCCGCGGTGCGGGAGTTCCTTCGTCACGCGGTCGCGGTCGGGATGGCTGACAGTGCGATCTTGGCCGCGTTGTTCGAGGTGGTCGATGACCGCTTCGTGCCGGCCGAGATCCGTGGTGAGCGTCCGGTCGAGCTTCGGACCCGGGCTCGGCACCGCCTGGTCGAGCCGGAGCCGTGTGTGGTCGCCGCGACCGAGGAGGAGATCTTGGGCCTGGTCCGTGCCTGCCGCAACGCTCGGGACCGGTTCATCGTGATCTTGTTGTGGCGGACCGGGCTGCGTCGCGGCGAGCTGTGCGGGCTGCGCCGCGAGGACGTCCATCTGGTGGCCGACGCCTCCCGGCTGGGCTGTGGGGTGCTCGGTCCGCACGTCCACGTGGTTCGACGGGACAACCCGAACGGCGCCACGGCGAAGTCGCGGCGCGGCCGGGCGGTGCCGGTGGACTGGTTGGCGGTTCAGGCTTACGACCAGTACGTAACCGAGCGGGCCCGGTGTCGTGAGGCCGAGGGGTCCGACTTTCTGCTGGTGAACCTGTTCGCCGCGCCGCTGGGCAGGCCGCTACGGCCTGGCGGGGTGAACGAGCTGCTCGAGGCGTTGTCGACCCGCGCGGGGTTGGGCACGCGGGTCCGGCCGCACATGCTTCGGCACAGCTTCGCGACCGCGGTGGCCGACGCCGGCGCAACGTTGGATGAGCTGAAGGACCTCCTCGGCCACGCCTGGCTCACCTCCAGCGAGGTGTATCTCCATCCGTCGCCGCAGCGGCTGCGCGACGCGGTGGACCGGATCTCGTCACCGCGACTCGGCGGCGCGGGGGCGACGCGGTGACCGTGTCGTCGCTGGCGACCGCGGGCCAGTCGTCCGCGCTGCTGAGTCCTGAGGACCGGCTGCGGGCGGCGTTGCGTCCGAGCTTCCTGGTCGAGGCCGGTTGGGACGCTCGCGCTGAGGTGTTGTCCCCGCCTCGTGATCATCGGCTCCTCGGGCTGCGCAAGTGTGTCGTGGTCGACTGCCTGGCGGGTGTTCGTAGCGCCCATGTCGTGTTGTGCCAGACGTGCGACGCGCGGTTCCGGCAGAGCTCGGCCACCGACGTCGATGTGTTCGCGAAGATCCCGTCGGCGAAGCAGAACCGTGGGGAGCTGCTCTGCAGGGTGCCGGGCTGCCCCCGACCCTCGGTGATGGCCAAGGGCCTGTGCGCCTCCCACAGGACGGCCTATCAGCATCGAGAGGAGCTGAGCGTCGAGGAGTGGATCGTCGCGACCGAACCCGACGCCCTGAGCCCGTTGGGTCCGTGCCTGGCTGTCTCGTGTGTTCGGCTCGCGGCGAGTCGGCAGGGGCTGTGCGTCCCGCACAGCACGCAGTGGCGGATACACCGTCGGGAAGAGGGCGCTGACAAGGCGGACTTCGACGCCTGGGCGGCGACGGCGATGCCGATCTCGTTGGACCATGTCGTCATCCTGCGAGGCCTGCCCGATCTGGTGCAGCTGGAGATCCTGGTCGGGTTGCAGCACCGCACCGAACGGGGTCTGCGCACCTTCATCTCGGTGGTGCGGGCCGTGGCCGCGTTCGCCCGGCGTCATCGGGTGGCCACCTTGGAGCAGCTGGCCGAGGTGCCGGTGGTGCGGGGCCGACAAGACGTCACCGCGCTGCTGAACAGCGTCCTCAGCGCTACCCGGATGGCTCAGAGCAGCATCGAGGAGGAACAGCGCCGAGACGTGTGGAACCTGGGCGTGTTCGGGCTGGGCGCCCAGCACCTGGTCTTCACACATCTCAGCCAGCCGTGGCTGCGCGAAACCGCGAAGCACTGGGTGGCTGAGGACCTCCCGCTGCACCGCGGCCGGGCGCCGGCGAACGCGTCGCGGACCATGCTGACGGCGCTGGGGTATCTGTCGCAGAGTCTGCGCACAGCCCGCGCCGACCACGGTGACGACCTCGCGCGGTTAGGTCGACGTGACGTTCTGACCTTCATCACCGACCTGGTCTGGCGCGACCGGGCGGGAGAGCTCCCGGTCTCGGGCCGGCCCATCTACCAGCGGGCCGTGCGACGGTTCCTCGACGACGTCCGCGCGTTCGGTCTGACCCAGCCCGGTCAGCCCTTGGCCGGACTTCCCGCCGACTTCGTCCTCCGCACCGGCGACGCCCCGGTCCGGCCCCGGGAAGAAGGCGGAGGACGTGACCTTCCCGAGTCGGTGCTGCGGATCGTCGCTGAACGGGTGGGTGTGCTGGAGGAGCTGGCCGGCGTCAATGCCCGGGCGATCACCGAGTTGTTGATCGACACCGGCCGGCGCCCGGACGAGATCTGCCGTCTTCCGTGGGACTGCCTGGTCCGCGATCCCGAAGGCAAACCGGTCCTGATCTACCACGACTTCAAGAACGACCGGCCCGGGCGCCGGCTCCCCATCGGCGAGCACACCGCGGACCTGATCAGCACGCAGAAGGCCGCCGTCGCGGCTCAGTTCCCGAAGACCTCCATGGCGGAGCTGGCGTTGTTCCCGCGGAGGACCGCGAACCCGCGCGGCACCCGAGCGGCCTGCATCACCACCTACTCGACGTCGCACCGCGCCTTCATCACCGCCATCGCCGCGGAGCTGCTCGACGAGGAGGGTCAGCCGTTCAACTGCGCCTTGGCCGTTCCCTACGCCTACCGGCACAGCTACGCCCAACGCCACGCTGACAGCGGCGTGGGGCCCGATGTGCTGCGGGACCTGATGGGTCACCGCTCGATGCAGACCACGCTCGGCTACTACCGGATCACCGAGGTCCGGGTCCGGGCGGCGGTCAACCGGGTCGCCGAGCACCAGTTCGACGGCAGCGGCCGGCGCGTCTTCCGCGGAGTCGGTCGGCTGCTCGGCGACGAGCACGCCCGGCTGCGGGTCGGTCAGGTCGCGGTCCCGTTCGGGGTCTGCACCGAGCCGTCGAACGTCAAGGCCGGCGGCAAGAGCTGCCCCTACCGGTTCACCTGCCTGGGCTGCGGCCACTTCCGCAGCGACCCGTCCTACCTGCCCGAGCTGAAGAGCTACCTGCAACAGCTCCTCGCCGACCGCGAGCACGTCCTGGCCAGCACCGACCTCGAAGACTGGGCTCGGGCCAAGGCCCTGCCCGCTGAGGAAGAGATCACCCAGCTGCGGCACCTGATCCGCAAGATCGAGGCCGACCTCGACGAGCTGTCAGAGGTCGACCGGGACCTGATCAACGTCGCCGTCGCCACCATTCGTAAGGTCCGCCAGACCGTCGATCTCGGCATGCCCGGGCTCCGTCCCACCCCCCACGACGAGGAACCGAATGCCCCAGTCCCCTGAGACCACCGTCGACAGCCCACTGGTCGCGGCTCGGCGCCGGGACGTGGCTCGACGCCAGGAACGAGTGCAGCAGGCCCTGGACCTGATGCGCGTTGACGGCTCACCCATCACGATCTCGGCGGTCGCGGCCCGGGCACGGGTACACCGCTCCTTCATCCACCGACACCCAGCCCTGAGGGCAAGAGTTTGCGCCGCCGCGGACGACCCCGGCCTGCCCGGCGGCAGCGACGACCCGTCCGCCCGCACGTCACGCCGATCGCTGGAAGCCGACAACCTCAACCTGGCAGACACCAATCGACGACTCAGCCAACGCATCGCCGACCTGGAACACCGCCTCTCCGAGCTGCTCGGCGAGCAAGCCTTCGCCAGGACCGGGCTCGGCGCGGCGCGCGACCACTCCGCGCTGCAGAACCAGATCGGTCAGCTCGAGCACCAGCTCCGGGAGACCGGACGCCGCCTGGAGGAACGCGACGAGGAGCTCGCCGCCGCCCGCGAGGCCCACCGCCGGCTGATGACCGCGACGAACCGCCCCGACAGGTGAATGCACCGACGGTCCCGGTCGGCGAGCTGACGCTGGTCGTCGAAACCGCTGGTCGTGTCTACTTCCGCACCGTTCCCGCAGCGACCCCGCTGGACCCGACCCAACGCCGGGGCAAGGCCGCCGAGAACGCGACCCACGACGCAGCCGCAGCCGGAGGCCTGCCCGACTTCGTCTTCCCCGCCACCTCGCAGCGAGTCGCCAGCGGGAACCGGGAACTCGGCGACGCTTTGATCATCATCGGTGGCCAGGGCGTCGTGGTCCAGGTCAAGAGCCGCGACGCCGAGGGCCCGACCACCGAGCAGCGGGAACGGAGCTGGGTCGACAAGCAGGTCAACAAGGCCCTCCGCCAGGCCAGCGGAACGGTCCGGTTGCTGAACAGCAAGACCTTCGACCTGACCAACGGCCGCGGCCGCACCGTCACCGTCGACGGGGCACGGCTGAGCTGGACGGCGCTGGTCGTGATCGACCACGACGACCCGCCGGTCGGCATCACCCCGCCTGCACAGGCCGGCGCCGTCCCGGCCGTGGTCCTCCTACGCCGCGACTGGGAGTTCTTGTTCGACCAGCTCCAGTCCACCCACGCTGTCGTGCACTACCTCACCCGCTGCGCCGGGCAACCCGGCGAGCTGGGAGGCGAGGTAGCGCGCTACTACGACCTCGCCGGAGACGACGCCAATACCCCGCCTACGGACTCCGATTTGACGTTCATGGGTCCAGAAGCGTTCACCATGAGCACCCCGCTGCTGCCCCGAAGACCCGCCGGCCTCGAGGACCGTCGCGGTCAGGGCATGTTCCGCCTGATCCTGGAGGACCTCGCGCTGACGGCGATGGATCAGCCCGTGGAGGTGTTGGACTTCATCGCGGCCGTCGACACTCTTCCCGTGGGACACCGGGCCGGGCTGGGCCGGCTCCTGCTCGAGCAGCTCAAGACCAGCCGCCACACCCAGGAGGGCGACGTCCGGTGGAATCTCCGCCGCGTCCTCACACCCGGGCTCCATCTCGCCTTCGGGGTGAGCTCGACGACCTCCGACACCGTCCGGGCAGCCTTCAGCACCTGGATCCAGCTGAGGCACTACGAGCTCGGCCACAGCGCGCCGGGAAGATTCGAGACCTCGATCGGGGTCCTTCTCTCTCGACGCACAGACGGCGTTCGTGGCTGGGACACGAGCATGGTCGCCATCCAGGGCCCCATCGACATCGACGCCGAAACCCTAGTCATCTGGCGTCACCTCTGGTCACCGGCGAACGCCCCCAACCCAAGTCACTCATGACCCGCCTCAAGGACGTCCCGTGCTGGGACACCACCAGGGCGCGAGGCGGATTCGGACATAACGGACTGTCTGGCAGCAAAGAAGACGCCGGACGTTGCGCGCCCGTAGCGTTGCCGGTGTTCGATCGGGGGATCGGATCCGTCCCCTCGATCAAGAGGTGTGCCGGCGCTGTTGCCGACCTCAACCTTCTGATCGAGGGCACCCCCAATGAACACCTCATCCAGCGGCTTACGTCGCTTCTTCTTCGGCGGTTCCCGCCCGCTCCACCGCCGCCTCACGCTGCTGACCATGATGGCGGTCGCGGTGACGCTGGTCGCGGTGTGTGTCACCGGCTGGGTCGCGTTGCGCGTCACCTTGTTCAACAACAGCGAACGTGCCTCGCTGCAGATCGCCCGCGACCTGCTCGCCCCGGCCAGCCAGGACATCGCGGCCACCGGCACGCTCAGCGCCCGGGTCCTCGGCCCAGGCCCCACCGTGGTCGAAGCCGTCAGCGCCGACGGCACCGTGCTGCGAACACCGGGCGAGAACGCGACCTTCGACGTCGGGTCCAAGGAGATGGCAGCCGCGCAGCAGCAGCAGCAGACCGTGCGCAACACCACCAGCGCCAGCGGCGAGACCTACCGGATCGTCACCGTCCCGCTGAGCGAGCCCGGCTACGTGCTGGTCGTTGGCCGGCCTCTCACCCCGAGCTACGCGGCTCTAAACGTCTTCGGTCTGGTCGTGCTGATCGTGGGCTGCGTCGGGCTCGTCTGGGCGTGGCTGGTGGGGCGCGCGGTTGCCAACACCGCGCTCCGTCCCGTCCTGCAGTTCACCACCACGATGCATCACGTCGCCGACACCGAGGACCTGCGGCCCGTCTCCACCGGCTATGCGAACGGCATCCTCGCGACCCTGACGGACACGTTCAACCACATGCTGAGCCGCCTGGCAGCGTCTCGCGACCAGCAGAACCGGCTGGTCGCCGACGCCAGCCATGAGCTGCGCACACCGCTGACCAGCATCCGCACCAACAGCGAGCTGCTGGCCCTCGACGCCCGCACCCACCGGCTCGGAGACGCCGAACGGGCCAAGATCGCCGACGACATCCAAACCCAGGCCGTCGAGCTCAGCTCACTCGTGGGGGACCTGCTGCACCTCACCCGCGTCAGCACCCCGTCGTGGGAGCCGGTCGACCTCCGCACCATCGTCCAGACCGCAGTCGAGCGGGCACGGCGCCGCGGACCCGACCTGACCTTCGACGTCGACCTGAGCCCCCTCGACCTGCTCGGCGACGCCAACAGTCTCGAGCAGGCCGTCGCCAACATCCTCGACAACGCCGTGAAGTGGAGCCCATCCGGTGGGACCATCCGGATCCGCCTCGACGGACACCAGCTCCACATCGCCGACGAGGGCCCCGGGATCGCGGCCGCCGACCTCCCGCACATCTTCGACCGCTTCTACCGCGCCGAGACCGCACGCAGCACCCCCGGCACCGGACTCGGCCTGGCCGTCGCCGCCAAGGCCGTCCACGACCACGGCGGCACCATCACTGCCGAGAGCCCCCCGGCCGGCGGCGCCCAACTCACCATCCAGATGCCTGGCACCTTCACCGAAACAAGCGCAGCTCTCGCGGACGAGGCTGCTGACCCAACCAATCACCGAAGCCACCATCGTCGGGCGAACTCGACGCGTTAGACCCCTTTCCTTCCCGGGCCGAGTTCGACCTCCCCTGGCCACCCACCTCTTGCTGGCAAAGCCTGTGGCAGACACCTGTTGCGCACACAAGAAAGCCTGCGGCTAGGAACTACGCCTCGACGACACGCCTTACCCCCACAGAAACGGTGACGTAGCGCGTGGCGTACGCGCACTGGTAGGGGGCGCGGGGCTGCCAGGCCGACGCGTCGTGGTCGCTCTTCGCGAGGTTGGACGCGCGGCTGGTGGGCTGCAGGTTGGCGAGGTCCGTGGCGTAGGTCAGCCGGCGGTCAGCCGTCCAGGCGCTGGCGCCGTACCGGTAGGCCAGGGCCAGCGCGACGACGTGGTCGATCGGGAGCTGCTGGGCCTGGTCGCCCCGGGTGAGGTCGGTGAAGGTCAGGGACTGCCCGGTGTACGGATCGGTCCACGTCCCGGCCGTCACGGTCGAGGCGCAGGCGCCCCGGCGGACCTCGGTGAACGGACGCGTGCGGTCGACCGCGGCCGCCAGGGCGTCACGCCGTTGGCTGCAACCGTCGTGGTCGGTGTCCGCCCACGCCCGGCCGAACGCGGCACGCCGGTAGCCGGGGTCGGGTGCGGGGCGCGCGATGACGGCGAGGCCGTCCAGCGCCGCCCGCGCGGCGACCGTCGCGGTCGACGCCGAGGCGGCCGGGTCCTCGAGCGACGCGCCGTGGCAGGCGCTGAGCGGGCCGAGCAGGAGCAGCAGGACCAGCACGACCAGCACGTGCCGCCGTCGTCGGCGTACGGGTCGCGGGCTGCGGGCGCCGGCCTGAGTCGTCTCAGCCGGCCGAGCAGGAGGCGAGGCCCTGGCGGGACTTCATGGCGACGACCCGGGTGGCGCTCGCCTCGACCTGGCGTCGGAACGACGCGCTCTTCTTCGCCTCGTCCATGATGCCGGTGCGGATCGGGCGCAGCTGGGCGAACGAGCCCGACAGGGCGAGGTCCCCGCCGGCGCGGATGAAGCGGACGCCGCGGTCGCGGACCTTGACCCGCGACAGCGCCTTGCCCGAGAGGCTGTCCGACACGATCACGCCGCTGAAGCCCAGGTCGGCCCGCAGCATCGTCTTCATCACGGTCGGCGAGTACGTCGCCGGGTGCTTGGAGTCGATCTTGGTGTAGGTGGCGGACGACACCATCACCATGTCCGTGCCGTGCTCGATCTCCGCCGCGAAGCCGGCCAGGAGCGCGTCGTGCCGGGTCGTCGCCCTGTCGTAGACCTTGGCGACATAGTCGGTGTTGCCCTTGACCCTGCCGAGGCCGGGGAAGTGCTTGGCGGCCGTCGCCGTCTTTCCGGCGTGCATCCCGTCGACGACCGCGGCCGTCTTGCGCGCCACCGTCGACGGCTTGGGTCCGTACCCGCGGCGCAGCGCCCCGATCGGCTTGTTCGCGTTGCCGATCTTCGACGGGACCACGTCGGCGACCGGGGCCAGGTTGGCGTCGACGCCCGCCCTGCCGAGCTCCTTCGACCAGACCTCCGCCTTCGACCTCAGCTTCTTGTCCGACCAGCGGGCCTGGTCTCGCGCGGCGGGGATGCGGGTGAAGCCCTTGCCCTGCAGCCGTTGCACGAGACCACCCTCCTGGTCCACCGCGACGAGCACCTCGACCCCGTCGGTCGTGCCGGCGCCGGAGCGGAGCCGTCCGACGAGCGCCTTCGTCCTGACGCGGCCCGCCTTGCTGTTGCCCAGCAGCACGACCGAGCCGACGTGGAGGTTCTTGATCGTCGTGCGGCCCGACGCGCTCGGCCGGGTCGAGTCCTGCGCGACCATGAGCAGCTGGCCGACCTGCTCGGACAGGCTCATCCCGGCGACGACCTCGGCGCAGCTCCTCACCACGGCCGGCCCGGCGGCGGCGAGCGGGTTCGTCGGGAGGTCGGCCACCGCGGGCTGCCCTGTCCCCAGGGTCAGCAGGACCAGCGGGAGGAGGCCGGCCGCGGCGGACGTGAGGCGCTTCACAGGTGCACGATAGGGGTGAACCAGAGGTCAGGGGCCGGAACCGCGACTAACGGCGGCTGCCCCCGTAGGCGACCGGCACCAGGTCCGCCCGCGCGCCTCCGGTCCTGACCAGCTCGAGGATCACGTCGGCCACCGCCTCCGGACGGTCGAGGTCGACCCCGGCCAGCCCGGCCGCGGCCTCGCCCTGCCCGGCCCGCAGCGAGCTCACGAACTCCGTGCCGGTGGCGAACGGGATGACCACGGACAGCGTGATCCCGGTGCCGGCGAGCTCCTCGCGCGCGATGGCGGTCAGCCGCTCGAGGGCGATCTTGGACGCGACGTAGGCACCGGTCCCGGGCGCGTCGGCGAAGGTCGTCCCCGAGCTCACGTTGACGATGCTCCCGGACCCCTGGGCGCGCATCAGCGGCAGCACCGCCTGCATCACCGCGAGCGGCGCGACCAGGTTCAGCTCGAGGAGTGCGCGCAGGTCGGCGAGCGCGGTCTGCTCGACGCTGGCCTGCAGGCCCTGCCCGGCGTTGTTGACCACGACGTCGACGCGGCCGAATGCCTCGACCGCGGACCGGACGAGCGCGTCGACCTGGGCCGGGTCGGTGACGTCGCACCGGACGGCCTCGGCGCGTCCGAGCTCCTTGGCCAGGGCCGCGATGCGCTCCTCGCGCCGGGCGGCCAGGACCACGCGGGCACCTTGGGCGGCCGCGGCGCGAGCCGTCGCCTCCCCGATGCCGGACGAGGCGCCGGTCACCACCACGACTGCGTCTTCGATGTCCACGGGTTCTCCTTGCTCGTCGCCCGCGCCGTCCGGCGCAGCGCCTTTACGCTACTCCTCGGTAGCGTATGAGACGGGAGCTAGCGTGCGACCTGTGGTGGAGGGCGAGGACGGTCGAGCGGCCGGACGAGCGACCGGCGCGAGCCGCGTCGGCCGCCCCTACGACCACTCCCGCGACGCGGAGATCCTGCGGATCACCCTCGACGCGCTGGCCGAGCGCGACTACGAGCACGTCACCCTCGACGCCGTCGCGCTCCGTGCCGGTCGGGCCAAGACGACCCTGTACCGCCGGTGGCCGACGAAGGTGGATCTCGTCCTCGCGGCGATCCAGGCGGCCGGCCACCCGCCCGAGGCCGACGACCTGCCCGACGAGGGGTCGTTGCGCGCGGACCTGCTGGCGGTGATCGACTCGCCCTGGCTCGGGGGGCCGGACCGGCGGCTGGCGGTCTTCGCCGGCCTCACGTCGGCGGCGAGAAGTGCGCCGAGGCTGGCCGACGCGATCCGGACGCAGGTCACGGAGCCGTACGTCGAGGTCTACCAGGCTCTCCTGCTGCGGGCGGTCGACCGCGGGCAGGTCGGGGCGGACATGCTCCGGAAGGTCCCGCTGCTCGCGCAGGTGATCCCGGCCATGTCGAGCCTGTGGCTCGGCACCACCGGTGCACCGGTCGGGCGCGCGTTCTTCGTCTCCGTCGTGGACGACATCGTCCTGCCCGCGCTCGAGCACCCGCCTCGGGGCGGCCCGTGAAGGGCGACGCGTGCGCCTTCACGGGCCGCTGCCCGAGTCAGCGCTGCAGCTCGTGCGACAGCTCGGTCAGCTCGTCGCCGCCGGCCATCTGGCGGGTGAGCTCGTCCAACGTCACCTCGGAGCGGTGCTTGTCGAGCACGGCCTGGCCGAGCTTGAGGATGACGAAGTGGTTGCCGACCAGGTAGGCGTGGTGCGGGTTGTGGGTGATGAACACGACGCCGAGCCCCGCGTCCCGCGCAGCGGCGGTGTACTTCAGCACCACGCCGGACTGCTTCACGCCGAGCGCCGCGGTGGGCTCGTCGAGGATCAGCACCCGAGCGCCGAAGTAGACGGCCCGGGCGATCGCGACGCACTGGCGCTGCCCGCCGGACAGCTCCCCGATGGGCTGGTCGATGTTCTTGACCACGATGCCCATCTTGCGCAGCTCCTCGTCGGCGATGCGTTTCATCTCCTTCGTCTTCAGCCCCGAGAGGGGGAACTTGCTGCCCGTCATCTCGGAGCCGAGGAAGAAGTTGCGCCAGACCTCCATGAGCCCGACGACGGCGAGGTCCTGGTAGACCGTGGCGATGCCGTGGGACAGCGCCTCGCGGGGGGAGCCGAACTGCATCGGCTTGCCGTCGACGAGCAGCTCGCCCTCGTTGTGCGGGTGCAGCCCGGCGATGATCTTGATCAGGGTCGACTTCCCGGCGCCGTTGTCGCCGAGGACGCAGGCCACCTCGCCGGCGTTGACCGTCAGGTTGATGCCCTTGAGGGCCCGGATGGCGCCGTACGTCTTGCCGATGTTCTTCATCTCGACGAGCGTCTCGCCCTTGTGCAGGCTCGGGTCGGCGTGCTCTTGCAGGGTGTCGGTCATCGTTAACCCACCTTCCTGGTGGTCGAGAGCTTCTTGACGTAGAGGTTGACCATGACGGCCAGCAGCAGCATCACGCCGAGGAACGCGCGGAACCAGTTCGGGTCCCACCCGGCGTAGACGATGCCGAGGCTGGTCATGCCGAAGATGAACGAGCCGAGCGCGACACCGATGGTGTTGCCGTAGCCACCGGTCATCAGCGTCCCGCCGACCACGGCGGCGATGATGTAGAGGAACTCGTTGCCCACGCCGTTGCCGGCCTGGAGCACGTTGAAGTTGTAGAGGTAGTGCATGCCGGTGAACCAGCCGAGGAACGACACCGTCATGAACAGGCCGATCTTGACCCGGGTGACCGGGACACCGACGGCGCGGGCGGACGCGGCGTTGCCGCCCACCGCGTAGATCCAGTTCCCGATCCGGGTGCGCTGCAGGATGTAGGCGGCCAGGGCCGCGAAGACGAGCCACCAGATCACGGTGATGTTGAGCTGCACCGGGCCGATCTGGAAGACGTGGGCGAAGACGAACTGCAACGACGTGGAGCCGGCCATCTGCGTGGTGTTGGGCCCCGACACCGAGCCGGTGACGAGCTTCGTGACCCCCAGGTTGGCTCCTTGGAGGACGAAGAAGCTGCCGAGGGTGATGAGGAAGCTCGGGATGCCGGTCCGCATCACCATGTAGCCGTTGAAGAAGCCGATGCACAGGCAGAAGACCAGGCTGAGGAACGCCCCGACCCACAGGTTGATGCCCAGCTCGTAGCAGAACATCGCGTTGAACAGGCCGGCCGTGGTGGTGATGACCCCGGCCGACAGGTCGAACTCGCCGCCGATCATCAGCATGCCGACCGCGACGGCGACGATGCCGATCGTGGACGACTGGTAGAGCACGGTGAAGAACGAGGGCGCCGAGCGGAACGACGGCGCCACGACGAGGAAGAAGATGAAGATGACGATGGCTGCGACGAGCGCCCCGATCTCGGGGCGGGCGAGCAGGCGGTTGGACAGACCGAGCTGGACCCGGTTCGACGCTTCGGCCGGGGCACCCGCCGGCGCGGTCTTGACTGTTTGACTCATGCTCAGCTCCGAGGTGTGAGTAGTCGGTGGCCAGGCTCGACGAGCCTGGCCACCGGCTGCAGGGGACTAGCGGGTGTTCTGGTCGATGAAGGGCAGGATCGCGGCGACGTTGGTCGTGTCCACGAACGACGGGCCGGTCAGCGTGGCCTTGCCGCCACCCATGACGTTGCCGTTCTTCTTGTAGAGGTACAGCTGGCTGATGGCCAGGTAGCCCTGGAGGTAGGGCTGCTGGTCGATGCAGAACTGCAGATCACCGGACTGGACCGCTTTGGCTGCCTCGGCGTTCAGGTCGAAGGTTCCGACCTTCACGTCGTCGCGCCCGGCGGAAGCCTTGGCCTTGAGCGTGTCGAGAGCCTGGGGGGCGCCGAGGGTGATGACCCAGTTGACGTCCTTGTCCTGGCTCAGCTTCGCCTGGATCGCGGAGGTGACGGCGGAGTCGTCGGCACCGTTGACCTGGAGGTTCTCGGTGTTCGGGAAGCTGTCCTTGACGCCGGCGCACCGGTCCTCGAGCGCGACCGATCCGGTCTGCTGGATGGTGCAGAGGATCTTCGTGGCTCCGGCCGCCTTGGCCTTGGCTCCGGCCTGCTGGCCCGCGAGCTTTTCGTCGGAGGAGAAGTGGGCGATCGACCCGGCCTGCTGGTAGTAGTCCAGACCCGAGTTGAAGGTGTCGACCGGGATGCCCGCGGCCTCGGCCTTCTTGAGCGACGGGATGAGCGCGTCCGGGGTCACCAGGGTGGCGGCGATGCCGTCGACCTTGGAGTTGGTGGCGGTGTCGATGAGAGTCGCCTGCTTGGTGGCGTCCGGGTCGGACGAGTAGTTCAGCTTGGACCCGGTGTCCTTGGCGGCCTGCTCGGCACCCGCCCGGATCCGGTCCCAGAACGTGTCGCCCGGCGTCTCGTGCGTGATCATCGCGAAGGTGTAACCGCTGTTGCCACCCCCGCCGCCGGCGGGCGCGGACGCGGAGCTCTGGGGAGCGCCGCCGCCGCTGCACGCGGTCGCCGTCAGCACGGCGCTGACCGCGACCGCGGCGATCGCCACGCGCTTGACTTGGATCATCTTCATTGATCGAACCTTTCGGACGTACGGCAAGCTGCCGACTTTGTCATGACATAGTGTCAGGTGTTGTGAACGCTGTCACCAGTTGAGCCCCATGTATTTGCTCGCGTCGGGCAGGCCGTCTGGTGTGTCCGTCTCCTCCGTCCCCGTCCGTCGTGTCCGTGCACTCATCGAAGAGGTCTCCCATGCGTCTAGGTCTGATCGGTCTCGGGCGGATCGGAGCGTTCCACGCCACCACGCTCACCGGTCTGCAGCAGGTCGACTCGCTCGTCGTCTACGACGCCGCGCCCGCCCTGGTCACGCAGACGGTCGACCGGCTCGGGGTCGAGGCCGCCGACAGCCCGGCGGCGCTGCTGGCCGCCGGGGTGGACGGGGTCGTGATCGCGGCGGCCACGAGCGCGCACCCGGAGCTCATCCTCGCCGCGCTCGAGGCCGGGCTGCCGACCTTCTGCGAGAAGCCCGTGTCCAGCGACCCCCAGGCGAGCGAGGAGATCCTGCGCCGTACGACGGCCTCGGGCGTCGAGGTCCAGATCGGCTACCCCCGGCGGTTCGACGCGGCGTTCGCCGCGGCGCGCGACGCCGTCGCCGACGGCAGCCTCGGCTGGCTGCACACGATCCGGTCGACGACGCTCGACCCGGCGCCGCCGCCGGACGCGTACGTGCGGGCCTCGGGCGGCATCTTCCGCGACTGCAGCGTCCACGACTTCGACGCCGTCCGCTTCGTCAGCGGCCAGGAGGTGGTGGAGGTCTACGCGACCGGGAGCAACCAGGGGGCAGCGGTCTTCGCCGAGAGCGACGACGTCGACACCGCGGCGATCCTGCTGACCCTGGAGTCGGGCGCGCTCGCGGTCGTCAGCAACTCGCGCTACAACGCGCGGGGCTACGACGTCCGGCTCGAGGTGCACGGGTCGAAGGACAGCGTGGCCGCCGGGCTGGAGGAGCGCTGGCCGATCCGGTCCACCGAGCCGGGCGTCACCTTCCCCGGAGGCACGCCGCACTCCTTCTTCATGGATCGCCTCGCCGACGCGTTCCGCCTCGAGCTCGACGCGTTCACCCAGGTCGTCGCGGGCACGCGACCCTCGCCGTGCACCGTCGCCGACGCGGTCGAGGTCGGGTGGATCGCCGAGGCCGCGGACCTGTCGCGCCGCCAGCACCGCCCGGTCCGGATGGACGAGCTGCGTACGAAGCCGAGCGCCGCATGACCGACCTCATCGCTGCGTGCTGGACCTCGGCGGGCGACGTCGTCCCCTTCCGGGGCGGCCCGCTGAGCCCGCTGGACGTCCGCGACCGGATCCGCGCGGTGGCGCAGGCCGGCTACACCGGCTTCGGGCTCACGCGCGAGGACCTCGTCGCGGCCCGCGAGCGCATCGGCCTCGACGGCGTCGCGTCGGCCCTGCGCGAGCACGGCATCACGACGGTCCAGCTGGAGCGCCTGACCGACTGGTGGGCCACCGGCGATCGGCGTCGCGAGGCCGACCGGGCTCGCGCCGACCTCTTCGAGGCCTGCGCGGTGCTGGGCGTCGACAACATCAAGGTCGGCGCAGACGACGAGGGCGCGCCGGTCGCGTACGGGCCGTTCTGCGAGGCGTTCGACGCGCTGGCCGACGACGCTGCCCGCTTCGGCGTGAGGATCGGCTTCGAGAACACGCCGTTCTCCTACCGGGTCCGGACCACCGAGGAGGCGATCGCGCTCGTCACCGAGGTCGCCAACCCGAACGCCGGCGTGGTGCTGGACGTCTGGCACGCCTACCGGGGCGGCACCGACTACCGCACGATCGCCGAGACCCTGCCGCTGGCGTACGTCGTCGGGGTCGAGCTCGACGACGGCGACGCGACGCCCGTCGGGACGCTGCTCGAGGACACGTTCGACCGACGCCGGCCGTGCGGCGAGGGTGACTTCGACGTCGCGTCCTTCGTCCTCGCGGTCCGCGCCCTCGGCTGGACCGGTCCGTGGGGCGTCGAGGACATGTCCGTCACGTCGCGCTCGCTGGGCGTCGACGAGGCGCTCGCGCGGGCCCGCGACGCGGTGCTGGCCACGTTCGCCGAGGCCGACCGGCGTGCGGCTGAGGTCTCGGAGCGGGTGAGCGCATGAGCGAGCCGCTGCGCGTCGGCGTCCTGGGCGCCGCCCGCATCAGCGACGTGTCGCTGCTCGGTCCGGCCGCCGAGCTCGGGGTGCGGCTGGTGGCCGTGGCCACCCGGGACCGCGCGCGCAGCGAGGCGTACGCCGCGGCGCACGGGATCGAGCGTGTCCACGACAGCTACGCCGAGGTGATCGCGGACCCCGAGGTGGAGGCGGTCTACAACCCGCTGCCCAACAGCGCCCACGCGCCGTGGAACCTGGCGGCGATCGCGGCCGGGAAGCACGTGCTGACGGAGAAGCCGGCGGCCAGCAACGCC
Organism: uncultured Friedmanniella sp.; assembly: GCA_964251895.1. GTDB lineage: Bacteria > Actinomycetota > Actinomycetes > Propionibacteriales > Propionibacteriaceae > Microlunatus. The sequence goes on from CAXULL010000014.1 coordinate 96,128, forward strand.
GCCGAGGCACGACGGGTGCACGACGCGGCGCAGGGGACCGGCCTGACCGTGCTCGAGGGCTTCCACTACCGCTACCACCCGCAGTTCGACCGGCTGGTCGAGCTGACGTCCGGCGACGGCATCGGTGAGCTCCAGCGCCTCGACGTGACGATGCGGATGCCGGCGCCCGGCGACGACGACCTGCGCTGGTCGTGGCCGCTGTCGGGCGGCGCGCTGATGGACCTCGGCTGCTACTGCCTGCACGTGATCCGGTCGCTGTCGGCGCTGCGCGGCGGTGAGCCCACGCTCGTCGGTGCCACCGCCAAGGAGCGGGCCGGACGTCCCCAGCTCGACGAGACGTTCGAGGTCGAGACCAGGCTGGCGGACGGCACGCCGGCGTACGCGCACGTCGACATGGACGCGGCCGCCACCGACATGTCGATCGCCGTGACCGGGTCGCGGGGGACGGCCGTGTTCGCCGACTTCATCCATCCGCAGGACGACGACCGGCTGACGCTCGTGGTCGACGGCGCGGAGCGGGTCGAGGCACTGAGCCGTCGCTCCACCTACAGCTATCAGCTCGAGGCGTTCGTCGCGGCCGTGCGGGAGGGGCGACCGTTCCCCACCACGACCGCGGACAGCGTGGCGACGATGGAGCTCATCGACGCCTGCTACGCCGAGGCCGGGCTGCTGCCGCGCGGCACCAGCGTCGGGTGAACGTTCCCTGAGCTTGTCGAAGGGCCTCGATGAGGTTGGCGTTGCGGCTTGCTCTACTCTCGTCGGGACGACAGGGGAGCGCCGAGCGGGCGCTGAGAGTGCGGCAGATCCGCAGACCCTCGAACCTGATCCGGCTCGCACCGGCGTAGGGAGTCGAGAACTCGCCAACCGGCACGCCGGGTGGCCCCTTCCCAACGGAAGGACTCGTCATGAGCACCTCATCCACCTCACCCCGGCCGACGAGCCCACGGACCCGTCAGCGTCGGTGGCGGACCGTGGACCTCCTCACCGTCGTGATGATCGGCGTCGGCTTCGGCGTCGTCTTCATCGGCTGGGGGGCGGTCACCAACCTCCTGCAGCCGCTGTTCCTGGGCCTGCCGCCGCTGGCGGGACTGGTCTACGGCGTCTTCTGGCTGCCGGCGGTCGTCGCGGCCCTGGTCGTACGCCGGCCGGGTGCCGCCCTCCTGGCCGAGCTGGTCGCGGCCTCCGTCGAGCCGCTGCTCGGCGGTCAGTGGGGCATCTCGACCCTCGCCTCGGGCGCGCTGCAGGGCGCCGGGGTCGAGCTCGGGTTCGCCCTGCTGGCCTACCGGCGCTGGACCCTGCTGCCCTCGGTCCTGGGCGGGATCCTGGCCGGGATCCTCGAGGCACCGTACGAGTGGCGGGTCTACTACCGCGAGTGGTCCGCGGCCTGGGCGACGCTGTACGCGGTGACGCTCGCCGCGTCGGGGGCGGTGCTCGCCGGCGTGCTCGGCTGGTTCCTGGTCCGCGCGCTCGCGCGGACCGGAGCCCTCTCCCCGTTCGCGGCCGGACGTGACCACCTCGCCCAGCGACGTTCCTGACCAGCACCCCGTGGTGACGGCGGTCCCGGCGCTGGGGCAGGGCGCCCTCGAGGCGAACGGCCTCACCTGGCGCCCCCACGGTCGTCGTGAGCCCACCCTGGACGGGGTCGACCTCGCCCTCGTCCCCGGGGAGCGGGTGCTGCTGGTCGGGGCGAGCGGATCGGGCAAGTCGACGCTGCTGCAGGCCCTGGCCGGCCTGCTCGACGAGACCGTCGGCACCCTGCACGGCCGGGTGGCGCTCGACGGTCACGACCCGCAGGAGCGGCCGGGCTCCGTCGGCCTGCTCCTGCAGGACCCGCGCAGCAGCGTCGTGGCCGAGCACGCCGGGCGCGACGTGGCGTTCGGCCCCGAGAACCGTGCGCTGCCGCGCGCCGAGGTCCAGGCACGCGTGCCGCTCGGCCTCGGGGCCGTCGGCTTCCCCTACGGGGCCGACCGTGCCACGACGGCGCTCTCCGGCGGTGAGTCGGCACGGCTCGCCCTGGCCGGCGCGCTGGCCCTGGAGCCGCGGGTGCTGCTGCTCGACGAGCCGACGGCGATGCTCGACGCGAGCGCCGCCGCACGCGTGCGCGACGCCGTCCGGGACGCGGCCACGAGCGCGTCGCTCACCCTCGTCGTCGCCGAGCACCAGCTCGAACCCTGGCTCTCGGTGTGCGACCGCCTGGTCGTGCTCGACCACGGCCGGGTGCTCGCCGACGGACCCCTCGACGCGGTCCTGCGGGAACGGGCCGACGCGCTGCTCGCCGCCGGGGTCTGGGTGCCCGGGGCCGCCACCCCCGAGCCGCTCGCCGTGCCGCTCGCTCCGCCGGGCCGACCCCGTGACCCCGGGCTGCGCTGGACCGGCCTCGCGCTCGCAGCACCCGACGGGGAGCGACTCACCGACCGCCTCGACGGCACGCTGAGCCCCGCTGACGGCCTCGGCGTCCTGGGTCCGAGCGGCGCCGGGAAGTCGACGCTGCTGCGTGCGCTGGTCGGGCTCGACGAACCGGCCGACGGGCTCGTGGAGCTGCGGACGGGCGACGGCTGGCGTCCCGCCCGCGAGGTGGCGCGCTCGTCTCCCGCGCTCGCCCGGCAGGTGGGTCTCGCCGCGCAGCACAGCGAGGAGTCGATCACCGCGCGCACCGTGCTGGGGGAGGTGCGTGCGACCGGAGAGGTGCTGCACGCCCGCGAGGCCGCGGCGCTCGCCGCCAGCCGCGCCCGGGCGGACGCCCTCATCGACCTGCTGGGCCTGACGCACCTGCGCGACGAGGACCCGTACGCCCTCTCGGGTGGTGAGCAGCGTCGGGTCGTGCTCGCCGCGGCGCTGGCCCACGGGCCCGGCGTCCTGCTGCTGGACGAGCCCACGGTCGGGCAGGACCGCCATACCTGGGCGGCCGTCGCCGGGCTCGTCGCCGCGGCGCGTGGTGAGGGGGCCGCGGTCGTGGCGACCACCCACGACCCCCGCCTGGCGGCCCTCCTCGGAGCGTCGCTGGTCCTGCCCGGTCCATCGCGTGAGCCGGGGCGCACCGTCCTCGACCACCGGGTCCGACCCGTCGACGAACCGGGAGCACCGGTCGCCGCCCGCTGCAACCCGCTGACGCTGCTCGCCGTCGCGACGGCGGCGGGGATCGGCTCCTTCTGGGTGACCTCACCGCTGGTGGGACTGCTCACCCTGGCCCTGACGCTGCTGGCGTCGCCGCTGGCGGTGCGTCGGGTCCGTCCGGTCCTGGTGCGGCTGGTGCCGGTCGCCCTCGCAGCCCTCTCGGTCGGCTGGTCGACGCTGCTGCTCAACCCCGGCGGGGCCTTCTCCGTCGGCAGCGCGGCCCTCGCCGCCCGCGAGGTGACGCGCATCCTCTGCCTGGTCGTGCCCGGCGCCCTGCTCCTCGGGCTGCTCCGGCCGAGCACCCTCGGCGACGCGCTCAGCCAGCGGCTGCACCTCCCCGACCGACCGGTCGTGGCCGTGTGCGCCGCGCTGCTCCGGCTCGACGACCTCCTCGGCAGCTGGCGGACGATGACCGAGGTGCGCCGGGTCCGGGGTCTGGGGCCCGGCCGCTCCCTCGTCGCCCGGGTCCGCCACGCGCTGTCGTTGACGCTCGCCCTGCTCGTCCGCACGATCCGCTCGGCCCAGCAGATGGCGCTGTCGATGGACGCCCGCGGCTTCGCGGCCGTCCGACGGCGGACCCACGCGCTGCCCTCGACCTTCGCGCGGCGCGACGTGGTGGCGCTCGCGCTCGGTCTGCTCCTGCTGGCTGCGCCGATCGTGCTGTCGCGCACGCTCGGCTGATCGCCCGTGGCCGCTGCGGTCAGTGGTCGAAGGTCAGCAGCACCTTGCCCGACCGCTGCGGGTCGCGGGCCGTCTCCAGGGCGGCCAGCGCGTCGCTGACGGGGAACTCGTGGGTGATCACGGCCTCGACCGAGAGGGAGCCGTCCGCGAGGGCGGCGATGACCTCGTCGATCTCGTCGTTGAACCGGAACGAGCCGACCAGCTCGAGCTCGTGGGCGATCGCCGTCGCGACCGGCACGGGCTGCGGGCCCGGGGGGAGCAGCCCAAGCATCACGACCCGACCCCCGCGCACGGTCGACGTGATGGCGGTGCTCAGTCCGGCGGCGCTGCCGGAGGACTCGATGGCCACGTCGGGCTGGACGGCTGCGATCGCCTCGGCGTCGGTGGCCAGCAGGGTGCGGGTGGCGCCGAGCGTGCGGGCTCGGGCCAACGGCTCCTCGTGCAGGTCGACCGCGACGATCTCCGCGGCCCCCGCCCGGGCCAGGACGGCGACGACCAGCGCGCCGATCGGCCCGGCGCCGACGACGAGGACGCGACGCCCCCGGACGTCGCCGGCCTGGCCGACCGCGTGCCAGGCCACGCTGGCGGGTTCGACGACCGCCGCGGTCCGCAGGGGCAGGTCCACCGGCAGGGCGCGCAGCATCGCGCTGTCGAGCGTCAGGTAGCGGACGAACCCGCCCTGGGTGTGGGGATGGTGGGCGGCGCTGCCGAGGTAGGTGCCGGTGGGGGAGAGGTTGGGGCGGTCCGCGGGGTGACGGGCCGGGCCCGCGTCGCCGACGGCGTTCGGGCGGCCCGGGTGCACCGCGACCGGGGCACCCGCGGGCGGTCCGCTCCCGTCGGGCGCTGCGGTGTGCACGACGCCGACGATCTCGTGCCCGAGCAGCAGCGGTTCCCGCAGGATCGACAGCCCTGCGGCTCCGTGCAGCCAGTAGTGCAGGTCGGACCCGCAGATCCCGCCGTAGCGGACCTCGATCACCGCCTCGTGGGGCAGCGGCGGGCGGACGGGGACGACCTCGACGCGCGCGTCGCCCGCTGCGTGCACGACGAGTCCGACGGCTTCCGAGGGCGGTTCCTGCTTCACCGGCGCCAACCTAGTGGCGGCGTCCAGGTCGGGCCTGCGGCCGGCCGGGATCACTCGGCGCTGAGGACCGTCCGCACGGAGCGACGTAGGTCCGCGAGCGCGGGGACGGCGGTGGCGAGCGCCATCAGGACGGCGACGAGGGCGGCGGCGACCAGGAGTGCCGGGAGTCCGACGTCGAACGGGACCGGGTGGCCGGCGGACGTGAGGACGACGAGCTCGAGGGTCGAGGCGAGCACGACCGCGACGCCTGCGAGCAGCAGCCCGGTGACGGCGACGAGGAGGGTCTCCAGCACCGCGATCCCGGTGGTCTGCGCGGGCCCGGCGCCGGCAGCGCGGAGCAGGGCCTGTTCACGTGAGCGGTCGCGGGCGCTGATCAGCACCCCGGCGGCGGCGCCGATCGAGGCGAGCAGCACCGGCCCGCCGATCAGCAGGGCGATGCCGGCCCCGATCGAGCCCGACGTCCTGACGCCCGCCAGCGCGGAGGACGTGTGCGCTCCCGCGAGCAACGCTGCCGGTAGCCCGGCGGCGACGACGACCGCACTGACCCCGGCGGCGGAACGTCCCACGCCCTGCAGCGCGGCGGCGCGGGCCAGGAACAGCGACGGCCACGCGCGCGCGGGCAGAGCGGTCCAGGCTCTGAGCACCGGGTGGGTGAGCTGCTGGGCGAGGGCGGCGGCGACCGCGACGAGGACGACGCCGATGAGCAGCAGCTGGTTGGCGCCGCGGTCCACCGACGAGGGCAGCGTCCACAGCATCGAGAACGTGACCACGGCCAGCCCGGCGGCGACGAGCAGCGGCAGCAGCCGTCGGCGTCGTTCGACGACGTCGGGGTCGCGCAGCGCGGCGACCGGTGGTGTGGCTGCGACGCGCCGAGACGGTCCCACGGCCGCCAGCACCACGACGGCCGCCGCCACGACGGCCACCACCACCAGGTCGCCACCGGCCAGGCGCGGCCGCAGCGACTCGAGCCCGGAGGTGCCGCGGAGCCCGTAGGCGACGAAGTCCGGGGCCACGGCCGCGCCGACGAGCACGCCGAGGGCTGAGGCGACGACCCCGACGAGCAGCACCTCGACCAGGACGATCCGGGCGGCGGTGCGGGGGAGCACGCCGACGACCTGCCACAGCGCGAACGTCCGGGTGCGCACGGTGACCGCGAGGCGCAACGTGCTGGTCGACACCACGAGGACCGCGACGAGGGTCAGCACGATCGCCACGCCGGCCAGTGAGTAGGCGGCGAGACCCGCGTCGCCGCCCGCGTCGAACCCGGCGCGGACCAGGGCGGCCGGCACGGTGCCGGCCAGCCCGGCGGCCAGCAGGACCGCGGCCAGCCCGGCCCAGATCCGAGCACCCGCGAGCAGGTCGGCCAGGACCAGGCGGCTCACGCGCGGACCTCCCCGGCCGAGCCGGCCACCGAGGGCACGGCGGCTGCGGCGACGGCGTCGAAGACGTCCTGGGCCGTGGGGGCGACGAGCTCTGCGTGCAGGGCGCCGTCGCGCAGCACCAGCACCCGGTCCGCTCGGGTGGCTGCTTCGAGGTCGTGGGTGACCATGACGACGCTGCGGCCCCGTCCAGCGAGGTTGCGCAGCTCGGTGAGGACCTGGTCGCCGCTGACGGCGTCGAGGGCTCCGGTGGGTTCGTCGGCGAAGACGACGGGTGGCTCGGCGAGGAGCACCCGGGCGATCGCCACCCGCTGCTGCTGCCCGCCCGACAGCGTCGCCGGCGTCGCGCCCCCCAGGCCCGCCAGCCCGACCAGCTCGAGCACGTCGTCGACCGTGTCCCGGGAGACGCGGTGGCCGGCGAGTCGCGCCGGGAGGCCGACGTTCTCGCGCACCGACAGCGCGGGCAGCAGGTTGTACGACTGGAACACGAAGCCGATGTGCTCGCGGCGGAACCGTGCGGCCCGGGTGCCGCGCAGGGACGCGAGGTCGGTGCCCGCCACGACCACCCGGCCGCTGGTCGGGGGCTCCAGGCCGGACAGGCAGTAGAGCAGGGTCGACTTGCCGGACCCGCTCGGCCCGACGACCGCCACCAGCTCGCCGCGCTCGACCGAGAGGCTGATGCCGCGCAGCACCGGGAGGTCGGCCGCGCCGTCGCGGCCCGGGAAGGACCTCGTGAGGCCGTCGGCCTCCAGCAGCCGGTCGGTCAGGGAAGGCGTGGTGGAGGTGGGCACGGGTGACATCATCAGCTCGGGCTCGCGATCTCGTACCGGTCGGGCCTGACCCGCAGCGTGCGGCACTCCGCGAGCGCGGCCCTCGTCCGGGCGAACGACGCCGACGCGCTGTGCGCGTCGAGGTCCGCCTGCCTCTGCCACAGCTCGACGAGCTCGTAGCGGCCCGGGTCGAGGACGTCGTGCGCGAGGTCGAACCGGAGGCACCCGGGGTACGTGTCGCCAGCCGCGGCGTGCGCCCCGGCGATGCGTTCGAAGGCCGTGCGGTCCTCCTCGCCGACGTCGTAGGTGACGATCACCAGCACACGGGGCGCGGGGACGGTGGAGGTGGTGCGGGACATGGGTGGACGAAGCCTTTCGACGGTCGAGCTCTGCGCTGTTCGAGGCGGGGGAGGAGCCGCACTGCCGTGCGAGCAGGCGTCGGCTAGCCGGCCAGGGCGGCGCGCGCGATGCTCGCGGCGAAGAGCGGCGTCTCGCGGGCGTTATGGGCGCCGGACGCGGCCTGACGCGCCCTGGCCGCCTCCTCGAACGTGCCGCCGTTGCGCTCGTTGAACGCGAGGAACTCCTCGGTCGGGTGCGAGGTGACCGTGTTGGTGTAGCGCGTGCGTCCGTCGCCCTCGGGCTCCGCGCGCAGCTCCCAGATCACCTGGACGGTGGTCCAGCCGTGCGGCGTGAGCACGTCGGAGGTGGACACCATCCGGCAGCGGTCCCGCTCGACGACCTCGCCCACGTAGTGCTGGACGACCAGGCCGGACCCGATCATCTCCACGTTGATCGTCATCGGTCTGCCGTCGTCGGACACCGTGGTCCCGGCCGCCTTGTGATCACCGGGCGCGCACCGCTGGTACTCGGCGTCGGAGAGGGCGAAGAGCCATCGGCCGATGTCGATCTTGTCGACGGGCACGTCGATCACGTGGCTCTCGGACGAGGTGGACAGCACGAGATCGGTGCGGACGGCTGCGGACACGGTGGGTCTCCTTCGGAGGGGGTGGGTGTGCGGTGAGGGCGGGTCGGTGAACCTCGAGGGCCGGGGTCCCTCCTCCCTCGTCGCCTCCAGCCTGGCGGCTTCGCAGCGATAGGAGAAGGCCGCTCGAGCACTACTCGGTATTGGCGACGCCTATGGTCGACCACGTGGAACTACGGGCTCTCGAGTGCTTCGTCGCCGTGGCGGACGAGGGCTCCTTCAGCCGGGCGGCCGACCGGCTGGGCCTGGCGCAGCCCTCGGTGAGCCAGCAGGTGCGCAAGCTGGAGGCGGAGCTGGAGACCACGCTCTTCGACCGCGGGAGCCGGGGCGTCGTGCTGAGCGCGGCCGGAGCCGACCTGCTGGCCTCCGCCCGTCGCGTGCTGACGGCGAAGGGCGAGCTGCAGGCTGCGGCGACGCAACGCGCGGGGCAGCTCGGCGGACGTCTCGAGCTGGGCGTGGTGGACGGGCTCGAGGAGACGGCGTTCCCCGCCGCGCTGGCGGTCCTGCGCAGCCGGTACCCGCTGCTCGAGCTGCGGCTGCAGGACGGGACGAGCGCCGTGCTGCTCGAACGCCTGGCGAGCAGACGCCTGGACGCCGTCGTGATCGCGCAGCCTCCGCGCGCCCTGCCGGAGCAGCTCGGAACCCGACTGCTGCTCGAGGAGGAGCTGGTCGTCGTGGGGGCGGCCGGAGACGAGGGTCGGGAGCAGGAGCGCGTCAGCCTGAAGGCCGCCGCCCGGGACCTGACCGTCTCCTACCCGCCCGAGAGCGGCGTACGGACGCTGATCGACGCCGCGGCGCGACAGGTCGGCGCCAGCCTCCGGTTCCCCTACACCACCCACGACCCGTCCCTGCACGTCGCTCTGGCGCGGGCCGGTCTCGGCGCGGCGCTCACCGTCGGCTCCGACGAGACGCTCGCCGCCGCAGCCGACCTGCGCGTCCGCAGGCTCGTGCCCCCGGTCGTGCTGCGGAAGGTCCTGGTCTGGGTGCGCGAACCACGGCCGTCGCGCGCCGTCGAGGAGCTCGTGGCCGCGTTCGACGTCGGCTGATCGTCCGCGGCAGCAGTGGGCACCGGGTCGGGAGCGCAGGTTCAACGGCCCAGTGCGTCGCGCAGCTGCGCCCGGGACGTGAGTCCCAGCTTGGGGAAGATGCGGTAGAGGTGGCTGCCGACCGTCCGGTGGGACAGGTAGACCTGGTCGGCGATCTCGCGGTTGGTGAAGCCGTCCGCGGCGAGACGGGCGATCTGCAGCTCCTGCGCGGTGAGCAGCGTGGCCACGTCCCGGGTGCCGTCCAGGGAGCGCTCGGCGGGTGTCGCGCCGGCCGCGCGTAGCTCGGCGGCGGCGCGCTCGCCCCACAGCCGGGCGCCGGCGGCGTCGAACGCGTGCATCGCCTCGGTGAGCGGCTCCACGCCTGCCGCGCCACGCCGCTGGCGACGGAGCCAGACGCCGTACAGGAGCCGGGTCCGGGCCAGCTCGAGCGACGCGCTGCTGGACTGACCGGCGGCGATCGCCTCCTGGTAGGCAGGCTCGGCGTCCGCACCGTCGGCGAGGAGCGCGCGGCTGCGCCTCAGCAGCATCGTCAGGTGGGGCGAGCCGTAGACCTCGTTGTCCCTCTCCAGCTCGGCCACGAGACCGGTCACCTCGGCGGCCTTGCCGGTGCGTACGGCGGCCTCCGTGAGGTCGGCGACCGCCCAGGCGGCGATCACGGAGTGCATCCCCACCCGACGCAGACGCACCCACGCGTCCCAGTTGCGGTGCTCGGCAAGGGCCAGCAGGCCCGCGACCCAGTGGAGCTCGGCCGCGGTCCTGCCGACCGGCGCGCTGCCAGCCAGCGTCTGCGCCTTCTGCAGCGTCACCGTGGCCCAATCGAGGTCGCCCAGCCAGGTCTGGGCGTGCGCAGCGGCGACGAGCGCGGCCGCGTGGATGATGAACAGTCCTGCGTCGCCGGCGATTAGCTGGGCCAGTCCGGCTCCGCGCGCCGCTCCGCCCCGAGACGTCGCTCCAGATGATCGCGGTCCGGACATCGGCGCAGTGGCCGCCGCGGTGCTGCTCGAGCCCGGCCTCGTGCCCTCGGGAGCGGTGGAGGTGGCCGGCGACGAGCGCACCCTCGAAGAAGTCGCACAGGCGCTCGGTCGTCGAGCCGGAGCGCAGGCGCGGTTCGAGCCTGACCCCGTCGAGAGCATCCGGGACGACGACACCCGCGCGATGTTCGAGTGGCTCGCGTCGCCACCGGCCTACCAGGCCGACCTCGAGGTGACCAGGAGGCTCGAACCTGCCGTTCAGGACCTCGACGGCTTCCTCACGTCGACGCCCGGTGCGGGAAGGCTTCGCTGACCAGGCACCTCCGTCAGACGCACGACGTCGGCGCCCGTGCGACGTCACGCCAGCGATGCAGCGCCTGTCGTCCTCACGCTAGGACCTCGGCACGTGGTCGAGCGGGTGGTGGGCCAGCCTGGTGGCGACGCCGCCGTCGACGAGCCGACGCGCTGCGGTGCTGGGCTTGCGCAGGGCCTGGTCCTGCACGGACGCGGTGAACGCCGTCGCGAGCGTCAGGCGCGGATAGACGCCGAGGACCTCGCGCACGAAGTCCTGACCGAGCGCGTCGGCCCGAGATCCGCTGATGTCAAGACCCGTCGCGACCTCCAGGAGGTGTCCCTCCAGGTCGACGTCGGGATCCACCCGCGGCCAGTTGTGACGCACGATCACCTCCAGGGCCCGCTGGCGCCGCTCGGCCGGCCAGCCGGCGCCGGCCGTGAGCGCCACGGCGACGTGACCGCCGGCCTCCTCGTAGGACAGCGACGCGTTGTCGAAGACGTCGACCAGCCCGATGTCGTGCAGCAGGGCGGAGACGTGCAGCAGCTCGTGGTCCACGCCGTCGCGCCCCTCGAGCAGCGCGAACGCCTCGGCCCACACCCACGACCGCAGCACGTGGTTCAGCAGCGCGGGGGAGTGGCACGCGGTCGCGAGCTCGAGAGCGCCGGCGGCTGCCCGGGTGCGTGGCCGGTCGATGTCCTGCAGACGCATGGGCCGATCGTCGCAGACCGGAAGTCAGCGGGGCGCGTCACCGGGGCCAGCGCTCCGCAGCGGTCGGAAGGGCGGGGAACGGGGCGTGGTCGCCGGTCTGGTACCAGTACGCGACCGTGCTGATGTCGTCCCTGCGCTCGAACAGGCCGTGGTCCCAGGCGCCGATCTGCTGCAGCGTCACCTTGACCGCCTCGTCGAAGTAGATGGGGTCGGGGAGGTGCCAGCGGTACAGGCCGTGCTCCGGCAACGCCTGCGTGGAGAACGGGGACGCCTTCGTCACGTCGTGGTGCGAGTTGTGCGGATAGCCGAAGTAGGGCGCGCTGAAGGTCATGATCTTCGGCTCGGGCGCGTTGCGCAGCTCGTCCTGGAAGGCCCACGCGCCTCCCGCGTAGTCCTCGAGCCCCGTGCTGCAGAGGGTGGGGTGAGTGGTGTCCCCGTCGAGGAAGAACTTCACCTCCCCCTCGCCCCACCAGTAGCGGTGCAGGGAGGCGAGGGCCACGTACGTCCCGGCGTACCAGCCCCGGCCCCGGACGCCGTCCAGGATGACGTGGTCCTCACCCGCGGCCGTGGTCCCGTTGGAGCGACGCCACTGGGCGTGGAGGTAGGGCACGTCCTCGGCGACCGCGTCGCCGGTCGTGAGGTCGATCTGGAAGAACACGTGCTCCAGGTCGCCGGCGTGCTGGCTCTGCAGCTCGATGCGTGCGTGCCGGCGGAAGGGCATCGGGAAGTAGCTGTTCATCCCGCCGGTCGGGGCCACGACGATCGGCTCCGAGGTGACGAGGGCGCGCGTGGCGAAGCCGTTGCAGAAGAAGTCGCCGAGCGGGACCTCGACGGACGGGTTCTCCTCGCCGTCCCAGAACACGCGCAGCACCAGGTCCCGCAGCACGAACGGGCCCGCGTCCGTCCGGTTCGCCACCGTGATCCAGATGTGGCGGACGACGCCGGGTCCCGCCACGTCCGCGAGCACGAGCGTCTCGCCGGCGGGCAGCGGCAGGAAGGCACGCCCCTTGCGGCCGGCGCCGAGCGGCGAGGCGGCGTGGCCGGCTCCGGCGACCGCGCCGGATGGGTTCTCGGCGTTGATGGAACGGCTCCGGACGCCGGCCGGGACGACCAGGTGGGCGAGGTCGATCATGAGTTCTCCTTAGTGCTTCGGGTCGGGAGGGGGAAGGCGGTCACCTGGTCGACAGCTGCTTGATCGACAGCTGCTTGATCGACAGCTGCCTGCTCGAGCTACTTGACCGACCCGGCGGTCACCCCGCGCGAGAGCGTCCTCTGGAAGATCAGGAAGAACACCAGCG
>CAXULL010000015.1:0-76600 GCA_964251895.1 uncultured Friedmanniella sp.
ACGCATGCCGACCGTCGTGCGGAGCACGCAAGCCGACCGTCGTGCGGAGCACGCAAGCCGACCGTCGTGCGGAGCACGCAGCACCACCGTCGTGCGGGACGCTCGAAGTCCGACTGTCGTGCCCGACACGCCGCGGTCGAAGGCGCGCTGGCGCGCTACTGCGTAACTACCGACGAGCCACCCATAGAGCCCGTCACCTCGGGTGACGGCCTTGTGGTCTCCCACACGAGGAGAGACACGACCAAGCCAGCCAGAACCAGGAGAACAGCCAGCAAGGCCAGGGCCAGTCGAAGGCGGCTGCCGTTCACCGTCGGACTCTCACGTCTCATCTGGGCATACTGCACCATCGAGGGTCGGCAGCCGTGAGATGCCGCCAGATCGCCCTCGTGCTGCGCCGCATGGCGCGATGCTCACCGTCGTGCGGAGCACGCTTGGGTCACTCAGGGCGTGGTGGCCTAGAAGCCTGGAGAGCTCGTCGGTAGGCATCGGCGACAGCGCCACCTCGGATAAGCAGAATGATTGCCAAGATCAGCAGCGCGATGCGCACTGGCCATGGGGCCGGCATGTAGATGCTGAGGACAACGAAGACCGATACACCCACGAAGCACGCAAGGCTCTGATACAGAAGCTTGTTCATTGGCCCTGAGCCTGCCCCCTTCGGGTTGCCTGCCGGTCGCGCACCCCACTCATCTATGGAAACAGTGTCGCCCGCGACGGTCGTCTCTACTGCCGTTAACGCCGAGACTCGGCGTCCCGCGGAGCACGCAGGCCGACCGTCGTGCGGAGCACGCACATACCGACCGTCGTGCGGAGCACGCACATACCGACCGTCGTGCGGAGCACGCACAAGCCGACCCTCGTGCGGGACGCACTCAAGCACCCCTCGTGCGGGACGAGCGCAGGACCCTCTACTCGAAGTTGTCTCGCGAGAGGGTTCGTGCGGCCAGACTGAACGGTGTGGAGCCACACGCTGATGTCGAAGAGACCTCGCGAACGGGTACTGCTTCAACACGACCCCTCGCGGCCGCTAGGCCGGCCGTAGTCGTGTCGCGGATGGCAGCTGCAGCGGCATGGCCAGTCGGCTTCTACCTGTACTACGCCGTCTTCGGCGAGACAGCGGCCCCGGACACGTTCTCGATCGGCAGCTGGACCCTGATGCTGCTGCCCCCAGCCGTTCTCGCCATCCCACTGATCTTGGGGCTCTTGCTACGGATGCCCCACCCATCACGGGGCTGGCTTTATGCAAGCCGAGCGAGCGCCGTGATCCTCACCCTTGCACTCATCGTCGCTTGCTTGTTCTCGCTCTTGTACTTCTTCGGCGAGTTGTTCGACTACGCCATCGGCTAGACCACATCGCATCCTCCGCCACGAGCGCCTACCGTCGTGCGGAGCACGCCAGCCATCGGTACCAGAACGATTGCAATCCGGTCACCAGTCGTCCTGCAACTCGCCAGCACTCCGACGATGCGGTCCCTGCTCGATGAACAGAAGAAGGTCGACGCCGTCGGAGCTGCGCCACAGTTCTCCAACCATCACTGTCGGGACGGTGCTCCTGTCCTCGTAGTCCCGGGCGGCCTTCGCGGTGACCATATGTGCCTTCACGTCTCGCTTGAACCGCTCCGGTCGAACGGCCACAGGAGGAGCAGAGCAGTCTTGGACGACGAACCTTGTTCCCGCACGGACTAGCCGTTCTGCGTCCGACGGCTCGACCCAGTCGCTCACGCGACGCCAAGAGTGGCCGGTGTCGTCCACGAGCGACCCGTCTGCTTTGTATCCAAGTCCGCGCAGCACGAGCATCAGTGAACACGACGTTGAAGCCGGCGGGAGCGCTGCTTGTGAAAGTCGATCGCAGGTCGTCGCAAGCCGACCGTTGTGCCGGGGCGCGCAAGCCGACTGTCGTCAGAGATCTCGATCGCGGAAGATCGAGCTGACCTCAAGGTCTCGTCGTAGCCGAGCATCGGTGAGCGCGTCCACGATGACGGAGACACCGCACCACGTGGCTTCGGCTGCTTGACGATCTGTCGAGCTGCGGTGGCTTGTCCACCGGTGTCGATCCAGTCGTCGACGAAAAGGACGCGTGATCCTGGAGGCAGGAGGTCTCGCCGCAGGCCGAGTTTGAGGTTCCGGTCTTGGTAGTCCGGCGGAGTTCGTGCAGTGAGCCACCGGTCGCTGTCCGTGGACGGCTCTGGATCCTTGCGAAGCTCGACCAACCCGACGCCGAGCTCGACCGCGACGAGTGCGCCCAGAAGTCCGCCTCGTGATTCCGGTCCGGCCGCATGCGTCACGTGGGCTGCCACGGCAGGCTTGGCGAGCGCCGGCCCGAGCCGGCGAAGGATGCTCGCGTCAGCCCACCAGCCGGTCGGTTCGGCGGCGTAGCGCTGGTCGGGTCGATCGGCCAGCCAGCGGAACGCTCCGCGGAGATCCGCGAGAAGCTCGTCGCTGGCGTCCGGCCTGGGCTGCGGACCTCGGTTCTTCATACCCACAGCGCCAGTGTGGCTGAGCGTGGAAGTTGGCGAGGGACTTCCTGACGCTGCTCGCAGGACCGGCTGTGCGGGTGCGACACACCGCAGGCCGACCGTCGTGCGGAGCACGTAAGCCGACCATCGTGCGGAGGCTGACCGTTGCCGCCGCGGTGGCCGACGCCCGAGCCGCGCGTGACGGGCACGGGCGCCAGTGCTTGGCCTCTTGCGTAAACAATGTCCGGATGGACACCGTGGTTCGCCGTACAGGGCGAGTTCTCCCGATCCACCACGGGCGGGTTCTCCTGATCCGTGGTGGTGACCCTGGCCGTCCCGAGGCCGGCGAGTGGTGGTTCACCGTAGGTGGCGGTTGCGAGGACGGTGAGTCGGCTGCGGACGCGGCGCGACGCGAGGCCTTCGAAGAGGCCGGCATCGATCTGCCGGAAGACTTGGGTCCGGTGGTCCTGCAGCGCGAGACAAGCTTCGAGTTCGCCGGGGAGTGGCTAGAGCAGGTCGAGGACTACTACTTGTGCGAAGTGGACACCGACGCGGTCGCTACGGGTGGGTGGAACGAACTCGAGCGACGAGTCTTCACCGCTCAACGCTGGTGGTCCGTCGCCGAGCTGAAGACGACGGATGAGGTGGTACACCCGGCCGGTCTGGCCGAGCTGCTCAGCGACTTGTTGCCGGGTCGCTAGACCGGGCGAGTGCGCTGTCGCTGATGCACGCAACCCGGTGGTCAAGGATCGGACAACAGCAGTTGGCACACGAAAGAAAACTCAGGCCGCTGCCCGTGGCACTGTCGCTGGCACGCCCAAGTTGGCCGCCGACACGAGCGGAGCGTTTAGCGACCCGCTCTTCACCGAGGAACAGCGGCTGAATCGACGTTGATCGCTAAGCGCGCTGTGCGGCTTCGTAGGCGTCGACGATGTCCTTCTTGATGCGTCCGCGGCTGCTCACGTCGTGGCCGTTCGCCTGGGCCCACTCGCGGATGGCTTGGGTGTCCGACGTCTTAGCGGGGGTGGTTGTGGCGGACGGTGCGCGTCGGCGGCGAGCCGTGTTGGCGGAGGAGGTTTTGCGGCCGGCCTTGAGGTAGGGCGCCATTGCCTTCGTGAGCTTCTCGAAGTTCTTGGCTGACAGGTCGATCTCGACGGACTGGCCGTCGACGGAGAGGCTCACGGTGCGAACATCTTCGGTGCTTTCGTCGAGATCGTCGTAGTGCGTCTCGACAACTCGGGTACCCATGTGCGAATCCTCCGCCACGACTGCCGGAGAAGGCAAATCGTTCCCGGCGCAACGACGGGAACAATGCAGGTGAACGTTGCGGGCCTTTCCTTCTTCAAGCCCCCCGCTTCGTCTTGCGTTCGAACGGCTATTCGCCTGCGAGTGCGCTCGACGTGCCGGTCCTGGTGGCTGTGTCCCGTAAGACCCGCCCGTGACGATTCCCGCAAGCGGGGCGTCTTGCGGTGCGCGGTTACCACCGAGGTCCTTCGACAGAAGTGGGGCGTTGAGGGGTGTACGCCAGGTCGTCGACTGGCGTCGGCTGCTGGCGAGGGTTTGTCGGGGTGCGAGGCGTCGACGCGATGGCAGGGGAGATGCTCGACCGTCCTGGCTGCGATCTTTGGTGTCGGCCCGTCGTCGTGGGGTTGTCGGTGTGGACGTGCTGGAGGAGTCGTTGGCGGAGCTGGGTCAGGTGGAGGCCGTGTCGGTTGGAGAGTTCGTCGAGCGAGGTCGCCCAGGTGTGGGGTGGTCGTGCGGCGGCGATGCGTAGGAGCTCGTCGACCAGCTCGGGATGCGCCGGTGATTGGGTCGCGCGGCGGGTGAGCTGATCGCCGAGCCCTTCCGTGTCGGCGAGCATCGTGCGGATGCCGTCGGCACCTGTGCGCTGGTAGAGGTCGGCCGGGTCGGTCCTTGCGGGCGATGTGGCGACGCGCGGGTCGAGGTTGGCGGCTGTGAGGGTCCAGAAGGCGCGCTCGGTTGCGGCCGTCCCGGCGGTGTCGGGGTCGAGGGCGAGGACGACGTCGGTGTTCCGGTTCGCGAGCAGGGCGGCTTGGTGGTCGGTGAGTGCGGTGCCGAGGGTGGCTAGTCCGGTGTGGCTGGTCCCGGCGGCGAGGTTGACGGCGATGGCGTCGAGCGGTCCTTCGACCAGGACAGCCACCGCCAGGTGGTGGCTGGCGCTCGGTTCGCTTGCGGCGCTGGTTGGTCGCTCTCGGGGGGTGAGGAGATGTGCGCCGTAGAGATGGTGGCTTTTGCTGTAGAGCGCGGTGGTCGGGGTGTTCAGGTACTTCGGCCCGCTGCGGACGCCGCCGCGGTCGGGGTGGCTTCGCGCGACGAAGCCGACGAGGTCGTGGTCGATATTCCAGATGGGGAGGACGAGGCGGTCGCGGAACAGGTCGATCAGGTGCCCGCGCTGGGTGCGGTGGGCGACGCCGGCGTCGAGCATGTCCTGGTCGGGGACGCCGCGGGCGTGGAGGTGGTCGACGAGGTGGGTCCAGCCGGCGGGGGCGTGGCCGGGGGAGAAGCGCGGATCGTCGCGTAGGTCGGCGCCGCACCGCTCGGTGAGGTGGCGGGCGGACCAGGATCCCGGGTAGTGGTCTTGGTAGTAGCGCAGCGTGAGCTCGTTGACGTGCAGCAGCTGCGTCCGTCGTGCTGGCGGTAGGTCGTCGAGGGTTCGCGCGGGGTCGGGCTGGCGTCGGCTCAGGCGGAGCAGGCCGGCGACGAGGAGCGCGGTGTCGGCGCGCCCTTCGGGTGTCGTCGGCTCTATCGGGGCGGGGACGTCTGCGGGGAGGGTTCGCGCGTCGGCTTGCGGCTGACCGGTCTTTCTTGGTTTCGGCGTGGTGAGGGTCGAGGCGGGAAGGTGGCGGTGCAGGCGCCACCAGAGGGCGGCGCAGGGGTGGTCGTCGGGCAGCGCCTGTTCGGCGGCCGCGGCCCGCAGGGCGTGCTCGATGTCGACGCCCTGGTCGACCAGGCGGGTGAGGTGGCGGCTGAGCTGGGCCCGGAAAGGGTCCGTTCCGCTTGCTCTTGTCGGCGGCAGCAGGACCTCGACGTTCCCGGGCTCGCTCGGCGAAGTCGCGGCCTCGAGGTGCTGGTACCAGGCGTGGAGGGCCGGGTCGGCCGGTGGTGGCCCGAGCGGACTCGGGTCACTGTCCGGGACGCGCTGACTGGCCCGCCAGACCGCGATGTCGCCGACCGTGCGGCGGCTGAGGTCCCCGGACAGGACGGTCGTCCAGGTGGGCCGTGCATGGTGGGCGTCGCGGCTGGCTGCGTCTGTCGCGACACGGGCGGCGAGTTCGTCGAGGAGGGTGGCGCGGGCGCTGAGGTAGGGACCCCACGTGGGATGCTC
Source organism: uncultured Friedmanniella sp. (assembly GCA_964251895.1). Lineage (GTDB taxonomy): Bacteria > Actinomycetota > Actinomycetes > Propionibacteriales > Propionibacteriaceae > Microlunatus. The sequence continues at coordinate 5,803 of CAXULL010000015.1, forward strand.
GAGGAGCCGGTCGGGAACCGGCGGAAGCCAGGGCAGCGGACCCTCAGCCGGTGGTGCTTGGCGAGCGACGATGCGCCGGTGCAGGACGGCGGCGCGGTCGTGGGCGGGGTGGTCGGGGTCGTCGAGGGCTTGAAGGGCGACGGCCAGAGTGAGCCGGTGGACGGGGTCGGCGCCCGTGGCGGCGTCGAGGAGCAGCTGGGAGCGGAGGGTGGGCCAGGCGGGTTCCCCGGTCAGCCCGGGGACGAGGCGTTCGGCGGTTGCGGTGAGGTGCAGCTCAACGTCTGGAGGTGTGGTGTGTTCGGCGGCGAGGCGGAGGCTGTCGAGGTAGCGGTCGATCTCGTCGGGTAGGCGGAGTGCGGGGTCGTGGAGGTCGGCGCGGGTTCCGGTCGCGGACCGATCGTCGCCGTCGCGGGCGAGGATCTGTTCGAGGATCCGTGTTGCGGTGCGCAGCGGGGCGGTGTCGGGCCTGATCAGCTCGTGCGACGCGAGGTCGGGGTCGAGCTGGAGGTAGGCGTGGTTCGCCGTCCGGCCGCGGGTGAGCAGCGTGTAGAGCTGCGCTCGGGTCTCGCGTCCGGTGAGGAGACCGTGCACGGTGTCGCACGTGGACCCCTGGGCCGTGTGGATGGTGCCGGCGTAGCCGAGCTCGACCGCCACGGCGACATAGTCGGCGGGAAGAGTGACGCTCTGGCCGTTACGTAGTGAGGAGACCGTGAGGCGGCCGTCTCGATGGACGTGGGTGACGGTCCAGCGGTCGCCGTTGCGGACCCAGCGCCGACCCGTCGTTCCCCGGCTTGTGGTGAGTCGGCGGTCGTTGGTCCTGGTGATGACGGTGTCGCCGACGCTGGCCTGGTTCTGGTCGGCCAGGGTCACCTCGCGCCCAGACGATGGTGACGGCGCCTGTGATGACGTGGGTGATGTTGATGCGAGGCGTGCGGTGCGGGCGCGGGCGTTGAGGTCGGCGACGAGGTCGTGGGTGGGGGCGAGCATCAGGCTGTCGAGGCCGTGGGCGTGGTCGGTGGTCCAGGCGGTGAACAGCTGGTCGGCGGTGGTGGTGGGGTCGCCGACGTGGATGCGGTGCTGGTCGAGGTGAAACCCGAGCGCTTCGGGTAGGCCGTCGCGCAGCGCGAGCGATGCGGCCGATTCGGCCGGGTCGGCGAAGCGGACGACGTCGTTCAACCGGATCGCGCCGTGGCGGGTGGCGAGGTCGCGGAGCAGGCCGCCGGCGCCGACTGCGCCGAGCTGCTGGTCGTCACCGACCAGCCGGACCGATCCACCCACTTTCAGCACATGCTCGATGACGCGGGCCAGGCTCGGGCTGTCCGCCAGCCCGGCTTCGTCGACCACGACCAGAGACGTCGGGCCGAGCCCGGCCATCCACTCTGGTCGGCTCGAGCGGGGGTGGTCCAGGGACCAGACGAGCTTGGCTAGGGTGTCGGTCGGACCGTCGAGCTGCTCGCCGAGGACGGCGGCCGCAGCGGCGGACGCGGCCAGTCCGATGACGTTAGCCCCGCTCGACGTCCACGCCTTTGCTAGGACGCGCAGGGCGGTGGTCTTCCCGGTCCCGGCGGGCGCAAGGGCCAGCTGGACCCGCGCGCCTGAACCGGCCAGGTCGCGAACCAACGCGGCCTGGCCCGCGTTCAACACCCGCCCCTCAACCGCTGACCGTCGGACGGCGACCTCGATCGTCGCCGCATCGACCCGCCGCCCGTCCTCGCGAGGCGCGGCGGCGAGGATCTGCTCCTCGGCCGCGAGCACCCGCGTCGAGGTCCACCGCTGCGTCCCGGTCACCTCGTACATCGACGTCCCGTCCGAGCGGCGCAGCTCGGCCGGGACCTGAACATCGAGCGGACCGTTCAGGGGAACGCACAGGTTGACCGTCTCCCCAACGACCAGATCGACCACGTGCTCGACCATGCCCGGGGGAACGTCGAGGGTGCGCACCCGTCGTTGGGCCTCCGCCAGCAGGTGCCACCGACCCCACATCGCCCGTTCCGCCTCTATCACCGACACGATCTGACGGGCAGTCTCGGCGATAGTGGTGGCGTCGACCGCGCGGGCGACCTCGGGCCGCGGGGCGAGAGCGCGGATGACCATCGCCTCGACGGCCCGTGTGCTGCCAAGCAGTTGCGCGGCCTGTCCGGCCCAGGCCACGCGCTGCTCGGGCAGGGCCCGCGGTTCGTGCTTGGCCTGGCGGGTCTCGAGCGTCGCCTGCTGGGCCAACGCCCACGCCTCCCGCCGCGTCGGCGGACGGCCCGCCCGCAGGTGGAAGTCCCGCGCCAGCTCAGCCCTCCGCACGTCGATGTCGCGACGGCGCGACGACCACCCCTGCAGCAGCCGCGGGTCGACCCCGACCACCTCACGCACGGGCCGTCCGCGGCGCTCGCCAGTCTCGGCCGCGGGTCGGGCCGCGAACCGCAACCCGAGTCGTTCCTCCAGGTGACGTTCCAACGCGGTGTTGTACGTCTCCGACGCCGCGACCGTCGCCGCGTAGAGGACCCGGCCGTCGACCGCGAGCCACTTGCCCAGGCGGGTCTGCACCTTGTTCGCCACCGCAACATGGGTATGCAGGTCCGGATCCCCCGCCCGGGAGTCACGGTGCGTGAACGCTGTCCCGACCAGGCCGGTCACCTCGACCTGACGTACCCCCCGCGCCCCCTCGCGGGAGAACAACGCCCGCTCTTCGACGAACCGCAACGCGTCGGCGACCGCCGCACGGTGACACTCCTCAATCTGGGCGGCGACGGGTGGGGGAGCGACCGCCCACAACGCGGACACCGACTTCACCGGCGAGAACGTCAAGTCGAACCCCGCGACCGGCTGCGCCGGACCCCCAGCCCAGCGCGCCACCGCCGCCGACAGTTCCCGCGGATCAGCCGGAGCCCGCCCGTGCTGCCGCTCGAACCACACCGCGGCAACTTCGGACACCACCTCCGCCCGCAGCGCCTGCAGCTGCGCGGGCGTACCAGAAAACGGGCTGATGCGTGCAGCGAGGCCCTTCTTCACCGCCGCCTCGAACGCGCTGTCGGTTGCCGACCGCGACCGGAACGGCGACCCCAGGAGCCGAGGCTTGGTCGCTTTGGAGGCGCTGATTCCGGTGGCCCGGGCAGCCTGAACGCCTAGGTCGGCGAGGGGATGCAGACCCTGCCCGAACAGGGCGCGCATGTGTTCTGCGGTGACGACATCGCCAGCCTTCAGGCCCTCGACGCCCGCCAGACCCGACCCCACCCACAGGCCGGGCGTCTCGCCGCGCTCGGTGTAGTACGACGCCAACGGGCTCCGGCCCGGATGGGTCGCGTCCTGCCGCGCCACCTGACGGGTTAGGTACTCATACCCCGACCCCGCCCACAGCTTGTGCAGCGACAACGTCACGCACCCCGAAAGCCGCCCAGACCCCGCCGACGCTCACCTCACCGGCGCCCGCCGGCCGGAGTGCAAGAGGTGTGTGGCAGTTACTCGGTCAGCTCGCTCCGGGCTGAGGTGGAGCGAGGGCTGACCGAGCTGCAGGAGGCGGTGGGTGCCTGCGAGACGACTGGTCGAAGTCACGAGTTGTGACCCACCTCGTGCTTGATCGTCGCTGTGGCGAAGCGGAGGTCCCTGTTTCGCGCTCGAGGGGCAGTGCGGGCGAAGTGGAGCGTCCTGCGGCTTCTTCCGCTCAGCTTGCGAGAAGTCGTTCGAAGGCGTCTTCGGTGATGATGGGGATGCCGTAGGCCTGGGCTTTGGATGCCTTGCCGCTGAGCGAGTTCGGGTCGGCGGCGATAACAATTTTCGTGCTCTTCGCGATGCCGGCGGGGACGAGTCCGGCGGTGCGGGCGCGTTCCTCCCAGGTGGAGCGTTCGACTTTCATCTCGCCGGTGAAGCAGATCCGGTCGCCGGGCTGCAGTGCGAGCCCTGTGGTGGCGAAGAGCTCGACTGCCCCTGGCTCGCCTCGGTCGGACGAAGTCTGAGCTGTTGTCAGGGCTGTGTCGACGTCGTGAGCGGGCAGGTTGAGCAGGCGGGCGACGAGCTCGAGGTCGGCGCGCTCCTTAGGGGTGATGATTCCGTCGGCCCAGGCGACTTCGGCGAGCGCGCGGAGGTAGTGGCTGTGGATGTCGATGACCTCGCCACGGCTGAGGCCTTGCTCCTGCGCGACTGCGACGAGGGCTTTCTTTTCGTGCTCGGCGAGGAACCCGTCGAGCAGGGCCATCTCGAGGACGCTGAGGTAGGCGTCGATCCGTGGCTCGGCAGCGCGGGGCATGCCCGAGACGATCAGGTCGAGCCAGCGGTCTTCTCGGGCCGTTGGCGTGCGGCCTCGACGGGAGAGCCGGAACTCGGCGAAGTCTCCGCGGTAGGGAGGCCAGGCGTAGGCGACGCAGTCCTCGATGGTCGGTGCCCACGGCGGCGTACCGCGGGCGGCCTTGAGGTAGTGCGAGAGCAGCTGAGCAGTCGCGAGCGCGTCGGCGCCAGCCGAGTGCGCGGACGTGAGCGGGATGTCGGCGGCGGTGCAGCAGTCGATGAGCTTGCGGCTCTGCGACTGCAGGTAGAACTTCGACCACTGCATGGTGCACAGGCCCGAGAGCGGAAGCTGCTCGAGTGGCACGCCGCTGCGGACGAGCTCGTGGGCCAGGAAGCGGAGGTCGAAGGACGCGTTGTGCGCGGCGACGACCCGACCGCTGAGGGCCCGCAGAACGTAGGGGGCGATCTCGGCGAAGGTCGGGGCGTCGAGGATGTCGGCGGCCGTGATGCCGTGGATGTGGGTGGGTCCGACGTCGCGCTGCGGGTTGACCAGCGTCGACCAGCGGTCCTGGATGGCGCCAGAGTCGGAGACGTAGACCACGGCGACCTCGACCACACGGTCACCCGTCTTGGGCGACAGGCCGGTGGTCTCCACGTCGATCACGGTGTAGCCGTGGGGCACGGCTGGGACCGTTCGGGTACTTCCAGCTTTCCTGGTCGTCGCCACGCTGGACCTCGCTGCCGGCTGCTTGGCGGATTCTGGTCGATCCGCGCTGAGAGCCGGAGAATCGAAGCGGCTGACAGGTGGTGCGACGGCTACGCGCTGCGCAGGTGCTCTGGGTGAGGGCTGAGCGGACGGTGCGGGCGGCACGGTCGCCGGGAGACAGAACTGCCAGCCGGGAGGCGCGGGCGGCCACGACGCACCGGGAGTCCAGCCGAAGGGGGGATTCCAACCAGCCGGGGGAGCGGGCCAGCCGGGCGCGGGATTGAACCGTAGAGCGGGTAGGCCAGTCACGTCCGCCAGCATGCGCGGCCGATCTGCCGCGCGTGGTCGAAACGGGAAGGTTAGTTCGGGCGGTCCCTCACCGGATCGCGGCCCTGCTAGCGCCAAGACCGGGAGGGGTCGTCATGGATAGGGCGCCGTGCACGATCGTCGCGAGCTGGGTGCGGGCACCCTCGGGCAGTCCGTATAGAAGCGCACAGCCGCCGCTGTCCACGTTCCGGCCGACTGGCTCGCTTGCGCCAAGACCGACTTCACTCGAAGCCGTTGATCACGCTGGGCGTCGCCACCCTCTAGTGTTCGATTACCCCTCCTCTTGGGGGCGAGCGGGACTCACGAGGACGCAAAACAGTGCGCAGCACGGATGACACACGACAGATGAGGACGCGAGTATCGTTCCTAGTCGTGACGGGTTTTGGAGCGTTTCGACGACTACTGCAAGACGTCGAAGAAGGCGCTGGAACGCGCTCTCAAGGCGGTAGCGCGGGTTCGAATCCCGTCGGGGCTACTTCGGTCAATCGGTTTTGACTTGGTTGGACGCCGAAAGAGAACATTGGTGCGCTATCAAATTTGGGCAGCGCAGGACGCACCCAGGCCGCAGCCACGCGTCTGCCTTGGCCCGTGCGTCCGGTCCTTCCCGCATCAGTCCGCCGCTGACTTCGTTCACGTGCGCGTTGCTCACGCCTGTCACGATGCTCGGCGCGCACGCCGACACCCTCTACGGCTGGCGTCACGGGGCGAGGGCCCCCAGGGCTACCGGGTCGGTCTACACGTCAGTGACCACCGGTCCAACGTCGAAGGGTGCGTCGCTCGGCGACTACGCGGCGTCAGCCCGACGATGAGCCCGGCAGCAGGGGGACGTCGTGAACGTGATGGCGTCCTCCTGGTCAGGCACACGGGTGATGCTGAAGGCCCTAAGGAGCCGACGAGTTCCGCGCCCTGGCCGGCCCGGTAGCTCCGACCTTCACCGGTGAGCCTCTCCTTGCTGCACCTGCAGCGATGGCTCAGCCTGTTCTGAAGGGGTGGGCGCGAGGCGTACCCGCCCGCGGTGCACTGAGGACTCCCTCGAGGCGCGCGGTGAGCAGGGTGGTGGCGTCGTCGTGGTCGAGCGAGTCGATACTGGGGGCTATGGCTGGGTTCTTGGGGCGGCTGTTGTCTGGCAACGATCCACAAGGAGAGGATGCGGCGCGTCAGCTCACGATGTTTCGTGAGCGCGCCCAGCGAGAGCGTGGCCTCTCTGTTCTTCACGTGGTGAACGCGTACCAGCACACGCCGAAGGGCACGAAGGCCTGGGTCACGGTCGACGGCCACGGCGGCAAGGTCGACGCCTGGTTCTGGAACGCCCGGGTCGACAACGGTCAGACGGTGCTCGCCACGACCTCGGGCGGGTCTGGCGCGCACCACAACCGCGATCACGTCCTCTACGTCGGTCAGCAGGGATCGAGCGGACTTCTGGCAGTGCTTCCGCCCGGAACCCGCGCCGCTGCAGAGCGATACCTCCGCCGGCATCCGGCCACGCCGCCTCCGCAGGCGCCGCCCGTTCGCGCACCGAAAGCTCGGTCAGCACCCAAGGACCGCGGGCCGCTTCCAAGGTCGGCCTACGCCGTCGTCCCTCGGGCGGAGATGGCCTGGCGCGTTGTGGTCGACGGGCAAGTCACCCCAGAGGCCTACAAGGACTACGCCGCCGCGGTGGCCGCGGCCGACGTCCTGCGTGGTGGCGGCAGGTGCTGGGACGAGCGCTACGGCCAGACGTGCGAAGCAGTCAAGGGACACCCGGGGCGTCACATCAACTACAAGGACGGCCACTCTCAGCAGCCCTTCATGAGGTGGGCCACCGACGAGACCTGACCGACGACGAGGCCAGCCTGGCCGGGTGGTCTGCTGAGCCGGGCGAAGGCCCGCGAGGGTCTTGGACGAAGAGGCCGTCGCGGGCGCCCTGAGGCGGCTGGGCTTCCTGTCCGTCCGACCGCCGTCGGTGGCTTGAGCTCGTGGCTCCTTCCCGTCACTGAGCTCGGCGGCGGGCCCTGACGGCTGGACCTGGGAAGGGCCGCGAGCTGCGAGCAGCGCTGTCGATGCGTCGCTGGAGCGACTTCTCCGGAGGTGCAGCTGGTTCTGTCTGGATCTGAGGAGTGCGCAGACTGCGGTCTGACGTCGAAACGTGATCCGGCACGCGCGACGTGCGGGCTCGTCCCTGCCACGGTGGCAGGTGTGACACGGGACGAGTGCTCGCGGACGTCCGCCTGCACCTGCGCGGGTGCCTCGGCCCACCTGAGGTTCGGTCGGTGACGAGGCGTGCAACCGGCGTGCTGGCGGGTGCAGCCGCCTGCGTCGTGATCATGTCCGGCTGCTCCCTCGCCGGGCCGGCCCCGCTGCCCTACGTGGACGTACGCCCGTCGATCCCTCCGGCCGGGCCTGCCTCTGCAGAGTGCCCGCGCGACGGTGTCGGGCTCGGCGCCGACGGAGCAGACCCGGGGCCGGTGCCTGTTCCTGGGACCCTGCCCTCCGCGTTCCGGCCCGAGCTGGTCCGGTACTGCCGGCTCGGCGACTCCGGGCCGGCCGTCGGCGGGCTGCGGTACACGGTGGCCGAGGAGACCTCTGCTGTCGACGACCGCCTGCTCGGCAGCCTGACGCTGCCGGACCAGGAGCTCGACCCGCGAGACCACGCCGCCTGCGCCGCGATGTACACGCCGCCGACCTACCTGCTCCTCGTCGACGCCCAGAAGCACGCCTATCGGCCGCACCTGCCCGCCGCCCCGTGCTCGCGGCCCCGACCAGAGGTCCAGGCTGCGATCGACGGGCTGAGACCGATCAAGGTCACGACCTACACGTTCACGAAGGCCGAATGACCCTCTTGCGGGCGGCGAGGGACTCGTCGCAGGAAGACCGACACGAGGCGTGCCGCACCGGACGTCGGACCTGAGTCGACCCAAGAGCCGCGGCTCGACCAGCGCGCGTCTTGGTCACGATGCTCAATCGTGAAGCCATGGGGCGCTAGGGTATTTCTTGGCCCCAGGAAAAAGTCAGAGATCCTGCGTGCTGACGACCGCCGCGGGTGCCACCGCTCGCTGGTCCAGAGCCGTGCGCGCCCCACGGTGCCCGACCACGGGTGCCCATCTGACAGGAGATGCACCATCGACAGCGAGACCTCCGAGAAGGATCGAGCGATCCGGAACCTGCGGATGCTCATCCTCGCGGGCGAGCACTACCGGCAGGTCCTGGCCGAGGCGATCGGTCTGGGGACGACGGAGAGCCAGGCGCTGTCCTACCTCGAGGTCCACGGCAGCAGCGGCCAGTCCGAGCTGGCCCGCGACCTCGGACTGACGAGCAGCGCGCTGACCGCGCTCGTCGACCGTCTCGAACGCCAAGGTGTGGCCGAACGCGTCCAGCACCCTCGGGACCGTCGACGCACCACGGTCCAGGTCACCGAGCGTGGTGCGGCACTGGTGGTCGAGAGCCACCAGTGGCTGGACGCCACCCTCGACCGGATCGACCCGGCCGACCTCGCGCTCGTGTCTGCGGCCCTCGCCACCATCGCCGACGACCTCTCCACCCGGAGGTCGGGCGCCAGTGCCGAGCAGGACGGGACCGACGCGCTTCCTGCTTGACCCGGCCAGCCTGGCGTCCTGCGCCGGGAACTACGCTCTCGCGGTGCCCGGTGACGACTGGCCGAGGGTCGTGGCGCCCGCCCCGCTCCAGAAGGCCATCGCCCGTCGCCGTCTCGGCGTGCGTGCCGCGCTCATCGTCGTGGACGCCGCCATCGTCACCTTCCTGGTGGTGTCGACGGTCCTGGGTGAAGCCCGCTGGTGGTGGTTCCTCCAGCTGGCCACGTGGGCGGTGGTCACCTGGCAGTTCGGCTGGTTGATCCCCGGTCAGGTCGACCGGTGGCACCGACAAGAGCTGGGCGCCGATCAGTCGCCTCCGCCGAGCCCTCGGCCCTGACTCCGGCTCGGACGGCACTCCACCTGACGACCGGGTCCGAGGCGAGAGCTGACCGGATCGGCACCGGGACGGCTCTGCCTACGTCCGCGTCGGTGGTCTGCCGAGGACGTCGTCCGCTGATGGTTGCCGCCGCGGCCCACGAGGCCGACGACCGCCCGACGTCGGTCTGGTCGGCGGCGGGCTCTCGTCGTGGGCGGCCCTGGCGGTTCCGACCTCGGCTCTGCCGACCTGGTGGTCCGCGTCGGTCGGCAGGCTGGGTTTCCTGGCCAGCGAGCTGCTGGCGCCCGTCAGCCGGCGTGGGTGCGGTACCAGCCCTGCGCGGTCGCGTACCAGTCGGTGGGCTCGTCGAGGCGGACCCCGACCTCGCCCGCCCCGAACGCCACGGGCAGGTCGATGTGCACCATGGTCAGCGAGTGCGGGGGCAGCGTCGTCCGACCCGCGTCGAACCGGACACGGGTCGTGACGGGGACGACCGTGGTCGGGTGGTCGACGTCGTTGTACGCGTCCGCCGCCGGCCCGTCCAGCACCGTGGCCGCGTACCCGCCGTCGAGCAGGTGACTCGAGAGCCGTACGTCGCAGGTGGTCGGGGCCGTCGGGTCGCGGTTGACCAGGACCAGGGTGACCGTCGTCCCGGCCTCGTCGACGGTGGCCAGCTGGTCGACGACGGGGACGTCGGCGCCGCCCAGGCCGGCGCTCATCGCGGTGCTCGGGAGCACCCGCTCGCCGAGCAGCGTGGCGTACATGGCCAGGACGTGGAAGGTCGTGCGCCGCACGAGGCCTGTCGGGTGCACGTAGAGCGGGCCGCGGGTGTTGAGGGTCGGTGCGATGTTGGCCATCGAGACGACGTCGGCGTAGCGCAGGCAGGCGTTGAGGAAGCTCGCCGAGAACAACGCGTCGGCCATCGTGTAGGTGCTGTTGACGTCGTTGAGGTCGCGGGCCGCGATGGCGTCGGGGCGGTTGCCGACCGGGTGGTGCCAGCCGCGCAGGTTCCACTCGTCGAAGGCGATGCGCACGCGGCCGGCCAGGCCGGTGGCGCCGATGATGTCGCGGGCGCGCTCGATGTCGGACTGGGGGTCCAGCGAACGCCCGACGGCGGTGAGGTAGTCGGCCGGGGCCTCGACCTGGTTGAGGGTGTCCCAGTAGCCGTGGATGGAGATCTGGTCGAGGTGGGGGCCGGCGGCCTCGAGCAGCGGGAGCGTCCAGCCCAGGTCGGCGCGGGCGGCGGTCAGCAGGGTGACGTCCTCGTCGACGTGCCGCATCATCTTCGCCGACTCACGCACCAGGCTCGCCCACTCGGCGGCCGTCTTGGCCCCCATCTCCCAGTCGCCGTAGTTCTCGTTGCCGATGCTCCAGAACTTCACGTCGAACGGTTCGACCGAGCCGTGCTCGGCCCTGAGGTCGGCCCAGCGGCTGCGGCCGGCCGGCAGGTTGCAGTACTCGACCCAGTCGCTCATCTCCTCGGCGGTGCCGGTGCCGGCGTTCGTGCAGATGTAGGGCTCGGCGCCGATCGCTCGGCACCACGCGACGAACTCGGCGGTGCCGAACGTGTTGGGGTCGGTCACCCGCCAGGCCTTGTCGTAGTGCGCCCGCCGCCGGGGACCCACGCCGTCCAGCCAGTGGTAGCTGGAGACGAAGCACCCACCGGGCCACCGGACCACGGAGGGCCTGAGCTCGCGCAGCGCCTCGACGACGTCGGTGCGAAAGCCGCGCTCGTCGCTGAGCGGCGACCCGGGCTCGAAGACGCCCCCGTAGACCTGGCGGTGGAAGTGCTCGATGAAGTGCCCGAACAGGTCGCGGGAGTAGGCCGTCCCCGGCGAGGCGAGGCTGATGTCGACCGAGGCGGAAAGGCTCATCCGAGGGCGATCGCCGTCCACGAGACGGCCGGCAGCTCGACCGTGAGCCGGCCGTCCGCGACGACCGCGCTGGGGTTCGGCGCCACGCCGACCCGGTCCTGGGCCTCGAGGGTGTTGGCCGCGTAGATGTCGTCGTCGGCCAGCGTGTGCGTCTCGAGCACGTCGACCGCGCCGAGGTGGCTGACGTCGACGGTCACGGTGGTCCCCTGCTCGAGCGACCGGTTGACGAGGAAGATCGCCGTCCTGCCGGTCTCCGCGTCGTGGGTCGCGACGGCGTCGACGAGGGGGACCTCGCCGTACAGGGCCGTGGGGTACGTCTCCGAGGTGAGCCGGACCTCGAGCGCGTCCCCGACGGCCAGCCGCGACGTGATCGCGAACGGGAAGAACGTGGTCTGGCGCCAGGCCGGCCCGCCCGGCTCGGTCATGATCGGGGCGATGACGTTGACCAGCTGCGCGAGCGAGGCGGCGGTCACGCGGTCCGCGTGCTTGAGCAGCGAGATCAGCAGGTTGCCGACGACGACCGCGTCGATCACCGAGTAGGCGTCCTCCAGCAGCCGCGGCGCGGTCGGCCACCGCTCGATGTCGGTGATCTGCTGCTCGGAGTGGTAGCGGGTGTTGTACCAGACGTTCCACTCGTCGAAGGAGATGTTGATCCGCTTCGTCCGCCCGAGCTCGGCCCGCACCGTGTCGGCGGTGGCCACGACCGACTCGATGAAGTGGTCCATGTTCGTCGCGACGGCGAGGAAGCTGGCCGCGTCACCGCCGCGCTCCTCGTAGTAGGCGTGGCAGGAGATGTAGTCGACGTCGTCGTAGGTGTGGCGCAGCACGGTGTGCTCCCACGAGCCGAAGGTCGGCATCTGCGCGTTCGAGCTCCCGCACACCACGAGCTCGAGGTCGGGGTCGAGCTGGCGCATCGCCTTGGCGGTCTGCGACGCGATCTTGCCGTAGTCCTCGGCGTTGCGGTGACCCAGCTGCCAGGGGCCGTCCATCTCGTTGCCGAGGCACCACATCCTGATGCGGTGCGGGTCGACCGTCCCGTTCTTGATCCGTGCGTCCGACAGCGCCGTGCCCGACCGGATGTTGGCGTACTCGAGCACGTCGACGGCCTCCAGCACGCCGCGGGTGCCGAGGTTGACCGCGTACATCAGCTCGCTGCCGACCTTGTCCACCCAGCCCGCGAACTCGTCGAGGCCGACCTCGTTGCCCTCCAGCGAGTGCCAGGCCAGGTCGAGGCGGGCCGGGCGCTCGGCGCGCGGCCCGACGGAGTCCTCCCAGCGGAAGCCGGAGACGAAGTTGCCGCCCGGGTAGCGGATCGCGGAGACGCCGAGCTCACGGACCAGCTCCATCACGTCGGCGCGGAAGCCCTCCGCGTCGGCGCTCGGGTGGCCGGGCTCGTAGATCCCGTCGTAGACGCAGCGACCGAGGTGCTCGACGAAGGAACCGAAGAGGCGTCGGTTCACCCGACCGACGGTGAAGTGCGGGTCGAGCGTGAGCTCCGCTGAGGGCATGGCTGTTCCTTCTTGAGCGTCGAGGTGAGGTGCGAGGAGGTGGAGAGGGGGCCGGACGGCTACTTGAGCGCGCCGAGGGAGAGCCCGCCCTGCCAGTACTTCTGGAGGGACAGGAAGGCGATCACGAGCGGGATGACCGAGACCAGCGAGCCGATGATGATCAGGTTCCACAGCGAGGTGCCGCCGCCGTTGTTCCCCGAGGCCTGACCCACCCACAGGCCGAGCCCCACCGTGATCGGGAACAGCCTGGTGTTGGCGAGCATGGCTAGCGGCAGGAAGTAGTTGTTCCAGGTGCCGACCACCGACAGCAGGAGCACCGTCACGACGGCGGGCCGCAGCAGCGGGAACGCCACCCGCAGGAACGTCGCGACCTCGCCGGCGCCGTCGACGCGGGCCGCGTCGAGCAGCTCGTCCGGCACGGCGTCGGTCGCGTACACCTGCATCAGGTAGACCCCGAACGGGTTGAGCAGCGACGGCAGGATGACGGCCCAGATCGAGTCGGTCAGGTTGAGGTTGCTGAACAGCACGAAGGTCGGGATGACCAGGGCCGTCAGCGGGACCATCACCGAGCCGAGCAGCAGCGCGAGCATCACCCGGCGGCCCGCGAAGCGGAACTTGGCGAAGCCGTAGCCGGCCAGGACCGCGAGCACGGTGGCGCCGAGGCCGCCGGTGACGGCGTAGAGCAGCGAGTTGCCGATCCAGCGCAGGTAGATGCCGTCGTTGTAGGTGACGAGGTCGCGCAGGTTCGAGCCCAGCGTGAACCGGGAGTCGAACCAGAGCGCCCCGTGCGCACCACCGAACAGACCCTGCGCGTCCTTGGTGCTGGCCACGAACAGCCACCACAGCGGGACCAGGAAGTAGATGATCAGGATCGCCAGGAACACGTGGGGCAGGAACGTTCGCTGGTGGGGCCCGCGCGCCGAGGCGACGCGGGAGCGGGCCGGTTCGGTGGTGCCGCTCAGGGCTGCGGTCGGTGCCGTGGTCGTCATGCGATGCTCCCGCGCTTGCGAGTGAGGAACAGGAAGATGTACACCGCGATGAAGACGACGATGCCGAGCGAGAAGCTGATGGCCGAGGCGTAGTTGAAGTTGGCGTACGCGAAGGCCTGGCTGAAGGCGTAGATGTTCGGCGTGAAGTCCGGCGTGATCGTGCCGTTGGACACCAGCCGCAGCGCCTGGGGCTCGGTGAAGAACTGCAGGGTGCCGATCAGGGCGAACACCAGGATGAGCAGCAGCGCCGAGCTGATCATCGGCACCTTGACCCGGACCGCGATCTGCCAGGCGCTCGCCCCGTCGATCCGGGCGGCCTCGTAGATCGAGGAGTCGATGCCCCGCAGCGCCGCGAAGATGATGATCATGTAGTAGCCGGCCCACTGCCAGGTGACGACGTTCATCAGTCCGCCGAACACGTGACCGGGGTCGAGCAGGAAGGGCGCCTGGGCGCCGAAGATGTTGGCGATCTGCTGCATCGGACCGAACGTGGGGCTGTAGAGGAAGCCCCACATCAGCGCGCCGATCACGGCCGGGATCGCGTACGGCAGGAAGATCATCAGCCGGGCGAACCGGGAGAACCGCGTCGTCAGGCTGTCGAGCACCAGGGCCAGCGCGAGCGAGACGATCATCTGCACCGGGATCAGCACGAGGGCGAAGCGCACGACGAACCAGACGCCCTTGAGGAAGGACGGGTCGGTGAACGCCGTCGTGTAGTTCTTCACCCCGGCGAAGACGACGCCGGTGGCCAGGCCCTTGCTGTAGAGGCTCAGGTAGAACGCGTACAGCAGGGGAGCGACCAGGAAGGCGAGGAAGACCAGGGCGAACGGGAGGACGAACAGCAACCCGGTGCGCGAGCGCTTGCGCTCGTTCAGACCGCGACGTCCTGAGCCCGGACGGGCCCGGTGGGGCGAGGCCGTCGACGCGGCGTCGACGGCGGTGGCGTTGGCCATGCCTGCGGCTCCTTCTCGAGAGGGTGCCGGTCCCGGGGCACGGTGGCCCCGGGACCGGCGCGGACGTCTGGTGCTACTGCGTGACCTTGAAGCCCTGGCTCTCGGCGTACTTGACGATGTTGGCCTGGAGCTCGTCGGCCGCCTGGTCGCCGGTCACCTTGCCGGAGTTGATCTTGGCCAGCTCGGCCTGGAACTGCGCGTAGTAGTAGGTGGTGATCGGGGCGTAGACCACGCCCTTGTACGCGTTCTCGGCCGGGAGGTAGACCTCCTTGTTGGCCTGCTGGCCGCTGAAGAAGTCGGTCTTGTTCTCGGCGAACTCGGAGGAGTCGAGGACGCTCTTGTTGAGCGGGAAGATGACCTGCTTCTTCCAGCCGTCCTCGAGCGAGGCCGGGTCGGCGTAGATGCCCTTGGCCACGAGGGCCGCGAGCTTCTTGTCGGTGGCCTGGGTGGTGACCGCGAAGGCCGAGCCGCCCCAGTTCACCGAGACGGGGTTGGCCTCGTCCCACTGCGGCAGCGGGGCGACCCCCCAGACGCCCTTCGAGTCGCCCTTGCCGACACCCGCGCCGGTCAGGTAGCCGGGCGCCCACGCGGCGGAGGTGTAGGTCGCGTACTTGCCGCCGACCACGCCGGAGATGTAGTCGGTCGTGAACTGGTCCTGCTTGCCCACCAGGCCCTTGTTCGACAGGTCGGCCCAGTAGTTGAGCACGTCCTTCGAGGGCTGGTCGTTGAGCTTGACCGTCAGCGCCTGCGGGTTGGCCGGGTCGTAGCCGAACGGCACCGCGCCCTTCTGGATCTGCAGGGCCATGAACGCCGCGGGGACGTTCGAGCCGAGGTCACCGAAGAGCGGCCCGCCGGCGGCCTTGACCTTGGCCGCGCTGTCGGCGAACTCGGCCCAGGTCTTCGGCGGGGTGACCCCGTACTTCTTGAAGACGTCGGTGCGGTAGATCAGGCCCATCGGGCCGCCGTCGACCGGGACCGCGTAGACCTTGTCGCCGGAGGAGACGTCCTTCCAGGCTCCTTCGCTGAAGTTGCCCTTGACGTCGTTCGCGCCGTAGGGCACGAGATCGACGAGCGCGTCCTGGATCGAGTAGCTCGACAGGTGGTCGGCCTCGAGCATGACGACGTCGGGCAGGCCCTTCTTGGCCGAGATGGCCGTCTGGACCTTGGTGTACTCGTCCTGGCCCTGGCCGACGTTGTTCCAGCAGATCTGGACGTCGGTGTGCGCGGTGTTGAAGTTGTCGACGACGGCGGCCATGTTGGGGTACCAGCCCCAGACCGACACCTGGGGTGCGTCGTTCTTCATCTTGTTGGTGCAGTCGGTCAGCTTGGGGCTCGTGCCCGACTCCTCGGCCGACGGAGCGCCGCCGCCCCCACCGCCGCCCGAGTTGTTGGCGCTCGTGGCGCAGGCCGAGAGCGCCAGGACCAGGGCGATGCCCGAGGCTCCGGCGAGGATGGACTTCCGCATGTGGGTTCCCTTCGTGCTGCGTGGACTTCGTCGTCGGTGGAGCATCACCGGTCTCGACGTCGTCCTCGTGGCGCACGAGGCGTCCGAGCGCAGATCGTCGTCGACCGGCCCGGGCGGTGGGAACCGCCCGTTTACAACGTTATAGGGAAACGTTGTAGAAGGATCATGCGAGCAGAGCGGGGTGGTGTCAAGCACCCGTCCGTAACTATTCGGGTGTCGTGGACTCGCGCTGCAGGACGCGGAACGCGGTCAGGTGGTCGCGGGCGGGCAGACCGGCCGCGGACCCGTCGATGCGCTCGGTCAGGTAGCGCAGCGCGACCTGGACGATCTCGTCGCGGCCCGGGTCGATGGTCGAGAGGGTGGGCAGCGTGTAGCGGGTCTCGTCGACGTCGTCGAAGCCGATGACGGCCACGTCGGTGGGGATCCGCAGCCCGGCCTCCTGCATCACCCGCAGGGCACCCAGGGCGATCAGGTCGTTGAAGGCCACGACGCCGTCGAACGCGATCCCACGCTCCAGGAAGCGGCGCATGCTCTCCGCGCCGGTGCTGCGGTACCAGCCGACGACGTCGACGACGAGGTCGGGGTCCTCGGCGATCCCGGCGGCCGCGAGCGCACGCCGGTACCCCGCGAGCCGCAGGTGCGCCGAGCCCGTGCCCTGCGCCTCGTCGGCGCCGAAGGCGACCAGGCGCCGCCGGCCGAGCGACAGCAGGTGCTCCGTCGCCGCCTGCGACCCCTCGACGTTGCTCATCGTCACGTGGTCCTTGGGACCGTCGAGGATGCGCTCGCCGAGCAGCACCATCGGGGTCTTGATGCGGGCCAGCAGGTCGTTGTCGGCCGCGCTCAGGCCCAGCGCGCTGAAGAGGATCCCGTCGACCATCTGCATCCGCGGTCCGAGGATCAGGCTGAGCTCGCGCTCGCGGTTCCCGTTCGACTGGGAGATCATCACCGACAGCCCCTGCGCCTCCGCCGCCCGCACGACGATGTCGGCGAGCTCGGCGAAGTAGGCGTTGCGGAGGTCGGGGATGATCAGGCTCACCAGGCCGGTCTTGCCGGAGCGGAGCCCGCGCGCGGTGAGGTTCGGCTGGTAGTCGAGCGTCGCGATCGCGTCGAGGACCCGCTGCTTGGTCGCCGGGCGGATGTGCGGGTAGTCGTTCATGACGTTCGAGACCGTCTTGATCGACACCTCGGCGAGCCGGGCGACGTCGTGGATGGTCGGCGTCATGCGTCTCCTTCCGCCACCTCAGCACGGGACTCTATAACGTTGTACACGCGTACGAGGTCGACCCCGCGGACCCTCTGCGTCCGGATCGGCCGGGCCGGTCGGGGTGAGCCTCGTGCCGAGCAGGCGGACGACTCCGTCGCGACGGACCCGACCGCGGTCAGACATCTGATGTCTGGCATCCTGCTGGGGTTCCTGATCCAGTGATCGGTCGGGGCGTCTCGGCCGTTCGGCCCTCCTGCACGAGCCCGACGCCCCACCGCGACGTGAAAGCGGTGACCCACATGTCCGATGTCTCCAAGCAGCCTGACGTCCCTGTCACCACCTGGCCCGACCGGGTCGAGCCGCTGGACGACGTGGCCGAGCTCGCCCGGGTGCAGGCCGTCATCGCGGCCGGCCCGTACGACGAGACCTGGGAGTCGCTGTCGGCGTACACGGTCCCCGACTGGTTCCGCGACGCCAAGCTCGGCATCTTCCTGCACTGGGGCGCGTACACGGTCCCGGCCTTCGGCAACGAGTGGTACGCGCGGAACATGTACGTCCAGGGCAGCCCCGAGTTCGAGCACCACCGCGCGACCTACGGCGACCAGACGGACTTCGGCTACAAGGACTTCCTGCCCCGCTTCACCGCGGAGCACTGGGACCCGGTGGACTGGGCGGGTCTGTTCCGGCAGGCGGGCGCGCAGTTCGTCGTCCCCGTCGCGGAGCACCACGACGGGTACGCGATGTACGCGACCGACCGCTCCCGGTGGAGCACCACGACGATCGGCCCGCACCGCGACGTCGTGGGCGAGCTCGCGGCCGCGGTCCGGGACCGTTGGCTGGTGCTCGGGGTGTCGTCCCACCGCGCCGAGCACTGGTTCTTCATGAACGGCGGGACCGCCTTCCCCTCCGACGTGACCGACCCGGCCTTCAGCGACTTCTACGGTCCCGCCCAGCGCGAGGAGCTCGCGCCGAACGAGCAGTACCTCATCGACTGGTTCCTGCGCACCGTCGAGCTGATCGACCGCTACCGGCCCCAGGTGCTGTGGTTCGACTGGTGGATCGAGCAGCCCGTCTTCAAGCCGTGGCTGCGCAAGCTGGCCGCGTACTACTACGACGTGGCGGCGCAGTGGGGCCGCGAGGTCGTCATCCAGTACAAGTGGGACGCGTTCGCCGAGGGCACCGCCGTGCTCGACCTCGAGCGGGGGGCGATGGCCGCCACGCACCCGAGCGTCTGGCAGAACGACACCTCGATCGCCCGCACGTCGTGGAGCTGGATCCCCGACCACCGCTACAAGACCCTGCCCGAGCTGGTCGCCGAGCTCGTCGACGTCGTGGCCAAGAACGGTGTGCTGCTGCTCAACATCGGGCCGAAGTCCGACGGCACGATCGCCGAGGCGGAGCGCGAGCTGCTCGTCGGGCTCGGGGACTGGCTGCAGGTGAACGGCCAGGCGGTGTACGGGTCCCGCCCGTGGGTCGTGCCCTCCGAAGGACCGACCGTGGAGGTCGAGGGGTCGTTCATCGACGCGGAGGAGCGGCGCTTCACGGCGCGCGACGTCCGCTTCACCGCCCAGGAGCGCTACGGCAACACCCGTGTGTACGCGACGCTGCTGGACTGGCCGGCCGACGGGATCGCCCGGATCGAGGCGTTCGGCACCGCCGCGGGCCGCCTGGACCGGCCGGTGCACGCGGTGGAGCTGCTGGGTCACGACGGCGAGGTCGAGTGGCACCAGGGGCCGGACAGCCTCGACGTCGTCCTGCCGGCGACGCGGCCGAGCTCCGTCGGCGCCGTGATCCGGGTGACGCCGGAGCCCGTGGGCGAGAGCCCGCGGCTGCCGTTCGAGCTCCAGCTCTGAGCCGCGCGGGGGGCCAGCACGGCCCCTCCGCGCCACGATCCGAACCCGGATGCAAGCGATTGCATCCCCTTGGCAGCATGGAGCCATGAACGCCCCGATCAGAGTGACCGTGTGGAACGAGAACTTCCACGAGACCAGCGAGCGTGACGGTGCCGCGATGGCGCAGCGCTATCCCGAGGGGATCCACGGCGCCATCGCCCGCGGGCTGACCGACCAGCTGGGCGAGCAGGTGACCACCCGCACCGCCACGCTGGACCAGCCGGAGCACGGCCTCAGCGAGGAGGTGCTCGAGCAGACCGACGTCCTCACCTGGTGGGCCCACATGCGCCACGCCGACGTCGACGACGCCGTGGTGCAGCGGGTCCACGACCGGGTCCTCGCCGGGATGGGCCTGCTCGTGCTCCACTCCGGGCACTTCTCCAAGATCTTCAAGCGGCTGATGGGGACGTCGTGCTCGCTGGCCTGGCGCAGCGCCGACGACGCCGAGCTGGTGTGGACGGTGGCTCCCGGGCACCCGATCGCCGAGGGCGTGCCGCACCCCATCCGGATCCCCCAGCAGGAGATGTACGGCGAGTACTTCGACATCCCGGCGCCGGACGAGCTCGTCTTCCTGTCGACCTTCACCGGCGGGGAGGTGTTCCGGTCGGGCGCCACGTTTCGCCGGGGCCGCGGCCGCGTCTTCTACTTCTCGCCCGGCGACCAGGACTTCCCCGTCTACCACCACCCCGACATCCAGCGCGTGCTGGCGAACGCCGTGCGCTGGGCGGCGCCGGAGCAGCGCAGCGGACGCGAGGCCCCCGGCCTGGTGAACATGAAGGTGCCCGACCTGGTCGGCGCCCGGCTGAACGAGGAGGCCGCACGATGAGCGACGTCGTCACAGAGCGCAACGGCCGGTTGCGTGCCGGGGTCGTCGGCTTCGGCTGGGCCGGCCGGCAGCACATGGACGCGTACGCGCTCCACCCCGACGTCGAGCTCGTGGCCATCGCCGGCCTGGAGGACGGCCCGCGCCGCGACCTCGGCGAGCTCTACGGGCTGCCGGAGTCGGGGTTGTTCCGCGGCTACCAGGAGATGATCGACGCCGCCGACCTCGACGTGATCAGCATCGCGACCCCGACCGCGCTGCACGCCCCGGTCGCGATCGCGGCCCTCGCGGCGGGCGTGCACGTGCTGTCGGAGAAGCCGCTCGCCGAGAGCGTCGAGCGTGCCGCGGCCATGGTCGCGGCCGCGCAGGCCAACGACCGCGTCCTCGACGTCTCGTTCAACCACCGACGCCGCGGCGACGTCAAGATGCTCAAGCAGGTCATCGACGACGGGCTGCTGGGCGAGATCTACTACGCCAAGGCCGGCTGGCTGCGGCGCAGCGGGATCCCCGGCCTGGGGACCTGGTTCACGCAGAAGTCGCTCGCGGGCGGCGGTCCGCTGATGGACATCGGGGTGCACATGCTGGACATGGCCCTGCACCTCATGGGGGAGCCGGCCGCCGAGGCCGTGAGCGCCGCGACGTACGCCGAGTTCGGCCCGCGGGGCCGCGGCGGGTCGAGCGCCGCCCGCGTGGGCGCCCGCGCGGACGGGCCCGGCGCGTACGAGGTGGAGGACCTGTCGACCGCGTTCGTCCGGCTCTCGGGCGGAGCGACGCTGCTGCTCGAGGCGAGCTGGGCCTCCTACATCGAGCGCGACCAGCTCTACGTGGTGCTCTACGGCTCGGAGGGTGGCGCCGTGCTCGGGTCGCCGGAGGCGTGGAACCTGCCCTCCCTCACGGTGCTCACCGACCTCAAGGGCTTCCCGGCCGAGCTCACCCCGGCGCTGCCGGCGGACGGCCACCACGCCGAGGCGGTCGACGACTTCGTGGCCAAGGTGCGTTCCGCGTCGTGGGCGGACCAGCACGGCGAGCACCTGCTGACCCGCTCGAGCATCGTGGAGGCGGCCTACCGCTCGGCCGAGCAGCACCGCGAGGTCGTGATCGACCAGCTCTGACGCGGACGTCGTTCCCGCGCCCGGTCCGGCCGGGTCAGGCGGGCTGGTCGAGGAGGCGGCGGGCCGTCCCGACGTCGGTGACGAGCACGTTCACCCAGCCCCCGGTGACGGCGGCGCGGACGGCTTCGGTCTTGCTCGGACCGCCGGAGATCCCGATCCGGCGCGGGACGGCCCGCAGCGCGTCCGCGCTGATCCCGACCACGCGCGCGTCCAGCGCGGTCGACACCGACGACCCGCTCGCGTCGAAGAAGCGGTGGCAGACGTCGCCGACGGCGCCCGCGGCGACCAGCGCGGCCTGGTCCTCGGTGTCGACCGCGTTGCCGCTGGCTCGCAGGAACTCTGACGGGGGCAGGCTCCCGATGCCGACGAGGCACATCGTCAGGGAGTCCCACTCGCTCGAGATGGCCTGCATCGCGGGCTCGCCCAGCAGGCTGTCGCGCACCGAGCGGTTCGCCACCAGCCCGGGCGCGGCGACGAAGGTGGCGTTCGCGCCGATGAGCTGCGCGAGGTCGCCGAGGAGCCGGTTGGCCCGGGCCTGGGCGGAGTGCGCGCCGAGACCCCCGATCAGCTGAACCACGTTGTCGGCCCCCGCCAGCCGGAGCGGGCGCATGCGGTCCACCACCGACAGCAGCGTCTGGCTCCAGGGCGAGATCCCGATCCGCTCGCCCCCGGTCAGGGTCGACTCCAGGTAGGTGGCGCCGGCGGACCCGAGGCCGGCCAGGATGTCGGCGTCCCCACCCTCCACCTCGACCACGACGGCCTCGGCGAGCGGGTAGCGCTCCTCGAGCGCCTCCTCGAGCTCGGTGTGGATGTCCTGCGGCACGAGCACGACCGTGCGGACGATCCCCAGCTCGTGGGCGCGCTTGAGCAGGCGGGACACCCGGGCCTGCGACAGGTGCAGGGTCTCGGCGATGTCGACCTGGCGGATGCCGCGCTCGTGGTACATGCGGGCGACTTTGGCGATCAGGCGCAGCTGGCCGTCGGGGACGGCACGGGACGCGGGGTGCGTGGGTGCGCTCATGCGGGCCCTCCTCGTGAGCGCCGCTCGCTTGCGCCGCCCTGCTGCAAGACCATACGGTGCTGAATCAACGTCAGACGCCGCCGTCTCCCGTCGAGGGTGACGACGGTCTCCGGCGGCCCTGGTGCACGCGCGAACGGAGCCATCGACCATGAGCGACCTCCCGGTCTTCGGTGCCGGCATCTGGCACTTCGCGACCTACGTGGACCGGTACGCCACCGAGGGCTACGGCGACCCGGTCGGCCTGCTGGAGCAGATCGACCTGGCGGGTGCCGTCGGCGACCTCTCGGTGGTCGACCTGAACTGGCCGTTCGCCGGCTTCGACGGGACCCTCGACGACGTCCGCGAGGCGCTGGCGCGCAACCACCTGCGGGCGGTCGCGATCACGCCGGAGATCTACAACCGCGACTTCATCAAGGGCTCGATCACCAACCCCGACCCGGCGGTCCGCGCCCAGGCCCTCGCGCTGCTGCACGAGGCGACCGAGCTGGCCCTGGAGCTGGGCTGCGACTACGTCAAGCTCTGGTTCGGCCAGGACGGCTGGGACTACCCGTTCCAGGTGAACTACCACGACGTGTGGACGAACGCGGTCGACGCCCTGCGTGAGCTGTGCAGCGCGCACCCGGAGATCAGGTTCGTGATCGAGTACAAGCCGCGCGAGCCGCGCAACAAGATCATCTTCCCGAACGCCGCGCGGACGCTGCTGGCCATCCAGCAGGTCGGGTGCGACAACCTCGGCGTGCTGCTCGACTTCGGCCACTCGCTGTACGGCCTGGAGACCCCGGCCGACGCGGCGCAGCTCTGCATCGACGCGGGCAGGCTGTTCGCGATCGACGTCAACGACAACTTCCGCGGCTGGGACGACGACATGGTCGTCGGCTCGGTGCACCTGGTGGAGACGTTCGAGTTCTTCCACACCCTGCGCCGCAACGGCTGGGAGGGCGTGTGGCAGCTCGACCAGTTCCCCTTCCGCGAGGACTCGGTGCAGGCGGCGAAGCAGGCCATCACGTTCCTCAAGGCGATCCACCGCGCGCTCGACGCGCTGGACGAGGAGGCGCTCGCGGTGGCCCAGGCGGGTCACGACGCGCTCGCCGCCCAGAAGCTGGTGCAGAAGGTCCTGCTCAGCTCGATGCTGGCCGAGGACGACGCCTGACGGTCAGGACTCCACCTCGGGCTGCTGGACCGAGCTCGCGAGCAGCCCCGCGTCCTCGAGCTGCTCGGCCAGCCCCGCCCCGTCGTACGCGTAGAACCAGGGCAGGTCGCTGCCGTCGCGCCGCGCGTGGGAGCGGTTGCCGCTGCCGGCCAGCACCGCCTCGCCCGGGGTGAGCTGGCGGATGCAGACGGCCAGCACCTGGTCGGGGTGCTCGGCGCAGAACCGCGCGTACGTCTCGGGGTCGTGCTGACCGTCGTCGCCGACCAGCAGCCAGCGGATGTGCGGGAACTCCTGCGCGAGCCGGTCGAGGGTGTCGCGCTTGTGCTTGGTCCCGTCGCGGAACCAGGCGTCCGGCGTCGGGCCCCAGTCCGTCAGCAGCAGCGCGCCGGCCGGGTAGAGGTTGCGCGACAGGAACCGGGTGAGCGTGGGTGCCACGTTCCAGGCGCCGGTGGAGAGGTAGAGCACGGGCGCACCGGCGTGCGCGTCCGTCAGCCGCTCGTACAGGACGGGCATGCCGGGCGTGGTCGTCCGGGCGTGCTCGTTCACGACGAACGTGTGCCAGGCCGCCAGCAGCGGGCGGGGGAGCGCGGTCATCATGACGGTGTCGTCGATGTCGGACAGCAGCCCGAAGCGCGCCGCGGGGTCGACGACGAACACCCGCCCGTACGAGGGCGCCGAGCTCTCCACCCGGAACTCGACCTGGTGCCAGCCCGGTCGGAGGTCGACCCGGACGACGGCGTCGAGCAGCCCCGAGCGGTCGGTGGTGATCTCGTTCGTCACCCCCTCGACCTCGACCTCGACCGTGGCGTGCTGCACCGGGACGCTGGTGAAGCTGCGCCACCCCCGCGCTCCCGCGGGCTCGCCGGTGAGGCGGTGCGTCCCCTTGTTCAGCAGGACCCGGCCGAGCACCCGCATCCACCCGTCGCCGCCGTAGCCGGTGTAGGGGATGACCAGCGGCGTGAAGCCGTTCGCCCGCGCCCGGCCGGTCCGCCAGCGGGTGAAGCGGTTCTCCACCCGTGCGGCCAGGTGCAGCGCCGGCGTGGGCGGAGGGAGGGTGGGCACGCGCACAACCTAACGGGGCGGCGGCCGCGACCTCGGACGGACCTCGCCCCGGTTCCCCGGCATGGTTCCCCGCCATGGTTCACAGCCATGGTTCACAGCCGAGCCTCAGCCGCAGCAGAGGCGCCCCACGGTCGGCGCCGGTGTCGTAGGTCCCATGACCACGACGCCCCTGCACCGCGACCCGACCGACACCCCGGCAGCGCTCGACGGCCGAGCGCGTCACCGGCCCGCACGCTCGCTGGGGGCCACGGTCCTGGCGGGTGGCCTGCTGACCGCGGTGCTGGGTCTCTCCGCGCCGGCCACGGCCTCGGCGACGACCGCGAACCTCGTGGACTGGTCGACGGGCCGCGGGTCGGGTGGCTGGGGCGGGTCCGGCGCGGGCGGCTACGGCTACGGCGGGGGATCAGCGTCGAGCACCCAGAGCAGCACCGTCGACTCGGCTCCGGCGACTTCCGCGGAGTCGACGGGCGTCGCGCTGGTCACCACGGTCCTGGCCGACGGGGAGGCGGCCGGCACGGGCATCGTCCTGACTTCGGACGGGGAGGTCCTGACGAACTACCACGTGGTCGAGTCCTCGACCAGCGTGAAGGTCACTCTGCCGGGCGACGGGGCGGGCACCGGGAAGGCGTACACGGCCTCCGTCGTCGGGGTGGACCAGAGCGCGGACGTGGCCCTGCTGCAGCTGAAGGACGCGAGCGGGCTCACGGTGGCGAAGATCGACGACGACACGCTCGAGACCGGCGACGACGTCACGGCCGTCGGGAACGCCGGCGGCACGGGCACGCTGACCGCTGCCGACGGCGACGTGACCGACCTGTCGGCCTCGATCACCACCCAGTCCGAGGACACGGTGGCGGGGGAGAAGCTGACGAAGATGATCGAGACCAGCGCCGACGTCGTCGCGGGCGACTCGGGCGGGCCGCTGCTCGACGCCGAGGGCGAGGTCGTCGGCATCGACACCGCGGCCTCGAGCGGTCAGGACATCGACGGCTACGCGGTCCCGATCGAGACCGCGCTCGCGGTCGTCACGCAGATCCGCAGCGGGGACGAGACCTCGGCCGTCCGGATCGGCGCGGCCGCGTTCCTCGGGGTGCAGGTCGCGACCAGCGCGGTCAGCGACTCGGGCTACGGGTACGGCTACGGGGCGGGGGACGACACGAGCAGCGCGTCCGGCGCGACGATCGCGGGCGTGGTGGAGGGCGACGCGGCCGACGACGCCGGCCTCGCCGCGGGCGACACGATCACCGGGGTCGGCTCGACGACGGTGACCGACGCGGCCGGCCTGACCAAGGCCCTGTCGACGATGAACCCGGGCGACCGCGTGAAGGTCACCTGGACCACGGCCGACGGCCAGTCCCAGTCCGCCACGGTGACCCTGGACGCGAGCCCGGTGAACTAGAGCCCCACCCCGACCCTCACCCCACACCCCCAGGCCACACCCCCGCGCCCCGCACCGCCCCCGGTGCAAGAAAACGCTGACTCCCGACAGCCCGATCGGAGGATCGGTGGTCGGGAGTCAGCGTTTCCTCGTACGCGGCTTGCTGCGCGGAGCCGGCGAAGCGGAGCTCAGCCCTCGGAGCCGCTCCGGCGCAGGACGTCGCTGAGGCGTTCGGCGGCGGCGATGACGGCGGGGGCGTGCAGCCGGCCGGGCTGGCGGGAGAGGCGTTCGATCGGGCCGGAGACGCTGACCGCGGCGATGACCTTGCCGGAGGGCGAGCGGACGGGGGCCGACACCGACGCGACGCCGGCCTCGCGCTCGCCGACCGAGTGGGCCCAGCCGCGACGGCGTACGGCGGCGAGCGCCACGGCGGAGTAGCGGCTGCCGCGCAGACCGCGCTGCATGCGGTCCGGCTCCTCCCAGGCGAGCAGCACCTGGGCGGCGGAACCGGCCTGCATGGTCAGCTGGGTGCCGACCGGGACGCTGTCGCGCAGGCCGGACATGCGCTCCGCGGTGGCGACGCAGACGCGGAAGTCGCCCTGGCGGCGGAACATCTGCGCCGACTCGCCGGTGATGTCGCGCAGCCGGGCGAGCACCGGTCCGGCGGTGGCCAGCAGGCGGTCCTCGCCGGCGGCCGAGGCGAGCTCGCCCAGGCGGGGCCCGAGCACGAAACGGCCCTGCAGGTCACGGCTCACGAGGCGGTGGTGCTCGAGGGCCACGGCGAGGCGGTGGGCGGTCGGGCGAGCGAGCCCGGTGGCCGACACCAGGCCGGCCAGGGTGGTCGGGCCGGTCTCCAGCGCGCCGAGCACCATGGCGGCTTTGTCCAGCACGCCGACACCGCTAGAGTTGTCCATGCCTTGATACTGCCGTCTCGGATGCTGGAACGCAAACCCGACGGGCAGCGCCAGGACGAGAGTCACGGACGGGTTCGGCGTACGCGCACCGGACCCCTACGCATCCGCTCTCGACGAGAGCCAGCAGCACACGAGGAGCCGTCGGTCATGGGTAGAACGCTGAGCGAGAAGGTCTGGGACGACCACGTCGTCCGCTCGAACGAGGGCGAGCCGGACCTGCTCTACATCGACCTGCACCTGGTGCACGAGGTCACGAGCCCGCAGGCGTTCGACGGCCTGCGCCAGGCCGGCCGGCCGGTACGCCGCCCCGACCTCACGCTCGCGACCGAGGACCACAACACGCCGACGCTGAACATCGACCAGCCGATCGCGGACCCCGTGTCGCGCACGCAGGTCGACACGCTGCGGAACAACGCCGCGGAGTTCGGCGTCCGGATCCACAGCCTCGGCGACCTCGACCAGGGCATCGTCCACATCATCGGCCCGCAGCTCGGCCTCACCCAGCCGGGCCTGACCATCGTGTGCGGCGACTCCCACACCTCGACGCACGGCGCGTTCGGCTCGATCGCCTTCGGCATCGGCACCTCGGAGGTGGAGCACGTGCTGGCCACCCAGACCCTCATGCAGGCGAAGCCGCAGACCATGGCGGTGAACGTCGACGGCGAGCTGCCGCCCGGCGTCACGGCCAAGGACATCGTCCTGGCGCTGATCGCCAAGGTCGGCACCGGCGGCGGCCAGGGCTACATCGTCGAGTACCGCGGGTCGGCCATCGAGGCGCTCTCCATGGAGGGCCGCATGACGATCTGCAACATGAGCATCGAGTGGGGCGCCAAGGCCGGTCTGATGGCGCCCGACGACAAGACGTTCGCCTACCTGCAGGGTCGTCCGCACGCGCCGACCGGCGCGGACTGGGACGCGGCGGTCGCCTACTGGTCGACGCTGAAGAGCGACCCGGACGCCGTGTTCGACGTCGAGGTCGACCTCGACGCCAGCGCGCTGACGCCGTTCGTGACCTGGGGGACCAACCCGGGCCAGGGCGTCCCGCTGGGCGCCAGCGTGCCGGACCCGGAGACGTTCTTCGAGGCGAGCGACCGGGTCGCCGCGACGAAGGCGCTCGAGTACATGGCCCTGCTGCCGGGCACCCCGATGCGGGAGGTCGCCGTCGACACGGTGTTCCTCGGGTCCTGCACCAACGGCCGGATCGAGGACCTGCGGGCCGCGGCCGCCGTGATCGAGGGCCACCACGTGGCCGACTCCGTGCGGATGCTCGTCGTGCCGGGCTCGGCCCGGGTCCGGCTGCAGGCCGAGTCCGAGGGCCTGGACGTCGTCTTCAAGGAGGCCGGCGCCGAGTGGCGCGCCGCCGGGTGCTCGATGTGCCTGGGCATGAACCCCGACCAGCTGGCCCCGGGCGAGCGTTCCGCCTCGACCTCCAACCGCAACTTCGAGGGCCGCCAGGGCAAGGGCGGGCGTACGCACCTGGTCAGCCCGCTCGTCGCGGCGGCCACCGCCGTCCGCGGGACGCTGAGCTCGCCCGCCGACCTCGACCCCAGCGCCGACACCGGGGCAGCCGACCTCGTCGGCGCCCGCTGAGACAGGACAGAGACACCGAGATGGACGCCTTCACCACCCACACCGGGACCGCCCTGCCGCTGCGGCGCAGCAACGTCGACACCGACCAGATCATCCCCGCCGTCTACCTCAAGCGGGTGACCAAGACCGGCTTCGAGGACGGGCTGTTCGCGGCCTGGCGCAAGGACCCCGACTTCGTGCTCAACGCGCCGCAGTACGCGGGCGCCACGATCATCGTGCCGGGCCCCGACTTCGGCACGGGCTCGTCGCGCGAGCACGCCGTCTGGGCGCTGCAGAACTACGGCTTCCGGGTCGTCGTCGGCGCGAGGTTCGGCGACATCTTCCGCAGCAACGCCGGCAAGGCGGGCCTGCTCGTCGCGCGGATCGACCAGAAGGTCGTCGAGGAGCTGTGGGACTACGTCGAGGAGCACCCGCAGGCGCCGATCACCGTCGACCTGCAGGCCCGCACGATCACGGCGCCGGGCTTCGAGACCGACTTCGAGATCGACGACTACACCCGGTGGCGTCTGCTGGAGGGCCTCGACGACATCGGCCTGACGCTGCGCCAGGTGGACGCGATCGACGCGCACGAGGCGGCACGGCCCTCGTTCAAGCCGGCGACCCTGCCGGTGAGGATCGCCGCACCCTCCTGAGGTGCCATTCGTCTCACCTGCGACGAAACGACCCGCGTCATTTGTCTTGAACCCGGATGAAGTCCTAGCGTGTCCGTCGCGCGTCGCAGTGGGGCTGCGGGAACGAGCGGAGCTCGTCCTTGCGCGCGGTTCGGGAGGAACCAGTGAACAAGGCCGAGCTGATCAAAGAGCTGTCGACGCACTTCGAGGGGAGCAGGTCCGACGCGGCCCACGCCCTCAACGCCGTCGTCGAGACGATCACCTCCACGGTGTCGACGGGGGAGAAGGTCTCGGTGACCGGCTTCGGGGTCTTCGAGAAGGTGGACCGGCCGGCGCGGACGGTGCGCAACCCGCGCACGGGCGAGCGCAAGGAGGCCGACGCGACCTCGATCGTGCGCTTCCGGCCCGGGACCGACCTCAAGGCCTCGGTGGCCGGGGAGTCGTAGTCCCGGAGCCAGGCCGTAGACCAGGCCGTGAGAGCCGGGCCGTCAGAGCCAGGCCGACAGGACCGTCGTGCCGACCAGCACGGCGTGCAGGCGCTGCCCGGGCCGCAGGCTCTGCAGCCCGTCGGCGAGGCCGGCCTCGGGGAGCACCACGCGCACACCGTCGGCGGTGACCGCGTGCAGGTCGGTGCCGGTCCCGCCGGTCGTCGTCACCACGGCGTACGCGCCCAGCCGGCCCGAGACGGGGTCGACGAGGGCGCGCGTCGCGTCGCCCAGTCCGAGCCCGGTCGCGTCCGCGAGGTCCACCTCTGTGTCGACGTCGCGCCGGGCGTCGGGCACCGGGGCGGCGAGTCGCGCGTCGGTGAGGGCCGTCGCCCCGGAGCTGTGGTGCGCCGCGGCCGAGCGTCCCTGGAAGTGCGGGGCCAGCGCCACGCCGTCCCCCGCGTGCAGCATCGTCGTGCCGATCCCCGTCGCGTCGGGCAGGTAGGCACGCTCGTACGCGGAGGCCGCCTCCAGCACCAGGGCCAGCGAGCCCGGCCGCAGGGCCGGCAGGTCACCCACGCAGGCCAGCACCCGGAGCAGCCCGACGCTGCGCAGCCGGTCCGCGCCCTGGCGGAGGGCCTCGTTCATCCCGGCCGGGTTGGACTCGGGCACGACCTCGACGGACGCCAGCCCGGCCCGGACGAGACGGTGGTGCAGGGAGGGCTGGTCGCTCACGACGCAGACCGCGTCGACGGCCCGGGCGAGCGCCGAGAGCGTGTCGACGGCCATCGTCCAGGCCAGCCGCCGCCGCAGCGGCTGCGGCAGCGGGACCAGCCGGGACTTGACGTGCTCGCCGGTCTTGAGCGCCACCACGGCTCCCACGCCGGACCCGGCGGTCACGCGGTCACGGCGGAGACGGAGATGGGTGGCATGGGCGGCTCCGATGTTCCCACAGCGACCCAACGCCATAGGGTGACCCGCGTGCCCCGGCTGGACGTGGTCAACCACGAGCCGGGCGACCGGACGATCCGCCCGCTGGTCAAGGCCCTCAACCTCGTGCTCGCGCCCCTCAGCCGTCGGGACTGGCGGAGCCGGGAACGGCTGCCGGCCTCCGGCGGCGTGATCGTGGTCGCCAACCACATCTCCAACGCCGACCCGCTCGCCCTGGGGCAGTTCCTCGCGTACGCGGGCCGCTGGCCGAGGTTCCTGGCCAAGAGCTCGCTGTTCGGTGTGCCGGTGGTGGGTCGGCTGCTCCGCGGTGCGGGCCAGATCCCGGTCGAGCGGAACGGGAGCCACGCGGTCGACGCGCTGGGCGCCGCCCGCGCCGCGCTGGGTGCGGGCCAGGCCGTGGTCGTCTACCCGGAGGGGACGATCACCTTCGACCCGGACCTCTGGCCGATGCGCGGGCGTACGGGCGCGGCCCGGCTGGCGCTGGCGACCGGCTGCCCCGTCGTCCCGGTCGGGCAGTGGGGAGCCGAGGGGTTCCTGCACGGCCGGACGGTCGGGCTGCCGCGCTTCTGGGCCCGGCCCACGCTGCGGATGCTCGTCGGCCCTCCGGTGCCGCTGGACGACCTGCGCGGCCGCGAGGTCGACGCGGCGGTGCTGCGGGAGGCCACGGAGCGGATCATGGCCGCGCTGACGGCGCTGGTCGAGGAGCTGCGCGGTGAGCGGGCGCCGGCGGAACGGTTCGACCCCCGTGCCGCCGACGGTCCTGGCCCGGGGAGCGGGTCGGTGTGAAGGTCGCGGTGATGGGCGCGGGGACCTGGGGCACCACGTTCGGGCTGGTCGTGTGCGACTCGGGCCACGAGGTGACCCTCTGGTCGCGGCGCCCGGAGCTGGCCGCCGCGATCAACGCGACCGGGCGCAACCCCGACTACCTGCCCGACGTGGAGCTGCCCGCCGGTCTGCGTGCCGTCAGCGACCCCGCGGAGGCGATGGACGGGGCGTACGCGGTCGTCCTCGCGGTGCCGTCGCAGCTGCTGCGGCCGACGCTGGCGGGCTGGGACCTGCCGCGCGACGCGCGCGTCGTGAGCCTCGCGAAGGGGATCGAGCTCGGGTCGGGCCTGCGGATGAGCGAGGTGGTCACCGAGGTCGCGGGCGTCGAGCCCGGACGGCTCGCGGTCGTGACCGGCCCCAACCTCGCCCGCGAGATCGCGGCGCGGCAGCCGTCGGCGAGCGTCGCCGCCAGCGTGCTGGAGTCGACCGCGACCGACGTGCAGCGGATCTGCCACACGGCGTCGTTCCGCGTCTACACGAACGCCGACGTCGTGGGCTGCGAGCTGGCCGGCGCCACCAAGAACGTCATCGCGCTGGCCGTGGGCATGGCCGTGGGGCTGGGGTTCGGCGCGAACGCGACCGCGTCGCTGATCACCCGCGGCCTGGCCGAGACGAGCCGGCTGGGCGTCGCGCTGGGGGCCGACCCGTACACGTTCGCGGGGCTGGCCGGGCTGGGCGACCTCGTCGCCACGTGCGCGTCGCCGCTGTCGCGCAACCGCACGTTCGGGGAGGAGCTGGGCCGGGGCCGCAGCGTCGCCGAGATCAGCCGTTCCACGCGCCAGGTCGCCGAGGGCGTGCTGTCCTGCGCCTCCGTGCAGGCGCTGGCCCAGGCGCACGCGGTCGAGATGCCGATCGTCGAGCACGTCGCCGCCGTGATCGCCGGCGAGCTGACCCCGGCCCAGGGGGTCAAGGACCTGATGAGCCGGGCGCCGGGCCGTGAACGGGACTGACGAGGCAAGCCGGACGAGAACGGGGATGATCCGACACCGGAGCGGTGCCAGATCCACCCCGTTGTCCTGAAAGCCTGACCTCAGAGGCCGTCGAGGGACTGCTCGAGGTCGTGCCAGAGGTCCTCGACGTGCTCGACGCCGACCGAGAGGCGGACGAGGCCCTCGGGGACGACGGCGAGCTCGGCGGACCAGCGGCGGCGGCGCTCGAAGGTCGACTCGACGCTGCCGAGGCTGGTGGCGTGGGTCCAGAGGTCGCAGCCGTCGATGAAGCGTTCAGCGGCCGCCGCGTCGGCGAGGTCGATCGAGAGCAGCGAGCCGAAGCCGTCCATCGTCGCCGCGGCGCGGGCGTGGCCGGGGTCGTGCGGCAGGCCCGGGTAGCGGACGCGGCCCACGGCCGGGTGCTCGGCCAGGCGTCCGGCGAGGACCCCGGCGTTGGTCACGGCGGCGCGGACGCGCAACGGCATCGTCCGGACGCCGCGCAGGGCGAGCCAGGCCTCCATCGGGCCCGGCACCGCGCCGCTGTCGTGGCGGACCGCGGCCACGGCGTCGTAGAGGTCGTCGGCGCCGGGCCGCACGCTGACGGCGCCGAGCAGCAGGTCGGAGTGGCCGCCCACGAACTTCGTGCCCGACTCGACGACCAGGTCGAAGCCCTGCTCGAGCGGGCGCTGCAGCAGCGCCGTGGCGAACGTGTTGTCGACGACCGTCTGGACCCTGCCGAGCAGCGCAGCGCCGATCGCGGGCAGGTCGGCGACCTCCATCAGCGGGTTCGTCGGGGACTCCAGCCAGACCAGGTCGGCACCGTCGGCGGCGGCGAGCACGGCCTCGGTGTCGGCCACGTCGACGGTCCGTACCGTCCAGCCGTACTTCTCGGCCCGCGCCGTGACCAGGGCCGCGACACCGAGGTAGCAGCTCGACGGCAGGACGACGGTGCTGCCGGGGTCGAGCAGCTCCAGCACGGCGCTCGCCGCGGCCATCCCGCTGGCGAACGTCAGGCACCGCCCGCCCTCGAGGGCACCGACGACGTCCTCGAGCGCGGACCAGGTGACGTTGCCGTCCCGGCCGTAGCCGAGGTCCGGCCCCGACGTGTCGTGCGCCCCGACGTAGGTCGACGCCAGCACGGGGGAGACGTTCAGGGGCGCTCCCGGCGTACGCGCGGGTCGGCCGAGGCTGACGGCGAGGGTCTCGGGACGCAGGTCGGGGCGGTCGCTCACGTGCCCATCCTCCCGTCGCGCGCGCCGACCTCGGTGGGCCGCGCCGCGCCGGTAGGGTCGCCGAGGCGGCAGGGCGGGCTTCGACGGAGGTGTGGTGACGACAGACCCAGGGCTGGAGGTGCGTCCGGAGGTGGTCGGCCGGGTCCGGGTGGCCCTGGTGTTCGGCGGCGTCAGCAGCGAGCACGGGGTGTCCTGCCTGACCGCGGGCGGTGTGTTCTCCGCGCTCGACCCCGACCGCTACGAGGTGCTCGGCGTCGGCATCACGCGGACGGGCCGCTGGGTCCTGGTCGACGAGGACACGCTGCGCGGGCTCGAGGTCGTCGACGGGCGTCTGCCCGAGCTCAGCGAGGACGCGCCCGACGCGGTCCTGATGACCCACGGTCCCGGCAGCCGGCTCGCCGTCCGCGACGACGTGTCGTACGGCAACGTCGACCGCCACTCCGCGCTGTCCTGGCTCGGACCGGTCGACGTCGCGCTCAGCCTGCTGCACGGGCCGTTCGGGGAGGACGGCACGATCCAGGGCCTGTTCGAGATGATGGGCACCCGCTACGTCGGCGCCGGCGTGCTCGCCAGCGCGGTCGGCATGGACAAGCACTACATGAAGCTGGTGCTGAGCGCCTCCGGTCTGCCGGTCGGCCCGTTCGTCACCGTGACGCCCGCCGACTGGGCGCGCGACCGGGCCGCCTGCCTCGACGCCGTCGCGACGCTGCGCTACCCCGTCTTCGTCAAGCCGGCCCGCGGGGGATCGAGCCTCGGCATCTCCAAGGTCGAGGGCGACGACGGCCTCGAGGCCGCCATCGCCCACGCCCAGCAGTACGACCCGAAGGTCGTGGTGGAGGAGGGGTTCGTGGACGCGCGCGAGCTCGAGTGCGGCGTCCTGTCCGACGTCGACGGCGGCCGCCCCCTCGCCAGCCAGATCGCCGAGATCCGGGTGCACAGCCCGTCGGGCTTCTACGACTTCGACGCGAAGTACCTGCCCGAGGAGCAGGTCGACCTCGACGTGCCCGCCCTGGTCGACCAGCGCGTCGCCGACGAGGTGCGCGACCTCGCCGTGCGCACGTTCGAGGCCGTCGGCTGCGAGGGCCTCGCCCGGGTGGACATGTTCCTCACCCGTGAGCACCGGGTGGTCGTCAACGAGATCAACACGATGCCCGGCTTCACCGCGCACTCGATGTTCCCGCGGATGTGGGCCGCCAGCGGCCTGGACTACCCCGAGCTCGTCGACCGCCTGATCACGCTCGCCCTGCAGCGCCCCGTCGGTCTGCGCTAGCCCTCGGACCGGTCCGCAGGGTGCCTCAGCTGCAGGGGGTGACCTCGGGGTCGTGCGCGCTCACGGCCGTCTCGACGTCCACGAGCGCACCGGTGCCGAGCGGGTACTGCGACGGCACCGACACCTCGACGTACGCCGCCCGGCCGATCGTCGTGAAGATCTTCCCGCCGGTCGCGTCCTCGCTGAACCAGCCGACGTCGTTGATCTCCAGGCACTCGCTGCTCCGCGTCAGCGTCGGCGGCGCCGGCACCCCGCACCGCAGCACGATCGCCGGCTTGCCCCAGGCCGCGGAGTAGACCCCGGGCTCGACCGTCCGCCGGTCCTGGTCCAGCACCTGCTCCGGCAGGGCCGCCACGACCCCCGCGCACACCGCCGCCCCCGCAGCGTCCGGCGTCGGGTCGCTCACCGCCACCTTCCCGCAGCCCGCGAGGAGCGTGGCCAGGGCGACCGAGACGGCCACCGGCCCGGCCGCGCGCCTCTGAGGTGACCGACGGGAGCGAGGGGTCGGGGTCTTGAGACCTCCCACCCGCCGAACCGTCACACGAACCTCAGAGGTGCACGACCGGGCAGGTGACCGTCCGGGTGATGTCGGGAACGCTCTGGACGCGCTTGATCACCAGCGTCCCCAGCTCGTCCATGCTCGCGGCCTCGGCCCGGACGACGACGTCGTACGGCCCGGTGACGTCTTCGGCGAGGGTGACGCCGGCGATGCGGCGGATGGCCGTCGTCACCTCGGACGACTTGCCGACGGTGGTCTGCACGAGGATGTAGGCCTGCACGACCATCGTGTGTCCTCCGGGCTCCTGCGGCCAGAACGATCCGGCGGAGGTGCTCCGTTGCCCGGCCCGGCGGCCGACCACGTACGCTCACCGGTGTGCGTCAACCTACAGGTTGCTCTCGGCCCTCGACGCACGTTCGTCGCCCGTGAGCCCGGGCGGAACCGGCCCCACCACGCTCGCGCAGCTGGGCGAGTTCGCCCTGATCGCGGAGATGGTGCGGGACCTCCCCGAGGCCGACGACGTGCTCGTCGGGCCCGGTGACGACGGAGCCGTCCTCGCCGTCGGTGGCTCGGTGGTGGTGTCGACCGACGTGCTGGTGGAGGGCGTCCACTTCCGCCGCGACTGGAGCGGCCCGAACGACATCGGCCGCAAGGCCGTCGCCGTCAACGTCGCCGACATCGAGGCCATGGGCGCGCGTCCGCAGGGCGTCGTCGTCGGGTTCTCGGCGCCGGGGGAGACCGAGGTGCGCTGGACGCTCGACCTCGCCGCCGGCCTGCGCGCCGAGTGCGCCACCGCCGGGGTGAGCCTGCTGGGCGGCGACACCACCCGGGGCCAGCAGGTCACGCTCTCCGTCACCGCCCTGGGGACGCTCGACGGGCGGGCACCCGTACGCCGCGGCGGCGCACGTCCCGGCGACGTGCTGGCGTTCGCCGGTCAGCTGGGCTGGGCCGCGGCCGGGCTCCTGGTCCTCACCCGCGGCTTCCGGTCCCCGCGGGCGGTGGTCGAGGTGCAGCGCGTGCCGTACGTGCCGTACGGGCAGGGCGCCGTCGCGGCGGAGGCCGGTGCGACCGCGATGGTCGACGTCTCCGACGGGCTCCTGGCCGACCTCGGGCACGTCGCCCGCGCCTCGGGCGTGACGCTCCACGTCGACACCACGACGCTGGAGATCGCCGAGCCGCTGCAGACGGTCGGTGCCGCCACCCGGGTGGACCCGCTGCTGCTCGTGCTGACCGGGGGAGAGGACCACGCTCTCGTGGCGACCTTCCCGCCCGGGCACGTGCCGGCCGGCTGGACGACGATCGGGGCGGTCGAGGCGGCCGGGCCGGACGGGCCCGGCGTGCTGGTCGACGGTGCGCCGTTCGCCGGAGTCCCCGGCTTCGACCACTTCCGCCCCGGCGCGCGCCGGTGAGCGACCCGAGAAGGTCTGCGTCCGGTCCTGGTCGAGGGCTCGCCTTGCCGACCGCCCGGGTGCTCACCGTCGCCGGCTCGGACTCCGGCGGCGGTGCCGGGATCCAGGCCGACCTCAAGACCATGCTCGCGCACGGGGTGCACGGCATGAGCGTGGTCACCGCGGTGACGGCCCAGAACTCGGTCGGCGTCCAGGGCGTGTGGAACCTGCCCGCCGAGGCGGTGGCGGCCCAGTTCCGCAGCGTGGTGGACGACATCGGCGTGGACGCGGTCAAGATCGGCATGCTCGGGACGGCCGCGACCTGCGCGCTCGTCGCCGACCTGCTCGCCACCCTGCCCGACGGCGTGCCCGTGGTGCTCGACCCCGTGGCCGTGAGCAAGCACGGCGACCCGCTGATCGACGCCGACGCCGTGGAGGTCCTGCGGACGCGGCTCTTCCCTCTCGCCACCATCGCGACGCCCAACCTCGACGAGGCGCGGACCCTCGCCGGGCCCGGGGCCGAGCGCGAGACCGACCAGGCGCGGCTGGGGCATGCCCTGCTCGAGCTCGGGTCGGCCTGGGTGCTGGTCAAGGGCGGCCACGCCGAGGGCGACCCCGTCGACGTGCTCGTCGCCCGCGACCGGCCCGACCGGGCGTTCACGGCGGCGCGCGACGAGAACGCCCACACCCACGGGACCGGCTGCACCCTCGCGTCCGCCGTCGCGGCCCGGCTCGCGCTCGGCGACGACGTCCCCACGGCCGTGGCGACGGCGAAGGCGTACGTGACCGGAGCCATCGCCGGCGGCTTCGCGCTCGGCGGCGGGATCGGGCCGACCGACCACCTCTGGGAGCTGAGGCCCGCCCTGTCGTGAGCGCTGTCGTCGTGCCTGTCGTGGTCGAGGGCTGGCAGCACGGGTGCTGCGGAGACCGGGTGGCGGTCGGGGCACGGGTGTCCTGGCGGCTACGTCTGCTGCCGTCGACCTGGGCGGCCGCGGCGGTCGACCTCCCTGTCGCGACCGAGCCGGTGAGCCCGACGGTGCTCGAGGAGTGGCACCGGACGGGGGCGTCGGACCGGGGCGAGCCGCCGGTCCTCGCGCGGGGCTGCGGGCTCGTCACCTTCGTGGCCGACCGGTCTCTGCTGGTCGGCGGCCGGGCTCGGGGCGCGCTGCACGAGGACCGGCACACGGGCGTGCCGTGGAGCGTGCCGGGCACGACCGGGACCGTCGAGCGCGTCCGGCTCGTGACCCGCGGCCACCGCCGGGTCGGCCGCCGGGAGCTGGTGCCGGTCGTCGGCACGGAGGAGCTGACCGACGTCGACGTGGCCCCTCGCCACCTCCCGGACCATCCCGAGCCGCGGTGCGTCGAGCTGTGGCCGCAGACCTCCGAGCTCCTGGTCGACCTGCGGGTCGATCCGGAGGACGCCGTACGCGTGTGACGCCTGTGGCGGCTGTGACGTTCGCCTAGAGTGCGGGCATGGCGACCCGCGCGTCTTCCCCCGCGCGGACCCGCAGCTCAGCCAGTTCCTCGGCCACGAGCT
This sequence comes from uncultured Friedmanniella sp., assembly GCA_964251895.1. Classification (GTDB taxonomy): domain Bacteria; phylum Actinomycetota; class Actinomycetes; order Propionibacteriales; family Propionibacteriaceae; genus Microlunatus. The sequence continues at coordinate 43,535 of CAXULL010000015.1, forward strand.
CGCGTCCGCGTCCGGCCGGAAGCAGATCCACCCCCGCGAAGTCCTCGAGCAGCCGCTCGCAGGGCACCGGACGGGGGTCGACCGCGGCGCGCCCGGCGAACCGCCGCCCGGCTCCCCGGGGTCGGGCCCCTCGACGTTCCGTGCTGGGCACGCTGCTGCGCGGCGTGGTCGTCCTCTGGCAGGGCCTGGCGCACGGCGCCGGCACCGCCGCCCGCGCGATCGGGCACAGCGCCCGTGACCTCGACCCGGCGCTGCGCCGCGACGGGGCCGGCCTGTTCGTGCTCGGCCTCGCCGTCGTCGTCGCCGCGGAGTTCTGGTTCGGTCTGCCCGGGACGTTCGGCCACGTCGTCCAGGTCGGCGTCTCCACCGTCATCGGCGGGCTCTCCGCGCTCGCCCCGATCCTGCTGGGTGCGATGGCCTGGCGGACGCTGCGCCACCCCGACCACAACGGGCCCGCCGGGCGCCAGGTCGTCGGCTGGGGCGCGATCCTCTTCGGCCTCCTCGGCCTGATCAACATCGCCCGCGGGCTGCCGCTCACCGACCAGCCCGAGCGCCTGCGCCAGGCCGGCGGCATCCTCGGCTACCTGTCCAGCTCGATCCTGTCCGACCTCGTCACGGTGTACGCAGCCGTGCCGCTGCTGGTCCTGCTGCTGCTCTTCGGCGTGCTGGTCGTCGTGGGGATCCCGCTGCACGAGCTCGTCGACCGGGCCCGCGTCGCCGGGGCCCGGCTCACCGCCGAGCCCCCGGCCGTGGAGGGCACGGTCCTCGACGACGATCTCGACTACGGCGTCGACGAGGCGTACGAGACCCCGGTCGTCGAGGAGAAGCCGGCCGCGCGCCGCAAGGGCCGCGCGACCAAGGTCATCGGCCCGCCCGAGCCGCTGGCGCCGCTGGTCGACCTGGACCCGGACGACCTCGACCCGGGTGCCGACCCGGACGCGGAGCCGACCGAGGTCCTGAAGCGGCCCGTGACCGCCGGCCGACCGGCGGGCGCCGCCCTTCCCGCTCCGGCGGCGACGGCCGTCCCGGAGACGTTCACGGTGCACGAGAGCCCCGAGCTCGAGGCCCCGCCGCACAGCCCCGTCCCGCAGCGGGCCGAGCAGCTGCAGCTCTCGGGCGACGTCAGCTACCTGCTCCCCGACGCCGAGACGCTCAAGCCCGGCAGCGTGCACAAGTCGCGCACCGAGGCCTCCGACGCGGTCGTGGGCCGGCTCACCGAGGTGCTGCGCCAGTTCGAGATCGACGCCCGCGTCACCGGCTACAGCCGCGGCCCGACCGTGACGCGCTACGAGGTCGAGCTCGGCCCCGCGGTCAAGGTCGAGAAGGTCACGGCGCTGTCCAAGAACATCGCCTACGCCGTCGCCAGCGCCGACGTGCGGATCCTGTCCCCGATCCCCGGCAAGTCCGCGATCGGCATCGAGATCCCGAACACCGACAAGGAGGTCGTCTCCCTCGGAGACGTCATCCGCTCGGCCAAGGCCCGCAGCGACCACCACCCGATGACGGTCGGCCTGGGCAAGGACGTCGAGGGCGGCTTCGTCGTGGCCAACCTGGCCAAGATGCCGCACCTGCTGGTGGCCGGCGCGACCGGCTCGGGCAAGTCGAGCTTCGTGAACTCCATGATCACCTCGATCCTCATGCGGTCGACCCCGGACGAGGTCCGGATGCTGATGGTCGACCCCAAGCGCGTCGAGCTGACGATCTACGAGGGCGTGCCGCACCTGGTCACGCCGATCATCACCAACGCCAAGAAGGCGGCCGAGGCGCTGCAGTGGGTCGTCCGGGAGATGGACCTGCGCTACGACGACCTCGCGGCGTTCGGGTTCCGCCACATCGACGACTTCAACAAGGCCGTCCGAGGCGGCGGCGTGAAGCCGCTGCCGGGCTCGGAGCGGACCCTGCAGCCGTACCCGTACCTGCTGGTCATCGTCGACGAGCTCGCGGACCTGATGATGGTCGCCCCGCGCGACGTCGAGGACTCGATCGTGCGCATCACCCAGCTCGCGCGCGCCGCCGGCATCCACCTCGTGCTGGCGACCCAGCGACCGTCGACCGACGTCGTCACCGGCCTGATCAAGGCCAACGTGCCGAGCCGGCTCGCCTTCGCGACCTCGTCGATGACCGACTCCCGCGTCATCCTCGACCAGCCGGGCGCCGAGAAGCTCGTGGGGCAGGGCGACGGCCTGTTCCTGCCCATGGGGCAGTCCAAGGCGATCCGCATCCAGGGCGCCTGGGTCACCGAGCAGGAGGTGCGTGCGGTCGTCGCGCACGTGACCGAGCAGCTCAAGCCGACCTACCGCGAGGACGTCACCGTCGCGCCGGAGGCCTCGACCAAGGTCGCCGAGGACATCGGCGACGACCTGGACCTGGTCCTGCAGGCCGTCGAGCTGGTCGTCACGCTGCAGCTCGGGTCGACGTCGATGCTGCAGCGCAAGCTGCGTGTCGGGTTCGCGAAGGCCGGTCGGCTGATGGACATCCTCGAGACCCGCGGCGTCGTGGGCCCGTCGGAGGGGTCCAAGCCGCGCGAGGTGCTGGTGAAGCCCGACGAGCTGGACGACGTCGTGGAGAACCTCCGGCTCGGCTGAGCCTCAGGTCCTGGCCGGGATCAGCCGACGGGACCGACCTGGAGCAGGGGCGCGGTCGTGCTCTTGCACCCGGTCGTCCTGAAGGCGACGAACGCCGCGTCGGTCGAGCTCGGCGGGTAGACCCGGAACCCGTCGACCTTGGTCTGGCGGCAGTCGTCGCCGTAGTTGCCCGGCTGCGTACGTCGCAGCACCGCCTTCACCCGCCGGCCCGGCTCGAGCGTCCGCATCCGCACCGCGTCGTCGGTCCGGGTCGCGGGCTGACCGACCTGCGTGCCGTTGCCACCGCCCACGTAGGACACGCCCGGGAAGCCCGCCAGCGTGCAGGCCGACGACCCCGTGTTCGTGAAGGTGAGCGCGCCGACGACGCTGCCGGCCCCGCCGCCGCCCTTGTCGTCCGCGTAGGTGATCTTCAGGGTCTTGACGGAACACACCGCACCGGCCCCGGACCCGCTGGTGGGGCCGCCGGAGCTCGGCGCCGCTGCGGTCGTCGAGGCGGTTGTGGAGGTGCTCGTCGAGCTGCTGGTCGGCGCAGCCGACGCCGCGGTGGTCGCGGCGCCCGTCGGGCCGGCCGAGGACGGGGTCTGCTCGGCGTCCCCGCCGCACGCCGCCACCGCGAGCAGGACGGTGCCCGCCACCAGCGCCAGCGGCAGGACGGTGACGGGAGAGCGGTGGGTGGTCATCGTGGCTCCTGGGGACCGGGGGACGGGCGAGGTTCAGTGAACGCCACCAGCCGTGCTCGCGGGCCTGATCCGGCCCGCGTGTCGGGCCCGGCCCCGACCGGGCGGCGTCTGCGGCGCGGTCGGTCATACTGGAGCGTCATGCCTGCACCTGTCACCAGCCCGTCCCGGCCGCTCACCACCGTCCACCTCGTCACCCTCGGGTGCGCCCGCAACGAGGTCGACTCCGAGGAGCTGGCCGCCCGGCTGGAGGACGGCGGCTTCCAGCTGGTCGACGACCCGGAGGCCGCCGACGCCGTCATGGTGAACACCTGCGGCTTCGTCGAGGCGGCCAAGAAGGACTCCGTCGACACCCTGCTGCAGGCGGCCGACCTCAAGGCGTCCGGCCGGCCGCAGGCCGTGGTGGCCGTCGGCTGCCTCGCCGAGCGCTACGGCTCCGAGCTGGCCGAGTCCCTGCCCGAGGCGGACGCGGTCCTCGGCTTCGACGACTACGCCGACGTCGCGGGCCGGCTCTCCCACATCCTGGCCGGCGGCAAGCACGAGACGCACGTCCCGCGGGACCGGCGCACGCTGCTGCCCCTCGCGCCGTCGGCCCGCCGTGCGGCCGCGCGCACGACCGCCATCCCGGGCGTGCCCACGCCGACCAGCCCGGTGACCCCGCTGCCCGACGGCCTCGCTCCCGCGAGCGGCCCCCGCGCCTACCGACGCCGGCTCAACGGCAGCCCGTACGCCCCGCTCAAGATCGCCTCGGGCTGCGACCGACGCTGCGCGTTCTGCGCCATCCCCGCGTTCCGCGGCGCCTACGTCTCCCGCACCCCCGACGAGGTCGTCGGCGAGGCGCGCTGGCTGGTCGAGCAGGGTGTGCGCGAGGTGATGCTGGTCAGCGAGAACACCTCCTCCTACGGCAAGGACCTCGGCGACATCCGCCTGCTGGAGAAGCTGCTCGCGGACCTCGGTGCCGTGGACGGCCTCGAGCGGGTCCGCGTCTCCTACCTCCAGCCGGCCGAGATGCGTCCGGGCCTGGTCGAGGCCATGACGTCGCTGCCGCACGTGGCGCCGTACTTCGACCTGTCCTTCCAGCACGCGGCGCCCCAGGTCCTGCGCCGGATGCGCCGCTTCGGCGACCCGGACTCGTTCCTGGGCCTGATCGAGAGCATCCGGGCGGCCAACCCGCTCGCCGGCATCCGCAGCAACGTCATCGCCGGCTTCCCGGGCGAGACCGAGGCCGACGTCGAGGTGCTCAGCGAGTTCCTCGTCGCCGCCCGGCTCGACGCCGTCGGCGTCTTCGGCTACTCCGACGAGGACGGCACCGAGGCCGTGGGGCTCGGAGGCCACCTCGACGAGGACGAGATCGAGGCACGACGGGCCGCGATGGCCGACCTGGCCGACGAGCTGGTCACCCAGCGCGCCGAGGACCGTGTCGGCGAGCGCGTGCGCGTCCTCGTCGAGGAGGTCGCCGGGCAGGGTGACGCGTCCGAGACCGTCGGCCGGGCCGCGCACCAGGGTCCGGAGGTCGACGGTTCGGTGACGCTCGACGTCGGTCATGCTGGGGTCGTGGGGACCTTCGTGGACGCGGTGGTGACGGGCAGCGACGGCGCAGACCTGCAGGCGGTGGCGTGAGCCGGGAGACCGGCACCGGGACCACCCCGCGCCAGGTCAGCGCCTGGAACGTCCCCAACGCCCTGACCGTCCTGCGGCTGGTCATGGTGCCGGTCTTCGCCTGGGCCCTGCTCGCCCACCCCGACTCCGTCGGGTGGCGCGTCATCTCCACCGCGATCTTCGTGGTGGCGATCTTCACCGACTTCGTCGACGGCAAGGTGGCCCGCAAGTACGACCTGGTCACCAGCTTCGGCAAGCTCGCCGACCCGATCGCCGACAAGGCGCTCACCGGCATGGCCTTCATCGGCCTCTCGGTCCTCGGCGAGCTGTGGTGGTGGGTGACGATCGTCATCCTCGTGCGCGAGTGGGGCATCACGGTCCTGCGGTTCGTCGTCATCCGCTACGGCGTCATCGCCGCCGACCGTGGGGGCAAGGCGAAGACCGCGCTGCAGGCGGTCGCGCTGACGCTCTACCTGCTGCCGTTCCTGATGGTCCACGGGCTGGCCTGGGTCCACGTGGTCGCGCAGGTGCTGATGGCCGTCGCGTTCGCTCTGACGGTGCTCACCGGCGCCAACTACGTACGTTCCGCGCTGCGCCTGCGGCGTGGTGCCACGAGCACGCCATGACGTCCACGGGCTCCTCGGCCGCCGAGGTGCTCGCTGCGCTGCGCGTCCGGGGTCTGACGCTGGCCACGGCCGAGTCGTTGACCGGGGGTCTCGTCGGCGGGGCGCTGACCGGGGTCGCGGGCTCGTCCGACGTCTACCGCGGCGGCGTCGTCTGCTACGCCACCGACCTGAAGGCGAGCCTCGTCGGGGTGCCGGCCGACCTGCTCGACACCTACGGCCCCGTGGCGCGCCAGACCGCGGCGGCGCTGGCGGTCGGTGCGGCCCGGGTGTGCGGCGCGGACGTCGGTGCGGCCACGACGGGCGTGGCCGGTCCGTCGCCCCAGGACGGCCACCCGGTCGGCGAGGTCTACGTCGCGGTCGCCGCCGCGGGGGCCGAGCCCCAGGTCCGGCCGCTGAGGTTGGCGGGGACCCGCGTCGAGATCCGCGAGCAGACGGTGGAGGCCGTGCTCACGCTGCTGCACGAGACCCTCGAGACGGTGGCGATCCCGCTGTCCTGAGCCGTCCGGCGCACGACGGTGCCCAGGGTTGAGCGTGGTGCGCTCCGGGCTCGCGGCGTGGTGGGTACAGTTTCTGCATGTCGTCTCTGACGCCGGTGAAGCAGGTGCTGGTCCGTGAGCTGATCGGCGAGTCTCTGCGTGAGGCACGCACCGATCAGGGCCGCACGCTGCGCGAGGTGTCCAAGGCGGCACGCGTCAGCCTCGGCTATCTGTCCGAGGTCGAGCGCGGTCAGAAGGAGGCGTCGAGCGAGCTGCTCGCCTCCATCTGCGGAGCCCTCGACCTGCCGCTCTCCGTCGTCCTGAACGTCACGAGCGAAAAGATGGCCGCGGTCGAACGCGTCGACGCCCGCGTGACGTCGCTGGCCCACGTGCGGGCCATGGCCCGCGCCGCCTGAGCGCAGCCCTGCACCTCCGCTGACCGCGGGCCGGGCGAGCCGACCCGGGCTAGACGGACGGGCGTAGCCGCAGGCCCTGCGGCGTCATCCGGAACCCGGCCTCCTGCAGCGCCGTGCTCACACCGGCCGACCCGAACACGTGCCCGCCGTCGGCGCGCTCCACCGTGAGCTTGCCGAGGTGACCCTGGTGCACGGCCGAGGCGAGCGCGACGGCCGCGGGTCGGAGCCGCCGCTCCTCCTCGGAGAAGGACAGGAGCGTCTTGCCTCCGCGCTCGACGTAGAAGACGAGTGCACCGTCGACGAGGACGACCAGCGCACCGGCCTTGCGACCCGGTCGGTGCCCCTCGCGCTCCGGCCACGGCAGGGCCGCGCCGTACGCGTTGGCCGGGTCGCACGCGGCCAGCACCAGGGCGGTCGGCTCGTCGGGCTCGCGCTGCTGGGCCCGCAGCCGGTCCACCGCACCGCTGAGCGCGAACTGCGCCGCCCCCAGTCCGTCGATGAAGTAGCCGCGCCGGCACTGGCCGGTCTCCTCCATCGTGGACATCGCCCGGTACGCGGCCCCGAACCCGCCGTCCGAGCCCTCGGTGAGCACGGTGCCGCGCGTGACGACGCCGTACCGGTCGAGCAGGCCGAAGATGTGTCCGGCCAGCGCCTCGGCCGGGGTCGAGGGGGCGCGTTCGACCAGCGACCAGCGTCCCGCGGTGGTCGGGGACGTGATGCGGGGGGTCCGCGTGGGGCGACGCAAACCCTGGCCACTGAGCCTGGCCCGGTGGGTCCGCGTGGTCGGACGCGTCGGCTTGCGATGGGCGCCGTCGGCGACCAGGGCCCGGACGGGGTTGAACGTGTCGGAGCTGACCAGCCCGGCCCAGGCCAGGTCCCACAGCGCCGCGACGTACTCCGCGCGGTCGGTCACCCCGACGGGCAGGACGGAGTCGAAGAACCGGGCTCCGCCCGCGCTCAGGGCGGCGAGCAGCTCCTGGCCGCGGTAGTGGGACGGTTCCGCACCCGCGGGCGGGGGCTCGGCGCCCGAGACGACGAACCTGACCCAGCCGTCGGAGTCGCCCACCGCGCCGTCACCGACCCACGCGACCTCGCCGGCGGTCATCAGCTCGTCGAGCATGGCGGGTCGGTAGTCGGCCACGCGGGCGGGCAGCACCAGGGTCTCGACCGCGCTGGCCGGGACCGCGCAGCCCTCCAGCTGCTCGAGGACGGCGAGCACCGCGTCCGCCCCGCGGGTGCCCGAGCCGACGCCCTGCCACTCGGTGAGGAACCGGCTGAACGCCACCTGCTCGACCGGCTCGACCTCGCGGCGCAGCGCCGCCAGCGTGCGGCGCTTGACCAGCGCCAGCACCTGGCCGTGGCAGTACTGGCGGCGGTCCGCCTCGGCGTCGCCGAGCTCGACGAAGGACCCGGCGACCAGCGTCCCGGCCGCGATCAGGCTGTCGCAGGCACCCTCGACCACGGCGCGCCCCAGCCCGTAGCGGGTCGCCACCGTCGACGCAAGGAACGGTCCGTGCGTGCGTGCCCAGCGCTGCACCAGGTCCTCGATCGGGCGCGGGGACGGTTCGGTGAAGCTGGCGGCGACGCCCGGCGGCACGGGCACGCCCAGACCGTCACGCAGCCGGGGGACGTCCTCGGCCACGGCGACCATCGGCTGCCCCGCGATCCGCACCTCGACGAGCCGCCGGTCGAGCACCAGCCGCTCGACCGCCTCGCCCGGGTCGAAGCCCTCGACGCAGCGGAGCCGCAGCTCGTCGCGGGTGAACGGTCCGGCCGTGCGGACGAGGTCGTACAGGCGCTCGGCGTCGGTGGCCTGCCGCTCGGCGCTGAGGCCCTGCAGGTCGGCCTCCGTGCGGGCGATGATGTCGCCGTCGAGCAGCTGCTTGAGCCCGTCCTTGCCGAGCAGCTCGGCGAGCAGGGTGGCATCGAGCGAGAGGGCGGCCGCCTTCTTTTCGGCGAGCGGGACGTCGCCCTCGTAGACGAAGGCGCCGACGTAGCCGAACAGCAGCGACCGGGCGAACGGCGACGCCTCGGACGTCTCGACCTCGACGATGCGAACCGAGCGCGACGCGACCTGGCGCTGCACCTCGAGCAGCCCGTCGAGGTCGAACACGTCGGTCAGGCACTCGCGCATCGTCTCCAGGACGATCGGGAACTCGGGGTACTGCGCGGCGACGGACAGCAGCTGCGCCGAGCGCATGCGCTGCTGCCACAGCGGCGAGCGCGACTTGGGGTCGCGGCGGGGGAGCAGCAACGCCCGGGCCGCGCACTCGCGGAAGCGGGACGCGAACAGGGCGGACCCGCCGACCTCGTCGGTGACGACGCTCTCGATCGAGTCGGGGTCGAGGATGATCAGGTCGGCCCCGGGCGGCGCCGACTCGGTGTCGGGCACCCGGAGCACCATGCCGTCGTTCGTCGCGGTGGCCTGCACCTCCATCCCGTAGCGCTCGCGGGCCGCGCGCTCGACGGCCAGCGCCCAGGGCGTCAGCACGCCGGTGCCGAGGGCGGAGTGCACGCAGACCCGCCAGTCCCCGAGCTCGTCGCGGAAGCGTTCGAAGACGATCGTCTGGTCGGTCGGCAGCGACCCGGTGGCGGACTCCTGCTCGCGCAGGTAGGTGAGCAGGTTGTTGGCGGCGAAGTCGTCGAGCCCGGCCTCGGACAGGCGGGCCTCTGCCCGCTCGGGCGGCAGCGACCCGACCTCGCGTACGAACTTCCCGAACGCGCGACCGAGCTCGAGGGGACGCCCGGGGGCGTCGCCCTTCCAGAAGGGCAGCCGGCCCGGCACGCCGGGGGCGGGGGAGACGAGCACCTGGTCGTGCGTGATGCCCTCCACCCGCCAGCTGGTGGTGCCGAGGGTGAAGACGTCGCTGACGCGCGTCTCGTAGACCATCTCCTCGTCGAGCTCGCCGACCCGTCGCCCCGCCTCGTGCCGGCCGGACGCGTTCCCCTCGCCGACCAGGAACACGCCGAACATGCCGCGGTCGGGGATCGTGCCGCCGGAGGTGACGGCGAGCCGTTGCGCACCCGGTCGGGAGGTGAGGACGCCGGTGTCGCGCTGCCAGACCACGCGCGGCCGCAGCTCGGCGAAGTCCTCGGACGGGTAGCGCCCGCTCAGCATGTCCAGCACCGACTCGTACGCGCTCCACGGCAGGTCGCGGAACACCCCCGCCCGGCGGACCAGCCCGTACAGCTCGTCGGCCTTGGTCTCCTCCATGGCGACGACGGCCACGATCTGCTGGGCCAGCACGTCCAGGGGGTTGCGGAGCTCGGCGACCTCCTCGATCGCGCCCTGGCGCATCCGCTCGACGACGACCGCGGACTCGATCAGGTCGCCGCGGTGGTTGGGGAAGAACACGCCGCGCGAGATCGCCCCGACCTGGTGCCCGGCGCGCCCGACGCGCTGCAGCCCGCTGGCGACCGACGGCGGGGCCTCGACCTGGACGACCACGTCGACCGCACCCATGTCGATGCCGAGCTCCAGCGAGGACGTCGCCACCACGCACGGCAGGCGACCGGACTTGAGGTCGGCCTCGATCTGCGCCCGCTGCTCCTTGCTCACCGAGCCGTGGTGGGCGCGGGCGATGACCGGGGTGAACGTCCCGTCGTGGCCCGCGGAGGTGCCCGACTGCGCCATGACCTGGGCGGGAGGCCGGGCCTGGGGCGGCGGCCCGTCAGCACCGTGACCTCCGTCAGCTCCGTCAGCGCCGTCAGCGCCGTCAGCGCCGTCAGCGCCGTCCGCGTCGTCCGCGTCGCTCTCGCCGGGCTCGCTCTGCACCCGGGCGGCTTCGAGCCGCTCCGCGTTGAGCTCGTTGAGGTGGGCGGTGAGCCGCTCGGCGAGCCGGCGCGAGTTGGCGAAGACGATGGTCGAGCGGTGCTCGGAGATGACGTCGAGGATCCGGTTCTCCACGTGCGGCCAGATCGACGGCGCCCGGGCCGGCTTGTCGTCCTCGAGCGACACCTGGCCGGGCGCGGACGAGGCGCCGAGGTCGCTCATGTCCTCGACCGGCACCACGATGTCGAGGTCCCACCGCTTCTCCGACGGCGGGGCGACGACGTCGACGTCGTACGGCCCGCCCAGGTAGGCCGCGACACGGGACGCGGGGCGCACCGTCGCCGAGAGCCCGATCCGCTGCAGCGGCCGCTCCGCACCGGACTCGGCCGTGAGGGCCTCGAGCCGCTCGATCGACACGGCGAGGTGGGCACCCCGCTTGCTGCCGGCGAGCACGTGGACCTCGTCGACGATGACCGTGCGCACGGACCGGAGCACGTCGCGCGCGGACGAGGTCAGCATCAGGAACAGCGACTCGGGGGTGGTGATGAGGATGTCCGGCGGGCGGCTCACGATGCCGCGCCGCTCCGCCGGCGTGGTGTCGCCGGAGCGGACCCCGACCGTGACGCTGGGTGGTGCCTGGCCGACCCGGAGCGCGGTCTGCGTGATCCCGGTCAGCGGCGCCCGCAGGTTGCGCTCGACGTCGACCGCGAGCGCCTTGAGCGGGGAGATGTAGAGGACGCGGCAGCGCTCCTTCGGGGCCGGCACGGGCTCGCGGGCCAGCTCGTCGAGCGCCCACAGGAACGCCGCCAGCGTCTTGCCCGAGCCGGTGGGGGCGACCACCAGCGCGTTGCGACCGGCGGCGATGCTGCTCCAGGCGCCGCGCTGGGCCTCCGTCGGTTCGGCGAACACCTCGCGGAACCACGTCGACGTGGCCGTCGTGAAGCCGTCCAGCGGGTCGGCGGGCGCCAGGGTCGCGGTCACGTCCACCATCTTGCCCGCGACCTCCGACAGTTCCGTCGCCGAGCGCGACGGGACGGGCTCGCGCGCGGGCCAGCGCGTGCGCGGGACACGAGGTCGCGCACGGCTACGGTGGGCGTCCGCCGGCGCCCTCGCCCGCCGGTGCCGGAGGGGAGCGATGAAGGAGACCGAGCTGTGGGCCCGCCTGGAGCGCCACCTGGGGACGGGCTACTACCGGGTCTGGGCCGCCGAGCAGAACCTCCCGGACCTGGGTGGGCGGACGGTCGCGCAGGCGCTCGAGGCTGGTGTGCCGTGCAAGGAGATCTGGCGTGCCGCCTGGGCCGCGCTCGAGCTGCCGGCGCGGGAGCGCTGAGGCCGGGCCGCCCGTGGACGGCCGGGCCGGTTCAGGCGGACCAGGCCGGGTCCCGGCCGAGGTGTCCCAGGGCGCGGTCCAGGGCGGACGCCCCGTCGGGCACGGGGACCTCGGGCCCGTAGGCGCCCATCCGACGGCCGAGCTCGGCGGTGCCGGCCGCGGCCCGCAGGACCGCGGCGGCGGCCTCGGGCGGGAGCTCCACCGTGCGACCGAGCGTGCTCGCGACGTCCCACCCGTGCGCGGTCACCTCGACCAGGGCCATCTCGCCCAGCATCGACCGAGGCATCGTCGTGGCGCCGACCTGCACGTCGCCCGACCAGACCTCCGGGCGGCTCCAGCTGCCGGCGATGGCGTCGAGGTTGCCGACCAGGCGCTGGCCCCAGTCGCCGTCGGCCGACCCGTCGCCACCGCCCCACGGGTCGTCAGGGTCGAGCGGCTGACCGAGCCCCAGCCGCGCCATCGCGGTCGTCGTGCCGACGAAGTGCTCGACGAGGGCCCGCAGGTCGAGCTGGGTGCAGGGGGTGGCCGCGCCGAGGTCCGCGCCGGGTGAGGTGGCCGCGTCACGCAGGACGGCGGCGACCGCCGCGCAGGCGGGGGCGACGGCTTCGTGCGGAGGCGTGCTCATGGGGTCATCGTGGCCGACCGGAGCGCGCAGCGGAAGGCCTCGACCGAGCTCGGTCGGCGCTGGGCGTGTCGCCTAGCCCCTCGAACACCTGTTCGGTAAGTTGTCCACTGCGTCGGTGTGACAGCCCGGGGTTCTCCACAGGGAGAGCCGAGGGCGGCTGATTGTCAGGACCCGTCCTTACAGTCCCATCAAGACCACAGCAGCACGCCGACCAGGCGACGACACAAGGCCCACGGGCGAGGAAAGAGGATCACGATGGCCGCAGGCGACCGCGACAAGGCGCTGGAGTCAGCCCTCGCACAGATCGACAAGCAGTACGGCAAGGGCTCGGTGATGCGCCTCGGCGACGAGGTCCGGGTCCCGATCGAGACGATCCCGACCGGCTCGATCGCCCTCGACCTGGCCCTCGGGATCGGAGGCCTGCCGCGCGGCCGGGTCATCGAGATCTACGGCCCCGAGTCCAGCGGCAAGACGACGGTGGCCCTGCACGCGGTCGCCAACGCGCAGGCGGCCGGCGGGATCTGCGCCTTCATCGACGCCGAGCACGCGCTCGACCCCGACTACGCCGCCCGGCTCGGGGTCGACACCGACTCCCTGCTGGTCAGCCAGCCCGACAACGGGGAGCAGGCGCTCGAGATCGCCGACATGCTGGTGCGGTCCGGGGCCCTGGCGCTGATCGTCATCGACTCGGTCGCGGCGCTCACCCCGCGAGCGGAGATCGAGGGCGAGATGGGCGACAGCCACGTCGGCCTCCAGGCCCGGCTGATGAGCCAGGCGCTGCGCAAGATGACCGGAGCCCTGAGCGGCGCGGGCACGACCGCGATCTTCATCAACCAGCTCCGCGAGAAGATCGGCGTGATGTTCGGTTCGCCGGAGACCACGACCGGTGGCAAGGCGCTGAAGTTCTACTCCTCGATCCGGCTCGACGTGCGTCGGATCGAGACCCTCAAGGACGGTCAGGACGCCGTGGGCAACCGCACCCGGGTCAAGGTCGTGAAGAACAAGATGGCGCCGCCCTTCAAGCAGGCCGAGTTCGACATCCTCTACGGGTTCGGGATCAGCCGCGAGGGCAGCCTCATCGACCTCGCGGTGGAGTGCGGGATCGTCCGCAAGGCCGGTGCGTGGTTCACCTACGACACCGACCAGCTCGGGCAGGGCAAGGAGAACGCCCGCAACTACCTGAAGACCAACCCCGACATCGCCAACGAGCTCGAGAAGAAGATCAAGGAAAAGATGGGCATCGGGCCGCGCGTCGACGCTCCGGCCGGGGTCGACCCGGTCACGGGCGAGGTGGAGTTCTAGCCCGTGCCACGCGACGCAGAGGTCTCGACCGACACGTCCACCGGGTCCGCCGAGACCGACCAGGTCTCGGCGGCCCGTGAGTGGCTGCGGCGGCACGGGGTGGACCCGGGGGACAGCCCCGGGCTTGCGGCCGAGAACGGAGCCCGCACCGGGGACGTCCCGCTCGAGGCTGGGTACGCCCGGAGCCGCCGCGCCTCGTCGGGCGCGGTCCCCAGGTCTGGCTTCGGACGGCGGACCCGAGCTCGGCCGACGGACCCCGACGCGGGCCCGGGCTCCGAGGTCGAGGGGCCTGGTGCCGAGGCATCGGGTGCCCGGGTGCACGACCCGGACGCGGATCCGGAAGCGTCAGCGCGGGAGATCGTGCTCCGCAAGCTGGCGGTCCAGTCGCGGACGCGGGTCGAGCTGGAACGGGCGCTGCTGGAGCGGGACGTGCCCGAGGAGGCCGCGGCCGCGGTGCTCGACCGGATGACCGAGGTCGGGCTGGTGGACGACGTGACGTTCGCCCACGACTGGGTGGCCTCGCGCCAGCAGCGTCGTCACCTCAGCAAGACCGCCCTGCGCCGCGAGCTGCAGACCAAGGGCGTCGACCGCGACGTCATCGACGACGCGCTGGCCGACGTCGGAGGGGTGGACGAGCACAGCGCCGCCCTCGACCTGGCCAGCCGGCGGGCCTCCACCATGGGTGGGTTGGCGCGCGAGGTGGCCTACCGCCGGCTCGGCGGTGTGCTGGCCCGCCGAGGCTTTTCAGCGTCGGTGGTCACGCAGGTGCTGGGTGAGGTGCTCGACGAGTCCTGCGGGGACTCCTCGGGCGACTCCGCCGGCGACGACTGAGGTCACCGGGGCTGGCGCGGAGCGAGCCCGAGCCCGAGGGTGGCGACGTGCCCGGCGTCGGCCGAGGTCGGTGCGGGGCGCGCGCGTACGGACACCGACGCGGCTTCGGAGGCTGTCGGTGCTTGACCCGCTAGGGGGCCGGTCCTAACCTGCGGGGACGAGGTTTTCTGAATGCTGCTCGACTTCTTGTGTGGTCGCAGGTCCTTTCGCGAGGTCTGCGGAGTGACTTTGACCGCTTCGGCGGACTGACATATGTGATGACATCGCGGTGCTCGCCCGAGAGATCCTCTCGAGGCGTCTGCGCAGCGATGGGCGCTGACGAATTCCTCGGAGGTGCGCGCACGCGCACATGAGGAGGGAGTCACCATGACGGGTGGAGCATTCCAAGCCCTCGTCCTTGTCCTGCTGCTGATCGTGGTGGTGGTGGTCGCCGTCGTGGCGGTCGTCCTGCTGCGTCGCCCCAAGGCATCTGCGGGGACCCCCACGAGGGCACCCGCGGGCGAGACGTCGACCCTGGTCACGCCGGTCGAGCCGCCGGCGCTGGAGCGGCCCGAGGCGGAGCCGCTCGCCTCCTCGGACGCCGCGGACGCCGCGTCCGGCCCAGCACCTCTGGTCGACCGTGAGGCTTCCTCCCGGCGGGACGCAGGGCAGCCGGACGCCGGGCAGCGCGTGACCGCGTCCGCCGCACCGCCCGAGCCGTCCGTGGAGCAGGTCTCGGAACGGGCCGCCGAGCTGATGGCGTCGGTGACGCAGGCACGGGCCGCGTTCGAGGAGCAGATGCAGGCCCGGCGTGACGAGCTGAGGGCTCAGCGCACGGACGTGGAACGGCGCGAGCACCGCCTCACCGAGCGCGAGGAACGTCTCGACGTCGAGCTGCGGACCCTCAACGACCAGATCGGTGCGGTCGACGCGACGCGCGCCGAGCTGGACGACCGTCGGACCCAGCTGGACGACGCCGAGGCCGAGCGGCTCGCCGCGCTCGAGAGGATCGCCGGGCTGACGACCGACCAGGCCAAGGCGGAGCTCGTCGCGGGCGTGGAGCACGACGCCAAGCGGCAGGCGGTGCTCGTCGCCCGCGAGATCGAGCGCAAGGCGCTGCGCGAGGCCGACGAACGGGCTCGGGACATCGTCGTGGGCGCCATCCAGCGGATCGCGTCCGACCAGACCTCGGAGTCCGTCGTGTCCGCGGTGCACCTGCCGGGCGACGAGATGAAGGGCCGGATCATCGGGCGCGAGGGCCGCAACATCCGCGCCTTCGAGCAGGTCACCGGCGTCAACGTCATGATCGACGACACCCCGGAGTCGGTGCTGCTCTCCTGCTTCGACCCGGTCCGGCGCGAGACGGCGCGGCTGACCCTGACCGAGCTGGTCAAGGACGGTCGGATCCACCCGGCGCGGATCGAGGAGGTGCACGAGCGCAGCCGCGGGCAGATCGAGGCGCTCTGCCTGCAGGCGGCCGAGGACGCGATGGCCGACGTCGGCATCACCGACCTCCACCCCGCGCTGGTCCCGATCCTCGGGACGTTGCGCTACCGGACGTCGTACGGCCAGAACGTGCTCAAGCACATGGTCGAGAGCGCCCACATCGCCGGGCTGATGGCGGGCGAGCTCGGCCTGGACATCGCGCAGTGCAAGCGGTCGGCGTTCCTGCACGACATCGGCAAGGCACTGACGCACGAGGTCGAGGGCTCGCACGCGATGGTCGGGGCCGACCTGGCGCGCCGCTACGGCGAGAACCCGGACGTGGTGCACGCGATCGAGGCCCACCACAACGAGGTGGAGGTGCGCACGGTCGAGGCGGTCCTCACCCAGGCGGCCGACGCCATCAGCGGCGGTCGGCCCGGCGCGCGGCGGGAGACGCTCGAGGCGTACGTGCAGCGGCTGGAGAAGCTCGAGCAGATCGCGGGCGAGCGCGACGGTGTCGAGAAGGTGTTCGCCATGCAGGCGGGCCGGGAGATCCGCGTGATGGTGTCCCCGGAGGAGATCGACGACATCGCGGCCCAGGTCCTGGCCCGCGACATCGCCAAGCAGATCGAGGAGGACCTGACCTACCCCGGTCAGATCAAGGTCGTCGTGGTGCGCGAGTCGAGGGCCACCGAGACCGCTCGCTGAGGAAGAAGGTCTCGGTCGGGGTCGTCGCGGATCGCCGGTAGCGCGGCGCTAGCGGCCCCGGACGCCCCACCGGTACGACGCGGTCTCCTCCGGCGCGAGGACCCGCACCCCGGCGTGGGTCGGGCCCTCGTTGAACGCGTCCGGCCCGCAGGTCATCGGCTCGACGGCGAGGCCCACGTCGCGCCGTTTCTCGCCGGTGAAGACCTGCGCCCAGCCGAACGAGGCGTCGGCCCACAGGGCGGCGTAGCGCTCCTCGCGCTCCAGCACCACCGTCCAGCCGCCGCCGTCCTCGCGGGCCAGGTCGGTGTACGCGGTGTCGAGCACGCGCTCGCCGACCGGCGAGCCGTCGCGCAGGTCCAGCCCGGTCCCGTCCACGGGCGACACCGCCACCGGCAGGAGCCGGTCGTCCACCTCGAGGCGGCTGGCTGCGGGCACCGTCACGCGGATCTCGTCGACGCTCGCCTCGCCGACGGTGAGATAGGGGTGGGCGCCGTAGCCGAAGGGGACGTCCGCGTCGCCGACGTTCGTCGCGTCGAGGGTGACGTGCAGGCCGTCCTCGGTCAGGCGGTAGGTCAGCCGGGCGTGCAGGATCCCCGGCCACCCGGGCTGGGTGAAGACGGTGAGCTCGCAGACGACGTGGGAGTCGCCGCGCTCGACCACCGTCCAGGGCACGTAGCGGGCGAGGCCGTGGCTGGCGTTGTGCCGGGGCGGTTCGCTGAGCACCAGCTGCTGGGTCTTCCCGGCCCACGGGTAGCGGCCGTCGCGGATCCGGTTGGGCCAGGGGAGGAGCTGCTGGCCCCTGCCCCCGGAGACGGGGTCGGTCGCCGCGTAGCCCTTGACCACGTCCAGCCCGTCGACGGCGTAGCGGCGCAGGCCCGCACCGAGCTCGGTGATCGTGGCCTCCTGCCCGCCGAGCGCGATGTCGAGCTGCTTCCCGGTGGGGTACGTCACGGATCGCACTCTAGGACTCCGCGCGATTACGCTGGCCGGGCCATGACCCTGACCGCGATCCCGACGAGCCAGACCGCCCCCGACGCGACGCCCGAGGGGCGCGCGCGGACGTACGCGATCCGGACGCACGGCTGCCAGATGAACGTGCACGACTCCGAGCGGCTGGCCGGGCTGCTGGAGGAGGCCGGCTACGCGCCGGCCGGCGACGGGACCGGCGGGGCCGACGTCGTGGTCTTCAACACCTGCGCGGTGCGGGAGAACGCCGACAACAAGCTCTACGGCACGCTCGGCCTCCTGCGCCGCGACAAGCTGGCCCACCCGGACATGCAGATCGCGGTCGGCGGCTGCCTCGCGCAGAAGGACCGCGGCGAGATCACCCGCCGGGCGCCCTGGGTCGACGTCGTGTTCGGCACGCACAACATCGGGTCGCTGCCCACGCTGCTCGAGCGCGCGCGCGTCGAGGAGGCCGCCCAGGTCGAGATCGCCGAGTCCCTGGAACGCTTCCCGTCGACCCTGCCGACCCGGCGCGACAGCGCGTACGCGGCGTGGGTGTCGGTCAGCGTCGGCTGCAACAACACCTGCACGTTCTGCATCGTGCCGTCGCTGCGCGGGCGCGAGGAGGACCGCCGTCCCGGCGACATCCTCGCCGAGATCGAGATGCTCGTCGCCGAGGGCGTGCAGGAGGTCACCCTGCTCGGGCAGAACGTCAACGCGTACGGCGTCGAGTTCGGCGACCGGGGTGCGTTCGCCAAGCTGCTGCGGTCGTGCGGACAGGTCGAGGGGCTGGAACGGGTCCGCTTCACCTCGCCGCACCCGCGCGACTTCACCCCCGACGTCATCGCGGCGATGGCCGAGACGCCGAACGTCATGCCCCAGCTCCACATGCCGCTGCAGTCCGGCTCGGACCGGGTGCTGCGGGCCATGCGCCGCTCCTACCGCAGCGACAGGTACCTGCGGATCATCGACGACGTGCGGGCAGCGCTGCCGGAGGCCGCGATCACCACCGACATCATCGTCGGCTTCCCCGGCGAGACCGAGGAGGACTTCCAGGCCACGCTCGACGTCGCCGTGGCCTCCCGCTTCGCCGCGGCCTTCACGTTCCAGTACTCGATCCGTCCGGGGACGCCGGCGGCGACGATGCCCGACCAGGTGCCGCGCGCGGTCGTCCAGGAGCGCTACGAGCGCCTGGTCGCGGTCGTCGAGGACGTCGCCTGGGCCGAGAACTCCGCCCAGGTCGGCCGCACGCTCGAGGTGATGTTCGCCGACGGGGAGGGTCGCAAGGACGGCGCCACGGCGCGAATGTCCGGGAGGGCCCGCGACAACCGCCTGGTGCACGTCCGCGTGCCCGAGGACCCGGCCGCCCGGCCGCGCCCCGGCGACCTCGCCGACGTCGTCGTGACGTACGCCGCCCCCCACCACCTGACCGCCGACGACGGCCTGCTGAACCTGCGGCGGACCCGGGGCGGCGACGCCTGGGCGGCCCGCCAGGCCGGGGCCGGACCGGCGCGTCCGGTCGTGGGTCTCGGGCTGCCGTCGGTCGGCGTGCCCGCGCCGCTCGCGCCCGCACCCGCCTGCGGCTGACGAGCCGGCGCAGGGTCTGACTGCGCCGATCGGCCCCGGCTGAGCCGTCCGACTGCCATGCTCCTCGCGTGCCTGACGACTGGAGCTGGTTCTGGGCCGGCGAGAACCGCCGCGACAACATGCTGCGCGACGAGCTCGAGGGGCTGCAGGCCACGGCGTCCGCGTCGTCGGCCCAGTCAGCCCGGCTGAGCAGCCAGCTCCGCACCCTGCAGGGGTCGATGGAGTCACGGCTGCAGGCGTTGTCCACGGCGTTCGACGCCTACGTCGAGCTGGGCGACGTCCGCGAGCAGCTGGCCGGCTATCCCGACACCGGTGCGGTCCGGCGCGACGCGTCGAGGGCTCTCGCGGTCCTCGTGAAGGGTGGCGTGCCGGACCGCGTCGACGGGCGCGGGGTCGCCTACTGGCTGGTCGACGCGATCAACGAGGTCATCGACCTGGCTGGTCCGGCTGGTGCGGCCGACCTGGCCGCCGGCGCGCCGCGGTCGAGCACGCCGAGCCTCCCCGGCAGCCAGGAGCACGAGATGTTCGTGGTCGCCGCGCTCGGCTGGCTCGGGCACGGTGAGCGCGTCGGCGGGCGGGTCGCGCCGCTGCTGGTCGGCGACGGCGCGCTGGCGGCGCCGCAGGTCCTGCTCTGGCGCGCAGCGGTGCACGGCCTCTTCGGTGACGTGCTGGACGACGTGCGCGGCGCCTGGCAGCACGACCTCGACCTGGCTCCGCCGGTGTGGGACGCCGTGGCGCGGGAGGCGGCCGGGTCACCGGGGCCGGTCGAGACGCTCCGGTGGGTGCGGGACCTCCTCCAGGGGGAGTGGACGCCGGCGCGGGCCGAGGACGCGCCGGCACCGGACGACCGCGCCGCGCTGCGCAGCCTGGTCGACGCCCTTCTCGGCGCCGGGCTGGGTGACGAGCGGACCCTGCTGGAGCGCGCCCGGGTGCTCCGCGCCCGGATCGAGGACCCGGGCACGGCCGAGGCCGACCCCCGGGAAGAGCCGCCGCGGACGAGCACGACCGCGCTGGTCCAGCAGGCGCTGCTCGACCCCGACGTCAGTCCCGCGGCCCGGACCACGCTGGCCGCCTGGGTCCGGCCCGGGCTGGCCGCCGTGGCAGCCCAGACGGCTGCTCGCGTGGCCGGCGAGCAGCCGGCCCCGACCAGGGCCCGTACGGAGATGGGCGACGTCGAGGTCGGGACCGAGGGGGTCGACCCTGGGCGGCTCGCCGAGCTCGACGCCCGCGCGGCGCAGCGGTGGTCCAGCTCTGCGGCGCGGCGGCTGGCGCCGGCGGTCGTGGCCGGGGTGACGCTCCTCGTCGGGCTGGTGCTGGTGGTCACCGACGCCGGTGGGCTGCGCGGTCTCGGCGTGTTCCTGCTGGTCGTCGCCGCCGTGGCGGCCGGCGTGCTGGTTCGCGAGCTGCTCCGCACCCGAGCGCGGCGAGCGGGGCTCGCCACGACACGGCAGCAGATCCGGGACCGGGTGGAGCACGCGCGTGCGGTCGCCGTGGCGGCGCGTGCGACCTCCGACGAGACCAAGGCCCAGGTCGCGGATCTCGCCCGTGCCGTCGCGAGCGCCACGCCCGTGGAGCCCGGCCTGCGCTGACCAGGGTCAGGCGGGCGTGCCCGGCTCCGGGGTGGTGTCGCGCCGCGCCTGGTCGCCGAGCTTGTCCTTGGCGAGGTCGGCGGCACGGTCGATCCTGGCGCGGTGCTGCCCGCCGGTGCGCTGGTCGGCCTCCGCCGCGACGCGGTCCACCAACGGGTCGATCTTGTCCGCGTGCTCGGTCAGCGCCTCACGTGCCTTGTCGAAGATGCCCATGGCTCGAGGGTAACGAGCCGCACGGCCAGACTGGACGCGTGACGATCGTGATCGTGGGGCCGACGGCGTCCGGGAAGTCCGGGCTCGCGGTCGCGCTGGCGCTGGCGCACACCGCGCGCGGGCAGCGGGCGGAGGTGGTCAGTGCCGACTCCATGCTGGTCTACCGCGGCATGGACGTGGGCACGGCGAAGCCGACGGCCCGCGAACGTTCCGGCGTCGTGCACCACCTGGTCGACGTGCTCGACGTGACCCAGACCGCCTCGGTGGCGGAGTTCCAGGCCATGGCGCGCGCCGCCGTCGCGGACTGCGTCGCCCGCGGGGTCGTGCCGATCCTGGTCGGCGGTTCCGCGCTCTACGTCCGCGCGGTCGTGGACGCGTTCGAGTTCCCGGGGACCGACCCGGCGCTGCGGGCGCGCCTGGAGGCGGAGCTCGACGCGGTGGGTCCGGAGGCGCTGCACGTCCGGCTGGCCGAGCGCGACCCGGAGGCGGCGGCCCGGATCCTGCCCGGCAACGGGCGTCGGGTCGTCCGCGCGCTCGAGGTCGGGGAGCTGACCGGTCGGCCGTTCGTGGCTGAGCTCCCGGAACGGCGCTACGCCCTGCCCGACGTCGTCCAGGTGGGCCTGGACGTGCCCCGGGACGTGCTCGACGAACGGATCCGGCGCCGGGTGGACACGATGTGGGCGGCGGGCCTGGTCGACGAGGTCCGGCTGCTGGCGCAGGCCGGGCTGCGGGACGGGCTGACGGCGTCGCGCGCGCTCGGCTACCGGCAGGTCCTGGCCCACCTCGACGGCGACCTCGACGAGGAGGCCGCCCGCGAGGCGACCGTCGTCGCGACCCGCCGCTTCGCACGCAAGCAGGACGCCTGGTTCCGCAAGGACGAGCGGATCACCTGGCTCGAGCACGACCGGCCCGACCTGGTGGAGGCCGCCCTCGTCCTCGCCCGCGGCGCGTCGACCTCGACGGGCGACAGCGCCCCCTGACCTGCTGCGCACCGGTCGAGGCTCCGCTCGTAACCTGGGCCGCGAGCGGGGACGCCCTGCGCGGACCGGCACCCCGGGCCCGCTCCACGACGACGACGTACGGAGCTTCTGCCATGACCCTCACCTCGACCGCGCCCGCGCGGGACACCCACGACCTGCCGCAGACGATGACCGCCGTGATCTGCCACGGGCCGGAGAACTACCGGCTCGAGACCGTGCCGGTGCCCACGCCGGGTCCCGGCGAGGCCCTGGTCAAGGTGGAGGCCGTCGGCATCTGCGCGAGCGACCTGAAGTGCTATCACGGCGCGGCCAAGTTCTGGGGCGACGAGTCCCGGCCCGCGTGGGCCGAGACCGAGGTGATCCCGGGCCACGAGTTCGTCGGCACGGTCGTGCAGCTGGACGACGAGGCCGCGCAGCGGTGGGGGATCGCGGTCGGCGACCGGGTGGTCAGCGAGCAGATCGTGCCGTGCTGGAAGTGCCGCTACTGCCTCAGCGGCAATTACCACATGTGTGCGCCGCACGACCTGTACGGCTTCAAGCGGCGTACGCCCGGCGCCATGGCCGAGTACATGGTCTATTCGAAGGACGCGCTGGTCCACCAGGTGTCGGCCGACCTGGAGCCGGCCCACGCGGCGTTCGCCGAGCCCCTCTCGTGCGCGCTGCACGCGGTCGAGCGCGCCGAGATCACGTTCGAGGACGTGGTGGTCGTCGCCGGGTGCGGACCGATCGGGCTGGGCATGATCGCCGGTGCCAGCGCCAAGAGCCCCAAGCTGGTCGTCGCCCTGGACCTGGCGCCCGACAAGCTCGCCCTCGCGCTGCAGTGCGGCGCCGACCTCGCGATCAACATCGCCGAGGAGGACGCGGTGGCGAGGATCAAGGAGCTGACCGACGGCTACGGCTGCGACGTCTACCTCGAGGCCACCGGCCACCCGTCCGCCGTGGTGCAGGGCCTTAACGCGCTCCGCAAGCTCGGTCGCTACGTCGAGTACAGCGTCTTCGGCGCCGACGTGACCGTCGACTGGTCGATCATCAGCGACGACAAGGAGCTCGACGTCCGCGGCGCGCACCTGGGCCCGAACTGCTGGCCGGCCGCCATCCGGATGATCGAGTCGGGCCGGCTGCCCATGAAGGAGATCTGCACCCACCAGCTGCCGCTCGCGGAGTTCCAGCGGGGCCTCGACCTCGTCTCCAGCGGCCGCGAGTCGGTCAAGGTCTCGCTCATCCCGTGACCGCCCGGCCGGCCCACTCTCACCACGTCCGAACAGGAGCAGGCCGATGACCCGGCTGCACAACGACCCCGCGACCTTCACCGAGGACATGCTCGTCGGCTTCCTCGACGCCAACGCCGACTACGTGGTCGGTGTGCCGGGCGGGGTCGTCCGAGCGAGCACGACGCCCCCGGGCAAGGTGGCGGTCGTCATCGGCGGAGGGTCCGGCCACTACCCGGCCTTCTGCGGCGTCGTCGGCCCCGGGTTCGCCGACGGGGCCGTCGTCGGCAACATCTTCACCTCACCCTCGGCGAGCGACGCCGCGTCGGTCGGCCGGGCGGCGGACGGCGGGGCCGGCGTGCTGCTGACCACGGGCAACTACGCCGGCGACGTGATGAACTTCAAGCTCGCCGTGCAGCAGCTCGAGTCCGAGGGCGTCGCGGCGCGCTACCTCCCGGTGACCGACGACATCGCGTCGGCCGGGACCGATGAGATCACGAAGCGACGCGGCATCGCCGGTGACTTCACCGTGTTCAAGGTGGCCTCGGCCGCGGCCGAGGAGGGCTACGACCTCGACGAGGTCGTGCGGGTCGCGCAGCTGGCCAACGACCGGACCCGGACCCTCGGCGTGGCGTTCGACGGCTGCACGATGCCGGGGGCCACGGAGCCGCTGTTCACCGTTCCGGCCGGCAAGATGGGCCTCGGGCTGGGCATCCACGGCGAGCCCGGCGTGGACGAGCTGGACCTGCCGTCGGCCGAGGAGCTCGCGCACCTGCTGGTCGAGGGCGTCCTCGCGGAGAAGCCCGAGGGCGCCTCCGACCGGGTCGCGGTGATCCTCAACGGCCTCGGCCGGACCAAGTACGAGGAGCTGTTCGTCGTCTGGGGCACGGCGGCCGCCCTGCTCCGCGACGCCGGCTGCACCCTCGTCCGCCCCGAGGTCGGGGAGCTGGTGACCAGCCTGGACATGGCCGGCTGCTCGCTCACGGTGATGTGGCTGGACGACGAGCTCGAACGGCTCTGGCTCGCCCCGGCCGACACGCCCACCTTCCGCCGGGGCGCGGTCTCGGGCGCAGGGACGGGGACGGAGCGTCGCCGGACCGAGGACGACGCCGTCGCCGAGGCGGCCCCGACCGTCCAGGCCGACCCGGACGGGGCCCGTGCGGCGCGGGTCGTGTCGCAGGTGCTCGACGCGCTGGCGGCGGCCCTGGCCGACGCCGAGCCGGAGCTCGGCCGGATCGACGCGGTGGCCGGCGACGGCGACCACGGCCGGGGCATGGCCAAGGGGTCGGCGGCCGCCGGCGCAGCAGCCCGCGACGCGCTCGAGGCCGGGGCGGGCCCGGCCGGGGTCCTCACCGCGGCCGGGACGCAGTGGGCTGACCGCGCAGGTGGGACGTCCGGCGTCCTGTGGGGAGCAGCGCTGACCGCGTTCGGGCGTCGCCTCGGCGACTCCGGCACCCCGGCGGACGCCGACGTGGTCGGAGCCGTGCGTGACTCCTACCAGGCCCTGGTCGACCTCGGGGGCGCCAGCCCGGGCGACAAGACGATGCTCGACGCCTGGCTGCCCTTCGCCGACGCGCTGGAGGCCGAGGTCGCGGCGGGCCGGTCCTGGCTCGCGGGCTGGGGTGCCGCCGCCGAGACGGCCCAGCAGGCCGCCGACGCCACGGCAGACTTGAGGCCGAAGGTCGGTCGCGCCCGGCCGTTGGCCGAGCGCAGCGTGGGCACCCCCGACGCCGGGGCCGTGTCGTTCGCGCTGTGCGTGCGGGTGGCCGGCCAGGTGCTGGCCGCTCGTGGCGCAGCACCAGAGGCAGAGGAGCAGCAGTGAGCGACAAGCTACGGATCGTGGTCGGGGCCGACGAGGCCGGCCTGCAGTACAAGGACATCCTCAAGGCCGACCTGCTGGCGGACCCCCGGGTCGGCGAGGTCGTGGACGTCGGGGTCAGCGAGGACGAGGACACGGCGTACCCCCACGTGGCCGTCGAGGCCGGCCGCCTGATCAAGGCGGGTAAGGCCGACCGGGCGCTGCTGGTGTGCGGGACCGGCCTGGGCGTCGCGATCAGCGCCAACAAGGTGCCCGGCATCCGCGCGGTGACGGCGCACGACTCGTTCTCGGTCGAACGCTCCGTGCTCAGCAACGACGCGCAGGTGCTGTGCTTCGGTCAGCGCGTCGTCGGCATCGAGCTGGCCCGCCGCCTCGCGAAGGAGTGGCTGGGCTACGCCTTCGACCCGACGTCGGCCTCGGCCGCCAAGGTCGCGGCGATCGGGGAGTACGAGACGGCCGGCTCCAGCGCCGAGGCGGCTGCCGTCAGCTGCGACTGACCGAGACCTGCGACTGGGCGAGGCCGGCTACGAGACGAGGGCCTCGCGCCCGGGTGGGATGATCAAGACGTGCGGCGGTGGCAGTTCAGCAAGGGGCACGGGACGCAGAACGACTTCGTCGTCCTGCTCGACCGGGACAACGTGCTCGACCCGTCGGACGACGACGTCCGCTGGCTGTGCGACCGTCGGGCGGGGATCGGCGGCGACGGGCTGCTGCGCGTCGTCCGGGCGGGGCACGTGCCCGAGTGGGACGGCGACCCGGACCTGTGGTTCATGGACTACCGCAACGCCGACGGCTCCCTGGCGCAGATGTGCGGCAACGGCGTCCGCGTGTTCGTGCGCTACCTGCTCGAGGAGGGGCTCGCGTCCGGCGCTGAGGTCGACGTCGCCACCCGTGCCGGCCTGAAGCCGGCGTCGGTGCTGCCCGACGGCCGCGTCCGCGTCGGGATGGGTACGGTCGCGGTGCGGCCAGGGTCCGTCCGGGTCACGACGGCGGACGGTTCCACGTTCGACGCGACGCCGGCCGACGTCGGCAACCCGCACGCCGTCAGCTTCGGCACCCGCATCGGCGCCCTCGACCTGACCCGCGCGCCCGCCTGGGGGCCGGCGGCGACGTTCCCCGAGGGCGTGAACCTCGAGTTCGTCGAGCCGGTCGGCGAGCGTCACGTCGCGATGCGGGTGTTCGAGCGCGGCGTCGGCGAGACACGCTCCTGCGGCACGGGGACGGTCGCCGCGGCGGCCGCCGGCCGGGCCCGGGAGGGCAGCGGCGACGGGACCTGGACCGTGGACGTCCCGGGCGGCCGGGTGGAGGTCGAGCTCACCGGCGACCAGGCGTTCCTCACCGGCCCGGCCGTGATCGTCGCGCACGGCGAGGTCGCCCTCCCGAACGCGGAGCCGCGGACCGCGACGTGACGCCGGACCAGCGCGAGGCGGTGCTCGCGCTGGTCCACGGCCCGGCACAGACTGCGCCCGGTCGCGCCGCCTTCTGGCGTAGGACCGGCGTCAGCGGTCCGTGCGACCGCCCGGCCTGTCGCCCTCCGGGCCCCGCCGCCGGCCCGGCTCGACCAGCCGGGAGGGCCGGCGCCGCAGCCGTTCGGTCAGCGACCGAAGTGGTAGTCCAGGTCGGGGTGGCGGGGGTCGAAGGCCAGGGCGCGACGGACCCGGGCCCAGCCCGCGTGGAGCTCGTCGCGGTAGACCACGACGACGGCGGTGACGGGGATGCCGAGGCAGACGATGCCGAGGGCCAGGACGAGGAGCAGGGCGAGGGTGTTCATGACACGTGTCTTCCAGTGGGGAGTCGGTGGCCGACAACGTTGTCAGCGTCCAGCGTAGCGAGGACGCGCCGCCGCCTCCAAACCGTGCGAGCGCCCCGGGCGCCGTCGACCGGAGCGGACGGCCGCTCGTCCACAGCGAGAGAAGGGCGCGCGGCGAGCTGTGCACAACCCCCAAAGGGGATGCTCCTGCTTGGCCTCGCATGAGACTCTGGACGACAACATGAGCCTGCCTCGACCTGATGCCCCCACCTTCGACGACGCCGTCGCCCGACCCGACGACGAGCTCGTCGTCGAGACCGTCCGACGACCGCGTACGCCCCAGCCGCCCGACCCCGCCGGGACCGACGGCGACCAGCTGGACCTCGCCGACCGCCAGTCGCTGCGCCGCATCGGCGGCATGTCGACCGAGCTCACCGACATCACCGAGGTCGAGTACCGCCAGCTCCAGCTCGAGCGGGTCGTCCTGGTCAGCGTCTGGACGACCGGCAGCCAGGTGGACGTGGAGAACTCCATGGCCGAGCTGAGGCTGCTGGCCGAGACCGCCGGGTCCGAGGTGCTCGAGGGTCTGGTGCAGCGGCGCGCGATCCCCGACCCGGCCACGTACATCGGGTCGGGCAAGGTCGCCGAGCTGCGCGACGTCGTCGTCGCGACCGGCGCCGACACCGTGATCTGCGACGGCGAGCTCAGCCCTGCCCAGCTGCGCAACCTCGAGGACAAGGTCAAGGTCAAGGTCGTCGACCGGACCGCCCTCATCCTCGACATCTTCGCGGCTCACGCCAAGAGCGCGGAGGGCAAGGCCCAGGTCGAGCTCGCCCAGCTCAACTACCTCAAGCAGCGGCTGCGCGGCTGGGGTGCCAACCTCTCGCGCCAGGCGGGTGGCCGGGCGGCGGGCGGTGCGGGGATCGGTGGCCGTGGACCGGGTGAGACCAAGCTCGAGACCGACCGGCGCCGGATCAACAGCCGCATCGCGCGGCTGCGCAGCTCGCTGCGCGACATGGACGGCACGCGCGAGACCAAGCGGGCCGAGCGGCGGCGCCACCAGGTTCCGTCGGTCGCCATCGTCGGCTACACCAACGCCGGCAAGTCGAGCCTGCTCAACCGTCTGACCGGCGCCGGCGTGCTGGTGGAGGACGCGTTGTTCGCGACCCTCGACCCGACCACGCGCCGCTCCGCCACGGTCGACGGCCGGGTCTTCACGCTGACCGACACCGTCGGGTTCGTCCGCCACCTCCCCCACGACCTGGTCGAGGCGTTCGCCTCGACGCTCGAGGAGTCGGCGCAGGCCGACCTCCTCCTGCACGTGGTCGACGGTTCGGACCCCGACCCCGAGGGCCAGATCCGGGCGGTGCACGACGTGCTGTCGGAGATCGGGGCCGGCCAGGTCTCCGAGCTGATCGTCATCAACAAGGCGGACCTCGCCACCCCGGAGGCGATCGCCACCCTGCGGTCGCGCCACCGGGACGCGGTGGTCGTCTCCGCCCGCACCGGCGAGGGGTTCGACGACCTGCGGCGCACGATCGAGGGTCGCCTCCCGCGGCCCGAGATCGAGGTCCACGTGCTGATCCCGTACGAGCGGGGTGACCTGCTCGACCGGGTGCACCAGGCCGGCGAGCTCCTCACCACCGAGCACACGGGCGACGGCACGCTCGTCGTGGCCCGGGTGAACGGCGACCTCGCCGGCGAGCTCGCCGCGTTCGAGCGGGGGAGCGCGACCGTCGACCCGACCGTCCGCGGTGGCTGAGCAGACGCTGACGGCGTCCGGCACGCCGAAGGCCGACCCGGCGCAGCCCGGCCACCGCCGGGTGCTGGACGACGCCGTCGCCGGCATCGGCGGGGTGGACAGGCCCGGGCAGCACGCGATGGCGGACGCGGTGGCGCAGTCGCTGGACGACGGGCGCCACCTGCTGGTCCAGGCGGGCACCGGCACCGGCAAGTCGCTGGGCTACCTCGCCCCGGCGCTGGTCTGGCTGACCGAGCACCCGGGCGAACGGATCGTGGTCGCCACCGCGACCCTCGCCCTGCAGGCCCAGCTTGCGCACGCCGACATCCCCGCCGCGCTGGACGCGGTCGAGCACGTGACGGGGCAGCGTCCCGAGTTCTCGGTCCTCAAGGGCCGCAGCAACTACGCCTGCCTCCTCCGGGTCCGCGACGGCGGGACCTCCGACCAGGGCACGCTCATCTCGGCCGGGGACCTCGCGGCGACCGCCGCGGTCGCGCCGTCCGCCGGAGGGACGGCGGACTCCGCCCTCGGCACCGAGGTGCTGGCCCTGCGCGAGTGGGCGGAGGACCAGGCGTCGACCGGGGGCGTAGCCGACCGCGACGACGCACCCGTGCACAGCGACCGGGCGTGGCACCAGGTGTCGGTGCCCACACGCGAGTGCCTCGGCGCACAGCGGTGCCCGTACGGCGACTCCTGCCTGGTCGAGCTGTCGCGCGACCGGGCACGGGCCGCCAGCCTGGTGGTGACCAACCACGCGCTGCTCGCGATCGACGCCATGCAGGACGGCACCTCCGTCCCCGAGCACCGGGCCGTCATCGTCGACGAGGCCCACGAGCTGGTGGCCCGGGTGACCGGGGCCGCCTCCGGAGAGCTCAGCCCGCAGCAGGTCGAACGGGTCGGCAAGCGGGCGGTCACGTTCCTGTCCGACGAGACGGCCCTCGACCTGCTCGAGTCGGCCGACGAGCTGCGGACCGCGCTGGAGGAGTCCCCGCTGGAGCGGGTCGAGGACCCGTCCTCGACCTTCGTCGCCGCCGCGCAGCGGGTCCGGGCCGCCGCCCGGGCGGCCGTCTCCGGGCTGACCACGGGCACCGACAAGCCGAGCCCCGAGCAGCGGCAGGCGGCCGCCGCGGTCGGCGAGGTCCTCGACGTCGCCGAGCGGATGGCGGGGCTGTCGGCGTACGACGTGGTGTGGGTGACCGAGCGGGAACGGTTCGGGCGCGAGGCGCGGGTCGCCCCGCTGTCCGTCGCCGGGCTGATGCGCTCCGCGGTGTTCGGGGACCGCACGGTGGTCCTCACCTCGGCCACGCTCAAGCTCGGCGACGACTTCGGTCCCAGCGCCGCGAGCCTCGGGCTGCGCGCACGCGACCGCGACGACTCGTCCGCGCCGTACGTGCCCGTGGGCACCGAGGCTGACGGAGGCGACGACGCCGTCATCCCCTGGCGCGGGCTCGACGTCGGCTCGCCCTTCGACTACCGGCACCAGGCCATCCGCTACGTGGCCCGGACCCTGCCGACCCCTGGGCGCGACGGGATGTCCAAGGAGGTCCTCGACGAGATCGCCGAGCTGGTGTGGGCGGCCGGGGGGCGCACCCTCGGCCTCTTCTCCTCACGCCGGGCGGCCGAGACCGCGGCGGTGCACGTGCGTCGGCAGCTGCCGAAGCTGACCGTGCTGTGCCAGGGCGACGCGCAGCTCTCCGAGCTGACCCGCCGGTTCACCGCGGAGGAGACGACGAGCCTGTTCGGGACCCTGTCGCTGTGGCAGGGCGTCGACGTGCCGGGCGCGACGTGCCAGCTGGTGATCATCGACCGGATCCCCTTCCCACGACCGGACGAGCCGCTGACGCTCGCCCGGCAGAAGGCCGTGGCGGACGCGGGCGGGAACGGGTTCATGAGCGTCGCGGCGACGCACGCCGCCCTGCTGCTCGCGCAGGGTTCCGGTCGGCTCGTACGCCGCAGCAGCGACCGTGGCGTCGTCGCCGTGCTGGACCCCCGGCTGGTGACCGCCCGGTACGGGTCCTTCCTGCGCGCCTCCATGCCGGACATGTGGCAGACGACGGACCGCGAGACCGCGGTCGGTGCGCTCCGACGGCTGGCCGAGCGGCCGTAGCCCGCACGCAGCCGCCGCGCCTCCTCCGGGGGTGGGATGACAGGGTGAGCGTCATGGAGCACTCGTACGACGTCGACCTCGCCGTGATCGGTTCCGGACCGGGCGGTCAGAAGGCGGCGATCATGGCCGCCAAGCTGGGCAAGAAGGTGTGCGTCATCGACAGTAAGTCGATGGTCGGCGGGGTGTGCGTCAACACGGGGACCATCCCGTCGAAGACGCTGCGCGAGGCCGTGCTCTACCTCACCGGGATGGACATGCGCGAGCTGTACGGCGCCAGCTACCGGGTCAAGGAGGAGATCACCATCTCCGACCTGCTGACCCGGCTGCAGCACGTGATCGGCCGCGAGACGGAGGTCATCCGGGCCCAGCTGCAGCGCAACCACGTCGAGCTCGTGCCGGGCACCGCGTCGTTCCTCGACCCGCACACCCTGAGCGTCGACCTCGAGGGCCAGCCGATGCACCGCACGATCACCGCCGCGACCGTCGTCATCGCGACCGGCACCACGCCGGCCCGACCGTCGAACGTGCGGTTCGACGGCGAACGCGTGCTCGACTCCGACCAGATCCTGCTGATCGACGAGGTGCCCGGCTCGATGGTCGTGGTCGGCGCCGGCGTGATCGGGGTGGAGTACGCCTCGATGTTCGCCGCGCTCGGGACACGGGTCACGCTGGTCGAGAAGCGCGACCAGATGCTCGACTTCTGCGACCCCGAGATCGTGGAGTCGCTGAAGTTCCACCTGCGTGACCAGACGATGTCGTTCCGGTTCGGCGAGGAGGTGGCCTCGGTGGAGAGCTCCGGCGGAGGGACGATCACCACGCTCGCCTCGGGCAAGCGCATCGCGGCCGAGGTCGTCCTGCACTCGGCGGGGCGCCAGGGCAACACCGCCGCGCTCGACCTGGAGCAGGCGGGCCTGGAGGCCGACCGTCGCGGGCGGCTGAGCGTCAACGACAAGTACCAGACCTCCGTGCCCCACATCTACGCGGTCGGAGACGTCATCGGCTTCCCGGCGCTGGCCGCCACGTCGATGGACCAGGGCCGCCTCGCCGCGTCGCACGCGTTCGACGAACCGGTCCGCGACCTCCAGGCGCTGCAGCCGATCGGCATCTACACGATCCCCGAGATCAGCTACTGCGGCAAGACGGAGAACGAGCTGACCCGCGACGCCGTCCCGTTCGAGGTCGGCATCTCGCGCTACCGCGAGCTCGCCCGAGGCCAGATCATCGGGGACTCGTACGGGATGCTCAAGCTCATCGTGCACGCCGACAGCCGCGAGATCCTCGGCGTGCACATCTTCGGCACCAGCGCGACCGAGCTGGTGCACGTCGGCCAGGCGATCATGGGCTGCGGCGGGACCGTCGACTACCTCGTCGACACCGTCCTCAACTACCCCACCCTGTCCGAGGCCTACAAGGTCGCCGCGCTTGACGTCGCCAACAAGCTGCGGGCGGTCGCCCGGCTGACGAAGCAGATGGCCGAGGCGGAACCCAGCCTGGCCTGAGCGCTGGGCCGGCCTCGGCCGTCAGAGGCGGCGCATGACGGCCACGACCCGGCCGAGGATCGTGGCGTGGTTGCCGTCGATCGGGTCGTACGCGGGGTTGTGGGGGAGCAGCCACACCTGGCCGGGCTCCCGCTTGAAGGTCTTGACGGTGGCCTCGTTGTCCAGGAGGGCGGCCACGATGTCGCCGTTGTCGGCCGTCGGCTGCTGGCGCACGACGACCCAGTCGCCGTCGCAGATGGCCGCGTCGATCATCGAGTCGCCACGGACCTCGAGGGTGAACATCGTCCCCTCGCCGACCAGCTGGCGCGGCAGCGCGAACACGTCCTCCACGCGCTCCTCGGCCAGGATGGGACCGCCGGCCGCGATCCGGCCCAGGAGCGGCACGTGCACCGGCTCGGGGAAGGCGTTGACGCCGGAGTCGTCCAGCTCGACCAGCCGCGGGCGGCTGCTCGAGGGGGCCGGGATCGGCGCCGCAGCCCGACGGTCCTCGCCGGGCAGGAGCACCTCGAGCGCCCGCGGCCGGTTGGGATCGCGGCGCAGGAACCCCTTCTGCTCCAGGGCCTTCAGCTGGTGGGACACGCTGGACGAGCTCGCCAGGCCGACCGCCTCGCCCATCTCACGGATGCTCGGCGGGTAGCCGCGCGCCTCCACGGTGTCGCGGATGACCTCGAGGATCCGGCGCTGCCGCGGCGTCAGCCCGCTGCTGTCGGTCGGACCGTCGGGCAGGGAGCTGACCGAGGCGGACTCGCCGAGCTGTGCGGCGACCTCGGCCTTGGTCGGCCGGCCGCGCCGGCGGGCGGGCCGCTCGGGAGCGGTGAGCGGGGAGTCAGGCGTGTCGTCGTGTGCCATAACCGGCACTGTAGAGAGGACGTCTGACACATTCAAACACCTGTTCGAGCGTGTCGCGCCGCTTAGTCCGGTTCTTCGACCGGCCACCACTGCCGTGCCGGAGCGGGCCGGGAGCGTCCGGGTCGAGGGCGGCGTCGCGCTGGTCCGACCTTTTTGTCAGACCCCTCTGGTGTGCTCCGTGCATGAACTTCTCGAACACCGATTCGAATGTGCTTGCACTCGCGCCCACGGTGCGGTACACATCGAACATGCGTTCGATCGAACCTGTGTTCGACCAGACGCCCGACCCGCTGAGGAGCCCCGCCATGAGTGTCGCATTCGCCGAGCCCGTCCTCGACCCGACGAGCGCCGACCCCCGGACGGGTCGTCCGGCTCTCGCCCCCGAGGGTCGGGCACCGCTGAGCCTCGTCCCCTCGCCCCCGACGCCG
>CAXULL010000015.1:76700-107043 GCA_964251895.1 uncultured Friedmanniella sp.
CGCCCCCGACGCCGGCGCGGACGAGGCCGCGGCGTACCGGGCCGGGCGTGGGCCCGACCGCCCGCCCGCGCCGGCTGCGCTTCTCCGCCCCTGCCGTGGCCGGATCGGCCTCCGGTGCCCGCGCGTGCGCGCCGGCACCCGTCGTCGCCGCGTCGCGTTCCTGGCACCTGACCGAGCGCGGCCTGGCGGTGGTCCTCGTGGTCGCAGCGGCCCTGGTCGCGGCCAGCATCGCCGTCGTGGGCCTGACGGCTCTGCGGGTGACGAGCGAGAGCTACCACCCCGGCCACAGCGCGGCGGCGCCCGTGGTCGTCGAGCCGTGACGGTCCCGGGTCGGCAGCCTCAGCCCTGACGCCGCTCCTCGGCGGTGAGGGGCGAGACGGGGGTGCGGACGACCACAGTCTCCGCGATCTTGTCGGCGAGCGTCTGACGCTCCTCGTCCCACAACGGCCACAGGTAGCCGACGTAGCCGGCGCTGTCCAGGACGTGGAGCAGGTGACGCAGAAAGGCGTTCAGGGCACCGATCGGTCGTCCGGTCGCCCGGCTCACCAGCCAGGTCTTCATCACCCGCTTGCCGAGGGACTGCCCGGTCCGGCCTGCGAGGAACACCTCGTTGTAGACCATCAGTGCGAAGGCGCCGACGTAGAGCAGCGTGCCGACCAGGACGAGCCAGGAGCGCGGGGGGACGGTGAGGTCGCCGTGGAAGAAGCCCCGGTACGTCGGGAGGTAGCCCGCGACCAGGACGACCGCCGCGATCCAGCTCGGAGCGGCGTCGATCGCTGCGCCGGCGACCCGCCGAGCCCACGACGCGTAGTCCTGACGGAGGAGCGGCGACCACGAGCCGCCCGGTGCCCAGGGCGGGAGGGGCCCCCACGGTCCCGGCTGCACGGGCACGAGGGGCGGCCACGGTCCGTACGAGGGTCCCGGTGCGGCGGGTGGTGCTCCGGTGCTCGACCGTGGTGGCCACACCGCCTCGGGCGGGGGGCCGCCCCGGTCCAGCGGTCCGGTCGGGCCCGACGGTGGCCCGTCGCGCAGCTCCACCCCACGGCCCGCGGCACGTCTGACCGGTCCGTAGACAGGTCTCTGCGGAGCGGGCGACGGCGGTGCCGGAGCTCGTGCGGCCGGCCCCTGGTCCTCGACAGGGCGCTCGGCCGGCTTCTCGCTCACACGTCTCCTCGACCTGGCTCCGGCTGTCCGGTCCGGACGTCCTGGCACAGGCTAGGGCGCAGCGGGTCCGCGCGACCCGGACTCGCGGCACAATGGCGACGTGGCGAGCCTGGGAGTCGACCCTGCGCGGGCCGGTGGGGGCCGGGTCAGGTTCCGCCCGACCACAGCCCTGAGGCCGGTGGCGGGCTTCTTCGCGGTCGGCCTGGGTCTGAGCGCCCTCTACGCGACGACCGGCGTCGGGCTCGTCTGCCCGTTCCGGGTGGCGACAGGGTGGGACTGCCCGCTGTGCGGAGGCACCCGGATGGGGAGCGCGCTGCTGCACGGAGACGTGTCGGCCGCGTTCGCGTTCAACCCGGTCGCGCTCGTCGCCGTGGCGGTGCTCGGGGTCCTCGGTGCGCTGTGGGTGGTCGAGGCCCTCGGCGGCCCGGCGGTGCGCCCGCCGGCCAGCCTGCGTCGGCGTCTGCTGCAGACCACGCCCACGCAGCGACTGGTCGTGCTCCTCGCCTGCGGGGCCGTCTACACGGTGCTGCGCAACCTGCTCTGAGGCTTCCGCCTCCCGCGACCCGCTTCCCCCCTTCGCTGTGTCCTGGCGCACTCGCGTCTGGCGACCCATGACCGCACGGTCGGGGATCCGGCCTGCCACCAGGGACTTCGCCCGCGTCCGCTGATCGCGGCCTGCGTCGCTCCGGGCGAGGGTCTCGACGCGCCACGCCAGAAGTGTCAGTCCTCTTGCGCAGAATGGTCCTCGGTCGTAAGGTCACTACATCTAGTGGTTACACCGGTGTAGTTCATCCACAAGTTGTGGTCGGTTACCCACAGAAGTCCACAGCCTGATCCACACGTCCTCCCCAGGGTTGTCCCCAGGAGGGTGTGGGGGATGGCGTCCAGCCGGTCGAGAGGAGCCCGCCGTGCACTGCCCGTACTGCCGTCACAGCGACTCGAAGGTTCTCGACTCCCGCACCGCCGAGGACGGCGGCAGCATCCGTCGGCGCCGTCAGTGCCCCGTGTGCGAGCGTCGGTTCACGACGGTCGAGCAGATGCAGCTGGTCGTGGTCAAGCGCAGCGGCGTCGTCGAGCCGTTCAGCCGTGACAAGGCCGTCTCCGGGGTGCGCAAGGCCTGCAAGGGCCGCCCGGTGACCGAGGACCAGCTCGCACGGCTGGGCCAGCTGGTGGAGGACTCGCTGCGGGCGTCAGGTCAGCCGGAGGTGCCGGCCGACGAGGTCGGCGTGGCGATCCTCGGGCCGCTGCGCGACCTCGACCAGGTGGCCTACCTGCGCTTCGCCAGCGTCTACCGCCAGTTCCGCTCGGTCGACGACTTCGAGTCCGAGATCGCGCTCCTGCGCGCCGAGGGCGAGCCCGCCGGGATCGAGCCGCTGATCCCCGTGCCGGTCGCCGACGCCAAGGTCGGCAGCTTCACGCCGCACCGGCTGACCCCGCGACGCCGGCCCACCGGCGACGCGGGTCGCCCACCGCCCTGAGGGGCGCCCCGACTCCGGGGCTGGGAGCGCGTCGCAGGGGAAGGCAGCGCGCACTCAGCCCCGGTTCCACCTCTGCCGAACACCCTCGTCACCCCCGGGCGAGGGAGTCTCCGGCGGCGCAGCACCAGACCAGCACCAGTGCAGTACCAGAGCAGCACCAGGACAGATCGACCCGCAGCACGAGCACCACCCGGGGACTACCAGCCCAGCGCAGACCGTTCTACCCAGAGCAGGGATGCACGTCAGGAGAGAAGGACACATGTCCGAGACCACCCGTTCGGCCAACGGCCGCGCCGACACGAAGAACGGCGTGAAGAACGGTCGCAAGGCCGCAGGGCTCACGCTCAAGCGCGTCTTCAGCAGCGGGGTCCACCCGTACGACGAGGTCACGTGGGAGCGCCGCGACGTCGTGCAGACGAACTGGAAGACCGGCGAGACCGTCTTCGAGCAGCACAACGTCGAGTTCCCCGACTTCTGGAGCGTCAACGCCTCCACGATCGTCACCACCAAGTACTTCCGCGGCGCGCTGGGCTCCCCGGTCCGCGAGCAGGGCCTCAAGCAGCTCATCGACCGCGTCGTGCACACCTACCGCCGCGCGGGCGAGGACTACGGCTACTTCGCCGACGCGGAGTCGGCCGAGGTCTTCGAGCACGAGCTCACCTGGCTGCTGCTGCACCAGCACTTCTCGTTCAACTCGCCGGTCTGGTTCAACGTCGGGACCAAGTCCCCGCAGCAGGTCAGCGCCTGCTTCATCCTGTCCGTCGACGACTCGATGGACTCGATCCTGAACTGGTACCGCGAAGAGGGCTTCATCTTCAAGGGCGGCTCCGGCGCAGGCCTCAACCTGTCGCGGATCCGTTCGAGCAAGGAGCTCCTGAGCTCCGGTGGCACGGCCTCGGGCCCGGTGTCCTTCATGCGCGGCGCCGATGCGAGCGCCGGGACGATCAAGTCCGGCGGCGCCACCCGGCGCGCGGCCAAGATGGTCGTCCTCGACGTCGACCACCCCGACATCGAGGAGTTCGTCGAGACCAAGGCGCGCGAGGAGAACAAGATCCGCGCGCTGCGCGACGCCGGCTTCGACATGGACCTCGGCGGGCGCGACATCACCTCCGTCCAGTACCAGAACGCCAACAACTCGGTCCGCGTCAACGACGAGTACATGCGCGCCGTGGAGCAGGGCACGGAGTTCGGTCTGCGCGCCCGCTCGACCGGCGAGGTCATCGAGACCGTCGACGCCCGCGAGCTGTGGGGCAAGATCGCCAAGGCCGCGTGGGAGTGCGCCGACCCGGGCATCCAGTACGACGACACGATCAACGACTGGCACACGACGCCCGAGTCGGGCCGGATCACCGCGTCCAACCCGTGCTCGGAGTACATGAGCCTGGACAACAGCTCGTGCAACCTGGCCAGCCTCAACCTGCTCAAGTTCCTGCGCGACGACGACACCTTCGACGCCGAGCGGTTCGAGCAGGCCGTCGAGCTGATCATCACCGCGATGGACATCTCGATCTGCTTCGCCGACTTCCCGACCGAGTCCATCGGGCAGACCACGCGCGACTACCGCCAGCTCGGCATCGGCTACGCCAACCTCGGCGCGCTGCTGATGGCGACGGGTCACGGCTACGACTCCGACGGCGGCCGCTCCCTCGCCGGGGCGATCACCTCGCTGATGACCGGTGTCTCCTACCGCCGCTCGGCCGAGCTGGCCGGGATCGTCGGCCCGTACGCCGGGTTCGCCCGCAACGCCGACGCGCACCGCCGCGTGATGCGCAAGCACCAGGCCGCCAACGACTCCCTGCGTGACGCGGACGCCATGAGCGCCTCGATCCACGCCCGGGCGACGAAGGCGTGGGACGGCGTCATCAAGACCGGCGAGGCCAACGGCTTCCGCAACGCGCAGGCCTCCGTGCTCGCGCCGACCGGCACCATCGGCTTCATGATGGACTGCGACACGACCGGCATCGAGCCGGACTTCTCGCTGGTCAAGTTCAAGAAGCTCGTCGGCGGCGGGTCCATGCAGATCGTCAACCAGACGATCCCGCGTGCGCTGCGCAAGCTCGGCTACGCCGACGAGACCGTCGAGGCGATCGTCGAGCACATCGCCGAGAACGGCCACGTCGTCGGCGCCCCGGGGCTGAAGACCGAGCACTACGGGATCTTCGACACCGCCATGGGCCAGCGTTCGATCAAGCCGATGGGCCACGTCAAGATGATGGCGGCGGCCCAGCCGTTCCTGTCCGGGGCCATCTCCAAGACGGTCAACCTGCCCGAGAACGCGACGGTCGAGGAGATCGCCGACGTCTACCTGCAGGGCTGGAAGTACGGCCTCAAGGCGCTCGCGGTCTACCGCGACAACTGCAAGGTCGGCCAGCCGCTCAGCAGCGGCAGCGGCAGCAAGGACGCCAAGGCGACCGAGGAGGCGGCCGTCGCGACGCCCGAGCCGGTCGTCGTGGAGAAGGTCGTCTACAAGCCGCAGCGCAAGCGGATGCCCAAGGCGCGTCCGAGCATCACCCGCTCGTTCTCGGTGGGCGGGGCCGAGGGCTACATGACCTCGGGCTCCTACCCCGACGACGGTCTGGGCGAGGTGTTCCTCAAGCTCGGCAAGCAGGGCTCGACCCTGTCCGGCGTGATGGACGCGTTCTCGATCGCGGTCTCGATCGGCCTGCAGTACGGCGTGCCGCTGGAGACGTTCGTGCAGAAGTTCACGAACCTCAAGTTCGAGCCGGCCGGGCTGACCGACGACACCGACATCCGGATGTCGCAGTCGATCATGGACTACATCTTCCGGCGGCTCGCGCTGGACTACCTGTCCTTCGACGACCGCGCGGAGCTCGGGATCTACACCGCCACGGAGCGGGCCCGCCAGGTCGAGACCGGGTCCTACCTGCCCGAGCCGGAGGACGAGATCGAGGCCGAGTCGCTCAAGAGCGACGCGGCGGACAACCTCGACACCGACCTGGCTCCGCACCTCGAGGAGCCGGTGGCCTCGGCCAAGCCGGCCCCGGCGACGGCGCACACCACGTCGGAGCTGTTCGAGCGCCTGACCGGCACCAGCGTCGACGCCCCGCTCTGCCTCACCTGCGGGACCAAGATGCGCCCGAGCGGCAGCTGCTACGTCTGCGAGGGCTGCGGCTCGACCAGCGGCTGCAGCTGAGGTCGAGCTGCACCTGCTCGACGCGCTGAGCTGAAGCAAGCGGTGACGGCCTCGTCTGCCACCGATCCCCGGAAGATCAGTTCGGTTCGACGTCAGTAGTCGGCCGTCCCCGGCCCGGTCCCTTCGAGGGACCGGGCCGGCCCCGTGCCGGGACGCCGGTCGTCGCGGCACGACACCAGCCCGACGCAGCGGCCGGGAGTCGCTGGTTCGCCGGCAGAACGGCCTCGCGCACGGCTGGAACGACCGCAACGGCCACCTCAGCGAGAAGGACAGCCAGGGCCACGGCCCCCCTTCGCCCGGTAGATCGACGTCCGGGTGCGTCCCGCATCGCGGTGCTCGCTCCGAAGCACCGTCTCCCACGATGGCTGCATCCCTCACCGCGAGTTGTTCACCCGGCGACACCGCGGTGCAGGCCGAGTACGTCGTTCCCGACTTCGCAGCACGGACGGCACGACGTCGACGATGTCGTGGCCCTCGCCGAACGCGATGACTTCTTGATCATGGCCGCAGCCGACGACCGTCGGAGCCGCGGCGTCGACCGGCCAGGGCGTCTCGTTGACGCACGCTGGCTTTCGCGCGTCCAGCTCACCCCACGCGAAGGCGGGTACGACTTCCCCCGTGTCGCGCGCCTCACCGGCACCCGCTCACCTCGACGCTCAGGTGCTCGGCTGCTGCCTCGTCCGAAGGGCGCCGGCGAAGACGAAGCCTGCGGCGAGGAGCAGGACGACCGCGAACAGGGCGTTCAGCAGGCCGAAGCGCTGGGAGAGGAACCCAATGAGGGGCGGGCCTCCGAGGTTCGCGACGTAGCCGATGGTGGCGACCACGCTCACCCGGGCCGTCGGTCCAGGTCCGCTGTCGGCGGCCGCCGACATGCCCAGGGGGAAGCCCATGGACACCCCGAGCGCCCAGAGGAGGGTGCCGACGAGGACGAGTGGCGCCGGACCGCCGAGGATGAAGAGCAGCAGGCCGACGACGCCCAGGGCGGTCGTCACCCGTACCGTGCGGACCCGACCGAGCCGGTCGACGGCCGGACCACCGGTCACCCGCGCCAGCGTCTCGCCCACGGCGAAGGCGACGAAGAACCAGGTGGCGACGCTCTCGCGCAGCCCGTGACCGTCGTGCACCGCCAGCGTCAACCAGTTGTTGGCCGTGCCCTCGCCGAGCTCGACACCCAGCATCACCAGACCGATGAGGAGCAGGCGTGCGTCGGTCCAGCCCCGTAGCCAGTCGCGGAGCCGGCGGCGAAGCGGGGCACGGACCTCGTCGCCCTCGGCGACCGCAGCGGCAAGGGGGATCCCGCGCAACCCGAGCAGCGCGACCAGCGCGACCAGCAGCGCCTCGGCGCTGAACTGCCACGGATAGGCGACCTCGAGCGCCGTGGCCACCGCTCCGACGGCGGCGCCCACGACCGCTCCGGCCGACCAGGCCCCGTGCATCAGCGGCATCAGCGTCCGACCTGCGGCTCGCTCCACCCTGCTGCCCTCGACGTTGATGGAGACGTCGAGGCCCCCGACGCCGAACCCGATCACGGCGAACCCGACGAGGGCGAGGGGTACCGACCGGACGACGCCTGCGCCGATCCCCACCGCCACCAGACCGACCGCGATGGCCAGGAGCGTCAGCCGGATGGTCCGACGCGCCCCGAACCTCGTCAGCAACGGGGTCGAGGCCAGCAGGCCG
The DNA here is from genome assembly GCA_964251895.1 of uncultured Friedmanniella sp. Lineage (GTDB taxonomy): Bacteria > Actinomycetota > Actinomycetes > Propionibacteriales > Propionibacteriaceae > Microlunatus. The sequence goes on from CAXULL010000015.1 coordinate 84,177, forward strand.
ACGATGGACCCGACCGTTACGCCCGAGAGCACCAGCCCGATCCCGGCGTCACCCAGCCCCAGGTCGTCGCGCAGGCCGGCCAGGCGAGGACCCCAGGTGGCGAGGGTAATCCCACCCAGCGCGAAGGTGACGAGAACGGTGTTCCGCCAGGCCTTCAGCGCCGGCCCGGACCCCGGACCACCACTGTCTGCAGCGTCGGGACCGACGCTACCGTGAACGTTCACGGTCAAAGCGTAGAACAGTTCTCCTATCCGATCGGGACCGGGTCGACGGATCAGGCGGAGGCGCGGCGCAGCAGGCTCAACGGCAACGGCGCCACGTCGACGGCTGCCGGTTCCGCTCCGCGCAGGAGGGCACCGACCGCGGCGAGCGCGGCTTCCGCGAGCGCCTGCTTGTCGATGGCCATCGTCGTGAGGGTCGGTGTCACGTAGCCGCCGATGCGCAGCCCGTCGAACCCGACGACGGCGACGTCGTGCGGCACCTGCACCCCCGCTGCGGCCAGCCCGCTCAGGGTGCCCAGCGCCATCACGTCGTTGTAGACGACGACGCCGTCGGGACGGGGTTCCAGGGCCAGCAGCTCCGACGCCGCCTCGTAGCCTCCGCGGAACGACTCGGCCGCCGTCACGACGTGGGCCTTGACCGAAGGGTGCTGCAAACCCACCCTGCTCCGGAAGACGTCCCGGCGGACGCCCGACGCCTCCCGCGAGTCGACGAAGACGACGCTGGACCGGCGCTGCCCGACCAGGAGGTCGAGGGAGTCGCGGATCGCACCCTCGTGGTCGAGCCGGACCACCGCGTCGCCGGCGCTCGTCGGCGGTCCGTCGAGGACGACGGTCGGCAGCGCGGGCCGTTCGCAGGCCGAGGAGGACAGCACCGCCAACGTGGACGGGCGGCAGCCCGTGACCAGCAGACCGTCCACCTGCTCCGCCAGCGCGGACACCGCCCGCGCCGCCGAGGCGGGGGACACGACCTCGGCCAGGACCACGGCCCAGTCACGTGCCGCGGCCGCTGAGCTCAACGCTCCGGCGAGCTCGGAGGAGTACGGGTTCGCCAGGTCCTCGACCAGCAGCCCGACGATGACCGAGCGGCCGCGGACCAGAGACTGCGCCGACCGGTTCGGTCGGTAGTTGAGCTCGCGTGCGGCCGACACGACCCGTTGCTTCGTCGCCTCGCTCACGTCGGGGAGCCCGTTCAGCGCCCGGGTCACGGTCTGGCGGGAGACCCCGGCCACGCGCGCCACGTCGACGATGGTCGCCGCACGGTCCGGACGGGCCCGTGCCGCCGGGTTCCGCGGTTGCTCCATCGCTCCAACCTAGGCGCGGCGCGCCGCAGGCTCCTAGCCCTCGGACCTCGTCGAGCGTGTGGACGAGAGCTGACGTACGCCGGCGGCGATCGCGAGCGACCGCCGCCGAGGTGGGGTAGGCCTAGCTGGGGCTGAGGTTGCTGACTCGTGGCACGCGGGGCGGCTACGGGGTCGGGGTGAAGACCGAAGGACCCTGGCGGGGTCGGTACGGCTGGTCGGGCGGGCAGGGCACCGACTTCTTCGTCGACTCGGACGGCACGATCGGCCTCCTGCTCACCCAGTCGAGCTCATCCGGGTCGAGATCGGGGAGCGCGTGTGGCCGCTGGTCGAGGAGCTCCAGGCGCTGCGATCCGCCCTGGGTCGGCTCAGACCGGGAGGTCGCTGATCCCGAAGAGCGCCCGCGCGTTGCCGCCAGTGAACGCCTCGCGCGCCTCATCGGTGGGGAACGCCGTGAGGAACGTGGCCACGTCGTCGCGAGTCGGGCGCTGGAAGGGGTAGTCCGTGGAGAACAGGAGCCGGTCGGGCGTCGTGACCTCGAGGGCGTGCCGGAGCAGGGTCGGGTTGAGCATGCCGGAGCTCGTGATGTGCACGTTCGAGCGGAGGTAGTCGGACACCTTCCGGTCCAGGCCCGCGATGCGGGAGAGGCTGTCGGTCCGGTCGCTCCAGAAGAGCAGCAGCTCGCCCCAGTGACCGAGCACGAGCTGCAGGTCAGGATGCCGGTCGAAGGTGCCCCGGACGATGAGCCGTAGAGCGGACTGCGCCGCCTCGAGGTGCCACCCCCATCCGAAGGTCGACAGCGCGAGGCTTGTCATCGCGTCGAACCCGCCGTACGACGCCTGGCGGGTGGTGGCGGAGGGGACCTGCGGGTGGAGGAAGACCGGCAGGCGCAAGGCAGCGGCGGTGGCGAAGAGGTCGTCGTAGCGCGGGTCGTCGAGCGGGACCTCGCCCGTGCGGCCGTAGACCATCGCCCCCACGAGGCCCAGCCCGGCGGCGCGCTCGAGCTCGGCGGCCGCCGCCGCGGGATCGGGGGTCGGCAGCGTCGCGAAGGCCCGGAACCGGGTCGGGTGCCGTGCGACGGCGGCGGCGACCACGTCGTTGGCCTGCCGGCTCAGCGCGACGGCCTCGGCCGCGTCCAGCGGCTGTGCGCCGGGTGGTGCGAGCGACAGGATCTGCACGTCGACACCCTGCTCGTCCATGGCGGCGATCCGAGCGGCGTCGAGGTCGTCCAGGCGTTCGAGGTTGTCGCCCAGCTCGTCGAAGGCGATGCTCGCGTCGTCACGGCCGGCGGGCAGGGACCTCACGGCCGCCGTCATCGCCGTCGAGTTCCAGTGCTCTTCGATCGCGATCACCGTCATGGCGCTCCTCAGCTCGTCGAGCAGCTCGCTCATCCGCGTTGAGTGAAGGGTAGGTGCTCGCTCAACGCCGTAGAGTGAAGGGGTGGCCGGCACCGCACGCGAGGCGAAGCGCGCCCGCACCGCCGAGCGGATCCTGGCGGCGGCGCGGGAGCAGTTCGCGGCCCAGGGTTTCGACAGGACCACGATCAGGGGCGTCGCCGGGGCGGCCGGGGTGGACGCGTCGCTCGTGCTGCAGCACTACGGCTCGAAGGCGGCCCTGTTCGCGGTCGCCGTGCAGCTGCCGGCCGACGACGACCAGGCGGCCGCGGACCATCTCCTGGACGTCCTCGGGGTGCGCCTGGGTGAGCTGCCGCCGGAGACCCGGGCGCTCGTGCAGTCGATGCTGACCGTCCCCGAGGCCTCGGCCGCGATGAAGGAGTTCCTGGACGAACGCGTCGAGAACCTCGCGCGCTCGCTCCAGGGTGACGATGCGCGGCTCCGTGCCCTCGTCATCGTGAGCGGGATCCTCGGGCTGACCGTCGCTCAGCACTTCCTCGCCCTGAGCGCCTTCGAGGGGGCCTCGCACGACGAGCTGCTCCGCGCGGCGCACGGGTGGGTCGCGTCGGTGGCGGACGCCTGAGGACCTCGCCGTCCTCACGGCTCCTGGTAGAGCCCCATGACGTTGCCTCCCGGGTCGGAGAACCAGGCGATCTTCTCGTCGCCGTCCGGGTCGACGGGGCGCACGATCCGCCGCCGGACTCCTCGACGCGAGCGGCCGCGGCCAGGACGTCGTCGACCATGATCGAGATGACGATGCCGGGCTCGGTCATCGGTGGCCGCCCGGTCACCCACATGCCGCTCACGACGCGGCCGTCCGACCCGTCGTCGAACGCGACGGTGCCGTCGCCGTGCTCACGCAGTCGCCAGCCGAAGCTGTCGCGGTAGAACGCCGACGAGCGGGCGACGTCGGTCGCCGGGATCTCGAGGTAGCAGATCCAGCCGTGCGAGGTGGAGGTCATGGCCGGCATCCTGCCGAGCGGCGCGCGTGGGCGCTAGGAGAAACGTGGAGGTCAGACCGGCAGGTGGTTGTGGGCGTCGGCCGAGCGCGGGTGGTAGGCCGACGGCGTGATGCCGGTGATCGCGGAGAAGTCGTGGACCAGGTGGGACTGGTCGTAGAAGCCGTGCTCGACCGCGAGCCGCGCCCAGTCGACGGGACCGTCGGACGGCACCGACGCCAGCACGCGCTGGAGGCGGCGGAGGCGGGCGTACGTCTTGGGGGTCAGCCCGGTCGCCTCGCGGAAGCGGCGGATGAACGGCTTCGCCGTCGTCCCGAAGCGCTCGACCACGACCCCGACGGGCGCTCCGCGGTCCAGGGCCCGGACGGCCAGGTCGAGGGCCCGGTCGGCCACCAGCGGCCGCACGGCCTGCTCCAGCAGGATCTTCTCGGCGACGTCGAGCATCCGGGCCGGTGCTGCGCCGCCGAGCCGCTCGCGGACCACCTCACCGGAGCGACCCCACACCTCGCTCAGCCCCGGGTAGTCGTCGGCGACCGCGTGCAGGGGGAGCTGGAGGAAAGGTAGTGCGCCACCCGGGGTGAAGTTCACCGCCACCATGCCGCGCTGCGGCGCCGTCGAGATCACCTGGGCCCGACGCTGCGGGCCGGTGAGGCAGGCGCCGTCCACCCAGCGGGGGCCGCCGTCGTCGGAGCACGTGAAGCCTGCCTCGCGCAGCGTGACGACGATCGACACGCCACCGCCGGGGATCATCCGTTCGTGCTCCGTGCCCGGGGTGTCCTCGACGTACTCGAAGGAGTCGACGAAAGGCCTCAGTGCCGCGTGCCGCGGCGGTCGCCACAGGTGCACGTCACCCCCCGGGTCGCTCGACCTCGTCCCGGTCACGGTACGCCCGCGAGGCCGCGACGACCCGGCGCACGCCGTCGAGGGTGCGCAAGAGCTCCTCCTCGCCGATCTCCGCGCCGACGGCGTCCGCCCAGGCGTGCTGGGCGTCGGTCAGCCGGTTCACCGTCGCACGGCCCGCGGCCGTGGGTTCGAGGAGCTTGGCCCGGCGGTGCGCCGGGTTGTCCCGGAACGTCGCCCAGCCGCGCTCGACCAGGAGGTCCGCCACGCGCTGCACGCTCTGGCGGGCGAGACCCAGGCCCACCCGGCGGGCGATCTCGGCCACGGGGAGCGGTGCGTCGAGCGTGGCTCCGAGGACCTGCCACCAGGCCGGCGTCAGGCCGACCGGTCGTGTCATCGTCTCGGCCGCCGCCAGGAACTCCCCGTTCAGCTCGAACGCGGGCAGCACCAGCTCGGTCAGCGCGTCGCCCGCGGGGCTCCTACGCGCCACCGGCACCCACGAGCTGGTCGAAGTAGCGCCGCTCGCCGGTGGTGTAGAGCCCGTACCAGGCGTCGACCACGTGCGGGGGGAAGACCTCGAGCCGGCGGAAGACCGCCGCGGCGAAGTCGACGGGCCGGGTGGCCGGGGCCGTGATCACGTCTCGGTCCTCGACCACCGGCGCCTCGCGGTAGCGCGCGCCGCCCGCGTAGCCGGACGACGCGAGGAACTCCGGCGCGTTGCTCGTGTGGTCGCGCTCGTCGAGCACGCCCGCCCGCGCCAGCCCGAGCGTCGCCCCGCAGATCGCCGCGACGGGCACCCCGCGGTCGAGCAGCCGCACGGCCAGCCCGAGCGCGGCGTCGTGACCGGAACCCCAGGTGTCCGCGCCGGGCAGCACCAGCATCGCGACGTCGGCCTCGTCGACCCCGCCCAGGTCGCCGTCTGCCTGCACCCGGATCCGTCCCTTGGTGGTCACCGCGGCCTGCCCGTCACCGACCACCCGCAGGGGGAACCGGTCGTCGTCCACCCAGGCCAGCCCGGCGGTGAGGTGGCCGTACTCCCAGTCGGCCATCGTGTCCGTCGCGCACAGCACCACATCAGCCATGACGTGTCCCTCCACTCCGTTGACAGCGCACTGTCATCATCGAGCAGACGACAGCCTCCTGTCAACGACTCACTGGAGCGGGAAGGGGGACTGCGCCGACGCGGGGACCGCACTGAGCTCGACCGAGGCGACCCACTTGACCCACCAGAAGCCCCGGTGCCCGGGCGCGACCAGCCGGACGGGCGCGCCGGTCCCGGTGCCGAGGAGGCCGCCCTCCACCCGGGTGGCGAGGAAGAGCCGGGGGAGCGCGTCGACGCCGAACCGGCGGTGGTAGCCGGTCACGCTCGTCACGACCACGCTGCGCGCCTGCGCCACCGCGGCCGGCTCCAGCAGGTCGGACAGTGCGACGCCGGTCCAGGTGGCGTCGGCGTACCAGCCGGTCGTGCAGTCCAGCCGGGCCGGGACCGGGCGTCCGCGTCCGTCGAGCTCCGCGACGGACAGGGGGGTGCCGGACACGACCACCCGGTGCGTGGTCCGGTCCAGCACGGGGACCCGGTCGAAGAGCCACGTCGTCGCCGGGATGTCCGTGGCCGGGATCGGGTGCGACCCGGTCGCAGCCCGGGCGGTGAAGGCCCGGTTCGTGCGGCCGACCACGTCGACGACCAGGTACGTCCCGCCCGCGGCGGCCACGAAGGCGGCGGTCCGCAGCAGCCGTCGCCGCCCGAGGTCGGAGACGCGGGCCAGGCGGGGTCGCCAGTGCCGCAGGACGTGCTCGACGAGGAACGCCACGATCACGAAGGCGGCACCCACGTGCACCTGGATGGGGGTCAGCCCGGCGCCCACGCCGGGCCCGACCAGGACCTCGACGACCCCGGCGACCAGGCAGATCAGCACCACCGCAGCCAGGCCGAGGCTGGCCGGGGTGAGCCGCGGTGCCCGGCGGGCGACCACGACCTTCCACGGGGTCAGGACGACGAGGCCGAGCCCGAGCACCCCGTGGGCGACGGCGGCGACGCGGGCCGAGACCGGCCCGGCGGTGGCGAACGCCAACCAGCCCGTGGCGAAGCTCCCGACCAGGAGCAGCAGCAGGCCCAGGTTCGTGCGTCGTCCGGCGCGCCGCAGCACCCGGGGCGTGGTCAGGACCAACCGGCACCCGAAGGACGGGTGCCGGCGCCGGGTCCGTACCACTCGGGCAGACCCGGGGGCACCCAGCCGGGCACGGTGGCCGGAGCCGGCAGGCTCGGGACGACCGGCTCGCCGAACGTCGGCCCGCCCAGCCTCGGTCGCCCGAGCTCGGGCGGGAGGATGACGTACGGGCGGAGCGCGGCCGCGTGGTCGAGGAGCACGAGCATGCGGGCGTTGACGTCGCGCGGAGCGGTGCCGTCGACGAACCGGTTGTGCAGGAACGCGATCTCGATCATGGTCTGCTGGAACGCGCGCATCGCCCGCCCGGCCTGCGGCCCGCCGTGCAGCTTGGCGTAGCGGCGCGCGGACACCCGGTCGGACAGCCGGGCGACCCAACGCACCTCCTCGGGCCGCGTCCAGCCCATCTGCACGGTCTGCTGCAGCGCCGCCGCGAGCATCCGCCCCTCGCGCGAGCGGGCCCAGATCGTGACGGAGACGATGACGATCAGCAGCGGCAGCATGACGACCGCGTACGCGGTGAGGAAGTTCCGGGTGCCGTAGAACGCGCTGCCGTTCCAGATGCCGTGCAGCACGACCGCGGTCAGGAAACCGAGCACCGGGGCGACCACCCGCTTGGCCTTCGACCGCGAGGTGAGCCCGATGCCGAAGCCCAGCCCGGTCGCGGAGGTGAAGAGCGGGTGGGCGAACGGGCTCATCACGCCGCGCAGCACCACCGTCGTCGTGAGGCCCGCGGCGCCACCCTCCTGCAGGGCGGAGAGGTAGTAGAGGATGTCCTCGACGAAGGCGAACCCGACGCCGACCAGCGCGCCGTAGACGACGCCGTCGAGCAGGCCGTGGATCTGCGTGCGGCGCAGCAGCACCACCGCCACCAGGAACAGCCCCTTGCCGGTCTCCTCGACGACCGGGGCGACGATCGCGAACGAGGCGAACGACTCGTTCCCGGCGACGAGGGCCGCCGCCGACTCGACCGCGAAGCTCAGGATCACGGCGATTACACCGCCCCAGCCGAGCGCGGCCAGCCGGTAGCGCGTGGGCTCGGGCTCGTAGCGGTCGAGCCAGAAGATGACCAGCAGGATCAGCGGGAACGCGAGCGCCGCCAGGAACGTGACCAGCGCGAACGGGCCGGGACCGGCGTACGCGACGAAGATCCCGGCGATGACGAGGCGCCGAGGCCGAGGACGACGATCGTGACCCAGGTCAGCGGGGAGCGGCGGTGGTGCAGCAGGGCGGGCGGGACGACCAGCCCACCTCCGGCCGGCTGCCCCGCGGGCACGGGGACACGACCGCTCATGCTCACTCCTTCTCGCCGCACGCCCTGGACGGGTGCGTCGGCGCCCACCCTAGGATCTCGACCCCCGCACGCGCAGGTCGTGAGCCGGTGCGGGCGACGCGACCGGGTCGTCGGTGGTCCTTGCCGAGCGCCGGGTGTGCGCTAGGTTCGGGCGAAAGGGAGAGGTGGGGTGCGGGTGAGCGGGGCTGACGGGATCGACGACTTCGACATCGACCGTGCCATCGCCCACGCCTGGGCGGAGTTCGGGACGCGTCTGGCCGAGGTGCTGTCGATGATCGACGACTCGGGCGACCTCACGATCGGCACGCCCACCGGCGACGGTGCTCCCGACTGCTTCCTCAGGTTCTCCAGCCCGACCCGTGACCGCCTCCGCTGCGAGGCCGGCGTCGCCCCCGACCGGACCCAGGACGAGCAGGTCGCCGCGCTGCTGGCCGCCGGCTGGGAGCGCGTGGGGGACCAGGGCCAGCACGCCTCAGACCAGGACGCCTCAGACCAGGACGCCTCAGACCAGCACCCCGCGGGCCAGCCCGGCCAGGGCGTCGTGGTCCTCGCCGCGGAGTGCCCGCAGGAGGAGTCCGAGACGATGGCGGAGCTGGCCGTCGCGGCGCTGCGGGACGTCTTCGGCGTCCAGCACCCGGTGTTCCTGGCGCCCGACCAGCTCGCCGAGGTGCTGCAGCCCGACGCGGCCGACCTGAGCGCCTCGTCCAAGAGCGAGGACAGCTTCGCCGGCCGGGTCCTCGAACCCGCCCGCGTGCCCCGCTCCGCGAGCTCGGTGGAGATCGACCCGGAGGACCTGACCTCCACGCTGCCGGACGGGCCCGCCCACCTGAACCGCATGGTCGACGCCGAGCTCACGAGCATGTACGGACACCCGCCCTACCGCGACAACGAGGGCGACGTCGCCATCCGGGTGGGCTCGACGATGCTCTTCCTGCGGACCAGCCACGACGGCAAGGAGGTCACCGTCTTCGCCGCGGTGGTCCACGACGTCTCCGGCCGCTCGCGCGCGACCGAGGTGATCAACGACCTCAACGTCGAGTCGCGGTGGGTCAAGTTCCAGCTCGTCCGCGACCGTGTGTTCGCGAGCATGTCGGTGCTCGCCCAGCCCTTCGTCCCGGCGCACCTCTACCAGGCCGTCCGGGTCGTCTCCGACGTCGCCGACGGCATCGACGAGGAGCTGGCGGCGAAGCTGGACGGCCGCACCACGTTCTAGTCCTGCTCGCGCCCGCGAGCGCCTGAACGCTCGCATCTTCCTCCCTCGATCGGACGACGGAAGTAGGTTGTCGTCCTCCTCACTCGTCCAGATGTGAGCGGGCGCTCGCTACCCGACGCTCGCAGGGAGTCGGCTTTCTGCGCTGTCTGTGTCCGCGGACTAATCTCGGCCCAGTGAGTGAGGCTGCTGTCGTCCAGGAGGAGCACACGGCGCCGCTGCACCTCACGTACGACGAGGCGCTGCCGATCACGGCGTGGCACGACGAGATCGCCGGGCTGATCCAGAAGCACCCGGTCGTGGTCGTCGCCGGGGAGACCGGGTCGGGCAAGACGACGCAGCTGCCGAAGATCTGCCTGGAGCTCGGTCGGCGTTCGATCGCCCACACCCAGCCCCGCCGGCTCGCGGCGCGGACGGTCGCCCAACGGGTGGCCGAGGAGCTCGAGACGACGCTCGGCGAGCTCGTCGGCTACCAGGTCCGCTTCACCCGGCAGACGTCGCGGCAGACGCGGCTCAAGATCATGACCGACGGTGTGCTGCTCGCGGAGATCGGGCGGGACCGCGACCTGCGCCGCTACGACACGATCATCGTGGACGAGGCGCACGAGCGCAGCCTCAACATCGACTTCCTGCTCGGCTACCTCCGCCAGCTGCTCGCCCGGCGAGACGACCTGCGGGTGATCATCACCTCGGCCACGATCGACACGGCCCGCTTCGCCGAGCACTTCTCCGCCCCCGACGGCACGCCCGCACCGGTCGTAGAGGTGTCGGGGCGCACCTATCCGGTCGAGATGCGCTACCGACCGCTGCTCGAGGACGGCGCAGGTGGTGGGGCGGACCAGAACACCGGCATCGTCGACGCCGTCCGCGAGCTGAGCGCGCTGGGCGGCGGCGACATCCTCGTCTTCTGCTCGGGCGAGCGGGAGATCCGCGACGCCGCCGACGCGCTCGCGGGGGCGGCGCTGCGCTTCACCGAGGTGCTGCCGCTGTACGCGCGGCTGTCGTCGGCCGAGCAGCACCGGGTCTTCGCCGACCATCCCGGACGGCGGGTCGTGCTGGCCACGAACGTGGCCGAGACGTCCCTGACCGTGCCCGGCATCCGCTACGTCGTCGACGTCGGGACCGCGCGGATCTCGCGCTACTCCGCACGCACCAAGGTGCAGCGGCTCCCGATCGAACCGGTCTCCCAGGCGTCCGCCAACCAGCGCGCCGGCCGGTGCGGCCGTGTGGCCCCCGGCGTCTGCATCCGCCTCTACAGCGAGGAGGACTACGAGTCCCGCCCGCTGTTCACCGAGCCGGAGATCCTGCGGACGAACCTCGCCTCGGTCATCCTGCAGATGGCCGCGGCCGAGCTCGGCGACATCGCCTCGTTCCCGTTCGTCGAGGCGCCCGACCGGACGCAGGTCACCGACGGTCTGCGGCTGCTGACCGAGCTGGGCGCGGTGCGACCGGCGGCCAAGGACGGGGGTCGGCCCGCCCGCGGCGACGGCGAGGTCCGGCTCACCAAGATCGGGCAGCGGCTCGCCGCGCTCCCGGTGGACCCGCGGATGGGCCGCATGCTCCTGGCCGCCGAGCGCGAGGGCTGCCTGTCCGAGATGCTCGTCGTCGTCGCGGGGCTGTCGATCCCCGACCCGCGCGAACGACCCGCCGAGCAGCGCGAGCGCGCCGAGGCGCTGCACCGGCGCTTCTGGGCGCCGCTGCCGAGCGACCGGACGGTGACCGAGGCGACGGGCACCGACGAGAAGCCGGTCAGCGACGGCAGCGACTTCCTCGCGCTGCTGCGGCTGTGGGACTACCTCAAGGCCTCGCGCCACGAGCTGTCGGGCAACGCGTTCCGGCGGCGGGTGCGCGAGGAGTTCCTGCACTACCTGCGGATCCGGGAGTGGCAGGACCTGCACACCCAGCTCAAGCAGGCGTGCCGCGACCTGGGGATGAGCACCAACGAGCGCCCCGCCGGCCCGGACCAGATCCACACGTCCGCGCTCGCCGGCCTGCTGTCGCACGTCGGGCTGCTCGACGAGCGCGAGGAGGCCCGGCCGGCCCGCGGGGCCAAGCCGGGCGCCAAGCCGCCCGCCAAGCGACGCCGCGCGGCCCGGGACTACCTGGGTGCGCGCGGGACGCGGTTCGTGATCGGGAGCGGGTCCGCGGCCGCGGCCAAGCCACCGCCCCTCGTGGTGGCGGCCGAGATCGTCGAGACGACCCGGCTCTACGCCCGTACGGTCGCCCCGGTCACACCCGCGCAGGTCGAGGAGGTCGCGCAGCACCTGGTGACCCGGCAGTACTCCGAGCCGCACTGGTCCTCCCGCTCGGCCGCGGTGCTCGCGTACGAGCAGGTCACGCTCTTCGGGGTCCCGATCGTCTCGCGACGCCGGGTGGGCTACGCCCGGGTCGACCCGGGCGCGGCGCGCGAGATCTTCCTGCGTTCGGCGCTGGTCGAGGGCCTCTGGCACACCCGGCACCACTTCGTCGCGCGCAACGCCGCCGTCCGCGCCGAGGTGGAGGAGCTCGAGGAGCGGACGCGCCGGCGCGACCTCACCGTGGACGACGAGACGATCTTCGCCTTCTACGACGCCCGGGTGCCGGCCGACGTCACCTCGGGGGCGGCCTTCGACGCCTGGTGGAAGACCGCCCGCCACGAGACGCCCGACCTGCTCGACCTGACGCTGGCCGACCTGACGACCGCCGCGCCCGGTCTCGAGGTGGCCACGGCGTACCCGGACCACTGGGACGTCGCCGGGCACCGGCTGCCGGTGACCTACCGGTTCTCGCCCGGCGACCCGCGTGACGGCGTCACGGTGACGATCCCGCTCGACGTGCTCAACCAGGTCGGGCCCGCCCCGTTCGGCTGGCAGGTGCCGGGGCTGCGCCTCGAGCTGGCGACCGAGCTCGTCCGGTCGCTGCCCCGGGCCGTCCGTCGCGTGCTGGTGCCCGCGCCCGAGCACGCCGGACGCGCGCTCAGTTGGCTCCGGGACCACCCGGGACCGGCGGGGGAGACGTTCCCGGCGGCGCTCGGCCGGGCCGTCCGCTCGCTGACCGGCGAGATCGTGCCCCCCGACGCGTGGGACGTCGCCGGCGTGCCCGACCACCTGCGGGTCGGCTTCGTCGTCGTCGACGCGGGCGGCGAGACGCTCGCGGAGGGCAAGGACCTGGCGGCCCTGAAGACCACGCTCGCGGTCCAGGTAAGCGACGCGCTCGCCGCGACCGCCGACACGTACACGCGGTCGGGGATCACCCGCTGGGACTTCGGTCGCCTCGAGCCGGAGATCACCGTCACCCGGGACGGGCGCACCGTGGTCGGCTACCCCGCGCTCGTCGACGAGCAGACCAGCGTCACGCTCACGCTGCTCGACACCCCGGTCCGGCAGGCCGCCGCGAACGCCGCGGGGCTGCGCCGCCTCGTGCTCCTCGGCACCCCCGACCCGACGCGCTGGGTCGTGGGGCACCTGTCCAACCTCGACAAGCTCGCCCTCGGCTCCAGCCCGTACACCGGCGTACCGACTCTGCTCGCCGACGCCCGGCTGGCCTCGGTGGGGGAGCTGGTCCGCCGCCACGGCCAGACGCCCACGCGGGACGCGGACGCGTTCACCCGGCTCTGCGACGCGGTGCGGATGGACAACCCCGACCTGATGCGCAGCGTGGTGGCCGTGGCCGCCGAGGTGGTCCGGGGCTGGGGCGCGCTGCAGACGGCCCTGCCGACGCTGACCGCCCGCAGCCCCGACGCTGCCGCCGACCTGCGCGAGCAGCTCGCGAACCTGGTCTTCCCGGGCTTCCTGTCCGCCACCGCGTACGAGCACCTGGTCGACCTGCCGCGCTACCTCCAGGCCGCGCAGCAGCGGGTGACGACGCTGCAGACGCAGCCGACCCGGGAGTCCACGGCGTTGGCCACGGTGCTGCGCTGCGAGGACGCGTACGCCGCCCTCGTCGCGGACGTGCCCCCGGGGCCGCTGCCGACGGCGGTCGCCGAGGTGGGCTGGCTGCTCGAGGAGCTGCGGGTGAGCCTGTTCGCGCCGGGGCTGCGCACGAAGGTGCCGGTGTCGGAGAAGCGCCTGCTGAGCGCCGTCGGATCGGCCCGAGCCACGCTCTGAGCTGTCGGACGCCGGCCCGCCTCCCGGTGCCGCGGGTAGATTGGTCGCATGCTCGATCCCCGCCTGCTCTACACGTTGGACGAGGCGGTCGTGGCCACGCTGGCGAACGCGCACCCCGTGCTCATCCACCAGCTCGACGGGTTCGTCGACGCCGGCGGGGCCGGACGGCAGCTCACCAGCCACGTGCTCGAGCACCTCGACCACCAGGTCGTGGCGACCTTCGACCACGACCAGCTGCACGACTACCGCAGCCGCCGTCCCGCGATGATCTTCGACACCAACCAGTGGAAGTCCTACGCCGACCTGCACCTGCGCCTCTACCGCGTGGTCGACGAGCAGGGCGAGGTCTTCCTGCTGCTCAGCGGACCTGAGCCCGACGTCCAGTGGGAGCGCTTCGCCGCCGCCGTCATGGGTCTGATCGAGCAGCTGGGCGTACGCCTGACCATCTCCGCGCACGGCATCCCGATGGCCGTCCCGCACACGCGTCCGATCACGCTGACCGCGCACGCCACCGACGCCGACCTGGTCACCGGCTACCGCAGCTGGATCGACCGTGTCGAGGTCCCGGCCAGCTTCACCGGGCTGCTCGAGCTGCGCCTCGGCCAGGCCGACCGGCGCGCCATGGGCTTCGCCGTGCACGTCCCGCACTACCTCGCGCAGGCGACGTTCCCGGAGGCCGCGCTGTCGCTGACGCGTTCGATCAACGCCGCGACCGGGCTCGCCGTCCCGCTGGAGCCGCTCGAGAAGGCCTCGGCCAGCAACCTCGAGGACATCGCCTCGGAGATGCAGACCTCGCAGGAGGTGCAGGACCTCGTGGCCACGCTGGAGCAGCAGTACGACGCCCTCCAGGTCGAGCAGCAGGGCGTCCCGAGCGCGGACGACATCGCGGCCGAGTTCGAGAAGTTCCTCGCCGACCGCGAGAAGAAGGACGAGGAGTAGCGCTCCTTGCTCCTGGCCTCGACGGGGCCGGGCAGACCGCTCCCGGTTCCAGCGGTCGTGGTGCCTAGGCTCGGCCCGTGCCTGAATCGGTGGATGAGCTGACGACGCTGCTCGACCTCGAGGAGATCGAGGTCGGGCTGTTCCGGGCGCGCCAGCCGAAGACGTTGCTGCAGCGCGTCTTCGGCGGGCAGGTCCTGGCCCAGGCGCTGATGGCGGCCACGCGCACGGTGCCGCCGGAGCGGACCGTGCACTCGCTGCACGGCTACTTCCTCGTCGCCGGCCGGACCGACCTGCCGATCGTCTACGACGTGGAGCCGGTGCGCGACGGAGGATCGTTCTCCTCGCGCCGGGTGGTCGCACGCCAGGGCGGACAGGTGATGTTCTACCTGTCGGCCTCGTTCCACGTGCACGAGGAGGGCTACGAGCACGCCGACAGGGCCCCCGAGGTGCCGGCGCCGGAGGAGTCTCCGCGGCTGGCCACCGTGCTGTCTGGGCTGACCGGGCGTCCGGCGTCGGGCTGGCAGCACGAGTGGGGCGCCATCGACGCCCGCTACGTCGGCGACTCAGGGCCCGGGGGCACCATCGCCGACCCCGCGCACCCCGCTCGGGCCCAGGTCTGGGTCCGGGTCGCCGGCGAGCTGCCCGACGACCCGGTGCTGCACCAGGCCGCGTTGGCGTACACCAGCGACCTCACGCTGATCGGCGTCAGCGTGGTCCCGCACGGCGTCGTGGTCGGCTACACCGTCCAGGCCGCGTCGCTCGACCACGCCATGTGGTTCCACCGTCCGTTCCGGGCCGACCGGTGGCTGCTCTACGACCAGGTCTCGCCGTCAGCCTCGGGTGCGCTCGGCCTGGCGACCGGACGGCTCTTCCAGGACGGTCGCCTCGTCGCCACGGTCGCGCAGGAGGGGCTGATCCGTCCGCTGCGGGACCGGACCGGCTGAGGGCGAGGGCCGCGTGCGACCCACGACGGTGCTGGTCGAGGGCGAGAGCGACCGGGTCGCGGTCGAGACGCTGGCCCGCCGCGAGGGCCACGACCTCGAGGCCGACCAGGTGACGGTCGTCGCCATGGGGGGCGCCACGAGCATCCGGCACTTCCTCGAGCGGTACGGGCCCGTGGGCTCGGACCACCGCCTGCTCGGTCTCTGCGACTGGGCCGAGTGGGCGTACGTCGCGGCGGCGCTCGACCGGGCCGGGCTCGGCGGGGTGGTGAGGTTCGAGGTCTGCGACGCCGACCTGGAGGACGAGCTCGTCCGCGGCCTCGGCACGGACGCGGTGCTCCAGGTGATCGAGGCTCAGGGCGAGCTGGCCTCGTTCCGGCTCCTGCAACGTCAGCCCGCCCTGCGTGACCGTCCGCTCACGGCTCAGCTCCGCCGCTTCTTCGCGGGCCGCAGCGGGCACAAGCTGACGTACGCGAGCCTTCTCGTCGAGGCCCTGCCCCCCGGCCAGGCGCCGCACCCGCTCGCCGCCCTGGTGGCTGCGTTCTGAGGCAGCCGCACAAGACGCAGCCAGCCGCACAGGCTGCGGCCTGTGCGGCTGGTTCGAGGCTGTGCGGCTGTGAGCGGAGGTGTGCGGCCGGCCCTTCGACAGGCTCAGGGAACGTGGTCGGGCTAGGCCCTCGTGGGCTCGTTCTGAGGCAGCCGCACAAGACGCAGCCGCACAGGTTGCGGCCTGTGCGGCTGGTTCCGAGGTGTGCGGCTGTGTGCGGAGGCCCGCACACAGGCGTGGAGGAGAAAAGAACGAGGCGACCCGGAGGGGGGTCCGGGTCGCCTCGGGGCGAGCTACGGGATGGGTCGTAACGCGTGCTGTTGCGTTGGGGCTACGCGGCCAGCACTGACTTTCCTCGCAGCTTGGCTATGGCGTGCCGCTCGATCTGGCGGACACGTTCGGCGGTGATCCCCCAGAGGGCACCGATGTCGGCGAGTTTAGCCTGCCGGCCGTCGACCAGACCATAGCGACGCCGCACGACGTCGGCGGAACGCTCGTCGAGGGTGGAGAGCATCTCCTCGAGCCGGGCGTGCTCCTCGGCGTCGAGGAAGACCTCGTCCGGGCCGGGCATCGGCTCGCGCGCGATCAGGTCGCCGAGGGCGGTGTCGCCACCCTCCTCGACGGGGGCGTCGAGGCTGACGTGGTCGCGGCCGTAGCGGATCAGGTCGAGCACGCGCTCGGGCTCCAGGTCCATCTCGGCGGCGATCTCCGCGATCTCCGGGTCACGACCGAGACGGCGCTCCAGCGTGCGACGCACCGCGCCGACCTGGTTGACCTGCTCGGCGACGTGCACGGGGAGCCGCACGATCCGACCCTGCTGGGCGATGCCGCGGCTGATCGACTGCCGGACCCACCAGGTGCCGTAGGTGGAGAACTTGAAGCCCTTGGTGTAGTCGAACTTCTCGACCGCGCGGATCAGGCCGGTGTTGCCCTCCTGCACGAGGTCGAGCAGCGGCATCTGCGAGCGGCCGTACTTGCGGGCGACCGAGACGACGAGGCGCAGGTTGGCGGTGACGAAACGCTGCATGGCCGCCTGGCCCTCGCCGATGATGATCTCCAGCTCGTCCTTGCTCGGACGCTTGGCGTGCTTGCCGCGGTCGGCCGAGGTCAGGTCGCCCGAGGCGATGTGCTCGGCGTAGAGGCCGAGCTCGATCTGGCGGGCGAGCATGACCTCCTCCTCCGCGGTGAGGAGCGGGGTCTTGGCGATGCCTTCGAGATATAGGCCGACCGCATCCTTGCCATCGATGCCGTCGGAGACTCTGCTGCGTGCAGAAATGGCCACGGGGGCCTCCTTTTTCGTTGCCTTCGCTCCACTCAACGTGCGAGAAGGGCCGAAGGATTCCTGGTCAGCCCTGAAGAAACCCTGAGGCGGGTTCTTGTCAAGGTGCCTAGGAAAGAAATTCTCCTGCTGCGCGCCGGTGGGATGCAGGAACGTTCGACTTTACGCCTGTGACGGCGCTCCCACCGGGTTCAGCCCGCGATCTGGTCCAGGACCCAGGCGTTGGCGAACGCGACCTCGCGCCAGCCGGCGTAGCGTCCGCTCACGCCGCCGTGGCCTGCGGTCATCTCAGTCTTGAGCAGCACCGGGCGTCGGGTGACCGCTCCGGCGCTCGCCCGCAGGGCGGCGACCCACTTGGCGGGCTCGACGTAGAAGACCCGGGTGTCGTTGAGGCTCGTCGTCGCCAGGATCGCCGGGTAGGCCTGGGCGGAGACGTTCTCGTACGGCGTGTACGACTTCATGTAGGCGTACACGTCGGCGTCGTGCAGCGGGTCGCCCCACTCCTCCCACTCGGTCACCGTGAGCGGCAGGTCCGGGTCGAGGATCGTGGTCAGCGCGTCGACGAACGGCACCTGGGCGTGGATCGCCTCGAACTTCTCCGGCCAGGCGTTGGCGACGACCCCCATCAGCAGCCCGCCGGCGCTGCCCCCGCGAGCCGCGAGCCGCTCCGGGCGCGTGTAGCCCTGGGCGACCAGGTGGTCGGCGCACGCGGCGAAGTCGGTGAACGTGTTCCACTTCTGCAGGACCTTGCCCTGGTCGTACCAGGCGCGGCCGAGCTCGCCGCCGCCGCGCACGTGGGCGATCGCGTACACGACGCCGCGGTCGAGCAGGGAGAGCCGCGACACCGAGAACGCCGGGTCCATCGAGATCTCGTAGGAGCCGTAGCCG
Organism: uncultured Friedmanniella sp.; assembly: GCA_964251895.1. Classification (GTDB taxonomy): domain Bacteria; phylum Actinomycetota; class Actinomycetes; order Propionibacteriales; family Propionibacteriaceae; genus Microlunatus. The sequence goes on from CAXULL010000015.1 coordinate 102,018, forward strand.
TAGAGCAGCGCCGGCGCGGACCCGTCCAGCGGGACGTCGGCCCGCCGCACGATCGACATCGGCACGCGCGCCCCGTCCGGCGCCGTCGCCCAGCTGCGCTCCTGGACGTAGCGGCTCGGGTCGTACGGACCCTGGGTCGCCGACGGCAGCACGGCGGTCCGCTTCAGCAGCGTGAGCCGGGAGGAGGCGAGGTCGTAGTCGTAGACCGACTGCGGGGTGAGCATCGAGGCGTAGTCGACCCGGATGCTCGGCGTGTCGTACTCCGGCGCGCCGGAGGACCCGACCGTGAAGAGCGGCTCGTCGAACGCCACGTCCGCGCCGGCGAGCAGGTCGCCCGCGGGGGAGCGCGGCAGCACGTGCAGCCCGCTCAGGCCGTCGCGACGGAGCGTGACCACGACGTGCGAGGCGTACGCGTCGACGCCGAGCAGCCGGACGCCGGGCTGCGGGGGCAGGACGGGCACCCACTGCGTGTGGCTGCTGGCGTCCAGCGGGGCCTGGGCCAGCGCGAAGTCCTCGGCCCCGTCGTTGTGCACCACGAGCAGCCGGTCGCCGGCCGGCTCGACGGAGTACTCCACGCCCTGCCGCCGGGGCGCCACCAGGCGCGGGGTGCCCTCGGGGTCGTCGGTGGGCAGCAGGCGGTACTCCGAGGTCAGCTTGCTCTCCGAGCCGAACACGAGCCAGCGCTCGTCGCGGCTGGTGTCGACCCCGAGCCAGAACCGCTGGTCGGGCTCGGTGAGCACCTCGACGTCGTCGGCGGCCGGGGTGTCGAGGCGGTGGCGCAGCACGACGTAAGGGCGCCACGCCTCGTCGCAACGGGCGTAGAAGACGTGGGTCTCGCCGGCCCAGCAGGCGCCGTGGCTGACGTCGAGGATGGTGTCGGGCAGGTCCTCGCCGCTGCGGAGGTCGCGGATCCGCAGCGTGTAGCGCTCCGCCCCCGTGACGTCGGTCGAGTAGGCCAGCAGGTGCCCGCCGGGCGACACGGCGAGCGCACCCAGGTCGAAGAACTCGTGCCCGGAGGCCTCGACGTTCGCGTCGAGGTAGACGGTCTCGCCGTCGATCGCGCCCGCCAGCGAGGGCGGCGCGGACCGGTCGGTCGCGGGAGCCCGGCAGAAGCGCGCGTACTCGGCGCCCTCCTCGGTGCGGGTGTAGTACCAGTACGCCGCGCCCGCGGTCCCGGTGCCGCCGTCGCCGGTGTGCCGCACGAAGACGGGCACGGACAGGTCGGTCTCCTGCGTGCGCTCCTTCAGCTCGGTGAACAGCGTCTCCACGAGCGGCTCGAGGTGCTCGGTGAGGGCGGCGGTGTAGGCGTTCTCCGCCTCCAGGTGGCCGATGACCTGGGGGTCGGTCTTGTCGCGCAGCCACTCGTAGTCGTCGACCACGACGTCCGAGTGGTGCTCGCGCACGGTCGGCCGGCGCGCGGCCACCGGCGGCCGTCGGGCCTGCGCCGCCTCGTCACCCCTGTCGTCACTCACGAGCGACGACCCTAGTCCGAGAGTCCTTACGCTGTAGGGGACCGGGCAAACCCAGGCAGACTTCTCAGCCTCACGACGGGCGCCTGGCGCGCCCCCGGCGCCGTGGTGCCGCGGCGGGTGGCTGATGGGCCAGGATGATGCCCATGGGAGCCGAGGTGGACGCCAGGCACTTCACGCGCGAGGACCGGAAACGGCATCGGCAGAAGGTGCGTCGTGGGCTGGACGCGTTGGCGCGGATGCTCACCGAGTCCCGCTTCGACTTCGAACGGCCGATGGCCGGGCTGGAGATCGAGCTCAACCTGGTCGACGGCGACTACGAGCCGGCGCTGCGCAACGCGGAGGTGCTCGAGGCGATCGCCGACCCCGAGTTCCAGACCGAGCTCGGCCGCTTCAACATCGAGATCAACGTCGCCCCGCGCCAGCTGGCCGACTTCGGCTTCTCCTCGTTCGAGCAGTCCGTGCGGGCGTCGCTGAACGCCGCCGACCCCAAGGCCGAGCAGGCGGGGGCCAGCACCGTCATGATCGGGATCCTGCCGACCCTGCGGCCCGAGCACGTGACGGCGGCGGCGACCAGCGAGAACCCGCGGTACTCCCTGCTCGACCGGCAGATCCTCGACAGCCGCGGCGAGGACATCGAGATCCTCATCGACGGCGTCGAGCGGCTCCACATCGTGACCGACACGATCATGCCGGAGGCGGCCTGCACGTCCACCCAGGTGCACCTGCAGGTCAGCCCGGACGACTTCGCCGGCTACTGGAACGCCGCGCAGGCCATCGCGGGCGTCCAGGTCGCGGTCGGGGCGAACTCGCCGTTCCTCTTCGGCAGGCGGCTGGTCTCGGAGTCGCGGATCCCGCTGTTCGAGCAGGCGACGGACACCCGGGCCGAGGAGCTCAAGAACCAGGGTGTCCGGCCGCGGGTGTGGTTCGGCGAGCGCTGGATCACCTCGATCTTCGACCTGTTCGAGGAGAACGCCCGCTACTTCGGCGCGCTGCTGCCGGTCAGCACCGACGAGGACCCGGTGGCGGTGCTCGACGCCGGGGGCACGCCCGAGCTCGAGGAGCTCAAGCTGCACAACGGCACCGTCTACCGCTGGAACCGGCCCGTCTACGACACCGCCGGTGGCGCCCCGCACCTGCGGGTGGAGAACCGCGTGCTGCCCGCCGGGCCGACCGTGGTCGACACCATGGCGAACGCGGCCTTCTTCGCCGGGCTGGTCCGGGCGCTCGCCGCGGCCGACCGGCCCGTGTGGTCGCAGATGAGCTTCGCCGCCGCGGCCGACAACTTCGCCGCGGGCACGCGCCACGGGCTCGACACCGAGGTCTACTGGCCCGGCGTCGGGCAGTGCCCGGTCTCCGAGCTCGTCGTGCGGAGGCTGCTGCCGCTGGCCGCCGAGGGGCTGCGGCGCTGGGAGGTCGAGGAGTCCGAGACGACCCGGCTCCTCGGGATCATCGAGCAGCGCTGCCTCACCGGGCGCAACGGGTCGACCTGGCAGGTCGAGCAGGTGGCCCACCTCGAACGGAGCGGCGCGTCGCGCGACGAGGCGCTCCACGGCATGCTGGCCCGCTACACCGAGCACATGCACAGCAACGAGCCGGTGCACACCTGGGAGGTGGCGTGAGCACGACCGAGTCCCCGACGTCCGGCGGTCCGCAGATCGTCGTCGGCTACAGCTCCCGGCCCGAGGGCCGCGCGGCGCTGGGCCGCGCCCTGTCCGAGGCCACGCTGCGCAAGGCCGGCCTGATCGTGCTGCACGGCCCGGACGACGACCTCGCCGAGCTGACCGGCGACCTCGAGGCGGCCGGCGTGCCGTACGAGCTCAAGGCGCCGAGCGAGGGCAGCGACGCGGCCGAGGACCTCATCGAGCTGGCCGAGGACGCGGACGCGGCGTTCATCGTGATCGGTCTGCGGCGTCGTTCCCCGGTCGGCAAGCTGCTGCTCGGCAGCAACGCCCAGCGCGTCCTGCTGGACGCGTCCTGCCCGGTGCTGGCCGTCAAGGCCGAGTAGACCTGCGCCACCTCGCTGCACCCACCTCGCTGCACCCACATCGCTGCACGGGTGGGAACTCGTGCTCGTTCACGCGCGCGTACGGTCGACACCTGCAGGTCGGTTTCCTCCGGCGTGCTGAACGGGGTGTGATTTGGATGTCCGTGCCAGAATCATCTCGGAGCGGCGGTTGACATCCGATGGCCGCTGCCTGCCCTCGTACGACTTGGTTAGCCCGAGAGGTTCTTCGTGACACCGCCTTCCAAAGCCCACGCACCGGCCGCAGTGTCGGACCCGATCGACGACGAGGCTGCGCTCTCGGAGGGCGCCAGCGTCCGACCCGGTCGCACGGCGACGAAGAAGGCGCCGGCGCGACGACCGGCGGCGAAGAAGACGCCCCTGAAGGCGGTCGCGGCCCCGGCCGACGCCAAGAAGAAGGGCGGCGCGGACGAGGCCGACGAGGCCGAGCTCGAGCCCGACCTGACGGTCGACCTCGAGGACGACGACGTCGTGGACGTCGCCGACGTGGCCGTCGTCGACATCGTGGCCGGCACGGTCCCCGCCGAGGTGCAGGTCGACCTGGAGGGTGACGAGGTCGTCGTCACCGTCGGCAAGAAGCGGACGCTGGACGACGTCGACGAGGCCAAGTTCGAGCCGGCCAAGGAGGCCGTGGTCGAGGCCAAGCTGGTCGAGGACCAGGGGTTCACCCTGTCCGCGGCCGACGACGCCGACGAGCCCGAGCAGCAGGTCATGGTCGCCGGCGCGACCGCCGACCCGGTCAAGGACTACCTGAAGCAGATCGGCAAGGTCGCGCTGCTGAACGCCGAGCAGGAGGTCGAGCTCGCCAAGCGCATCGAGGCCGGCCTGTTCGCGGACGAGAAGATCGCCGACGTCGCCGTCAAGATCAAGGCCAAGGAGGCCGACGACTACGACTGGATCGCCGAGGACGGCCGCCGGGCGAAGAACCACCTGCTCGAGGCCAACCTGCGCCTCGTCGTCAGCCTCGCCAAGCGCTACACCGGTCGCGGGATGCTGTTCCTCGACCTGATCCAGGAGGGCAACCTCGGCCTGATCCGTGCGGTCGAGAAGTTCGACTACACCAAGGGCTACAAGTTCTCCACGTACGCGACGTGGTGGATCCGTCAGGCCATCACCCGCGCCATGGCCGACCAGGCGCGCACCATCCGCATCCCGGTGCACATGGTCGAGGTCATCAACAAGCTCGCCCGCGTGCAGCGCCAGATGCTGCAGGACCTGGGCCGTGAGCCCACGCCGGAGGAGCTCGCCAAGGAGCTCGACATGACCCCGGAGAAGGTCGTCGAGGTCCAGAAGTACGGGCGTGAGCCGATCTCGCTGCACACCCCGCTCGGCGAGGACGGCGACTCCGAGTTCGGTGACCTGATCGAGGACTCCGAGGCGGTCGTCCCGGCCGACGCGGTCAGCTTCACGCTGCTGCAGGAGCAGCTCCACGACGTGCTGGACACGCTCAGCGAGCGTGAGGCCGGCGTCGTCTCCATGCGCTTCGGCCTGACCGACGGCCAGCCCAAGACGCTGGACGAGATCGGCAAGG
>CAXULL010000016.1:0-100023 GCA_964251895.1 uncultured Friedmanniella sp.
TGGACGAGCCGCCGGGCACCCGGCTGCGGGTGGCGCTGTCGGCGCTGACCATGGCCGAGTACTTCCGCGACGTCCAGAACCAGGACGTGCTGCTCTTCATCGACAACATCTTCCGCTTCACCCAGGCGGGCTCGGAGGTGTCCACCCTGCTCGGCCGGATGCCCTCGGCCGTGGGTTACCAGCCCAACCTCGCCGACGAGATGGGTCAGCTGCAGGAGCGGATCACCTCGACCCGTGGCCACTCGATCACCTCGATGCAGGCGATCTACGTCCCCGCCGACGACTACACGGACCCGGCGCCGGCCACGACGTTCGCACACCTCGACGCGACCACCGAGCTGAGCCGCGAGATCGCGTCGCGCGGTCTCTACCCGGCCGTCGACCCGCTCTCCTCGACCAGCCGCATCCTCGACCCGCAGTACATCGGGCAGCGCCACTACGACGTCGCGGTGCAGGTCAAGCAGATCCTGCAGAAGAACAAGGACCTCCAGGACATCATCGCCATCCTCGGCGTCGACGAGCTGTCCGAGGAGGACAAGATCGCCGTCAACCGGGCCCGACGGATCCAGCAGTTCCTGTCGCAGAACACGTTCATGGCCGAGAAGTTCACGAACATCCCCGGCTCCACCGTGCCGCTGTCCGAGACGATCGACAGCTTCGAGATGATCGTGGCCGGAAAGGTCGACCACATCGCGGAGCAGGCGTTCTTCAACGTCGGTGGCATGGAGGACGTCGAGCGTCGCTGGTCCGAGCTGCAGAAGGAGGGCTGAGCCGTGGCTCTGCTCGTTCCGGGGAGGACGGCCCCCCCGAACCCCCCCGAGGTGAGACATGGCTGACCCCATGCAGGTCGAGGTGGTCTCGGCCGACCGGGTGGTCTGGTCGGGCGCGTCGACGAACGTGATCGCGAAGACCTCCGACGGCGAGATCGGCATCCTGCCCGGCCACGCACCGGTCCTCGCGGTGCTGCAGCCCAGCGCGGTGGTGATCTTCTGCGAGGACGGCAAGCGCGAGGTCGTCGCGGTGGACGGTGGCTTCGTCTCCGTCTCGCAGGGCCGCGTCTCGATCCTGTCCGAGTACGCGCAGCTCGCGGACGAGGTGACGGTCAGCCAGGCCGAGCACGAGCTGGCCGAGGCGCAGCAGCGGCTGGACTCCGGCGACGGCAGCGAGGACGACCGCAAGGACTTCCAGCGGGCGACGGCCCAGCTGCGCGCAGCGCAGAAGCGCCAGTAGCCACGGGCCGGGCCCCGGGCCCGCGCTCGTCCCCCGTGCGGTGCAGCGACGCCCCGCACGGGCGCTGGCGTGCTCCGAGGACGGCGTAGGCGAGGTGGAGAGGGCGGCGGATGAGCGGCTGGCTGGGGGTTCTCGAGACCCTGGGGCTGCTGCTCGTGCTCGCCGTCGTCCTGCTGCTGCTGCTCGCCGTCCGGCGGCGCTGGCTGTCGCGCAGCGGCGGGACCTTCGAGTGCAGCCTCAGGCTGCGGACGACGACGCCCGGCGCCGGCTGGGTGCTCGGCGTCGGGCGCTACCACGGCGGCCGGCTGGAGTGGTTCCGCTTCTTCTCGTTCGCCGTACGACCGCGCGAGACGTTCCCGCGCAACCGGGTGCGGGTGGTGGACAGCCGCGACCCGGACCCGGTCGAGGCCGTCTCGCTCACCGCCGAGTCCCGCATCCTGGCGCTGGAGGTCGGCCCCCAGACCCGCGAGCTGGCGATGAGCGAGGACTCCGTGCTCGGCCTGCTGGCCTGGCTGGAGGCCGCACCTCCCGGCGTCGCGGCGCGGCAGGGCTGACTCGGTCTCGCAGCCGCCTACCGCCGGGTACGGCCGGCGCACACCTTTGTCACAGACGCACAGGGACGAGCCACCCGCACAGGGTGGGGCCTGTGCGGGTGGCTGCGGCTAGTGCGGCAGTGGCCGCGCCTCGGCCGTGAGCGCGCCGGTGGCCGGATCAGACCGTGATGTGGTCCCTGCCGCTCTTGGTCGCGCTGACCTCGACCTGGACGCCCAGCCGGTGCAGGCGCGTGTCGAGGGCGTCGCCGAGGTCGGCGGCCACCTCATGGTGGAGGCGCTCGAGCAGAGCGGCGATGTCGGTCCGGTCGTCGGCGGTGACCCTGAGGGTGAGGTCCGGCTGCGCGGCGCTGCCGCGGAGCACCGCGGAGGCGCCGTTCACGCCCGGCAGGTTCTTGACCTGCGCCTCGACCGCACGGGTCAGCACGTCGGCCTCGACCCGCGTCAGCCCGGTCCGGGCGTCGTCGTGCAGGCGGAACGGCTTGGCCGCGTTCGTCCGGGGGATCTGCGCGAGCAGCCACAGCAGCGCGAGCAGCCCCACGACGACGGCCACGACGGCCGTGACCAGGACGACCCACGTCAACCCGAACGCGCTGGCCGTAGCGCTGCCGAAGAGGTGCCGGTCGGTCGACGGCGGGGTCCAGCCCACGCCCGTCGTGCTCAGCAGCGGCGCTGCCTGCCCGATGCCGAGCAGGAGGCCGGCGGCGCCGGCGAGGAGCAGCAGGACGCCGAGGATCGTCAACCAGGTGCGGTTGAGCCGGCTGGCGGTCTGACGCATCAGAGGCCCTTCGTCGAGATCGTGGCCGTGACCCGCGGGGCGGGGTCGAGGCCGGTGGTGGCGAGGCTCTCGGTGACGCCGCGGACCACGCGGTCGCGGATCTCGTCGGTCTGCTCGGAGCTCGTGGTGAGGCGCAGGTGGACCCTGCGGCCGCCGGCGGAGGCGCTGACCTTGTCGACGCCGTCGACGAGGTCGGCCTGCCCCGCGGCGAGCCGGGCCACCGCGGCGTTGGTGATCACGTAGTCGGTCTGGTCGACGGGGTCGCCGACCGGGCCGCGCAGGTGGGTCGAGCGGTACGCCCCGGGCTTGAGTCCCGCGACGAGCAGGACCAGGCCGAGCACGAGGGCCACCACGGCGGCGGTCAGGACGACCGAGGAGCCCCAGGTCTGGCCCGCGACGGAGCCGGCGGGTCGGGTGACCGACGCGGACCAGCTCCCCGTGACCAGGCGTGCGATGGCCGCCACCGCGGTGAGCACGCCGAGGGCGAGCAGGACCAGCGCGACGATCGTGGCGGGGACCGTACGGCTCGGGCGGCGGCGCAGCCGGCGCGACCGGGCGTCGGTGCGGCTCATCGCAGGGCCTTCTTCACGGTGCGGTCCTGCACGGACAGGAAGGTGACGTCGACGTCGACGCGGCGCACGTCGACCCCGGTCAGGGTCTCCACCCGTTCGGTGACGTGGTCGCGGACCTCCTGGGTGGCGCGCCGGATCGAGCCCGGGTAGGTGATGCCGACGGAGAGCGCGAGGTCCGCCGACTCCGCGGACAACGTCACGTCGACCTTGGGCCGGGCGCTGGCGTCGGCCTCCGCGCCGATGCCGAGGAACCCGCCGGAACGGCCGGCGGTGACCGCCACCTCGGCGGCCGCCTGGGCGGCGATCTTCTCGAGGACCCGGTCGGCCAGGACCAGCCGCCCACGCCGACGCGGCTCAAGGACGCCCGGCGCGGGAGCCAGGCCCGCGCCGGTGGTCAGGGCGCTCATCGCTTGGCCGTGGCCCGCCCGAGCAGGCCGGCGAGGTCGAGCTTGGCGTCGAGGACGAGGCCCACGACGAGGCCGATGGCGCCGAACAGCAGGACGATGACGAAGGCGCCGAACGTGCCGAAGGCGGCGGTCAGGCCGAGGATCAGGCCGACGAACAGGGCGGTGGTGGTGCGCGACATGGCGCTGGGTTTCCTTCCGGGAGCAGGGCCGGTTGCGGGCCCTGAGGGTGTGACGGGTGGAGCTGGTGCGCGGGACGAGCCGCAGAGGCTCGTCCCGCGCGGTGCGGCCACGACCGGGGTCGTGGCCGCAGCGGGGATCGGCCCAGGGGGATCAGGTCAGCGCCACAGGTCGGCGCCGAAGGTGCGGCAGGAGGTCAGCGCAGCGCGGCGCTGGGGGCCACGTCGGCGTCGTCGTCCTCGTCGGGCAGGTGGACGTCGCTGACGTTCACGTCGACGGAGACGACCTCGAGGCCGGTGCCGAACTCCACCGCGCGGATGACGTTCTCGCGGATCTGCTCGCTGACGGTGACGATCGAGGCGCCGTACTCGACGACGACGGAGACGTCGACGGTCGCCTGGCTCTCGCCCTTCTGGACGCTCACGCCGTTGGAGACGCTGGCCTGGCCGGTGCCGCCACTCACGCGGTTGGTGAGACCGCTGATGGCGCGGCGGGCCGCGTTGCCCATGGCGTACACGCCGGGGACCTCGCGGGCGGCCATGCCGGCGATCTTGGCGACGACGGTGTCGGCGATCGTGGTGTCGCCGTGCTCGGTGTGCAGGGCGTCGAGCTGCTTCGGCGCGTTGGCCTCGGCCTCGGCGGCGGCCCGGGTCTCGGCGACCTGGCGCTCTTCGGTGGTCTGGGGGATCGCGGTCTGGGACATGGTGTCTCCTCGGTGGTTCGGTACTCGCTGTCACTGGTAGGACGGCGGCTGCGAGGATTCGTCACGCGCGGACGCACACTTTCTTCTGTGCGACCGTCGAGGGTGCCTCCTCCGACGCCCGCCGTGAGGAGGTCGGCCGCCGATGGGCACCCGTGACGTCGTCGTCGCCGACCTCGAGTCGCCCGAGGACTGGGACGACGCGACGCTCGTGGGGCGCAGCGTCAGCGGTGACGACCAGGCGTTCGCGGTGCTGGTGCGGCGCTACCAGTCCCCGCTCTTCCGGCACGCCTGGCGCCTGACCCAGGACCGGCGTACGGCGGAGGACGTCGTGCAGGAGGCGTTCGTGACCGCGTGGCGACGGTTGCCGACCCTGGATCGCGCGGAGTCGTTCCGCAGCTGGCTCTACCAGATCACGACCCGGCGCAGCATCGACGCCGTCCGCGCCCGCCGTCCCGAGCAGCCCCTGGACACGGTCGCACCGTCGACGGAGCCCGCCTCGACCGAGGCCGGACCGGCGACCCGGCTGGAGCAGCGCGCGCAGATCGCCGGCCTCGCGGCGGCGCTGCAGGAGCTGCCGGTCGGCCAGCGGGCCGCGTGGTGCCTGCGCGAGATCGACGAGCTGTCCTACGACGAGATCGCCACCGCCCTGGAGCTGCCGGTCAGCACCGTACGGGGGCGCATCGCGCGGGCGCGGCACGAGCTGGCGGAGAGGATGGGCGCATGGCAGACGACACGCGACTGAGCTGCGGTCGTTCCATCGACGACGTCTGGAGCCACATCGAGGGCCCTCCGGACGAGCACGAGCGCGACTGCCCGTACTGCCTCGAGGCGCGGGCCCGGCTGCTGCGGCTCTCCGACGCCGCCGCCGACCTGCGGGTCGCCGAGGAAGTCGACCCCGGGCTGCAGCCCGACCCCGGGTTCACGGCGTCGGTGATGAGCCTCGTGCGGGCCGAGGTCCGGCGGGGTCAGAGCATCCCGTTCGACGTCGACGAGGACCCGGGCCTCACGATCAGCGAGCAGGCCGTCGTCAGCCTCGTCTGGGCGGCCGCCGACACGGTTCCCGGGGTCCGGGCCCGCCGCTGCCGGGTGCGCCTCGTCGACCGTGAGCCCGACGTCGGGCCCACCGACGTCGACGTCGAGCTGGCCGTCGCGGTCCACCCCGGGACGTCGATCCGTGCGGCGAGCGACGAGCTGCGGTCCCGGGTGACCGCGCTCGTCGACGCGGAGGCCGGTCTGCGGGTGCGCCGGGTGGAGCTGAGCGTGGAGGACGTGCTGTGAGCATCCCGACGCCCGCCGAGCTCCGTGCGGCGACCGACGAGCTGCGCGACTCCCTCGCGTCGGCGGCGACGGCCGTGCCGGGCGTCGTCCGGCTCGAACCGACGCTGCGCAACGCGCTGCGCCGGCTCCAGGCCGGGTCGACGGTGCTGCTCAACGGGCGGGGTGCCCGCTCGGCCGCCGACGGGATCGAGCTGCACCGTCGCGTCGACGTCGTCGACGTCCACGTGGACGTCGTCACGGACCCGACGCGTCCGGCGGCCAGCACGGCCCGGGACGTCCGCCGTGCCCTGGTCGCGGTGCTCGCGGGTCACGACCTGCGCCCGGGCAGCATCCGCGTGGCGGTGCTCAGCGTCGAGCGCTGAGCCGGCGGCTTCCGCGTTCGGAGATTTCTCCGGCCCGGCCGTGACGAACCGAGCGGCGACGACGTCCTTGTCGTAGGGCCCGGTGGCCGCGACACGCGTCGTACGGGGCCGGGCGGGAGCACGACGGACGGAGGGGTGTGGAGACCGAGAGCCGGGAGGTTCCGACCGCTGCGCAGCGCGGCGGTGGGCACGACGGGCCCGCGCGCTCGGCGCCCTACCCCGGTGGACTGGCGGAGGCCACGGTCGTCGGGCGGGCCCAGGAGGGTGACCTGGCGGCGTTCGAGCTGCTCGTGCGGCGCTACCAGGGCCCGGTGTTCCGGCTGGCCTACCGGATGCTGGGGGACCGGGGCGAGGCGGAGGACGTGGTGCAGGACTGCCTCGTGCTGGTCTGGCGCAGGCTGCCGACCCTCGTCGACCCGCAAGCGTTCCACCGGTGGATCTACCAGCTCGCCACGCGGCGCTGCCTCACGGTGCTGCGGACGCGAGCGCGGCGGCGCACCGACGCGGCCGAGCCCGACCAGGTCGAGCGGGACCTGCCGGTCGAGGCGTCGGACGACCCGGCCGCCGTGGCCTCGCGAGCAGCCCTGGTGCGCGGGCTGGACGCCTTCCTGCGCGAGCTTCCGGACGACCAGCGCGCATGCTGGGTGCTCCGCGAGCTGCACGACCTGTCGTACCCCGAGATCGCCGACGCCATGAACCTGCCCGTCTCGACCGTCAGGGGTCGCCTCGCCCGGGCACGCCAGAACCTCACGAAAGGAATGAGCGCATGGCGGTGAGCAGCTCGACCCGGCTCGGCTGCGGTCGCGACATCGACGAGGTCTGGGCCCGCGTCGACCGACCGCCGACGCCGCACGAGCAGACGTGCCCCTTCTGCGGGGCGGCCCGCACGAGCATGCGCGACCTGGAGCGCGCGACCGCGCAGCTGCGGGCGCAGGACGACGACGACCCCGAGCTGCAGGCCGGGCCGCAGGTGATCGCCCGGATCCTCGAGGTGGCCCGCTCGGAGGCCCGCCGGAGCCGTCGGCTGCCCCTCAGCAAGCCCCTGCCCGGCGAGGTCAGCGCCGGGCTCACCGTGAGCGAGCAGGCCGTCGCGGCGGTCGTCCGTCGCACGGGCGACCGCCACGGGGGGATCCAGGTCCGTCGGTGCAGCATCGAGCTGGTGGCTCCGACGTCCGGCGAGGAGGCCGGCGCCCCCGACCTCGCGCCCTCGACGCCGGTCCCCGCCGACGTACGGGTGTCGCTGCGGGTCAGCGTCGCGGGCGACGTGTCCATCCCGCTGCTGTCGGACGAGCTCAGGACGGCCGTGCGGGAGGTCGTCGGCCGAGAGGTCGGGATCAACGTGGTCGGTGTCGACCTGGTGGTGGAGGACGTGCACGATGTCTGAGTCGGTCGAGACCGTTGGTCGTCCGAGCGGTCCGCCACGTGCCGCGCCCGTGCGCTCCGAGGACGCGGTGGACGCGCTGCGCGCCCAGGTGGGCGAGCTGGTGCTCGCCCACCCCGGCGTGCACCGGCTGGAGCCGACGCTGCTCGGGACGGTGCAGCTGCTCGGGGCGGCGCAGGGGCTGGCCCGACCGGCGTCGATCTTGGACGGGGTGCAGCTGACGAGCCGCGGGGGCGTGGTCGACCTGGACGTGAGCGTGGCGACCCGGTCGGACCACCAGGCCCGCGCCGCGGTCCTCGAGCTGCACCGCCAGCTCGTCGACCTCGTCGCGGAGCGCGGCTTCGTCGCCGGGTCGGTCGAGATCAGCGTGCTGACGATCGAGGAGACGGACGTCTGACGCCCGCGCTCACCGGCGCGCGGGCGCCGCGCGGCTGACCGGGCTCAGCGCTCGCAGGCGATGCCGTCCTTGTCCGCGTCGCTCTTCTTGTTGAGGTTGTAGGTCTTGGTGTCCCTGGTGAAGCTGGTGACCGGCTCACCGGAGGTGTGGTCCTTCGCCCCGGTCCGACCGACTCCGTGCGGGTACACCTTCACGAGCGCGTCGCAGTTCTTGTACGCCTTCGGCTTGGGCTTCGCCTTCGGCTTCGGCTTGACCGTGACGTGGTCACCGGGCGAGGAACCCGCTGCGGTGGTGCTGTTCCCGCCGAAGCGGTAGCGGTAGCTCCCGGTACGGCTCGGCGTCACCGTCGTCGAGAGCGCGCCCTTGCTGCTGCTGCGGACGGTCTTGACCCTGGTCCAGGTGCTGCTGCCGTCGCTGCGGAGCTCCAGGACCGTGCTGGTCCGGAACTTCTTGCCCTCGCGCCGGATGCTGCCCTTGACCGTGATCTTCTTGCCCTTGGTCACCGAGCCCGGCGCGGCCACGGTCAGCCGGACGGTCGCCTTGCGGACGACCACGTGGTCGGCGGCCGAAGCGCCGGCGACGGTCGTGCCGTTCCCGCGAAGCGGTAGCGGAAGCTGCCGGAGCCGGCCGCGGTGACGGAGGCCGACAGCGCGCCGCGGCTGGTGCTGACGACCTTCCCGACCTTGGTCCAGGCCGTCGTGCCGTCGCCCTGGAACTCGAGGGCCGTGGTGGTCGCGAAGGCCTTCCCGTCGCGCCGGACGGTGCCCCTGACCGTGATCGGCGTGCCCTTGACCACCGTCTCCGGCGACGCGTCCGTGGTGAGCGCGACGGGTGCCTTCGAGGGTACGGGCGGTGTCACGGGCGGTGTCACGGGCGGGGGTGGCGGGGGCGTCACGAAGCCGAAGTCGAGCGTGGTGTCTTGGTCACCGGGCGCCTCCAGGTCGTCTGAGGACGAGGCGGAGCCCGTGGAGGAGTCCTGAGCAGGGCCGCCGGACCCGGCCACAGTCGGCACCAGGCCGTGCAGGGCGGGCGAGGTCGGGTCGATGGTCACCGTGTAGCGGCTGCCGAGAGGGAGCGGCCACAGGTGCTTGAACGTGTAGGAGCCGTCGCTCGCCGTCGTCGTCGGCCCGACCGTCCCGTTGCGGGCGATGAAGTCGGGCGCCGGGAGCCCGTCCGGCCCGGTCAGCGTCAGCCCGACCCCACCGATGCCCGGCTCGCCGACGTCCTGGACCCCGTCGCGGTCGGTGTCGAGCCAGACGCGGTCACCGAGCTTGACCGAGTCGTCCTCGGCCGTGGCGTAGAAGTGCGCCTCGGAGGACACGGCCGTCCCGCTGTCGACCCCGGTCGCCGTGACGGTCGTGACGTCCTCGTGCACGACGCCGTCCATGACCTCGGACACCGTCGCTGCGCAGAGGACGCTGCGACCAGGGTCGAGCACGGCGTCGTCGTTGGCTCTGGCCTCCGGCTCCGGGTTGCTGAAGTCGCACCGCGGCGCGCTGACGAGGCCGTTCGCGAGCACCTGTTGTTCGCCGCCAGCCCGGTCAGGGGCTCGGTCCCGATGTTGGTGACGCGGATGTCGAGGCCGGTGGACCCCGGGATGCGGCCGAGCTGCGCGGGGGAACCAGCGCTGTCTCCGAGCCCGATGCCGCTCTCCCTGGGCGGGAACACGGCCACGGACACCGCGGGTCCCTCGCCGTCGGCCGGAGCGGCAGCAGCGGGTGTCACCGGCAGAAGGCTGGCCACGAGCAGCGCGGCAGTGAGGACGGCGGCGGGTCTCGCGAGCGCGAAGACGTAGGGCATGGGTCAGCAGCTCCTGGCGTTCGGGGGCAGCCAGGGGCGTGGTACCCATCCCCCGGTGGTCGACCCGAACGTTAGCCCGACACTGCATTGTTCGTGCGAATTCCCTCAGATCTGAGGGGCCGAACCCGGGCCCTAGTCGTGCAGGCGGTCGCCGCCGGGGACCCAGAGGATGTCGCCCTCGGGCCCGTTGGCCACGCGGATCAGGATGAAGAGCAGGTCGGACAGGCGGTTGAGGTAGAGCAGGGCCAGCACGTTGACGCCGCCCTCGCCCTCCGCCCTGGGCTCGGTCCCGTACGCCGCGACGGCCGACCAGCCGGCGCGCTCGGCGCGGCGGGTGACGGTCCGGGCGACGTGCAGCTCGGCGGCGGCGATCGAACCGCCTGGAAGGATGAACGACCGCAGCGGGGCCAGCTCGTCGCCGAAGCGGTCGCACCAGGCCTCGAGCCGGTCCACGTACGCCTGCGTCACGCGCAGCGGCTCGCGTGCACCTTCGGCCAGCGGCCGCAGCGGGTTCGACAGGTCGGCCCCCACGTCGAACATCTCGTTCGAGATCGTCGACAGCACGGCGCTCACCTCGTCGGGCAGGCCGCCCGCGGCGAGGGCGACGCCGATCGCGGCGTTCGCCTCGTCGACGTCGCCGTACGCCTCGACCCGGAGGTCGTTCTTGCTGACCTCGGTCATGTCGGCGAGCCGCGTACGGCCGCCGTCGCCGGTCTTGGTGTAGATCTTCGAGAGGACAACCACGCACTCACCCTACGCAGGCCTCGGCTTGTCGCTCTGTGTCCGGCACCGCACCGTGGCACCCTGGCCCGGTGCTGAGCGCCCCTGACCGTCCCGGCCGTGCCGGCCGCCCCGCCCGGGGGCGCGTCGCAATCGCGCTCGCGAGCCTGCCCCTGCTGGTGCTGACCGCGTGCGGTTCGGTCCCGACCACGCCGGCCGCGTCCGCCGCCCCCACCCCGGACGCGGGCAGCACCGTCGAGCCGGACCAGTCGGGTCCCTCCGACGGCGCATGCGACTACACGGTCACCGGTACGCCGGCCCGGCCCGTGCAGCCGCCGAGCACGAGCGACATCTCCAGCAGCGGGACCGTGAGCTACGTGATGCACCTGACCGAGGGCGACGTCACCCTCAAGCTCGACCGCACGAAGGCACCGTGCACGGTCCACTCGTTCGAGTCGCTCGTCGCTCAGAAGTACTTCGACGACACCCGGTGCCACCGCCTGGTCGACTCGGGCATCTTCGTGCTCCAGTGCGGCGACCCGACGGCCAAGGGGACCGGCGGGCCGGGCTACACCTTCCCCGACGAGCTCGACGGCACCGAGACCTACCCGAAGGGCACGGTCGCCATGGCCAACAGCGGCCCGAACACCAACGGCTCGCAGTTCTTCCTGGTCTACGACGAGTCGCCGCTCCCGCCCAGCTACACCGTCTTCGGCTCCTTCGACGAGAAGTCGCGCCAGGTGGTCGCGGGCATCGCGTCGCAGGGTCAGGACGGGAGCTTCGGCCAGTCCGGCGGCGGGGTGCCGAACAGCCCGGCCAAGATCACGAGCGTGACCAAGGCCTCCTAGCCCGGTACACCTGGCCGCGCCGCCGCGTCACTGCGGGCGCTGCCGCGGCGGCGGGTTGTCGCGCGGATCGTGACGCTTGGGCCGCAGCGACGTCAGCACGGCCGCCAGCACGATCAGGCCGAGGCCGAAGAAGCCGCCGACGATCGACGCGGCGAAGCCGTTGCCCTGGCCGGAGGGCGACACCGGGTCCTGGACCGCGGTGGCGACGGGCGTCGCGTCCAGCGGCACCAGCGTCACGAACGTCACCAGCGTGACGAGCAGGTCGTGCACCCGCGCCTCCTCGGTTCCGGTCCCTCGCTGGGGACCGCTCCAGAGTTCCACGCAGCGGCGCTGCGCGGTTGCGTGGCCCTGCGACGTTGGTCACGGCCCCGTCGACGCGTCCTCACCGAAGGTGGGTCAGACGGCCGTCAGGAAGCCGCGCAGCGCCGACACGAACACCGCCGGCTGCTCGGCGTGCACCCAGTGTCCGGCGTTCTTCACCCGGACCAGCCGGACCCGCGGGAACAGCGCCCGCATGGCCGGCGCATACGCGGGCTGCACGTAGTCGGAGTCGGCCCCGGCCAGCCACAGCACGGGCCCGTCGTACGTGGCCGGCCCCACGTCCGGCCAGTCGGCGATCTCGGGCAGCCGGTCGCCGAGCAGGGCGAGGTTCATCTGCCAGCGCCACCGCGCCTGGTCGCCGCTGCCGTCGCGGCGCAGGTTCTGCAGCAGGAAGCCTCGGACGACCGGGTCCGGCACCGTGTCGGCCACGACCCGCTCGGCGCTCGCCCGGTCCGCCAACGCCTCGAGGTCGACCCGCCGCATCGCCGCCACGTACGTGCCGAAGCTGCTGACCGCCGCGGTCGGCACCGGGGCCACGTCGACCACGCACAGCCGCTCGACGAGCTCGGGGCGCCGCAGGGCGACCAGCATCGCGACCTTGCCGCCCATCGAGTGCCCGACGACGGTCCAGCGCTCGCCGGGCGCACGGGCCGCGAGGTCGTCGGCGACCCGGTCGGCCATGGCGGTGTAGGAGAAGTCGTCCGACCAGGGCGAGCGCCCGTGGTCGGGGAGGTCGAGCAGCGTGACGCGGGCCTCGTCGGCCAGCGCCCTGGCCACGCCGGTGAAGTTGCGGCCCTGCCCGAAGAGCCCGTGCAGCAGGACCACCCGGGGCCCGCGCTCGCCGTACGTCGTGCTCGCGAGCGTCACGCCCTCCGGCGCCCCGGCCACGGTCACGGGCGGCGCTGCCAGCACCCGGTGTGCCAGTGCCGACGTTCCTCGACCGGGCTGGTGGTCCGCCAGCTCGGTTCGGCGGGCCAGACGACGACGTGCGGCGTGCCCGGCTGGACGGGCTGCTGGCACCCCGGGCAGCGGTAGGTCTTCTCCGCACGAGCCCCCGGGATGCTGCGGACGACCCACACGCCGTCGGCCTTGGTCTGGGAGGAGGCGTGCCCTCCGGCCAACGGACGGGCCGGGCGCAGGTGCTTGCTCGGACGACGCGCCACGCACCCAGTCTGTCAGGGTCGGCCGAGGTGTCCGGATGGTCCGCACGCGAGCACGAGGGCGGTCTCCCCGTTCCACCGGGCGCAGGCGGTTGGGAGACACGCCCTAGGGTGGCGCGGTGCGTCTGCTGATCGCCCGGTGCCAGGTCGACTACGCGGGTCGGCTCACGGCACACCTGCCGATGGCCACGCGGCTGATCCTGGTGAAGGCCGACGGCTCCGTCTCCATCCACGCCGACGACCGGGCGTACAAGCCGCTCAACTGGATGAGCCCGCCGTGCACGCTCACCGAACGGCCCGCCCCACCGGTGGTCGAGCCGCTGCCCGGCTCGGCTGCGGTCGGTGAGGCGCTGACCGCGGTCTGGGAGGTGCGCGGTCGGGACGGCGACACGCTGCAGATCTCGATCGGGGAGGTGTTCAGCGACTCCAGCCACGACCTCGGCGTCGACCCCGGGCTGGTCAAGGACGGGGTCGAGGCGCACCTGCAGGCCCTGCTCGCGGAGCACCCGGGCACCATCGCGCCCGGCCTGTCGCTGGTCCGCCGCGAGCACCCGACCCCGATCGGGCCGGTCGACCTGCTGTGCCGCGACGCGGACGACGCGTACGTGGCGGTCGAGATCAAGCGGCGCGGTGAGATCGACGGGGTCGAGCAGCTCACGCGCTACCGCGAGCTCCTCAACCGGGACGCGCTGCTCGCGCCGGTCCGCGGCATCTTCGCCGCCCAGAGCATCACCCGGCAGGCCCGGACCCTGGCCGAGGACCGAGGGCTCACCTGCGTGCTCGTCGACTACGACGTGCTGCGCGGGCTCGACGACCCGGGTTCACGGCTGTTCTGATCTCTGCTGTTCTGATCTCTGCTGTTCTGATTTACGTTCTGAGCGTGCCCGGCCTCAGGCGGAGCGGGAGTCGAGGTAGCGCACGCTCGTCTCGTCGTCGTCGTGCTGCTCCGACCCCGCCACGACCGGCTCCTGGACCACCGTCTCGTCCTCGGGCTCGGGCTGCGGGGCGGGCTGGCCCGACGACAGGGACTCGAAGTCGCTGAAGAGGATCTCCGGCACCTCCGGCAGGTTGCCCGCGGTCTCGGCCGCCAGGGCGCTCAGGGAGGTGAGCTGGCCCAGGATGGCGGAACGGCGCTGGTCCAGCAACGCCTGCTCCTGCCGCATCTGGCGACGACGCCAGGCGTACTCCTGCCGCGCCCGCTCGTCGATCGTCGCGGCCTGCTGCTGGGCACGGGCGATGGCGTCCTCGGCGTCGTGGTTCGCGGCCCGTCGGACCTCCTCGGCGTCGGCCACCGCCTGCGCCCGGAGCGCCACGGCCTGCTCGGTCTCCGCCGCCAGGTGCGCGGCGGTGGTGGTCTGCTGCCGCGTCGCCTCGGCGAGCATGGCCTCGACGTGGGCGGCCGCCTCCTCCTGGGCCCGCTGGAGCTCGGCGTACGTGCTCTCCCGGTGGGCCGCGACGTCCGCGGCGACCGCAGCGGCGTCGCGCTGCGCGGCCGCCCGCTGCTGCTCGGCCTCGTAGACGGCCGTCTGCACCAGGTCGCTGGCGTGCGCCTGGGACTCGGTCCGGACGGCCTCCGCCTCCAGCCGGGCCGCCGCGAGCAGCTGCTGCGCGGACGCCTGGGCCCGTTCGAGGGCGAGCGCGGTGTCGTCCTGGGCCCGGCGGCGCAGCTCGTCGAGCTCGGCCAGGCGGTGGGCGCGCAGGTCCGCGAGCTCGTGCACCGTCGAGTCGCGCATCCGGTCGGCGTCGCGCTCGGCTCCCGCGACCAGGTCGTCCGCGGCGGTGCTGGCCCGTGAGGTCGTCTCGCGTGCCTGCTCCTCGGCCACCCGGAGGATCTCCTGCGCGCGACCGCCGAGGCTGGAGTAGTCCGGCGTCATCGCGCGCTGGGCCGCCATCGTGCGGTTCTGGGCGGCCAGGGTGTCCACCTCGCGCCGCAGACCGGCGATCTGCGTCTGCGTGTCCTCCACGAAGCGGTCGACCGCCGCGCGGTCGTAGCCCTTGCGGGCGCTCCCGAAGTAGCCCGTGCCCGGGTCACCTTCCGCGTGACGAACTGTGCTCATGTGGGCCCCCTGGAGCGACGCCGGAGTCCCCTGGACGGTGGGGGACCCGTTCCGGGGGCCAGGCTAGCGGGTCCGACGCAGCGGTCTCCGCATACGCGCCGGGCGGCCCTAGCCCTCGGACGGACCGCGCGGCGGCACGCGCCCGGACGTCGGCTGGGTCGTCGGCTGGGTCGTCGGCTGCGACGTCGGTCGAGACGTCGGCAAGCGCCCCGGAGCGGCGAGCAGGGTCGGCTCGCCGTCCATCGGGATGTCGAGCTCGTCGGTCTCGGGGTCCCCGGTGCTCTCGGTGCTCTCGGTGCTCTCGGTGCTCTCAGTGCTCTCGGTGCTCCGGGTGCTCTCGGGGCTGTCCTGCTCAGCCACCGGTCCCGGGTCCCGGTCCTGCCGGGGGGACGCTTGCGTCTGGTCCTCGTCCGGTGCCGCGGGGGCTGCGCCCGGCGGCAGCGTCGGGGAGGTGTACCGCTTGAGCACGGTCCGGTCGGTGCCGTCCTCGGGCACGTCGTCGGTGGTGTCCTGCGTCTGGTCCTGCGCCGTGTCCTGCGCCGAGCCCTGCGCCGAGTCCTGGGCCGGCCCGGAGCCCGCGCGCTGCTCCGGCCCGCCGGAGGCCCGGTCGTCGTCCTCGTCGAGGTCGGGGAAGGACGACGCCGTCTGCTGCGCGAGCTCGGACAGGCTGGCGAGCTGGCTGAGCACCGCCTGCTTGCGCTGCTGCAGCAGCTCGGTCTCGCGCCGCAGCTGCTGCTTGCGCCACGAGAACTCCTGCTGCGTGCGCGCGGTGATGGCCGCCGCCTGCTTGCGCGACGTGGCGATCCGATTCTCCGCCTCGGCGATCGCGTTGGCCCGCACCTGCTCGGCCTCGCTGACCGCCTCCGCGCGGATCCGCGCGGACTCGGCGATGTCGCCCTCGAGCCGCCCGGTCGACTGCGCGTGGTGCTCCGCCGCCTCCGCGAGCAGGGCCCGCGTCTGGGTGGTCAGCTCCTCGTGCTCGTCCTTCGCCCGCGCCGCGCCCTCCTCGCGCTCCCGCGCCAGGTCGGCCCGCGCGTCCGCGACCTCCCGCTCGACCTCGCGGCGCAGCGTGTCGGTGTCGATCTGCGCCGACTGGCGCAGCGCCGTCGCGTCGTGCTCCGCCTGCAGCCGCAACGAGGCGCCTTCGCGGCGCGCGGCGTCCAGCAGGGCGGTGGCCTCGGCCTGCGCCCGGGCGACCTGGCCGGCGACCTCGTCCTGCAGACGGGTCCGCAGCTCGCTGATCTCGCTCAGGCCGCCGGTCCGCAGCTCGCCGCTGTCGCGCTCGGCCTGCTCGCGCTGCTGGGCGGCGTCGCGGCGCGCCTCCTCGCGGATGCGCTCGCCCTCCAGCGTCGCCGCCGTGGTGAGGTCGTGCGCCTGCTCCTGGGCGAGGCGGAGGATCTCGTTCGCACGCCCGCCGAGACCGGCGTAGTCGACGTCGTCGGGGTCGATCTCACGCAGCTTGCTCTCCTGCAGCTCGTCCTGCAGGCCGGTCACCTGCTTCTCGAGCTCCGCGGCGTGCCCGCGCGACTGCACGACGCTCGACTCGAGCGTGCGGACGTAGTCGTCGACCGCCTGGCGGTCGTAGCCGCGCAGCGCGCCCGGGAAGTTCCCTGCGGCGCTGGCGGTGTCCTCGAACAGACCGAGACCGACGTTCTCTGAACGGGCCATGTGTGACGTTCCTCCTCGTGAGCCCCGGCTCAACCCCCGGCGACCCAGCCCCCCGCCGGGTCGTACGCGACGCGGGCGTCGTCGCTCGGCTGTCGGTGTGGACCAGCGGTCTCCACCAGCTCGACCAGGACACCACCGGCGTCCTTCGGGTGCACGAAGTTGATCTTCGAGCCCCGCGTGCCCGCCTCGGGGCGATCATAGAGCAGTCGGACGCCGCGGGCGCGGAGTTCGGCGCAGGCGGCGTCCAGGTCGGCCACCCGGTAGGCGAGCTGCTGCAGCCCGGGACCGGACCGCTCGAGGAACCGCGCGATCGCCGACCCCTCGTGCAGCGGGGCGAGCAGCTGCACCTGCGCCGCCCCCGGCGCCGCGCCGACCGCGGAGAGCATCGCCTCGGCCACGCCCTGACGCTCGTTGACCTCACGGTGCACGAGGACGAGCCCCAGGACCTCGGTGTGGAAGCGGATGGCCACGTCGAGGTCGGGCACCGCGATGCCGACGTGGTCGAGCGCCACGATCCCCGGCAGGCGCAGGCCGAGCGGGGGACGGCCGTCGGACGGGGCGCTGCCGGGCTCGTGGTCGACCACCCGTCCACCGTAGGGCTCCTGCGCGACGGCTCCTGCGAGACTGGGGGCGATGGTTACCGCGGTGGACCCCGATGTGCTGCTGGCCGGCGTCCGGGCGGGCCGGCCGCGGGCCGTCGGGCGCCTGATCAGCCTGGTCGAGAGCTCGTCACCGCTGGTGCCCGCCCTCGTCGCCGCGCTCGCGCCCGACACGGGCCGGGCGCTGGTGGTCGGGCTCACCGGGGCGCCGGGCGTCGGGAAGTCGAGCGCTGTCGGCGCGCTGGTGGCCCGGCTGCGGGCCCGCGGCGAACGCGTGGGCGTGCTCGCCGTCGACCCGACCTCTCCCTTCTCCGGCGGCGCCGTCCTGGGCGACCGGGTGCGCATGCAGGAGCACGCGCTGGACACCGGCGTGCACATCCGGTCCATGGCCACCCGCGGTGAGCTGGGCGGCTTGGCCGTCGCGGTGCCCGCCGCCCTGCGGGTGCTTGATGCCGCGGGGTGCGGGACCACGCTGGTGGAGACCGTCGGCGTCGGGCAGTCCGAGGTCGCGGTGGCGGCGACGGCGGACGTCACGCTGGTGCTGCTGGCGCCCGGGGCCGGGGACGGGGTGCAACTCGCCAAGGCCGGGGTGCTCGAGGTCGCCGACGTGCTCGTGGTGACCAAGGCCGACGCGGGCGGCGCCGACGGGCTCGCCCGCGAGCTGCGCGCCATGGTGGCCCACGGCCACCGGGAGCCGGGGGACTGGGTGCCACCCGTGGTGCAGCTCTCGAGCGTCGAGGGAACGGGGGTGGACGAGGTGCTCGCGGCGGTGGCGGCGTTCGCGGAGCACCAGCGCCGGACCGGTGGCTGGGACCTCCGCCGGACGCGACGGGCCCGGGGAGAGGTCGAGCAGCTCGTGCTCGCCCGGGTCCGGGCGGACGCGCCGGGCGGGGCCGGCGAGCTGGACCGGCTCGCGGGTGAGGTCGCCGCCGGACGCCTCGACCCGTACGCGGCCGCTCGTGCGCTGCTCGCCACGCGCTGACGGTCGGCGTGGCAGCACGGGTTGGCGCCCTGCGCCCGGTAGACATGTGCCGGGGTCGCGAGCGTCCCCGCACCCGGCGACGTCGGCGTGCCCGACCCGAGACCGAGGGGGCTGATCGCGTGAGCAAGTTCTTGAAGCGGCTGCTCTTCGTGCTGATCGTCGGGTTCTGCCTGTTCTACGTCGTCAACCAGCCCGAGGGTGCCGCCGCGGCCGTGCGGACCGCGTTCCTGGCCGTCGGCAAGGCGTTCGGCTCGATCATCACGTTCTTCACCAGCCTCGCCTCCTAGCGACGGACCGTCGTGATCGCCGCCTGGCTGGATCCGCACGTCGACCAGTACCTCCTCACCGACCAGGGTGAGTACGTGGTGCGCGAGGTGCACAAGCACTGGGCCGCTAGCGTGCTCGCCTGGGCCCGCTTCGTGGTGGCGGTGCCCGTGGTGGTCAGCGCGTTCGCCTACGTGGGCCCGGTGCGGTGGGTGCTGCTCGTCGCCGGGCTGGCGCTCGGCGGGCAGGCGTTGTTCCGGGTGCTCGACGAGTTCCGCGACCGCTTCGTCATCACGAACATGCGCGTGTTCCGCGTCCACGGCACGCTCAACACGCAGCGGGCCAGCGTCCCCCTGGGACGCATCCTGGACATCACGGTCAAGAAGCCGCTGCTCGGTCGGCTGCTGAACTACGGTCACTTCGTGTTCGAGTCCGCGGCACAGGTCCAGGGCATCAGCGAGATCCGGTTCGTCGCCGACATCGACGGGCGCGACGTCCTCCTGCAGGACACGATGCAGCGCGCCGGCCTGCGGGCGACGGCCCCGGCCCAGGACGACGGCACGTGATCCCCGCGCAGCCGGACGGGCCGGGCGGTACCGACCCAGAGCCCGCCACCAACGCCGCGGCGGCCGTCCGACGCCGACCCAGCCTGCCCTTCGACCCGATCGAGGCCGCGGCGGGACTGTGGTCGCAGCACTGGGGCGACGTCCCGCGGATGCGGGCCGTCACCTCGCTCATGCGCGTGCACCAGCTGGTGCTGACCGAGCTGGACGAACGGCTGCGGCCGCTGGGGCTGACGTTCGCGCGCTACGAGGTCCTGGTGCTGCTGTCGTTCTCGCGGCGCGGAGCGCTGCCGCTGGGCAAGATCGGGGAGCGGCTGCAGGTCCACGCCACCTCGGTGACGCCGCTGGTCAAGCGGCTCGAGGCGGCCGAGCTGATCCGCCGTACCCCGCACCCCGAGGACGGTCGCGCGGTGCTGGCCTCGATCACCCCGGCCGGCCGGGAGCTCGTCGAGCGCGCGACCGAGGTGGTGATGGGGGTCCGGTTCGGGCTCGGCTCGCTGACCGACGAGCAGTGCGACGACCTGACCGAGCTGCTGACCCCGCCGCGCGAGGCGGCGGGCGACTTCGAGGTCTGACCGGCGCGATCACCTGCTCACCCGCACACCCTCCACCCAGCAGCACACCCTCCGACCGTCGGCACACCCTGCAGGGTGTGCGAACGAGCGGAGGGTGTGCCGTCTGCGCAGAAGTGAAGGAGCAGCCCTAGCTGGTGGTGCGCGGGTCGGCCAACGGCCACCCGCCGAGGGCCAGCCGCGTGCGTACGCGGTTGACGTCCTCGTCACGGGGCAGCTCGTCGCTGACCTTGGTGATCATGGTGCCGATGTCGATGTCGTCCACCGGCAGCTCGCCGTTGCGCATCAGCTCCCGCGTCACGACCAGCACCTCGTCGCTGCTCAGCCGGCGGGTGAGCACCGCGAGGAGCGGGATGTAGTCCGCCTCGGGCACGCCGTTGGGGTAGCCGGCCTTCAACCAGCCGACGACCGACGTGACCCAGCCAGCCAGACCCACCGGCTCAGTCTAACGAGTCGGCGAGGGGCCAGCCGGCCGCGGCGAGCCGGGCCGAGACCCGGCTGACGTCCTCCGCGGACGGCGTCTCGCGGAGGTGACGCGCGATCAGGTCCTCGATCTCCTCCTGCGTGATCTCCTCGTCGCCGCGGGTCTCGAGGGCCCCCGGGGTCGTGAGGTCACGCACGATCTGCCGCGTCTGCTCGTCGCTCAGGCGACGCTGCAGCAGCGCGATCAGGGGGAAGCGGTCCTGGCGCGGGATGCCGTCCGGATAGCCCGCCTCCAGCCAGTTAAGGACCCGCTTCGCGACGTTCGGGGCGTCGGTGCTCTCGCTCGTGGTCATCGGCCTCAGCTCCCGAAGACCTTGAGGCCGAAGCCGGTGGCCACGACGAGGAAGATGCCGAACAGGATGGCCGCCACGCAGACCGCGAAGAGGACGGTGGAGCCTGCTCGGCCTGCGCTGGTCGGACCCTCGTTGTAGGTGGCGCCGTCCGCGCTGAGCGTGCGGCCGGTGCCCAGGGCCTTGATGCCCAGGGCGAACACGGCGGGCAGCCCCGCGCCGAGGACGATGCCCACGACCAGCACCTGCCACAGGGCCTCGAAGGCCTTCAGAAAGATCTCACCCATGATGTTCTCGTCGCCTTTCCGGCGCTCAGACGTTGACGGGGGTCTTGGAGTCGGCGGTGGCGCTCTTGGGGTGGAGGCCGCCGTCCCACTCCTCGTTGACGTTGTTCGGGTCGATCTTGGTCTTGCGCGAGTGACGGAACATCAGCCCGGCCACGACGACCAGGATCGCGAAGACCAGCCCGGTGCCGAGGGCACCTCCGACACCGTGGGCGATCGCCCAGCAGATGGCACCGACCACCGCGGCGGCGGGCAGCGTGATGATCCAGGCGATGGCCATGCGGCCGGCGACGGCCCAGCGGACGGTGGCACCCGGCCGGCCGACGCCGGAGCCGAGGATGGACCCGGTGGCCACGTGCGTGGTGGACAGCGCCATGCCGAGGTGGCTGGAGGAGAGGATGACCGCGGCGGAGGCGAACTCGGCCGCCATGCCCTGCGGCGAGCTGATCTCGACGAGGCCCTTGCCGAGGGTGCGGATGACCCGCCAGCCGCCGATGTAGGTGCCGGAGGCGATCGCCAGGGCGCAGGCGATCTTGACCCACAGCGGGATGCCCTCACCCGCGGTCCAGCTGCCGTACGCGATCAGCGCGAGCGTGATCACGCCCATCGTCTTCTGCGCGTCGTTAGTGCCGTGCGCGAGGGCGACCAGCGAGGCCGACCCGATCTGGCCCCAGCGGAAGCCCTTCTCACGCGGACCGGTGGCGACCTGCGCGGTGATCTTGAAGACGACGAAGGTGCCCAGCGCGGCGACGAGGCCGGCGACCACCGGGGAGAAGAAGGCCGGGAGGATCACGGACGACACGACGCCGTCCCACTTGACGCCGCCGAGGCCCAGGGCGGCGATGGCCGACCCGATGAGTCCGCCGAACAGCGCGTGCGAGGAGGACGACGGCAGGCCGAGGAGCCACGTCGCGATGTTCCAGAGGATCCCGCCGACGAGCCCGGCGAAGATGATCGTGAGGATCGGCACCCCCATGAGCTCGGGGACCGGGGCGCCGTTGGCGCCCTGGATGTGGATGATCTTGTTGCTGACCGTCAGTGCGACCTGGATGCTCAGGAACGCGCCGACGAGGTTGAGGGAGGCGGCGAGGAGGACGGCCGTCTTGGGCTTGAGGGCTCCGGTCGCGATGGACGTGGCCATCGCGTTGGCGGTGTCGTGGAAACCGTTGGTGAAGTCGAACGCCAGGGCGGTGATCACGACGATCGCGAGGATGAAGAGGGCTTCGGTCACGCCAATGACAATGAAGTGCCGGGCTACTTAAATCCACCTGTGGAGGCCGTCCCCGGCATCATTCATCCACTGTTCACCGGAGGGTCCGAATCCAGACACGAACCACGCCACGAGGCGGACGCCGGGCGTCCGCCGCGCGGGGTCACGTCAGGTAGAGCAGCGGGGTGCCGGGCAGCCGCGCCGGGACCTCGGTCTCGAACCAGGACCGCAGCTCGCGCATCGTGTCGCGCGGGTAGACGTACTTGACCCCGCCGAACTTCGAGCGCTTCTGGCTGCGGGCCGACTCGTCCATCTCGAGCTTGGTCTTCGGGTACCAGGAGAGCAGCACGTCACGGCTGCCCGGGGTGAAGCGGTGCGTGATGACCTCGACCGTGAGGTCGACCGGGCGCCCGCCGGCGGCGACCGGGGCGAGCGCCGCGCGGACGTCGTCCAGCAGCTGTCCGTACGCCTCGCGCCAGCCCTCGACCGGCATGACCGGCGCGACGGTCAGCCCGACCGGGTAGCCGGCGGCGGCGAGGGTGGCCAGCGCACGCAGGCGCCCGGGCATCGGCGCCGTGCCCCCGTCGAAGCGGGCCGCGACCTCGGCCGCGTTCACCGAGAACCTGGCCCGCGTACGCCCGCCGTGGTCGAGGCCGGCGAGCTCGGCCACGTCGTCGAACTTCGTGGTGAACCGCAGGCTGGCCTCGTCGCCGTACCTGCCCGTGCCGACCCGCTGGATCGCGGCGGCGAGCGAGCCGGTCACGTGCTCGATGCCGAGCGGGTCGGTGTAGCAGGAGAGCTCGAACGTGGTCCCCTCGTGGCCGCGCGCCGCCGTCCCGCTGGTGACCGTCCCCTGGCCCGCGAGCTCCGCGACGGGAGCGAGGACGTCGTCGAGGTTCGCGTACACGCGGGTGACCGGCGGGCCCGTGAGCGAGCCGGCGAGGTAGCAGTACTGGCAGTGCGCCGGGCAGCCACGGGCCAGGTCGATGCGCCAGTCCGCGCTCGGCGGGATCGGCTGGGGCTTGCGGGCGCTCGGCGGGGCGACGACCAGCGCCAGGGTCGACTTGGCCCAGGCGTACGTCTCCCGCTCGGAGGCGTCCTTCGGGGCGCTGACCCGGCCCACGACGTCGATCTCGGTGACCCCGGCCTCCGTCGCCCGCCGCAGGACCTCGGCCGTGTGCGGGAGCTCGGCGGCCGCCTTCATCACGAGCACACGCCGCGGCAGCCAGCGACGTACGCGGGTGGCCTCGGCCAACGGGAGCAGGGTGGTCAGGTCGAGCCTCGAGACGGTGAGAGGTGGGTGACGAGGGAAAAGGGGCCGCGGGTGTCCCACCGGAGGGGGACAAAGGGGCTGATTTCGCGGGCAACTACTTCCTCGCCCGACATATCCAGGATAGTCGTGTGGTGCCGGACAGCGATGTGCGCTCGGGGGATGCGCGCGCGGTGCCCGGCGTCCTGGGGGGCGGGAGGCCGTTCCCCGGCGAGGGTGCGCCCGGCCGCGGGGAACGGGCCGCGCCCCCGCCGGGGACCGGACCGGCCGGAGGGGTGCGGCGCCCCATCGGAGGAGGGTCGTGACCGTGCTCGCGCGGGCGGTACGGACCCGGACGGTCCCGGCGGCGCCCCGGTCGACGAGGACCCCGATCGCGCGGGACATGACGGCGATGATCGACCGGCTCGTCGCCGGCTACAGCGTGGTCGGTCTGGTCCCCGGTCTCGTCCAGCTGCTCGCGCAGCGCCCCGGGCTGCGACCGGCGTGGTTCCTCGCGTTCTGCCTGAGCCAGGCCGTGGTCGTGCTGGCGATGCTCGTGCAGGCGGCCCGACGACGCCCGGTCCGTGGGTGGACGGGCGCCTTCGCCGGCGTCACCCTCGTCGCCGTGCTGACCTTCCCGGTCGCGGCCTCGTCGTCGCTCGTCGGCCCGCAGCCGTTCCTGTGGTGGCAGGTGGGCCTGGCCGTCGTGTGCGCGGGGGTGTGGGGCGGGGTCGGCGCGAGCGTGGGCTACGGCGTGGTCCTGGCGGCCGCGTGGGCCTGGACCAGGCTGCTCCCGGCGGGCGGTGCGGCCGGGCCGACGATCGCCCTGGCCGAGGGAGTGTTCGGCGTGACCGCCGGTGTCGTGATCGCCGTCGTCGCCCGGGGGATGCTGGACTCGGCCGTCCGCGC
The DNA here is from genome assembly GCA_964251895.1 of uncultured Friedmanniella sp. Classification (GTDB taxonomy): domain Bacteria; phylum Actinomycetota; class Actinomycetes; order Propionibacteriales; family Propionibacteriaceae; genus Microlunatus. Next base: position 23,816 of record CAXULL010000016.1, read on the forward strand.
CGACGCGCAGGCGGCCGAGGTGTACGCCGTCGAGCTGCGGCAGGCGATCGAGAAGGCCGTCGCCGACGAACGCGCCCGGCTCGACCAGCTCATCCACGACGACGTGATGACGACGCTGACCGCGGCCGCCCAGAGCTCTGACGAGACGACGGGTCGGGCGACCGCCCTGCTCGCGAGCGAGACCCTCGCCGTCGTCGACGCCCTGCAGGGCTCGTCCGCCGACGGCTCCCTGTCGGTCTCGGTCCTGGCCGGCCTGGCCGAGCAGACGGTGCGACGCGTGAGCCCGGAGGTCCGCTGGACCGAGCGGGTCGAGCCCGGGGCGCGTCTGCAGCGGGTGCCGGGTCCGGTGGCGGAGGCCCTGCTGGGGGCGCTGCGCGAGGGGGTGCGCAACGCCGTGCGCCACGCCCAGGCCGAGCGCACCGAGGTCGAGCTGGAGGCCGAGCTGCTCGCCGGCGAGCTGAGCCTGGTCGCCCGGGTCGTGGACGACGGACGTGGCTTCGACCTGGCCGAGGTCCCGACGAACCGGCTGGGGGTCCGCGTCTCCGTGCTGGACGGCAGCCGCAAGGCCGGCATCCGGCCCCGGCTGCAGACCGCGCCGGGCCGGGGGACGGAGCTCGTGCTCGGGTGGAGCGGACCGTCGGTCGTGCCGGACCGGGTGGTCCCGGACGCGGCGTCCACGGCCGACGCGGAGGTCCAGCTGCCGGTCGACTTCCCGACGCGGCAGTTCGTCGCGGCGACCTGGGCCGCCGTCGCCGTCAGCATCGGCGTCGGTCTGGGCACCTTCGGTCGGCTGGAGAGCCCGGTGTCGGTGGTGGCCGGGATGCTCGTGGTGCTCCTCAGCAGCTGGCTCGTGCTGCTGCCCACCGGCTCGCTGACCCTGCCGACCCGGCTCGCCGCGCTGGTCGTGACGCTGCAGGCGGTGCTCGCCGCCCTGATGGTCGTGGCCGTCCCGCGCTACGACCAGCCCGACGTCCTGCACTGGCACACCTTCCCCGCCGAGCTCGTGATGGTGGTGCTGGTGATCCGGCGGCGGGCGGGCTGGGGCGTGGTCGCGCTGCTGGTGTTCGAGGCCGGGGTCGCGTGGTCGTGCGCGACGAGCGGGCTCGGCTGGGACGGGCTCCTGCGGGCCGGTACGGGACAGCTGCTGTTCGTCGCGATGGCGGTCCTCGTGAACCGGGTGCTGCACACCATCAGCCGCCGGCAGGCGACGCTGCGGCGCCAGGAGGACGACGCCATCGACGGGTCCGTGCGCCAGCACGTGGCTCTCGTGCAGCGCGCCCTGTGGGTGTCCGACCTGCGGGCCCAGGCCCGGGCGATCCTCGTCCAGCTCGCCGAGGTGGCGGGTCCGGTCCCGGCGGGGCTCCGCGACGAGGCGCTGCTGCTCGAGGCGACGCTGCGGGAGTCGCTGGTCGCGCGCAACGTGATGAGCGACGGGCTGGCCGACCTCACCGAGGCTGCCCGCCGCCGTGGCGTCGACGTCCGGCTGGTCGACAGCCGCCGCACCGCCGTCCCCCCGTGGATGGGGCAGGCTCTGCTGGGCACGGTGCGCCGCGCGCTCGAGGTCGAGTCGGTGTCGCGCCTCGTGGTGCGGCTCGCCCCCGAGGACGGGGCGACCGCGGCGTCGGTCCTCACCGAGGACGCCACCGGCACCCACCTCGTACGCCTCGACGCGTCGGGGGCGCCGATCACGTCGGAGGTGGAGACGCGTGGCCGCTGACACGGAGCCGATCACGGTCGTGGTCGCCGACGACCACGACGTGGTCTGGATCGGCCTCGCGGCGGCAGCGCGGGCCGGGACCGGACGTCCGGTGCGGCTGCGGGCGCGCGCCGCGAACGCGGCGGCCCTGCTCGAGATCGTCGAGCGGCAGCCGCCCGACGTCGTCGTGCTCGACCTCGTGCTCGGTGACGGGTCCGACCCCGGTGACACCGTGGCGCGGGTGGTGGACGCCGGCTCCCGGGTCCTCGTCTACTCCGTCCTGGACAACCCGCGCCTCATCCGCCGGGCGCTGGCGGCGGGGGCGCACGGCCTGAGCCGCAAGTCCGAGCCGGTCCAGGTCACCCTGGACAAGCTCCGCCAGGTCGCGCAGGGCCAGACCCTGCTGTCCGCGGAGATCCTGTCGATGATCGACGGCGACGCCGACTTCGTCCGGGCCCGGCTGAGCGACCGCGAGCGCGAGGTGCTCGTCCTCTACGTCTCCGGGCTGGAGATCGCCCAGATCGCGTCCCAGCTCTTCGTCACCGAGAACAGCGCCCGGGAGTACCTCCGCCGGATCCGCACCAAGTACACCGAGGCCGACCGCCCCGCCTCCACCAAGGTCGACCTGCTGCGCCGCGCGATCGAGGACGGCATCGTCCCCCCGATCGAGCCCAGATGAGCGGGCCCCCGACGGCGGGTGGCGCCGACCGACACGCTGCTGCGGCTTGCCGCGTGCCCGCTGGCGCCACTCGTCGACGCGTCGGTCAGGCCAGCGCAGCGCTGACGACCTCGCGGGCGGCCTCCTGGACCTGGGCGAGGTGCTCGGGCCCGCGGAACGACTCGGCGTAGATCTTGTAGACGTCCTCGGTGCCCGACGGGCGCGCGGCGAACCAGGCCGACTCCGTCGTCACCTTGAGCCCGCCGATCGGGGCGTCGTTGCCCGGGGCGCGGGTCAGCTTGGCCGTGATGGGCTCGCCGGCGAGCTCGGTCGCGGTGACCGCCGACGGGTCGAGCTTGGCCAGCCTGGCCTTCTGCTCGCGGTCGGCCGGTGCGTCGACGCGGGCGTACGCGGGGGTCCCGTGCCGGGCGGTCAGGTCGCCGTAGAGCTCGCTCGGCGAACGACCCGTCACGCCCTTGATCTCGCTCGCCAGCAGGGCCAGCAGCAGCCCGTCCTTGTCGGTCGTCCAGGTGCTGCCGTTCAGCGCGAGGAACGAGGCCCCCGCGGACTCCTCGCCGCCGAAGGCGACCTCCCCGGTCCTGAGCCCGGGCACGAACCACTTGAAGCCGACGGGCACCTCGACCAGCCTTCGGCCGAGGTCCTCGGCCACGAAGTTGATCATGGAGGAGGAGACGAGCGTCTTGCCGATCGCGGCGTCAGGACGCCAGCCCGGCCGGTGCGCGTAGAGGTAGGAGATGGCGACGGCCAGGTAGGCGTTCGGGTTCATCAGGCCCGCGTCGGGCGTCACGACGCCGTGCCGGTCGGAGTCCGCGTCGTTGCCGGTCGAGATGTCGTACGCGTCCTTGTTGCGGATCAGGCTGGCCATCGCGTTCGGCGAGGAGCAGTCCATCCTGATCTTGCCGTCGGTGTCGAGGGTCATGAAGGCCCAGGTCGGGTCCACCTTCGTGTTCACCACGGTCAGGTCGATGCCCAGGTGCTCGGCGACGTACTCCCAGTACTGGATGCTCGCCCCGCCCATCGGGTCGGCGCCGATCCGGACGCCCGCCTCCCGGATCGCCCGCAGGTCGAGCGCGTTGACGAGGTCCTCGCAGTAGGCGCCGAGGTAGTCGTGGCGGTGGACGTCGCCGACGACCTCGCTGTAGCGCCGGCGGCGGATGCCGGACGGGTCGGCGAGCAGCTCGTTGGCCCGCTTGGCGATCGCCGTCGTCGCGTCGGTGTCGGCCGGGCCGCCGTGCGGTGGGTTGTACTTGAAGCCGCCGTCGCGGGGCGGGTTGTGCGAGGGCGTGACGACGATGCCGTCGGCCTGCGGCGCACCGGACGCGAGCCCGGCGTTGTGGACCACGATCGCCCGGGACACGGCGGGCGTGGGGGTGTAGTCCTCCTCGTTCTCCGCGAGCAGCGTCACGCCGTTGGCCATCAGCACCTCCGTCGCGGTGATCCAAGCGGGCTTGGACAGCGCGTGCGTGTCCTTGCCGAGGAAGAGCGGACCCGTGATGCCCTGCTGCGCGCGGTACTCGACGATCGCCTGCGTGGTGGCCGCGATGTGCGCGTCGTTGAACGCGACGTCCAGGCTCGAGCCGCGGTGCCCCGACGTCCCGAACGCGACCTGCTGGTCGGGGTTCGTCGGGTCGGGGACGAGGTCGTAGTAGGCGCCGATGACCGCGTCGACGTCGATCAGGTCTTCGGGGAGGGCCGGCTGGCCGGCACGAGGGTGAGCCATGCGGGTCATTCTGCCGACCATGGCCGGGGTCACGCCGTCGGGTCCCTGGCGGTCGTACGGACGGTGCGGGCGCCACCGTCGACGCCTGGGACAATGGAGCCCATGAGCTCGTCCAGCTTCAGCCGTCCCGGTGCCATCGACCTGTCCCAGCTGGCGGCCCGCGCCAAGGCCGCGGCCGCACCGCCCACCTCTGCCCCGCCCGCACCCGGTGCGCCGGCCGGCGGGCCCTCGTACGTCCTCGAGTCGAGCGAGCAGACGTTCGAGGGCGACGCGATCCGCCCGTCCACCCAGCACCCGGTGGTCGTCGAGCTGTACTCGCCGCGCGTCGCGACGGGTGCGCAGCTGTCCGAGGCGCTCGCCGCCGTGGCGAACGCCTCCGAGGGTCGCTTCCTGCTCGTCCGTCTCGACGTCGACACCGCGCCGGGCATCGTGCAGGCCCTCCAGCTGCAGGCGGTGCCGACGGTGCTGGCGATCATCTCCGGCCAGGCCGTGCCCCTGTTCCAGGGTGTGCTGGGCCGCGACCAGGTGCAGGCCGCCGTCGACCAGGTGCTGAAGACGGCGATCGCCAACGGGATGGTGGGCCGCGCGCAGCCGGTGGCCGCACGGGCCGCGGCCGGGGCGCCAGGCCTCGACGGCCCGGACGAGGGCCAGCCGGACCCGCGCTTCGCCGCGGCGGACGACGCCCTCGCCGCCGGCGACTTCGCGGCGGCGCGCGACGAGTTCGACCGGCTGCTGAAGGCCAACCCCAACGACGCCGAGGCCGCGCTGGGCAAGGCGCAGGCCGGGCTGTTCGCGCGGGCGTCGGTGCTCGACCCCCAGGACACGGCGGCCCGCGCCGCCGACCCGACGGACGTCTCCGCCCAGCTCGACGCCGCCGACCTCGACCTGGTCAGCGGTGAGGTGGAAGCCGCGTTCGACCGGCTGCTCGCCGTGGTCCGGCGGGGCGGCGCCGACCGCGACACCGCCCGCGTCCGGCTGCTGGAGCTCTTCGAGACCGTCGGTCCGACCGACCCCCGGGTGCTCGCCGCACGGCGCAGCCTGATGGCCGCCCTCTTCTGATGCTGCGCCGCAGCGCTGGCGCGGCCGTGGCGCTCGCCGCCGTGCTGGGTCTGGCTGCGTGCTCGGGCGGTCCTGGTGCGTCCGGGCCGCCCACGCCGACCGGGGAGGCGCCGACCACCTCGGCCCCGTCGGGGGGCGAGAGCGCCTCGGCCGGCCCAAGCCCCAGCGCGCTGGCCACCCTGTCGCCCGACCGGTGCCTCAGCGGGCGCTACGCCCTGCTGCGGTTCGTCGCGGTCGGCGGCTCGACGTACGGCACCGGGCAGGGTGGGGACGTCGTCGTCGCGTTCGACGACGGCCGCTACACCCTGACGGGGGGCGGCGCGAAGCCGCTGGTCGTCACGCTGGCCGGGCAGACGGGGAACCTCACGGTCGACGGCGAGTCGAGGGGCACGTACGAGCGCCGGGGTGCGGCCGCGACGTTCACGGCCACCTCCGCCACGGGCAGCGGGACGCTCGGCGACGGGGCGGGTGGTGCCACCCAGAAGGTCACGATGAAGCAGGTCGACAGCGTGATCGGCCTGGCCGGGCCGGGGCAGGTGGCCTGCACCGCCCAGGCCATGACCATCACCCTCAAGGCCGTCCGGCTGGAGCTCGCCCGGGTCTGATGCCCGGGTCTGATCCCCGGGTCTGAGCTGGAGCCGGGGCTCGACCTGCGTGGACCGGGGACGGTCGGCACCGGTGCGGTGCCGGACCGTCCCCGACCACGTCGAGCTCACACCTCGGGGTCGTCCTTGCCCTGCAGCGAGCGGGTGATGCCGCCGTCCGGGCCGATCTCCTCGGCGGGCGACCGGGGCGCGGCCGGGGCCGCCGGCTGCGCGGAGGCCCGGTTCGACGCGGGCCGGGAGCGGCCGGAGCCCCGCTCGGCGTCGGTCAGCGCGCCTCCCGACTTGCCGGGCTCGGTCGACGCCACGGGTGACGCGGCCTTGGCGGCGGCACGGGTGCCCGCCTCCACCGCGGCCGGGTCGGCGTGCTCCTCGGTCGGCTCGGGCTGGAAGCTCAGCCACACGGCGCCCAGCGGCGGGATCGTCACCCGCGCCGACGCGACGTAGCCGTGCGAGGGCACGTCGACGGCGACCACCTGACCCAGGTTGCCGCTCTGCCCGGTCCCGTCGTAGAAGGTCGCGTCGGTGTTGAGGATCTCCTTCCACACCCCGGTCGCGGGCAGCCCGATGCGGTAGTCCGACCGCGGCTCGGAGGAGAAGTTCGTGAGGCAGGCGATCATCTGGCCCTCGCCGTCGTAGCGCAGGAACGAGAACACGTTCCCGCCAGCGTCGTCGGCGTCGATCCAGGAGAACCCGGACGGGTCGGTGTCCATCTTCCACAAGGCCGGGTGGGCCCGGTAGACGTCGTTCAGGTCCTTGACCAGGCGCTGGACCCCGTGGTGGCCGGGCTCGGCGCTCTGCCACCAGTCGATGCTGCGCGCCTCCGAGAACTCCCGCTTCTGACCGAACTCCGTCCCCATGAACAGCAGCTTCTTGCCCGGGTGCGACCACATGAACGCGTAGAACGCGCGCATCGTGGCGAACTTGCGCCAGTCGTCCTGCGGGGCGCGCTCGTACATCGAGCCCTTGCCGTGCACGACCTCGTCGTGGCTGATCGGCAGGATGAAGTTCTCCGAGTAGGCGTACGCCATCGCGAACGTCATCTCGTGGTGGTGGTACTGCCGGTGGAGCGGCTCGCGGCCGTAGTAGCGCAGCGAGTCGTTCATCCAGCCCATGTTCCACTTGAAGCCGAAGCCGAGGCCGCCCCAGTCGACCGGCCGGGTCACGCCCGGGAACGACGTCGACTCCTCGGCGATCATCATCGTGCCGGGCTCGCGCTCGTACGCGTGCTTGTTCGTGGCGCGCAGCAGCTCGATGGCCTCGAGGTTCTCGTTGCCCCCGAACTTGTTCGGGATCCACTGGCCCTCCTTGCGGGAGTAGTCCAGGTAGAGCATCGACGCGACGGCGTCGACCCGCAGCCCGTCGATGTGGTACTCGTGCAGCCAGAAGTACGCGTTGGAGACCAGGAAGCTCTTCACCTCGTTGCGCCCGAAGTTGAAGATGTAGGAGCCCCAGTCGGGGTGCCAGCCGAGCTTGGGGTCCTCGTGCTCGTAGAGGGCGGTGCCGTCGAAGCGCTGCAGCGCCCACGGGTCAGTGGCGAAGTGCCCGGGGACCCAGTCGATCAGCACGCCGATCCCGGCCTGGTGCAGCTTGTCGACCAGGTAGCGGAACTCGTCGGGGGAGCCGAACTTGCTCTGCGGGGCGTAGTAGCCCGTGATGTGGTAGCCCCACGAGCCCTCGAACGGGTGCTGGGCGACGGGCAGGAACTCGACGTGGGTGTAGCCCTGCCAGCTGACGTACTCGACCAGCTGCTCGGCGAGCTCGACGTAGGTCAGGCCCTTGCGCCACGACCCGATGTGCACCTCGTAGATGCTCATCGGCTCCTGGTACTGCTTCTTCTCCCCGCGGTACCACATCCAGTCGCTGTCGCCCCAGGCGTACTGGCTGGAGTAGACGATCGACGCGGTGTGCGGCGCGGCCTCGGCGAACATGGCCATCGGGTCCGCCTTGAGCCGCCAGACCCCGTCGGCCCCGAGCACCTCGAACTTGTACAGGTTCCCGGTGCCCACGCCCTCGACGAACAGGGCCCAGACCCCCGAGCCCGGCACGACGCTCAGGTGGTGGCCCTCGCCGTTCCAGTGGTTGAAGTCGCCGACCAGGCGCACGGACTGCGCGTTGGGCGCCCACACCGAGAAGCGCGTGCCGGACAGGTCGCCGCGCTCGTCGTCGTGCACGGTCGTCTCGAGCGCGCCGAGCCGGCGCCAGGCCTCGGTGTCGTGCCCCTCGTGGAAGCCGCTCAGGTCCCATCCGGTCAGGTTGCCGCTGGGGTCGTGGCTCATGAGAGCTCCTCGTGGTTCGGGTCGTGCCGGTCGTTCGGGTTGGCTGGTGCAGCGAGCACGGCGACGGCCCCGAGCGGGATGCTCACCCAGTCCGGCCGGTTGCGGACCTCGTAGACGACCTCGTAGACCGCCTTGTCCGCCTCGTACGCGGCCAGCAGCCCGGCGTCGTCGGCGCCGAGGCCGGCCCCGTCGGTGTAGCCGGCCAGGAACGCCGTCCGGCAGCCGTCGCGCCAGGCGCCGGCGGACTCGCCGGGCACGCTCGCCGCCGCGTAGTCGAAGGAGCGCATCATCCCGGCGACGTCACGCCAGACCGAGTCGGGGGCGACGCGCTCGGCGAGGGTCTTGGCCGGCTCGCCCTCGAAGTCGATGATCTTCCAGCCCGACGGGGTGTGCAGGGTCTGGCCCAGGTGGAAGTCGCCGTGCACGCGCTGGGCGTCGAGGTCGGCCCCGGACAGCGCGGCGAAGCGGTCGCGCAGGCCGGCGGCGTACGGCGCCAGGGCGGGAGCGACCGAGGCTGCGGCGTCGAGGCGCTGCGTCATGGTCGCGGCCACCGTGGACCCGGCCTGCCCGGTCGTCCCGAACGCGGTGCGCAGCGCCGCGTGCACCTCGGCCAGCGCGCGTCCGAGGGACTCCGCGTGCGCGGCGAAGCCCGGTCCGGGCGCTGCCGCCGAGCCGCGCGTCTCGGCCTCCAGCGAGGCCAGCGCGAGGTCCCAGCCGTCGACGGCGTCGGCCAGCTTCTCCACGCACATCGCGAGGTCGGCGCCGAGCACCTCGCCGCCCGAGGTCCAGGTCGCCTCGACCGAGCCGTACAGGCGGGCGACGTCGGTCATGCCGGCGTCGTTGAGGGCGGCGTGGATCACGATGTCGAGGTTCCGACCGAGCTCGAGCCGCCGGAACAGCTTGAGCATCGCCACGTCGCCGAACATCACCGAGGTGTTGCTCTGCTGCCCGCGGAACACCCGGGGCTCGAGGTCGGCGGTGAGGGCCGCCCGGTCGCGCAGGTGGAACCGGACGCTGCTCACCGCTGCGCCCTCGTCCGACCCGTCGTCCGAGCCGACCTCCCGCTCGGCGAGCAGCGCCTGCAGCAGCACGCGCGCGCCGTCGACGTCCTGGGTCGCGTCGTAGACCACCGAGTCGTCGTCGACGTAGAGCTCACCGACGCCGGCCGCCACCCCGGCGGGCACCCGGTTACGGCGGTGGGCGAGCGCCAGCTGGTAGTGCTCGACACCCGGCGCGGGGTCGTCGGCCGCGCCGTCGCCCGGTCGCGTCCCCACCTCGTCGGGGTAGCCCACCTCGATCACCGCGAGGCGTACGCGCGGGACCTCGGCGGTCGCCCCCTGGGGAGCAGCCGCCGCCCCCTCGGGAGCGGCAGGGTCGTTCAGCCACGGGAGCGGGGTGAACGAGCGCAGCTCGGCCCGGCGGCCCTTGCCAGCGAACCAGCGGGCGGTCGTCACCGCGCGCATCAGTGACTCGGCCGCCGCGGGGGACAGGCCGGTGGGGGGCTGCGTCACGCCGAGACCCCGGCGCCGTACCGGACGACCGTGAGGATGTGGGCGGGGTCGTCCTGGGTCAGCCGCACGAAGGCGCGCTGGCCCCAGCGCCAGGTCTGCCCCGTCAGCTCGTCGTGCACGAGGAACACGTCGCGGCTGGACAGCCCCAGCGCCTCCATGTCGAGCACGATCTCGGTCTCCACCACCTCGTGCGGGTCGAGGCTGGTCACCACGATGACGACGTCGTCCTCGGCCGAGGCCTGCGCCCCGGTGCCGGCGGGCGGCGTGGCGCCCGCCGTCTTGGAGTAGACGAGCACCTGCTCGCTGGTCGCGCTGTGGAAGTGGAGGTCGCGCAGCTGCTGCAGCGCCGGGTGCTCGCGGCGGATCTGGTTGAGCCGGCCGAGCAGCAGGTTGAGGTTCTCCCCGCTCGCGGCCGCGCCCTGCCAGTCCCGGGGGCGGTACTGGAACTTCTCCGAGTCCAGGTACTCCTCGCGCCCCGGTCCCAGCGGCGCGGCCTCGAACAGCTCGAAGCCGGAGTAGACCCCCCACAGCGGGGACAGGGTGGCGGCGAGCACCGCGCGGATGGTGAACGCGGTCGGCCCCCCGGTCTGCAGGTAGAAGGGGTTGATGTCGGGGGTGTTGACGAAGAAGTTCGGCCGCAGGAAGCTGTCGGTCTCGGTCGACAGCTCCGTCAGGTACTCCTCGATCTCCCACTTCTCGTTGCGCCACGTGAAGTAGCTGTACGACATGTGGAAGCCGACCTTGCCCAGCACGTGCATCATCGCCGGCCGGGTGAAGGCCTCGGCGAAGAAGAGTACGTCGGGGTCGGTCCGGCGCACCTCGGCGAAGAGCCAGGCCCAGAAGTCGACCGGCTTCGTGTGCGGGTTGTCGACGCGGAAGACGCGCACGCCGTGGCTCATCCACAGCCGGACGATGCCCAGCCAGGCGGCGCGGATGCCCTCGGGGTCCTCGTCGAAGTTGAAGTTGTAGATGTCCTGGTACTTCTTCGGCGGGTTCTCCGCGTACGCGATGGAGCCGTCGGCCCGCTTCGTGAACCACTCGGGGTGGTCCTTCACCCACGGGTGGTCGGGGGAGGCGTTGAGCGCCAGGTCCAGCGCGACCTCCAGACCCAGCGAGCGCGCCTTGGCCACGAACGCGTCGAAGTCCTCGAACGTGCCCAGGTCGGGGTGGATGGCGTCGTGGCCGCCCTCGACGTTGCCGATCGCCCAGGGCGACCCCGGGTCGCCCGGGCCTGGCGTCAGGGTGTTGTTCGCGCCCTTGCGGAACGACGTGCCGATCGGGTGGATCGGGGGGAGGTAGACGACGTCGAAGCCCATCGCGGCGGCCGCCTCGAGCCGCTCGTACGAGCTCGCGAAGGTGCCCGAGGTCCAGGTCTTCGTCTCCGCGTCGTACGTCGCACCCTGCGAGCGCGGGAAGAACTCGTACCAGGACGCGAACAGGGCCTCGCGCCGGTCCACGAAGATCGGGTAGTCGGGGCTGGGCGTCACGAGCTCGCGGGGCCCGTACTCGGCCATCGCCGTGCGCACGTCGGGCGCGAGCACGACCGCGAGCCGGTCCTCGACCTGCTGGCCGGGTTCCAGGGCGCGGGCGGCGCCACGCAGCCGGGCGGCGGGCCCCGGGGCGCCGTCGGCGTCGGCCCGGTCGGCGGCGTGGCCGAAGAGCACCTTGCCCTCGGCGCAGACGAGGTCGACGTCGATGCCCGCGGGGATCTTGATCTCGGCCGTGTGGACCCAGGTCGCCCAGGGGTCGCTCCAGCCCTCGACGCGGAACGTCCAGGGACCCTCGGTGTCGAGCACCACCGTCGCGGCCCACCAGTCGAAGCCGAGCGGCGTCGTGGGCTGCATCGGCTCGGCACGGACCGTGCCGTCGGGTCCGGTCAGGACGACGGTCGCGTTCACCGCGTCGTGCCCCTCGCGGAACACGGTGGCGCGGATCGGGACGGCCTCCCCGACGCTGGCCTTCGCCGGGTACGCGCCACCCTCGACGACCGGGGACACCTTGGTCACGGGGATGCGGCCGATCGGCGCGCCCAGCCACGGCCGGTCGGGGCTCGGGTCGGACGTCGCGCTGGAAGGGTCGGGACGCACCTCGGTCAGGCTCACCCGGTCAACTTATCGGGCCGGGTCAGCCCGGCCCAAGGCGACCGGCGGGCACCTCGGCCCGGGTCTGGTTGTGGTCCACGTCTCAGGTGTGGCGGTCGGACGCGCACGACAGTCGTCGCCGCTACTGTTCTGCGCGTGCGCGCCATCCGTCGGTTCACCGTCCGTCCTGTGCTCCCGGAGGTCCTCAAGCCCCTCGGCGACCTCGCCCGCAACCTGCGCTGGTGCTGGAACACCGACACCCAGGACCTGTTCCGCTCCGTCGACCCCGACCTGTGGGAGACGAGCGGCCACGACCCCGTCAAGCTGCTCTCCGACGTCAGCGTCGAGCGGCTGGAGACGCTGAGCGCGGACAAGCGCTTCCTCAAGAACCTGCGCGTGGTCCAGGCCGACCTCGCCGACTACACCAGCGGCGACCTCTGGTACGCGGGCTTCGCGGCCGAGCACCCCTCGGCGCCGGCCGGCATCGCGTACTTCTCGCCCGAGTTCGGCATCACCGAGGTGCTGCCGCAGTACTCGGGCGGCCTCGGGATCCTGGCCGGGGACCACCTCAAGACCGCCTCCGACCTCGGCGTCCCGATCATCGGGGTCGGCCTGCTCTACCGGCAGGGCTACTTCCGCCAGTCGCTGAACGCGGCCGGCTGGCAGCAGGAGACGTACCCGCTGCTCGACCCGAACGCCCTGCCGCTCACCCTGCTGCACACCGACGACGGCAGCCCCGTCACCGTCGAGGTGGACCTGGGCGGCGGCCGGGTCCTCGCCGCGCAGGTGTGGCTGGCGCAGGTCGGTCGGGTGCCGCTGCTGCTGCTCGACTCCGACGTGGAGCGCAACGCGGGCCCCGAGCGCGAGACCACCGACCGGCTGTACGGCGGCGGCACCGAGCACCGGCTGGCCCAGGAGACGCTGCTGGGCATCGGCGGCGTCCGGGCCGTCCGTGCGTACTGCAAGATCACCGGCACGCCGGTGCCGGAGGTCTACCACACCAACGAGGGCCACGCCGGCTTCCAGGGCCTGGAGCGGATCCGCGAGCAGGTCGTCGCCGGGATCGACTTCGACACCGCCCTCGAGACGGCCCGCGCGGGCACGGTCTTCACCACCCACACGCCGGTCCCGGCGGGCATCGACCGCTTCCCGGTCGACCTGGTCCGCCACCAGTTCGCCGACTTCGGCCTCCCTCTCGAACGGGTGCTGGCGCTGGGCTCCGAGGACTACGACGGCGGCGACCACGGCGTCTTCAACATGGCCGTGATGGGCTTCCGGCTCGGCCAGCGCGCCAACGGCGTCTCACTGCTGCACGGCGAGGTGTCGCGCGACATGTTCCAGGGCCTGTGGCGCGCCTTCGACACCAGCGAGGTGCCGATCACCTCGATCACCAACGGCGTGCACCACCTGACCTGGGTGCACCGCGACCTGCTCGCGCTGCTCGAGGCGCCGACCGGCAGCACCAGCGAGTCGGTCATCGACGGCTACGACTGGAACGGGCTGGCGGCTGTCGACGACAAGACGATCTGGAACCTCAAGCGCTCGATGCGCGAGGAGCTCATCGCCTTCACCCGCAAGCGGCTCGGCGAGTCCAGCGCGCACCGTGGGCTGCCCACCGACTGGGTCTCCGGCGTGCTCGACCCGGACACGATCACGTTCGGCTTCGCCCGGCGCGTGCCCTCGTACAAGCGCCTCACCCTGATGCTGCGCGAGCCCGAGCGGCTCAAGGCGCTGCTCACCTCCAAGAAGCGGCCGATCCAGATCGTCATCGCCGGCAAGTCGCACCCGGCCGACGAGGGCGGCAAGGCGCTGATCCAGCAGATGGTGCAGTTCGCTGACGACCCCGAGGTGCGCGACCGGATCGTGTTCCTGCCCGACTACGACATCGGCATGGCCAAGCCGCTCTACCCCGGCTGCGACGTGTGGATGAACAACCCGCTGCGCCCGTACGAGGCGTGCGGCACGTCGGGCATGAAGGCCGCGCTGAACGGCGCCGCCAACCTGTCGATCCTCGACGGCTGGTGGGACGAGTGGTACGACCCGGCCTTCGGCTGGGAGATCCCGTCGGCCGAGGGCGTCGACAGCGCCGACCAGCGCGACGACCTCGAGGCGAAGTCGCTCTACGAGATCATCGAGAACGAGATCGTCCCGCGCTTCTACGACCGGGACTCGCACGGCCTGCCGAAGCGCTGGATCCAGATGATCCGCGAGACCGTCGCCGGGCTCGGGCCCAAGGTGCTGGCGTCGCGGATGGTGCGCGACTACGTGACCCACCTCTACACCCCGTCCGCGGAGTCGAGCCGCCAGCTGGCCGCCGAGGCCGGCGGTCCGGAGGCGCTGGCCGAGTGGAAGCGCAAGGTCCGCGACGCCTGGGGCGACGTGGTCGTCGACCACGTGCAGTCCCTCGACGGCGACCAGGTCGAGGTCGGTACGGGCATCCACGTCAGCGCGCTGGTCCGGCTCGGTTCGCTCGACCCGTCCGACGTCGAGGTGCAGCTCGTGACGGGCCGGGTGGGTTCCGACGACCAGCTCCGCGAGCCGCGGATCACGGCGTTCCCCGCCGGCGAGGACCTCGACGGCGGCCTGCGCCGCTACGAGGGCACCGTCCAGGCCCGCCGAGCCGGGTCCATCGGCTACACCGTCCGCGTGGTCCCGCACCACCCGCTGCTCGTCAGCACCGCCGAGATGGGCCTGGCCGCCATGCCCACCGGCCTGGCCTCACCCCCCAGCGCCTGAGGCGAACGTTCCTCAGGTCTCCTGCTGCACCCATTGGGGGGTCTGGTCTGGCTGGTCGGTTTACCACGCGAACGTGGTAAACCGACCGTCACCATGGCAAATTTGCCGTGGTCACAGCCAGGTTGCCGTGGTTACTTGCACGCTCAGGGTGAGACGGGCGCGCAAGGCCATCCCGTGCACCGCCTTACGCAGACGCGCGCACGTATAGCTGGCGGGAGTCCTCGAGCTCGCGGGCCAGCTGTGCCATCCGGCGGTGAGCCACGTCGGGCTGCACCTCGGACCACGTGAAGCGGGACATGCCGCAGCGGGTCCTGCGCATCCCGTCCTCGCGGCGCTTCTCCCGGACGACGGACGCGCTTGACGTCTCGCCCCTGCGCAGCAGCCGCTCGTACTTGATCCTGCCGTCGAACTCCCCGAGCAGACGTGCCTTCTCCCAGTAGAAGTCGGTCCGCCCGAGCAGGCGCCCGGACGGCTCGAACACGTCGTGCTGGAGGGTCGGGGCAACGATCCCGTGCCGGAAGCATGCGACCCGCGTCAGCGACTCACCCGGTGACTCGGCCTCAGGCCGTGCCAGGCGGAGTGCCAGGCGCGCCGTCCGCGAGTGCGGCTGAGCCTTCGTCCGCGCGACGAGAGCACGGAGTGGCTCAGCCAGGGACGGTCGCAGGTGCAGCGCCGAGTCGGCGGTGACCACGCCGCCCTCGAGCGTGGCCAGCAGCGCGGTCTGCCACACGGCGTCCTCGGCACTGACGACCAGGAGGCCCTCGCGCAGCTCGACCCGCAGGGCCGCGGCCGGTCCGACGACGTGATGGACGACGCCCGCCTCGCGCCGCCCGGAACCCCCGTCGAGTCGGGCCAGGTGCACGAGGTCGAGGTCGTGACCGAACACGTCGAAGCCGCGCAGCAACGCGGCCGACGGGCCGGCCAGAGCCACCTCGCCGCGTTGCTGGTGCAGGGCGGCACGAGCGAGCAGCAGGTGTCGGGCCCGGTCGTCGAGACTCTCGACGAGCTCGGATCGGGCGTACGAACCGTGCCTCAGACGAACGACGACGCCCGACCTGAGCGCGGCTCGCAGGGACCGGTCGGTCTCGCCCGAAGCCAGGGCCTGAGCCCGCGTGAAGAAGTTGGCGCCGGTAGCAAGGAGCAGGTCGCGGGTGTCCACGTGTGGAGCATGGGGATGCCGGGCTGGAAGTGCCGCCAATCCACAGGAGCTTGACCTGACCAACCGCTCGTCCACAGGTTCCCGAGCAGCACGCGTCCGTCGTACCGCTCTGGTCACCACGGCAAACTGGCCGTCACCACGGCACATTCCCTATGGTCACGGTCGGTGTACCACGCTGGCGTGGTAAACCGACGCCCAGTCAGCGCTGGGCCGACCCCGCACCCTTGCGGAACCCTTCTCAGGCGGCTTCGGGGCCCTCGTCGGGTTCGTACGGGGTGGCGTGGGTCAGGACGTGGGCGACCTGGTCGGCGGAGGCCGGGTCGCGGAACCGGCTCAGCCGGTGGGAGCCGTCGCAGAGCGGCTTCAGCCGGGAACGGCCGCAGCGGCAGAGGGCCAGCACCGTGCGGTCGTGCTCGACCGCACGGCCGTCGACCGTGCGTAGCGAGGCCGGGCCGCGCAGCAGCAGCGGGCCGTCCGGGCAGACCGTCACCGTCACCTCGGGGCTGGACGGCTCCGGCGCCACCCCGTCCGCGACGTTCACGCGGTCGCCCCGCTCGGCCCGCTCGCCCCGGGCGTGCGGAGGCTGGTGAGGCCGGACTCCCAGCGGCCGACGAGGTGCTCGGCGAAGAGCGTGTCCGCGTACGCCGCGCAGCGTGCGCCGAACAGCACGTCCCCGGCGAGGGCCGGCTCGGCGCGGGTCAGCCCGGCGGCGAGGTCGTGCAGCGCGATCTGCTCGTGCACCGCGTCGGCGACGACGTGCTCGTCGAAGAACCGGGCGGCCTCCTCGCCGCCCTCGAGCCGGCGGTGCCCCCGGGCGTAGCGTGCATTGGGCACCGACGACGACATCTCGAACGCCGTGAGGTGACCGACCAGCGCGCCCCGCCAGCGTCGGTGCAGCCCGAACAGCGAGATGAGGTTGGTGCCGAGCAGGGTGGCGGCGGGGACCTGCTCCAGGTAGTGGCCGTACGCGGTGTCGAGGTGCCAGTCCGCCATCAGCACCCGGAAGAGCTGCGCGTGCATCCCGGCCGGCACGCCTCCCCCGTACTCGTCGGCCTGGATCGTGACCAGGGCACCCTTGACCGCGCCGCTCAGCCGGGGGATCGCCCAGCTGTGCGGGTCGGCCTCCTTGAGGTGGTAGAGCGAGCGGTGCACCAGGAACTCGGCGAACTGCGCGGCGTCCGCCCGCCGCATCAGGAACTTGGACAGCGACGGTTCGCTGTCGGCCTCGGCCAGGGCGGTCAGTCCGGCCACGACGGCGGCCACGGGGTCGGCCGACGCAGGCACCTCGTCGCGCGGCACGGCCAGCTCGAGGCCGGCCACCACCTGCTCCTCCCAGCGGGCCCGCGCCCAGAGCAGCTCCGGGTGCCACTCCCACCGGTCGTCCACGCCGGCCAGGCCGCGGTAGTGCAGCTCGTACGACAGCCACAGCGCGAGCTGCAGGTCCTCGTCGGTGCAGGCGTCAGCGGGCTCGCCGGCCCAGAAGAAGTGACGCAGGTCGATGCTGTGGGCGGCGTCGCGCTGCACCGCGGTGAGCAGCGCCGCGGAGACCGGGCCGCGGGCCTCCGGCAGCGGGGCGGGGCCGTCGTGCAGCAGCGGGGGCCGCTCGGACACCGGCGCCGGGACAGGGACGGGTGTGGCGATGGGAACAGGGTCAAGGACGTCGACGACGGACACGGAGCTCCTCCATTGGAAGGGCGGCGCCTCGTGCGCCGTCCGTGCTCCCGATGCGTTCTGTTACACGTCGGTTACGAGGAGTTTTCCGGGCCGTCGAGGTGGACGGTTGCGCGATCGCGAGATTTCACCCTTTGGGGTGGAGCGTCGCCAGCACGTGCACCACGGCCTCGTCGAGAGCCTGCGCGGCGGCGGGCTCGAAGCGCGGGATGGAGACGAAGCCGTGCACGGCCTCGGGGTACAGGACCGTGCGCACGGGGACGTCGGCCCGGGCGAGCGCGTCGGCGTAGGCCAGGGCGTCGTCACGCAGCGGGTCCTGGCCCGCCGCGACGACCAGCGCGGGCGGCAGGTCGCTGTGGTCGGTGGCGTGCAGCGGGCTCACCCGGGGGTCGTCCAGCGGGATGGAGTGCGGCAGCCCCTGCGGCACGTACTGCCGGCCGTACCACTCGATGGCGGTCCGGGTCAGCACCGGTGCGTCCACCAGCTCGGTGGCCGACGCCGAGGTCATCGTCAGGTCGGTCGAGGGGTAGATCAGCACCTGGCCGAGCAGGTCGGGCGCACCGGGTTCGGCCCGGCGCCGGTCGCGCAGGGCCAGGGTGACCAGGGCGGCGAGGTTGCCCCCGGCGCTCTCGCCGACGACGACCGCCCGGCCGGGGTCGGCGCCGAGCTCGAGCGCGTGGTCGAGGAGCCAGCAGGTCGCGGCCCAGGCGTCCTCGTACGGGCCGGGCGCCGGGTGCTCGGGGGCGAGCCGGTAGTCCACCGACACGACGAGGGAGCCGGTGCGGTCGGCCAGCTGGCCGCACAGCCAGTCCGCGCCGGTGAGGTTGCCGAACACGAACCCACCGCCGTGCAGGTTGACCAGCAGCGGCAGCAGGCCCGGGGTCCGGCGGGGGCGGTAGAGCCGGACGGGCACGGCGTACGGGGCGGTCGGCAGCACCCGGTCGATCAGCTCGACCCCACGTGCCACGGGCCCCAGGAGCAGCCGCGAGAGGGGGCGGGGCAGCTCGCCGCGCCCGCGGCGCAGGTAGGACGGCGGGGGCGGGTCAGGCCGGGGCAGGCGGCTGTTCGCAGCCGTCAGCAGGCGGGTGCGGCGGTTCACGGTCCTCCTCGCGCGTCCCGGGGTCGACGGGGTGGTGGGTGCCGGCTCAGTCGACCTGCAGGACCACGACCGTACGCCCGGGGATGCGCAGGGACGTGCCGGCCGGGATCTTCTCCGTCGTGAGCTCGTCCTCGTCGCCGGTGTGCGCGACGACGGTGTAGGTGTCGGCCCAGCCCCCGTCGGGGAGCTCGACCTCGACGGGGTCGGCGCCGCCGTGGAACCAGACCAGGAACGCCTCGTCGTGGTCGCGGTTGGGCGCGTCGTGGGCGAGGTAGACCCCCAGCGTGCGGCGGTGCGGGTCGTGCCAGTCCTCGGCGGTCATCTCGGTGCGGGCCCCGCCGAACCAGGCGAGGTTGCGCCGCCCCACCGGGTGGTTGGTCGTGTCGACGAGCTGCTCGCCGTGGCGGTAGGTGGTCCGCCGGAACACGGGGTGCTCCGCGCGCAGGGTCAGCAGGCGCCGGGTCAGGTCGGTCAGCCCGGACCACTCCTGCGCGGTGTCCCAGTGCACCCAGGAGGTGGGGGAGTCCTGGCAGTAGGCGTTGTTGTTGCCGCCCTGCGTACGCCCCAGCTCGTCGCCCGCCACCATCATCGGCACGCCGGCGGCCAGCACCAGCGTGGCCATGAGGTTGCGGGCCTGACGTCGCCGCAGGGCGTTGATGCCGGAGTCGTCGGTCTCGCCCTCGACCCCGCAGTTCCAGGACCGGTTGTCGTCGGTGCCGTCGCGGTTGGACTCCCCGTTGTCGCCGTTGTGCTTGACGTCGTAGGTCACCAGGTCGCGCAGCGTGAAGCCGTCGTGGGCGGTCACGTAGTTGACGCTCGCGTCCACCGCGCGGTTGTCGTGGTCGAAGATGTCGGGCGAGCCGACCAGGCGCTGACCGAGCTCGGACACCCCGTGCGTGTTGCCCCGCCAGAAGTCGCGGACGTAGTTGCGGAAGCGGTCGTTCCACTCGCTCCAGCCGTCGCCGAAGGCCCCGACCTGGTAGCCGTACGGACCGACGTCCCACGGCTCGGCGACGAGCTTGACCCCGCTGAGGACGGGGTCGTCGCGCAGCGCGACCTTGAACGGGTGCTCCTGGTCGACGTGGTGGCGCTCGTCGCGCAGCAGGGTGGTGACCAGGTCGAACCGGAAGCCGTCGACGCCCATCTCGGTGACCCAGTAGCGCAGCGAGTCCAGCACCAGGCGCAGCACGCCGGGCTCGGAGGTGTCCACCGAGTTGCCGCAGCCGGTCACGTCGTAGTCGTTGCGCCGGTCGGCGGTCAGGCGGTAGTAGCCGAGGTGGTCCAGCCCGCGGAACGACAGCGTCGGGCCCTCGTGGCCGCCCTCGCCGGTGTGGTTGTAGACGACGTCGAGGATGACCTCGATCCCGGCGTCGTGCAGCGCGGAGACCATCTGCTTGAACTCCTCGACCTGCGCGCCGAGCGTGCCCACCGACCCGTACGCCGAGTGCGGGGCGAAGAAGCCGAGCGTGTTGTAGCCCCAGTAGTTCGACAGGCCACGCGAGATAAGGAACGGCTCGGAGACGAACTGGTGCACCGGCAGCAGCTCCACCGAGGTGACGCCCAGCGACTTCAGGTGCGCGACCACGGCCGGGTAGGCCAGGCCGGCGTACGTGCCGCGCAGGTGCTCGGGGACCAGCGGGTGCAGCCGGGTGAAACCCTTCACGTGCAGCTCGTAGATCACGCTGTCGCTCAGCGGGACCGGCGCGGCGAGCGGGCGCGGCGGCGGCGTGTCGCGGACCACGACGCTCAGCGGGACCGAGCCGGACGAGTCCTCGGGGCTCGGGACGAAGTTCGACGACGCGACGTGGTCGAGGATCGGGCCGGAGTAGTCGACGCCGCCGGTGATCGCGCGGGCGTACGGGTCGAGGAGCAGCTTGGCGGGGTTGAACCGTTCGCCGTTGGCGGGGTCCCACGCGCCGTGGACCCGGAAGCCGTAGCGCTGCTCCGCGCCGACCCCGGGCACGAGGACGTGCCACACGCCGTCGTCGGCCCGGTGCATCTCGTGGTTGACCTGGGTCCGGTCCGCGTGCACGAGCGCGAGCTCGACGCGGGTCGCGCGGGGTGCCCACAGGGCGAAGGTGGTGCCCTCGTCCACGACGTGGGCCCCGAGCATGGAGGTGTCGTCGGGCACGGGCAGGGGGACGGTCATGGCGCTGCTCCTCCTCCGGCCAGCCCGGCCCGCACGGCGGTCGGGACCTCGACGCACGTCCGAGAGGACGTGAGGAGGACATGATGCCCGGTTTGTCCGGACGATGTGAGCGTTCACGTCCGAACGTCTCGCCCAGGGACGCCTGCAGGGTGGCCGCTAAGTTACTGGTGGGTAACATCGGGCGGGTGAAGATCGTCGTCTGCGTGAAGCACGTCCCCGACGCGAGCGCCGAGCGGGTCTTCGCGGACGACCTCACGGTCGACCGCGAGGGCACCGACGGCCTGCTCTCCGAGCTGGACGAGTACGCCGTCGAGCAGGCCCTCCGGCTCGCGGACGACGGCGACGACGTCGAGGTCGCCGTGCTCACCGTCGGAGGGGAGGACGCGACGGCCGCGCTGAAGCGGGCCCTGCAGATGGGGGCCGGCTCCGCCATCCACGTCCTCGACGACGCGCTGCACGGGACGGACGCGCTGGGCACCAGCACGGTGCTCGCGGCGGCGGTCGCCAAGGCGGGCGCCGACCTCGTGGTCTGCGGCATGGCCTCCACCGACGGCGCGATGGGCGTGCTGCCGGCGATGCTCGCCGAGCGGCTCGGGTGGCCCGCCGCGACGTACGCGGGGCAGCTGAGCGTCGCCGACGGCACGGCGACGATCCTGCGCGAGGACGACACGGCCCGGCTGACCGTCGAGGTCGACCTGCCGGCCGTGGTCAGCGTCACCGACCAGTCCGGCGAGGCGCGCTACCCGTCCATGAAGGGGATCCTCGCGGCCAAGAAGAAGCCCGTGCAGACCTGGGACCTCGACGACCTCGGCCTGGACCCCGCCGACGTCGGGCTGGCCGCGGCCTGGACGCGGGTCGTCCAGGCCGACGCGCGCCCGGCCCGCGGAGCCGGGCAGGTCGTGCGGGACGCCGACGGCTCGGGCGCTGCGGCCGTGCTCGAGTTCCTGGCCGCCGGCCGCTACGCCTGACCGCACCCTCCCTCCACCGCCGACCCTGCCGCCGACCCTTCCGCTGGTCCCTCCCGAAGGAGCCCGCATGCCCACCGTCCTGGTCCTCGCCTCGTTCGCCGACGCGGTCCCCAGCCGCGCGACGCTCGAGCTGCTCGCGTTCGCCGGCCGGGTGGGGGAGCCGGTGGTGGTCGTGCTCGAGGAGGTCGACGCCGCCGCGGCCGCGATCTTGGCCTCGCACGGCGCGACCCGGGTGCTGAGCGTGCAGGACCCGGCGATCGACGCGTACCTCGTCGCACCCCGGTCGGAGGCGCTGACCCAGGTCGTCGACGCCGTCGGGGCCTCGCTGGTCCTGCTGACGTCGGGCGTCGAGGGCAAGGAGGTCGCGGGCCGGCTCGCCGTCCGGCTGGGCGCGAGCCTGGTGACCGACGCCGTGGACCTCGAGGCCGACGGCACCGCCACCAAGTCCGTGTTCGCCGGCGGCTGGACGACCCGGGCGCGCGGGGGTCGCGACCGCGTCGTGGTCACGATGAAGCCGAACTCGACCACGCCCGTCCCGGTGGAGGGCTGGTCCCCCGTCGAGGTCGAACCCTTCGCGGTCACCATCTCCGACGCGGCCCGCGGGGCCCGGATCGTCGCCCGCGACCCACGAATCGGCAGCGGCCGCCCGGGCCTCACCGAGGCGCGCATCGTGGTCTCCGGCGGACGCGGCACCGGCGGGGACTTCTCGCGGGTCGAGGCACTGGCCGACGCCCTCGGCGCCGCCGTGGGAGCGTCCCGGGCCGCGGTGGACGCCGGCTGGTACCCGCACGCCTACCAGGTCGGCCAGACCGGGACGACGGTCTCCCCCCAGCTCTACGTCGCCGCCGGCATCTCCGGCGCGATCCAGCACCGGGCGGGCATGCAGACCTCCAAGGCCGTGGTGGCCGTCAACTCCGACGCGGAGGCCCCGATCTTCGCCCTGGCCGACCTGGGCGTGGTCGGCGACCTGCACGCCGTCCTCGACGGCGTCGTCGCGGGCCTGGAGGCCGACGCTTCCTGAGCCACGATCGCCTGAGCCACAATGAAGGGGTGCGTAGCTACCTCGACCACGCGGCCACCACCCCCATGCGGGCGGAGGCGGTCTCGGCGGTCACCGCGCAGCTGACCCGGACGGGCAACCCGTCCTCGGTGCACGGCTCCGGCCGGGCGGCCCGGCGGGTCGTGGAGGACGCGCGCGACCTCGTCGCGTCCCGTCTGGGCGCCGAGCCCGCGGAGGTCGTGTTCACCGGCGGCGGCACCGAGGCCGACAACCTCGCGATCAAGGGTGCCTACTGGGCCCGCCGCGATGTCGGTCGCCGCGACGTGCTGGTCAGTGCGGTCGAGCACCACGCCGTCGGCGACGCCGCGCTGTGGCTGGCTCAGACCCAGGGGGCGCAGGTCACCCTGCTGGGCGTCGACCCGACGGGACTTCTCGACCTGGCCGCGTACCGGGCGGCCCTGTCCTCGCGCTCGGCCGTCGTGTCGGTCATGTGGGCCAACAACGAGGTCGGGACGGTGCAGCCCGTGGCCGAGATCGCGGCGGCGGCCCGGGCGGCCGGTGCGGTGGTGCACAGCGACGCCGTGCAGGCCGTGGGCCACGTGCCGGTCGACTTCGCCTCCAGCGGGCTCGACCTGCTGAGCCTCACGGCTCACAAGCTCGGGGGCCCGGTCGGGATCGGCGCGCTCCTCGCCCGCCGCTCGACCGCGCTCGCGTCGGTGCAGCACGGCGGCGGCCAGGAGCGCGACGTCCGTTCCGGGACGCTCGACGTGGTGGGGGCGGCGGGCTTCGCGGCCGCGGTCGACGTCGCGGTCACGACCCTCGAGGCCGAGGCGGCACGCGAGGTCGCGCTGCGCGAGGAGCTGTTCGCCCGCATCCGAGCGGCGGTGCCCGACGCGGTCAGGTACGGCGCAGGCTCGGCCGAAGAGCCCGCCGCAGGGCTCCCGGGCGTGCTCAGCGTCGGCCTGCCCGGTGCACCCGGGGACGCCGTCGTCATGCTCCTCGATGCGGCCGGCGTGGACGCGTCGACCGGCTCGGCCTGCTCGGCCGGGGTCACGGCGCCCAGCCACGTCCTCACCGCGCTCGGGGTCCCCGAGGCCGATGCGCGCAGCGTCGTCCGTCTCTCCCTCGGCCACACGACGACCGTCGCCGACCTGGAGCGCGTCTCCGCGGTGCTGACCGACGTCGTCGCACGGGCACGGGCCGCAGCGGCGTACGTCTGAGCGTCGGGCCGCGCGACACTAGACTCGCGCGGTCGCCCTGCACGGGCGACCCGGGCGTTGGACGAGGCGGAGGGACGGTCGCGATGAGGGTGCTCGCCGCCATGTCCGGGGGCGTCGACTCGGCCGTGGCCGCGGCGCGGGCCGTGGACGCGGGCCACGACGTGACCGGGGTGCACCTCGCGCTGTCGAAGAACCCGCAGTCGTTCCGCAGCGGAGCGCGTGGGTGCTGCTCCCGCGAGGACGCCCACGACGCCCGCCGCGCGGCCGACCGCCTCGGCATCCCGTTCTACGTCTGGGACCTCTCGGACCGCTTCGCCGCGGACGTGGTAGACGACTTCGTGGCCGAGTACGCCGCGGGGCGCACGCCCAACCCGTGCCTGCGCTGCAACGAGAAGATCAAGTTCTCGGCCGTGCTCGAGCGCGGCCTCGCTCTCGGCTTCGACGCCGTCTGCACCGGGCACTACGCCCGCCTAGTCCGGCGCCCGCACCCCAAAGGTGGGGACGGGCCCGGCGTCGTTGAGCTCCACCGAGCCGTCGACGAGGCCAAGGACCAGTCGTACGTCCTCGGGGTGCTGACCGCGCACCAGGTCGCGCACAGCTGGTTCCCGCTCGGCACCTCGACCAAGACCGAGGTCCGGGCGGAGGCGGCGACGCGCGGGCTCTCCGTCGCGGCGAAGCCCGACAGCCACGACATCTGCTTCATCCCCGACGGTGACACCGCGGGCTTCCTGGACGCGCGGCTCGGGACCCGGCCGGGCCTGGTCGTGGACGTCGACGGCACCCAGGTGGGCGAGCACGACGGGACCCACCACTTCACTGTCGGGCAGCGCCGGGGGCTGCGGCTCGGGGTGCCTGCCGCCGACGGCAAGCCGCGCTTCGTGCTCGACGTCACCCCGGTGACCTCCACGGTCACCGTCGGACCGCGCGAGGCGCTCGCCGTGACACACCTGGTCGGGGTCCGGCCGTCGTGGGCGGGCGCGGCACCGGCCGGGACGTGGCGCGGGCTCGTGCAGGTCCGCGCCCACGGGGCACCGGTCCCGGCGACCGTCGAGCTGCACTCGTCCGGCCCGGCCGGTGACGAGCTCGTCGTCGAGACCGACGAGCCGCTGGTCGGGGTCGCCCCCGGGCAGGCGGTCGTCTGCTACGACGGGACGCGGGTCGTCGGCAGCGCCACCATCTCCCGCACCACCAGGTCCACCGGTGCCGGCGCAGCCGCCCAGCCGGTACCGGTCTCGTGAGCGAGCCCGCGGGCCCGGCACCACTGGCCGACCGCCGACCGTCCTCGCTGCTGTGGACGGGCATCGGCTCGTGGCCCGGCACCGACATGGCCGACGCGACCAAGATCGCGTTCGCGGAGTGCCCGGAGCTGCCGTACCTGCCCGAGCTCCCCTCCCGGGGGCCGGGAGCCCAGCTCGTGGGGCGTGGTGCCGCGCTGCTCTCGGGGCTCGCGGTCGACCTCCAGCCGGCGGGCTGGCGGCTGGCGGACGCCCCGAACCGTGACGCCCGGCAGGCCCGGTCGCTCCTCCGGCAGGACCTCGACGTGCTCGAGGAGGTCGCCCAGGGCTACGTGGGGCCCGTGAAGGTCTCGGTCGCCGGACCCTGGACGCTGGCGGCCGCCCTGGAACGTCCGCGGGGTGACCGGGTGGTCGCCGACCACGGCGCCCGGCGCGACGTCGGCCAGTCGCTGACGGAGGGCATCGGGGCCCTGGTCGAGGAGCTGCGCCGACGCCTGCCCGACGTGGACCTGGTCGTCCAGCTCGACGAGCCGCTGCTGCCGGCCGTGCTCACCGGCAGCCTCAGCACCGCCAGCGGCTTCTCCCGGCACCGCTCCGTGGACCGCCCGGAGGTGACCGAGGCGTACGGCGAGCTGGTCGCCCACCTGGCGCACCTGGCTGGCGATGCCGCGGCGACCCCGCTGGTCGTGCACTGCTGCGCGGCCGGGGCTCCCGTGGCCCTGCTGCGCGAGGGAGGCGTGGCGGGCGTCGCGCTCGACCTCGGCCAGATGGGCACCGGCACCTGGGACGAGGTCGGCGAGGGGCTGTCCGAGGGACTGTGGTTCGGCGCCGGGGCCCTGCCCGCCGACGGCTCCGGCCCGCTGGCCCGGCCCGAGACGGTGGCGACGCGCGTGCTCGCCCGGCTCGAGGACCTCGGGCTGGACGCCGAGGCCGGCCTGCGTACGGTCCTCACCCCGGCCTGCGGCCTGGCCGGGCTCGACCCCGAGGGTGCCCTGGCCGCGCTACGGGTCCTGCGTTCCGCGGCCGACATCGTCACGGACCGCCTGCTCGGCTGACGGTCGGTGCCGGGTCGTGCCCTCCCTCCCGGCCGGCGGCGCTGCGGCACAATGACCGCGTGGCCCAGATCAAGCAGCTCCGCATCGTCGCGACCCTCCTGTTCGCCTTCGCGGTCGCTCAGGCGGGGCTGGGTTCGGGCTACCTCGACGGCGTGCAGCCCCTGCTCGTCGCGCACGCGACCAACGCGTTCGCCGTCCTCGTGCTCGCGGTGATCGGTGCCGTGCTCGGCGTCACCCTGCGCCGGTCGGGCCGGCCGTCGTGGACCCTGTTCATGCCGATCGCGATCATCATCGCCATCGCGGTGCAGATGATGCTGGGCTTCGCGGGCATCAAGGGTGCGCACGTCTTCCTCGGTGTGCTCATCCTCTGCACGATCACCGCCTACTGCTCCTACTCCTGGCGCCTCCGGCTCCCGGAGACCGGTGCGACCGCCACGGCCGCACCGACCTCCGCGTGAGCGTGCTGCTCGCCTCGGACGCCGCGCGCCGCGCTCAGTAGCCGGCGGGCTTCGCGGGCACCTCCAGCCAGGTGTGGAAGAACGCGCCCAGGTCCTGGTCGCTCACCTGCTCGGCCAGCGCGACGAACTGGCTGGTCCGGACCGACGTGCCCGCGTACTTCTTGGTCCAGGTGCGGAGCAGCGTCTTCATCTCCTGGTCCCCGATCCGGTGCCGCAGCGCCTCCAGCGTCAGAGCCCCGCGGGCGTAGACCGGGTCACCGAACAGGTCGGCAGGATCGGTCAGCCCGTTCGTCGCCGGGTCCCACAGGTCCGACGAGGGGCCGTTGGCGTCGTAGGTCTGCTGGAACGCCTGCCACGTCGTCGGCCCGCCGTGCTCCGCCGCGTAGTTGGCCTCCGCGTAGGTGGCGAAGCCCTCGTTCAGCCAGATGTCGGACCAGTCGCGCACGCTCACCGAGTCGCCGAACCACTGGTGGGCGAGCTCGTGGACCATCGTCGCCTGGTCGGGCAGCCCGTCGAAGAAGGGCCGGGTCTGCGTCTCGAGCGCGTAGCCGACCCCGAGGTCCTGGATCACCATGCCGGCGCCGTCGAAGGGGTAGCGGCCGTACTGCTTCTCGTTGAAGGCGAGCGCCTTCGGCAGGAACGCCCGCTGCTTGCTGGCCGACCCGAGCGTCGGGTCGACGAAGCTCCACGCGGTGACCCGGCGGCCGTGCTGCAGCGAGATCTTCGTGCGGTAGACGTCGAAGCGCCCGATCGCGACCAGCGACAGGTACGTGGCCATCGGCTGGCGCTGCCGCCAGTGCCAGGTCGTCCTCCCGTCCTTCGTGCGCCGGCTCTCGAGCGTGCCGTTCGACGCGGCCGCCAGCTTCTTCGGCACGGTCAGGGAGATGTCGTACGCGGCCTTGTCGCGCGGGGTGTTGTTGTTGGGGAACCAGGTCTGCGAGCCGACCGGCTCCGACAGCGCGGTGGCGCCGGTCTTGCTGGGGACCCAGCCGTCCTGCGAGCCGTCCGGGTCGGTGTGGGTCGTCGGCTTGCCGTGGTAGCGGACCGCGACGGTGAAGCGTCCACCGGCGGCCTTCGCCGGGGTGACCACGAGCTTGGTCCCCGAACGCCGGAACGTCGCGTCCCGGCCCTCGACGCGCACCCGGTCGACGGTCAGCCCCTCGAGGTCCAGGGAGAACGACGAGAGCTTGCGCTCCGCCTTCGCCTCGATCGTCGTGGTCGCCCTGATGGAGCCGTCGGCGGCGTACGCCAGCGCGATCTTGTAGTGCGCGACGTCGTAGCCGGTGTTGCCGATGGTGGGGAAGAGCGAGTCGCCGGCGCTGTGACCGCCGGCGACCGCGGCCGGCGCAGCCGCAGGGGCCGGGGTCGCCGCCGGGGCCGCGGTGGCCGTGGTCGCCCCGAGCGGCAGCAGCGACGAGGCGAGCGCGCCGGCAGCGAGCCGGGCCGCCCAGGGACGGAGGGGTGGGTGCATCGGCTGCTCCTTGGTCGGTGCCCGGAGGTGGGCGGGGACACCGTAACCGCGGCCACCGACAGCCGGTGGTGGCCGGCCCGGCGGCGCTGGCGACGGAGGCTGACGGAGAGTGTCAGGGGCGCTGGTTAAGGTCGGCCCGTGCCGCAGAACGACGACGACCCCGAGGTCTCCCTGCCCGACCCGGACGGCGCCGCCCCCGTGGTCGCGGAGCCGGACAGCGCGTCCAGCGCGCGGCACGCCGAGATCACCGACCTGCTCGACGAGGCGCGCTGGCGCTACTACGTGCTCGACGAGCCCACCGTGGCCGACGAGGAGTACGACCGGCTGATGCGCGAGCTGGAGGCGCTCGAGGAACGGTTCCCCCCGCTGCGGACCCCGGACTCGCCGACCCAGACCGTCGGCGGGGCGCCGTCGGCGACCTTCGCGCCGGTCGAGCACCTGCAGCGGCTGCTGAGCCTGGACAACGCCTTCAGCACCGAGGACCTCGAGCGGTGGCAGGCGCGCGCGGTGCGCGAGCTGGGCGAGACCCGGCTGGAGCAGTCCGGCTACCTCTGCGAGCTCAAGGTGGACGGCCTGGCCCTCGACCTGGTCTACGAGGGCGGCCGGCTGGTCCGGGCCGCGACCCGTGGTGACGGGCGGGTGGGCGAGGACGTCACGGCCAACGTCCGCACGATCACGGCGATCCCGCAGCGGCTACGCCCCGACGGCGTCGCCGAGGGGCTGCCGGTGCCCGAGGTGCTCGAGGTCCGTGGCGAGGTGTTCTTCGCGGTCACCGAGTTCGAGGCGCTGAACGCCTCGCTGGTCGCCGACGGCAAGGCGCCCTTCGCCAACCCGCGCAACGCCGCGGCGGGCTCGTTGCGGCAGAAGGACCCCCGGGTGACGGCCTCGCGCAACCTGGGCTTCGTCAGCCACGGCGTCGGCGTGCTGACCGGCTACGACGCCCCGCGGCTGTCCGAGGCGTACGCCGCCCTCGAGCGGTGGGGCCTGCCGGTGAGCCCGCAGCGCAAGCTGGTCTCGACGCTGGCCGAGGTCGGGGACTACATCGCCTACTGGGGCGCGCACCGGCACGGCCCCGGCTCGGCGGTGCACGAGATCGACGGCGTGGTGGTCAAGCTCGACGAGCGGGCGGTCCAGGACCAGCTCGGGTCCACGTCGCGGGCCCCTCGTTGGGCGATCGCGTACAAGTACCCGCCCGAGGAGGTCACGACCAAGCTCCTCGACATCCGGGTCAACGTCGGCCGGACCGGGCGGGTGGGGCCGTACGGCGTGATGGAGCCCGTCCGCGTGGCCGGGTCGACGGTGAGCCAGGCGACGCTGCACAACGCGAGCGAGGTCGTGCGCAAGGGCGTCCTGATCGGCGACACCGTGGTGCTGCGCAAGGCGGGTGACGTGATCCCGGAGATCGTCGGTCCGGTCGTGGCCCTGCGCGACGGCACGGAGCGGGCGTTCGTGATGCCGACGCACTGCCCGGCGTGCGGCACGCTGCTGCGTCCGGAGAAGGAGGGTGACGCGGACCTGCGCTGCCCGAACACCCGGTCCTGCCCGGCGCAGCTGCGGGAGCGGATGTTCCACGTCGCGAGCCGGGCCGCGCTGGACATCGAGGTGCTCGGCTACCAGTCCGGCCAGGCGCTGCTGGACGCCGGGCTGCTGACCGACGAGGGAGATCTCTTCGACCTGACCGCGGAGGGGCTGGGGCGCACCGACTTCTTCACCACCAAGGACGGCCGGCTGTCGGCCAACGGGACCAAGCTGCTGGCCAACCTGGAGGCGGCCAAGACGCGACCGCTGGACAAGTTCCTGGTGGCGCTGTCGATGCGGCACATCGGTCCGGGCGTCGCGCCCGACCTCGCGGCCGCGTTCGGCAGCATCGACGCCCTCGAGGCGGCCACCCCGGAGCAGCTCGCGGCGGTGGAGGGCATCGGACCGACCCTGGTCACCGCGATCCAGGAGTGGTTCGCCGTCGACTGGCACCGCGCGATCGTGCGCAAGTGGCAGGCCGCCGGCTGCGTGATGCGCGACGAGCCCCGCGAGCAGCGCGACCAGACCCTGACCGGGGTCAGCGTCGTCATCACCGGGGCGCTCGAGGGCTTCACCCGCGACTCGGCGGCGGAGGCCGTCACCAGCCGGGGCGGCAAGGTCTCCGGGTCGGTGTCGAAGAAGACGTCGTTCGTCGTCGTCGGCGAGGGCCCGGGCTCCAAGTACGACAAGGCCGTGGAGCTGAAGGTCCCGGTGCTGAGCGGGGCGGAGGCGTTCCGCACCCTGCTGGACGCCGGAGCGGAGGCGGCGACGGACGTCGCGACGGTCGGGGAGTGACGCGGCCGGTGATGAAGGTGCGCGTCGCGGCGGTGCGGGCGAGCGTCAGCCGCGCAGGAACGTGACCAGCGCGTGCGGGGCGAAGAAGCCGGTGTTGCCGTCGAGGCCGAAGCCCCAGCTGCCGGTCATGGCGTGGTAGACGTACCAGCCGAGCCCGAAGACCGCCAGCATCGCGCCCAGCAGGACCAGGCCGACCCAGATCCGCATCCGTCGCTTCTGGCCGGTGCTCGGCACCAGCTCCGGGCCCCACTCGCCGAGGCGAGGCTGCACCCGCGGCGGGGTGGCGCCGTTGAGGTTGAGGTCCGAGAACGCCGCGCGCAGCCGCATGGCGCCAAGGGTAGCGAGCGGCAGGTCACGTCCGGCCTGCCCGAGGTGGGTTCACAGCCCAAGATCAGGAACGCACGGCGTACGGATGGCGGCGCTGGCGTCAGTGCGGGTGGAAGACCGCCACGCCGCGGGCCACGAGCACGAACCTGACCGTGCGACCGACCAGCACGAGGGCGGCGAACCAGCCGACCCGCATCCGGGTCGCGCCAGCCAGCAGCGCCACCGCGTAGAGCGGCGGGAAGCCCACGACGGCGGCGAGCAGCACGATGGGCAGGCCCCAGCGCTTCTCGCCCACGAGCCGCAGCAGGAAGGCGACGGCCTGGCTGAGCCTGCGCCGCGCCGGGCCCGCGGTGCCTCGCCGGAACCGCGCGTGCTCACGCCGCACGAAGGGGAACTGGCGACCGCGCCGGACGCCGAGGAAGAGCAGCACCTTGCCGAGCGTCTGGCCCAGGGCCACCCCGGCGACCACCGGCACCGCCCGCCCGATCGAGGAGATGCCCGAAAGGACGACGTAGCTCTCGGCGTTGACGAAGGGGACCAGGGCCGAGAGGACGCCGTAGCCGAAGGACGTCACGAGCTCGCCCAGCTCGGCCCAGCCGTAGTCCTCCACGCGCACCCCCGTCCCGGGCATTGTGCCCGGCGGGGGACCGGTCTACTTGACCAGGGCGGCGAGGTGGTGGAGGCGGGCGACCTCGGAATCGAGGAACACGGGACCGCCCTGACGCCCGATGACGATCACGCGGTCCTGGGTGATCGGTGTCACCACGACGGTGCAGTCGCCCCAGCCCGGCGCCCAGCCGCTCTCCAGGTCGAGGCGGTGGGTGACGTCGAACGGCGCGAGCCGGGCGGCGAGCTCCGGGCCGACGTCAGGGGCCAGGGTGGTCGAGAAGGTCATCTCCGGACCCCCGGAGCCGGTCGCGACGAGGATCGCCCAGTGCGACCGGAACACGACCGGGCACAGCGAGACGAGCGTCTCGGCGGCGTGCACGGGGTCGGCGGCCATCCGTTCGAGCGCCTCGAGGTCGGACTGGAGCCCGCCGCCCTCGGGGTAGCGGGCGATCCACTCGACGTGGACGCCCTCGAGGGACTGGCACGCGGAGACGAGGCTCTCGGGCAGCTGGTTGGGCGGCAGGTCGACGATGAAGTCGTCGACGACCACGCCGTTGCCCTTCTCGACGATCTCGACGGCGTTGATGTCACCGCCGACCCCACCCATGGCGGTCGCCACCGCTCCGAGGGAACCCGGCCGGTCGGGCAGGGTGATCCGCAGCAAGAACACGGCCTCATGGTGACAGAGGGGCGTTACCGGAGCGTGTCGGGCATGTTTTTTGTGGTGGCCGGACCTGACGGGGACGCGGTTCGACCTGGCGGCGGTCGGGAGGCGGGGTGGCCCCGTGAAAGCCTGGGGCCATGCCCAGGTTCGAGCCGTTCCGCGCCCTCCGCTACGCGGCTTCCGACCTGGAGCCGCTGCTCGCTCCGCCGTACGACGTCCTCGACGGCGCGGACGTCGACGCGCTCCAGGCCCGGTCGCCGCACAACATCACCTGGGTCGACGTGCCGCGCGGCGATGCGGACCGGTACGAGGTCGCCGGTCGCACGCTCGATCGGTGGGTCGACGACGGCGTCCTGGTGCTCGACCCGGAAGCCTCCTTCACGATCTACCGCCTCCGGTTCACCGACGGCAGCGGCGTGGGGCGCGACGTGGCCGGGGTGCTCGGTGCGCTCGAGGTCGTGGACACGGGGAGCGGCGGTGTGCTGCCCCACGAGCGCACCACGCCGAAGGACTCGACCGACCGCCTCGAGCTGACCCGCGCCACGGGGGCCAATCTCTCGCCGGTCTGGGGGCTCTCCCTGGCGTCCGGGCTCGCCGACCTCCTGGCGGAGCCGGGCGAGCCGGTCGGCAGGCTGGTCGACGACGCCGACGGCCGCACCGTCGAGCACGTGTGGGAGCGCGTCACGGACCCCGTGCGCGTCCGCGCGGTCCGGGACCTGCTGGCCAGCGACGACGTGCTGATCGCGGACGGGCACCACCGGTACGCGGTCAGCCGCACGTATCGCGACGAGCAGCGCGCCTCGACCGGGCGGAAGGACACGTCGGCCGAGCTCACGCTGGCCTTCGTCGCCGAGCTCGTCGCCGACCAGCTCAGCGTCGAGGCCATCAACCGGCTCTACGGCGGCGTCGGGGTGGAGGCGCTCCGCGGGGCGCTGGACCGGTTCTTCGTCCGGAGCCCGACCGACGCGCCGGACGCCGGGACGGCGGCGGCCATGGCGGCGGAAGGCTTCCTCGTGCTCGTGACCGCCGACGGCGCGGAGCGGCTCGACCCGCGGCCGGGTGCCTTCGACGCGGTCCGCGCGCTGGACGGCGTCTGGCTCGAGACGGCGTTCGACGGGCTCGACGCCACCACGGCGTACCAGCACGGCCTGGACGAGACGCTCGCCGCGGTGTCCAGCGGTCGCGCGACGGCGGCGGTGCTCGTCCGGCCGGTCAGCCTCGCCGAGATCGAGCGGACCGCCCGCGAGGGTCTGCTGATGCCGCCGAAGTCGACGTTCTTCACGCCCAAGCTCAAGACCGGTGCGGTGCTGCGCCCGCTCACGGTCTGAGCGGCTCGCAGAGCGGAACCGTCAGAGCGCGGTCCTAGGATGGACCTTCGG
The DNA here is from genome assembly GCA_964251895.1 of uncultured Friedmanniella sp. GTDB lineage: Bacteria > Actinomycetota > Actinomycetes > Propionibacteriales > Propionibacteriaceae > Microlunatus. The sequence goes on from CAXULL010000016.1 coordinate 56,956, forward strand.
TCGCCTGCGCAGCGGCGGCCGAGCCCCCGCACGTGATCTCGAGGAGTACGCCCCGTGGCCTTGACGCCTGACGACGTGGCCGAGCTGGCCCGGTTGGCCCGCATCGAGCTGACCGCCGACGAGCTGGCCCACCTGGCGCCGCAGCTGGACGCGATCCTCGAGGCGGTGGCCAAGGTCTCCGAGGTCGCCGCGGCCGACATCCCGCCCACCTCGCACCCGCTGCCGCTGGAGAACGTCTTCCGTGCCGACGTGGTCCGCCCGTCGCTGCCGCGCGAGGTGGTGCTCGCCGGTGCGCCCGCGGCCGAGGACGACCGGTTCCGCGTGCCGCGGATCCTGGGGGAGGACGCCTGATGAGCGACGACCTGACCCGCGCCACCGCCGCCGACCTGGCCGCCTCGATCGCCTCGGGCGACGTCAGCTCGGTCGAGGTCACGCAGGCGCACCTCGACCGGATGGCGGCCGTGGAACCCGCGGTCCACGCCTTCCTCCACGTCGACGGCGCGCGTGCGCTGGCCGCTGCCGCGAAGGTCGACGCCGCCCGGTCGGCCGGCGAGGCGCTCGGCCCGCTCGCCGGCGTGCCCGTCGCGCTCAAGGACGTGCTCACCTACGCCGGCGCCCCGACCACGGCCGGCTCGAAGGTCCTCGAGGGCTGGGTCCCGCCGTACGACGCGACGGTCACCCGCCGCATGCTCGACGCCGGCCTGGTCATCCTGGGCAAGACGAACCTCGACGAGTTCGCCATGGGCTCCTCGACCGAGAACTCGGCCTACGGCCCCACCCACAACCCCTGGGACCTGGACCGGATCCCGGGTGGTTCCGGCGGCGGCTCGGCGGCCGCGCTGGCCGCGTTCGAGGCCCCGCTGGCCATCGGCACCGACACCGGCGGCTCGATCCGCCAGCCGGCGTCGGTCACCGGCACGGTCGGGATCAAGCCGACGTACGGCGGCACGTCGCGCTACGGCCTCGTCGCGCTGGCCTCCAGCCTCGACCAGCCCGGGCCGTGCGCCCGCACGGTCCTCGACGCCGCCCTCCTGCACGCGGTCATAGCCGGCCACGACCCGCTCGACTCGACGTCGGCCGACGCGCCCGTGCCGGACGTGGTCGCCGCCGCCCGTTCGGGCGACGTCCGCGGGCTCAAGGTCGGGATCGTGCGCGAGCTCGGCGGCCAGGGGTACGCCCCGGGCGTCGAGCAGCGGTTCCGCGAGGCGGTCGACGTCCTGTCCGGCCTCGGCGCCGAGATCCTCGAGGTGTCCTGCCCGAGCTTCACCTACGCGCTGCCGGCGTACTACCTGATCCTGCCGAGCGAGGCGAGCTCCAACCTCGCGAAGTTCGACGGGATGCGCTTCGGCCTGCGGACCGGCGACGACGGCAGCCACGACGCCGAGGAGGTCATGGGGCTGACCCGCGAGGCCGGCTTCGGCGCGGAGGTCAAGCGCCGGATCATCCTCGGGACGTACGCCCTCTCCAGCGGCTACTACGAGGCCTACTACGGGCAGGCGCAGAAGGTCCGCACGCTCGTCACACGGGACTTCGAGGCCGCGTTCGCGCAGGTCGACGTGCTGGTCTCGCCCTCCACGCCCACGACGGCCTTCCGGCTCGGGGAGAAGGTCGACGACCCGCTGGCCATGTACCTGAACGACCTCTGCACGATCCCGTCCAACCTCGCGGGCAACGCGAGCGCGTCCTTCCCGGTGGGCCTGGCCCCCGAGGACGGGCTCCCGGTCGGGCTGCAGGTGATGGCGCCGCCGCTCGCCGACGACCGGCTCTACCGCGTGGGCGCCGCGCTGGAACGTGCGCTCGAGGAGCGCTGGGGCGGGCCGCTGCTGGCCCAGGCCCCCGAGCTCGTCCTGCGTCCCGAGCTCGTCGAAGGAGGACCCCAGTGACCACCACCATCGCGCCCGACCTCGTCATGGACTACGACGACGCCGTCGGCCGCTTCGACCCGGCGCTCGGGCTCGAGGTGCACGTCGAGCTCAACACCGCCTCGAAGATGTTCTGCGGGTGCTCGACCGTGTTCGGCGCCGAGCCCAACACGCAGGTCTGCCCGACCTGCCTCGGCCTGCCCGGCTCCCTGCCCGTGGTGAACGCCAAGGCCGTCGAGTCGGCGATCCGCATCGGCCTCGCGCTGAACTGCTCGATCGCGTCCTGGTGCCGCTTCGCGCGCAAGAACTACTTCTACCCCGACCAGCCGAAGAACTACCAGATCAGCCAGTACGACGAGCCCATCGCGTACGACGGCTGGGCCGAGGTCGAGGTGCCCGACGACGAGGGCGTGCTGCGCACGTACCGGATCGAGATCGAGCGCGCGCACATGGAGGAGGACACCGGCAAGTCGCTGCACGTGGGCGGCGCGACCGGGCGCATCCACGGTGCGGACCACTCGCTGCTGGACTACAACCGTTCCGGGGTGCCGCTGATCGAGATCGTCACGCGGCCGATCGAGGGTGCGGGGAAGTACGCCCCGGCCGTGGCGCGGGCGTACGTGGCGATGCTGCGCGACCTGCTGCGCTCGCTCGGCGTCTCCGACGTCCGGATGGAGCAGGGCTCGCTGCGCTGCGACGCGAACGTGTCGCTGCGCCCGACGCCCGAGTCGCCCCTGGGCACCCGGACCGAGACCAAGAACGTCAACTCCCTGCGCAGCGTGGAACGCGCGATCCGCTACGAGATCGGCCGCCAGGCGGCCGTCCTCTCCGACGGCGGCCGGGTCAAGCAGGAGACGCGGCACTGGCAGGAGGGGCCGGGGACGACCTCGTCCGGCCGGAGCAAGGAGCAGGCGGAGGAGTACCGCTACTTCCCCGACCCCGACCTCGTCCCCGTGGCGCCGAGCCGCGAGTGGGTCGAGTCGCTCCGGGCGTCGCTGCCCGAGGCGCCGGTCAAGCGGCTGCGGCGGCTGAGCTCGGCCTGGGGCTTCAGCGAGGCCGAGCTGCGCGACGTCGTCGCCTCCGGCGCCGTCGACCTCGTCGCCGCGACCGTCGAGGCCGGCACCACCCCGCAGGCCGCCCGCAAGTGGTGGCTCGGCGAGCTGACCCGCAGGGCGAACGCCGACGGGGTCGAGCTGGAGCAGCTGCCCGTCGGGCCCACCGAGGTCGCGCAGCTCCAGGGCCTGGTCGACGCCGGCACGCTCAACGACAAGCTCGCCCGCGAGGTGCTCGAGGGCGTGCTGGCCGGCGAGGGTTCGCCGGCCGAGGTCGTGGAGAAGCGCGGCCTCGCGGTCGTCTCCGACGACGGAGCCCTCGGCGCGGCCGTGGACGAGGCCATCGCGGCCAACCCGGGCGTCGCCGACAAGATCCGCGCCGGCAAGGTCCAGGCGGCCGGCGCCCTCATCGGCGCCGTCATGAAGTCGATGGGCGGCAAGGCCGACGCCGGCCGCGTACGCGAGCTGGTCCTGGAGCGTCTGACCTGATCCCCAGCTGCGCACTTCCGCACCCGACACGCCGAAGCCGAGGTGCGGAAGCGCGCAGCTGAGGACGGACAACACCTCCACCCTTCCCCCTCGACGGTCGGCGGGGAAGGGTTTCCTCGTGACCGAGGCCTTCACGACCGCTCAGGCTCGGGAGCACGGTTACGGCCGCGGAGCGTTGCGCGGCCGCTTCGTACGTCGTGAGCTTCGGGGCGTCTATCTGCCGGCCTGGGCCGACCGCTCGCTCGCGGCCAGGGTCGACGCCGCGCGCCGCGTGCTCCCCGGGGACGCGCAGCCCGACGGCGTCTCCGCGCTCCACCTCCTCGGGATCGAGGTCGGTGCGGAGGACCCGCTGCGGTTCGTCACCACCCACCCGCACCAGGTGCGCCGGCCCGAGCTCCGCGTACGACGCTCCAGCCGAGAGGTCGTCGAGGCGGCAGGTCGGCCGGCGGGGGCTTTCGTCGCAGCGGCACGCGAGCTGGACCTCGTCGACCTCGTGGCCAGCGGTGACTGGCTGGTGCGGCTGGATCTGACGTCGCCCGAGGATCTGGTCCGGGCGGCAGGTGCCGCGCGGGGACAGGGAAGTGCACGCGCACGCCGAGCCGCGGCCCTGGTGCGGCGACGCGTCGACTCCGTGCGCGAGACCCGCCTCCGGCTCGCACTCGTGCTCGCAGGTCTGCCCGAGCCCGAGGTCAACCCCAGCATCCGCGCGAAGGGCCGACAGGTGGGGCGTGTCGACCTGTTGCTGCGGCGTTGGCGGATCGTCATCGAGTACGAGGGGGACCAGCACCGGCTCGACCGCAGGCAGTGGAACCGCGACGTCTGGCGTCAGGAGCGCCTGGTCGAGGACGACCACACGCTCGTCCGGGTGACCGCGGAACGCATGCGCTCACCACGGACCGTGGTGCTGGGCGTGCACCAGGCCTTGCTCGAGCGCGAGTACGACGGACCGGCTCCGAAGTTCAGCGCAGAGTGGCGGGCCCTCTTCACCACTGCGCGCTAACGCACCCGACACGCCGAGCGCAGGGTGCGCAGGCGCGCACCCAGCGATACGCCAGCCGCTAGCTGCGCGTCTCCGCGTCGGTGGTCTTGACCGACAGCACCGGGACGCTCGACTCGAGGATGAGGCGCTGCGCGATGCTGCCCAGGACGGCCTTGCCGATGGGGGAGCGCTTGCGGACGCCGACGACGAGGCGGGTCACCTCGGAACGTTCCTCGATCGCCTGCAGGACCTGCTCGACCTCGTCCACGTCGGACCCGCCCGTGGGCAGCACGACCTCGACCGGCACGCCGGCGGCGAGCCGGGAGACGTCGAGGTCGGCGCCCGTCAGGTTGACCGCGGTGAGCGGCACGTTCAGGTGGGTGGCCTCGTTGGCCGCGGCCTCGAGGGCGGCGAGGCCCTCCGGGCTGTCGGTGACGGCGACTAGAACGCTCATGGCTTCCTCTCGTGCGACGGCCGGTGGCGACGGCGCCACCTGGTGGCATGATGCCGCACCGACTCCGGACGAGCACCGACGGGTGTCGGGCGGGTCTGTGCCCTCAGCGGCTGAGGGCCTCGTCGAGGAACAGCAGCATCGTGCCCAGCAGCAGCCGGCGCGAGTCCGCCCGCCGGTACTCGTGCCCCTCGCCGGGGAGGGTCAGGAGCTCGACCGGGCGACCGAGCTCACGCAGGGCGGCGACGACCTGGGTGGCCTCGCCGTACGGGACGTTCGTGTCGAGCGCACCGTGCGCGACGAGCAGGGGCACGTCGATGTTCGCCACCTGCTGCATCGGTGACAGCGCGCGCAGCAGCGCCCAGTCGCGCTCCGGGTCGCCGTACTTCGTCACCGCGGCCGCCGCGATCCACGCCTCGGTGTCGCGGTAGAACGTGTGGAGGTCCGACATCCCGCAGACGTCCACACCGGCGGCGAAGACCCCCGGGGCGAAGGCGAGCATCGCCAGCGTGAGGTAGCCGCCGTACGAGCGCCCGGTCACGGCGACCCGGCCCGGCTCGGCGACGCCGAGGGAGACCAGGAACTCCTCGCACGCCAGCACGTCGTCGAACGCGTCGCGCCGGCCGTGGACGTCGTCGGCGTGCACGAACGCCCGCCCGAAGCCGGACGAGCCGCGGACGTTCGGCGCGAACACGGCGATCCCCGCGGCCGCCATCGCCTGGTGCTGCGGGCTGAACGTGGGACGTTCCTGGGCCTCCGGCCCGCCGTGGAGGCTGAGCATCGCCGGCCCGGGCCCGACCGACCCGGGTGGCCGGTAGAGCCAGCCGGTCAGCGGCAGCCCGTCGCGTCCGTGCAGGAACTCCAGCGTCGGGCGGACGAGCCGGTGCGGCGACCGCGCGGGCGTCGCCGTCGCCAGGGACCACGTCCGGGTGGCGACGTCGAGGCACCACAGCTCGCGCGGGCGCTCGGGCCCCTCGACCGCCATCAGCGCCGTCGAGCCGTCGCGGCTCAGCAGCGCCCCGGAGATCACCGCCCCGGGCACGCCGTCGACCACCGAGGCCGCCCCGGTCCACGCGTCGACGAGCTCGAGCTCGGAGCGGCCGCCGGCCACGTTCCAGACGAGGAGCAGGCAGTGGCCGGCGTCGTCGGCGTCCAGCCCCTCCAGCTCGGCGTCGGGCCGCGGCGCGAGCACGCCGGACTGGCCGCGCCAGCCGGCCGAGCCGAGCGGGATCGCGACGAGCTGACGACGGGGGAGCCCGGCGTCGGTCGCGAGGTAGGCGATGAGCGGTGTCAGGCCCGCGGGGTGGTCCGGGGGGAGCGGGTCGCCCGGCGGTGACGGACGGACGAGGGCCCGGTCCGTCGACCCGGTCGCGGGGTAGGGCAGCAGCGGGTGGTCGGCGTCGGCGACGCGGTCGACCACCACGCAGAACTGGCGGCCCCGCTGCCCGTCCTTGAGCACGACGTAGTCCTCGTCCACGGACAGGTCGAGCACGCTGATCAGGTCGCCGCTGGCGAGCGCGTACATCTCGCCGTTGGCGGGATCGACGAGGTAGGCCCGGGTGGGCTCGCCGACGTGCTCGGCCGGGATGGAGAGGCTGACGCGGTGACCGCTGCGGGTCCAGGGCCCGAGCTCGGCGTGCACGGTCTCCGACCCGGCGATCCGCCGGGCGTCGGTCCCGTCGGGCCGGACGACCCACACCTGGGTCTTGACCCCGCCCCCGGTCGCGACGGCGCAGGCGAGCCAGCCGCCGTCGGCGGACCAGCTGACCGAGACCACCGGGTCCTCGGACAGCTCGACCAGGCGCGCCTCGGGCGGAGGCAGGTCGCCGGCCCCCGTCGACGGCACCAGGTCCTGCACGAACAGCCGCGGGCTGCCGGTCCGGTCGCTCACGAACGCCATCTGCGCGCAGTCCGGGGAGAGGGTGGGTGCCCAGCTGCCCCAGGCGTCGGTCAGCTCCTCACCCAGGCGGACCGCCTCCGCCAGCGAGGGCGAGGGCGGACGTCGCCAGGCCGGGACCGGGTTCGCCGCGGCCGTGGCGAGGTCGCTCCCGGCGCCCATCACCCGACCCCGTGGTGCTGCAGCCACATCTCCAGCAGCCCGAGCTGCCAGAGCGCGTTCGAGCCGAGCCGCGTACGGGTGGAGTTCGGGTCGGCGAGCAGGGCCTGCACCGTCTGGTCGCGGAACAGCCCGCGTCGCCGCGCCGCGGGGTCGGTCAGGGCGTCGCGGACCTTGTCGAGCATCGGGCCCTGCAGCTGCCGGATGGCGGGCACCGGGAAGTAGCCCTTGGTCCGGTCGATCACCTCGTCCGGCACCACGCCGCGCGACGCGCGCTTGAGCACCCCCTTGCCGCCGTCGGCGAGCTTGAGCTCGGGCGGGATCCGGCCCGCCAGCTCGACCAGCTCGTGGTCGAGGAACGGCACCCGCGCCTCCAGGCCCCAGGCCATCGTCATGTTGTCGACGCGCTTGACCGGGTCGTCGACGAGCATCACGGTCGTGTCGCTGCGCAGCGCCGCGTCGACCGCGGTCTGCGCGCCCGGCTGAGCGAAGCGGCTCGCCACGAACTCGCTCGGCGCGTCGTGGTCGATCAGCCACGCCGGCGAGACGAGGTCGGACATCGCCGACCAGCGCCGGTCGAAGAACACGCTCGCGTACGCCTCGGCCGCGTCCTCGCGCGCCACGTCGGCCAGCGGCGGGTACCAGTCGTAACCACCGAGCACCTCGTCGGCGCCCTGCCCGGACTGCACGACCTTGACGCTCTGGGCGACGTCCTGGCTCAGCAGGTAGAAGGCGACGCAGTCGTGGCTGACCATCGGCTCGCTCATCGCAGCGATCGTCGCGTCCACGCCGGGCAGCAGGCGGGAGTCGTCGATCAGGATCCGGTGGTGGTCGGTGGCGAAGCGCTGCGCGACGAGCGAGGAGTACTCGAACTCGTCGCCCTTCTCGCCGCCGCTGGCCTCGAACCCGATGCTGAAGGTCTTGAGGTCGTGCTGACCCGCCTCGGAGAGCAGGGCGACGACCAGCGAGGAGTCGATGCCGCCCGAGAGCAGCACCCCGACCGGGACGTCGGACACCATCCGGCGGTCGACGGCGACGCGGAGGGAGTCGAGCAGCGCCTCCTGCCAGTCCCGACCGCTCCAGCCGGCCTGCTCGGCGTCGCGGGTGAAGGCCGGCGTCCAGTAGACGTGCTCGCTCGAGGTCCCGTCGCGCTCGATCACCCGGACGGTCGCGGGCGGCAGCTTCTTGACCCCGTTGAGGATCGTCCGCGGCGGCGGCACGATGCTGTGGAACGTCAGGTAGCAGGCCAGCGCGACCGGGTCGAGCGACGTGTCGGTGCCGCCGCCCTGGAGCAGCGCGGGCAGCGAGGACGCGAACCGCAGCCGGTCGCGCGTCTCGTCGAGGTAGAGCGGCTTGATCCCCAGCCGGTCGCGGGCCAGCACGACCCGGCCGCTCGCGTGCTCGACGAGGGCGAAGGCGAACATCCCGAGGAAGTGCTCCACGCACGCGGTGCCCCACTGCGCGTACGCCTTGCCGATCACCTCGGTGTCGGAGGTGGAGAAGAAGCGGTGCCCGTGGCCCTCGAGCTCGGCGCGCAGGTCCTTGTAGTTGTAGATGCAGCCGTTGAACGCTACGGTGAGCCCGAGTGGAGAGTCGACCATCGGCTGCCCCCCGGCCGCACTCAGGTCGATGATCGACAGCCGGCGGTGCCCGAGCGCCACGTGGCCGCGCGCCCACAGCCCGTAACCGTCCGGTCCGCGGTCGGCCATGGCCTCGGTGATGTTCGCGCAGGCCAGCGCCTCCGCGTCCCGCCCGTCGAACCGGATCTCTCCGGAGAGTCCGCACATCTATCTCTCACCTCGTGTCGTCTCGTCGAAGACCAGCCCGTCGACCGGGTCGGGGACCGCGCCCGGGTCGCCGATGATCCAGGTGTCCTTGGCCCCGCCGCCGCGCGAGGAGTTGACCACCAGCGAGCCCTCCGGCGCCATCCGGGTCAGCCCGAGGCTGCCCAGCCGTACGTCGTCGGGCCCGGTTCCCGTCACGTACGCGAACACCCGCAGGTCGACGTGGCGCGGCTGCAGCAGGCTGCCCGCCAGCGTCGGGTGCGAGGAGAGTGCGACGACCTCCTGCGCGACCCAGCCGGCCGGGTTCGCGGCGATCGCGGCACGGCGCTCGGAGACCTCGGCGGCCGAGGCGTCCGGGCCGATGAGCACGCCCGCGCCGCCGTGGCCGTCGACGGGCTTGGTGACCAGCTCCCCGACCCGGTCGAGGACCATCCGGTACTCCGACTGCTCCCGGGTCCGGTAGGTCGGCACCGACTCCAGGGTCGGGTGCTCGTCGAGGTAGTAGCCGATCAGCTCGGGCACGTAGCAGTACATGGCCTTGTCGTCGGCCACCCCGTTGCCGGGCGCGTTCGCGAGCCGGACGTCCCCCGCCGCGGCGACCGCGAAGACCTCGGCCCCGATCGCGCGGCCGGCCCCGTCGACCAGGTCGACGAGCTCGACGTCGAGGCGCAGGTAGAGCGCGTCGACCCGGCGTCCGCCGGCCTCGCCGTGGGAGCCCACGACCCGCACCTCGCCGTCGACCACCTCGAGGTCGTCGGCCCCGACGAGCAGCAGGCCGGCGCGTTCCGCGAGCAGGCGGTGCTCGAACCACGCCGAGCTCTCCGGACCGCTGGAGAGCAGCGCCGCCGTCGCCCCGCCGTCGGAGCCCGGTCCCAGGATCGTCGAGCGCAGCAGCGGCATCGCGGCCGTCGGGTCGAGCAGACCGTGGGGGCGGGGCAGGTCGGGCATGACGTCGTCGAGGAGGTCGCGGATCGCCAGGGCGTAGCCCGCTCCCGACGGGTTGCGGACGTTGTCCTCGAGCACCCGCCAGCCCCCGAACTCGTTGCGGACCAGGTCGAAGCCCATCACCGGCGCCCGGACGACGTCCCGGGGGAGCCCGCGTGCCTCCTCCCGCCAGCCGGGCGAGCCGGCGACGAGCTCGGGTGTCAGCAGGCCGTCGTGCAGGATGCGCTGCTCGCCGTAGACGTCGCGCAGGAACGACTCGATGGCCCGGGCGCGCTGGACCAGCCCGCGGCTCAGGTCCTCCCACTCGTGCGGCGACACGATGCGGGGCATCAGGTCGACCGTGAAGAGCCGCTTGGTCCCGTCGACCCCGAACGTCACGTCGTGCTCGGCCACCCACGCGTCCCGGGCCCGCGCCCGCTCGTCGATGCGGTCGGCGTCCAGGTCGCGGAACACCTCCACGAGGTCCTCGTAGACCGGGCGGGGGCGGCGGTTCGAGCCGACCGCCTCGTCCCCGGCCCGGGACCGGTAGCGACGCAGCTCGGGGGCGACCGGACGCGGACCGCCGGCGGGTCCCCGGGTCTCGGCCACCACCAGCTCCATCACGTCGCTGAGCCGGCCGCGCTCGGCGTACGCGGCCCGCTGCCGGTCCGCCGAGTTCCCCCGGGCCAGCGCCGCCTCGGTGAGCCAGCGGACTTCGTCCTCGTCGCCCAGCTCGGCGAGCGGACCGCTCAGCCGCTCCACCATCGCCCACACCGCGTCGGCGGCCGGGACGGGCCGGGGGTGCGGGCTGCGGTCGAGGAGGTTGCCGGAGAGCCCGCCGCGGGCGGCCTGCCACAGGGCGGCCCGGTGCATCGGCGGGGCGAGGGGCTCGAACGGGCGGCCCTCGGTGATCTCGATCTCGGCGGCCCGGACGGCGGCGCGGAACAGCCCGGCGATCAGGATCGCGTCGTCGACCACGGGGCAGACGTCGCAGACGCGCAGCTCGAGGGTGGGGGCGTGCGAGGACGGGCGGACGTCGAAGTAGGCCATCTTCTCGTCGGCGATCACGCCGGTGCGGATCAGGTCGGCCAGCAGGTCGTCGTACTCCTGCCCGGAACGCAGCGGTCCGGTCGCGCCGGCGGTCGGCCAGCGCTGCCAGATGATCGTGCGGATCGAGGAGTAGCCGGTGTCCTGCTCGTTGAAGTACGGCGAGCTGGCCGACAGAGCGGTGAGCACGGGCAGGTCGCGGGCGATCCGCTGCATGATCTCGACCGCGAGGTCGCGGTCGGAGACTCCGACGTGGATCTGCAGCCCGCAGATCAGCTGCTCGTCGACGAGCATGCGGTACTGCTCCTGCATCCGGCCGTAGCGCCCGGTCGTGGTCAGCTCGAAGTCGGCGAACGCCGCGCTCGGGGCCGTGCCGACGGCCGCGATCCCGACGTTGTCCCGGGCGGCCTCGGTGACCAGCAGGCGGCGCAGCCGGAGGAGCTCTGCGCGCAGCCCGTCGAGCGTGTCGACGACGTCGGTGTTGGTCTCGACCGTCGTCCGCTGGATCTCGGCGGAGTAGTTGGCGCTTGGCAGGCGCGACAGCAGCTGTGGCGCACGCCCGACCAGCTTCCAGCTGTCCAGGTCGACGAGGTGGAGCTCCTCCTCGGCACCGAGGGTCAGCTCTGCGGGCACGTCGTCCCCGAGATCAGGCTCATCCCCGAGACCCTAGGCCCGAGTTGTTACAGGCTGGCTAAGCGCGCGGCCCGACCTCGCGGCGGCGCGAGGCGAAGAGCAGAGCCAGGCCGGCCAGCACCAGCGCCGCCCCCACCCAGAACCAGAAGCGCACCCCGCTCATCACGCTGCCGGGGAGGTAGCCGAGGCCCTGCCCCACCCACAGCGCTCCGACGAGGATGGCGATGATCCCGACGACGCGGGCGGTCGTGCGGGCAGCGGTGGATCTCATGGAAGCAGTCTGCCCTTCACCGCCTCACCGGCAGCGCGAAGAACGCGCTACTCGCTCAGCTCGCTGCCCAGCAGCTGCTCGATCGCGTCGGGCTCCCCGACGAGACGGACCTCCGCGCTCGCCGTCCGCCCGTGCGCCAGCAGGGTCAGCTCGCTGGGTCGCCCGACCGCGGTGACGATGTGCGCTCCGGCGGCGGCGCGGATGGTCTCCGGCTCGCCGTCGGGGCCGACCGGACCCTCGCGCTCGAGCACGACCCCGACCTGGGAACGCCGGAACTGCGCTCGCGCCAGCAGCTTGAGCCGGCGCCACAGCCAGCCCTCGACGTCGTCGGGCAGGGTGCGCGGCGGCTGCGGCGCGACGCCGGCCCGCCGGACGTCCTCGTGGTGGACGAAGTACTCGATCGTGTTCGCGCCCTCGTCCACGCCGGGGATGGCGAACACCGAGAAGCGGGCCGGACCGTTGCGGACCTTGTCGACGAGCTCGGTGTAGGGCCACCGCGCCTTGGTCTCGGCCATCCGCCGGTCCAGGAACCCGGCCAGCGGCCGCGCGACGATGCCGCCCGCACCGACCGGGTCGGTCTCGCGGATCCACAGGTGCGCGGCGAGGTCGTGGGAGGTCCAGCCCTCGCACAGGGTCTGGGCCTCGGGGCCCACCTGGTCGAGGAGGTCGGCCAGCTCGGCGCGCTCGGACTGCGCAAACGTCACAAGGGTCGATGGTAGTGGCGCGCCGACCGCCTCTCTCGCCATCCGTCGACGCCCAGGCCCGCAGCACCGCGGCGTGGACACTGGACCCATGACCTCCTCGCCGACCACGTCGTCGGGGCTCGACCCCGCGATCGCCGCCCTGCTCAAGCGCGACGCCGCCGGCCTGGTGCCGGCCGTGGTGCAGGACGAGACGTCGCGCGACGTCCTGATGGTGGGCTGGATGGACGACGAGGCCCTGCACCGCACGCTCACCACGGGCCGCTCGACCTTCTTCTCGCGCAGCCGCAACGAGTACTGGGTCAAGGGCGAGACCAGCGGGCACCGGCAGTGGGTGCGGGGGGTCCGCCTGGACTGCGACGGCGACACCCTCCTGCTGACGGTCCGGCAGGAGGGTGCCGCCTGCCACACCGGGGACGCCACCTGCTTCGACGCCCGCCCGCTGCCGACGGTGGTGCTGCCGCTCGGCGCGGACGCGACCGCGTCGGTCGGCTCGTGAGCACGGCCGCCGGTCCCGAGCTCCCCGTCCCGGCCCGCGCCCGCGCCGGGAGCCTGCGCAGCCTGGCGCTCGGCGGGCTCGCGGCCGGCGCCGTGCTCGCCCTGGTGTCCGGGTCGCGCGCCTGGTGGCGGGCCGCCGGCGCCGGGGTCTCCGTGGCCTTCACCGGGACGGAGGCGACCGCCGGGCTGGCCCAGGCGCTGGCCCTCGTCGTCCTGGCCGGGGCCCTGCTCGGCCTGGTGCTGCGCAGCCGCGGCCGCCGGGTGCTCGGCGTCCTGCTGGTGCTGACCGGTGCCGGCGCCCTCGTCCTCGGCCTGACCCGACCGCGGCCCGCGTCGGGGACGGTGCGCAGCCGGGTGCTGGAGGTGAGCCTGGCCGACCAGTTCGCCCTGCTCGGCACCGCCTGGCCGTACGTCTACGCCGCCGCCGGCCTGGTCGTCCTCGCCGCGGCCGGGCTGATGACGCTGACGGCCGCACGCTGGCCGTCGCGGGCCGCGCGGTTCGAGCGACCCGGGGCCGAGACGTCCGGGGCACCCGGTCAGGCGGAGCCGACCGGTGCCGGTGGCGGCACGGCTACGGGTGCCGACGCAGGGCGCGAGGAGGACCCGGCCTCGCTGTGGCGGCTGCAGGACGCGGGCGTCGACCCGACCGCCCAGGCCGACGGTCCGACGGCCGGCGTCCCCTCATCCGAACGGGCCGATGTGCACGAAGAACTCCCCGGGGTCACAATGAAGCCCCGGGTGAGCACCCGGACCGACGAGCCCACCTGACCCGGTGGAGCAAGGAGCAGCGCGATGGCAGCCCCGTCCCGTGCAGCGGACCAGTCCGGCACGGCGCAGCGCTCGAACGTCTCCGACCCCGGGGACAAGCGCCAGAAGCCCATCCACCACGGTCAGACGCTGGCGGCCTGGGTCGGCAGCCTGACGGCGATGGTCGCCGTCATCATCGGCGGCTTCGGCGTGGTGTTCCAGGCCTGGGTCGTCTTCGGCATCGGGGCCGGTCTGCTCCTGCTCGCCGGCGTGGCGACGCTGGTCCTGCAGAAGACGGGGCACGGAGCCCGCTAGGGCACCCGCCATGGACGCGACGTAGGACGCAGGGGACACACGCATGGGAGTGCTCGACGACATCGTCGCCGGGGTCCGAGAGGATCTCGAGCTGCGTCAGGCGGACGTCTCGCTGGACCGGCTGAAGGAACGTTGCCTGCACGTCGACCCGGCGCTCGACCCGATGCCGGTGTTCCGCGGACCTGGCGTCTCGGTGATCGCCGAGGTCAAGCGTTCGAGCCCCAGCCGCGGGGCGCTGGCCACGATCGACGACCCGGCCGCGCTGGCCGCGGAGTACGAGGCCGGCGGTGCGGCCGTCATATCCGTGCTGACCGAGCAGCGGCGCTTCTCCGGCACGCTCGAGGACCTCGTGCGCGTCCGCTGCACCGTCGCCATCCCGGTGCTGCGCAAGGACTTCATCGTGACCGCGTACCAGCTCTTCGAGGCCCGTGCGGCCGGTGCTGACCTGGCCCTGCTGATCGTCGCCGCGCTGAGCGACGCCGAGCTCGTCAGCCTGGTCGAGCGCGCCGAGTCCATCGGGCTCACCCCGCTGGTCGAGGCGCACACCGCCGAGGAGGTGCAGCGGGCCGTCGACGCCGGCGCCCGCCTCATCGGCGTGAACAACCGCAGCCTGCAGACCCTCGAGGTGGACCCGACCACGTTCGCCCGCCTGGCGCCGCTCATCCCGGACGGCATCGTCCGGGTCGCGGAGTCCGGCGTCCGGGGTCCGCACGACGTCATCGAGCTCGCACGCGCCGGGGCTGACGTGGTCCTGGTCGGTGAGGCGCTCGTCACGGGGCGGGACCCGCGCAGCGGCGTCGCCGACCTGGTCGCCGCCGGGGCGCACCCCGCCGTGCACCGCAGCTGACCCCGTTCGACGGAAAAGGTGCAACCCCCCTGAGGGGGTGCGCCGTATTCTGCGCGCAGGCCCGGACGTCGGGTCGTCACTCCAACAGCAAAGGTTCCTCCTGTGGTCAGCGCACTGCCCGACGCCCGCGGTCACTTCGACCAGTTCGGGGGCAAGTTCGTCCCCGAGGCGCTCTGGGCCGCGCTCGCGCAGCTCGAGGCCGAGTTCCATTCGGCCATGGCCGACCCGGCCTTCACCGCCGAGCTCTCCGGCCTGCTGGCGGACTACACCGGGCGGCCCTCGCCGATCACGGTGGCGACCCGCTTCGCCGAGCACGCCAAGCCGGCCGACGGTCCCGCCCCGCTGATCCTGCTCAAGCGCGAGGACCTCAACCACACCGGCTCGCACAAGATCAACAACGTCCTGGGCCAGGCGCTCCTGACGAAGCGGATGGGCAAGACGCGGGTCATCGCCGAGACCGGCGCCGGGCAGCACGGCGTGGCCACGGCGACCGCGGCCGCCCTGTTCGGGCTCGAGTGCACCGTCTACATGGGCAAGGTCGACACCGAGCGCCAGGCCCTGAACGTCGCCCGGATGCGCCTGCTCGGGGCCGAGGTGATCGCCGTCGAGTCGGGCACCCAGACGCTCAAGGACGCCATGAACGAGGCGATGCGCGACTGGGTCGCCAGCGTCGACCACACCCACTACCTGATCGGGACCGTCGCCGGGCCGCACCCGTTCCCGCTGCTGGTGCGCGAGTTCCAGCGGATCATCAGCACCGAGGCCCGTGCGCAGGTGCTCGCCCGGTACGGGCGGCTGCCCGACGCCGTCGCGGCCTGCGTCGGCGGCGGCTCGAACGCCCTCGGCATCTTCGCCGACTTCATCCCCGACGCCGAGGTCGCGCTGCACGGCTACGAGGCCGGTGGCGACGGGGTCGAGACCGGACGCCACGCCGCGACGATCTCCGCCGGCTCGGTCGGCGTCCTGCACGGCATGCGGACCTTCGTGCTGCAGGACCCCGACGGCCAGACGAAGGACTCCCACTCGATCTCGGCCGGCCTGGACTACCCCGGCGTCGGACCGGAGCACTCCTACCTGGCCGCCACCGGGCGGGCGACGTACGAGCCGGTCACCGACGCCGAGGCGATGGACGCGTTCAAGCTGCTGACCCAGACCGAGGGGATCCTGCCGGCCATCGAGTCCGCGCACGGCCTGGCCGGGGCCCTGCGGCTCGGCCGGTCCCTGGCGCCGCGGGCGGACGGGGAGCCGGCGATCATCCTGGTCAACCTGTCCGGTCGGGGGGACAAGGACGTCGACACCGCCATCCAGTGGTTCAACGTCGACACCCGCGGGACGGGCTCGGAGTCGGGTCGCCCGGTGGGTACCAACCTCAGCGCGGACCCGCGCCTCGACCTCGCGCTGGACGAGGACGGCCCGGCCAGCACCACCGGCGTCCAGCTGTGACCGCAGCGTCCGCCTCTGCGTCGCAGGCCCCGTCTGCTGCCGCCCCGGAGGCCCGGTTCGACCGCGGCCGCACCGGCGACGTCTTCGCCGCCACCCGTGAGCAGCAGGGCCGGGGTGCGCTGGTGGGCTTCCTGCACGTGGGCTACCCGGACGTCCCCACCTCCCTCGCCGCGCTCCGCGCGCTGACGGGGGAGGGCGACAACGCCGGGGTCGACCTCGTCGAGGTCGGCCTGCCCTACAGCGACCCGATGATGGACGGGGTGACGATCCAGCGGGCCGGCACCCGTGCCCTGGAACGTGGCGTCCGGACCCGCGACGCCTTCGCCGCCGTCGAGGCCGTCGCGCAGGCGGGGACGCCCGCCGTGGTCATGACCTACTGGAACCTCGTCGAGCACTACGGCCCGGAGGCCTTCGCCCGCGACCTCGCGGCCGCCGGCGGGTCGGGCATCATCACCCCCGACCTGACCCCGGACGAGGCGGCGGCCTGGTTCGAGGTCTCCGACGCGTACGGGCTGGACCGGATCTTCCTGGTCTCGCCGTCCTCCACGCCCGAGCGGCTGCAGGACACCGTCCGCGCCTGCCGGGGCTGGGTCTACGCGACCTCCGTGATGGGCGTGACCGGCGCCCGGGCCCAGAGCTCGACCGCCGCGCCGGGTCTCGTCGAGCGCGTCCGGGGAGCGGCCGACGGCGCCATGGTCGGCGTGGGCCTCGGCGTCTCGAACGGCGAGCAGGCCCGCGAGGTGACCGCGTACGCCGACGCCGTCATCGTCGGCTCGGCCCTGGTCAAGACCCTCCTCGACGCCGAGGACGCCGGGACGCCCGACGACCTGTCCGGGCTGCGCGCCGTCGTGGCCGACCTGGCGCAGGGCGTGGCGAGCCAGGAGGCGGTGGCCCGGTGAGCCCGCTCGCCGCGCTGGTGCCGTTGTTCATCCCCAGCCCGAGCCGGAGCGTCTGGCACCTCGGACCGTTGCCGCTGCGCGCGTACGCGCTGTGCATCATCGTCGGGATCGTGGTCGGGATGATCATCGCGACGCGGCGCTGGCGGGCCCGCGGAGGGACCTCCGACGGGCTGGAGGCCGTCGTGGTGCTGGCCGTCCCCTTCGGCATCGTCGGGGCCCGGCTCTACCACGTGATCACCGACTACGAGCTCTACTTCGGCCCCGGCCGGCACCCGGTCGACGCGCTGAAGATCTGGCAGGGCGGCCTCGGCATCTGGGGCGCGGTGGCGTTCGGCGCGCTCGGCGGCTGGCTGGTCGCTCGCCGCCGCGGCATCCGGTTCCCGGCCCTGCTCGACGCCTGCGCACCCGGCATCGCGGTCGCCCAGGGCATCGGCCGGCTGGGCAACTGGTTCAACTCCGAGCTCTTCGGGCGCCCGACGACCCTGCCGTGGGGCCTGGAGATTGCACCCACCTTCCGCCCGGTGGGCTACGAGCAGTTCGCCACGTTCCACCCGACGTTCCTCTACGAGCTGATCTGGGACGTCGCCGTGGCCGTCGCGGTGATCGCCCTGGACCGACGCTTCCGGCTCGGCCACGGCAAGGTGTTCACGCTCTACGTGCTCTTCTACACGGCCGGTCGGTTCTGGATCGAGGCCCTGCGGATCGACACCGTGAACGAGATCGGCGGCTTCCGGCTGAACAACTACACCTCGGTGATCGTCTTCGTCGGCGCCGCCCTGGTCCTGGCCTGGCTCGTGAAGAACCGTCCCGGCCGCGAGACCGTGGTCGAGGAGCCCGCGGCCCTGCCGAACGACGGGTCCGGCGCGACCGACGCCACGAGCGACGCCAAGACCGACGCGAAGACCGACGCCGGGACCGACCCCAAGACCGACGCAGAGATCGACCCGGGCTCCGAGGAGAGGGTCGACGCAGCGGCGGACGCGACGTCCGGGGATCGCGACGCGGAGGTGTCGGAGGTCACGCCGCCGGTGACGACGACCCCCGGTACGCGCTCGGCGGAGCCCGGGCGCGCCGACGTGGAGCGCTGAGCGCCACCGACGCGGCGAGACGACAGGGGCCCTGCGGGCGGTTTCGCTACGCTAGGGCTACCGAGCAGTTGGTCGCGCCCACCCCTGTCGACCAGCCGGCAAGCACCGTGACGCCGTGACGCAGCGCAACCAGACGCTGGTCCAGGCCGAAATACCATCTGAGATGACCGCGACCCTGCGTTAGCATCCTCACCGCTCCTGGCCAGCGACGTCCTGGGTGCGCCACGCTCGTGCCCCTCGTTGAGCCCTTGCTCGAGCCACGCTCGACGACGAAACGACAGGAGTCCCACGTGACTCTGCTCTCCTCGCCCTCCCCGCTCGCTGCTCCCGGCGCGACCTCGGTGCCGTCGGCGTTCCGGCGCCCGCAGGCCCAGGGGCTCTACGACCCGGCGCTCGACCACGACGCCTGCGGTGTGGCCTTCGTCGCCACGCTCAGCGGCGTCCCCAGCCACGCGATCGTCGAGCAGGGCCTGGAGGCCCTGCGCAACCTGGACCACCGCGGCGCGACCGGCGCCGACCCGCGTACGGGTGACGGCGCGGGGATCCTGCTCCAGGTCCCGGACCGGTTCCTGCGCGCCGAGGCGGGCTTCGAGCTGCCGGCGGCCGGGTCGTACGCGGTCGGCAACGCCTTCCTGCCGACCGACGCCGTCGCGCGCGACGCCGCGAGGACGACCATCGAGCGGGTCGCCGGCGAGGAGGGCCTGACGGTCCTCGGCTGGCGCGTGGTCACGACCGAGAGCTCGTCGCTGTCCGACGTCACCCGCGACAACATGCCCGTGTTCGAGCAGCTGTTCGTCACCGCCGCCGGCCAGCCGGTGCAGGGCCTCGCGCTGGAGCGGCTCGTGTACTGCCTGCGCCGCCGCAGCCAGAACGAGGCGGGCGTCTACTTCTCCTCGCTGTCGTGCCGCACGCTGGTCTACAAGGGCATGCTCACCACCGAGCAGCTCGAGCTGGTCTTCCCCGAGCTGGGCGACGAGCGCATGGAGAGCGCGCTCGTGGTCGTGCACTCGCGCTTCTCGACCAACACGTTCCCGTCGTGGGAGCTCGCGCACCCGTTCCGGATGATCGCCCACAACGGCGAGATCAACACCGTCAAGGGCAACCGGAACTGGATGCGCGCCCGCGAGGCGCTGCTGGCCAGCCAGCTGATCCCCGGCGACCTGGAGCGGCTGTTCCCGATCTGCACGCCGGAGGCGTCGGACTCGGCCTCGTTCGACGAGGTCGTCGAGCTGCTGCACCTGGGCGGCCGGTCGTTGCCGCACGCGATGCTGATGATGATCCCGGAGGCCTGGGAGAACAACCCGACGATGGACGAGCGTCGGCGCGACTTCTACGCGTTCCACTCCTGCCTGATGGAGCCCTGGGACGGGCCCGCGGGGGTCGTGTTCACCGACGGCACCCAGGTCGGCGCGGTCCTCGACCGCAACGGTCTGCGCCCCGGTCGCTACTGGGTGACCGACGACGGCCTGGTCGTGCTCGCCTCCGAGGCGGGCGTGCTCGACATCCCCGCCGAGAAGATCGTGCAGAAGGGCCGGCTCCAGCCGGGGCGGATGTTCCTGGTCGACCTCGCCGAGCACCGCCTCGTCTCCAACGACGAGGTCAAGGACTCCCTCGCCGCGGCCGCGCCGTACGGGGAGTGGCTGCTGGCCGGGCGGATGTCGCTGGGCGAGCTGCCCGAGCGCGAGCACGTCGTGCACAGCCACGCCTCGGTCACCCGTCGTCAGCAGGTCTTCGGCTACACCGAGGAGGAGCTGCGGCTCATCCTCGCGCCGATGTCCTCCGGCGGCGCCGAGCCGATCGGCTCGATGGGCACCGACACCCCGATCGCGGCCCTGAGCGAGAAGCCGCGGCTGCTGTTCGACTACTTCAGCCAGCTCTTCGCCCAGGTGACCAACCCGCCGCTGGACGCGATCCGGGAGGAGCTCGTCACCTCCCTGTTCAACACCATCGGCTCCGAGCAGAACCTGCTCGAGCCGGGCCCGGCGTCGTGCCGGCGGCTGGTGCTGCCGTTCCCGGTGCTCGACAACGACAGCCTGGCCAAGATCGTCAAGATCAACCGGCACGGTGACCTGCCCGGCTACGCGACGTACGTGGCCCGCGGCCTGTACGAGGTGTCCGGCGGTCACGAGGCGCTCCGCGCCGCGCTCGACCGGCTGTGCGCCGAGGTCAGCCGGGCCATCGCCGACGGCGCCCGGATCATCCTGCTGTCCGACCGGCACTCGAACGCGGAGCTGGCGCCGATCCCGTCGCTGCTCTTCACCGCCGCGGTCCACCACCACCTCGTCCGGGAGAAGACCCGCACGCAGGTCGGCCTGGTCGTCGAGGCCGGCGACGTCCGCGAGGTGCACCACGTCGCGCTGCTGATCGGCTACGGCGCGGCGGCGGTCAACCCGTACCTCGCGATCGAGTCGGCCGAGGACCTGGCCCGGCGCAACGTCTACACCTCCGTCGAGCCGGAGCTCGCCGTCAAGAACGTCGTCAAGGCGCTCGGCAAGGGCGTGCTCAAGGTGATGAGCAAGATGGGCGTCTCGACCGTCGCCTCCTACACCGGCGCGCAGATCTTCGAGGCGCTCGGGCTGAGCTCGGAGGTCGTCGACCGCTACTTCACCGGCACCACGTCCAAGCTCGGCGGGGTCACGCTCGAGCAGATCGCCGAGGAGGTGCACCGGCGTCACCTGCAGGCGTACCCCTCGAACGGGATCCCGCAGGCGCACCGGACCCTGCCGGTCGGCGGGGAGTACCAGTGGCGCCGCGAGGGCGAGCCGCACCTGTTCGACCCCGAGACCGTGTTCCGGCTGCAGCACAGCACCCGGACCGGGCGCTACGACATCTTCAAGCAGTACACCTCGCACATCGACTCCCAGGCCGAGCGGCTGATGACGCTGCGCGGCCTGCTCAAGATCAGCCCGGACCGACCGTCGATCCCGATCGAGGAGGTCGAGCCGGTCAGCGCCATCGTCAAGCGCTTCTCGACGGGGGCGATGTCGTACGGGTCGATCAGCCTCGAGGCGCACCAGACGCTGGCGATCGCCATGAACCGGATCGGCGGCAAGTCGAACACCGGCGAGGGCGGCGAGGACGCCGAGCGGCTGCACGACCCGGAGCGGCGCAGCGCGATCAAGCAGGTGGCGTCGGGGCGGTTCGGCGTGACGAGCGACTACCTGACCAACGCCAGCGACATCCAGATCAAGATGGCGCAGGGCGCCAAGCCCGGCGAGGGCGGGCAGCTGCCGGGCCAGAAGGTCTACCCGTGGGTCGCCAAGACGCGGCACTCGACGCCGGGCGTCGGCCTCATCTCGCCGCCGCCGCACCACGACATCTACTCCATCGAGGACCTCAAGCAGCTCATCCACGACCTCAAGTGCGCGAACCCGAGCGCGCGGGTGCACGTCAAGCTCGTGGCCGAGGTCGGCGTGGGCACGGTCGCGGCGGGCGTCAGCAAGGCCAAGGCCGACGTGGTGCTCATCTCGGGCCACGACGGCGGCACGGGCGCCGCACCGCTCACCTCGCTCAAGCACGCCGGTGGTCCCTGGGAGCTCGGTCTCGCCGAGACGCAGCAGACGCTGCTCGTCAACGGGCTGCGCGACCGGATCGTCGTGCAGGTCGACGGCCAGCTCAAGACGGGCCGCGACGTGATCATCGGCGCGCTGCTCGGGGCCGAGGAGTTCGGCTTCGCGACGGCACCGCTCGTGGTGAGCGGCTGCATCATGATGCGCGTCTGCCACCTCGACACGTGCCCGGTGGGCGTCGCCACCCAGAACGCCGAGCTGCGCCAGAAGTTCTCCGGCAAGCCCGAGTTCGTCGTGAACTTCTTCGAGTTCATCGCCGAGGAGGTGCGCGAGCACCTGGCCGCGCTGGGCTTCCGCACGCTGGCCGAGGCCGTCGGGCACGTCGAGCTGCTGGACTCCACGCGCGCCGAGACGCACTGGAAGGCGCACGGGCTCGACCTGGCGCCGATGCTGCACCGCCCGGAGCTGCCGGAGGGCGCTCCGCTGCACAACGTGACCACGCAGGACCACGGCCTCGACGCCAAGCTCGACCAGCGCCTGATCGAGATCTGCCGGCCGGCGCTGGACTCCGGCGAGGCCGTCCGCGCGTCCCTGCCGGTGCGCAACATCGACCGGACCGTCGGCACGATCCTGGGCCACGAGGTCACCAAGGCCACGAACGGCGTCGGGCTGCCCGACGGGACCATCGACCTCACGTTCACCGGTTCGGCGGGGCAGAGCTTCGGCGCGTTCCTGCCGGCCGGGATCACGCTGCGCCTCGAGGGCGACAGCAACGACTACCTCGGCAAGGGGCTGTCGGGCGGTCGGCTCGTGCTGCGGCCGGACCGGGCCTCGACGTTCGTCGCCAGCGAGAACATCATCGCCGGCAACGTCATCGGCTACGGCGCCACCGGCGGGGAGATCTTCATCGCCGGCCAGGTGGGGGAGCGGTTCTGCGTCCGCAACTCCGGCGCCACCGCGGTCGTCGAGGGCCTGGGCGACCACGGCTGCGAGTACATGACCGGCGGTGTCGCCGTCGTCCTCGGGCGTACGGGCCGCAACGTCGCCGCCGGCATGTCGGGTGGCATCGCCTACCTGCTCGACCTCGACGAGTCGCTGCTGAACACCGAGATGGTGGACGCGATCGAGCCCGGCGAGGCCGACCTGGAGCTGCTGCAGGGCCTGGTCAAGCGGCACCACGAGGAGACGGGTTCCGTCGTGGCCGAGCACCTGCTGGCCGACTGGGCGTACGCGGCGACGCGCTTCACCAAGGTGCTGCCGCGCGAGTACGCCAAGGTCGTCGCCGCCCGCGAGGCCGCGGAGTCCGAAGGCCTCGACGAGGCCGCGACGACGCTCCGGATGATGGAGGCGGTCAAGAGGTGATCGCGCTCGTCGCGAGTTCCGTCTGTTTCGTCCGCGGCTGCCCTCAGCACGGACCGGTCGTCGCAACCATCCGCCCTCCGCAGGCTCCGGGCTCCCGCCAGACCCATCCACGCTCCGACCGGCTCGTGGCCCAGGCACCCGCTCGGGCTGCGGGTTCCGCTCCTCTCCGGCTTCGAAAGGCATCTCATGGCTGACCCGCGTGGGTTCATCACGACGCCGCGGAAGGTCGCCGAACGGCGACCGGTCAGCGAGCGCGTGCACGACTGGAACGAGGTCTACCCGGGTTCGCCGGGACGGGCGCTGCTGCCGATCATCTCGGAGCAGGCCGGGCGCTGCATGGACTGCGGCATCCCGTTCTGCCACACGGGCTGCCCGCTGGGCAACCTCATCCCCGAGTGGAACGACCTCGTCTGGCGCAGCGACTGGGACGAGGCGCTGGAGCGGCTGCACGCCACGAACAACTTCCCGGAGTTCACGGGTCGGCTCTGCCCGGCGCCGTGCGAGACCGCGTGCGTGGTCGGGATCAACCGCGACGCGGTGACGATCAAGAACGTCGAGGTCGCGATCATCGACAAGGCGTGGGACGAGCGCCGCGTCGACCCGCAGCCGGCGGAGTGGCTGACCGGTCGTACGGTCGCCGTCGTCGGGTCTGGTCCGTCGGGCCTCGCGGCCGCGCAGCAGCTGACCCGGACCGGGCACACCGTCGCGGTGTACGAGCGCGCGGACGCCCCGGGCGGGCTGATGCGCTACGGGATCCCCGAGTTCAAGATGGAGAAGAAGGTCCTCGACCGCCGGATCCGCCAGATGCGCGACGAGGGCACGAACTTCCGCTGCGGCGTCGACGTCGGCGGCTCGGTCACGTGGTCGCAGCTCAAGGAGCGCTACGACGCCGTCGTGATCGCGATCGGCTCGACCGTCGGGCGTGACCTGCCGGTGCCCGGGCGTGAGCTCGGCGGCATCCACCAGGCGATGGAGTTCCTGCCGCAGGGCAACCGGGCCGCGCTCGGCAAGGCGCCGGAGAACCAGATCGACGCCCGCGGCAAGCACGTCGTGATCATCGGCGGCGGCGACACGGGTGCGGACTGCCTCGGTACGGCGATCCGGCAGGGCGCGGCCTCGATCACGCAGCTCGAGATCATGCCGACGCCGCCGACGGACCGGCCCGAGAACCAGCCCTGGCCGACCTACCCGATGACCTACCGGGTCAGCTCGGCGCACGAGGAGTCGGGCGAGCGGGTCTACTCGGTGTCGACGTCGGAGTTCCGCGGCGACGAGCAGGGAAACGTCAAGACGCTGGTCCTGTCCGAGGTCGTGTTCGAGGGCGGCAAGCTGAAGGCGATCGAGGGCACGGAGAAGGAGATCCCCGCCGAGCTCGTGCTGCTCGCGATGGGCTTCACCGGCCCGGAGAAGCAGACGCTGGTCGAGCAGCTCGGCGTCGGGCTCGACCCGCGCGGGAACATCGCTCGCGACGCCGACTACGCGACCGACGTCGAGGGTGTCTTCGTCTGCGGCGACGCCGGGCGCGGCCAGTCGCTCATCGTCTGGGCGATCGCCGAGGGCCGCTCCGCCGCCAACGGCGTGGACAAGTTCCTCTCGGGCGCCTCCGCGCTCCCGCGCCCGATCGGCCCGGACGTCCGCCAGATGATGGTCTGAGGGTCCGACCCGCCGGGGCACTCACGAGCGGTGGGTTGCCGCGCAGAATCGTCACGATCCGGTGCGGCAACCTACCGCTCGCGGTGGTTCATGCAGGCTACGAGGCCGCGCCGACGGCCGTGGCCGCCTCGACCTCGACGAGCCGCCCCGTCTTGACGTCGTAGGTGTAGCCGTAGACCGGGATGCTCGCGGGCACGAGCGGGTGGTTCCGGATCCGGGTGACGTCGTCGACGACGGACTGGTCGAGGTCGGCGATGGTCAGCCAGTCGACGTACGCGCCCTCGGTCGAGCCCGGCCCGGTGCCGACGTCGTGGAACCCGTTCTCGTCGAGCGCGGCCGTCTCGAGGCTCTGCGCCAGCAGGCCCCGCATGACGTCGTCGGTGAAGAACTGCATCCCGCACTCGGTGTGGTGCACCACGAAGAACTCGGCCGTGCCGAGCAGCTTGTAGCTGATGACCAGCGAGCGGATCGCGTCGTCGCTCGCCCGGCCGCCGGCGTTCCGGATGACGTGGGCGTCGCCCTCGCTGAGCCCGGCGTACTTCGCCGGGTCGAGCCGGGCGTCCATGCAGGTCAGGATGGCGAAGTGGCGGGCCGGCGGGAGCGCCAGCGAGCCGCGCTCCCCGAACTCGGCGACGTACGTCTCGTTGGCGGCGAGCACCTCGGGCAGCACGGACATGGACGTCTCCTCGTCATACGTGCGCGGCTCCTGCCGCGCGACGAACCCGACAGTAGCGCTAGGGAATTCTGGCTCTGTGGTCCGGCGACCTCGGCTCAGCGGACGCGCAGGGCGCGTCGCGTCGTCACCACATCGACGAGGAACTTGACCAGCAGCAGGACCACCACGAGGAGCACCTCGGGGCGTCCCAGCCGGCCCGGGAGCACGGACACGGCTCGGTCGAACGCGCTCCAGGGCGAGTCCGGCAGGTGGGAGACGAACCCGACCAGGACGAGCGCGAACGCCCCCATGACGCCGACCTGCAGGATGACCGTGCGGACGTACGGCGCGCCCATGGCCTGGCCCGGTGTGGTGCGGCGACGCAGGCCGCGCGGGCCGAACCAGGTCGTCGCGAGCTCCACGACGTGGCGCACCACGACCAGGGCCACGGGCGGTCCCAGCAGGACCAGGGTCGCACCGGCGCCGAGCCGCAGCGCCACGAAGGCCGCGAAGGCCAGGTGCACGACGCAGAAGAGGCCGTAGTGCCCGCAGAAGAACAGTGCCGTGCGCACCTGCCCGGACGCCGACCTCTGCGCCGTCCCGATCCGGACCAGGGTCGCCAGGCCGAGCACCAGGTTCTCGACCCACAGCAGCAGGAACACGTTGCCGACCGGCCAGTGCAGCGCGAGCACGCCGACCAGGCTGAGCAGGTTGACCGCGACCGACAGACCCACCGAGGGCCAGACGGGCGGCGGCGGCACGGCGGGCGGGGGTGGTGTCCCGACCGGTCCGGCCCAGGTCGCCCCGGTCCGTGGTCCGGCGCCACCCGGCCGGTAGCCCTGCCCGTACGCGGGCGTCCGGGGATACCCCGGCTGCGAGTCCTGCGTCACCGCGCCAGCGTCGCACCCCCGGGGGCCGTCCGCGGCCGGTCCGGGAGAGCGGCGCTCAGGCGTCGACGCGGGCCCCGTTGAAGCGGTAGCCGCGCTTGACGACGGTGGTGATGAGCCCGGGGACGTCGAGCGCGCGGCGCAGCCGGCTCATCGCCACCTCGAGCGCGTGGTCGTCGAGCTGCTCGGGCAGGGTGGCGACGAGGTTGTGGCGCGAGACGACCCCGTCGGCGGCGGCCAGCGCCTTGAACAGCGCCAGCGCGCTCGGGCCGAGCAGCACGCTGCGGCTGCCGACGGACACGCTGCGGCCGCGTACCTCGATGAGGGTGTCGTGCGCGCGGTAGACCTGCACGTGGTGGACGGCGAGGTCCTCGCAGACGAGGCGGATCAGCGCGCCGAGCCGGTAGCGCTCCGGGACGATCGGGACGATCCCCGCGTCGACCAGCGGCTGCGCGGTCACCGGTCCCACCGCGGCGGCGGTGACGTGGTCGACGTGCGCCTCGACGAACGCCGGCCCCAGGCCCATCCCGTACGCCGTCTCGAGCGTGGCGGTCGCGCCCGGGGCGCTCGTGTAGGTGATCGCGTCGAGCTGGCGCGAGCACGCGGCCTCGATCAGGCGCGGCAGCCGGTCGCTGCCCGCCGGACGGATCCACCGGTACGGCGTCACGGTCACGACCTCGGCGCTGACCTCGCGCAGACGCCGCAGCTGCTCGTCGTCGGTAAAGCCGTGCAGCTGGATCGCCACCCGGCGCCCGGTCAGGTCGGAGCCGGTCACCGCGTCGACCAGGGCGGCCGTCGTGTCGGTCTCGGTCAGCTGGGCGTCCAGGAGCCCGGCGGCCCGGACGGCACCGATCGCCTTGGGGCCGCGGGCGAAGATCCGCGCCTGGTCCAGCACGGCGGTGAGCTCGGCGCCCAGGCCGGCGGCGTCGGCGACCTCGAACCAGCGCCGCATGCCGTAGCCGGTGGTCACCAGCACGACCTCCGGCCGCGTCCGGATCAGCGTGCGGGTGTCGGTGATCAGCGCCGCGTCCTGCTCGTTCGGCGCGATCTTGAGCGCGGGGGCGTGCAGCACCTGGGCCCCACGTCGCTCGAGCGCGGCGATGAGGTCGCCCGAGCGACGGTCGGAGGTGACCCCGATGCGGAACCCGCGGAGCTCGTCGACGCGCAGGCCGGCCGGGCGGGCGTACGGCGCCGCGGCCCGGGTGGTCCGGGGGCCGGTCCTGGTGGTCACGGGCTCGACCGGTCGACCGCGTCGTCGCCGGAACGGGCGGGCTCGGGAGCGAGGGCACCGGCCCACTCGGGCAGGTGGTCGATCAGACGGGCGGCGTCCGCGAGCTCGGGGGCGACGCCGACGACCGCACCGATGACGACGACGGCGGGGGAGGCCACCTGCAGGCGTCGGGCGTCGGGGGCCAGGGTGCCGAGGCGGCTGAACGTGCTGCGCTGGGAGTCGGAGTAGGCGCGTTCGACGACGGCGGCCGGCGTGGCCGGGTCCATGCCCGCGCGCAGCAGCCCGGTCGCGATCTGCTCGAGGTTGACGATCCCCATCAGCACGACGATCGTGCCGCCCAGCCGCGTCAGCCCCTCCAGCTCGGCCTCGGTCGGGCGCTGGTGACCTGAGATCACCGTGAACGCGTGGCTCAGCCCGCGGTGGGTGACCGGGATGCCGCAGGCGGCCGGCACGGCGACGGCGCTGCTGACGCCGGGCACGACCCGGACCTGGACACCCGCGGCGAGGCAGGCGAGCATCTCCTCGCCGCCGCGGCCGAAGACGAAGGGGTCGCCGCCCTTCAGCCGCACGACCGACTGGCCCGACCGGGCCCGGTCGACGAGCTGCTCCTCGATCGAGCGCTGCTCGACCTTGTGGTGGAACGGTGACTTGCCGACGTCGACGAGCTCGGCGGCAGGGGCCAGCCCGGCCAGGTCGTCGGTGGGCGCGAGGCGGTCGTAGAAGACGGCGTCGGCGGCGGCCAGGGCCTCGACGGCCTCGAGCGTCAGGAGGCCGGTGCGCCCGGGCCCCCCACCCACGAGCGTGACGGAACCGGTGGTCGCGGCCGGCGCCTCCGCCGTGGTCATGACCTTGAGGTGCCCGGCCAGCTCGGCGAACCGCTCGCGCAGCGCGGCCGGCGGGTCGACCGACACCAGGAGCCAGGCCGGCCCGACGAGGCGCAGCAGCCCTGCGGTGTCGCTGACGTGAGGTGCCGCCACGCGGCGGACGGTGCCGATCCGGGCGGTCGGCGCGCCGTCGGTCGACACGAGGGTGACGCGGGCACCACCGCCGACGAACCGTGCGACGGCACGGCGAGAGCCGTTGGCGGTGCCGAGGACGACGACCCTGCGGTCGGTGACGTCGAGGTCGAGCTGCACGGCAGCCACCTCCTGCAGACGTGAGCCATCGGGGTGGCTCGGGTAGGCCTCACCCTAGGAAGCCGGCGTTACCCGTCGATTTCCTGCGGGTAACTCGTGGCTACGACGTGGGCGGCTCGCTGCCACGTCGCGGTGATCTCGGCGTCACGCGCCCGTAACACCGCCCGTTCGCACGGGTCCCAGGGGCTCTCCTCGGGCCTCACGTGCACCCCTGATCGGTGTGAGCGATCGGTGAACGCCCCGTAACCGCCGGTACCCCCGCGTCGTAACAGCGCTGCCCAACCATGAAGGCGTGAGCGGCACGCCCACACCCGGGGCCACCCAGACGCACTGCCCGTACTGCTCGCTGCAGTGCGGGATCGAGCTGCGCTCGACCGTCCGCGGCATGCCGGGGCCGCTCGAGCTCGAGCTCGAGCCGCAGCCGGACTTCCCCACGAACCTGGGCGGGCTGTGCTCCAAGGGCTGGACGGCGACCTCGTTGCTCGACCACCCGCAGCGGCTGCTGACCCCGCTGGTGCGCACGGTGCGCGGCGACCGGACCAGCCTGTTCCGCCCGGCCGGCTGGGACGAGGCGCTGGGTCAGGTCGTCGACGGGATCCGGGGCGCGCAGGAGACGTACGGGCGCGACGCGGTCGGCTGCTTCGGCGGCGGCGGGCTGACCAACGAGAAGGCGTACGCGTTCGGCAAGTTCGCCCGGGTGGCGCTGGGCACCGCGATGATCGACTACAACGGCCGCTTCTGCATGAGCTCGGCCGCGACGGCGTCGAACCAGGCATTCGGCGTCGACCGCGGCCTGCCCTTCCCGCTGTCGGACGTGGCCCGTGCCCGGACGGTGCTGCTCGTCGGCTCGAACCCGGCCGCGACCATGCCCCCGGCCATGCAGCACCTCGACGCCGGTCGGGCCACCGGCGCGACCCACGTCGTCGTCGACCCGCGCCGGACGGCGACCGCCGCGGGCGCGACCCTGCACCTCGCGCCGGTGCCGGGCACCGACCTGGCCCTGGCCAACGGGCTGCTGCACCTCGCGGTGAAGCAGGGCTCGCTGGACGACGACTACATCGCCCGTCGCACGAAGGGCTTCGCCGCCGTCCGGGCGAGCGTGGCCTCGTACTGGCCCGACCGGGTGGAGCGGATCACCGGCGTCGGGGTCGACCAGCTGCAGCGGACGTTGGACGCGCTGACGGCGGAGAGCGCCATGATCCTGACCGCGCGCGGCGCGGAGCAGCACAGCAACGGCACGGCCACCGCGCAGGCCTGGATCAACCTCGCCCTCGCGCTCGGGCTGCCCGGCAGGCCGTGGTCCGGCTACGGCACCGTGACCGGGCAGGGCAACGGGCAGGGCGGGCGCGAGCACGGGCAGAAGGCCGACCAGCTGCCCGGCTACCGCAAGCTCGACAACCCCGCGGACCGCGCGCACGTCGCCGCGGTGTGGGGGATCGACCCCGACGAGCTGCCGAGGCCGGGGGTGTCGGCGTTCGAGATGCTCGACCGGATGGGCACCGACGGCGGCGTCCGGGCGCTGGTCCTGATGGCGTCGAACCTGGTCGTCTCGGCCCCCGACGTCAACCGCGTCACGGCGCGGATCAGGGACCTGGACTTCTTCGTCGTCTCGGACATCTTCCTCTCCGAGACCGCCGAGCTCGCGGACGTCGTGCTCCCCACGGCCCAGTGGGCCGAGGAGGAGGGCACGATGACCAACCTCGAGGGCCGGGTGATCCGCCGCCGGCAGGCCCTGGCGCCGCCCGAGGGTGTCCACGACGACCTCTGGGTCATGCAGCAGGTCGCGGAGCGGCTCGGCCGTGGGCGGTACTTCTCGGCCGACCCGCACACGGTGTACGCCGAGCTGCGGCGGGCCAGCGCCGGCGGGCTCGCCGACTACTCGGGCATCAGCCTCGAGCGCATCGACGCCGAGCAGGGCGTCTTCTGGCCCTGCCCGGACACCACGGCCGACGGCGGCTCGCCGCACCCGGGCACGCCGCGGCTCTTCGTCGACTCGTTCCCCACCCCGGACGGGCGGGCGTCGTTCCGGCGCGTCGAGCACACCGAGCCGGCCGAGACGCCCGACGCCGACTACCCGTACCTGCTGACGACCGGTCGGTTGATGGCGCAGTACCAGAGCGGCACGCAGACCCGGCGGGTGCCGGCGCCCAGCCAGTCGTCGGTGCAGCCCGAGGTGCAGCTGCACCCCGACCTGGCGCGGCGCCTGCAGATCGGCCACCGCGACATCGTGCTGCTCAGCACCCGGCGCGGGGCGGCCACGTTCCGGGCGCAGGTCAGCGAGGACATCCGGGCCGACACCGTGTTCGTGCCCTTCCACTGGGGTGGCGCCTCGGCGGCGAACGCGCTCACCAACCCGGCGCTCGACCCGCAGTCGAAGATGCCCGCCTTCAAGGTCTGCGCCGTCGCGGTGGCGCGCCTCGGCGCCCCCGACGACGACGAGCTGCTGACCCGCCCGCCGGTCCACACCGCCCTGTCCGCCCCCACGCCACCGACGCTCAACCAGAGACTCCACCCCAGCCGACGTAAGGACCTCCCGATGCTCGCCCAGAACCGTTTCCTGCAAGGTGTGTTCCCCTTCGAGGGCGCCGGGATGGACAAGCCCGCGCCGATCTCGCCGGAGCTCACCCACGTGGTCCCCGAGGGCGTGGTGAGCCAGGCGCTGTACTTCCGCGGCGGCAACTCCAGCGACGAGCTGGTGAGCCTCGTGCTGATGCGCGACGGCGTCGCGATGCGCTACTTCCCGATCGGCGCCAAGGCCGACGTGCACGTGCCGCTGCGCGTGGTCGAGGACATCGACGGCGGTTCGGTGGTCGAGCTGCGGCTCCTCGCCCCGGAGGGGCTGACCGGCACCCTCGTGGTCGACCTGGGTCTGGTGGAGCACTGATGACGGCGCTCGCACGACGCGCGTCGACGGGCTCGGGGAACGAGGCGGTCAAGCGCCGCCTCGTCGTGATCGGCAACGGCATGGCCGGTGCGCGGGCGGTGGAGGAGATCCTCGCCCGTGGTGGCGCCGAGCTGTTCGACATCACGATGTTCGGCGACGAGCCGTACGGCAACTACAACCGGATCATGCTCAGTCACGTCCTGTCGGGCGAGGAGAGCCACGACGACATCTACCTCAACACGCTCGAGTGGTACTCCGAGAACGCGATCACGCTGCACGCCGGCGTCCGGGTCGACCGGATCGACCGCTACGCCAGGCTGGTGATCACCGACGACGGCCGGACCGAGCCGTACGACGAGCTGATCATCGCGACCGGGAGCCGGTCGTTCATGCCGCCGATGGAGGGTCTGCAGGGCAGCGCGGACGGCACGCTGCTCCCGGGGGTGTTCGCCTTCCGGACCATCGACGACACCCGGGCGATGATCGAGTACGCGACCCACGACGAGCACCACCGCGCGGTGGTCATCGGTGGCGGTCTGCTCGGGCTGGAGGCCGCGCGGGGTCTGCAGCACTACGGCCTGGACGTCACCGTCGTGCACTCGCCGAAGCACCTGATGAACGCCCAGCTCGGTCCCGAGGGCGGGGAGATCCTGCGCCAGAGCATGGAGGCGCTCGGCATCCACGTCGTCTGCGGCAACCGGAGCACCGCGGTCTGGGGACCCGACAAGGTGCGGGGCCTGCGGCTCAAGGACGGCGCCGAGATCGAGTGCGACCTGGTGGTCGTCGCCGCCGGCATCCGTCCGAACACCGAGGTCGCCCTGCTCAGCGGGCTGACGGTGGAGCGCGCCATCGTCGTCGACGACGCGATGCGCGTGGTCGACGAGGAGGACGTCTACGCGGTGGGGGAGTGCGTGCAGCACCGGGGAGAGGTCTACGGGCTGGTCGCGCCCCTGTGGGAGCAGGCGGTCGTGCTCGCCGACCAGATCACCGGGGCCGACCCGACGGCGGCCTACCTCGGCTCGCGGACCGCGACCAAGCTGAAGGTCGCCGGCGTGGACGTCGCCTCGATGGGGCTCACCTCGCCGGAGAAGGAGACCGACGAGCACATCGTCTTCTCCGAGCCGAAGCGCGGCGTGTTCAAGTCGATCGTCATCCGCGACGACAAGATCGTCGGCGCCACCCTGCTCGGTGACAGCTCCAAGGTCGCGTTCCTGCAGCAGGCGTTCGACCGGGGCCTGGCCCTGCCCGAGCAGCGCGTGGAGCTGATGTTCGACCTCGGCGGACCGAGCGAGGAGGTCGGCGTCGCCGAGCTCGCCGACGACGCCCAGGTCTGCAACTGCAACGGCGTCTCCAAGAAGGCGATCGTCGACTGCGTCCACGGCGGCTGCAAGACCGTCTCCGGTGTGATGGACAAGACGCGCGCCGGCAAGGGCTGCGGCACCTGCAAGGGCCTGGTGGCGCAGCTGGTCGAGCACGCCGCCGGCGGTGCGGTGGAGGAGGACCCGGCCGCCGCGTACTACGTGCCGGGCATCCCGATGGCCAAGGCGCCGCTGATGGAGATCATCCGCGAGGAGCGGCTGATGACCCCGTCGGCCGTGTTCGCGGCGCTCGCCCCCGACGGCGCGGAGGACGCGAGGTCGAAGATGGGGCTCGCCTCGCTGCTCAAGATGATGTGGGGCGAGGACTACGTCGAGGAGAAGGACTCCCGGTTCATCAACGACCGGGTGAACGCCAACATCCAGCGCGACGGCACCTTCTCCGTGGTCCCGCAGATGCGCGGCGGGGTGACCACCGCCGAGCAGCTGCGGCGCATCGCCGACGTGGCCGACAAGTACGCGGTGCCGATGGTCAAGCTCACCGGTGGCCAGCGGATCGACCTCCTGGGGATCAAGAAAGAGGACCTGCCCGGCGTCTGGGCCGACCTGGACATGCCGTCGGGCTACGCATACGGCAAGTCGTTCCGGACGGTCAAGACCTGCGTCGGGCAGGAGTTCTGCCGCTTCGGCACCGGGGACTCGACCAAGCTCGGGGTGGAGATCGAGACCCGGATGCAGGGGATGGAGTCGCCGGCCAAGATGAAGCTCGCCGTCTCGGGCTGCCCCCGCAACTGCGCCGAGTCGCTCTGCAAGGACGTCGGGATCGTCGCGATCGAGGGCGGGCGCTGGGAGATCTACGTCGGCGGCGCCGCCGGTGCGCACATCCGCAAGGGCGACCTGCTCTGCACGGTCGACACCGCGGACGAGGCGAAGACGATCACCGGGCGGTTCCTGCAGTACTACCGCGAGAGTGCGAGCTGGCTCGAGCGGACGTACGCGTGGGTGCCGCGGGTCGGGATCGAGCACGTCCGGGCCGTGGTGGTCGAGGACTCCGAGGGCATCGCGGAACGTCTCGACGCCGCGGTCCAGCTGCACGCCGACACCCACGTCGACCCGTGGACCCAGGGCAAGGACCCGATGACGCCGGGCCAGTTCCGCACGGCGCTCCCGCTCGAGGTGCTGCCGCACGTCCCCGCCAACCGGGCGAACGAGCTGCTGGGCGGTGCGTGGTGAGCGCGCCGGCCGAGGTCCGGCCCGGCGTCGAGCACCGGCTGGGCTCGATCGAGCAGGTCCCCTACGGCGAGGGTCGCGCGTTCGACGTCGCGGGCCAGCAGGTGGCCGTGTTCCGGATCCGCGACGGCCGGGTCCGCGCGCTCTCGGCGGTGTGCACGCACCGCGGCGGCCCGATCGCCGACGGGCAGACCGACCTCAGGGTCGTCCTCTGCCCGCTGCACCTGAACGCGTTCGACCTCGACACCGGCTGCTCCACGAGCGGGCTGCCGCCGCTTCAGCACTACGACGTCCGCCTGGACGGCGAGGAGATCGTCCTCACCGTCTGACCGTCCCGCCCTCGGCTCCCGCCTCCGACGCACCCTCTCCCACGCACTCCCTCCGACGTACAGGGAAGAACCCATGTCGACCGACCTCTCCACCTCCCACCTCAGCAACGCGGCACAGAAGCAGCTCGGCGGCCGCTGGATCAGCGACTGGCGTCCGGAGGACCCCGAGTTCTGGGCGC
Source organism: uncultured Friedmanniella sp. (assembly GCA_964251895.1). Classification (GTDB taxonomy): domain Bacteria; phylum Actinomycetota; class Actinomycetes; order Propionibacteriales; family Propionibacteriaceae; genus Microlunatus. Next base: position 91,413 of record CAXULL010000016.1, read on the forward strand.
GGACCGGAGCGCCGATCGCCCGGCGCAACCTGATCTTCTCGGTGATCAGCGAGCACATCGGCTTCTCGGTCTGGAGCCTGTGGTCGGTGCTCGTGCTGTTCCTCGGGCCCGCCTACGGCTTCGACCCCGCCCAGAAGTTCCTGCTCACCGCCCTGCCGACGCTGGTCGGGGCCGTGCTGCGGATCCCCTACACCTTCGCGGTCGGCACCTTCGGCGGGCGCAACTGGACCATCGTCGCCGCGCTGCTGCTGCTGATCCCGACGATCGCCATCGCGGTCGTGCTGAAGCCCGGGGTCTCGTTCGGCACGCTGCTCGTCGTCTCGCTGCTCGCCGGCGTCGGGGGCGGGAACTTCGCGTCGTCGATGACCAACATCAACGCCTACTACCCCAAGCGGCTCAAGGGCTGGGCGCTCGGCGTCAACGCCGGTGGCGGCAACCTCGGTGTGCCGGTCGTCCAGCTCGTCGGGCTGGTCGTCCTGGCCACCGTCGGGGTCACCCACCCGCGCGCGCTGGTCGCCGTCTACATCCCGCTGATCCTCCTGGCGGCGCTCGGCGCGGCGCTGACCATGGACAACCTGACCCAGAACTCGAACGCGAAGGGCGCCATCCGCGAGGTCACCGGCCACCGTGAGACCTGGGTCGTGGCGCTGCTGTACATCGGCACGTTCGGCTCGTTCATCGGCTTCGGCTTCGCCTTCGGCCAGGTCCTGCTGGTGCAGTTCCCGAGCCAGTTCCCGGTGCCGGTGAAGGCGGCGGCGCTGACGTTCCTCGGCCCGCTGCTCGGCTCGCTCGTGCGCCCGATCGGCGGCCGGCTCGCCGACCGCTACCACGGCTCGATCGTCAGCTGCGTCAACTTCGTGATCATGGCCGTCGGCGCGGTGATCGTGCTGCTCGCCTCGCGGGCGAGCTCGCTGCCCGTCTTCATCACGGGCTTCGTCATCCTGTTCGTCTTCAGCGGGATCGGCAACGGCAGCGTCTACAAGATGATCCCGGCGATCTTCCATGCCAAGGCCGACCTCTCGGTGGCCGACGGCACCCCGCGCGAGGCGGCCGACACGCTGGCCCGGCGACGTTCCGGGGCCCTCATCGGCCTCGCCGGCGCGATCGGCGCCTTCGGCGGCGTCCTGGTCAACCTGGCCTTCCGCCAGTCGTTCCTGACCCTGAAGAACGGCGACGGCGCGTACATCACCTTCATCGTCTTCTACGCGATCTGTGTCGCCGTCACCTGGGCCGTCTTCATCCGCAACCGCCCCGGCAGGCTCGTCGGCGTCTAGAGCCTCCGGCGACCTCGTCCGACCCGCGGCCGCTCGACGCAGCGCCCCGGCGGGTCAGACGGCGAGCAGCCGCTCGCACACCTCGACCAGCCGCGCCCGCAGCGGGGCGCCCCGCTCGGCGAACCCGCGCTGCGCGGCGGCGTACTCCGCCTTGCCCGTCGCCGTCTCCACGGGCAGCGGCTCGACCCCGAGGGAGGTGAGGTCGTACGGCGCCGCGCGCATGTCGAGCAGGCGGATGTCGCGGGCCAGCTCGAAGCAGTCGGCGACCAGCTCGCTGGCGATCATGGGGGTCAGCCGGAAGGCGTGCTTGTAGAGGTCCATCCCGGCGTGCAGGCAGCCCGGCTGCTCGTGCTCGGCCCGGTCGGTGGCGGTGGGGTGCAGCGTGTTGAGCCCGCGGGCCGGGGCCGTGAAGAAGCGGTACGCGTCGAAGTGGGAGCAGGCGACCCGGTGCGACGCCACGACCCTGTCGGTGCCCGCGGAGCCGAGCCGCAGCGGCCAGGCCGCGTGCCGGGTCTCGTCGGGTCCGAGCCGGTAGACCATCGCCCACTCGTGCATCCCGAAGCACCCCAGGTGGGCTGGCCGGGACGCCGTCGCGGACAGCAACCGCTGCAGCGACGCCACGAGCGGGCGCTGCGAGGCGACATGGTCGGCCGTGACCGCCCCGTCGGCGTACCCCTTGAGCTGGTCGTGGTCCGCCGCGTCGAGCAGCCGGGTGCCCCAACCCGGGTGCCAGCGGCGCAGCTGCGCCGGGCGCTGGGAGTAGTAGGTGAACAGGAAGTCGTGGACGGGGTGCGCGACCCCGGTCGCGCGGCGGGCCAGATGGGGGGCGACGAGGGCGTCGACCCGGGTCGCGTGCGCCGCGGCACGGCGCTCCCAGTCCGCCCGCTCCATCGTCTCCACCCGCCGAGGCTAGTGGCGCACCACGCCACTGGGTCCTCGGAGGCGAAGAGCGGGCACGGGCAGGATGAGCGCGTGACCACGTACGTCGCCTTCCTGCGCGGGGTGAACCTCGGGCCGCACCGCAAGGTGTCCATGACGCGGCTGGCCGAGCTCGGGCGCGAGCTCGGCTACGACGACGTCTGGACGTGGGTCAACAGCGGCAACCTGGTCCTCACCACGGCGAAGCCGGCCGAGGAGGTCGAGCGGGAGGTCGCCGCCGCGCTGGAGCGCGAGCACGGGAAGCAGATCGACGTGACCGTCCGCTCGACGGCCGAGCTCGCGGCGCTCCTCGAGCAGAACCCGTTCCCGGAGGGGTCGCCGAGCCAGGTGACCGTCGCGTTCCTCACCGGGCCGGCACCGGACGGGGTCGCCGACCGGATCGCCGAGGTCGCGACCGGGTCGGAGCCGTCCGTGGTCGCGGGACGCGAGGTGTGGGTGCACTACGGCGACGGGATCGCCGACAGCAGGCTGGCGGCCGGCTTCGGCAAGGTCGTCGGCGTGAGCGCGACGACCCGCTCGCTGGGAACCGTGGGCCGGATCGTCGCGAAGGCCCGCTCCAGGTCGTCGGCCACGTCCTAGCGGCGGCGGGTCGAGCACGGGACCGCGATACCAGACCGGTACGAGACGGTGAAGATCTGTTACACGTACGAAACTCCTGCGTCGCGGGGCATCCCTAGCGTGACGGGAAAGCGTCACTCCTCGGGAGGCCCCCATGACCGACACCGCACCTGCGCACCACGACGTCCTCGAGTCGGCCGGCCATCCGGGCGGTGACGGCCTGGTCAAGCCGGAGTACGACGACCGGCTGGCGAACACCGACCTCGCCCCGCTGCGCAAGCAGACCTGGTCGTCGTACAACATCTTCGCGTTCTGGATGTCGGACGTGCACAGCGTCGGCGGCTACGTCACCGCGGGCGCCCTGTTCAGCCTCGGGATCGCGGCCTGGCAGGTGCTCGTCGCGCTGGTGATCGGCATCGGCATCGTCATGTTCTTCTGCAACCTGGTGGCCAAGCCGAGCCAGGTGACCGGCGTGCCGTACCCGGTGATCAACCGCGCGATCTTCGGCGTCCGCGGCGCGAACATCCCGGCCATCATCCGGGGCTGCATCGCCATCGCCTGGTACGGCGTGCAGACCTACCTGGCGGCGACGTCGCTCATGATCATCTTCCTCAAGTTCGCGCCCGGCTTCTCGGCCGCCCTCAACGGCACGACCTTCCTCGGCCTGTCGCCGCTCGGCTACCTCTGCTACGCGATCCTCTGGGTCGCCCAGGCCGCCGTGTTCTGGCGCGGCATGGAGGCGATCAAGCGCTTCATCGACTGGGCCGGCCCGGCGGTGTACGTGGTCATGATCATCCTCTGCGTCTACCTGGTGGCGAAGGCCGGCATCGGCAACATCAGCCTCAACCTCTCGACCCAGCAGCTCGGGCTCGCGGCCTCGATCCCGGTGATGATCGCGGCGATCGCAGCGGTGGTCTCGTACTTCTCGGGCCCGATGCTCAACTTCGGTGACTTCTCCCGCTACGCCCGCTCGTTCAAGGCGGTCCGCAAGGGCAACTGGCTCGGGCTGCCGCTGAACTTCCTCTTCTTCTCGATCCTCACCGTCGTCACCGCGTCGGCCACGGTGCCCGTGTTCGGCGAGATGATCACCGACCCGATCCAGACCGTCCAGCGGATCGACTCCGCCTTCGCGATCCTGCTCGGCGGTCTCACCTTCGTCATCGCGACGGTCGGCATCAACATCGTGGCCAACTTCATCTCCCCGGCCTTCGACTTCTCCAACGTCAACCCCAAGAAGATCAGCTGGCGCATGGGTGGCATGATCGCCGCGGTCGGCTCCGTCCTGCTGACGCCGTGGAACTGGTACAACAGCGACGAGGGCATCCTCTTCACCCTCGGCATCCTCGGAGCGCTGATCGGCCCCCTGTTCGGGATCCTGATCTCCGGCTACTACGTGGTCAGCCGCCAGCGGGTGTGGGTCGACGACCTGTACTCGATGGACACGGCGAAGCGCTACTGGTTCCGCAACGGCTACAACCCGAACGCGGTCGCCTCGGTCCTCGTCGGCGGCGTGCCCGCGATCATCCTGGTGCTCGTGGGCGGCGTGGTCTGGGCCGACTCGAGCAGCGCGATCCTGTCGCACGCCGGTGACTTCAGCTGGTTCGTCGGCTGCGGGCTCGGCTTCGCGGCCTTCACCCTGCTCGAGCGCGTCAACCCGCGCATCGCGCACCTCGACCGTGACGTCGAGGTGGCGACGAGCGGCGTGGGCCAGTGACGCTCGGCGCTGCCGGAAGCGGGGTCGGTGCGCGGCGTCGCATCGGCGTGATCAACCCCAACACCACGGAGTCGATGACCGCCACGATCGCCACCGCGGCGCGCGGCGTGGTCGACGCCTCGACCGAGGTCGTGGCCCTCACGAACGCGCACGGACCGGCCTCGATCGAGAGCCACTACGACGAGGCGCTCGCCGTGCCCGGTCTGCTGGCCGAGATCGCGGCGGCGGAGGCGGACGGGGTCGACGGCTTCGTCATCGCCTGCTTCGGCGACCCCGGCCTGGACGCGGCCCGCGAGCTGGCGTCGGGCCCGGTGGTGGGGATCGCCGAGGCCGGGTTCCACCTGGCGACGATGCTCGGCCGCTCCTTCAGCGTGGTCACCACGCTGGCCCGGACGATGGGGCAGGCCGAGCACCTCGTGCAGCGCTACGGGTTCGCCGCGCACTGCCGCAGCATCTACGCCTGCGAGGTGCCGGTCCTCGAGCTGGACGACCCCGCCTCCGACGCCCGCAAGCTCGTTGTGGACCTGTGCCGCCGTGCCGTCGAGCACGACGAGGCCGACTCGGTGGTGCTCGGCTGCGCCGGCATGGCCGACTTCTGCCACGACGTGTCCGAGCAGGTCGGCGTCCCGGTCATCGACGGCGTCGGTGCTGCCGTCGTGCTGGTCGAGTCGATGGTCAAGCTGGGGCTCCGTACCAGCACCCGCAGCGAGTACGCGCCGCCGTTGCCCAAGGAGTACCGGTAGCGGCCTCGGGAGGATCGGCGGTGGGCCAAGAAGCATCGGCGGCGCCGTGGGTCCGGCACGACGCCCTCGGGTCGGGGGCCAGCACTAGGCTCGCCGCGTGACGGACGCGACCATGGTGCCGGCCGCCCACGGCGCGGGCGCCGCGGGTGACGACGGCTCGCAGACCACCCTCCGGCGGATCGCGCGGATGCTCGCCCCGTACCGCAACAAGATCGTGCTGGTCCTGCTGGCCGTGGTGCTCTCCGCGCTGCTCGGCATCCTCGCGCCGTTCCTGACCAAGGCCGTGTTCGACGATGCGCTCTTTCCGCCCGACGGGCGCCCGGCCGACTTCCACCTGCTCGGCTGGCTGGTCGCCGGGCTGTGCGTCGTCCCGGTCGCGACCGCGCTCATCGGCATCGGGCAGAACCTGCTGACCAGCACCATCGGGAACTCGGCCATGGCCGACCTCCGCGGCGACCTCTTCGCGCACCTGCAGAAGATGGAGCTGGCCTTCTTCACCGCGACCAAGACCGGCGCGATCCAGTCGCGGCTGGCCAACGACGTGAGCGGCGTGCGGACCGTCCTCACCGACACCGCGACGACCATCGTGCAGAACTCCGTGACGGTGATCTCGGCGTTCATCGCCATGGTGCTGCTCAGCTGGCAGCTCACGATCATCACGCTCGTGCTGATGCCGCTGTTCGTCTGGCTGCAGCTGCGGGTGGGCCGGCGGCGCCAGCGCCTGGCCCGGCGCACCCAGGAGTCGCTGTCGGAGATGACGGCGATCACCGAGGAGTCGCTCTCGGTCTCCGGCATCCTGCTGGCCAAGGTCTTCAACCGCGCCGACTCCGAGGTGCAGCGCTACCGCGAGGAGAACGCGCGCCAGACGCGGCTCCAGGTGGAGCAGGCCATGACCGGCCGGGCGTTCTTCGCCCTCGTCCAGACGTTCTTCGCGATCACGCCCGCGCTCATCTACCTCGCGGCCGGCTTCATCATCACCGGCCGGGTCAGCGTGGGTGCGACCGCCTTGACCGCCGGCACGCTCGTGGCCTTCACCACGCTGCAGGCCCGGCTGCAGATGCCGCTCATCCAGCTGATGCGGGTCACGCTCGACGTGCAGACGTCGCTGGCGCTGTTCCGGCGGATCTTCGAGTACCTCGACCTCGAGCCCGCGGTGGTCGAACGCCCCGGGGCGCAGGCCCTTCCGGACGGTCCGACGGGCGGCTCGGTGGAGTTCGCCGACGTGTGGTTCCGCTACCCGCAGCCGCGCGAGCTCACCGCACCGGCCGGTCGGGGTCCCCGGTTCGCCGGCGAGCGCGAGGCGACCGTGCCCCGCGCGAGCGACGAGTCGTCCGAGCCGCGGCCGCCGAGCGACAGCTGGACGCTGAAGCACCTGTCGTTGTCCGTGCGCCCCGGCCAGCTCGCAGCGATCGTCGGTCCCTCCGGGTCCGGCAAGACGACGATGACCTACCTCGTCCCGCGCTTCTACGACGTCACCGAGGGCGCGGTGCTCGTCGACGGCGTCGACGTCCGCGACCTCACGATGGACTCGCTCGCCCAGACCGTCGGCATGGTGACGCAGGAGCCCTACCTGTTCCACGGCACGATCTACGACAACATCGCGTACGCACGCCCGGCGGCGACCGAGGCCGAGGTCGAGGAGGCGGCGCGCAACGCGAACATCCACGAGCGGATCATGAGCTTCGACGACGGCTACGCGACGATCACGGGGGAGCGCGGGTACCGGCTGTCGGGCGGTGAGAAGCAGCGGCTGGCGATCGCGCGGGTGTTCCTGATGGACCCCCGGGTGCTGATCCTCGACGAGGCCACGTCGGCGCTGGACACCGAGACCGAGCGGCTGGTCCAGGAGGCCCTCGAGCGCGCGACCAAGGGCCGGACGACCATCGCGATCGCCCACCGCCTCTCCACCATCCAGAACGCCGACGTCATCTTCGGCCTCGAGGACGGCGAGCTGGTCGAGCAGGGCACCCACGCCGAGCTCCTGGCCCTCGGCGGTCTCTACGCCCGTCTCTACACCGAGCAGTTCAGCGGCGGCCAGGTCGAGGCCCGGTTCGCCGACGGCGTCCTGTTCACCGACGGCCGCACGCTGTGCGACAACGAGGACGGCGAGCGCGAACGGCGACGGGCGGACGTCTCCGTCTGATCCGGTCCTCTGCCAGCCCACGAGGCGAGAGGGTCCGGAGGACCTTGCTCCCACGCTGACCTTCAGGTCCTCAGCTGGCCGGTGAGCCGTCGGGCGGTGATGCGGGTGTTGCGGATGGGTCTTTGCTCCGGGTCGATCCACTTCGGGGGCTTCCAGGTGGGCAGGCCGTCGGTCATGAGGCAGGTCCAGCCGCGGGCGGCGAAGTTGTGGTGGTGGTAGCTGCACAGGAGGGTCAGGTTGGCGACGTCCGTTGCTCCCCCGTCGACCCAGGCGACGACGTGGTGCCGTTCGCACCACTCGGGCGGGCGTGCGCAGCCGGGAAAGCTGCAGCCCAGGTCCCGCGCGATGAGCGCCAGGGTCTGAGCAGGGCTGGCGCAGCGGCGGGTGCGGCCGAGGTCGAGCACGGCGCCGAGGGGGCTGAGCAGGACGGTGACGACGTCGGCGGAGTCGGCGAGGCCGATCACGGCGTCGACGGACAGCCGGGTGCCATCGCTGGTGGTGCCGCTGCCACGGCGGGCGCGCAGCGCGGCCTCGGTGATCGTGACGATGACGGTCGCGGGGGTGCCGCCCGAGTCGGGCAGCGTCCCGGAGCGCAGGAGCCGGTCGCAGACCTCTTCGAGCGCGTCGTGGGTGCGCTGGCCGTGGTGCCGAGGGTCGGGCTCGTCGACCTGGCGTCCGTCGTCGAGAGTGACCTTCTCCAGGCGGGGCCTGGCGAGGGGGCCGAGAACGGCCTGAAGCTTCGCCCCGACCGAACCGGTCAGGCGCCCTTCGACGTCGTACATGCCGTCGCGCAACCGGCGGAGCGCGAGGTGGCGCCGGTCGGTGTTCACGCGTTCCTGCGGGACTGTGCCGTCGGGGGTCGATGCGCTCGACGACCTGAGCCGCGAGGTCGCGCAGCCGCTTGGGCTCGAACGTTCGCGTGAAGCCGGCCAGCAGCTCGTCGGCCGTGTCGAGGTCGGCCGGGTCGAACCCGCGGTGGTCGACCGAGGCGATGGCGCGGACGCACACGTCAACCTGCTCAGGACTCGCCTCGCCGGCCCGCTGAGCGGCGGCGAGCGCCGGGCGTAGCGGGGCGAGAGGCTCCCCGGTCATCGCGACCCGGTCGCAGACCTGTTCCGCGGCCCGGACCCGGCGAGCCGCTTCACCGTGCGACAACCGGAGCGCCTGGACCAGCACGGCGGCCACGTTCGGCTGGGTCCACGTGTCGGCCAGCCGCCGCGCCTCGGCGTCGCGGACCACG
>CAXULL010000017.1:0-80513 GCA_964251895.1 uncultured Friedmanniella sp.
GCGAGCGTCTGGGTGGGGCTGGCGCACCGTCGGGTGCGGCCGAGGTCCAGGACGGCGCCGAGAGGGCTGAGGAGCACGGTGACGACGTCGGCGGAACCGGCGAGACCGATCACGGCGTCGGCGGACAACGGGGTGCCGTCGCTGGTGGTGCCGGAGCCTCTCCTCGCGCGCAGCTCGGCCTCGGTGATCGTGACGATGACGGTGGCGGGCGTCCCGCCGGAGTCGGGCAGGGTCCCGGAGCGCAGGAGCCGGTCGCAGACCTCTTCCAGTGCGTCGTGGGTGCGTTGGCCGTGGTGGCGCGGGTCCGGCTCGTCGAGCTGACGTCCGTCGTCCAGGGTGACCTTCTCGGTACGAGGTTTGGCGAGGGGGCCGAGAACGGCCTGGAGCTTGGCCCCGACCGTGCCGGTCAGGCGGCCTTCGACGTCGTACATGCCGTCGCGCAACTTGCGGAACGCGAGGTGGCGCCGGTCAGAGCTCAGCTTCTCCTGCGGGACCGTGCCGTCGGGGTCGATGCGCTCGACGACCTGAGCCGCGAGGTCGCGCAGCCGCTTCGGCCCGAACGCGGTGGTGAAGCCGGCGAGGAGCTGGTCCGCGGCGTCGAGGTCGGCCGCGTCGAACCCGCGGTGGTCGACCGAGGCGATCGCGCGGACGCACACGTCGACCTGCTCCGGACTTGCCTCTCCGGCCCGCTGAGCGGCGGCGAGCGCCGGTCGCAGCGGCTCCAACGCTTCGCCGGTCATCGTGACCCGCTCACCGACCTGCTCCGCGGCGCGGACCCGGCGAGCGGCTTCACCGTGCGACAGCCGCAGCGCCTGGACGAGCACGGCGGCCAGGTTCGGCAGCGTCCACGTGTCGGCCAGCCGCCGCGCCTCGGCGTCGCGGACCACGCGGTGGTCGACCAACGACGTGCGGTTGCGGAGACGTTCGAACGTCTGCAGGAACCCGACGAAGGCCAGGTCGTCGTAGGCGTCGAGCCCGCCGTCCTCCACCGCCTCGATCAGCAGCGCCTGCGCGGTCTCCCACACCTCGAGGGCACGGTCGAGCGCGGTCGCTCCGGGCCCCTCGCTCTCCATGCCCTCAACCTACGGAAGCCCACCGACACTTTTCGAACACACGTTCGAGTCGAAGACTCGAGCTCCGTGCGCCCTTCGACAGGTCAGGGAACGCGTTGCCCGCGACCCTGTGCGGCTTCCGGCGGCGTTGCGGCGCCCTCCGGACGAGCACGAGGCCGAGGTGGGACAGTGGGCCATGGACAAGCCCAAGAAGTGTCACCTCGGCCAGCACGACTGGGACGAGCGGGAGAACCCCGAGACGCGGGAGCGCTACGAGATCTGCCTGCGCTGCGACGCGTACCGCGAGAAGAGCAGGGCCGTCCCGGGTGCGGGTGCGGCCGGGGCAGCCGGCGCGAACGCGGGCGGCTTCGGGATGTAGACCGGTCGGCCTGACCCCGGCCTGGGCCGCGACCGGGCGTGGTGATCATCGACGAGGAGGACCTGGTGGCGCTGAGCATGGATCCGGAGACGGCTGTCGCAATGGAGGCGTTCCGCGCGGAGCAGGGCGACGCGCCGCTGCCCGCCGTCGGCGACGTCGCGGCCCGCCGGGTCGCGTCGGACCAGCGAGCCGCGCTGCTCGGCGCCGCGCAGCCGCAGGTCGCCGGGGTCACCCGGAGCGACCACGTCATGATCACGTCGGACGGGGCGGAGATCCTGCTGCGCTGGTACGCACCGGCCGGGGCAACAGGCGGAGCGGCCGTGCTCCACATCCACGGTGGCGGGATGATCATGGGCAGCGTCGAGCGTGACGACGCGGGCACCGCCTCGCTCGTGGAGGCGAGCGGTGTGCCGATGCTGGCGGTCGACTACCGCTTGGCGCCCGAGTTCGCCCATCCCGCGCCGGTCGAGGACTGCTACGCCGCGCTGCTCTGGCTGGTCGACCACGCCGCGTCCCTGGGCGTCGACCCGGCCCGCGTCGGCGTCATGGGCGAGAGCGCCGGCGGAGGGCTGGCGGCCGCGGTGGCGCTGCTGGCCGGGGACCGGTCGGGGCCCGCGCTCGCCCGGCAGATCCTCGTCTACCCGATGCTCGACGACCGCACCACGGAGCCCGACCCCAGGTTCGACGGTCTGATCACCTGGACCTACGAGGACAACCTGACCGGCTGGCAGGCGCTGCTGTGCGGAGCCGCCGGCAGCGAGGACGTGTCGCCGTACGCGGCGCCGGCCCGCGCCACCGACCTGAGCGGGCTGCCGCCCGCCTACCTCGACGTCGGCGACCTGGACATCTTCCTCGACGAGGACCTCGCCTACGCCGGCCGGCTGGCGGCCGCCGGGGTGCCGGTCGAGCTGCACGTGCTACCGGGGGCACCGCACGGGTTCGAGGGGTACGCGCCGGACGGCGAGCTCACGCAGCGGGCCCGGGCGGACCGGGTGCGAGCGCTGCGATCGCTGTAGCCCGCACCGGACCTCGCACCGAGAGACATCAGATGTCTGTGGTTGGGTGGGGCTATGGACTTTCGCTACCTCGGCAACTCCGGCCTCAAGATCTCTGAGGTCACCTACGGCAACTGGCTGACGCACGGCTCGCAGGTCGAGAACGACCAGGCCCTGGCCTGCGTACGCGCCTCCCTGGACTGCGGCATCACGACCTTCGACACGGCAGACGTCTACGCCAACACCAAGGCCGAGACCGTGCTCGGCGAGGCGCTGAAGGGCGAGCGGCGCGAGTCGCTCGAGATCTTCACCAAGGTCTTCGGGCCCATCGGGCCCAAGCAGCACAACGACACCGGCCTGTCGCGCAAGCACATCATGGAGGCGGCGCACGGTTCGCTGCAGCGGCTCCAGACCGACTACATCGACCTCTACCAGGCGCACCGCTACGACTACGAGACGCCGCTCGAGGAGACGATGCAGGCCTTCGCCGACCTCGTCCGGGCGGGCAAGGTGCTCTACGTCGGGGTCAGCGAGTGGACCGCGCAGCAGCTACGCGACGGCGCGGCGCTCGCGAAGGACCTCGGCTTCCAGCTGATCTCCAACCAGCCGCAGTACTCGATGCTGTGGCGCGTGATCGAGGCCGAGGTCGTCCCGACCTCGAAGGAGCTCGGCATCTCGCAGGTCGTCTGGTCGCCGATCGCGCAGGGCGTGCTGACGGGCAAGTACAAGCCGGGCGAGCAGCCCCCGGCGGGATCGCGGGCGACCGACGAGAAGGGCGGCGCCAACATGATCTCGCGCTGGATGCGCGACGACGTGCTGGAGCGGGTCCAGCAGCTGCGTCCGCTCGCCGACGAGGCCGGCCTGTCGATGGCCGCGCTCGCCGTGGCCTGGACGCTGCAGAACGACAACGTCGCCACCGCCATCATCGGCGCCTCGCGGCCCGAGCAGGTGCAGGACAACGCGGCCGCGGCCGGGGTCACGCTCGACGCCGACCTGCTCGCCAAGATCGACGAGATCCTCGACCCGGTCACCGAGCACGACCCGGCCAAGACGTCCGAGAGCTCGCCGAAGACGCGCGAGGTCTGAGCCTCGCGCCCTGACCGCGAGGGCTCGCCGGATCAGCCCTCGACGACCTGCGGGTCGTACGAGGGCTGGTCCGGGACCTCCGGGTCGGAACGCAGCCAGCGGGGCACGACGGTCTGGAAGACCGCTCCCAGTCCCAGGCCGACGAGCATGACGGCGCCCATGGCGACCGCCGTGCCGCCCAGCAACCCGGCCAGGGGCGTCCCCAGACCACCGATCCCGAACGCCAGGCCGCCCGCCAGCGCGGCGGCGGTGCCGGGCGTCTGGCGACCGAGGGCCTGCGTCCGGGTGGTCGAGCCGGTGATGATCAAGCCCTGCGCGCCGGTCACCACCGCCAGGCACGCCCAGACCGCCCCCGCCGGGGCCGACGCGAGGGCGCAGACGAGGACCCCCGCCGACGCCGCGGTGCCGACGAGCAGGCCGACCGACAGGAGCCGGTCCTCGGAGACCCGCCCGACGAGCCGGCCGAAGAGAAGCGTCGTGACGATCATGCAGGCCGCGTTCGTCGCGAAGACGACGGTGTAGCGCGTCACCGAGTAGCCGTAGATCTCCTGGAACACGAACGAGCTCGTCGCGATGTAGGCGAAGAAGCCGATGGTGGCCAGGCAGGACGTCGCGAGGTAGAGCGAGAAGCGCGGCCGGGCCAGCAGCGCGACCATCCGCCGTCCGTTGGCGGCGAGGCCGACGCCGGCGGACCGGCGTTCCGGGGGCAGCGTCTCGCGGAAGCTGACCACGGCCGTCACGAACAGCACCAGACCGACCCCGGACAGGACCCAGAACGTCAGCCGGCAGGTCCCCAGGTGCAGCAGCACGCCGCCCAGCAGGGGAGCGACCGCGGGTCCGACGGCGTTGATCGACGCCAGCACCGCGATGACCCGGGCGCGCCGCACGCCCTCGAGGACGTCGGTGACCATCGCACGTCCGGCGACCGCGCCGGCCGCTCCCGCCAGCCCCTGCAGCAGCCGCGCGACGATCAGCACGGTCGCGCTCGGTGCGAGCGCGCACAGGACCGAGGCCACGACGAACGCCGCCGTGCCGCCCACCAGCAGCCGCCGTCGGCCGACCGCGTCGCTCAGCGGGCCGATGAAGAGCTGACCGACGGCGAACGACACGAGGAACGCGGTCAGCGACAGCTGGGCCACGGCCGCGCTGGTGTGCAGGTCGGCGGCCAGCTCGGGCAGGCCGGGGATGTACATGTCGGTCGCCAGCGGCGAGATGCCGATCACCAGGGCCAGGGGCAGCAGCGCGGGGAGCGGCGACGGCTGCTCCGGCGGGACGGTGCGTACGCCGGGCGTGGGCGCGGTCATCGAGAGGGGGCCTTCCGGCAGTGCGGCGACGGTCCGCCGAGAGGCGTACCCAGCATGCGTACCAGGCGCGCGGGCGTTGCTACGGTGACACGCGTGCGTGCACCGGTGCTGCTCGTCGCGCTGGTGCCGGTGTTCCCGCTGCTGGTTGTCTGCCTGTGGTTCCTGCTGCGGGCGGAGCGTGGTCCGTGGGCCGTGCTCGCCCGGGTGTCGGCCTTCGTCTACGCCTGCTTCTACAGCGCGCTCGACACGATCAACGGCGTCGCGGCCGGCCTGGTCGTCCAGCACGTGCCCGGCGTCCTGGACGGCGGTCCGGCGACCCTGCGCCCGGTCCTGGCCCTCGGCAACCGGCTCGCCTGGATCGGGAGCAGCGCCTTCCTGCTGGCCGCCGTCCTGACGAGCGCCCTGCGGGTGCGCCGCGACGGCCGAGGCGCCGTGCCGGGGGCTGCGCTCACGGCGCTCGCCGCCCTGTCGTTCCTGGACAGCCACATCTACTGGCCCCGCGGGGTGGTCACGATGGTGGTCCTGGCCGCCGGTCTGCTGCTGCTCGCCCGCGGACCCGGCCCGGTACGGGCACCGGCTGAAGGATCGACGTCCGGTCGGCGGTTGCGCGAGGAGACGACGTGAGGCTGCACCACGTGCAGGTGGCCTGTGCTCGGGGGACCGAGGACACGGCCCGGCTGTTCTACCGCGACGGGCTCGGGATGGTCGAGGTCGAGAAGCCGGACGACCTGAAGCCGAGGGGCGGCGCCTGGTTCCGGGCGTACGGCGAGGGCGGGCAGGTGGCCGCGGAGATCCACGTCGGCGTCGAGGACCCCTTCGTCCCCGCCCGCAAGGCGCACCCGGCCCTGCAGTACGCGTCCGTCACCGAGCTCGAGGACGTGGCCCGGCGGCTGACCACGCTCGGCTTCGACGTGGACTGGAGCCAGCGCCACACCTTCCCCGGCAACGAGCGCTGCCACACCGCCGACGGTCAGGGCAACCGCGTCGAGCTGCTGGCACCTGCGTGATGCAGGTGCCCGGGCTCGGGCCGGGGCGCGTCGGCGCTCAGGAGGGCTGACGGACGAACGCCAGGATCTTGGTCCATGCGTCGGCCCGGGCCTGGTCGTTGGCGGTCGGCGTGCTCCCGTAGGTCGGAAGGGCGTCCGCCGGGAGGGGCGCGAGCGGCTCGAAGGGCATGGGCAGGTCGACCGCGTGACCGGCGTCGGGGTAGCTGAGTGCCAGGTGCGGGAAGCGGCTGTGGTGCTGCCGCAGGCGCCGCTGGATCGCGTCGGCGTACGCGCAGGAGCTCCAGAGCAGGTCTGCGCCACCGCAGAGGGTCAGCACGGGGCCGTCGATCTTCTCCACGGGAATCACGGCGCGCCGCTGGTCGGTGGGTGCCGGCGTGTCGAGCAGCGCGGTGTACGGCACCGGTCGGCCGCCGCGGAGCCAGGCCGGGCCGGGGCAGAGGTCGTGACCGCCCGGGACGTACGCGCAGTTCGCCGTCGCGGACGGCGAGAGGTCGAGCAGCCCGTGCACCAGCCCCGGACGCCCCGCGGCGACCAGCGCTGCCGCCTCGCTGCCCCGCGACCCGCCCGAGATCCACACGCGGGCCGGGTCGACCTCGGGTTGACGGCGCAGCCAGCGCAGGGGAGCGTCGAAGTACTCCAGCGGGATGTTCTCCAGCGTCGACGGGAGGCCGGGCGCCTTGAAGTACGCGACGGAGAGCGCCGGGACACCTCGGGCCGCGAGGATCGACGCGCTGAAGGCCGGGTCGCCGCCCTCCGAGCCGCCGAGCACGAGGACGGCGGGCCCGCGGACGGCTCCGGCCGGTCTCAGGTACGTCCCCACGAACCCGTCCGCCGCGACGCTGAACGTGCGCGTCGTCGGTGGCCGGGTCCACATCGACCGGGTCAGGGAGGCGGTCGCCAGGACACGGTCACCCTGCCGGACGCTGAGCTCGAAATCGGCGGGCCTCGACGTGGGCCAGCGGTAGGCGCTCTCGGAGGTCGAGGGGTTCATGATGGCGAACAGACCCATCCCCCAGGTCCCGAGGTAGCTCCCGCCCGTCGGCGCGGACCGGGCGGGGTCGACCGTTCCGGTCGGATCGGCGACGAAGGTCGCCTGCGAGCTCCAGGTCGTGCCCGCGGCGTCGACGGAGCTGAACGCGAGATCGACCGAGGAACCGGGCTCCAGGTGCGTCACCCTGAGCGCCACGGGTTCGTCCATCCTGGAGACGGCGGGTGTCGCAGTCAGCTCGACCGACCGCTTCGGCTGGCTGCAGCCTGCGCCGAGGACGAGGACGAGCGCCAGCACGCAGGCGACCGCGGACCAGCACGTCCGGACCGACCGCGACAACGACGTCGTACGTCCCACCAGGCCCCTCCGTCGACTCGGCGGCAGTGCTTCGACGCTACGCGCGCGGCATCGCCCGTCCGGGGTGGACCCCGTACTTCTCGATCATGAAGCGCCAGAAGAGCGGCACCGTCTCGGCGACGGGCCGCACGACGCGGTCGTCGTGCCCGGTCATGGACAAGCACGGCCAGCCACCAGTCCTCACCGTGTCGACGCCAGTCCCTGGGTCCGGACGACCACGGACACGCCGCGTCAGCGGCTGCCCGGCAGGACGCCGGTGGTGACGAGCTCCTGGGCGACGTCGCGCAGCTTGCGCCCGCTGTGCTGCGACGACGCCGAGAGGAGGTTGAAGGCCTGGTCGGAGGTGACCTTGAAGCGCTCCATCAGGATGCCCTTGGCCTGCTCGATGGCACCGCGCGTGACCATCGCCGCACGCATGTCGGCGGCGTCGTCCGCGGCGGAGGCCGCCGCGGTGGCGTTCGCGACGACGAACGCCACCCACGAGGCGACCTCCTCACCGACCGCCACGTCTTCGTCGCCGAACGCGTGCGGCGCGGTCGAGTAGTTGTTCAGGCCGCCGATCGTCGCCGCCTGGAACGGCAGCGGCACCGACAGCGAGCTGCCGACCCCCCGCTCGGCGGCGTGCCGGGCGTAGTCGGGCCACCGCTGCTCCGTACGCATGTCGTCGACCAGGAACACCTGGCCGGAACGTCCGGTGTCCACGCACGGTCCGTAGTCGCGCTGGTACTGCAGCTCGTCGGCGTCCAGGGCCAGCTGCCCGTCGTACGCGGCGGTGAACGGCTCGTCGTGACGGATCAACGTGATCGACGTCGACTCCGAACCCGGCATCGCGCGCCGGGCGATGCCGGTCAGCTCCGTCAGCACGTCCGTGAGGTCCCGACCGACCAGCACGACGCGCGCCAGCTCCTCGTGCAGCCGCTGTACGTCCACCGTGCGCGCTCCTCGCCTGGACCGGTTCCGCGCCTCCGGGACGGTCCGACCGACGCGGCCGTCAGCCTACTGAGGACCGACGGCACAGCTGTGTCGGTCGGGCCCGGCGGTCGCGGACGGTTAGCCGGGCACGCTGGCTGGGTAGGACCCAGATACGCCTTCGAGAGCGTCCTAGGGGCCTCGGAGGAGAGGGCGCCCGGGTCAAACAGCCGGCCCGGCGGCCCGGCGGAGCGGCGGCCGAGACTTCTGCTCTCGGCCACCGCCCAGCTGGTCCAGCCCGTCGGCTCGCCCGGTCGCGATGGTTCCCGAGCCGTGCGCTCATCGCAGGGAGCCCCTCGCGGCACCGCGCGCCAAGCCTTCGGCCCACGGCGGCAGACCGGATCCACGAATCGGATCCACAAACCGGATCAATGCGGCCAATCGGGCCGATCGGGCCAGACCCTCGTCGCCGCCCGCCCGCACACCTAGTCTCGTCCTCGTGGTCGCTGCGGGGGCGGCGGCTGCGCCCGGGGGCCTTGAGCTCGGGGGAGCGAGAGCTGACCGGAGGTGGCTCGGAGTCCGGACTTGAAGGACGTTTCTGCACGGGGGATCGACCCGTTCGCGGGTCCATGGAACGTCCTTCAGGCCGGTGGTCCCGGTCACCGGGCTGGTCCTCCTCGACGGCTGGTCCACGTCAGCGGGGGAGCGCCAGGCCGAGGCGTCGCCCGTCCAGCCCCGGGAACACGGCGCCGGTCGACACACCGGTCCGCTTCTCGAGCAGCTCGGCGAGGATGGTCCGGTAGTCGGTCACGCCGGCGAGGTCGCCGCCGACGAGGTCCGCGGGACGCAGGCCCGGCCAGCGCCCGTACACCTGTCCGCCGCGGACGCCGCCGCCCAGCACGAGACTGACGTTGCCGAGACCGTGGTCGAGCCCGCCCGACGCGTTCTCCGCGACGCGGCGGCCGAACTCGGACAGCGTGACGAGGCTGACCCGGTCCCGGTGCGTCCCGAGGTCGGTCCAGAAGGCGGCGAGCGCCTGGCCCAGGTCGGTCAGCCGCTCGAACATCCAGCCCGCGTCGGAACGGCCGAGACCCGCGTGCATGTCCCAGTCCCCCACGTCGACGGTCGCCGCCCGCAGCCCGAGCCCGGACCTGATGAGGCGGGCGACGTCGCGCAGCGCCTGCCCCGCTCCGCTGTCCGGGTAGCGCGCCCCGTTCGCCGGGTGGTCGTCGGCCGCCGGCTGGGCGGTGGCCGAGAGCGCGTGGACCGTGGCCGTCGTCGGGGCGGACAGCACGCTGGGGGCGCCCTTGTAGAGGGCCGTGAGCATCGTCGTCCACTTCTTCGCGTCGCCCTTCTTGCGTGCAGCGGCGAGCGTGAACTCGTCGACGCTGAGCATCGACAGCTCCGGGTGCGGGCCGAGCATCGACGGCGGCGAGGCGGCCGAGCCGACCGCGACCGACGAGAACGTCTCCGCCGGCGCCCCGGCGCCGATCATCCGGTCGAGCCACCCCGTACGCAGGTGCGACCCGGGTGCGGCGTTCTCCATCTGCTCCATCGCCGCGAAGTGCGAGCGGGTGGGGTTGGGCTGACCGACGGCGTGCACGACGGCGAGGTGCCCGGAGTCCCAGACGGGCTTGAGGGGTGCGAGCGCCGGGTGCAGCCCGAACATCGGGTCGAGCCGCAGCGTGCGGGAGGCCGGGATCGCGATGTTCGGCCGCGCGGCGTAGTAGTCCGGGTCCCCGACCGGGACGACGAACGACAGGCCGTCGCAGCCCCCGCGCAGGCTGAGCACGACGAGGGTGTCGCCGGTGTAGCGGGTGCCGGCGAACGCCAGCGAGGTCGAGAAGTCGGGGCCCGACAGGCCGGGGAGCGTGGCGACCGCACCGAGGGCGCCGGCGGCGGCGAGCAGCGACCGGCGCGACATCGAGCCCGCGCGCACGCCCTCGGGGCAGCCGCACGGCGGGGAGCCGGCTCGGGCGGACGTCATGGTCACTCGTCTCAGCGGAGGAAGAAGTTCGGGGTGTCCAGCAGGGCGGCGGTCAGCTGCGGCAGGTGGTTGCGGATCACCGAGTCGTTCTTGCGCAGCCTGGCGGTCGGCGCGTGCCCGAGGAACGAGCAGATCGCCTTGCGCTGGTCCTTGGTCAGGTCGGGGATCAGCAGCGCGGCCGCGGCCCGGTCGACCACGGCGCCGAAGGTGGCCGGCGGCTTGGACAGGCCCAGCAGCGTCTTGAGCGACGGCCGCGTCAACGTCTTCAGCGCCCCGCCGCCTGCGGCCGACAGGTGGAAGTTCCAGCGCGCCAGCATCGACGACGAGCCCGACCAGGCCGCGGCCACGTCGGGGTAGCCGTTCGGCGCGGGCCAGTTCATCGGCGCCTGCCCGACCCCGCGCGCCTTGTAGCGGAGCTCCTTGCCGCTCGCGGTCCCCTTCTGGTCCGGGCTGGACCCGAGGATCCGCATCGTGGCGAGCACGTCCTCGTACGGGGTCCTGACCTTCTGGCCGACGGAGGCGGCGAACTCGCGCGAGGTGAACAACGCCCTCAGCACCGGGGCGACGGCGGTGCCCGAGTCGAGGTAGACCTGCGCCAGGCTGGTCACCAACGACGCCGGCGGGCTGTCGGAGACGAACCGGACGCACAGCTTGGTCGCGATCCGCCGGGCGGTGGCGGGGTGGTGGGCCAGGTAGGAGAGGTAGGCGTCGGCGACGGCCTCGCCGCCGGCGGCGCTGTCGTTGGGGTGGGAGAAGTCGAGGACCCGGACCGGACCGACGAAGTGGTCGTCCGGGTGGTACTCGAAGCCCTTGTCCCGGTCGATCCCGAGCCCGGTCAGGACCAGCGCGGACTGCTTGACGTCGGACTCGGAGTACGCGCCGACGCCGACGGTGTGCAGCTCGAGGAGCTCACGGCCGTAGTTCTCGTTCGGGTACCGCTTCGAGGAGTCCTTGTTGTTCAGCACGATCAGCATCGAGGGCGACTTCGCGGCCGCCGTCAGCAGGTCGGAGTACCGCCCGAGCGCGTGCCGGCGGATCACGTCGCGGGTGAACAGGTGCGCGCAGTCCCAGACCTCGGTGCTGGGCACGGGCACGACGAGGTGGTTGGTCCAGAAGTCGACAGCGACCTCGTACACCTGACGGTGGGAGAAGACGGCCCGCGACATGTGCGCGCCCAGCACCTCGTACATCACGTCCCACGCGCCGCTGGGGAACCGGGCGCGCACCTGGGCCGGGCTGAGCCGCAGCGTGGTGAACCGGGCGAGGTAGGCGTCGGTCGCGGTGTCGCTGACGGAGCCCGGCCGCAGCTGGGCGTCCAGCCAGGCGGCGGTCCCGGTCCGTCGCACCTGGGCCAGCAGCGCAGGGGTCGGACCGAAGGTCGCGCGCCGCAGCAGGTGCAGGGCGGGGTCGACCCGGACGGCGGCGTCCGCCCCCGACGTGCCGAGGGCCAGCGACCCGGCCGCCAGCGCAGCCACCGGTGCGGCCCGGAACAGGTGGCGTCGCGTCAGCACCGCACCGACGTCGGCGTCTCGAGCGGCGGGGGTGGGCACACCCCACCCATCGCCGCTCGAACGACCGGCGTTACCCGCCTGCGCGCCGGGCCGCCCGCCGCCGCACGACGCGGACGCGGACGACGACGAGGACGCCCGCGACGACGGCGGCGAGCAGGAGGCCGGTCAGCAGCAGCGCCGGGCCTCGGGGCAGCCCGGTCCCGGCCGTCGGTGCGGTCGCCGGGGGCGAGGCGACGGCGGTCGGCGGCGCACCGGTGCCGGCCCGGGTCGAGGTGAAGGTGAACGTCCCGCTGACGGGGTGGCCGTCGACGGAGGTGACCCGCCACGCGACCGTGTACGCACCGGCGGGCGCACCGCCGACGAGGGTCTGGGTGACGGTGTCGTCGACCAGGCGCGCCGGCCCGGTCTGGACCTGCCCCGTGGGACCGGTGACCACCACCTGGGTGCCCATCGCGACCGCCGGCTGGTCGAAGGTGAGCACCACCGCACCGGGCGTGGCACCGACCTGCGCGCCGCTGCCCGGTTCGGTGCCGGTCAGGACGTCGTGGGCGGCCGCCGGGGCGGCGCCCACCACGACGACGAGCACCGCCCCGACGAGCACCAGCGGCAGGCGCCCGCCGAGCCTCAGGCCGAGCCTCGCGTCGCGCCTCACGCAGCGGTCCCGGACCGAGGCCGCCGGGCGCCGAGCGCGGCCACGACGAGCGCGACCAGCCCGAGCGCGAGCCCGGCGGCGCCCAGTGCACGGGCGACGCCGTCCGGCCGCGGGGCCACGACGGTCTCCGGTGCGGCGGTCGCGGCGACGACCAGCGCGGGAGCGGGGTGCTCCGGCTCGTCCCCACCGGCCGGGGTGGGCTCGTCCCAGCGCACCACCTCCCCGTCGGAGTAGGTCTGCGTCGCGGGCAGCAGCACCGTCCCGGCCGAGGGGAGAGGGCCGACCGACAGCGAGAACTCCTGGTACTCGCCCGGAGCGATCCGGGTGCCCCGCTCGGCGGTCCAGGTGACGGTGCGGACCGCCTTGGTGATCGTGGTGCCCTCGGCCTCCACCGGCCTGGGCAGCGTCGCCTCGGTCGAGGCCACCCGCCACCCCGGGACCGGCTTGCTGGAGACGTAGAGGAACGGCGTGTCCTGCGGCAGCTGGACGCTGATCCGCACCGTGCCCGCCGTCGCGGACTCGTTGGGCACCCGGAACGTCAGGGCGCTGAACGACCCGGGCGTGGTGGCGTCGGCCGCCACCCGGACGTGCGCGTCGGCGGCGGTGGGCGGGAGCAGCAGCAGGGCGCCCAGACCCAGGGCGACGCCGACCCGGAGCAGCCCGGAGGTGGACGAGGAGGAGGAGCAGGTGGAAGAAGAGGTCATGACGATCCCGTCGAGGAGGTGGGGCACGCGCGGCGCCGAGGCGCAGCACGCGTGAGGCAGGACGAAGGAACGCGGCCGTCGGGGTGCGACGGAACGCAGAGCAGGGACTAGCGAGCCGGGACGGCCGGGGGGCCTCGGGGCGCGGCGACCGCGTACGCGAGCCGACCGAGGGACGCGGCGACGTACGACGCCGGCGCACGGTCCCGCACGGCGGCGGAGGTCGACGGGCGGCGACGCAGACCGGCTGCGTCGGCGACCCGGTCGAGCGCGCGCCACAGCCACGCCTCGCCCCGAGCGAGCAGCCAGGCGGTGGCGAGGACGGCGACCAGGTGGGCGGCCACCATGACCCAGCCGGGGACGGTGGTCGTCATCTGCATGCCGTCCGAGACGCACGTCGCCACGACGTGCCCCAGCCCGGCGCCGTGCCCGGTGGCGTGCCCCGCGTGCGTCAGGGCGGCACCGCCCGGCGCTCCCGGCGTGCAGGCCCGTACGGCCCCCGCGACGCTGAACAGCTCGTGCAGCGCGACCTGCTGGACGGCGAGCAGACCGGCCAGGAGCCCGAAGCGGCAGCGCCGTACGGTCACCACCGTCGCGAGCAGGCCGAGCAGCAGCGCGGCGACGAGCAGGACCCCGGGTCCGGGCAGCGTCCCGCCGCCCAGGACGTGGGCACCCGCGGCCAGCAGCAGGGACAACCCGCCCAGCACGCCGACCCGGGCGACGCGCCACCGGCCGGCGGCGGGGCTGCCCGTCATCCGCAGGACCCGCACCCCGTCAGCATAGGGAGCCGCGCGAGCGTCACCGAAGGACGACCGCGCGCTCCCGGTCGGCCACCCGCCACAGCACGGCAGCGAGCAGCGCGAGGGCGCACAGGTGGGCCGCCGTGCACCAGAGGCACAGCGCGTCGACCCGGAACAGCTCGACCCAGACCAGGTAGAGCGCCATCACGACCCCGGCCGCCGCGCCGACCACCCGGAGCGGGTCGAGCGCCCGTCGCCGCCACCCCGCCGGGGAGACCAGCAGCGCCATCACGGCGAAGAAGAGCAGTCCCAGCAGGGCGACGGGCACGCCCAGCACGGACGACCAGACGCTCGACGTCACCTTGGCGCAGTTGATGGTGGCACCCTCCGGGCACGCCAGCACCGCCGGGCTGGTGAAGTGCTCCACGGTCAGGTACGCCGACACCACGAGCCCCAGCACGGCGATCACCAGCGACGGCTCCACCCGGCGCCGGCCGCTCATCCGAGCGTCTTCGCCGCGGCCTGCACGCCGGCGGAGCCGCAGACGGCGGCCGGCTGCTGCTGGGTCGTCGCGCACACCGCGGCGGTGACCACGTTGGCGGCACCGTCGACGCTCTGCGCGACGGGCGACGTCGGGTCCGACAGCGCGGTGGCGACCTGAGCGTGGGTCAGCCCCTGCAGCACCTGCGGGCTGAACGAGGCGCCCGAGACGAGGAACTTCCCGCCGATGTCGACGAACGGGATGGAGCCGCCGCTCTCGACGTAGGGCGGGGCGTTGTAGGTCGAGAACAGCTGCTCGTCGGCGGGGCTCAGCGCGTCCAGCGGCGCGTAGCCGCTGCCGGCCACCTCGTTGCTCTCGGTCTCCACCCCGGTGAAGGCCACGGTCGGGCTGGTGTAGGAGGAGCCGTGGAAGGACAGGGTGGGTGTGCTCGGGAACACGTCCTGCGCCGACGACGCCGTCTCGCCCAGGTCGGCGTACGTGCCGAAGCGGGACATCGCGACGACGACGGCCCAGCGCTCCGCTGCGCAGTAGGGGCAGTACTCCGCGCCCACGTAGAGCACCCGCGGCCTGCCGTCCGCCGTCAGCGCCGGCGCGTCGATCCGCTTGGGCGGGGTGATCCCCGATCCGGCGCCCACCTGGTCGAGGACCGCGGCGGGCACAGACGACACGGCCGTCACGACCGCGTCGGAGGCCGCGCCCGTCGACGCCGGCCGGGCGACCGGCCGGTCGCCGACCCCGGTGACCTTGACGACGACCAGCGCGGCGACGACCAGCACGACCAGCACGAGCGGCAGGCCGAACCAGACCAGCCGCCGGCGCCGCTGCTGATGCTGGGCCTGCTCGGCGGCCAGCCGGGCGCGCGCTCCGGCCCGGGCGGAGCTGGTCGACGAGCCGCCGGGGGAGGGCTGCGGGGAGGACGAGGGCACCGACCCAGTCTGCGCGCCCGCTCGCGCCCCGCCCTGTCGCCGGACGACGCGTCGGGGAGGGTGTTCGTCACCCGGCAGGCCGGGCGACCGCGCTCAGCCGCGGAAGACCGGGAGGTCCACCTGCAGGGGTCGGCGGAAGCGCGCAGGTCGGTTCGCGCCCCACACGACGGTGGCCCGGCCGAACTGCGTGCCGCCCCGGTTGGTGCTGACCTGGTCGAGCACCACGCTGGCCGCGTAGGACGACTCCTGCCCGCGCGCGCAGGTCGGGTCGCAGCTGTTGGTGACGACCAGGGCCGTGCCCAGCGCGTTCAGGGGTCCCCAGGAGCCCCAGGACACCTCGGTGACCACGACGGGCTGCCCGGCGCCGCAGACGATGGGGAGCCGCTCGGGTCGGACCGCGGGCGGGTGCCGGCCGCAGTCGGACACCCCGACCGGGCCGGCCGGTCGCGCCGACGGGGTCGCGCCGGGCGTGGCGCGCGGGGAGGAGGGCGCCGCCGCAGGGGTGGGCGGCGTCGCGGCCGGCGTGGGGACGGGTCGTCCGCGGTGCAGCAGCTGCCGGCCCGTGGGGCTGACGAGCACGAGGAGCAGCGCGACCACCACGACCCCGACGACCGCGGCGAGGCGTCGTGAGCGCCGGGCCCGTTCCGCTGCTCCCGGCACCGGTCCAGGCTCGCACGGCGACGCCGCTCAGGACGAGGTCGGGGGCAGGTCCGCGCGGCCGCGGACCAGCCCGGTCGACTCGCCGAGCAGCAGGGTGCCGGGCAGCAGGGTCGGGGGCAGGGCGGGCAGGCCCTCGAGGACGCGGAGGAGGGCCTGCACGCCCAGCTCGCCCAGCTCGGGGCCCGACGACGACACCGCGGTCAGGGCGGGGTCGGCCAGGGTGCTCATCTCCGGCGACGTCAGGATCGAGACCACCGAGACGTCGGCGGGCACGCGCGCGCCGTGGCGGAGCAGACCGGAGACCAGCCCCGGCGCCGCGAACTCGTTCAGGACCAGGATGGCGGTCGTCTCCGGCCGCGTGCGCAGGATCTGCTCGGCCGCGACCCGCCCCGCCCGGGTGTTCTGCTCGCACTCCACGATCACGGCCTCGAACCCCCGCTCCGCGGCCAGGCGACGGTAGGCCGTCGCGGACCGGACGTAGGGGCCGAAGCTGCGGAAGCTGGCGTCGGCCTGGCTCCCGCAGAGCATCAGCACGCTCCGGTGGCCGAGGTCGAACAGGTGGTCCACCGCCTCCTGCACCGTGCGCTCGAAGTCGATGTCGACGTACACCAGCCCGGTCAGGTCGGCGGTGCGCCCGATCAGCGCGAACGGGGTCCGCGTCGCGCGCAGCACGTCGACCCGGGGGTCCTCGAGCTGGACCTCCATCAGCAGCACGCCGTCGACCAGGCCCTGCCCGAGCAGCTCGGTCAGCTCGCCGGCGTCGTTGCTGACCGGCCACAGCACGAGGTGGTAGCCCGCCTCGCCGGCCGTCCGGGCGGCGCTGGTGACGAACTCCATGGCCGAGCCCCCCAGCTTGTGCTCCATCGCGGGGTAGACGAGGGCGACGATCCGCGTCCGGCGGCTGGCGAGCGCGCGTCCCACCACGTTGCGGCGGAAGCCCAGCCGCGCCATCGCCTCCTCGATGCGGCGCCGGGTCTCCGGGGCGACCGGCTTGGAGTCGTTCACGACGAACGACACCGTGGCGATCGAGACGCCGGCGGCCTCCGCCACCTCACGCATGGTCGTCGCCATCGGGCCGCACCTCCAGATCGACGGTTGCCAAGACCGTACGGGTTGCACCGTCAGCGTGCCCGGGCGGGAGCACAGGCGCGCCGCCAGATCAACCCTTGACAAACTATCGGCCTGATCACAAACTCCTTCCAAGCGCAGTTAAGCGCTTAACCGTAGGTCGCCACCGAGCCTGGCCTCGCGCATGATCCGCAGGTCACGACGCCGTGGCGACATCTCCGGTCGAGTCAGCAAAGGAGCTGTACTGATGATCACGAAGCTGGTCTCCAAGCGCGTGGCGACCCTCGCCGCCCTGGCCGCCCTGGCCCCCCTCTCGCTGGCCGCGTGCGGTGGCGGGAGCTCTGGATCGACCGGCGGCGATGCCTCCGCCGCCACCGTGGACAGCCTCAAGGTGCTGGACTACTACACCGACGAACCAGGCAAGACCCAGATCGGCGACATGCTCAAGGCGTGCGGCACCACGATCGGGGTGGGAACGATCGACCGCGAGGCCGTCCCCGGCCCGACGCTCATCCAGAAGGTGCTGCAGCAGGCCTCGTCCAAGTCGCTGCCGGACGTGCTGATGCTCGACAACCCCGACATCCAGCAGATCGCCGACACCGGTGCGCTGGCGCCCCTGAACGACTTCGGGATCAACGCCGACGGCTACGCGCCGGGTCCGGTCGCCGCGGCCACCGGCGCCGACGGCAAGCTCTACGGTCTGCAGCCCGGCGCCAACACGATCGCCATCTTCTACCGCAAGGACGTGCTGGAGAAGGCGGGCGTCAAGCCGCCGACCACCTGGGCCGAGCTCCGCAGCGCCGCCAAGAAGCTGACCGTCGGCAAGCAGTACGGCTTCGCGTTCAACGCCACCGCCGACTACGAGGGCGCCTGGCAGTTCCTCCCGGCGATGTGGAGCAACGGGGGCGACGAGACCGACCTGAAGAGCCCCCAGGTGGCCGGCGCCCTGCAGCTGTGGAAGGACCTGGTCGACGACGGCTCGGCCTCCAAGAGCGTCGTCAACTGGAAGCAGTCCGACGTGAACGACCAGTTCATCGCCGGCAACGCGGCCATGATGCTCAACGGTCCGTGGCAGGAGCCCGCCCTGGACAAGGCGAAGGTCGACTACGGCGTCGTCCCGTTCCCGGTCGACCAGGCGGGCCAGACCTCGGTCGCCCCGCTCGGCGGCGAGGCGTGGACGGTCCCGATGACCGGCGACCAGGCGAAGATGGCCAAGGCCGCCGAGCTCGTGAAGTGCATGAACACCGACGCGAACCAGCTGCTGCGCGCCAAGCAGGGCGGCCTGGTGCCGACCAAGCTCGCGCTCGCGGCCCAGTTCAAGCAGGAGGTGCCCGCGATGGCCGGCTTCACCGACGCCGTGGGCGGCGCCCGTGCCCGGACCGGCAAGCTCGGCGCCAAGTGGCCGGACACCGCCAAGATCATCTACACCGGCGTGCAGCTGGTCCTGACCGGTCAGGCCGCCCCGGCCGACGCCATGGCCAAGGCCGGCGGCTAGCCGGACCGCGAGGACAGGACAGGAGCCGACGTGTCGGACACCAAGACCCTCGCCCCCGCACCCCCCACGGACGCCCCCGCGCCGCGCGCCGCGACCGCCCGACGCAGCGGCAGCCGGCGCCTCGAAGAGGTCACCAAGGTCCTCTTCGTGGTGCCGGCGGCCCTGGCGATCGTCGCCCTGTTCGGCTACCCGGTCGTGAAGAACGTCGTGATGGGGTTCCAGGACTACGGCCTCAAGACGTTCTTCACCGGGCAGGCCCCGTTCGTGGGGCTCAGCAACTACGTCACGGTGATCAGCGACGACGTCTTCTCCAAGGCCGTCGTCAACACCGCGCTGTTCACCCTGGGATCGATCGCCGGCCAGTTCGTGCTGGGGATGCTGCTCGCGCTGTTCTTCCACCAGAGCTTTCCGCTCAACGGGATCCTGCGCGCGCTCTTCCTGCTGCCGTGGCTGCTGCCGCTGATCGTCGGCAGCGCCGCGTGGCGGGCGATCCTCGAGCAGGACAGCGGGATCCTCAACGTCACGCTGCAGAACGTGGGGATCATCGACGGCCCCGTCCCGTGGCTGACGTCGCCCTCGGTGGCGCTGGTCTCGGTCATCCTGGTGAACATCTGGCTGGGCATCCCGTTCAACCTGACCCTGCTCTACAGCGGGTTGCAGGCCATCCCGGACGAGCTGTACGAGGCCGGGGCGCTGGACGGTGCCACCGGGTGGCGGGCCTTCTGGTCCATCACGTGGCCCAACCTGCGGGCCGTGGTCAGCGTGGTGCTGATGCTCGGGGTGATCTACACCCTCAAGGTGCTCGACATCATCCTCGGGCTCACCCAGGGCGGCCCGGCGAACGCGACGCAGACCATCGCGCTGCAGTCGTACCAGCGCTCGTTCGTCGAGTTCAAGTTCGGTCAGGGAGCGGCGTTGAGCAACATCCTGATCGTCATCTCGCTGGCGTTCGCCGTGGTCTACCTGCGCGTCAACCGACGCCAGATCGACGAGTAGGGGAGCGACGATGTCCGCCGTCATGTCCAAGGGCCGCGCCCGGCACGCCCGCGGCCCGGTCCGCACCGCCGTCGCGATCGTCCTGCTGGCGCTGCTGCTGTTCCCCATCTACTGGATGCTGAACATCTCGTTGCAGCCCAGCGGCAACGCGCTGTCCGGCACCTTCTTCCCGACCCACCCGAGCCTCGCCGGCTACCGCTCGGCGATCGCCGACCAGGGCGGCCACCTGGTGATCAGCCTGGTGATCGCCTCCGGGACGGTCGTGCTGTCCCTCCTGGTCGCGGCGCCCGCCGCGTACGCGCTCGCCCAGTTCCGGTTCCGCTGGATCAGCTGGGCCCTGCTGGCGATCCTGATCTCCCAGATGATCCCGGGCATCGTGATCGCCAACGCCCTCTACACCGCGTACGAGCGCATCGGGCTGCTGGACTCGATCCCGGGGCTGATCGTCGCGAACTCGGCGAGCGGGATCCCGTTCGGCATCTTGATCATGCGGTCGTTCATGCTCGGCGTGCCGCCCTCGATCGTCGAGGCCGCCCGCGTGGACGGTGCGGGGCTGGTGCGGGCGTTCCTGTCCATCGTGGTGCCGATCAGCCGCAACTCGTTGATCACCGCGGGGCTGTTCGCGTTCCTGTTCGCCTGGAGCGACTTCATCTTCGCCCTGACCCTCACCACCAAGGGCCAGGTCGTGCCCGTCACCCTGGGCATCTACACCTACCTGGGCGCCCACATCGCCAACTGGAGCGCGGTGATGGCCACCGCCGTGCTCGCCTCCGTCCCGGCGATCGTCCTGCTGGTCGTCGCGCAGCGCTACATCGCCGCCGGGGCCACCGGCGGAGCCGTCAAGTAACACCCCCACCTGATCCGCACGAGACCCGCACGAGAGGGACACCCATGTCGTCCAGCAGCAGCACCAAGCACCTCAACGTCGTCGTCTGGGGCGAGAACCGGCACGAGCAGATCGAGCCGCACGTCGCCGCTATCTACCCCGACGGGATGCACACCACCATCGCGGCCGGCATCACCGAGAACCTCGGCGAGGACGTCTCGGTCAGCACCGTCACCCTCGACGACCCGGAGCACGGGCTCACCGAGGAGCTCCTGGCGGCGACCGACGTCCTCGTCTGGTGGGGCCACGCGGCGCACGCCGAGGTCGCCGACGAGATCGTCGACCGGGTGCACCGCCACGTGCTGTCCGGGATGGGCCTGCTGGTCCTGCACTCGGGGCACTGGTCCAAGATCTTCGGCAAGCTCATGGGCACCAGCTGCACCCTGCGCTGGCGCAGCGACAAGGACCGCGAGCTGGTCTGGACCGTCGACGCCACCCACCCGATCACCCAGGGCGTGCCGAACCCGATCGTCATCGACGCCCAGGAGATGTACGGCGAGACGTTCGACATCCCCGCCCCGGACGAGCTGATCTTCATCTCGTCCTTCACCGGCGGGGAGGTGTTCCGCAGCGGCTGCACGTTCCGCCGCGGGCACGGCAAGATCTTCTTCTTCTCCCCGGGCGACCAGGACTTCCCGGTCTACCACCACAAGGACGTCCGCCGCGTGATCGCGAACGGCGTGCGGTGGGCGGCGAGCGACTTCCCGCGCGCCATGCCGACCCTGCTCCGCTACGACATCGAGGACTTCTTCAACGGCCAGGGCTACGGGGGCGCCATCAAGCCCGCGCAGGAGGACGAGGTCGTCGAGACGCCGGAGGCTGCTGGTGTCTGAGGTGGTGTCCGAGGTGGTGTCTGAGGTGGTGTCCGAGCCGGTGCCTGAGCAGGTCGCCGAGCCCCTGCGCCTGGTCCAGGTCGGGGCCGGGGGGATGGGGCGCACCTGGCTGCGCAACCTCGCCGCCAACCCCGACGTACGCCTCGTCGGGCTGGTCGACCTCGACGTCGACGCGGCCCGCCGGGCCGCGGACGAGGAGGGCTGGCCCGGGGTGGCCGTGGCCGCGTCGGTCGACGGGCTGGCCACCAGGGACGAGGCGCAGGCGCTCGTCAACGTCACCGTCCCCGTCGCCCACCACGCGGTCACCACCGCGGCCCTGCTGAGCGGTCTGCCGGTGCTGAGCGAGAAGCCCCTGGCCGAGTCGGTGAGCGAGGGGCTGTCGATGATCGCGACGTCCGAGGTGGCCGGACGACTGCTCATGGTGTCGCAGTCGCGGCGCTACTGGCGCCACCTGTCGGCCTACCGGCGCCAGATCGCCCAGCTCGGTCCGGTGGGGGCGGTCACGTGCGAGTTCTTCAAGGCCCCGCACTTCGGTGGGTTCCGTGAGGAGATGGCCTACCCGCTGCTCGTCGACATGGCCATCCACCAGTTCGACCTGGCGCGCGACCTGATCGGCAGCGAGCCGGTGTCGGTCTTCTGCGACAGCTTCAACCCCTCCTGGAGCTGGTTCCGTCACGACGCGGCGGCGAACGCGGTGTTCGAGTTCGGCGACGGGGTGCGGTTCAGCTTCGCGGGCAGCTGGTGCGCCCCGGGGGAGGAGACCTCCTGGAACGGGCGCTGGCGGGTCAGCGCGAGCGGGGGCACGGCCCTGTGGGACGGCGACGGAGAGCCGGTCGCCGAGGACGCCGACGGCGGCGCGCTGCCGGTGGTGGTCGCCGACGAGCCGGAGCAGATCGCCGGCTCGCTCGCCGAGTTCGTCGGGGTGCTGCGCGGGGGCGGGGTGCCCTCGGGCGAGGTGCACGCCAACGTGCTCAGCCTGGCCATGGTCGAGGCGGCCATCACGTCCGCGGAGTCCGGACGCCGGGTCACGATCGCCGAGGTGCTCGACGTGGCGTACAAGACGGCGGTCGACGCCGAGCAGGACGAGGCGGTGCGGACGCAGCTGCTGTCCTGGCCGTCGGTGCACGAGGTGGTCGGACGGCGCTGAGCCGACGCGCACGTCAGCGGCCGGCCCGGGGACTCAGGTCCGGGCCGGTCGCACCCGTCGGAACCGCTGCAGCGTCGTCAGCAGGACGCTGGCCAGGAAGTAGTACGCGAGGTAGGCCAGCGAGAGGCCGAGCGCGACCGGGCTGGGGTCGGGCATCCCGACCAGGATGAGGGCGTAGAGGACCAGCCAGGCGCCGGCCAGGCTGAGGTTGAGGACGCGGAACGTCCGGGTGCGCGAGGGGTAGATGTACTTCACCGGCACGAACACCAGGACCGAGCACGTGACCAGCACCGCGCCCACGGCGGCCGGCGAGAGGTGCAGGACCACGGCGTAGAACGCCACCACGTTCCAGTAGCTGGGGAACCCGAGGAAGTAGTGGTCCTCGGTCTTGGCGTCGCGCCGGCAGAACTGGATGCAGGAGGCCAGCAGCGGCAGTGCGGCCAGGGCGTCGCCCCAGCCGCCCCCGGGCAGGCGCCCGGTGGTGAGCAGCAGGACCACCGGGGCGAACACGTAGGTCAGGTAGTCCACGATGTCGTCGAGGCGACCGCCGTCGAAGCCGGGGATCGTCTCGGCGACGCGGAGCCGACGGGCGAGCATCCCGTCCGTCCCGTCGACCACCAGTGCGGCCAGCAGGATCCACAGCGCCCGCAGGACGTCGCCGTCGATGGCGGCCAGGACCGCGAGCAGGGCCAGCACGGACCCGCTGGCCGTGTAGAGGTGCAGGGCCCAGCCGGCCGCGCGCAGCCCCGGCGGCACCCGAGCCGTACGCGTCGAGGCGTCGACGGTCCTCATCCGCGACCTCCTGGCGTCTCGTCGTCGAGGGCGACGGGGCGCGAGTCTGTCACAGGACGCCGCCCGGCTCCATCGGTCCCGAACGATGGGCCGGGCGGGGCCGGGCCGGGCGGAGGGTCAGGCCGCGCCCAGCTTGACGATCCCGCGCGACTGGAGCTCCTCGCGGACCGCCGGGGCGATCAGCGCGTTGTACGCGGGGGTGGCGTGGAAGCGGTCGAGCTTGACCGGCGTGGTGCCGACGAAGGCCGGGCAGCGCTCGTCCACGCAGAACCACTTCTTCGAGTCCACGTACACCCCGCCGAGGTCGTTCGCGATCTTGGACTCGGTGGCGCCCCAGCCGGCCTCGGGCTGGGAGACGCAGTCGGCGGGCGTGCTGACCTTGCTGTAGCAGTCGTTGACGTCCTTGTCCGCGGGCGGGCCGGGGAGCAGGACCAGCTTGCTCTTCGCCGTCACCTTGCGGATCTCCGCCTCGGCGGCGGCCACCGTGCCCGTCCCTCCGGACACGACCACGACGTCCGGGCGGAGCCGGTTGATGGCGGCGACCGCGTCGTCGGGACGCTTGCTGCAGCTCTTGAGCGAGTCGGCGGGCGGGGCGACGATCGTCATGTCGCGGAAGCCGCAGCCGTACTGGCCGTACGAGACCACCTTCCAGCCGCGGTCGTTCCCGACCGCCTTGCGCAGCAGGTCGGCGTAGACCACCGCGACCGAGTTCCCGACCACCACGACCGTGTGCGTGGCCTTCGGGTCGCCCCAGGTGCAGGACGCCTCGTCGACGGTGTCGGCGATCCCGCAGGCGTGGACGTCGTCGGGCCCGAGCGGACCGCCGATCACCGAGTTCATGGAGGGCGACAGGGCCGGCCAGGCCTTGGCGGTGAGCGCCTGCGCGATCGAGGCGGAGAGCTGGTCCTGCGCGGTGACCGCGGCCGTGCCCGCGGAGGGCACGGCCACCGGCGCCGGCGTGGCCGTCGTCGTCGTGGCGCGCGGCTGGAGCGCGACCACGACCATCACGGCCGTGACGAGCGCGAGGAGGCTGAGGGCCGTCCGCTGGTAGGCCGGGGAGACCACGCTGGCGTTCGTCGACCGGCTGGCACGTCGCCGGCGCCGGGAGCCCTGCGTCTTCGCCCGCGGCACCAGCCACTGCGAGCGCCGGATCGGGTCCTCCACCAGGTGGTAGGTGTAGACCGTCAGGAGCACGGCGAGAGCCACGAGGAACACGCTGGCCAGCACGCCGGTGCCGAGGACCGCACGCCCCAGGATGATGACCGGGAAGTGCCACAGGTAGAGCGAGAACGAGATGTCGCCGACGTACCCGACGGCCCGGTTGGTCAGCGGGTAGAGCAGGCGTTGCTGGGGCACACCCGTACCGGCGGCGATGACGAGCGCGGTCGCCAGCACGGGCAGGGCCGCGGCGGGAGCCTGGAAGCCGTCGGCGGGGTCCACCAGGAAGACCCCGGCGACCATGCCGGCCAGGCCCAGCCAGGCGAGCGGCGGACGGACGAGGCCGGGCAACCGGGAGACCAGCGGCGCCGCCACGGCGAGCAGGGCCCCGATGCCCAGCTCCCACGCACGCGAGAAGGTCGAGAAGTACGCCCGGTTGGCCGCGACCTGCGAGTCGTGCAGCGCCCAGACGAACGAGGCCACCGACAGGGCCGTGATGAGGACGCCCACCACCACGCGGGCCCGTCCCCGGCCCGCGGCCGCACCCAGCAGGACCAGGACCAGGACCATCAGCCACGGCCACACCAGGTAGAACTGCTCCTCGACACCCAGCGACCAGTAGTGCTGGAGCGGGGAGACGGGTCGGTCGCTGTTGAAGTAGTCGGTGCTCTGCAGCGCGAAGCGCCAGTTGGCGGCGAACAGCAGCGCCCAGACGCTGTCCACCGCGGTCGCCGCCCACCGCGCCGGGTTGAAGACGAACCAGGACGCCGCGACCGTCGTCGCGAGCACGAGCAGCGAGGCGGGCAGGATCCGCTTGACGCGCCGGCGGTAGAAGCCGGTGAAGGAGATGCGGCCCGTCCGGTCGTGCTCGCGCAGGAGCAGGCCGGTGATGAGGAAGCCGGAGATGACGAAGAAGACGTCGACGCCGACGAACCCGCCGCGCGGGGTGTCCCAGACGTGGTTGGCCACCACGGCGAGCACCGCGAAGGCCCGCAGACCCTGGATGTCCCAGCGGGTGCGTGAGCTGCGCGGCGCCAGCAGCCGCCGACGCCGGTGATCCGACGAGCCGGACCCGCGGCGGCGCGACGGGGTGGAGAGGGAAGGCTGCCGGGTACGACGAGCGGCGCGTTGCCCGGCGGCTCGGGGTGCGGCCTCCACGGACGGCGGGGCTGCGGGGGGCGCGGCGGTGCTGGGGGTCATGGCGGCCCTCTCGGTGGAACGGGGGTTCCCGGTGGTCTGCTGCCCGGGTGCGGGGGTTGGACGGCCTGGTCGTGTCGTCGTTGCACAGCACCCTCGGGCTGGGTTCACCGGCCCCAGGGGTCGACCACGTCGTTGGTCCGGCCACGGGCGACCGGAGCCGGACATTGATTCCTTCCGCAGCGTAACGCCGCGCCGGGACGTCGTGCAACGACCGGCCGAGCGGGCCAACCGGGCAATTCGGACGCCCGCACCGGGTCTGGGTCACGATCGGGTGCACGGCGGTAACGTTTCAGGTGCAGCCCTCGCGGGAGCGGTCGGGCTGGTTCGGGGGACCTTTGCGCTCGGGGGAGCGAGTCGATCCTGGCCGTGGAGCGTCTTTCGAGCCGTTCCACGCCTGGCTGACGAGCACGCGTCCGCCGGTGCCCTGGACCTCGGGGCCTCGACTCCGTCCGGCGTCACCCACCCCCCGAAGGACCCGCATGTCCACTCGCTTCGACCACTCGGCCGACCCCACGGTGACCCGCCGCTACGGCAAGGTCGTCATGACCATGACGCCCGTGCACGCCAAGCTGCTGGCGGCGTCGGTGTGGCTCGCCGACCTCGGGGACGCCGACCACCTGTCCCTGCTCGACACCATGGCCGAGATGTTGACCGAGGCCGCCAGCTCCTACCGGTCGACCGGGACCTCCGAGCCCGACTCCACGACCGCGCTCGCGGACGCGTTGCAGTGGGGGAACGACATCGAGCTGGAGGCGGTCCGGTCGCTGGAGGCCACCGCCGCGCAGGCCGCCACGATCGCCGAGCGAGCCGTCCGGGCGGCCGCCGACACCGCCCAGGCCGCAGCGCTCGGAGCCCAGCAGGCCCTGGCCGCCGCCACCCTCAAGACCGCGACCCTGATGGCCGAGACGGTCCGCCAGCAGGCGCTGATGGTGCAGGACCGCGCCGACGCCGACGCGCGTGAGGTCGCCGCCGCCGCGACGAGGGCCGCCTCGCGGGTCGCCTCGGCGGTGCTGCCGGGGCGCGAGACCGAGGCGCGGGAGGCGGCGGTGCTCGTCGCGCAGATCACGACGCAGGCCGCCGCCGCGGCCGCGGAGGACACGGCCCTGGTGGCCGCCGCAGCGGCGCGCGCCGCCGCTGCCGCCGCGCTGGAGGCCGCGGCCGAGGCGGCGGACGCGGCGATGCTGGTCGAGCTCGAGGTCCGCAGCACCGCGAAGGCCGTCTACGACACCGCGACGGCCGCCGCCACGATGGTCGCCGCCGAGACCCAGACCGCCGTGGGCCTGATCAACGCCTGATCCGACGCCGGGGCGGTGCAGACCGGCGGCCCGTACGGGCTACGTCGCCGGGTCGGAGCCGTCCCGTCGCCGCTGGCGCAGGACCAGCACGAGGAGCAGCGCAGGCAGGCCGACGTCGTAGAGCAGGATGCCGCCCGTGTTGCCGGGGGTCAGGTTGTGGTGGACGACGGCCTGGTACGCGTGGCCCAGGGCCGCGCCCCACATGAAGACGGCGAAGCCGACCAGGACGACCAGCCTGGAAGCGCGACGGCGTACGCACAGGACGGCCATGACGGCGAAGGCCAGGTTCGTGCAGGAGACCTCGAACTGGTAGGGCCCGGTCGGGTAGCCCATCGAGCCGGCCATGAAGGCCGGCACGACCCAGAAGGTCACGGCGATCGTCAGCGCCCCCAACGCCATCCCGCCGAGGAGCCACCAGCGGATCCACAGCTCGAGCAGGTCCCCTTGGCGCCGACGCACCCGGCGGCTGTGGATCAGCGCCCCGACCGTGGTGTACACCGGCCAGGTCAGGGGGCTGAGAGTGGCGATGACGTAGGCCAGGTCCATGACGACTACTAAAGCATAGAGTTGTTCTTTAGTAGGCGCAGAAGGGCTCGGGGCGGCAGACTGCCGTCCGTGACCTCAACCACCCGACCCGGAGGTCGGTCGGCCGCGGTGCGTGCGGCCGTCCACGACGCCGTGCTCGTGCTGCTGCGCCAGGCCGACTGGTCGCGGGTCAGCCTGGCCTCGGTGGCCGGGCGGGCCGGGGTCAGCACGGCGACCCTGTACCGACGCTGGGGATCGCTCCCCGCCCTGGTCGGGGAGGTGCTGAGCGTCCGCTGGGCCGAGAGCTCCCCGCTGCCGGACACCGGGACGCTCACCGGTGACGTGCGCGCGTACGCGGAGAAGATTGCCGCCGACCTCGCCGACCGCGACGGCGTCGTCCTGCTGAGGGCCGCGGTGCTCATCGGTACCGGTGTCGCCGACCTGGACCGCGACGACGCGGTGGAGAGCCGTACCGCGCAGGTGGACACCATGCTGGCCCGCGCCCGGACGCGAGGGGAGCCGTGCGGCAGCGCCCAGGAGTTCTTCGAGTGCGTCACCGGGCCGCTCTACGGCTACGCCCTCTTCGCCCCCGCCGGCCTCCAGGCGCGCGCGCCGGTGCTCGCCGAACGCTTCCTGGGCCTGCGTCGGTGAGGAGGTCGGCCTCCCTCAGTCGACCGTGGTCCAAAGCCCCTGGCTCACCCGCGTCCAGCCGTCGGCCGGGCCGAGTGGCTCGCGGGCCCACGCGAGGATGGTGTGCTGGCTGGTGATCAGCCCGTGCTCCAGCTCGGCCGTGCTCGTCGCCAGGACGGCGGTCCCGCCGCGCCGCTGCCAGCGCTCGGTGAACGCGACCCGGTCGCCGCCGTCGACGAGCGAGGTGACCTCGACCCCGATCGCGTCGGGGCTGTCCAGCCACGAGCGGATCGCCGGACGACCGCGTACGGTCCGGGCCGCGGGCGGCGGGCTGTCGGGATCGACGATGCTGATCCGGGCGTCGAGCGCGTAGCAGGCCAGCTGGTACGTGATGTCGTGACTCTCGAGGGCGTCCGCGAACGCCTCGAGGTCGAAGGTGCGCGTCCGTCGGCCGGGGACCCGGCCCCGACCGTGGACGAGCGGGTCGAGGCGCAGCGAGCCGTCGCCGGCGAGACCGCGGTCGTCGGCCAGGTGCTCTCCCGGCGCTTCGACGGTGGTCATCGCCGGGCGTCCGCGAGGACTGCGGTCGAGGCGTGCCGGGCGACCGCCGCATCGAGGGCCAGCCGGGCGGTGGTCTCGACCTGATCGATGTCGTCCCCGGCCTGGACGAGCAGGGCTGACCGTGCGGCGTCGACGACGTCGGTGGAGAGCAGCGGGGGGCAGTAGGCGCCGGCGAGCCGGCCGACCATCTCGAGGAACTCCGGACGGGGTTCCGGGTCGAGACGGGCGGCTGGGGGGTGCGTCGGCACGAACGTGGTCCTCGCGGGGTGAGTGGGGTGCGGGCCGGTCCTGCGCCGCGACGAGCTGCGGTGCGGCTCGGCGGCACGAGGAACGGTGACGACCCGGAGGGTCTTCGGCTCGGTGGCCATGGGAGGGGGCCGTTCTGCTGGTGGTCGGGGTCGGGGCGAGCGGGCTGGACCGGGTTGCCGCAGCTCCGGTGGTGCGGCAGCCCGGTACGCCCCGTCCCCCGAGGGGGAGGCGCGCGGCACGTGCGGCGGAGCTGGTTCGGGCAGGCGAACCACGCCGACGCGTGCGGGGTCGTACGAGAATGAGGGGTGGGCCTGTGGCGCAGAGATTCGCCGAGATGTACCTGAGCGTGGAAGAGGAAGTTCCGGACGGTGCGGCCCAGGGTCGGGGCGCGGTCGTCTTCAGGTCAGCTGGTGGCCAGCGCCGAGAAGGCTACCTGACCCGTCTGAGCACCTACGTGGCCCGGTCTCGCGCCGACGTCGTCTGGTGGCCGTCCGCGGGGTCCGCGTCTTCGACCTGGGCCTCGCCGGGCTCGACGGCTCTGGAGGCCAAGAGGTCCGTGAGGCCCAGCAGCCGGTCCATGACGCGGAAGCGGTAGACGGCGGTGAGCGCGAGGAACCAGACCAGCAGCAGCGGGAGGGCGGTGTCGTAGACGATCCCGGCGGGCCTGGTCAGCCCGAAGTAGGTGCGGAGGCTGGGCACGGTGAGCGCGGCGACCAGCCCGGCCAGCAGCGCGACGACGAGGACGGCGGGACGTCGGTCGGGGCTCGGGCGCGTCCAGGCGGCGAACAGCCGGACGGGCGGCGCGAGGAAGAGGATGAGCAGGATCGAGGCCAGCGAGACGAAGGTGGAGAGGCCCGTCTGGGCACCGACGGTGGCGGCCTCCTGGACAAAGCTGGCGTCGACGCCGTACGTGAGCCCGGTGTACTGCTGGAACTCGGCGGCCAGCCGGTCGCGCAGGGCGGGGTCGTCGAACCCCTGGGTGATGCGGGTGAAGAGGTACGTGTACGCGGCCACGGCGAACGCCGCGGTCAGGATGCTGGCGGGCAGGACGAAGCGGGCGAGCTCGAGCAGCAGGCGGGGGTGGGGCCGGACCGGCCTCGCCCAGGCCGTCAGGAAGAGGGTGGGCAGGCCCACCGTGAAGAGCGTCAGCCCGGTCTGGGCGGGCGAGTAGGGGAACCCCAGCCCGAGCATCGTGACCGTGACGATGATGAGGGCCTGCGTCGCGACGCGGGTGAGGAAGACCTGGGCGGAGACGGCGATGCCGCTGATGATCCGGCGGCCCTCCCGACGGGCCGGCAGCAGGGCCGCGAGGGAGTCCTCCACCAGGACGACGTCGGCGACGTCACGGGCCTCGCTGCTGCCGCTGCGCATCGCCACCCCGACGTGCGCCGCCCGCAGCGCGCGGACGTCGTCGACGCCGTCGCCGACCATGGCCACGTAGTGGCCCTGCCGACGCAGGGAGGCGACGAGGCGTTCCTTCTGCTCGGGCGCCGCGCGAGCGAAGACGGTCGACCGGGCGACGAGGGCGTCCACCTCGGGTTCGCTGAGCTCGTCGAGAGCAGCGGCGTCCACGGGCGCCCCTGCGGCCAGACCGACCCGGGTGGCGAGGGCACCGGCGCTGTCCAGGTCGTCGCCGGAGACGACCTTGATCGCGATGCCCTCCTGCTCGAGCCGGGCGAGGGTCTCACCGAGGTCGGGGCGTAGCTCGTCGGCCAGGGTGACCACCGCCATCGGCTCGAGGGCAGGGAGCGCCGGGCGACCGTCCGGTCCTCGCAAGGCCGCGGCGCTGTCGGTCGCGGCCGCGAGGACCAGCACGCGCGAGCCCGTGGCGGTCCGCGCACCCACCGCCGCGGCGAGGTCCGGCCCGGGCGCGACCGGGCCGAGGACCTCCGGCGTGCCGACCACCCAGACGGCCTCGCTCGAACGCACGCCGCCCCACCCCCGGGCCGGGCTGAAGGTCACCTCCTCCAGCACCGGCACCGCACGTCCCGGCAGCCGTTCGGCGAGCGCGGCACTGGTGGGGTCGGCGCCGCCGGTGCTCCTGGCGTAGGACCCCAGCGCGCCCTCGACCTCCTCGCGGTCCCGGCCGGCGAGCGGCACCACCTCCTCGACCGTCAGCCGTCCGGTGGTCAGGGTGCCGGTCGTGTCGGTGCAGACGACGTCGACGCGGCTCAGCGACTCGACCGCGTTCACCCGCTGCACCAGGGCCCCGCGGCGGGAGGCCGTGACGGCGCCCGCCGTGTAGGCGAGGACGATCAGGAAGAAGAGGCCGTAGGGCACCAGGCCCGAGAGCACCGCGGTGGTCTGCACGACCCGGACGAGGGCCGAGCCGTCGAGGACGGCCTGCAGCAGGATGGCCCCGCTCATCAGGACCACGACGACCATGACCAGGCGGACGCAGAACGCGATCTCGCGCTGCAGCGGGGTGGTGTCGGTCGTGCCCCGTCCGGCCTCGGCGGACTGCTGGCCCGCCCGGCTCGCGGCACCGACGTCGCGGGCCAGCTGCAGCCCGGCGCCGCCGACGCTGCGGCTGCCCGACAGCAGGTCCTCCCCGGGGGCGCGCAGCTGAGGCTCCGAAGTCCCGGTGAGCAGCGACTCGTCGACCTCGACGGCCCCGGTGAGGACCGGTCCGTCCACGACGATCTCGTCGCCCGGACGGACCCGGACGACGTCGCCGCGGACCAGCTCCTCGGGCACCAGCTCGACGTCGCGGCCGTCGCGGACGACCACGACCGTGCTGCGCTCGGCCCGCTGCAGCTGGTCGAGCTGATGCTTGGCGCGGATCTCCTGGACGGCGCTGATCACCGCGTTGAGCAGACCGATCGCCGCGCTGATGAAGGCGTCGCCGTAACGGCCCAGCGCGAGGAGCGCCGCGCCGATGGCGAAGAGGATGCTGTTGTAGAGGTTGAAGACGTTGGTCCGCAGGATCCGGGTGTAGGTGCGCGACGAGGCAGTGACCGCCCGGTTGCCCTCGCCCCGCCGACGGCGCGCCGCCGCCTCGCTGCTGGTGAGCCCGCTGGGCGGGGTCTCGACGGGCTCGGGCAGCAGGTCTCGCGTCGCGCCGGGCACGGTGCCATTGTGAGGCCGACCACGACGCGCCGGAGCACGCCGAGCCCGTGCGACCGCGCCGGCGGGTCAGCCGAGCGGGAACGAGGTCGAGGTCAGCTGCTCGGACACATCCCACAGGCGCGCCGCGAGCTCGGGGTCGCGGGCCCGCCTGGAGCGGTTGATGACCTCGGCGCCACCCCGCATGTGCATCAGGTGCTCGGGGCCGGTGAAGCTGTCGCCCGGCAGGTCACCGGTGGCCGCGTACAGGACGGGCAGGGCACCGGCTTCGGGAGCCTGGGCGAGCCTGCGCACCGCGAAGCGGCCGACCGCGCTGGACAGGTCGGCGGTCATGCTGCTGGCCACGAAGCCCGGGTGGGCCGCCATCGCGAGCACCGTGGACCCGGCTGCGGTGAGGCGACGCTGGAGCTCGGCGGTGAAGAGCAGGTTGGCGAGCTTGGTCGCGTTGTAGGTCCGCTGGCCGTTGTACGGGGCACGCTCCGAGCCCAGGTCGTCGAGGTCCAGCCGTGCGGCACGTTCGGCCATCGACGCGAGGGTCACGACGCGTCCCCTGACGTGGGGGAGCAGCAGGTTGGTGAGGGCGAAGTGGCCCAGGTGGTTGGTGCCGAGCTGGAGCTCGAACCCGTCGCGGGTGAGCTGCCGCGTGCTGGTCGAGACGCCGGCGTTGTTGATCAGCAGGTCGACCGGTCCGTCCCAGTCGTCGGCGAAGGCACGGACCGAGCTCAGGTCGGCCAGGTCGAGACGTCGGACCTCGGTCGACCCCGGCCGGCCGGACGCGGCCAGGCGCCCCTTGTCGACGTCGCGGACGGCGTAGACGACGTGGGCGCCGTAGCCCGCCAGCGCGGCCGCGGTGGCGGCCCCCACGCCGCTGCTGGCTCCGGTGACGATCGCGACGGTGCCGGTGAGGGAGGACGGGGTGAGGGGAAGGTCGTGGGCCATGTCTCCCAATGTATGCACCGACTACAAAGTGGACGGCGACTACGCCGACGCGGTCGCGGGGCGGACGCCGAAGACGAGGCTCGCCTCGTCCACCAGCTCGTCGACCTGGGACGGGTCGAGGCGACCGGACCCGACCAAGGAGGCGATGCCGTGCAGGGTCGACACCAGCAGGAGCTGGCGCCGCGCGCCGTCGGCGTCCGGGACGGGCCCGGACGGCACGACGGCCGTGACGACGGCGCCGACCGTGCTGAAGAACCGGTCGGCGGCGGCCGCGACCGCAGGAGCGGCCCCGCTGCCCTTCGTCGAGAACATCAGGTCCATCAGCGCCGCGTCCTCGACCGCGAAGTCGATGTAGGTCCGCGCGACGGCTCGGAATATGGCGACAGGGTCGCCGCCCGCCCGTTCGACCTGGCCGGCCACCGCGGCGGTCAGCTCGTCGAAGCCCTGCTCGGCGAGCGCGTCCAGCAGCTGCTGGCGCTCCGGGAAGTGCCGGCGGGGCGCTCCGTGGCTGACCCCGGCCTCCCGGGCGAGCTGCCGGAGCGACAGGCCCTCCTCGCCGGTCTCGCGCAGGGTGACGCGTGCACGACCGAGCAGCTCCGCACGCAGGTGGCCGTGGTGGAAGGGTCGGTCGGGCACCTGATCACGCTAGCGCCGGCGCCGTGCCGCCCGCGGGAGCCGGGCGTGAAGCACGTCGCCCGGTGCAAACCCGGCCGGAGTGCCGTACGGTGATCGTACGAGCGGCGAGAAAATGAACCCCCGAGCATCTTCTCGCCGCTCTCACCTCTTCCGGCTCCCGTGAGCGAGCGCCGGCACGACGAGGACCGGCCCGTACGCGAGGCCGTCCGTCAGCTGCCGACGAGCCCGGCCGCGTCGTGGGTCTTGACCGCGACCTGGGTCGCCGCTGCGGCAGCAGCCTGCTGAACGGCTCGTGCGGTGCCGTCGAACTCGCGCTCGACCGACCGTTCCGCCTCGGCCGCGACGGCGGCGGCGCCGAGGGCAGCGGCGTCCGTGGCGCGGGCCGTCGCGGCGGCCACCAGCGCCGTCCTGGAGGCGGTCGCGGCGGCAGCGTCCGTGGTGACCTGCGCGACCAGGGCTGCGGCCTCGAGGGCCTCGAGCTCCTGACCCGGACGCACCGCGGACGCGACCCGGCTTGCGGCTCTCGTAGCCGCGGCCACGACCTCCGCCGCCTCGGAGTCGGCGCGGTCCTGGACGGCGAGCGCCTGCCGCCTCGCGGTGTCGGCCACGACGCCGGCCGCCCTGCTCGTGGCGGCCGCCCGCCCCCGTTGGGCGGCGAGGGCCGACGCCTTGGCTCGGACGGCTGCGACGAGGACGGCCCGTTGCGCCACCCCCGCGGCCTCGACCGCGGCTGCTTCGGCCGAACGGGCGGCGCTCAGCTCGGCCACACTGCCGTGCAGCACCCCGGACAGCGCCTCGAGGCTGGTGGCGCCGGGCAGCTGCACGGTGAACTCGGC
Organism: uncultured Friedmanniella sp.; assembly: GCA_964251895.1. Classification (GTDB taxonomy): domain Bacteria; phylum Actinomycetota; class Actinomycetes; order Propionibacteriales; family Propionibacteriaceae; genus Microlunatus. Next base: position 34,069 of record CAXULL010000017.1, read on the forward strand.
CCCGCCCGAGGAGCTCCGGGCGGCCCGGACGCTGCCGCCGTGGTCCTCGACGGTCTTGGCCACGATCGACAACCCGAGCCCCGTGCCGGGCGTGCCACGGCCGGTCTGGCCCCGGAAGAAACGGTCGAACACGTACGGCAGGTCCGCCTCCGGGATACCCGGACCGTCGTCGGACACCCGCAGCCGGTTGCCGTCCACCCGGACCCGGACCGTCCCCCCGCTGGGACTCCACTTCACCGCGTTGTCGAGCAGGTTCACGAACACCCGCGACAGCGCGTCGGCGTGGCCCACCATGAACAGCGGCTGGAGCTCGACGTCGAAGACACGGTCCTGGCCCCGCAGCCGGACCCGCTCGACCGCACCCCGCACGAGCTCGCAGACGTCGACCGGGCTCGGCGCCACCTCATCCTCGTCGCGCGCCAGGTGCGTCAGGTCGGTGACCAGCCCGCTCAGCTCACCGAGCTGGGCCTGCACGTCGCCGACGATCTCGGTCCGCTGACCGACCGAGAGCCGGTCCTCGCCCAGGTCGACCGCCAGCAGGTCGACGTTGGTCCGCAGACTGGTCAACGGGTTGCGCAGCTCGTGCCCCGCGTCGAGGACCAGGCGGGTGTGGCGCTCGCGCATCCGCGCGACCATCCGCAGCAGGTGGTTGAACCAGGACGTGAGCCTCGCGACCTCGCCGCTCGCGCGGGGGACGGCGACGGGTTGGAAGTCCTTGGCCTCCACGACGTGCTGGACGGCGTCGGACAGCAGGCGGACCGGACGCAGCCGCGAGCGGACCAGCAGGGTGCCGACGACGACGACAGCCAGGACGCTCGCAGCGATGATCAGCAGGGTCAGGGGCACGGATCGCCGACCATCAGGAGAAGGACCCGATCCAGGCCGTGGATGGCCGATCGGCCGATCAGCAGAATCCTAAGTTGAATTCGGACAAAATTCAGGTCGCAATCAAGACTGACGTGTTCCGTGGCGCGTCCCGACGGGTCGCGGACCTGGGCCGGCTGCGCTAACGAAGGTCGGGCGCGGGCACGCCCGGACCGAGGGCGGCAGTCCCGACGGGGCCACCCGTGACGGCGTCGGCCTGGTGCGCGGCGGTGGCGACGGCGCGGCCGAACAGCACGGGGAACTGCGCGGGGAAGAGCAGCAGGGGCTCCTGGGCCCCGATCTGGATCTGGGCGGCCAGCAGGGCGTTCCGCCCGATCGCCGGCCCCCGCACCGACAGCGGGTCGCGCTGCTCCGGCGCCCGCACCGCCTGCGCCTTGAGCCGGTCGGTCGCGTAGGAGATGTCCTGGGGCGCGAACTGCGCGACGAGGTCCTCCGACCAGCCGAGGACCGTCGAACCGGCGTGGGTCAGCGGTCCCTCGAGCTGCTCGGCCGTCGCGTGGAGCAGGGCCCGTACCCACTGGGCGGCGTTGGGGGCGGAGACGCTGACGACCCGGAAGGTGTCCCAGGGTTCCCCGGGACCCCGCGCCTCGACGACGGCGAAGAGCGCGTCACCCATCAGGTTGTCGCGCGAGGTTCCGCTGAGCGTCATCCCGATCCGGGTGAGGCCGTTCACCGCGCCGCCCAGCGCGCCGACCCCCAACCGGCCGTAGGTCCGGCTGAGGGTCCCGCCGAAGAAGCTCAGCTGGTGGCTCATGCGGCCGACCACGTTGCCGACGCTCTGCTGGTCGAAGTGGCGCTCGATCTCCACCAGCCGGGCGTCGCTGACCTCGGCCACGTCGGACCCGGTGCGGTAGGCCTCGAGCTTGTCCGTGCGCCACAGGTCGTCCAGCGTGCTGCCGAGGGCGTCCGCGAAGGCCGAGTCGAGGCGGTTGAACGCCCTGGCGGCTCGGACGCTCCAGAGGCCGAGCGTGAGGAGCACCGCGCCGGGCAGGAGCAGGACCCAGAGGGTGGACTGGGCGTCGAGCGCCACCCGCGCCGAGTAGCTGCGCGCGACGCCGATCGTCGAGCCGAGCCAGGCGACGACGAGCGCCACCCCCCAGCCGAGGCGCCCCGTACGCAGCCGCCGACGTGCCGCGTACGACAACGGACGGACGGCCCCCATGCGCGCACGTTACGGCGGTCCGTCTCGCAGGGGAAGGACGGGGTCGAGCGGGCCGACGGGCCGTCCGACTCAAGCGGCGGCCACCACGACGACCGTCTTCCCGGAGAGGCTGCCGGCGGCGGCCTGGGCGTGCACCGTCGACAGCTCGGCCAGCGGGACCCGCTGCTCGACGTCGACGCGCAGGTCGCCGGCGTCGACCATCGCCACCAGCCGGGACAGCTGCTCGGCGTCGCTGCGGACGAAGAGGTCGACGCCGCGGACACCGCGTTCCTCGTCGGAGGGCGCCGGCATCCAGACCGTCGTGCTCACCACGACACCACCCGGACGCACCAGGTCCACGAGCGCGGCCAGCTGCGCCGGTGCGACCGGTGCCAGGTTGAGCACGGCGTCGACCGGTTCGGTGACGGCGGCTCGCAGGTCGGTCGCGGTGTGGTCGACGACCTCGTCCGCGCCTGCGGACCGGACGCGCTCGGCGCTGCGCGGGCTGGCCGTGGCGATGACGTGGGCGCCGGCGTTCTTCGCCAGCTGGACCGCGTAGCCGCCGACCGCTCCCCCCGCGCCGTTGATCAGCACCCGTTGCCCCGCCTCCAGCCGCGCGTGCTCGAAGAGGGCCTGCCAGGCCGTCAGCCCGACGGTCGGCAGCGCGGCCGCGTCGACCAGCGGGATGCTCGCGGGCGCCGCCGCGAGGATCTCGGCCGGCACGAGGACGTGCTCCGCGGACGCGCCGTCGGCGACCATCGGCAGGGAGCCGACGACCTGGGCACCGACGCCGACGTTCGTCACGCCCTCGCCGAGCGCGTCGACGGTGCCGGCGACGTCGATGCCGGGCGTGTGGGGGAGCACCACCGGGATCGGGCCCTGCATCCCACCGCCCCGGATGTTGGCGTCGATCCCGTTGAACGACGTCGCCGCGACCCGGATGCGCACCTGGCCGGCGCCGGGGACGGGCTCCTCGACGTCTTCGTACCGGAGGACGTCGGGGCCGCCGTACGCGTGGAAACGGACTGCCTTCATGTCGAGCTCTTCTCTCATGTCGTGCCCTGGGCGGGGTCGCGGGAGGTGGCGGGCACGCCGTGCTCCAGCGCGGGTCGTGGCGTCGCGGCGCTCATCCGAGCAGCCGCGACCGCTGCAGGCGGTGGTCCGGGTCGACGGCGTCGGCGACCGCGCGGGCGCGCCGGAGGACGTCGGGCGGGAGGGCGTCCGGCACCGCGGCGGCGCCGTCGACCCACGAGCCCGGCGTCAGGCCGGTGTCGGCGGCGCTCCAGACGGCCCGGGCCCGGGCCAGGGCGGCGTCGATCTGCGGTCGGGTGGAGCGGCCGAGCGGACCGACGGCGTGGTAGATGAACGGTCCGGGTGGCGTCACGACCGCACCGTCGCGCCGGGTCGGTGCGCCCGCGACGTGGCGGATCTCCAGCATCACGACCGCCGAGTCCTCGGCGGCAGCGGTGGTCAGGAGCGCCTGGGCCAGGTCGGGCGCGGTGGCGTCGAGCCAGCGCGCGTCCCCGATCGCCGGGGTCGCCGTCGGCGGGTCGAGGTGGATCCTGGCCAGGCCCGCCGCGTCCTTGGGGCCCCAGTCGTCGAGGACCGGCCGGGCCGCCGCGCGCATCGCGTCCAGGAGAGGAGCGGCACCGCCCGGGCCCTCGGGGTCGGCGACCGCGAGGTGCACGGCCACGGTGCCGTGCAGCTCCGCCGGGAACGACGGGAGCGGTGGGACGTGCAGGACCGAGATGCTCGAGGACACGCTGGGGCCGACCGCACCGATCGTGCTCGACCACGCGGCCACGAGGTCGGGCAACGCGCTCCCGTGCCACAGCAGGGCGCCGGCGTGCAGGGCGGGGGCCGGGACCAGGTCGAGCTCCAGGGTGTGGGCGACGCCCACCCCGCCCGCTCCGCGGAAGGCCCAGACGGCCTCCCGGTCGACCTCGTCGGCGGCCTCGTCGGAGGCCACCCGGAGGCGACCACGGCCGTCGACGTAGTGCACGGCACGCAGCGTGCCGGTGGCCAGGCCGTCGCGGCGGACGAGCCAGCCGATACCACCGCCGAACGTGTAGCCGGACACCCCCACGCTGGGCGCCGACCCGGCCAGGCCGAGCAGGCCGTGCCGCTCGGCGGCCGCGTTGACCGCCGACCAGGTCGCGCCGGCTCCCACCGTCGCCACCCGGCGCTGCGGGTCGACCGAGACGGTGCTCAGTCCCGAGGTGTCGAGCAGGACGACGTCGTCGCCGACCGCCGCGCCGGCACCGTGCCCCGTCGCCTGCGCCACCACCGTGCGGGACCGCCCCTCCGACCGGCTCAGGGCGGCCACGTCGGCGAGCACCGTCGAGAGGTCGGCCGGGTCGGTCACAGCGGCGACGCGCGCCGGGCGTTGGGTGAGGGAGGAGTTGTGGGGCCGGGTCGCGGCCTCGTAGGCGTCGGAGCCGGGGTTGAGCAGCATGCGGCTACGCTACAGGCCAAACGGACGAAGTCGTCCGCTTCCGAACGACCTCTTCTGATGGGACCGCCATGACCAGCACAGACCACGCACCGGTCGCCGTCGTCGGCGCGACGGGCCAGCAGGGCGGTCGCGTGGTCGACGCGCTGCTCGACGCCGGCGTACGCGTCCGGGCGCTCGTCCGCGACCCCGGTTCCGCCGCCGCCCAGGCCCTGCGTACGCGCGGCGTCGAGCTGGCGGTGGCCGACCAGGAGGACGGCGACGCGCTCGCGCGGAGCCTGGCAGGGACCGCCGCGCTCTTCTTCATGACCACCTTCGAAGGTCCCGACGGCACCGCCGGAGAGGTCCGCCGCGGTGCCACGATCGCCGAGGCCGCGGCGCGCGCGGACGTCCCGCACGTGGTCTACTCCTCGGTCGGCGGCGCCGAGCGGAGCACCGGGATCCCGCACTTCGAGAGCAAGCGCCGGGTGGAGGAGCGGCTGAGCGGGCTCGTCCCCGCGACGTTCCTCCGGCCGACCTTCTTCATGGAGAACCTGGTGCCCCAGCTGGCACCGGATGCGGACGGTGACGTGGTCCTCCGGCTGCCGCTCGCCCCCGACGTGGCCCTGCAGATGGTCGCGGTACGCGACATCGGTGCCGCCGCCGCACGGCTCCTGGTCGACCCGGCGCTCGTCGACGGCGACGCGGTCGAGATCGCCGGCGACGCGGTCGAGATCGCCGGCGACGAGCTCACCCTCCAGCAGGTCGCCGAGCGGGTGGCGCGTACGACCGGTCGTCCCGCGAGGTTCGAGGAGGTGCCGCTCGACGCCCTCGGCGACGACGCCGACCTGAAGGCGATGTTCCGCTGGTTCGCGACCGTCCCGGCCTACCAGGCCGACCGCGCCGCGACCCGTCGGCTCGTGCCCGACGTGAGCGACCTCGAGGCCTGGCTGCGGCTGCAGCGGGGCTAGCTAGCCCCCGCCGGTGGCGATGCCGCGCAGGAACACGGACCGCTGCTCGGCGGCGGTCGCCTCCCAGCCGGGGACGTTCGACATCGGCTGCGCGAGCATCGCGCCGAAGCGCACCACGGTCCCGGCGTCGACGTCGCGCCGCACCGTGCCGTCGTCGTGGCCGCGCGCGACGATGGCCCCCATCGTCTGCTGCATCCGCCGGCGCAGCTCCACGGACTCCGTGCCCGCGGTCATCGGGGCCCCGTGCAGGGGGAGCACGCGCTCGTCGCGGTGGACGAAGGTCTGGCGCAGGAACCGGCCGATCGCGTCGAGCCCGGTCTCGCCGGAGGCCAGCGCGTCCTCCGCCTCGGCGAGGATCAGCCGGTAGGCGCGGACGGCCATCGCCTCGAGCAGCGCCTCGCGGCTCGGGTAGCGGCGGTAGAGCGTGCCGACCCCGACGCCGGCGTCCGCCGCGATCTGCGCCAGCGGGACGAACTTGCCCTCCGCCAGCCCCGCGCGGATCGCCGCGGCGATCACGCGCTCGGCGTTCTCGGCCGCGTCCCTACGGAGCTTCCGGGGCTGCTCTAAAGACATGGTCAGGCAGACGTTACGCGGCGCGCGAGGTGCGGGGAGGCCCCTCGGCGAGCCGGAGGGCGGCCCGCACCCCCTCCACGTACTCCTGCGGCCGCTCCCACGCCGCGAAGTGACCGCCCGCCGTCAGCTCACGCCACGACCCGACGTCGAAGAACCGTTCGGCCCAGGAGCGGGGCGGGTTGACGAGGTCGTGGGGAAAGATCGTGAACGCGGCCGGCGGCACGAGCCGGTCCGGCCGCGGCTGGTCCGCCACCTCGACGTACGGGGTGAAGGACGTGCCGATCGCCCCGCTCGTCCAGTAGGCCATCACCCAGGTGAGCAGCTCGTCGCGGCCGAACACCGCCTCCACGTCACCGGCGCAGTCGGTCCAGCTGCGGAGCTTCTCCACGATCCAGGCCGCGAGCCCCGCCGGCGAGTCGCCCAGCCCGACCGCCAGCGTGTGCGGCCGAGTCTTCTGCTCGTGGCCGTACGCCCCCTCGTCGGCCTGCCAGCGACGGCCCCGCTCGACGAACGCCGTCTCCTCCGCGCTGAGGTCCGACGGCGGGTCGACGAGGTAGCGCGACTGCGTCACGTCGGTCAGGTGCAGGGCGGCGACCCGATCCGGCCGCGGCCGCGATCGCCTCGGCGACGTCGCAGCCGACGTCGCCCGCGGACAGCACGTAGCGCTCGACCCCGAGCTCCTCCAGCGCGGCCGCGACCGCCGTCCCGGTGTCCCAGGCGGAGAGGCCGGCACGGGCGACCGGAGCGGCGAACGGGTAGCCCGGCAGGGCCGGCACGACCACGTCGACGTCGGCCAGCAGCGGCAGGACCTTGCTGAAGCGCAGCACCGAGTCGGGCCAGCCGTGCAGCAGCACGACGGTCGGTCGCCCCTCGCTCGTGCCGCGCGTCCGGATCGCCCGGACCGGGTCCTCCGTCTCGGTGGTCAGCACCCAGGGCAGGTTCCGCAGCCGTGACTCGTGCTCGCGCCATTCGTACGCGTCGTGCCAGTGGGTGACGAGCTCGGCGAGGACGTCGCCGTCCGTCCCGCGCTCCCAGCCGTGGCCCTCCGGCAGCGCGACGCGGCGGTAGGCCGCGAGCCGGCGACGCAGGTCCGCGAGATCCGCCTCGGGCACCACCGGGGGCGCGGCGTCCGACCCGGAGATCACCACGGCAGCGCACCCAGACCGACGCGCAGCTCGTCGACGTACGCCTCGGGTACCTCGAGCATGGGGAAGTGCCCGCCGCGCTCGGCGACCCGGAACGAGCGCAGGTCGGTGTAGCGGCTCTCGACCCACGGCCGCGGGATCTTCTCGATGTCGGCGGGGAAGATCGTCACGGCGCTGGGCACGGCCACCGCTCCGGACTCGTCCGGCGGGTCGTTCTCGAAGTAGAAGCGGGCCGACGACCCGGCCGTCGCCGACAACCAGTAGAGGGTGACCGTGTCGAGCACGCGATCCCGGCTGATGGCCGTCGCGGGGTCGCCGTCGTGGTCGGTCCAGGCCCAGAACTTGTCCAGCAGCCACGTCAGCTGCGCGACCGGCGAGTCGGTCAGCACGTAGCCGACGGTCTGCGGCCGGGTGGACTGCTCGAGGGAGTAGCCGCGTCCGTGCGCCAGGAACTCCTCGCGGTCCTGCAGCCAGCCCTGCTCGGAGTCGCTCAGCCGGCCGTACGCGTCCGGGGCGTCCGGCGCGTCGACGTACGGGGTGAAGCTGTGGACCCCGGCCACCCGGTCGCGGTGCCGGATCGCCAGGCCTGCGGTGACGCGTGCGCCCCAGTCGCCGCCCGCCGCGTAGAACCGGTCGTAGCCGAGCCGGGTCATCAGCTCGGCCCAGGCGTCCGCCGTCCGCGCGACGGTCCACCCGGTCGTGGTCGGCCGACCGCCGAAGCCGAACCCGGGCAGCGACGGTGCGACGACGTGGAAGGCGGGGAGGTCGGGGTCGCCGGGGTCGGCGAGCGCGTCCATCACCTCGAGGGGTTCGAGCACCGAGCTCGGCCAGCCGTGCGTGATCACCAGCGGGCGGGCGTCCGCGCGCGGGGAGCGGACGTGCAGGAGGTGGACGTCCAGGCCGTCGATCGTCGTGACCGCCTGACCGTGACCGTTCAGCGCGGACTCGACCCGGCGCCAGTCGTACCTCTGCCAGTCCTCGACCAGCCCGGTGACGTACGTGAGCGGCGGACCCTGCGACCAGTCCGGCTCGGCACCGCGTCCGACCGTCTCGCGCTCGGGCCAGCGCGTCCGCCGGAGCCGGTCGCGGAGGTCGTCCAGGGCCTCCTCTCCGACGTGCAGCCGGAGGGGTTCGACCTGACCGACCTGGGGGATGCTCCGTCGGTTCGACACCAGCACAACGTAAAGCCGGTGTCGTCGATCGCGCAACACCACGTTCTGGCTATGGTGGTGTCGTGAGCACGAGCGAGGACGGTTTAGCCGTGGTCGAGCACTTCGTGAACACGCTCGACGAGCGGACCTTCAACCGGCACGGGAGCGCGCACCGGGCGGCCGACGAGCTCACGACGGTCGAGGCCCTGGCGGCCTGGCTGGAGGCGCACGACCTCCTGGGGTCGGGGGAGTCGGTGGACGAGTCCGTCCTGGGGTCGGCGCGCGTGCTGCGTACCGCGTTGCGGTCCGTGCTGGCCGAGGACCGATCGGCCGCCTCGGCGCTCGCGGACTTCTCCCTCCGGCTCGTGCCCGCCGACTCCGGGAGGCTTCGCCTCGCCGCCTCGACCGGGAGCGACGGCCTGGACCTCATCGTCGAGACCGTGGCGACCAGCGTGGGCGACGGCCGCTGGAAGCGCCTCAAGCTCTGCGCCTCCGACGACTGCCGCTGGGCCTTCTACGACACCTCCCGCAGCGGCGGTGGTCGCTGGTGCTCGATGGAGGTCTGCGGCAACCGGCACAAGACCCGCGCCTACCGGCGCCGCCAGGCGAGCTGAACGCTGAAGGCCCCGAACTGGGACGCTGTCCTTGTCCCGAGGAGCACGGCGGATGGGCACGCGGGACTGATCGGGTCAGCGGCAGGTGCCGCGGATCTCGACGGCGGTGTAGCCCCAGGTCCGGCCGATCGCCCGGTCGCCGACGGTGAGATCGGTCCCGACGGTGCTCGGCTCGGCGATCCGTTGGGTCCAGTAGCCCGCCTTCGGCGACGTGAACGTCTTGTCGTGCACGATGCTCTGGCCGAGAACCGGCCTCGGGTCGTAACGGGACCCGATCACGCGTCCGACCGCCCAGACCGCAGAGCCTGATGCCTGCGGGGTCAGTGTCACCCGGGGTGCGGACTGCGCCCCGGACTGGTGAGCGGCGGCACCGACCCTCGGTCGCGCACCGCTGAACCCGGCGACGGTCATGGTGACGGTGTAGCCAGGGGCGGTCAGGTGGGCGGCGACCCGGGTCGACCGCAGCTTCTTGGCTGCGTACGCCTGCCAGATCTCGCTGCTGCCGCTGGTGGAGCTGTCGCGCTGCACCAGGGTCCAGGTCAGTCCGCCACCGGTCACCGCCGTCACCGACTGGGTTCCCGGGCTCGGGCCGTTCACGGCGACGAACGCGACCAGCAGCTCACCCGGCTTCCTGGTCGTGAGCTTCGGGCTGCGGAGCACACCGTTGCTGTCGCGGCGGTCGGCGTTGACCCTGAACGTCCGTTCCGGCGTGGTCGGGACGCAGGACTGAGCGGTCACCGTCACCGCGACCCTGGCGGGGGCGGAGCTGATGGTGCCGTCGTTGACACGGTAGGTGAACGAGTCGCCTCCGGTGTAGCCGTCCGCGGGCGTGTAGCTGAGCCCCGGAGCCTGCCCCGACAGCGTCCCGTGCTTCGGCTGCCGACCCACGGCGTAGGTGAGGGTGTCGTCGTCGGCGTCGGTGCCGGACAGGGTGACGGAGGTCGGCGCCTCGAATCCGGCCGTGACGCTGACGTTCTTGCCGACCGGCGTGCTGTTCACCACGGTCAGGGTGGCCGTGCTGCTGGTGGTGGTGCCAGCGGAGCTCGTGAACACCGCGCGGAACCTGGCACCGTCGTCGCTACCCGCCGTGGCGAACGTGTACCTGAGGGTGGTGGCACCGCTGACGTCGGAGAAGGCGCCCCCGGGATCGGCCCGTTGCCACTGGACGGTCGGCGCCGGGTTGCCTGCAGCGACGGCCGTGAACGAGGCGAGCTGACCGACCCGGAGGTCCGCCGACGTCGGCGACGAGGTCACCGCCGGTGCGACCGCGCGGGTGAGCGCCATGCTGAACATGTAGCCGGCGGCCACGTCGACGACCGTCCTCCCGGTCAGCGACGCAGGAACCTCGCTCTGGCCGAAGTCGTTGTTGCCCCACGCCCTGACCTTGCCGTCGGAGGTCAGCGCCAGGTCGTGGTCCTGGTTGGCGGAGATCGCGATGAACGACTGGCTGGGCGACGAGGCGGAGATGCGGGCCGAGCCGTAGTCGTCGTCGCCCCAGGAGGTGAGCTGGCCGTCGGAGGTCAGAGCCAGGATGTGGGTGCCGCCGGCCTCGATCGTGGTGACCGTCTTGCCGGACAGGGAGCGTGGAACCTCAGCCAGGCCGTCGTGGTCCCAGCCCCAGACGGTGATGTGACCGTCGGAGGTCAGGGCCAAGCCGTACTGAGCGCCGGCCGAGATCGCCGTGACCGTCTTGTCGTTCAGGGACGCCGGTACCTGGGTGGCGCCCTGATCGTCGTTGCCCCAGGCGGTGACGTGGCCGTCGGAGGTCAGGGCCAGGTTGTGGTAGTCGCCGGCGGAGATCGCGGTGACCGTCCTGCCTGACAGGGAGGCCGGGACGTCGGTCTGGTGGTAGCGGTTGCCGCCCCAGGCGGTGACCTGCCCGTCGGAGGTCAACGCGAGGCTGTGCTCGGTGCCGGCCGAGATCGCGGTGACGGTCTTCCCGGCCAAGGAGGTCGGCACGTCGGTCTCGCCGTCCTCGTCGACGCCCCAGGCGACGACCCGACCGTCAGGCGTCAGGGCCAGACTGTGGTGATGGCCCGACGCGATCGCGATCGCGTCGAGACCGGCCGGGACGCTCGTCCGCAGGCGGTAGCCCCAGGCGGTGACCGGTCCGTGGTCCGCGGCGGCGGAGGCGGTCGCGCCGGCACCGGTCGACACGCCGAACACTGTCAGCAGGGCAGCCGTGACCAACGCCACCGCTCGAGAGCGGTGGCCGCTGACCCGGGGTGAGGTGGGGCGGGCGGACCGACGGCGACGCGACAGGGGAGTACCTCCCGGGAGTACCGATCTGCGGCCGGTACGCACGACCGGGCGCCTGTCAGCCACAGGTGCCACGGATCTCGACGGCGGCGTACCCCCAGGTCTCGGCGGCCTCGTCACCGCTGACGGTGACGTCGTGACCGGCCGTGCTGGGTGCGATGACCCGTTGGGTCCAGTAGCCCGCGGCAGGGGCGGTGAAGGTCTGGTCGTGCACGACCTTCTGCCCCGACGGCGGCGCGGGGTCGTAGCGGGAGCCGACGACCCGACCGACCGCCCAGACCACGGAGCCCGAGGTCTGCGGGGTCAGTGACACGCGAGGCGCCGACTGCGACCCCGACGCGCGTGCGGCGGCGCCGGCCGCCGGCCGAGCTCCGCTGAACCCGGCGACGGTCAGGGTCACGGTGTGGCCGGGGGAGGCGAGATGGGCGGTGATCCGGGTGGACCTCAGCTTCTTGGCCGCGTACGCCTGCCAGATCTCGCTGGCCCCCGCGACGGTGTTCTCCCGCTGCACCAGGGTCCAGGTCAGACCGCCGCCGGTCACCCCGGTCACCGACTGGGCGCCGTGGACGGGCCCACCCACGGAGACGAACGCGATGAGCAGCTCACCCGACTTCTTCGTCTTGAGCTTCGGGCTGCGGATGACGCCGTTCGTGTCGCGGTGGTCGGCGCTGACCGTGAGCTGGCGCCTGGGCGTCGGCGGGAGGCAGGACTGGGCCGACACGATGATGCTGACCTTCGCGACCGAGGAGCTGAAGTTGCCGTCGTTGGCCCGGTAGGTGAAGGAGTCGCCTCCGTCGTACCCGTCGTCCGGGGTGTAGGTCAGTCTCGGTGCTCGGCCGGACAGCGTGCCGTGCTTCGGCTGGCGCACCAGGACGTAGATGAGGGTGTCGTCGTCGGGATCGCTGCCCAGCAGGGTGACCGGTGTGGCCGCCTCGAAGCCGGCTGTGACGTCCACGTCCCTCACCGTCGGGGCGCTGTTGAGGACGGTCACGGTGGCGGCGCTGGTGGTGACGCTGCCGGCGGAGTTGGTGAACACGGCGCGGAACGTCGCCCCGTCGTCGCCGGCGCTCGGGGTGAACGTGTGGCTCGTGCCGGTGGCACCGTGGACGTCCGCGTACTCGCCACCGGGGTCGGCCCGTTGCCACTGGACGGTCGGCGTCGGCTTCCCGCTGGCGGCAGCCGTCAACGTCGCCGCCGCGCCGGGCTGGACGTCCGCCGACGCCGGTGACGAGGTCACCACCGGCGCCACGCCCTCCGTGAGGACGGTGCTCCCCACCCCACCGGCGGCGATCGCCGTGACCGTCCTGCCGGACAGCGACGCTGGGACGTCGAGCTGGCCGTACTCGTTGCTGCCCCAGGTGGTGACCTCACCATCGGAGGTCAGCGCGATGCCGTGGACCCCTCCGGCGGAGATCGCCGTGACCATCTTGCCGGCCAGCGACGTCGGGACGTGAGCCCGCGGGTAGGACCGGTCGCCCCAGGCCGTGATCTGGCCGTCGGAGGTCAGGGCCAGGTTGAAGAACGATCCGGCCGAGATCGCGGTGACCGTCTTGCCGGACAACGACGCCGGGACGTACATGTCTCCGGCGCCCTCGTAGCCCCAGGCGGTGACCTGACCGTCCGAGGTCAGCGCGAGGCTGAAGTACTGGCCCGCGGAGATGGCGGTGACCCTCTTCTTCGCGAGGGAGGCCGGGACGTCGGTCTCGCCGAACGCGTCCTCGCCCCAGGCGGTGACGTGGCCGTCGGAGGTCAGCGCCAGGTTGTGGGTGCCGCCAGCGTCGATCGCGGTGACCATCTTCTCGGACAGGGCGGTCGGGACGTCGTTCTCGCCCCACTCCCCGTAGCCCCAGGCGGTGACGTGGCCGTCGGAGGTCAGCGCCAGGCTGTGCAGGCCCCCTGCGGAGATCGCCGTGACCTGCTGGTGGACCAGGGAGAGCGGGACGTCGGTCTCGCCCTCCCAGTCCTCGCCCCACGCGACGACCCGGCCCTCAGGGGTCAGCGCAAGGCTGTGCACGGCGGCGGCTGCGACCGCGACGGCACCGGTGGTGTCGAGCGAAGCAGGGGGACCGTCGTCTCCGACGCCGACCCAGCCCCAGGTGGTCACCAGCCCGGCGCCCACGGTGGCGGTGGCCGTGGGCGACATCCCGCTCGTCACCGCGAGTCCCACCAGCAGAGCGGCCGTCACCAGCGCCACCGCACGACGACCGTGGGCTCTGACGACAGGGGTGGCGGGTGGCAGGGAGGGATCGGAGTGCGACAGGGGAGTACTTCCCACGAGTGCCGCCCAAGGCCGCACGCACGACCAGGCATCCATTCAGCCCGCGTTCAGAAAAATTAGCAGGTCTGTCGCGGTCCCGGGGGGAAAGGCAGACAGACCACCCGAGGACGACGACGCCTGGGGGCCACGAGCCGGACGTTGCATGCCTGACCTATGGACTCGGGCAAGATGTCCGTTCGACGCAGGTGCTGCGAGGCGCCAGCTACCCAGGAGAACCAGGACCCTGACCACCACCGCTGCACCACGGCGTTTCGCCGCGCTCCGCGACCGGTACTCCCGGCCGTACCTCTTCACGGCCGGCCTGTCGATGATGGGCGACAACATCGAGCACGTCATCACCTACTGGGTGCTCTGGCAGCGGTTCCACTCGCCCGCGCTCGTCGGCTTCCAGGTGGTCAGCCACTGGCTCCCGTTCCTGCTGCTGTCGGTGTGGTTCGGCGGGCTGGCGGAACGCTACGACTGCCGCCGGCTCATCCAGATCGCCCAGGGCCTGTTCATGCTGGTGTCGCTGTGCTGGGGCGTGCTGTTCCTCACCGGGACGCTGCACGTCTGGGAGGCCTGCGTGCTGCTGGTGCTGCACGGGTGCGCGGGCGCCCTGTGGGCGCCGGCCGAGCAGCTGCTGCTGCACGACTTCGCCGAGCCCGCCGACCTGCCGGGCGCGGTCCGGCTGAACGCGACGTTCCGCAGCCTCGGGATCCTCGCCGGCCCGGTCGTGGGTTCGGCGCTGCTCCTCGGCCTCGGGGCGGAGTGGGGGATCTTCGCCAACGTGCTGTTCTACCTGCCGATGACGCTGCTGATGCTCCGCACGCCGTACACCGGCCACACGCGCAGCGGGTACGTCCACCGGGTCCGGCTGACGCTGATCGACGGGTTCCGCGTGCTGCGCTCGGTCGGCGACGACCGTGTGCTCGTGTCGATGATCGTCCTCGCCGGGCTCGTCGCGCTGTGCGTCGGCGGCTCGCTGCAGGTGTCCATCCCGTCGTTCGCCGACTCGCTCGGCGCGGGCAGCGACGGTCTCGGCTACGGGCTGCTGCTGTTCGCGAACGGCGCTGGTGGCGTGCTCGGCGGGTTCCTGCTGGAGGCGACCGGGCTGGTCAAGCCGAACGTCCGCGCCGTGGTCGTCGCCACCGTGCTCTTCGGCGCGACGACGCTCGTCGTCGCGGTCACGCACAGCTACGTCGTCGCGGTCCTGGCGCTGCTGGTCGGCGGCGTCGCCAACATGACGAGCACGTCGATCGGGCAGGCGGTCGTGCAGCTGCGCGCTCCGGTCGAGCAGCGGGGCCGGGTGGTCGGTGTGTACAACATGTTCGGCAGCGGCCTGCGGACCGGCAACGGGATCACGCTCGCGGTCCTGGGCGCCGCCCTGAGCGTGGGGAGCGCCGTCGCCATCGGCGGGATCGTCCTGGTGGTGGGGGCGCTCGTCGTCGCACTGGTGATCGCCCTCCGTGCGCAGGCCGCGAGCCGCACCGCCTGAGCCGGCGCACGACGACCTCGGACCTATGGTCGAGACGTTCCACTCCCCATCTCCAGGAGCACTGACTTGCCCGACCTCGGCCTGACCACCGGCACTCCCGACCTGCAGTCAGCAGGCCCCCTGCTCTTCCACCCCGACGGGATCCTCTTCCTCGCTGACGTGAGCGCCGCGGCGGTGCTCGCGGTCGACGTGGCCGACGACGCCGGTGACCCGGAGGGCGCAGCTCCGGTCGACGTCGAGCACCTCGGGCGCAAGACCGCCTCCCTGCTGGGCGTCGACCCCGCGGACGTCGTGGTGCGCGGCCTCGACGTGCACCCCACGAGCGGTGCCGTCTACCTCTCCGTCGCCCGCGGCCGCGGCGTCGGTGCGGCACCGGCCCTCGTCCGGGTCGCCGCGGGTGGCGAGCTGTCCCTGGTCGAGCTCGAGGACGTCCCCTACGCGCGGACCACCCTCGACGACGCCCCGTCGCCCGACGACGAGCGCCTCGACATCTGGACCGACGGCACCGCCGAGAACAGCGAGCCGTACGAGATCGCCGGCATCACCCTGCAGGTCGCCCGCGTGCCCCTGGGTCGCTCCACCATCACCGACCTGGCGTGGGTGGACGGTGCCCTGCTGGTCGCCGGCACGAGCAACGAGGAGTTCACGTCGCGGCTGCGGCGGGTCGCGTTCCCCTTCGACGGCGCGACGCAGGGCACGTCGGTGGAGATCTACCACGTGGACCACGGCCAGTACGAGACCGCCTCCCCGATCCGCGCCCTGATCCCGTTCGACGGTGGTCGCAGCGTCCTCGCCACCTACACCTGCACCCCGGTGGTGCACTTCCCGGTCGCCGACCTGGTGCCCGGCGCCCTCGTCCGCGGCCGCACGGTCGCCGAGCTCGGCCCGATGAACCAGCCGCTGGGCCTGGTCTCCTACGACCGCGACGGGCAGGAGTTCCTCCTCGTCTCCGGCACCCGCCACCCCTTGCTGAAGATCCCGGCCGCGGCGGTCGCGGGTCAGGAGCCCCTGACCGAGAAGCTCCAGCCGGTGGGCGTCCCGCGCGAGGCGCTCGACCACCCGGGGGTGACCTGGATGGCCAACCTGGACCGCTCCCGCGTGGTCGTCATCCAGCACGAAGGCTCCGACACGCACCTGCGCACCCTGCACGCAGCCTCGCTCTGAGGGACGTGCGTCTGGCCTGGGGCGACGACGAGCAGGGCGCCGGCGTGCTGCTCGTCGCCGGACCCGACGTGGCCGACCTGGCCGGCCGGGTCGCCGTCGTCCCGGCCAGCGCTCTCGACGTCCCCGCCGCGGTGGTTCCCACGACGGGTCGGTGGGACGTGGCGGGTGACTCCCTGTCCTTCACGCCGCGCTTCCCCTTCTCGGCGGGCACGACGTACGCGCTGGTGCAGCGCAACGACGACGTCGGCGCCGGTGCCCCCCGGTGGCTGGAGGTCGCACGCCTCGAGCGTCCCGCCACGCCGACGTCGCCCACCACGCGCGTGGTGGAGATCCGGCCGACGGCTCCGGTGGTGCCGGAGAACCTGCTGCGCGTGTCGGTGACCTTCTCGGCCCCGATGGACGAGGGGAGCGCGGCGGGCCACGTCCACCTGGAGGACGCCGACGGCCGCGGCATCCCGCACGGCCTGCTCGCGATGCCGCCGGAGCTGTGGGACCGGTCTCGCCGCCGGCTGACCCTCCTGCTGGAGCCGGGTCGCATCAAGCGCGGCCTGGTCCCGAACACCGAGCTCGGTGCACCCCTGGCGCACAGCCCCGGGGTCACCGTCGTCGTCGACGTCGAGCTGCGCGACGCGACGGGAACCCGCCTGATCGACGGCGCCCGGCGCAGCTACCGGGTGGGGCCCGCCGTACGGACCCGCGTGGACCCGGGGCAGTGGCTGGTGGCCTGGCCGACCGCGGGGTCGCAGGAACCGTTGGTGGTCGACTTCGACCGGACGCTGGACCACACGCTCGCGCTGCGGTGCCTGCGGGTCACCGGCTCGGGCGGTCGCCCGGTGAGCGGGCACGCCGTGGTCGGCCCCGGTGAGACCCGGTGGTCCTTCACCCCGGGCGAGCCGTGGGCGGGGGGCCCGTGGGAGCTCCACGTGGACCCGGCGCTGGAGGACCTCGCAGGGAACTCCGTGCGCCGGGTCCTCGACCGCGACCTGCGGCGCGTGCAGGACGACCCGCGCGTCGTCGACGACGTGGTCCTCGGCGACGCACGCGCCGTCGGCCCCTGAGGGCCGGACGAGGCGGTCCCGGCTGGCGGCACCGCACTACGGTCGTCACGTGGATGTCGCCGTCGCTCCCGCGGGAGAGGGCATCGAGGTGTCCGTGCTCGACGGCCGAGGACGGCTGACCGAGGTGCGTCGCTTCGCGTGGTCCGAGCTCGGAGGCCACGTCGCCCGGCTGGAGGAGCAGCAGCCGCGCTGGGTGTGGGCCGACACCGGCCGGGTCTACCCGAACCTGCTGCGCGAGGGCGTGCACGTCGCACGCGCGGTCGACCTGCGGCAGAGCCACGCCGTCCTGTCCCGTTCGACGTACGTCGACGAGCCGCTCACCTCCGCCGACGACCCGCGGTGGGGCCCGCACGAGCACGTCCCGGACGTCACGGCCGCGCCGACGCTGCTCGACCTGGCCGACGACGCCGAGACCTTCGGCCTGACCGACGTCACCGACGAGCACCGCGCGCAGCAGGAAGCGGTCCGGGGGTCGGCCCGCGCCGGACGGCTGCGACTCCTGCTGGCCGCGGAGTCGGCCGGCGCCCTGGCCGGGGCCGAGCTCACCCGCGTCGGGCTGCCGTTCGACGCGGCGACGCACGAACGGTTCCTCACCGGCCTGCTCGGACCACGCCCGCCGGCCGGCGTCCGGCCGCGGGCGATGGAGGACCTCGCCGAGCAGGTCCGCACCGCGCTGGGCGCCGCGACGCTCAACCCGGACTCGGCCCCCGACCTGCTGCGCGCCCTGCACACGGCCGGCATCGACGTGACCACGACCCGGCAGTGGGAGCTGGCGCAGGTCGAGCACCCCGCGGTCCCGCCCCTGCTGGAGTACAAGAAGCTCGCGCGGCTGCACGGCGCGAACGGGTGGTCGTGGCTCACCGAGTGGGTCTCCGACGGTCGGTTCCGACCTGGGTACGTCCCCAGCGGCGTCGTGACCGGACGTTGGGCCGCCCGTGGCGGCGGGGCCCTGCAGCTGCCCAAGCAGATCCGCGGCGCCGTCGTCGCCGACCCCGGCTGCGTGCTCGTCGTCGCCGACGCCGCCCAGCTGGAGCCCCGGGTCCTGGCGGCGATGTCGCGCGACGAGGCGATGGCGGACGCGTCCCGCCGAGGCGACCTCTACCAGGCCCTGGTCGACGACGGCGTCACCGACACCCGCGCCCGGGCCAAGGTGGCGATGCTCGGCGCCCTGTACGGGGCCACCTCGGGCGAGGCGGGCCGGCTGATGCCGCGACTGCAGCGCAGCTATCCCGCCGCGACCGGGTGGGTGGAGGCGGCCGCCCGGGCGGGCGAGGCCGGTGAGGTTGTCACGACCTGGCTGGGCCGCAGCTCGCCGGCACCGTCGGAGACGTGGCAGGAGGCGCAGCAGTGGTCGGCGCTGCCCGAGGCCGGCCCGGACGAACGCCGCCTGGCCCGGACGCAGGCGCGGGAGTGGGGCCGGTTCACACGCAACTTCGTCGTCCAGGGCACCGCGGCCGAGTGGGCGCTGTGCTGGCTGGCCGACGTACGTCTCGAGCTGGCCGCCCTCGACGACGTGGACGGACGACGCGCGCAGCTGGTCTACTTCCTGCACGACGAGGTCATCGTCGAGACGCCGGTCGAGCTGGCCGACACGGTGGCCGACGTGGTCCGGGCCTCGGCGCGGCGCGCGGGACAGCTGCTGTTCGGGACGTTCCCGGTCGAGTTCGTCCTCGACGTCTGCTGCGTCTCGCGCTACTCCGACGCCGGGTGAGGACGAAGCATGCAGAAAGGTGTGGAGAGCGAGCCGGACGTGGTGCTCGCCGGCGGGAACATGAGCGAGGTCGTGCGCCGGGGGCAGGCCGTGCACCGCACGGCCGGACCGTGGACGCCGACCGTGCACCGGCTGCTGGAGCACCTCCACGACCACGGCGTCGGCTGGCTGCCCCGTCCGCTCGGCCTCGACGAACGGGGCCGGGAGATCCTCACCTACCTGCCCGGCACCGTGCCGGGCTATCCGATGCCGTCCTGGGTCTGGTCGGAGGACGTGCTCGTCGAGGCGGGCCGCCGCCTGGCGCAGGTGCACCGGGCCGGCGCGGGCTTCGACGCCACCGGCGCGGTCTGGCAGCTGCCCGCCCACGCCCCGGCCGAGGTGGTCTGCCTCAACGACGTCGCCCCGTACAACATGGTCTTCGACGACGCCCACCGGCTGACCGGGTTCATCGACGTCGACACCGCGTCCCCCGGACCCCGGGCCTGGGACCTGGCGTACCTGGCCTACCGGCTCGTTCCGGTCAGCCAGCTCGAGGAGACCGGCGCCGACCTGCGCAGCCCGGCCGTCCGGCGTCGCCGGCTCGAGCTGCTGTGCCAGGCGTACGCCGGGGCCGGGGACCGGGTGGCGGTCGGGCCGCGGGCCGTGCTGCAGACCCTGGTCCCTCGTCTCGACGAGCTCGCCGCGTTCACCGCAGCGCGGGCCGCGGCCGGCGCCACACAGGTCGCGCCGCACGTCCAGGGCTACCGCGACGACGCCCGCTGGGTCTCGGAGCACCTCGAGGACCTCCTCCCCGCCGGCTAGCACTCCTCCGCCCGCGCGCACGTCAGCGGAGAGGTCGGACCCGGGTGAGGCTCTCGCGAGCGTGCGCGTCCTCCCAGCAGACGGCGGCCTCCCACGCCGCCGACGCCTGCGCGGCGACGTCGTACGCGCTGCCGGTCAGCCCGCCGGCGTCGTGGGGAAGCACCAGGTCGAGGTCCGGGACGTCGACGTGCGCCTCGTCCCAGTCGATCAGCGCGACCCGGTCGGCGGTGATGCGGACGTTGCCCGGGTTCGGGTCGCCGTGGACCACGCAGGTGTCGCGCCCGGCCAGCCGTGCCCACGCCGCCCGGCAGCGTTCGACGGCCTCGGGCGGCATCGCCGTCAGGTCGACCCTCGTCCCGGTCTCGGCCGAGAGCAGGTCGAGCGACGAACGCCAGCCCGGGCGCTGCGGCCAACCCTGCGTCAACTGGTGGAGCCGGCGGAGCGTCGCGGCCACGCCGCGCCAGTCGGCGTCCGTCTCGGGAGGGACGCCCTCCACGTAGGTCATCACCACCAGACCGTCGGCGAAGAGCCGTCCGTCCGTCGTCGCGATCGGTGACGGGACCGTCAGCCCGGCGCCGTGCAGGTGGCGCAGCAGGTCGGTCTCCCAGGCGAGGTCGGCGTCGCTCCGCACCCCGAGACGGGCGACCGCGCGCCGACCCCGGACGCGCACGCTCCACACCTGGTTGGCGACGCCGCCGCTCAGCGGCCGGACCCGGGTGACGTCGCGCCCCCAGCGCTCGAGCGACTCCCACCCCACCGGCACATCCTCGTCGGGACGTGGTGCCGCGACGGCCCCGGGCTACTCCGTCGGTGGACCGCTCGGCCCGGGCGACGGGTCGCGACGGAGGGCGTCGGCGACGCGCTGCGCGGTCTCGGCGGGGGTCAGGTGCGTGGTGTCGACGACCTCCGCCTCCCGGTGGAGCCAGCTCGTGGCCGCTCGGGCGTACGGCTCGAGATGGCGCAGGCGGAACGCGGACGAACCCTGGTCGTGGTGCTCGATCCGGGCCCGGAGGGTGGCCTGGTCGGCGTGCAGGACGAAGTGGCGCACGGGGATGGCGTGCTCGTCCAGGCCGGTGCTGATCTCTCTCCAGTACGCCTCGACGAGCACCGTCATCGGGACCACCAGCGTGCCGCCGACGTAGTCGAGGACGTGGCGGGCGGTCTCGACGACGAGCGGGCGCCACGGCGGCCAGCTCTGGAAGTTGTCGGTCGCCGGCAGGCCGGGGGAGATGTCCATGAGGGTTTCCCCGACCTTCTCGGGGTCGAGCACGCGCGAGCCCGGGACCAGTCGCTGGACCAGGGCGCTGGTTGTCGTCTTGCCGGCGCCGTGGGTGCCGTTGAGCCAGACGATCACAGGGTGTGACGCTAGCCCCGGCCCGCGACGGTCCGGGACCTGCTCTCGGGCGTGCGACGCTGCTCAGGTGTTCGACGTCGACGCCCGTGAGCAGCTGCGCGTACGCCTCGTCCGCGCCGCGCGCTCCGACGAGCGGGTCCACGGTGCGGCGCTGCTGGGGTCGGCGGCCCGGGGCGAGACGGATCGCTGGTCCGACCTCGACCTGGCCCTCCGGGTCGGGCCGGAAGCCGACCTGGAGGCGGTGGCCGACGCCTGGACGGCCCTCGTCGGCGAGACCGAGGTGGTCGTCGACCACCTCGATGTCCGCGCCTCCGGGGCCCTGTACCGGGTGCTGCTGCTCGGCTCCACGCTGCAGGTCGACCTGTCGTTCTGGCCGCACGACCAGCCGCTGGCGGCCGGGGCCCCGGTCGACGTCCTGTTCGGCGAGATGCCCGTCGCCCCGGCACGACCCGCGGCGTCGGACGAGGCGACGCGCGCCGTCCGGATGGGCTGGCTCTACGCCCTGCACGCCCGGTCCGCGCTGCAGCGCGGCCGCGACTGGCAGGCGCTGTGGATGCTCGACTCGATCCGGGACGTCGTGATCGAGCTGTGCTGCCGCCGCTTCGAGCTGCCGGCCCGCGAAGGTCGCGGGGTCGACCGGCTGCCCGGCGAGCTCCTGGCC
The DNA here is from genome assembly GCA_964251895.1 of uncultured Friedmanniella sp. Lineage (GTDB taxonomy): Bacteria > Actinomycetota > Actinomycetes > Propionibacteriales > Propionibacteriaceae > Microlunatus. The sequence continues at coordinate 55,740 of CAXULL010000017.1, forward strand.
GGCCTGGCCGCCAGCCTGCCCGTGACCGTCGCCGCCCACCACCTCTGGCGCGCCTTCGGGACCCTCACCGACCTGCTGGTCGCCGAGGTCGAGCGCCAGGAGCTCGCCGTCCCTGACGGTCTCGCCGCCGTGCTGCGGGAGCTGTGCCGCGTCGAGCCGGGCTGAGCCCGGTCAGCCGGTCAGCCAGCTCGAGGAGACCGGCGCCGACCTGCGCAGCCCGGCGGTCCGGCGTCGCCGGCTCGAGCTGCGCCACACCTTCTCCGCCTGCGCGAGTGGCACCACCGACGACGCGACGCGCCGTAGAGCCGTGTCCGTCGGCGCCACTCGTCCACCGCCGGTCAGCCCAGGCCCGGGTCCGGGGCCGCCGCCCCGCGCGGGCCCCGGTGCGGTCACGCTGCCCGCAGCAGCCGGCCACGGTAGACACCGTGGGCCGTCCGAGCGGCGACGACCAGCCAGGCCGCGACGAGGGCGACGTAGAGCAGGACGGCCACCACGACGAACAGGTGCAGCCCGGTGGCGGCGGCGAGGCCGGAGGTGCCGGTGACGACGGTGCCCACCGGGAAGGTGAAGGACCACCAGGTCAGGCTGAACGGCAGCCCGGCGCGGACAGTGCGCACGGTGACGGCGAGGGCGAGGGCACCCCACAGCATCGCGAAGCCCCAGACCGGGACGCCGTAGACCAGGCCGAGGGCGTGGAACGCGGTCCCGTACGGCGCGGGCAGCAGCGCGGGAGCGGCCTCGCCCAGGTTGTGGGTGGCGGTGATCGACTGGCCGAGCGGGCCGAGCACGATCCACAGCGTCGGGACGGCCGCCGCTGGGCCGGTCTTGTGCTGGACGAGCCGGTTCCAGATCAGGGTGATCATGACGAGGCTGGCGACCAGGGTGAGCCCGAACATCGCGTAGCAGCCGACCAGCAGGGTGGTCCGGGCCTCCCCGGCGGGCAGGTACGGCAGGAGCAGGGTCCCGGTGGCGGCGCTGACCATCGGGGGCACGACGGGCATCAACCAGCCGCCGAACGCGGAGTCGGGCCGCACGTCGTGCTCGGTGAACGCGCGGTAGGGGACCGCGACCGCCGTGCACAGGCCGAGCAGGGTGCCGACCGTCCACAGCACGGCGTCGAGGACGAGCGCCGCACCGTCGCCGACGACCGGACGCCCGAGAAGCATCGCGCCCGCGCCCACCGTCAGCAGGGCCATGGCGGGGGCCCCGTAGAAGTGGGACATGACGGGGTCGGCCAGGTGGGCGCGGGCCTCGTCGGGGTGGCGGAACCAGTGCGCGCCGGTGGCTGCGGCGACGACGACGAGAAAGAGCAGGTCGAGCGCCCAGACCGCGCGGGCGGCCTCGATCAGACCCGGCACGTGGACCGGGAGGGTGACGGCGGCGTTCGCGACGATGCCGGTCCCCATCACGGACGCGAACCAGTTCGGGGTGACGTGGCCGAAGACGGGCCTGCCCTCGAGCTCGGCCAGGAAGCCGGCGCGGTGCGCACGGGTGGCTTCGTGCTCCGGGACCGAGGTGGTGCGCAGCGTCAGGGCCATGGCTCCAGGGTGGCCGCGACCGGCCGTCGGCAGTAGCGTGCCGCCTCCTGTCGATCCACAGGCCCGCCCTGTGCCCGGGGGTAGGGTCGCCCTGTGGCTCTGAGCGGACACCTCCCCGACCTGGAGTCGCTGGCCCTGCTGCTGGAGGTCTCACGGTCGGGCAGCATCGGCGCGGCCGCCCGGACGACGGGGGTGAGCCAGCAGGCCGCGTCGGAGCGGCTGACGACCATGGAGCGCCAGGTCGGGGTGCCGCTGCTGAGCCGGGGTGCCCGCGGCACGACCCTCACCGCGTCCGGGACGCTGATGGTGGAGTGGGCCGCCCGGCTGCTGCAGGTCGCCGACGAGATCGACGCCTCGATCGCCGCGCTGCGCGGCGAGCGCGACCGCGAGCTGAGGATCGTGGCGAGCATGACCGTGGCGGAGCACCTGCTGCCGCGCTGGCTGGTGGCGCTGCGGCAGCAGCAGGCGCAACGCCCCGGGACCCCCGGCGGAGTCACGTCGGTGAGCCTGCGTGCCGCGAACTCGACGGAGGTGCTGCGGGCCCTGACGGCAGGGGAGGCGGACCTCGGGTTCGTGGAGGGCGCCGAGCGCCCGCCCGGGCTGAGCTCGACCGAGGTCGGCTGCGACGACCTGGTGCTCGTCGCCTCGGCCGCGGACCGGCTGGCCCGCCGCCGCACCCCGCTGACACCCGTCCAGGTCGCCGGCCTGGCCCTGACCTCGCGGGAGCGGGGGTCCGGCACCCGCGAGGTCGTCGAGCAGGCGCTGGCCGCGCACGGGCTGCGGACGGCCCCGCCGGCCGTGGAGGTCACCACCTCGGCCGCCGTGCGGGAGACCGTACGGGCCGGTGGTGCCCCGGCCTTCCTCAGCCGCCTCGCGGTCGAGGCCGACCTCCGCGCCGGCATCCTGGTGCTCGTCCGGACGAGCGACCTCGCCGTCAGCCGAGTCCTGCGGGCGGTCTGGGTCGGCGGCGCAGAGCCGCCCGCCGGTCCGGTCCGCGACCTGCTCGCCGTCGTGGCCCGCGCCTCGTGACCCTCCGCCCTGGGGCAGCTGACCAGGCTCGGCGGTAGCCGTGCCTGTCAGGCCTCGGCGGGTCCGTCTGTGCGCTGCGCCCTCACGTGCTTGCGGTGCCGATGGTCCTCGTGACGACCCAACGGTGCGGTGAGATCGGCCGGGTGCGCTCGAAACCGTGCCGTTCGAACACGGTCATCGGGCCGGTGTGGAGGTACGAGCCGGGGACCTGGCGGTCATCGGTCTCCTCGGGGTAGCCCTCGACCACGCCACCGCCGTGACCGGCGATCTGAGCGAGGGCCCCGCCCAGCGCCAGATCGGCCACCCCCCGCCCTCGGTGGCCTCTGCCGGTGAAGAAGCAGGTGACGCGCCAGTCCGGCCGGCGATCCAGCCCCGCCTCGTACCGCCGCCTGCTCTTGACCTCCGGCAGCTCCTCGGGCGAGCCGAACTGGCACCAACCGACGCAGTCGTCGCCGTCGAGGACGAGGGCCGCGTGCGTGCGACCCTCGCGAACCCGCGCCTCCTTCTCGGCGCGGTTCTGCGCTGCGCCTCGCCCCTTGCCGAGCTTGATGTGGAACCCGACGCACCAGCAACCGCCCCAGACCCCGTTGTTGTCCTCGACCAGGCGTGCGAAGGAGTGCCACGTGGTCGCGTCGAGCGGACGCACCGACAGCCGGCCGGAGGTGGGGACCGGACGGTCGAGCGTCATGCGCGCATTCAACACCGGTGCTCGGCGGCAGCGTGAGCCGAGGAGCCGAGGAGCCGAACGCCTCCCTCGCCGAGGGTCTCGTGCAGCCGGCTGCTCCCGCAGGTCACGCCGCTCGTGCCCGCCCAGAGCCACGTCTGACGTCACGGGGCTCCGTCCGCGAGGGCTCGGGCGCGCCCTCCGGGAACGCCCAGGACGAGCAGGCTGGTCGTGATGGCCGCGCGGGCGTCCACGGTCCCGTCGGCGAGGTGGTGGTCGGCGAGCGAGAACACCGCCGCGTACGCGACCTGGCTCAGGACCTGCGCGGGCAGGTGGCGACCGAAGACCCCGCTGTCCTGGCCCTTCTGCACGAGGTCGGCGAGGGTTCGGTCCACCGGTCCCAGGAGGGTGTGGACCTCCTCGCCGTACTCACCGCGCCGGAGGGCGAGCAGCACGCGGTAGCGATGCACCAGCGGCCACAGGCGGGCGACGAAGTCGACCCACACCGTCTCGGCTCCCCGGTCGGGGGCGTCGGCGTCGGCGAGCACGGCTGCGAGCTCGTCCACGGCCTGCTGCGCGAGGGTCCGGACGAGGTCGGCGCGGGTGGGGAAGTAGCCGTAGACCGTGCGACGGACCACCCCGGCAGCGGAGGCGACGTCGGCCATGCCGGCGTCGGGGTCCTGCCCGAGGACCTCGAGCGCGACGTCGAGGATGCGCCGCCGGGTGTCGTCCGGAGAACGGGCGCCGCCCGGGGGGATCTGCACCTCCCCATGGTTGCACAACGGTGTGCAACGGCGTAGGTTGCACACCAGTGTGCAATGCACAGCGGTGTGCAACCGCTGACCGTCCAGCGCGTCCGACCTCAGGAGAGCATCGACATGACCTCGCCCAGCCCCGCACCCTCGGCCCTCGTCCGCCCGTTCACCGTGGAGATCCCGGACTCCGAGATCGACGACCTGAGGCTTCGGCTGTCCAGGACGCGCTGGCCCGACCCGGAGACGGTTCCCGACTGGTCGCAGGGAGTCCGCCTGGAGAACGCCAAGGCGCTGGTCGACCACTGGGAGCGGGAGTACGACTGGCGCCGGTTCGAGCGGAAGCTCAACGCCTTCCCGCAGTTCCTGACGACGATCGACGGGCTGGACATCCACTTCATCCACGTCAGGTCCAAGAACCCCGGCGCGATGCCGCTGATCCTGACGCACGGCTGGCCGGGCTCGGTCGTCGAGCTCCTCCAGCTCATCGGCCCCCTCACCGACCCGGTGGCGTTCGGAGGGAACGTCGAGGACTCGTTCGACGTCGTCGTGCCGTCGCTGCCGGGGTTCGGGTTCTCCCAGAAGCCGACGAGGACGGGGTGGGACGTCCCCCGGATCGCCACCGCCTGGGTGGAGCTCATGCGGCGCCTCGGCTACGAGCGCTGGACCGCGCAGGGCGGCGACTGGGGCGCGGTCGTCACCACCGCGCTCGGGGCCATGCGACCGGACGGCCTCCTCGGGATCCACCTGAACACGCAGTACGCGTTCCCCGCCGAGATCCCCGAGACCCTGTCGCCCGAGGAGCGCCACGCCGTCGAGAGCCTCGCGCTCTACACCGGCTACCTCGGCGGGTCGAACCACCTGCAGGGGACGAAACCCGAGACCGTCGGCTTCGCCCTGGCGGACTCACCGGCCGGGCAGGCGGCGTGGATCTACGAGAAGTTCCAGTCCAAGACGGACAACCGCGGGCTCGCCGAGGACGCGCTCAGCACCGACGACATGCTGGACGCGATCTCGCTCTACTGGTTCACCAACAGCGCGGCCTCGTCCGGCCGCATCTACTGGGAGAACAGGGCGGGCACCCTGGCGGGGCCCAGGCTCACCCTGCCGGTCGCGGTGACCGTGTTCCCCCGCGACATCCCCCGCCTGCCGCGGAGCTGGATCGAGGACACCTACGCCGACCTGATCCACTACGGCGAGGCCGACAGGGGCGGCCACTTCGCCGCGTTCGAGCAGCCGGAGATCATGATCAGCGAGATCCGCGCCGGCCTGCGGAGCCTTCGCTCCTGAGCCGGCCCAGGTCACCGGATCAGCCGGCGGAGAACGTGGCCCGGTAGCGGGACGGGGTGGTGCCCACGGTCCGGCGGAACACGGTGCGGAAGGTCGTGCCCGAGCCGAAGCCGACGCTGTGCGCCACGATCTCGACGGGCCGGTCGGTGGTCTCGAGCAGCACCTGGTCCTGTCGTCGGAGCGACGAAGGCTCGCTCGGACTGGTCCGCGGGACGGGGATGCCCTGCGCCTCACCGCCGTCCCGCTCCGGCTCTGACCGTCGGCCCCCGGCGTCGGCAGAGGCCAGGCGATGCCCCGCCAGCCCGCTCCTCCGTCGCGCCAGGCGCTCAGGCCGCCCCGCGCCCGTCCTGCACGTCGGTGTCTCGCAGGTAACGGGAGAGCGTCGCGACGGCCTCGCGGCCGGCCCGGTTGGCGCCGACGGTCGACTGGGACGGGCCGAACCCGATCAGGTGGACCCGTGGCTCGTCCACCACCTGCGTCCCTCGCAGCGTGATCCCGCCGCGGTCGTTGCGGAGGCCGAGCGGGTCCAGGTGGGCGAGCGCCGCCTTGAAGCCCGTCGCCCACAGGATGACGTCCACCGGCGTGAAGGAGCCGTCGGCCTCCCGGACCCCGTCCGGCTCGACCGCCGCGAACATCGGACGCCGCTCCAGCACGCCCCGCGCCTGCGCCGCCAGCACGTACGGGGCCCAGGGGAGCCCGGTGTAGGAGACGACGCTGCCGGTGGGACTCCCCGCCTCGACGTCGGCGGTGACCGCCGCGATGATCCTGCGTCCCTCGACCTCGGGCCGGAAGCCGCCGTCGAGGAACACGGGTGGGCGGCGGGTGTACCAGAGCACGGTGGCGGTGCGCGAGATCTCCTCGAGCTGCTGCACCGCGGAGATCCCGCCACCGACGACCGCGACCCGCAGCCCGGCGAGCTCGGCGGCGGAGACGTAGTCGCGGGTGTGGAGCTGCCGACCACGGAACGTCTCCTGCCCGGGGTAGCGGGGGAGGACGGGCCGGTTCCAGGTGCCGGTCGCGTTGACGACCACGCGCGTACGCCAGCGTCCGGCGTCGGAGTCGACGAGCAGGTCGCCGTCGGGCCTGGCGTCGGCCCGGGTCACCGACCGGACGGCGACCGGGCGCAGCACCGGCAGATCACGCTCGTGCTCGAACGCGGCGAAGTAGCGGGGCACGGCGGTGCGGCTGGGCTCGTCCGGGTCCACGGGTGGTGTCGGGAAGGAGGGCAGCTCGAAGATCCCGTTCACGGTCGCCATCCGCAACGACTCCCACCGGTGCTGCCAGGCCCCTCCGGGCGCGGCCTCGGCGTCGAGCACGACGAACGTGCGGACGGCCGCGGGATCGGCCAGGGCGCTGACGAAGCCGCGTCGCTGGAGGTGGTGGGCGGCCGAGAGGCCCGCCTGCCCCGCACCGATCACGACGACGGTCGCCGACCGCTCGCGCGTCGCCTCAGAGCTCACGCCACCAGTGTGGACGGCTGGTCGACGACCGGTCCCGCACGGCGACCGACGCCACGATCGCGAGCCCGCTCCCTCCCCGAGACCTGGCGGTGCTTCACCCCCGTTCATCCGGAAGGTCAGCCCTCGCGCCGCCCTAGACTCCCGAGGTGCCCGACAGCGGTCGTCTCCCGGTCTGGGCCGGACGATCCGCCGCGCTGGTGGGCATCGTGCTCGTGGCTCTCACCCTGCGCCAGGCGGTCGCGGCGGTGTCACCGATCCTCGCCGACATCCGGGTGGACATCCCGATCTCGAACCTCGGCGTCGGGCTGCTCGGCACCTTGCCCCCCATCCTGTTCGCGGCGACCGGGTTCGTCGCCCCGCGGGTCGCCCGCAGCATCGGTCTCGACCGCGGCATCGTGCTCGCGCTGGTGCTCATCACCGCGGGTCACCTCGTCCGCGCGTTCGCCCCGGGATTCACGGTGCTGGTCGTCGGCAGCATCGTCGCGTTCGCCGGCACGGGCATCGGCAACGTGCTGCTGCCGGCGATCGTCCGGCGGTACTTCGCCGACCGGGTCGCCCTGCTGACCGCCGTGTACGCCTGCATCGTCGGTGTGAGCACCGCCGTGCCCGCCGCCCTCGCGGCGCCGCTGGCCGAGCGGAGCGGCTGGCGCTTCTCGCTCGGCGTCTGGTCCGTGACCTCGGTCGTCGCGATCGTCCCGTGGCTCCTCGTCCTCGGGCGGGAGCGTCGCCGGCGACTCGCCGACGCCGTCCACGTCGAGGCGCCACCGCCCGCCCTGGTCACGCGCCTGTGGAGGTCACGCGTCGCGCTGTCGATCACCCTCGTGTTCTCGACCAGCACGATCTGCACCTACGCGGGGTTCGCCTGGCTGCCCGAGATCCTCGCCGACATCGCCGGGGCGACGCCGACCGAGGCCGGCGTGCTGCTCGCGGTGACCGGCCTGATCAGCGTGCCGGGCGCCCTCGTCGCACCGCTGCTCGTGGCCCGCGTGCGCAACGTCGGCGGGCTGATCGCCGCCGGTGTCGCGAGCTTCGTGCTCGGCTACCTCGGGCTGCTGCTCGCCCCCGCGTCCGCCACCCTGCTGTGGGTGCTGCTCATCGGCTCGGGGTCGATCCTGTTCCCCGTCAGCCTCGTGCTCATCAACGCGCGTACGCGCACCCACGGCGGCACGGTCGCGCTCAGCGGCTTCGCCCAGGGCGTGGCGTACGCGCTCGGCGCGCTCGGCCCGCTGCTCGTCGGGCTGCTGCACGACGTCACCGACGGCTGGACCCTGCCGCTGCTGCTCCTGCTCGCGGTCGCCCTGGTGGCGACGATCCCGGCGGTCACGCTGGCCAGGCCCGCGTTCGTCGAGGACGAGCTCGCCCGCCGGTCCGGGGAGCCCCCGACGCCGGTCGAGAAGCGAGAGCGGCTGGCCGAGGTGGCGCGTACCTCGGACGAGCCCTAGCCGGCGACCCGGCTACGTCGGATCCCGCGCGTCTCCGGGCAGGTCGGCGAAGCTCTGCTTCGTCGACCGATCACGACTCAGGGGTGTCTCCGGCCGTGCGGGCGATGGTCGATCGGAGGCCGGTCCCGATGTGGTCCATCGTGGTGGCGAAGGCCTCGTCCAGATCTATGCCGAGCCTGTCGGCGATCACGAAGAGCCACCACATCGACTCGGACAGCTTGTGCTCCAGCTCGGCACGGGGGTCGCCGTCGACCGGCCACGTGCCCTCGTTCGCGAGGAGCAGGCGGCCGACGTAACCCACGTCGTTGCTGAAGCCGATCATGATCTCGTGGAGCGTCCAGGTCTGGCCGTTGAAGCGCCGCTCCAGGATCTCGTAGAGCGCCCGGACCGCGAGCGCCTCGTCGCGGGCGTCGTTCAGGTGTGCGGTGGGCCCGTCGGTCATGTCTCTCCCTTGCCCGAGGCGCCCTGCTGGCTGGCCTGCATGGCGTGGATGGTCCCGAGCAGCGCCAACGCGTCTGCGTTGGTGCCACCGGTGGCGGGGGTGCCGACGAGCAGCTGTTGTCCGGGAGCGTCGCGAACCTCGAAGGTCTGGTAGGTGAGCTCGAGGCGGCCGACCGCGGGATGCACGATCACCTTGGTGGTCCGCGCGAGGCCGGCGGCTGCCTGGTCCTGCCACAGGGTCGAGAAGGCCTCGATGCCGATCAGCTCGTCGACGACGGCGCAGATGGCGGGGTTGCCGGGGTCGAAGCCGGCGTTCAGACGTAGCGCGTGCACGCTCGCCCGGGTCAGATGGTCCCACTCGGGGAACACCTGCTCGGCGTCGGGGTGGGTGAAGAAGACGCGCAGCATGTTGAGCGGCGCTTCCGCTCCCGGTGTGCGGAACGGGGACAGGAGCGCGGTCGCGACGGCGTTGGTCGCCAAGACGTCGAGGGCCGGCCCCAGCACGTACGCCGCCGCCGCCGGGAACGAGTCGAGCAGCGTGAGGAGCGCGGGGTCGACGAGGTCGCGGGAGCTGCCGGCGCGCAGGTTCGGGTTCATCCCCGCCAGGCGGTACAGATGTCCCCGGGCGTCGGGGTCGAGGTGCAGCGCGCGCCCGATGGCGTCGAGCACCTGGGCCGAGGGGCTCCGCTCGCGTCCCTGCTCGAGGCGGGCGTAGTAGTCGGCGCTGACCGACGCCAGCACGGCGACCTCTTCGCGCCGCAGGCCTGCGACCCGGCGGGGGCCGCGGCCACCGGCAAGCCCGGCGTCCCCCGGATCGAGCCCCGCCCGGCTGGCGCGCAGGAAATCGCCGAGAGTGTTGCCGGTCGATGTCCGCACCGCCTCAACCTAGTCGCGGCCGACCGGATGCTCCCTGGGTGCGTCGCACCCAGGAGGCGGCACCCTTCCGCCTGACGGACGAGCGTAGGAGCCTGGGGAGACGACTTCCGAAGAGAAAGCGGGCTCATGCCGTTCGCCGACGAGCTCATCGGGTCACACACCGCAGCCGCGCTGGTCAGCGCCGTCCGTGCCGCCGCCCCGGAGCAGTCGCTGAGACGTCTCCGGTCCGCCTCGACCGCACTGGCTCCGTTGTCGCTCCGGGAGCGCAGCGACCTGCTCCGGGACGCGCTCCTGGAGGATCTCCCCGGCACGTACGAGTCGTTCGCCGCCGTCATCCGCAGGGCTCAGCAGGGTCCGCTGCTGTTCCGTGGTTGGCTGATCTGGCCGGTGACGGCGGCGGTCGCCGCCAAAGCCGTCGACGCGGACACCGACGAGGCCTTCGACGACGCACTGGCCCTGCTGGCCGAGCTCACCTCACGGCTCACCTCGGAGTTCGCGATCCGCCGGCTGCTCGACCACGATCTCGATCGGGCGCTGGCCGTGATCCAGACCTGGACGACGTCGGACGACGTGGACGTACGGCGGCTCGCCTCGGAGGGCACCCGCTCGTTCCTGCCCTGGTCCACCCGGGTCCGAGGTCTTCTCGACCACCCACGAGCGACCCTGCCGATCGTCGCCGCGCTCTACCGGGACCCGAGCGAGTACGTCCGACGTTCCGTCGCCAACCACCTCAACGACCTCAGCCGTGAGCATCCTGAGATCGCGGTCGAGACGGCACGGCTCTGGCTCAGCCGGCCGGACGAGAACACCGTCAGGCTGGTCACCCGCGGCCTCCGCACGCTGGTCAAGCGGGGCCACGCCGAGGCGCTCGCACTGCTCGGCTTCGCCCCGACGCAGTCCGTCGCCGTCGACGGACCCACGCTCGAGCAGGCGACCGTGCCCTTCGGCGGCACCGCACGCTTCCACGTCGCGGTGACCAACACCGGCAGCACGCCGAGCCGGCTCGCCATCGACTACACCGTGCACCACAGCAGGGCCAACGGGGCCCGGAGCAGCAAGACCTTCAAGCTGACCACCGCGACTCTCGGTCCGGGGGAGCGTCTCCAGCGGACCCGGGACCACTCCTTCCGCGCGATCACCACCCGGCGCTACTACGCAGGACCCCACGCCATCGACGTGCAGGTCAACGGGGCCGTGAGAGGGCGGGCGGACTTCGAGCTGCTGCCCCCGCCCGCGCCTGCTGACATCCCGGGGAACGTCACGGGGTGACCGACCGAACGGGTGGACCTCGGCCGGGATCGGCACCGAGGGATGCGCCTCCCGGGCGACGTGGCCAGCCCGTCAGCGCTGGGAGGGTGTGCCGCACCTAGGTCTGCCCGGCCTTCTTCGACCCCCGCGAGCAGCGAGACTCGAGGAGCAGGGAAACCAGTCCCCGCCCCGCTCCGAAAGTCGCCACGATGACCGAGACCCTCGAAGTGACCACGCTCCGCCCTGCCGCTGGGCGGACCCGCGCCGACTTCGTCACGGCGAACGCCGACATCGACGAGTACCTGAAGCGCCAGCCCGGCTTCGAGTGGCGGCGCATCCTCGAGACCGACGACGGACTGATCATCGACATCGTCGCGTACGACAGCATGGAAGCCGCTCGCGCCGGCGCAGGAGGCATCAGCGGTGAGATGGCCGACTCACCGGTGCACGCCACGATCGACCGCTCCACCGTCGACTGGAACCTGACCACCGTCGTGCACCGCGTCGACCGCTGAGCCACGCCCCAGCGACCCGTCGATCTGCCAGGCTCTTCGTCGCGGTCGGCGGGAGTCGGGCACCGTCGGGACCGGGACCGTGTGCCGCCGAACCCGATCCGGCCGGCTGCACCGTCGTCTACCGGTGGCGCTACGACGGACGACAAGTCGGTCGAGCCCGACTGAGCTGGGGAACCCGGTGTCGGAGGACCACTCCGCGCCGAACCTGGCCGACGCAGCGGGCGACGAGGCCGGCGCCTGCTGGATGCCGTGGTCGAGCATCACCTGCAGCTCGCTCAGCGCGTCCTTGCTCCCGGCGCGGGTGATGTGGTGGTCGGCACGAGCCCAGAGCAGGAGATCGAGGTCCTGGGCGGTACCGGAGGCGACCGCTTCGGCCTCGCCCGGTTGGACGGGCTCGCAGCCGATCTGGTCGGTGAGCTGCTACTGAACCGGTAAGGACGGCCAGCGAGCGGACGCCCAGTGCGACCAGGTCGCGTGCCCCGGCGGGACTGCAGGGATCGAGACGCCGAGCAGCTCCTCCTGGTCCGGCGCTTCGAACTGGGCCTGCCACTGCTCCAGCTCGGCCTTGCTCATCTCGAAGTGACCCGGCCTGCTCGCGTACCGGTCGACGATGCGGATGCGCTGCTCCTCGAGGGTGATCGGCAGGTAGACGACCTGGGTCCAGACGTCGAGGGACTGGGCGATCCAACGGAGCGCTGAGCGCTCGTCCCGGCTCCAGAGGCCGAAGTCGAGGACGACGTCGATGCCGAGCCGGGCAGCTCGCATCCCGACCTCCACCAGCTTGCCCTCGATGCGGTCCCGTTGACCGACGCGTTCCTTCGACCGCCACCGGCCTGGGCTGTCAGCGTCGAACACCGCCATCTGCCAGTCGTCCGGCGTCAGACGCAGGGCTGACTCGCTGACCTCCAGCTCCTTCGCTCGCGTGGTCTTTCCGGCCCCGGGCAGGCCCACGACGAGGTAGACGGTCATCCCGAGACGCTAGCCGCCGTCGACGGCGCCCGACCGGAAGCCGACTGCGTACGTGACGGTACGCGACACCCGCTTCGGAGGCCCGTCTCACCCGTCGTCCCCCAGCAAGCATCGACGTCGAGGCTGCGCGAGAAGATCGACGTCGAGCCCCGGGAACGGTCGAGCTCCACCCGAGAGCCTCGTGGAGCTGGGGATCAGATGATGGATGGCGTGGCCGTGGTCCTGACCGCACTGGAGCAGACGGTGCCCGCTGGGAGTGCACCGGTCACCACGCGCACCGACCACTCCTGGACCCTGCCGTCGATGCCCGGCCGCACGACGCGAGGTCCGGTGGCGACGGTCGCGATCGGTGTCGGAAGGCATGGGTGTCGTGCGGGACCGCTACGCGCCGCCGTCCACCTCACGGAGGAAGGCGAGCAGCACCTGGGCGAGCCGTTCGGGAGCCTCGAGTGCGACGTGGTGGCCCACGTCGTCGAACAGGGCCGCGGTGACGCGGTCGGAGATCTCCCGCATCCCCGCCGCGGTGCTCGAGGTGCCCATCCCGTCGACGGCGAGGACCGGCACCTGCAGCGCGCCGGACGAGGCCAGGGCTCGGAGCTCCTCACCCTCGTGGAGTGCCGAGAAGTAGAGCCCCTGCGGTCCGTTCCACGCCCCGGGGCGGGAGTAGGCGCGACTGAGCTCGGTCACGTCTCCGGCCGTCACGGCACCTGGGACGCGGGTGATGAACGGGAACCACAGGTCGCTCAGGTACTGGTGGACGCGACCGCTGAAGACGAAGTCCGCGACGCCCGGTGTGGCGATCGCGCCGACGTGCCAGACGCCTCCGTGCGTGACGTCAGCCAGGCTCTCGAACCCGAAGCCGGACAGCAGCGTCTCGATCGCGGTGAGGCTGCGCACGTCGGCGGGATGGCTGCACGCGAGGCGGAACACGGTGTTGCCGCCGATGTCCTGGCCGCTGAGGTGCACAGGGCCGAGGTTAAGACGATCGATCAGCAGGTGCAGCGTCTGGGCAGCGGCACTGCTGCTGTAGTCGCCCGGCTCGTCGCCCGAGTCGCCGAAGCCCGGCAGGTCGACCGCGATCACGCGGTGCGACGGTGACAGCAGCGGGATGAGGCGGTGGAAGACCCACCAGGTCTCGGGAAAGCCGTGGACGAGCAGGACGGGGGAGCCGTCGTTCCCTGCGGTCACCCAGTGCAGGCGCCGCCCCCCGACCTGCTCCGTGTGGTGCTCGACCTCGGGGATCGTCGTGGCCGCCTCCAGATCACTCACGGTGCCTGTTCCTCTCCCTAGTTGACAACAATGTTGTCAACTTAGGTGATCGACAACCACGTTGCAAAGTCGGGTCCGGGTTAGCGTCTGCAGGTGGAACAGTCCAGGGGTGCGCTGCTGGCGAGTCTGCTGCTCCGAGCGTTCGACGTCATGACCGCCGAGGTCCATCGAGAGCTCGCCCAGCACGGGCACGCGGGGGCCACGTCGACCCACCACTACGCGATGGAGGCGATCGACCGGGGCGCGACCGATGCGTCAGCGCTCGGGCGAGCGCTGGGGGTCTCTCGACAGGCGGCCGCGAAGACCATCCGGTCGCTCGAACAGCTGGGTTACGTCAACCGGGGGGCCGACGTGCACGACGCCCGCCGGCGCCCCCTGGAGGTGACGGCTCGCGGTCGCGAGATGACGGCACTCGGAGCCGCGGCTTACGAACAGATCCGGTTGCGCCTGGAGGCGAGCGAGGGCGCCCAGCGTCTCGAGACCGTCGAGCACGTGCTCCGCTCGATCCCCGGGGTCACCGCGGACGGCTGAGGTGCCAGCTGGAACGCGCCCGGGGCACCGTGCGCGGGAGGCTCGTCATCACGAGCGGCTGGCGGCGTCGGCGCTCGAGCGCTCGCCTCGACCCCGGGAGGCGGGTGCGACCGCTCGGACAGCCTCGCGCAAGATGTCGGGTCTACCCGCAGGAGGATCGCCATGGACACCGACGCACCCGAGACGCCCGACGTCGACCTGCCCGGGCAGCCGCACGACCAGGCCGACCTGGACATCGTGGTGGAACCCGAACCCGACCCCGGAGGTGCGCCCGCAGACGGCTCGGGCGACGACCCCGACGTCACGAACACGCTGATCCGGCCCGACAACTCCTAGGGACCCGGCCACCAGCGCCGAGCAGCAGATCTCCGCTCGTCGGCCGTTGCCCGTGCCGAGCTGGCTGAGGTCGACGTCGTCGTCGAGGTAGATCTGCCGGTGTCGCGTCCCTGCTCACCGTCCCGGTTCGGGCTCGACGTGCCCGTCGATGCGGAGCGCTCGGTCGGCGGCCAGCGTGGAGAGGAGTCGGATCGTCACGCGCTGGAAGGCTTCGCGCAGGAACTGGTCGACCTTGGTCGAGGGGCTCAGGCGAAAAAGCGGTGACGCCCAGCTCTCCGGCGGCGCGGTCGCGGTCGTCGGGCTCGACCGTGCGGTCGACGGCGTAGACGACGGCGTCCTCGGGCGCGGCAGACAGCGCGGCGTCGAGGCCGACGATGGTCCAGCGGCTGCGATCCAGGTCGGCGATCTCGTAGAGGCTGCGTGAGCCGAGCAGGGCGATCGCGTCGTCGGCGGCAGCGGTTCCTCAGTAGTCGTTCCACCGGGTCTCAGCCGTCCCGAGGCGGCCCCCGGTCTGGAGCTGGTCGGGTGCGGCGAGGTAGCTGGTGCGGTTGCGGGTGGGTGACGTCATCGAGGTCTCCTCGGGGAGGGCGTGCCACTAGGTACGGATGGCGTTGAGCTCCCTCGCGCGCGCGGTCCGGATGGCGACGGCGGCGACGCTTCCACGACGGCTGCTGGAACAGCGTGCGCCAGACTAGGTCGGGTCGACCGTCCAGCAACAGAGCAGTGTTCGCCGGTCCGACGTCCGGCGTTCACCTACGGACGCGTCGGCGCGGTCGTTCCCGGTCGTCACCGCGTCGGCCGAGACGCCGGCGGCGTGACCTGACGCGTCACTCGCCCTGGGCGCGCGGCTGCATGTACTCGAACACGGCACCGTCGGGGTGACGCGCGACGATCCTCGTGCCGTTCGGTACCTCGTTCGGCGGTTCCAGCAGCTCCGCGCCGGCCGCGTCCAACGCCTCGAGAACCAGCTCCAGCGAGCCGACGACGACGGTGGCGTTCTGCTTGACGTAATCCTGGGTGGGGCCGGACAGCAGGAGGAACGGTCCGACCGCCGCGACCTGCAGCTTCTTGTAGGTGAATCTTCTGACCTCGCCACCGCCGGCCAACGATCGGTAGAGGGGGATGGCCTCGTCGAGATCCTCGACCTCGACGTTGGCGAGCACAGCGCGGATGTTGGTGCTCATGGTGTCCTCTCGAGCAGTCACGTGGCGACCGGGCACTCAGGGACGTGCACCTGAAGGGATGTCCGAGACAGTACCGCTCGTCGACGTCTCGAGCGCGACCCGCAGGCCGTCAGGCGCGGGAGGAGCGGAGGAGGTCCGCCGCCGTCGCTGGAGAGCACCGGCAGCCACCGCCGCGGCCAGTCCCAGGAGCGAGATGGCGGACATGCAGGCGAAGACGAGGTGGAACGACCCGACGTCCGTCCGGGTCGCGCCGCTCAGGAGGATGACGAAGAGGCCGCTGCCCAGCGAGCCGGCGACACGCTGCACGATGTTGACGGTGGATGCGGCGTCGGTCAGGTCGTCGCGGCCGACCACGGCGAAGACCGAGGTCATCAGTGGTGCTCCGACCAGCCCGACGCCGAGCCCGCGCAGCAGCGTGAGCGCCTCGACGGTCGGCAGCCCGACGGTCGAGGGGAGGACCGCCATCGGTGCGGTGGCGAGCAGCGCCACCGCGAGCCCGACGGCTGCGGTCCACCCGCCACCCAGACGGGGTGCGATGCGACCGCCGAGGAGCATCGTGACGGCCGTGCCGACCCCGTAGACGAGCAGCAGCTGCCCCGTCTGCAGGGCGCTCTGGTGCCGGAGGACCTCGAAGTAGAGCGGAAGGACGACGAGTCCACCGAAGAGGCTCGCTCCCGACAGCGCGAGGGCAGTCTGCGCCGCGGCGTAGACAGGGTCGCGGAAGAGCCGGAGGTTCAGCACCGGTGGCCGGGCGGACGCCACCCGGGGCCGCAGCGAGGAGACCGCGAAGGCCACGACAGCGGCGAGCGCGATCCCGCCGAGGAGCCCGGTCAGCGGCCGGACGGCGTGCTGCGCGCTCGCGGTGATGATCGCCCAGGTCAGCAGCGGGAGCCCGGTGCAGAGCAGAAGAGCACCGACCACGTCGATCCGGGCGCTGCGGGCTCCAGGCTCGCGGGGCAGGATCCGCGCACCGGCCACCACGGCGACGAGTCCGACCGGGACGTTGACCAGGAACAGCCACGGCCAGCCTGCGTGCGCGATCAGCAGCCCGCCCAGGCCGGGCCCGAGAGCGGGCGCGACGACGAGGGCGACGCCCGCGGTGCTGGTGAGCCTCGACAGCAGCGCTCGTCCCGCCGCCCGGACCATGACGCTCTGCCCGGTCGGCATCAGCACGCCGGCTGCCGCGCCCTGCAGCAGCCGGGCGCCGACGAGCACCGGCAGGCTCGGCGCGGCCGCGCACAGCGCGGAGGCCATCGTGAAGACGCCGACGGCGACCAGCCAGGTCCTGCCGGCACCGAACCGGCGGGTCAGCCAGCCACACAGCGGCAGCGTCGCCGCGAGGGCGAGGAGGTAGCCGCTGGCGATCCACTGCGTCTCGGCGAGCGAGGCCGACAGGCGGCGAGCGATGGTGGCCAGGCCCACGTTCACGAGGGAGGTGTCCAGCCCGGCCATGAACGCGCCGAGGATCACGACGGTCGCGATCCGCCACACGGAGGCGGGTACTCGTTCGCGTGACGCGCGGGGAGGACCGGGCCGCGCGGCGACCGACGCGGTCATCAGGCCATCGCCGGGGCGGCCTCGATCGACGCGCCGGCCCAGCGGCCCAGCGCTGCCGTCAGCCCGGCGACAGCCTCGCCGCGGTCGGTGGTCTCGGTCGCCCAGGCGATGATGCCGTCGGGGCGGACCAGCAGACCGGTCGCTGTCCGATAGACGTCGGGGCAGTCGACCGTCGCCGCACGCTCGGCCACGGCCTCGACCCTGTCGTTCCAGGCGTCGGCGACCGCCGCGAGGTCGCCGCCGAGGCGGTCGAGCAGGACGAACCGGCCGGTCTGGAAGTGGTCGGCCAACCGGGTGCCGTCGGACAGGGGCGCGTCTCCGATCAGGCGCCCGACCAGTGGGTGTCGAGAGGTGCCGTCGTCGTCCGTCGCCGGGTGGAGGTCGTACCGCTGCGCGACACCAGAGGTGGCGAGAACCATGTGCGTCGTGGTGTCGGTGTTCGACAGCAGCTCCTGCGCCACGATGCGGCGCAGCTGGATCGTCTTGTCGTCGCCGCGCATGAGCGCGACCTGGGCACGCGTCCAGTCCAGCACCTGCGCACCGATCGGGTGCCGCTCGGTCGAGTAGGTGTCGAGCAGGCCCTCGGGGGCCCACCCGTCGATCGTCGCGGCGAGCTTCCAGCCGAGGTTGACCGCGTCGCCCGCCCCGAGGTTCAGCCCCTGCCCGCTGAAGGGGGAGTGCACGTGGGCGGCGTCCCCGGCCAGCAGCACCCGGCCCGCCCGGTAGGTGACGGCCTGGCGGGCGTTGTCGGTCCACCGGGTCGCCGCGCCGTGGATGGCGCGTACGGTCACGTCCTGCCCGGTGACGAGGCGGATGCTGGCCTGCAGCTCTGCCGCGGTCACCGGCTGGTCACGGACCGTACGGTCGGGGGCGCCGGTGAACTGGACGGTGAGGATCCGGCCAGGGATCGGCCCGAGGCTGTAGACCCCGGTGGGCGTGTGGTGCCAGCCCCGCCCCAGCTTCTCGATGCCGTCCAGGTCCGCGATGGCCTGGTAGCCGGTGATCTCCGCGTCGGTACCGACGAAGTCGATGCCCGCCATCCGGCGGATGCTGCTGCGCCCACCGTCGGCTGCGACCACCCATCCGACCCGGACGGGGCCACGGCTGGTCGACAGCCGTCTGCCCACCTCGACCCCCCGCTCGTCGAGCAGCGGGTCCATCCCGGTCACCTCCACACCGCGGACGACCTCGACCCCGAGCGCCGCCAGGTGCGCGAGCAGCAGCGCCTCCATCTCGCTCTGCCGCACCATCGTGGAGCCCCCTGATCCCGCGTGGGCCGCGATCTCGGGATCGGCCTGGTCGACGAGGTCCGGGCGGAAGAAGAACCCGGCGAAGTGCCCGGTGCTCGGGAACGTCGGGCGACCACCGGCAGCGGGGCGCCCACCCATCGGCGGCAGGGGTGTGCCGTTCGCGGCGGCGAAGGCCTTGAGCTCCTCACCGAACCGCTGCTGCGCAGCCTGGGCCGCGGGGCGGAGCCCGCGTCGGTCCAGGATCTCGGCCGTGGCGACGTTGATCGAGCCCGCCTTGATCGTCGTGTCCGGCGTCGCGTACCGGTCGAGCACGACGACGTCCACCCCGGCCACGGCGAGCTCGGCCGCCACGAGCAGCCCGGTCGGACCGGCGCCGACCACGCCGACCTGGTGGTCGAGGTCGGTCAGGACCTCGAGCGGACGGGTGGTGGTGTCGTACGTCGTCATGACTCCTCGAATCTATCGGTGAACGGGAACACTGCTCACGGTACTGATCAGCGATAGAGTCTGCAACGTGACGAAGATCAACCGGCAGCAGATCGTCGACGAGGCGCTCGCCCTGCTCGACGAGGTGGGGCTCGACGGCTTCAGCACGAGACGACTGGCGCAGCGGCTCGGCGTGGAGCAGCCGACGCTCTACTGGCACTTCAAGCGCAAGGAAGACCTCCTCACCGCGATGGCCGAGGCGACCCTCGAGCCCCACGGCGCAGCCGCGCTGCCCGAGCCGGGCGACGACTGGCAGGAGTGGTTCCTCGAGAACTACCGCAGCTTCCGCCAGATGCTGCTGCGGCACCGCGACGGGGCGCGGCTCCACGCAGGGACCTTCCCGAGCGCCGAGGGCCTCGACCGGCTGATCCGCAAGTTCGCCTTCCTCACCGATTCTGGTCTGCCGGAGCAGGACGCGCAGATGGCGATGCTGGCCGCGAGCCGCTTCGCCGTCGGCAGCGCTCTCGAGGAGCAGTCCGAGACGGGCAGCCAGCGACCCACCGACCTGCCGCCGATCGACCACGCACAGGCGTTCGAGGCGGGACTACGACTCCTCGTCGCCGGCCTCGCCCACAGCCGGCCGCGCCCGTGACGACGGGGGCTGGACCGGCTGTCCGCCGGCTGTGGTCTGGTTCGATGAGGCCGTGACAACCGCGGGCTCGGTCGTGCTGCTCCACGGTGTGCAGTCCAGCCGCTCGTCGTGGTGGCGGATCGAGCAGGACTTGACCGATCTCGGTTGGGACGTGCACGCCCTCGACCTTCTGGGGCACGGGTCGCGAGCCTGCGCCGGAGCCACGGACCTGACGCTGGACGACCTGGCGCGGGACGTCTGGGCGCAGGTGCCGCGTCCGGTTGATCTGGTGGTTGGTCACTCCCTCGGTGCCGTCGTCGCGTTGGCTGCCGCGCGCCTCAGCCCGAACCGCTGTGGCCGCGTGGTGATCGAGGACCCTCCTGGTCTGGCCGGATCGTTGCATCCCGAAGACGTGGCCGCAGGCGTGGAGAGGTCGGTCCGGGCGGCTCGGGACGACCCAGCCGGCGCGATCGCGGATCTGCTCGCCGAAAATCGGCTGTGGTCGCGGGTCGATGCGGAGAAGGCGGTGGAAAGCCGTCGCGCACTCGATCTGCGTGCTGTCGGACGGTTCTTGAGGACGAATCGCTGGGACCTTCAAGCGCTGGTGGCTGAGTGCCCGGTGCCTGTGCAGCTCCTGGCGGCGACGGACGGCACGGCGCTCACTGATCCTGACCGCGCGGCCCTGTTCGAGACCCTGCCCCCAGACCACTCGGTGATCATCAGCAGCGGGCACAGCATCCACCGCGACCGCCCGGCGCTCTGGCTCCAGCACGTGCTGCGCTTCGCCACCGCCTGACCCCCTCGGTCTGCTCCGGTGACGCGGGCAGAGGGAGGGCGACGACCCGCCCCGCCCTGTGCTTAGCGGCAGCCGAGCGTGAGAGCCGCCTCGAAGGCGGCGCGCGTCTCGTCCGTCAGGGCACCTGCGGTGGCCGCGTGTCGGAGACCCGTCTGGTAGCAGGCCAGCGCGAGGTTGGCCGCGAGCATGGCGATCCGCTCGTCCGTACCGCCGCTCGTGAGTGCGCCGCTCAGCAGGTCGGCGACCTGCTGGGCCTTCAGCGCGGCGCGGGCCTGCAGCTCGGGGTGGAGCGCGAGCAGCCGGGAGTGGCGCTCGTACTCCGCGTCGTCCGACGTGACCCGGTCGCAGATCTCGAGCACCACGGGGCGCAGCAGCTCGACGGCCTCCGTCGTGGTCCGTGCAGCGCCGAGCCCGTCGGCGGCGAGCGCCGCGATCGAGTCGAGCACCTCCCGCTCCCTGGCGAAGACGACCTCGGTCTTGTCGCCGAAGTAGCGGAAGAACGTGGTGCGGCCGACGTCGGCACGCGCGGCGATGTCGGTCACCGAGACGTTCTCGAACCCGTTCGCCGAGAAGAGCTCGTCAGCGGCGGCGATGATGCGCTGCTCGACGAGACGCCGCTTGCGCTCCATGAGGGACGCGGCGGGTGGCGGGGGGTGCGGCATGAGAACACCCTACCGGGGGACGGGCCCTGGTACTGAGTGGTTCTCAGTCTGCTATGGTACTGAGTACCAGCACAGGAGTGCTGGTCCCCACCAGGAACGGATGACCTCGATGAACACCGACGACCGCCTCAAGATCAACGAGACCCTCGCTCTGCACGCCCACCTCGTCGACGAGAACCAGCTCGACAGGCTCGGCGAGCTCTTCACCCCGGATGCGGTGTACGACATGAGCGCGTCGGGTCTCGGTGTGTTCGAGGGCAGGGACGCGATCCGCGCCGCGGCCGAGGAGATGACGCGCACGGGGCATTCCCCGATCGCGCACTTCCTGACGAACGTCATGATCACGAGCACGGCGGACGACGAGGCGACGGCCCGGTCGAAGGGCCTGATGATCATGGCCGACGGGCAGACGCACGCGGTGCGCCACGACGACGTCCTGCGCCACCGCGACGGCGCCTGGCGCATCAGCCGCAGGACCATCACCCCCGCTCGACCGTTCGTGGCCGCAGCCCGATGACGCCCGACCGGGGCGCGAGGCTCCCGCTCGGCAAGCTCCTGATCTCGTCGACCGCGGTGGCGGGAATGATCGGGCCCTACCTGTTCGACTGGAACGAGACCCACATCTTCAACGCGGCGTGGCCACCCCACGCCAAGTTCCACAACGCCCAGACGATGAGCTCTGGAGTCGTCCTGGGCCTGGCCACCCTGTTCCACCTGTGGCGACCAGGCAGCTCGCGCGAGTCGCTCGACAGCGCGGCGATCACCGCCAGCACCTACTACGTCAGCCAGCTCTCGGCGTGGCTCTACCCGGGCACCGCGAGCGCCGACCCGCCCCGCGAGGAGCTGGGCCCAGCTGAGGTACACCCTGCCCATCCTGGCCGTCGTCGGGCTCGGCTACGTCATCGAACGGCTCGGGTCGCCACGAGCCTGATCACCCGCGTCGACCTCGAGAAAGGTTCACCGTGCAGGCCCCGCGCCGCATCCAGTACCACCGCTACGGCGGCCCCGACGTTCTCCTGCTCGAGGAGTTCGAGCCCCCGACCCTGCACAGAGGAGAGGTGCTCGTGCGCGTCCGCGCCGCCTCGGTGAACGGGCTGGACTGGAAGATCCGCCGCGGAGAGCTCAGACCGGTGACCGGTCGACGCTTCCCCCGCGGCCTGGGCCACGACTTCGCCGGCGTCGTCGAGGGTGTGGGCGGAGGTGTCTCCCGGATCCGCGTCGGCGACAGCGTCCTCGGCGCGGCCGACATCCGGCGAGCGGGTGCGTTCGCTGACGTCGTCGTCGCCGACGAGGGAGCAGTCGTGGTCAAGCCCGACGGCCTGTCCTACGAACGCGCCGCCACCCTTCCCGTCGTCGGGGTCACCGCCCTCCAAGCCCTCCGCAGAGCAGGAGTCTTCGAGGGATCCCGGTCGGTGTTCGTCCACGGTTGCGCCGGCGGCGTCGGCACCGCCGCCGTCCAGCTCGCGAGGCAGCACGGCGCATGGGTGGCGGGCAGCTGCCGGCCGTCTGCCGCGACAGCCGCAGCCGCACGCGGGGTCAACCCGATCGTCGAGTTCGACTTCGACCCCACGCCCTTCGACCAGCACTTCGACCTCGTCCTCGACACCGCGGGGACTCTCCCGGCGAAGACCGCCCACGCGCTGGTCAAGTCCGGAGGCCGCATCATCGACATCGTCCCCAGCGCCCTCAAGCTCGTGCGAAGCGTGCTCCCAGGCCCGTACTCGCTCCACCTGGGGAAGCCGAGCATCAGCGACCTCCAGGAGGTCGCGGCCGCCGCGGCGAACGGCGACCTGGACCTTCCCGTCGCCCGCACCGTTCCGCTCCACGAGGCGATCCCCGCGATCGTCGAGCTCGAGACCCACGGCACACCGAAGGGCGGCAAGGTCGTCGTCGTCATGAGGTGAGCGGCGCAAGCACGGCCGCGTCACATGGCCGTGGACGATCACCGTCCGGGGGAACGGTCAGCAGCTGATCCGTCGCGTCAGGGAAGCCTGCCGCTGTGACAGCGGCCGTGCTTCCTGACGGGGTCGGCGGCGTCACTTCCGGCGCTGTCCGGGCGCTCCCTCAGAGAACCCGGCCCAGTCAGAAGCACGGAGCTCCTCGGCGCGAACGGCGAAGTCGCTTCCCTCGACCACGGTGAGCCAGCGGGGATCGAAGACGCCCTCGTGGACGAACCAGTCCTGCTTGTCGACCCAGCGCACATCCGCGTGCTTCTCACCCGCGCTGGAGACCACTCCTGGATGCTCAGCGACCAGATGGGCGAGGAGTCGTACGGGCTCTGGTCCCGTGTAGACGACCATGGCGCCGGTCGGCAGCTCGGGCGGGTACCGGTCATCGTCGAGACCCACGTCCTCCACGGGTCCATGCTGCCAGCAGGTACGCCCCACCTCGCGCCATCCCCGCGGGCTGCCGCGGTGGCGCTCAGAACCCTCCTGACCCGCCCGTCATCCCAGCGCCGCTGCCCGACGAGTCGGTGAACGTCGTCGACGCACCGACCCCACCCGTGCCGAACCCGGGTGTGCCGAACGGATCGGCAGCCGGCCTGGGGGAGATGTTCTGCGACGTCGACGCCGCGATCAGATTGCTCAGCAGGTACGGCGACAACGCCGGGTCGTGACTCGCAGGCCCAGCCAGCAGACTTCTCTTCGACCGATCGGACATGCCAGCCCCGACTCCGCGGGCAGCGTCCTCGGCGAACCTGCGGATCCGGCTGTTCAGGGCCTGCGCTTCGGCCAGACCTGCGGTGGGGCGGACCACGCCCGTGCGAACAGACCGGTCGAGGGCGGACGCGCTCGACTGCAGCTCTTCCGCCTCCGTCCGCACCTGCGTCAGCCGACGCCCGGGCCGGTGCCCCGCGAGGGCCTCGACGCTTCCCACGAACGCCGACAGCGGACCGGCGACGAGACGGTCGAACTCCGAGTCCCACCGCTGCTCCCACCCCTCCTCGCGCGCCCAGAACCGTGCGTCGTCCACCCACGCCGTCAACGTCCGCTCCGGGTCGAGCAGCGCCGTCAGCCGGGCATGGGCCACCGGGTCGACCCGCTGCGCCAACGTGGGACCCGCAGAGACGAGCGCCTCGAGCGTGACGACCGAGGCAGCCGGGTCGTAGGTCCACGCCGCCCGACCCGACCGGTCACGGGGCTGGTCGGGGTAGCGGTCATCTGGACCTGCTCGATCGCGTCACGCCACTGCCGCAGCGCGCCCGCGACCGCGGCGGGCTCCGGGGTCCAGGCCAGCAACGCAGCTCGCCGCTTGCGCCGACGGCCCACCGCGACCACCACCCACGGGGCGCCGATTAGCGCACCCACTCCAGCGACGACGCCGACGACGCCGACGACCGGCCCTACCTGTACCGGCGAGGTCGTGTCAGGCAGGCTCGGGTCGTTGTCCGGGTAGGTGGGGTACGGATCCTGGTCGTCCGAGTCGGGGTCGCTGCTGCCCGTCCCTGCGGCGGCTGCTGTGGTGGCGAGCGCCTTCTTCGCCCCGCGGACCACGACGGCACTCCACCGCCCGGCCCGGGCGTCCGGGCGGACTGCTTCGACGACCTCCTCGACCCCGTCGGCGTCGAGGTCGACGTCGTCGCCTGCGTACACCCCGACCTGGCGTACGTCTGGAGACACCGCGATCAGGATCAGCCCGTCACGCAGCCCGTCGCCGTCACCGTTGAGGACAGCCGTGTCGTCGTGCTCTTCCAGGTAGGTCAGCACGTCGTCGTCGTAGGTGTCCTTGTGCACGTCCGCATCGTCACCGGTGGTGAG
Source organism: uncultured Friedmanniella sp. (assembly GCA_964251895.1). Classification (GTDB taxonomy): domain Bacteria; phylum Actinomycetota; class Actinomycetes; order Propionibacteriales; family Propionibacteriaceae; genus Microlunatus. The sequence continues at coordinate 80,364 of CAXULL010000017.1, forward strand.
GACCACGATCTTGACCCGCCTTGTTGCGCAGCGCGTTGACGTCGTGGACGACCTGGCCGTCGTCGAGGATGTGGGCGTCGTCGAAGACCAGCGACGCCCTGGTGGTCTGCGACGCTGCGGCGGCGGTTCCAGCCGGTACGGCGACGACCA
>CAXULL010000017.1:80613-99625 GCA_964251895.1 uncultured Friedmanniella sp.
CCGAGGTGATGGGCGAGCTGATGGTGCGCGGGCGCGCTTCAGATCGAGACCACTGGGGACTGGCGGAGGGCATCCCCGGGCCGCTCGGGGCGGTCGACGACGCGACCCTGCGTCACCTGTACCAAGCGGTGCACGAGGAGATGATGCGTCGTCAGGACGAGCGTCCGGGAATGTGGGAAGCACGAGACGATTCCGCGGACGACGAAGACACCTCGACGTGATCCGCCGTCAGACGACGCATCACCAGCAGCGTCAACAGCCAGCCAGAGCGTGATGGTCGAGTCGCTGGTCGACACCGGCCCGTAGCGCCGCCGTCGGTTCGCTCCTTCGGCCACGCGCTGGCCGTACCGGTACGTCGAGCCCCGTGAGAGGCTGACGTCCATGCATATCGGCGTCGACAGCTTCGTCTCGGAGGTGACCGACCCGAAGACCGATCACGTCGTCGGCCCAGTCGAGCGGATGGCGCACCTGCTCGAGGAGATCGCGCTGGCCGACCGCGTCGGCCTCTACTCCTTCGGCATCGGTGAGCACCACCGCCACGAGTACTATGACTCCGCGCCGCAGGTCATCCTCGCCGCCGCAGCCGCCCGCACGGAGCGGATCAGGCTCGGCAGCGCGGTGAAGGTGCTGAGCGCGGACGACCCGGTCCGCGTCTTCCAGCAGTTCGCGACGCTCGACCTGATCTCGGGCGGCCGCGTCGACCTCGTCGTCGGACGCGGGTCGTTCACGGAGTCGTTCCCGCTGTTCGGCCTCGACCTCGCCGACTACGACGCGCTGTTCGAGGAGAAGCTCGAGCTGCTCCTCCAGCTGCGCGACAACGTGGAGGTGACGTGGTCGGGCCGGTTCCGTCCGCCGCTCGTCAAGCAGGGCGTCTTCCCGCGCCCGGTGCAGGACCCGCTGCCGATCTGGATCGGCGTCGGCGGGACGCCGCAGTCCTTCGCACGCGCCGGGCTGCTCGGGCTGCCGCTGATGGTCGCGATCATCGGCGGCGAGCCCCGCCAGTTCGCGCCGCTGATCGACCTGTACCGCCGGGCGGGCGCCCACGCGGGCCACGCACCCGAGCGGCTGCAGGTCGGGCTGCACGTCTTCGGCTACGTCGGCGAGAGCACGCAGGCGGCCGCCGACACGATCTACCCCGGGTGGCACAAGATGTTCACCACGGTCTCCCGGGAGCGCGGGTTCGCGCCACCCAGCCGACCGCAGTTCGACGCGACCGCCGGTCCGGACGGTGCGTTCTTCATGGGTGACCCGCAGACCGTCGCTGACAAGATCCGGCGCATCGCCGGGCAGGTCGGCGGGGTCGACCGCCTCTCGCTGCAGATGACGAACCCGCTCCTGGCTCACGACGACCTGCTGCGCGGCATCGAGCTGCTGGGCACCGAGGTCGCGCCGCTGGTCGCCGACGTCTGACCGAGCTCGTGGCTGCCGACGGAGGCGTCCGACTTCCTGTCCGGCGCGGCGCACGGGACTGTCGTCGGCCGCCGGAGGTACGGGCCAGCTCCTCGGACGTAGGCCCCCGAGCCGGTAGCGTGCCGGGATGTCGCCGGTCTTGGACAAGCTCGACGCCCGACGTGTCACGACGGTGGGGTGCTTGCTGCTCGCTCTCTCGCTGGTCGGGAATGTGGCCTTCAACCTCGTGCTGAACGGTCTGCAGCAGAGCGAGGTGCTGGCCAGGCTCCCCAACCTGGTCGTCCAGGTCGTCTCGTTCGTGCTGGCCGCCTGCGAGCACGTCGGCGCGCTGCTCCTGGCGCTGGGCCTCGCGGCCCACCTGAGCGGGAGGCGCCAGCCGCAACCTCCGGCTGAGTGAGCCAGCGGAGGCAGCTGAGCAGCTGAGGAGCCCCCGACCGGCCTCGACCCGTGCTCTGCGTGCTGGGTCCTAAGACGTCAGGCGAAGGGCCAGGTCGACTGGCGCAGCCCGGTGACCACGAAGAGTGCGCCGCCCAGGGCGGTGTTGAGCAGCGGGAAGCGGCGGTAGAGCGCGAAGAGCTGCTCGGGTCCGCGGCTCCGCAGGGAAAGGGCGATCATCCCGAGGTAGACGAGCCCACCGAGCAGGGCGAGTGCCCCGACCGACGGAAAGGCCAGCAGCGCGGCGACCGCGTAGGCCCCTCCGCACAGCAGCAGGGTCCGCACGCGGCCGAAGCGGGTGGCCACCGTGGCCACGCCGGCGTCGCGGTCGGCGGCGATGTCCGGGACAGCGGAGTACGCGTGCATGGCCATGCACCACAGCAGCGCGGCAACCAGCACGGGCAGCGGCGGCTGGCTGCCGCTGACGGTGGCGTAGGCGGCGAACCCGGGTGCCACGTAGAGGATGTTGAAGGCCGCGTCGAGGACGGGCCGTGCCTTGGCTCGCAGCGGGGGCACCGAGTAGCCGATCCCGGTGACGAGGAAGAGCAGCAGCCAGGGCCAGGCGTGCGGCAGGAACGGCACCAGGGCGAGGAACGGCACGTTCAGCACGAGGATCGCGATGACGAGGTTGCGGTGCTGGGCCGGCTGCAGGAGGCTCTCGTAGTCGCGCTTCTTGGGGTTCAGCCGGTCGGTCTCGAGGTCGAAGAGGTCGTTGACGCCGTAGATCAGCAGGTTGGCCGGCAGCGTCAGGTACAGCCCCAGCAGCCAGACCTCGACGGGCGGGCGCAGCGAGGTCGCTGCGAGGGCGACCATGTAGGGCCCGAGCAGATACATCCAGAAACGGGGCCGAGACACCCGGAGCAGATGACGCATCGCCGCGATGCTAAGCCGCGTGGACAAGATTTTCCGGCGTCAGCGCTGGCTGCTCGCCGCCCTGCTGGTGGCTGCGGCCGGGGGGCTGGCACACGCGCCTCTGCAGCCGCGCTGGTGGTGGGTCTCGGCGCTGGCCATCCTGCTGTTCTCGGCCCCGGTGATCGTCGGCGCCCTGCGCTGGTTGGGAGCCCTGCGCGGCGCCGCGCTGCTGCTCGGGCTGGGTCTCTACGCCCTGGTCTTCGAGTCGTTCGCCGTCGCCACCGGTGTGCCGTACGGCCGGTTCTCCTACAGCGAGGTGCTGGGTCCGCCGATGTTCGGGCTGGCGCCACCGACGGTGCTGCTGGCCTGGACGCCGCTGCTGCTCGGCAGCCTCGCCTTCACCAGGCGCACGTGGCAGGCCGTCGTCCTGGTGGTCGTCTGCGACCTCGTGCTCGACCCGGCCGCCGTGGGCCTCGGGTTCTGGACCTGGGAGGCCCCGGGCCGCTACTACGGCGTCCCGCTGGTCAACTTCCTCGGGTGGGTCGTCTCGGGCGGCCTCGCGGTGCTGGCCCTGCGCCGGCTGCCCCGCCCGCTGCCCGGGCTCTTCGCCCGCAACCTCTGGCTGGTCCTGGTGTTCTGGACCGCGGTCAACGCCTGGAGCGGTCACTGGCTCGCGGTGCTGGTCGGCGTCGTCACGGTCGTGGCTTTGTCGCCCGGATATCGTCGCGCCCCGTGAGCCCCGTGAGAACAGCACTGGTCGTCGGCGGCGGCATCGGGGGGCTCGCCACCGCAGCGCTCCTGGGCAAGCGGGGTCTCGAGGTGACCGTGCTCGAGAAGAACGCGTTGCTCGGCGGCCGGGCCAACTACTTCGAGGCCGATGGCTTCCGCTTCGACATGGGCCCGTCCTGGTACCTGATGCCCGACGTCTTCGAGCACTTCTTCGCCCTGCTCGGCGAGCGCGTGGAGGACCACCTGGACCTGCACCGGCTCGACCCCTCGTACCGCATCGCCTTCCGCGGCACCGAGCTCGAGGTCGACATGTACTCCGACCTCGACCGTGACGTCGAGACCTTCGAGCGGCTGGAACCTGGCAGCGGGCAGGCCCTGAGGACCTACCTGGACAGCTCGGCCGAGCAGTACGCCATCGCCATCGACCAGTTCATGTACCGCAACCACGACAGCTTCTTCGACTTCATCGACCGTAAGACGGCGGTGCAGGGGCGGCAGCTGCACGTGTTCGAGAACATGCACAAGTACATCAGCCGTTCCTTCTCCACCGACGCCGTGCAGAAGATCCTCGAGTACCAGCTGGTCTTCCTCGGCTCCTCGCCGTACAACACCCCGGCGCTCTACAACATCATGAGTCACATCGACTTCAACATGGGCGTCTTCTACCCCCGGGGCGGGATCTACTCGATCATCCGGGCGCTCGAGGCGATCGGCAGCAAGCACGGCGTCCGCTACCGGACCGAGGCGCCGGTCGCGCGGATCCTCACCGACGGGGGCCGGGCGTCGGGTGTCCGGCTGGCGTCGGGCGAGGAGCTCCGGGCCGACCTGGTCGTCTCCAACGCGGACATGGCGCACACCGAGACGGAGCTGCTGCCCCAGGAGGCGCGGACCTACCCGGCCCGCTACTGGGCCAAGAAGACGTTGGCGCCGAGCGCCTTCATCCTCTACCTGGGTCTGAAGGGCCGGGTGCCCAGCCTCACGCACCACAACCTCGCGTTCGGGCAGGACTGGAAGCGCAGCTTCGGGCAGATCTTCGACCACCCGGCCTGGCCCGACGACCCCTCGTACTACGTCTGCGCGCCCAGCCGGACCGACCCCTCGATGGCGCCCGAGGGTCACGAGAACCTGTTCGTCCTGGTGCCGGTCGCGCCCGGGCTGTCGGTGACGGACGCCGACATCGTCACCTACCGCCGCAAGGCGCTGGACCTGCTCGCGGCTGACTTCGACGTCCCCGACCTCGAGTCCCGGATCGTCTTCGAACGGACCTACACCTCGCGGGACTTCTCCGCCGACTACAACGCCTACGGTGGCTCCGCGCTCGGGCTGGCGCACACGATGAAGCAGACGGCGTTCCGGCCGAACAACATCAGCAAGAAGCTGTCGAACCTCTACTACGTGGGCGCCAGCACCAACCCGGGGATCGGGATGCCGATCTGCCTGATCTCGGCCGAGCTGGCCTACAAGCGGATCATCGGCGACACCAGCAGCGGACCGCTCCCGGTCTGAGGACTCCCGCCTCTGGCTGGGGCCTTCAGGCCCCGACGCGGTCCAGGAGGGTCTTGGCCCGCAGCAGGGCCGGCTGCCGGGTGCTGGTCGGGACGGTCCACAGGTCGTGGCCCGCGAGGCCCCAGCCCGCGAGCAGCTGGTTGGCGGCCAGGAAGCCGGTGGTGGCCGCGCGTTCCATGAGGGCCACGGGGTAGTCGCACCGGATGCCGTCGCCGGCCAGCACGAGCCGCTCGTCGGGCGTCCTGACCTCGGGGCGGCGCAGCCACGGACTGGTGCCGACCAGCGGGCAGTCGTCCTCCACCAGCCACTCGTCGGCGACGACCAGCGCGTCAGCGGTCTCGGGGTACACGCGGGCCAGCTCGGTCCGTAGGGTGCGCCGGACCTGGTCGTCGTCCCCGTCCTCGGGCTGGAGGGCGTAGGCGTGCACCTCGACGACCGAGGCGTCGTGCTCGTCCGACCAGCGACGGGCTCCGGCCTCGAAGCGCTCGAGCACGGTGATGTTGTCCATCGGTCCGTAGCCGCTGGTCCCGAGAAAGGCCGGTCGACCGGCGTCCACCCGCCGGTCGAGCCAGAGGCGCCAGACGGCGAACCGCGGCGCATTCACCGTCTCCAGGATCCGGCTCCGCCAGTCGCGGTCGGCGAGGCCGCCGTCCATCGGCTCGACCAGGCGACGGGTGGTGCGGAGGTCGGTGGCGAGAACGAGGGTGTCGGCGGTGAGGGTGCCGGCGTCGGTCGTGACCTCGGCCTGCCCGTGCTCGCCGCGCAGGTCGAGGCGCTGGACGGTCTCGCCGGTCCTGACCTCGACGCCGAGGCGCTCCAGGTGGCGACCCAGCGGGCCCCAGAAGACGGTGTCGTAGTCGTCGACCGGGACGTCGAAGAGCAGGCCCTCCGACGAGCCGAGGAAGTAGCTGTGGAACATGCCCACGAGCTCGCCGGCCGAGAACTCGTCGGGAGAGGCGAAGAAGCTGCGCGCGAAGACCTCCAGGGCCAGGTGCCGGGCGGCGTCGGGGAAGCCGAGCCGGTCCAGGAACGCGGCCGCGCTCTCGCCGTCGTGGGCCGAGAACGTCGCGGGGAAGTCGACGTCGAGCAGCTCCCAGACGGCCACCTTGTCGATGTGCGCGAGGTCGGCGGCGCGGAAGCTGGGGCTCTGGACGACGAAGGCCGCCATGTTGAGCGGCGGCGTCTTCGGCACGTTCGCGAAGGAGTCGCGGTGGCCCCCGGCGAGGACGAGCGGGTAGTCCCCGACCGGGGTCAGGCCTTCCAGCGCGGGGTCGACCCGGCGGAGCAGTGCGCGGAGGTTGTAGTACTGCCGGAAGAAGGCGTGGAACCCGCGGCTCATGGTGACCTGCGCGCCGTCTGTGGTGCCCTGGTCGACAGGCCAGGAGCGCACGCGGCCGCCCAGCTGTGCCTCGCGCTCGACGAGGGTGACCTTGACGCCGCGTTCGGCGAGCCCGACGGCGGCGGCGATGCCGGCGATGCCGCCGCCGACCACGAGGGCCGAGGGCCTCGGCCGGTCGGGGGAGGGGCGCAGGGCGCCCGGGTCGGCGAGATGGCGGACGGCTTTCCCGTCGCGCCCAGGGAGCCAGGCCCGTCTCGTCCTGCGCACCGGGCTCGACATCGGTTATCGACTCCTTCTTCCGATCACGGCTGCGAGCGGCGGGCCGACTATAGCCAGCGCCTCCGCGCCCAGCAGGTGTCGAGGCGGCGCCGGTCGGGGGGAGGGGCGCCTGGTTCGGCGCGGAGGCGACGTGAACCAGATCGCGAGGCTGTGGGGCTCGACGTCGCCCAGGTCCGGCGGTCACGATCGTTCGTCCACGGGACCTCGCTCGAGATGCTGTCGCTCGGCGACCACCCGGATCTTGATCACTCGAGCTGTGATCACCCCCATGATCTTGCTTCGTGCCCAGGACGCCTGACGCCGCGGTGCCCACCAGCCACGACCTCCGGCCCGGTCGAGCCCGGTGAGTCGAACGTTCTCGACGGGAGCGGCGCCCCTGGTTGCACGGGGCGATCACGGGTCAAGGGAGTTGTCCCCATTGCCTGTGGGCGTTGCGTGGGTGACGGTGGAGATCCAGGAGTCCGCTGGTGCACCGGCGTCGTTCCGCCATCCTCTGCAGATCGGCCTGGAGGTGGCCGTGTCCTGATCAGACGTCAACGATGAGGGGATCTCGATGAGCATGCTCACCAGGAACGCCAGAGCCATCGCGGTGGTGGCAACCGCGGCAGCCCTGACGTGTGCTGCCGCAACCACGGCTTCCGCCGCGGCGGGAGCCACAGGAAGTGTCGACATCGTGACCTCCCACTACGCGACCGAGAACCAGGTCGCGCTCCGAGCGGCCGGGTGGGCCTACAACCGGCACACGGTCTACGTCGAACAGGTCCGAGTCCTCAGCTACAACCGCTCCGACCGTCTCTTCAACATCACTTACCTCATCGCGACCAAGAGTCGCCCGGACGTGGTGCGTGCAGGCCGAGCCACGACCCCGTACGTCGGCTTCGACTCGACCTTCCTCATCGCCGACGTCCCCGTGAAGGTCTGTCTCGACACCCACGACAAGGGCGAGGCTGCGGGTTGGGTGCGTCTGGGCTGTCGGTTCGTCGACACCACCTGCTCCAGCGCCCGACCCGTCCAGGGGCTGGCACCGGTCCGGAGCTTCGCCCTGAAGGAGTCTGAGATCCTCCGACGTGGCTGCTGATGATGCGGCCTCGACCAACCGTTCTGAGCCTGTCGACACGACGACGGACCCTTCGCCTCGGCTGATGGAGCCGTGGGCAGGGACAGGGCGACGCGCGGTAGCAACGACGGGAGACGTCCGGTCCCGGTGATCGACTGAGAGACCCCGCGCTCGGCTGACGCCTCCAGCGGGGCGGGCTGCGACTGATCTGTCGCCGCCCAACCCTGCCGGCGGGACGTCCCCAGGCGGTTGGCTCTGGGGTGCGGAGGTCGAGGAACGGTGGGCCTACGGTGGCTGCGTGGAGTGGCAGCGCCATCAAGTCGGCTCGGCGCTTCGAGGCGGGAACCCGACCGTGCTGGGCCGGACGTCCGGCGGGTCCGACCTACCGCGGACGCTGTACGTGTCCGATCTGGACGGGACCCTGCTCGGCGCCGACAGCTCGATCAGCCCGACATCGGTGCGTCTGCTCAACGAGGCCGTCGCGGCCGGCGCCCTGTTCACGTACGCGACGGCCCGCTCGTTCAGCTCCGCGTCGCGGGTGACCGAGGGACTGCACCTGTCGGTACCCGTGGTCACGTACGGCGGCACGATCACGGCCGACCCGCGTGACGGAGCTCCACGACACGTCCAGCTGCTCGACGAGACGGTGGTCGGCAGTGTCGCCACGGAGTGCGGTCGGGCCGTGGCGGTCGAGCCGGTCTGGTTCACCTTCGAGGACGGGCGTGACTGGGTGCGGTGGCGGCCCGACCGGATGACCGCGGGGGTCGAGAGATTCACCGCGCACCGGCCTGGAGACCGACGCCTGCGCCCGATCACGCCCGACGACCCCCTGGACCACCGCAGCGTCTTCTACGTCACGATGATCGCGGCCCGGCCGTCGCTCGTCGCGCTGCGCAGCGCGCTGGCCGATCCGCTGCAGTCCGCCGCCCACTTCCTCAACGAGGACCCGAACACCCCCGGCCTGGACTGGCTCGAGCTCCACAGCCCAGACGGCACCAAGGCGCACGCCGTCCGACGGCTGGTGACCGACCTCGGAGCGGACCGGCTGGTGGTGTTCGGCGACAACCACAACGACGTCCCGATGTTCGCCGTTGCTGATCAAGGGTTTGCCGTCGCCAATGCCGTGGCCGAGCTGAAGGCGCTGGCCACCGCCGTGATCGGACGTCACGACGCGGATGCGGTCGCTCGACACATCGCAGCCGACCACGCGACGCGTGATACCGAGGACTAGTCACTTCGACTAGTCACTTGATGTAGTGTCAGGCCATGGCGCTGGCCGATCTCTTCCTGGGACTTCTCGGGGAGGGACCTGCGCACGGGTACGACCTGAAGCTGCGGCTCGACCGTCGGTTCGAGGGTTCGAAGCCGTTGCCGGTCGCGCAGGTGTACGCCACCTTGGCCCGGCTGTACCGCGACGGGCTGGTCGAGGTTGCCGAGATCACTCAGGACGGTGGGCCCGAGCGCACCGTCTACGTGCTCACCGATGCCGGCCGACAGTCGTTGGCCAGCTGGTTGGCGGAGTCTGAGCCGGCAGGGCCGTATCCGGCCGGTGAGCTGGCGCGGAAGGCGATCGTCGCGCTCCACCTCGGTGCCGACGCCGCGGGCTACCTGCGCCGGCAACGGGCCGTCCACCTGAGCCGCATGCGCGAGCTGGTCCAACGCCGTGCGCAGACCCAGGACCCCTCGGCGCGTCTCGGTATCGACTACGCCATCAACCATCTCGACGCCGATCTCCGTTGGATCGAGTCAGCGGCGTCGACGGTCCTCGATCCTGCGCCGGGTCGCGCACAGGGCCATGACAGGGGCGGTGACGCCACGACCACCCGCGCCCGGAGCAGCAGGCGTCCAGAGAGCTCGGGTCCGACGAGCAGAGGAGGCAGTCGTGGGTGAGCCACTGCTGAAGGGACGCCGGCTACGGAAGGCGTACGAGCGCACGGCCGCGCTGGACGCGGCGTCGTTCGACCTGGCGGCCGGAGAGATCGTCGCGGTCACCGGCCGCTCGGGGAGCGGCAAGTCCACCCTGATGCTCTGCCTCTCCGGGGTCGTGCGGCCCGACAGCGGCGAGGTGACCTACGACGGAGCGCGGGTCGATCAGATGTCGGAGGCCGAGCGTTCTCGGCTGCGTCGCCGCGAGTTCGGGCTGGTTCTGCAGTTCGGGCAGCTGCTGCCCGAGCTGAGCGTCACCGACAACGTCGCGCTGCCGTTGCTGCTCGACCAGAAGCCGCGTCGCGACGCCCGGGCCGCGGCGCTCGGGTGGCTCGACCGTCTCGGGGTCGACCATCTGGCCGAAGCTCGGCCGGGGGAGCTGTCCGGAGGTGAGGCGCAGCGCGTCGCGCTCGCTCGTGCGCTGGTGAGCGGACCGCGTGTCGTGTTCGCCGACGAGCCCACGGGCGCTCTCGACTCGAACGGCGCTCGGGAGGTCCTCGAGCTCGTGGTCGGCACCGCTCGACGCGAGGGGATGTCGGTCGTGCTCGTCACCCACGACAACACCGTCGCCGCCTTCGCTGACCGCGAGGTCCTCGTGTCCGACGGCCGCACCTTCGACAGCACCTCGGACGGCGTCGTCGACGACTCCTTCGACGCGGGTGCCTCGTGAACGTGCTGGTGCTGCTGCTGGTCCGGGGTCAGCAGCGCCGCCAGCTCGTGACGACGGCGGCGTGCGCAGGGGTGGTCGCGGTCCTGCTGCTCCTCGTCGTCGCCGTGCTGCGGCTGCCGGGCCAGGTCGAGGAGAACCTGTTCCCGCTGCTCAGCGAGACAGGGCTGCGGCCCGGCGTGGTGCTGGCCCTGGTCCTGCTGACCACTCCCGTGCTGCTGCTGCTCTACCAGCTGCTCCGGCTCGGGACCACGGCCCGCTCACGACGGTTCGCCGTGCTCCGGGTCGCCGGCGCGACCCCGCTCCAGGTGCGGCTCCTCTCGACGGCCGAGCTCGTCCTGCCTGCGGTTCTCGGTGCGGCCGTCCTCGGCCCGCTCGGCTACGCCGTGCTGCGCCAGATGTTCGGCGGCACCCGGTCCTACGACGCCGACCAGCTCGATCCGCTCCACCTCACCGGTGGCTTCGTCCCCGTCACGGTCTCACCGTCCGTCCTGGACGGCATCGGGGTCGTTCTCGTGGTGGGCCTGCTCTGCGGCCTGGTGGGCTGGCTCGTATCACGCGACGTGATGACGTCCGCCCACGCGCTCGCGCGCCGTGCGGCTGAGCGTCGACCGCGGCCCTGGCCGCTGCTGCTGCTGGTCGTCGGGTTCGCCGTCGCGATCCCTCTGCTGGGAAGCACCGTGGCGGTCGTCGTCGGGATCGGTCTCGCCGCCCTGGGCCTGCTGCTCAGCGGTCCCTGGGTCGCAGCGCAAGCCGGGCGCCGGGCGGCGGACCGGGCCGGCACCGCGGCAGCGCTGCTCGCCGGCGCCCGCGTCGACGCCGACCCGTGGGCGGCTGGCCGCGCCGTGGCCCCGATCGCCGTCGTCGGCCTCGTCGGCGCGGGCGCAGCCATGGTCCTGGTCGACGTCATCGCCTACGGAGGACTGGGGATGTTCTTCGTCGTCTCCTTGGGGTTGGTCGCGCTGGCCATGCTGATCGTGCTCGCGTTCGTCGTCTTCGCGCTCGCGGCGCACGCCGTCGAGACGCTGACGGAGAACCGCCGCTCCACCGCGGCCCTGGCCGCAGCCGGAGCGCCCCTGGACGTCCTGCACGACTCGCTCCTCGCCGAGGCCCGACTCCTCGCCCGACCCGCCGCTGCCCTCGGGCTGATCACCGGGACGGTTGCCCTGGCGGCGGTCATCTCTCCCGAGGACGCCGACCCGAGCTTCGCCGGTCTGGTCGTCACCGCGGTCGTCGTGCTCCTGCTGCTCCTCGCACTGATCGAGGTCGCCGCCCGTGCAGCCGCACGTCTGGTCCGCCCGTGGCTCTTGAGCGCGGTCAGCCCCGACGCGCTTCGTACCGAGTGAACGGTCGACCACCTGGTCGTGCTGGGGCCAGCCCCGAAGCACCTGCACAGCAGGTCTGCGACGGGACGTGTGGCTCCTCAGGCGAGCCGCGGGTCACGGGCCGGCGCTCCAGTAGAGCGTCTCCCCGTTCCTCTTCGCGCGCTCGACGACCTCGCGCATCCGGGCCCACTCGACTCTCGCTTGCTCGGCCATCTCGTGGAAGGCCGAGGCGGCCTGCTCGTTCCGCGCCCGACCGGCGGCTCGAGCTCGGCGGTGGGTGTCGCCCTGGTCGTACTGGACCTGGAAGTCATCGCCGATCTGCTCAGCGACGCGGCGGGCCAACCGCGCACCTGCCCGGTGGTACCGGCAAGCGGCGTCGGGGCTTCGCCACTCGTGGTCGGAGGTGAGTCCGGCGTAGTACGTGGCATCCCAGGAGCGGAGGTCGGCCACCAGGTCGTGCTCCAACCAGGTGTCCTCGTAGGCGACCGGCCCGCTGAACCAGATCACCGAGTCCGCGTAGTCGGAGAACAAGCGGACCACGGACGTGGCGTACTCGCTGGCCGACCCGAAGCCCCTGGTCACACCGTCAAGCGTAAGGACCCGAGCGTGAAGCACAGCAGCGCTTCGACAGCGACCTGCCGAGCGAGGGCGATCAGGTCGACCTGGCGACCTCGTCGATCAGCTGCGTGAGGGTCTGGGCCGACACCGGACCGATGATCCGCGCCGCGACCCTGCCCTTCTTGTCGATCACCGCCGTACTCGGGATCGCCTGCACCGGAAGGATGCCGTTGAACTTGAGCAGCTGCTGCGCGTCGGGGTCGAAGATGTGGGGGTAGGAGCTCGCGCTCGTCCGTAGGAACGCCTGGGCAGCCGCCCGCTGGTCGACGACGTCGAGGCCGACGAACGTCGATTCCTCCTGCGTCGACCGTGCTGCGGCGTCGAGCGCGTCGGCCTCGCCCCTGCAGGGACCACACGTCGACTGCCACACGTTCACGACCACGACTCGCCCGGGATGGCTGATCGAGACCACACCGCTGCCGTTGACGGGCGCACCCTCGATGTTCGGCGCGTCCTTGCGGTCAGCCTCCGCGAAGCGAGCCAACCCCGGGGTGACGCCCAAGCCGTCATCAGCGCCGTCGTTCCTGGTGACCGGTACAGCCACCACGAGGACCGCCACCACGACCGCGACCGAGAACGCGACCGTGGCCGCCGTCGAGGTCACCTTCCACGCGACAGGCACAGCTCAGACGCTACCGCGATGGAACGCCTGTGGTCACGAGTCGCTCCAGGGTCCTGGCAGCACCTCCTGCGATCGAGGCGGCTCGTCAACCAACCAGTTGAAGGGGACGGACGACGTCGAGGTCGACCCGGCCACTCACCCCGCCGACCTCGGCGAAGTAGTGCACCTGCCAGACCGCCCAGGCCCGATCCGGGCGTACGAAGAACGATGTCCGCCACTGAGGTCGGTCGCCCCCGCCGGGCACCGGGTAGGCGCGGGTCCAGCTGCTCCGTGCGTAGATCAGGAGCCTCTCGCCCCACGCGCGCTCTACTCGGTCGACGAAGGTGGCGAGCTGGGTCTGGACCGCGGCAGGCGAAGGGCGGTCGGCACACCCGCCGAGGATCTCCAGATCGAGCGCCGGGGGTAGCGCTGCTGTACCAGGAGGTGCGGTACGCAGGAACGCGTCAGCCTGATCTTGCCCCGAGGAACAGAGGCTGAAGAAGTGGTACGCGCCGGTGCGCACGCCTGCCGCTCGCGCCGCGGCCCAGTTGCCGGCGAAGTACGGATCGACGAACGTCTTGCCCTCGGTCGCTTTCACGTAGGCGAACCGCACGTCGTCGGCAGCAACCTCTGACCAGTCGATGATGCCCTGGTGGTTCGAGACGTCGATGCCGTAGGACTCGTCGTCGCGTAGCGCCGGGCGATGATGCGGGACGATGACGAACCAGGCCGATGCCCAGCAGCTCACCAGCCCGGCGAGCGCGAACGCCGCTGCCGCGAGACGGCGTCGACGGGCCTGCATCACCGAAGTCTGGCGTACGTGCAGCAGAAACCCGACCGACCTACGGAGCACGGAGGCCGTCGAGAGCGGGCCCGATCATGGGTTCAAGGTCTGGGAAGTCGCGCCGCACGTGAGGATGACGTGCTGGCCCGACTTCGTCATCGTGCAGGGGCCGCTGCTGGGATCGACCGTGGCTCGGCCTGGCTCCTCGACGTAGCGGGTGGACGTGTCTCGGCGCCAGACTCGGACCCAGTGATACCCGCTGTTGTCGAGGGTGACGAGGACGTGTGCGCCGTCTGGTCCCGGGACTTCTGTCTGCGTCCCCTCCAAGTCGGCGGTGAACCAGACGACGAGGGCGAGGAGGGCGAGGAACGCCGAGCCGCACAGCCACCCCGCCCAGCCGACGACAGCGACGAGGACGCCGACGATCTTCGAGCGGGCCAACGTGAAGCGCACGGCCAGCCGCAACAGCCAGACCCCGGCCGTGGCACTGCTCAACGCGCCGAGGATGGCGGCCAGGGCGGCCCACCAGGTACTCGTGTGGTGGTTCCAGTAGTACAACCAGTACAGCGCGGGCCGCTGGACAGCTCCTTGGGCCTCGTCTTCTGTGATGTCGTTGCTCGGCAGGTTGCTCAGCTGGTGGAAGGCAAGCCAACAGGTCGCAGTCAGGGTGATGAGGAGTGCCAACCCCACTGCTCGCCATGACGACCGGTCGCCGGACTTCTGCACTCACGGAGCCTTCACCGCATCGACGCGCTGGTCGTCAGCCCTCCGTCTCGCTGATCTACGACCCGAGTACGGCGTCCCGTGGAGCCGCCCGACGAGGGGGACGGCACACGGGACGGCGGGGGAGAGACCCTTGCTCGCGCAGCCGTGTCTCTGATGCCCTAGGGACGACAGCGTCTCGCGAAGGGGGGCGGCGTGCCCGTTCAACGGCCAGGGTCGGATCTGGGTCCGGTCAGCGACACCGAACGCGCCGTCTTCGGACCTGTGACATCTGAGGACATCCACGCCCTTCTTGACGACCACGTCCGACAGCGGCTGGGAAGCGGGATTGCGCGGATCCGCTTCCGTGCGGGGCGGATCGACGCGGTGTGGGGCGCCGACCTCGACGACGGCCGGGCCGTGGTGATCAAGATCCACCGGCCCCCCGCAGACCCGGAACCTCTGGGCGTGGTCACCGACGCGCTCCGCCTGCTCAGTGCCGCCGACTTCCCCTGCCCGACCCCGCTGTCCGGACCGGACCACGTCGACGGGCACGTCATCACGACGCAGACCCTGCTCGGTGGGGTCGTGCCGGACGGACGCGATCCGGCGAACCGACCACTGCTGGCCCGCGGACTGGCCGAGCACATCGAGCTGCTCCGACATCACCCGGACCTCATCAGCCGGGCCGGGCCCGGGCCCTCGTGGTGCCGTTATCAAGCCGGTCCCTGGCCGGTGCCGCACGACACCCTCGTCGACTTCACCAGCACCACGCCGGGCTACCAGTGGCTGGACCATTTCGGTCGACGCGCCGCCGAGCAGATCCTCGCTCACCGAGACCCCGACGCGGTGGTCGTGGGGCACGCCGACTGGTACGCAGGGAACACCACCGTGTCCGACGGGCAGCTGGTCGGCACCTTCGACTGGGAGCTCGTGGCGGACACCGAAGCCGTCATCGCCGGGTTCGCTGCCGCCTGCTACGGCCAACGCGGAACGAGCGCCGGCGGCCTCTCCAGCCCAGAACAGGTGGCCGACTTCATGCGCGACTACGACGCCACCCGAGCCGAGCCACTGACCGAGGCGGAACGACGCACAGCCGCCGCGGCAGCAGCCTGGATCTGCGCCTTCAACGCCCGCTGGCAGGTCGCGCTGCTCGATCACGACCTCAGCGACGACTACCCGCACGTCGTCCAGGTCCGACAACGCCATGACGACTACCTCGACCTGAACTGGTGAGCCGTCGTGGATCTTCACGACCTCCGGCTTCAGCGAGACCTTCGGGGCGCCGAGCGAGGTGCCGCAGCCCTGGCGGACCTTCAGCCGATCGTGCCGAGGCGACGCCAGCCGGGTGCTGCGAGTGCGGCGGTGGTGACCAGGGCGAGGGCCGCCCCGGCGACACCGAGGGTGAACGTGGTCCCGGCGGTAGCGGCGAGGCGTCCGAGCAGGGGTGCGGCGGGGACGAGGACGGCAGCCTGGGCGAGCGAGAGCAGCGACTGGACCCGCGAGAGATGGCTGTCGGGAGACTGTTGCAGGATCACCGCGAAGGTGTGGCTGGTGAACACGGTGACGCCGCCGCCGGCGGCGAAGCTGGCCAGGATCGCGAGGGGCAGAGTCGAGCCGACCCCGAGCACGGCCAGGCCGACAGCGGTCGTCAGCAGGCCCGCAGTAGCCGCAAGGCTGGCGCGTCGGGCCGTGCCGAGCCGGCTGACGAGCAGGGCGACGACGATCCCGCTGACGCTCGACGCGGCGAGGAGGACCCCGCTGTAAGTCGGCGGCCAACCGTTCGAGCGGACGACGAGCGGGATCAGCAGCGTTGCGACCGTGACGACTGCCCCGGCGGCGAGGGCGGTGAGGCCGATGGCGACCCGCAGCACGGGGTGGCGGGCGACGAGGACGATGGCGGACGCCGCCGCCCGCCACAGCGACTGGCGGACCTGTTCCTCCTCGGGCACGCGGCGCGGTCGGAGGACCAGCATCACGACCACGATCGGGACGTACGTCAAGGCGTCGACGCCCGCGGCCAGGCCGAACCCACCTGCCGCGACGAGCAGCCCACCGACCGGGGAGCCGACGACCTCGGCGGCTTCGCTGGTCGCTCCGCGCAAAGCTGACGCACGACCGACCAGGTCGGGGTCGACGAGCCTGCGGGTCATCGAGCTCGACGCGGGCAGGTAGAACGCGCTCACCACACCCTCGACCACCGCCGCGACGAACAGCAACCACAACGGGGTGTCGAGCACGACCGCAGCAACCGCGAGCAGACCTGTGGTGAGCAGCAGCAGCCCGTCCCCGGCCAGCATCACCACACGGGCGCCGAACCGGTCGGCCACAGTTCCCCCGACGAGGAGCAGCAGCGTCCGGGTCGCTGTGATCGTCGCGACCACGAGACCCGCGGACGTTCCGCCGTACGACGTCGCCGCCCAGCCGAGCGCGACGTACAGAGCTGCCACTCCAGCGTCCGACACCGCAGCTGCCGCCACCCACGCCCTGAACCCGGAAGGAAGACGCGGTGCCGCACCTGTCCGCTCAGCCACGACCCGATGGTTCAACCTCGATACCGCCTCGTCAAGCAACCTTGAGTGTGAGCGGCTCAAGGTGGAATATCGGGCATGGGGGTCGGGGCTTCATGAGTCGAGGACAGGGCCAGACGGTGTGAGCGTTCGACGTGCTGGCCGTAGTAGGTGGCGGCGACGATGAGGACCGCGCCGGCGGCGATGGTGGTGGTCAGGGTTTCGCCACCGACGCTGACCCCGATCGCGACGGCCCAGACGGGCTCGGTGCCCATCAGCAGGCTGGCCCGGCTGGGGGAGGTGCGCCGGATCGCCCAGGTCTGGGCGAGGAAGGCGAAGACGGTGCAGGCGAGCGACAGGTAGGCCAGCTGCGCCCAGGCTGCCAGCGGCAGGTCCGACAGGCCGGTCGCGAGTCGAGGTGCGGCGACAGCGGACAGGACCAGGGCGCCGACCGCCGACTGGATCGTGGTGAGCGTGAGCGAGCTGTAGGGCTGGTCGGCGGTGAGCTGGCCGATCAGCGTCACGTGCACGGCGCGGACGACTGCGGCGGCCAGCATCAGGCCGTCTCCCCATCCCGGTGTCCGGAAGCCCCCGCCCGACACCAGCAGGGCCACGCCCACCACGCCGATGGCCGTGGCGGCGAAGAAGGGCGCCGGCATCGGCCGACGCCTCCACACGCCGTCCAGCAGCGGGGTGAAGACCACGGCCAGGCTGATGATGAGCCCGGCGTTGGTGGCCGTCGTCAGCGATACCCCGAACGTCTCCAGGACGAGCACCGCGGCCTGGGTGCCGCCCAGCACGACGCCGACGACCGCCTCCCTCGCCTCGGAGACTCTCGCTCGAGCTCGGCAGCACACCATCCCGAGCGCGATCGCCGAGATCGCGTAACGCAGCGCCAGGACCACGACGACCGGGGCGGCCACCGTGAGGTCTTTGGCCACCAGATAGCTGCTGCCCCACACCAGGGCGACCCCCATCAGCACGCAGTCCGTCGCGTAGCCGGACCTGGCTCCGGTGGGTCGCATCCGCCCATGGTCACGACAACCTCGGTGAAGAACAACGATCTGTTGCTCAGCTGAGGTTGTAGCGTTCCTTCATGGATGCCCGACAGCTGGCGGTCCTGCGCGAGCTGGGCGACCGCGGCAGCGTCACCGCCGTGGCCGCAGCGCTGTTCATCACCCCGTCAGCGGTGTCGCAGCAGCTCGCAGCCCTTCAGCGGAACGTCCCCGTCGCCCTGACCCAGCGCCGAGGACGCACCCTGACCTTGACCGAGGCCGGAAAGGCACTGGCTGCGGCCGCCACCGACGTGGCCACCGCGTTGGCCCGCGCCGAGGCCGCCGTCGACGCCTTCCTCGACGACCCGCGCGGTCCCGTCCACGTCGCCGCCTTCTCCAGCGCGGCCACCGCCTTCTTCCCCCCACTGCTGCGTGCCGCCGCCGCGGGCGGACCGCCGATCGTGTGCGCAGAGCACGACGTCGCTCAGGACCGCTTCCCCGCCCTGTGCGCCGACCACGACGTCGTCGTGGCCCACCGGCTCGACCACAGCCCGCCCTGGCCGGCGACGGTCTCAGCCCTCCACCTGCTGCACGAGCCCCTCGACGTCGCTGTACCTGTCGACCATCCGCTGGCTCACCAGCGAGCGGTCACGATCGCCCAGGTCAGCAGCCAGCCCTGGATCGCGGTGCACGAGGGATTCCCTCTCCTCGCGCCGCTCGAGGCGATCGCCATCGCCAGCGCTCACCAGATGGCGATCACCCACCGGGTGAACGACCTCGCGCTCACCGCGGACCTGGTTGCTGCTGGCGCCGGGGTCGCCCTCATGCCCCGCTACACCGCCCCCACGCACACCGACGTCGTCCTGCGACCGCTGCGCGACATCAGGCTCGCCCGCCACGTCGATGCTCTCGTCCGACCCGAACGCGCCCTCCGCAGCACGGTCACGACGGTCCTGAGCGCCCTCACCCGCGCAGCGCAACAACTCGTCGACGTCGGCTAGCGGGCGGAAGGTGGTGTCCAGCCCGATGTCACCAGGGCACGGGTCCCTCGTTGCCGACGAAGGTCCCGGTCGGGCCCTCCGGGCCGCCCGTCGCCAACCGCACGAGGATCTCCGCGCCCTCCTGCACGGTGTTCACCCTGACGCCGGCCGCCCGGAGCTGCTCCACCGTCGGCAAGCCCTCGCGGGGGCCGACGAAGTCGGTCGCGGTGGGCCCGGGTGAGGCGGAGTTGACGCGCCAGCGGGGGAAGGCCCGCGCGTACTGGATCGTCAGCATGT
>CAXULL010000018.1:0-99301 GCA_964251895.1 uncultured Friedmanniella sp.
ACCTGCGACCTCTTCGTCCCGAACGAAGCGCGCTACCAAGCTGCGCCACACCCCGTGGGCCCCTGCGGGCCTTCGGCAGTCTAGCCCATCTCGGCAGCCCGACCCGCCGCCCGGTTCACGGCTTGGGCGTGAGCGTCAGCAGGGTCGCCTCGGGCGGGCAGGCGAGCCGCAGCGGCGCGTACGGGGAGGTGCCGAGACCGGCCGAGACGTGCAGCCAGGCGGTGCGTCCCTGGGCCGTGTTCTGCGAGAGGCCCTTGACCCGGCGGGTGTCGAGGTCGCAGTTCGTCACCAGCGCGCCGTAGCCGGGGACGTTGACCTGTCCGCCGTGCGTGTGGCCCGCCAGGACCAGGTCGAGCCCGTCGGCCGTCATCGCGTCGACGACGCGGAGGTAGGGCGCGTGCGTCACGCCGATCGCGACGTCGACCTCGGAGCGGTCCACGGGTCCGGCGACCTCGGCGTAGTGGTCACGGCGCAGGTGCGCGTCGTCGGTCCCGCGGAACCCGAGCCGTACGCCCTCGATCTCGATCGTGGTCGTCGTGTGCGTGAGGTCGGTCCAGCCGCGCCGCGAGAAGGCCTCGCCGAGGTCGACCCACGGCAGCTCGCGCTCCGCCTCCGGGTGCTGGTTCGCCGGCTTGCCGCGCTGGGTCAGGTAGCGGAAGGGGTTCTTGAACGACGGCGCGTAGTAGTCGTTCGACCCCCAGACGTAGACGCCCGGGCGGTCCAGGAGCCGCCCGAGGCTGTGGAGCACGAAGGGCACGGCGGCGCGGTGCGCGAGGTTGTCGCCGGTGTCGACGACGAGGTCGGGCTCGAGGCCCGACAGCTCGGTCAGCCAGCGCTGGCGCCGGGTCCGGGAGGGCGTCATGTGGATGTCGGAGAGGTGCAGCACCCGGATGTCGCGGGCGCCGGCGGGCAGGACGGGCACCGAGACCCGCCGCAGCCGGTAGGAGTCGACCTCCCACAGCCCGGCGTACGCGACCGTGCCGGCACCGAGGAGGCCGGCCACCCCGAGGCCCTGGAGCCCCCGGCGCGCCAGGACAGAAGCGGTCGTCACGCGCTGAGGTTACAGGTGATGAGACCCCGCTCCGGTCTCGTGGGCGCACGCAAACCCGTACGGCTGCACGGGCCGGGCTGACAGACTGGGCGACATGTCCGACACGCCCACCCCGCTCAAGGAGCGCCTCCGCACCGACCTCACCGCCGCGATGCGCAGCCGCGACAAGGTCCGTTCCGGCACCATCCGGATGGTGCTCTCCGCCATCAGCGAGGCCGAGGTCGCCGGTTCCGAGGCGCGCGAGCTGACCGAGCAGCAGGTGCTCGACGTCGTCGTCCGCGAGGCGAAGAAGCGGCGCGAGGCGCGTGAGGCGTTCACCGCGGCCGGGCGTACGGAGCTCGCCGACAAGGAGCAGGCCGAGGCCGCGGTCCTCACCGACTACCTGCCGCAGGCGATGACGCCGGAGGAGGTCAGCGCGGTCGTGCGTACGGCGATCGAGCAGACCGGCGCCGCCGAGCTCGGGATGAAGGGCCTCGGCAAGGTCATGGGCGTCGTCACCCCGCAGACCAAGGGCCGGGCCGACGGCGGGGCCGTCGCGGCCGAGGTCCGACGCCAGCTCGCCCGCTGACACAGCGTCGGTCCACGGGGTCCGACGCGAGCTCGCGTCGTCGCAGGACCTCGACCAGCAGCCACGGGAACATCGAGCGAGGCGCGGCCCCGGGCCCGCGTGCTCGGGCTCGAGCCCGCCGTGCCAGGATGCCGCCACTTCTCCTACGACGTAAGGATCGATCCGATGAAGCGTCTCGTCCGCCTCCTCCGACCCCTGGCCGCCATGACCCTGCTCGGCGCCGGTCTGGTCGCGCTGCCGCTCGCCTCCAGCGCTGAGGCGGCGAGCAACTGCTCCGGTTCTCTGGTCGACTCGCACAAGACGGACGGCGGCTACGGGACCTGGAAGCTCTACTGGGACAGCTCGACCGGGAAGAACTGCGTCCGCCTCGACGCCACCGGTCGCGGTGTGGGGCACACCACCCACATGTACCTGTCGATCCAGGCCTGCTCGACGAAGAACAGCGACAGCTGTGGCAAGGCGGTGGTCAACCAGGGTCGGTTCCACACCTACGTGGGTCCGGTCTCGGTCAAGGCCCCCCACTGCGTGGCCTTCTACTACGAGAACGCGCTCGACTACGGAAGCAACACCGAGGACGCCGACTTCGTGGGGCCCTTTCACTGCAGCTGAGCCCGCGCCCGGTCCCGAGCCCCGGTGGGCACGGGTCCGCCCGCAGAGACGAACGAGGCCGGTCCCCGTGGGGGGACCGGCCTCGTGTCACGTCAGGGGTGCGGCTAGCCGCCGCCCTTGTCGTCCTTGTCGTCCTTCTTGTCCTTCTTCTTCTTGGCCTCGGCCTTCTTCTTCGCCTCGGCCTTCCTGGCCTTCTCGACCGCCGGGTCCTTGCCCTTGCTCACGAGCTTGTAGATCGTGCTGAACTCCGAGACCCGGTAGCCGGCGCCGGGCGACCAGCCCAGGAAGGTGTACTTGGGCCGGTCGCTGTAGACGTAGCGCGTCGAGACGTCGAAGCCCGCCTTCTTGAGCTTCTTGGTCGCGGCCGAGATGCCGAGGTTGCCGACGTAGGGGACCGTGACCTTCTTGCCGACCTCGATCTTCTTCGGCGGGTCCTGGAAGTCGGTGTGGTCGACGCCCTTGAGGTAGGACGCCATGGCCGGCTTCCAGATCTTCGCGCCTGCGTCACCGCCGCCCGAGCCCTCGAGGAGGACCTTCGTCGACGGCACCCGGTAGTACTCGACGCCCTTCGACCGGTAGCCGCTCTTGCCCTTGAGCCACGGCTTGCGCGTGTTGTCGATCGAGATCATGGACACCCCGGCGATCTCGGGGGTGTAGCCGGCGAACCAGACGGCGTTGTTGCTGTTGATCGTCCCGGTCTTGCCGGCCTGGTCGAAGTTGCCCGGCACCCGGGCCCGCAGACCCGTGCCCTTGTCGATGACGGCCTTGAGGACCTTGCTGACGCCGTTGGCCACGTCCTCGTCGATCACCCGCTTGCAGCCCGCGTCGGGGACGGCGAGCTCCTTGCCCTTCCGGTTGACGATCTTGGAGACGATGATCGGCTTGCAGTGAATGCCGCCGGCGGCGAAGGTCGCGTACGCCTCGGCCATCGACAGCGGCGCCACCTCGGCGACCCCGAGGGTGAAGGAGACGCTGTCCTGGTACTCCTTCACGATGTTGACGGCGGGGTCGCCGATCGGGTGCCCGACCTTGACGCCGAGCTTCTGCGCCATCTTCGTCACGCCGCACATGCCCGCGTCGATCTCGAGCTGGACGAAGTAGGTGTTGACCGACCACTCCGCGGCCTCGGTCATCGCGATGCGCTTGCTGTGCCCGGGCACGGAGTTCTTCGGGGCGTACTTGTCGGGCCCGACCTTGCCGGTGTTCGATCCGCGGCAGGTGTCGAACCGGCGGCCCGTGAAGTTGTAGGGCGACTTGGCGTTGTACTTCTTGCTGATCGGGATGCCCTTCTCGAAGGCGGCCGCCATCGTGAAGGGCTTGAAGGTCGAGCCGGCCTGGTAGCCCTGGATGCCACCCATCTCCGTGGGCGCCGACAGGTTCCAGTAGGTCTGGCCCTTCTTGGACCCCATCACCGGACGGCTCTGCGCCGACGCCACGATCAGCCCGGTGCCCGGCTGGATCATGTTCATGGTCGAGATGAGCGGGTCCTTGGGGCCGACGACGGCGCTGACCTTCTTCTGGGCCTGGTCCTGGGTCTTCGGGTCGATGGCGGTGTAGATCTTGAGCCCGCCCCGGTTGAGCAGGTTGTCGCGCTCCGTGAGGTTGTCGCCGAGGCTCGGCTCGAGCTCGAGGCTGCGCTTGACGTAGTCGCACAGGAACGGGTAGCGCGTCCCCTGGCAGCCCTTGATGATCGGTTTGACGGCCTTGGTGTCGAAGCCCTGCTTCTTGGCCGACCTCGCCTGGGCCGCGGTGATCAGCCCGAGCTCCGCCATGCGGTTGACGACCACGTCGCGACGGTCGATCGCGGCCGGCTTGTTGTTCATCGGGTTGTTCGCGTCGGGGTTCTGCACCAGGCCGGCGAGCATGGCGGCCTGGGCCAGCGTGAGCTTGGCCGCGGAGGTGTTGTAGTAGTGCCGCGCCGCCGCCTCGACCCCGTAGGTCCCGGAGCCGTAGTAGGCGATGTTGAGGTAGTTGGAGAGGATCTGGTCCTTGGTGAGGCGCTTCTCCAGCGCGATCGCGTAGCGCAGCTCGCGGACCTTGCGCTCCATTGTGGGCGCCCGCGCGTCGTCGACGCACTTCTTCGCCGCCGCCAGGGACGAGCCCTTGGTCTGGCACGCCTCGATCTGCACCATCTTCACGTACTGCTGCGTGATCGAGGACCCGCCCTGGGTGCCGACGTCGCTGGTCGAGTTGCGCACGAGCGCGCGCAGGGTGCCCTTGATGTCGAGCGCACCGTG
Source organism: uncultured Friedmanniella sp. (assembly GCA_964251895.1). GTDB lineage: Bacteria > Actinomycetota > Actinomycetes > Propionibacteriales > Propionibacteriaceae > Microlunatus. Next base: position 4,466 of record CAXULL010000018.1, read on the forward strand.
CTCGTAGTAGCGGTGGTCCTCGATGGCCAGCTGCGCCTCGCGCATGACCGGCGCGATCTTGTCGAGGGCGACCGGGATCCGGTTCTCGTCGTAGAAGTAGGCCAGCACCTTGCCGTCGGCCATGTAGACCGTCGACCGGGTCGGCGGGGTGGGCGTCGCCAGCTCGGTGGGCAGGCTGTTCAGCTCGTCGGCGGCCGCCTTGCTGCCCATCCCGGCGAGGCCGGCGTACGGCACGAAGAGACCGGCGACGAGGACACCGGCGAGCACACTGACGATGGCGAACATCGTGAGCGAGTACGCCACGCTCCCCACGCGTTTTGGACTTGGCACTGCATGAGAGTACGTGAGCCCGGCCCTTCCGACGCAAACACGCGCAGGCAACCGCGGATCGTCGCACACCCGGTACCCGCAGGCCTACGGGTCTCGCAGGAAGTTCCTACGTGAGCCAATCCAGAGGGTCCGTGGCACCGAAATCAAGATACGGTCACGATCTCATCAGTTTCTTAGAAAGAGTGGCGTAACACAGACGGCGCTCGTACGATTCAACTGTCGACCCACATGGGCCGGGGATAGCCCGGGTCGGCAGCCACCACCACAAGGGGAGTATCAGCATGCCTGCAGCAATCACGCACGCCGACTGGACGATGGACGCCAAGTGCCGGGGCATGGAAGATGCCCTGTTCCCGGAGGCCTCGGAGCAGAAGCGGGTCCGCCAGCTGTGCATGGGGTGCCCCGTGCGCATGCAGTGCCTGTCGGAGGCGCTCGACAACCGCATCGAGTGGGGTGTGTGGGGGGGCATGACCGAGCGCGAGCGCCGTCAGCTGCTCCGCCAGCGTCCCGACGTCACCTCCTGGGCCGACCTGCTCATGAGCGGTCAGCGTCAGGTCGAGCACGCGGCTTAGTCCTTCTTCGTGCAACCGCTCCGGCGCAGTGTGCGCCGGGCGGCTCGAGGAGCACGCCGCTTCGCAACCATCCGCCCGGGCGTCGTCTTGTCAGCGCCTGTCCGTCTGATTGCGTGCGCCCGGGCTCCCGCCAGACCCATCCACGCTCAGCGGCGTGCTCCTCGAGCCGTCCTTGGACGTCGCGTCGGCGGGTGGCTTCATCGTTCTGCGCCGCTTCGCGGCCGGGCGGCGGACGCGTCCACGAGCGGGTCTGCCCTGTTGCTGCGTCTGTGCGCTGGCGGATGGAGCGGCAGGTGAGGGCGGACGCGCTCGGCTGCCTGGAGGTCAGTCCTTCTCGGACATGAGGACGCCCACGCGGCGGAGGTCGTCGAGGGCGGTCACGTCGCTCGCCAGGACCGGGACCTTGGTCTGCGGGACGTCGGCCCGGGCGGTGGCGAAGCGGTCGAGCAGGGCCGCCTCGGCCTCGGACACGCGCATCAGGTCGGCGTGGCGGCGCAGGGCCTCGGCCTCGAGCTCGTGCTGGCCGTCGAGCGCGCCGTCCGGCGTGTCCAGGTCCTCGGCCAGCGCGGCGGCGCGGCGCGCCGAGACGTCCAGGGTGCTGCCGTGGACGCGGTTGACGACCAGGCCGGCGAGCGGCATCTGCTCCTCGGTCAGCCGGTCGACGAAGTAGGACGCCTCACGCAGGGCGTCACGCTGGGCCGTCGCGACCACGAGGAACACGGTGTGGCGCGACGAGAGCCGTGCGAACGTCTCCTCCGCGCGCTGGCGGAACCCGCCGAAGATCGCCTCGCACGCGCGGACGAAGGTCTGCACGTCGGTGATGAGGCTGCTGCCCAGCACCTTGTTCATGGCGTTCGACACCAGGTTGAAGCCGACGCCCATCAGCCGCAGCGGACCCTTGGCCGGCGCGAGCAGCAGCCGGATGAAGCGGCCGTCGAGCAGCGAGCTCAGGTGCTCCGGCGCGTCCAGGAAGTCCAGCGCCGAGCGGGCGGGCGGGGTGTCCACGACGATCAGGTCCCACGCCGGCCGGCCGGCGTCCGCGTCGGCGCTGGCCTGGGCGTGCAGCTGGCCGAGCCGCTCCATGGCCATGTACTCCTGCGTGCCCGAGAAGGACGACGACAGGGCCTTGTAGAAGGGGTTCGCCAGGATCTGCTGCGCCTTGTCCGGCGTCGAGTGCGTGAGCACGACCTCGTCGAAGGTCCGCTTCATGTCGAGCATCATCGCGTCGAGGCTGCCGCCGGCGCTGGTGTCGAGGCCGACCACGGGCCGCGGGGTGTTGTCGAGCTCGCCGAGGCCGAGCGACTGCGCGAGCCGACGGGCCGGGTCGATGGTGAGGACGACGACGCGGCGCCCCGCCTCGGCCGCGCGCACGGCCAGCGCGGCGGAGGTCGTCGTCTTGCCGACCCCGCCGGAGCCGCAGCAGATGACGATCTCGATCTGCCGGTCGCCGATCAGGGTGTCGATGTCGAGGAAGGGCGCCGATGCGTGCGCGTGCCCGCCGTGGGCGGTCGGCGGGGGGGTCACGCGGCCTCCAGGGCGAGCTGGTCGGTGAGCTGCTCGGCGATGCCGACCAGCGACTCGGCGTCGATGCCCAGCGGGTCGAAGTCGACCTGGACGAGCGGCAGCCCGAGCCGGGAGAGCCGGTCGTGGCGCACCTGCTGCTCGAGCGTGCGGGACGCCTCGACCGCGAACTCGGCGGCGAGCGCGGCGTTGCGCTCCGCGTCCCAGCCGGGCACGTCGAGGGGGACCGAGCCGGCGGCCACGTCGGCCAGGACCGCGGGCTCGAAGGGCGAGGGGTTGACCATGTTCTCGATGACCGTGCCGACGCCGGTGCCGCTCTCGCGCAGCGAGGCCACGGCCTCCTCCGTCTCGGTCACCGGCATGTCCTCGAGCAGCGTGACCAGGTGCACGATCGTCGAGCGCGAGCGCAGCAGGGCGTCGACCGAGTCGGCCTGCGTCCGGATGGGCCCGACCTTGGCGATGCCGGAGACGGCCTCGTGGATGTTGAGGAACTGCCCGATGCGCCCGGTGGGCGGCGCGTCCAGGACGACGGCGTCGTACGCGGTCGGCAGGTTCTTGAGCTGGCGCCGTACGGCCTCGTAGACCTTGCCGGTCAGCAGCACGTCGCGCAGGCCCGGGGCGATCGAGGTCACGAAGTCGATCACGCCGAAGCGGTCGAGCGCCCGACCGGCGAGACCCAGGTGGTAGAAGGTCTCGAGGTACTCGCGCAGGGCGTCCTCGGCGTCGATCGACAGCCCGAACACGCTGCCGCCCGCGGGCGTACGGGTGAGGCGACGTTCCTCGTCGCCCTCCAGCGGGGGGACGCCGAACAGCTCGCTCAGACCCTGGCGCTTCTCGACCTCGCAGAGCAGCACGCGCCGCCCGCGGGTCGCCAGGGCACAGGCCAGACCGGCCGCGATCGTCGTCTTGCCGGTGCCGCCCTTGCCGCTGACCACGTGCAGGGTGTGGCGCGGGCGGCTCACGAGGCGTCCGTGGCCGGGTGCGGGGTCGGCACGTCGGGCAGGCCGGCGATGCTGATGCCCGAGTGCGTCTTGTAGCGACGGTTGACGGCGATGAGGTTGGCCGTGAGGCTCTCGACCGTGCGGGCCAGGCGCAGCCGGCCCGCGTAGACACCCCGGGCCCCGGGGATGGCGGGAACCAGGTCGATCACCCGCGCGACGGCCTCGCGGTCCTCGCCCAGCACGAGGACGTCGCCGGGGATGTGCGTCACCGACGGGTCGTCGAGGAGCCGGGCGCTCACGTTGTGGAAGGCCCCGACCACGGTCGAGCCGGGCAGGATGCGCTGCGCCTCCTGGGCGGCCGAGCCGTCCGGGACGTCGAGCGGGAACGGACCGTGGGAGTCGAAGCCCAACGGGTTGACGCAGTCGACGACGAGGGTGCCCTCGAGCTCGCCGGCGAGCGAGGCCAGCAGGTCGGCGTGCCCCTCGTACGGGACCGCCACGACGACGAGCTCGGCCTGCGCCGCGTCGGCGTTGGCCACGCCGGAGACGTTCCCGGCGGACGCCAGCTCGGTGGCCGTCTGCTGCGCCCGGGCCGCGTCCCGGCTGCCGAGCAGCACCTCGTGGCCGGCCATCGCGAAGCGACGGCCCAGACCGCGGCCCTGGGGGCCGGTGCCACCGAGGATCCCGATCCTCACGCGAGGGTCATCAGACGTGCGCGTGCGGCTCGGGGATCATGCCTCCGATGGTAGCCAGCGCTGCCTGGCGACCCCGGTCCGCGACCGACCGGCGGGCGCGACCCGGACCGAGAAGTGTCAGACCCGCGGAGGAGGCTGGACGCATGAGTGAGAGCCCTGTGCGCTTCGACATCGTCGCGCTCGACACGCCCGACCCGGCGGGACTGGCCCGGTTCTACTGCGACCTCCTCGGGTGGCACGTGGAGCGGGCCGACGACGACTGGGTGACGATCCGCGGCGACGCGGGGACCGGCGAGAGCAACGCCCGGCGGCTGGCGTTCCAGCTGGCGCCGGACTTCGTGGCCCCCACGTGGCCGGACCCGGAGGTCCCGCAGCAGGTCCACCTCGACCTCGCCGTCGACGACCTCGAGGCGGGCGGCGCGTACGCGGAGTCGGTGGGAGCCCGCCGCGTCCACGGTCCCGGGGTCGAGGAGGGCTTCTGGGTCTACCTCGACCCGGCCGGTCACCCCTTCTGCCTCTGCGTCACCGCGGACAGCAGCCGGGGCGACGGATCGGACGGCGCTGGCTAGGCTCCGCCCATGACGAAGTGGGAGTACGTGACCGTTCCGCTGCTGGTGCACGCGACCAAGCAGATCCTCGACAACTGGGGTGCGGACGGGTGGGAGCTGGTCCAGGTCGTCCCGGGGCTCAACCCGGAGAACCTCGTGGCCTACCTCAAGCGCCCGCTGCCGACGGCCTGATCGTGGCCGCTGAGGCCGAGGGCCCCGCCGACCGGTCCCCGACGGCGCGGCTCGCCGAGCTCGGGCTGGAGCTGCCGCGGGTGGCCGCGCCCGTCGCGGCGTACGTGCCCGCGGTGCGGCTGGGCAACACCGTGTGGACGAGCGGGCAGCTCCCGTTCGTCGAGGGCAAGCTCCTGGCGACCGGCAAGGTCGGTGACGGCATCCGGTCGGAGATCGACGCGGACGGGGCCTACCACCTGGCCCGCGTCGCCGCGCTGAACGCCCTCGCGGCCGTGGCCGAGCAGGCCGGCGGGCTCGACGAGGTCGCGCGCGTGGTGAAGGTCGTGGTGTTCGTGGCCAGCACGCCGGACTTCACCGGCCAGCCCGCGGTGGCCAACGGGGCGAGCGAGCTGTTCGGGCAGGTCTTCGGCAGCGCGCACGCCCGCAGCGCGGTCGGGGTGACGGTGCTACCGCTCGACTCGCCCGTCGAGGTCGAGGTCGTCGCCGAGGTGCGCGGCCGACCCACCGTCGTCCCGGTCTGAGGGAGGCGCTGCCGTGTCGGGGCTGGTGACGTCGGTCCTCGCCCCCAACCCCGGCCCGATGACCCTCGAGGGCACGAACACCTGGGTGCTCGGCGACCCCTCGCTCGGTCCGGTGGTGGTCGTCGACCCGGGTCCGGACGACGACGGCCACCTCGACCGGGTGCTCGAGGCCGCCGGGGGGCGGGTAGCCACCGTCGTGCTCACCCACCGCCACCTCGACCACAGCGCGGGGGCGGCGACCTTCGCGGCGCGGGCCGGCTGCGGCGTCCGGGCGGTCGACCCCGCCTGGCGCGTCGGCAGCGGGAGCGAGGACGAGGGCGGTCTCGACGACGGGGCCGTGATCGAGGCCGCCGGCGTACGGCTCGAGGTGCTGGCGACGCCGGGGCACACGGACGACTCGGTGAGCCTGCTCCTGACGCCGGTCGCGGGGTCGGACCCGCCCGCCGACCTGCTGACGGGCGACACCGTCCTGGGCTTCGGCAGCACCGTCATCACCCACCCCGACGGCGACCTCGGTGCCTACCTCGGCTCGCTCGACCGGCTCCTGGTCGTCGTCGGCGCGCGCGGGGTGGCGCGGCTCCTGCCCGGTCACGGCCCGGTCGTCGACGACCCCGCGCGGATCCTCGCGGGCTACCGCCAGCACCGGCTCGACCGGCTGGCGTCGGTGCGCGAGGCGATCGAGGCCGGGGCGCGGACGCCGGCGGAGGTGCTCGCGGCCGTCTACCCCGACACCGTCGGCAGCCCGCTCGAGGGCGCCGCGCTGCAGTCGGTCCGCGCCCAGCTCGACCATCTCCAGGCTCACCGCCGGCGCTGAGCGCGCGCACAGCCGACGCACAGGAGGCGGCTGCACCGTAGGGGCATGACGTCGGACGAGCAGCGCGACCCCGGTACCCCCGCGACCCCTCCCTCGGACTACCAGGGGCCGTACTCCTACGGGCCGCCGCAAGGGTCGCCCTACGCGCCGCCCACGGGCTCGCCCTACGGCAGCCACGCCTACGGGAGCCAGGCGTACGCGGGGCAGCCGTACGGGAGCCAGGCGTACGGGAGCCAGCCGTACGGGGCGGCCCCCGCCGCGTCGACCCCGGCAGGTCAGCCCGGGACGACGACCGTGCTCGAGCGCCCCCGCCGACGCCGGGGCGGCATCCTCGCGGCGGCGACGCTCGCCGCGGTGATCGGGGCCGGCGCGGGCATCGGCTCGTACGCCTACCTCGGCGACCCGGCCTCGTCGGCGACCTCGCCGATCAGCGTGACGACCGTCCCCGCGGCGAGCAGCCCGGTGCTCGACGGCACGATCAGCGCGGCGGCCGCGAAGATCGACCCCTCGGTCGTGACCATCACGGTGCAGGCCGGCAGCAGCGGCGACATCGGCAGCGGGGTTGTGCTCGACACCGAGGGCCACATCCTCACCAACAACCACGTCGTGTCGGCGGCCTCGAGCTCAGGCTCGGGCTCCTCGAGCAGCCGCACGAGCATGACCGTGACCTTCCCCGACGGCAGGACGGCCCCGGCGACGATCGTCGGCACCTCCGCCACCAACGACCTGGCCGTGATCAAGGTGGACGGGGTCGACGACCTCAAGCCGGTGACGTTCGCCAAGTCGGACGCCCTGCAGGTCGGTCAGGCCGTCGTCGCGGCCGGTGCCCCGCTCGGCCTGGCGGAGTCCGTCACCAGCGGCATCGTGTCCAACACCGCCCGACCGGTGCGCTCCGGCAACGACAACGACGCGGTCTACCTCGCCGTCCAGACCGACGCGGCGATCAACCCCGGCAACTCCGGCGGTCCGCTCGTCGACCTCAACGGCTCCGTGGTCGGCATCAACTCCTCGATCGCGAGCACCGGGTCCGGGTCCGACAGCAGCAGCCAGTCCGGCAACATCGGGATCGGCTTCGCCATCCCGTCCGACGTCGCCGTGCGGGTTGCCAGCGAGCTGATCGCGAACGGGAAGTCCGTCAACGCCGCCCTCGGCGTCACCGTCGGCGGGAACGCGGACTCGACCATGTCCACCGCGACCGGCGTGGCCCTGCAGACCGTGACGTCCGACGGCGCCGCGGCGGCCGCCGGTCTGCGCGCCAACGACGTGGTGACCAAGGTCGACGACTTCCACACCACCACCGCCGACGGCCTCATCGCCGCGACGCGCTACTTCGCACCCGGCACGACGGTCACGGTGACGTACGTCCGCGACGGCGGCGCCGCGCAGACCGTCGACGTGAAGCTCGGGAGCTCGTAGCTCCCCTCGGCCGCCGGCCGCCGGCCGCCCCTGGGGCCCCTCCCCGCCGCCTCCTGCCCAGGAAACGCTGACTCCCGACACCGGACGCCCCCGTCCGGTCGTCGGGAGTCAGCGTTTTCTGTGAGGAGTGGCTGGGGGAGTGCGCCCGGGCGGCCCTTCTTGGGGGTACCTTCGCTGGTGTTCGAATAGAACGTGTGTTCTCATGAGTGCATGCGGTGGGCGGGGCAGTCGGTGGGCAGCGTGGTGTCGGACGCCGCCGCGCTGCCGGGGCTGGAGGAGATGCCCGGGCTCGTGCGGACGGTGCGGACGCCCGAGTTCGCCGGGGTGACGTTCCACGAGGTGCTGGCCCGCTCGGCGCTCAACCACGTGCCGGCCACGTCGGACGTGCCGTTCCGCTGGACGATCAACCCCTACCGCGGCTGCACGCACGGGTGCGTCTACTGCTTCGCCCGGCAGACCCACTCCTACCTCGACCTCGACACCGGGGCGGACTTCGACGCCGAGATCGTCGTCAAGGTCAACGTCGCCGAGGTGCTGGCCCGGGAGGTCGCCCGGGCGTCGTGGGGCCGCGAGGCCGTCGCGCTCGGCACGAACACCGACCCCTACCAGCGGGCCGAGGGCCGCTACGGGCTGATGCCCGGGATCATCGAGGCGCTCGCCGGCTCGGGCACACCGTTCTCGATCCTGACCAAGGGCACGACGCTGCGCCGCGACCTGCCGCTGCTGGCCGAGGCGGCGAGCCGCGCCCCGGTGATGATGGGCGTCTCGCTCGCGCTGCTGGACGAGACGGTGCAGGAGACGCTCGAGCCCGGTACGCCCTCGCCGCGGGCCCGGCTCGAGCTGGTCCGGGCGATCCGTGCCGCGGGCCTGCCGTGCCAGGTGCTGATCGCCCCGGTCCTGCCGTTGCTCACCGACGGCGACGACGACCTGGAGCGGGTCGTCACGGCCGTCGCCGAGGCGGGCGCCACGTCGGCGTCGGTCATGGCGCTGCACCTGCGGCCCGGAGCCCGGGAGTGGTTCCTGCGCTGGCTGGGCGAGCAGCACCCCGAGCTCGTCGACCCGTACGCCGAGCTCTACCGCGGCGGGTCGTACGTGCTGCCCTCGTACGCCTCCGACCTGGCAGCCCGTACGCGACCGCTGCTGCGGCGCCACGGGCTGGACCGGCCGTCGGCCTGGCGGCGGCCGCCCGCAGAGCGCTAGCGGGCTCGCCGCTCCACGCGCTCGACGTCGAGCAGGGTGACCGAGCGGGGCTCGAGCCGGATCCAGCCGCGGGCGGCGAAGTCGGCCAGGGCCTTGTTGACCGTCTCGCGGGAGGCGCCCACCAGCTGGGCGAGCTCCTCCTGGGTGAGGTCGTGGTGCACGTGCACGCCGTCGTCCTTGCGGTCGCCGAAGCGCCGGGCGAGCTCGAGCAGCTGCTTGGCGACCCGGCCCGGGACGTCGGAGAAGACGAGGTCGGCGACCACGTCGTTGGCCCGGCGCAGCCGCCCGGCGAGCTGGCTCAGCAGGCTGCGCGCGACCTCGGGGTGACCCTCGATCCAGCGCATCAGCTCGTCGTGCTCGAGGGTGCGGATCTCGACGGCGGTGACCGCCGTCGCCGTGCTCGAGCGGGGCCCGGGGTCGAAGACCGACAGCTCGCCGAACATCTGGCCCGGGCCGAGGACGGCCAGCAGGTTCTCCCGACCGGCGGAGCCGCTCCGGCCGAGCTTGATCTTGCCCGCCACGACGACGTACAGCCGGTCCTCGGTCTCGCCCTCGCGGAAGAGGATCTCGCCCTTGGACAGTCGTAACGTCCCCATCGCCTGCTCGAGGGCTTCGGCGCTGACGGCGTCGAGCTCTGCGAACAGAGGGGCCTTGGTCAACACCTCGGGGTCCACCGGCCCACCCTCCTGTAGTTCTCGTCACACTCGTGACCCAACGTACCGTCGTTGCCCGACGGCGAGCAGGACGACACCGGTGTGGTCCGTAGGCACCTCACCGTAACGGCGATGGGCGCCGACGCAAGGAGAGGTCGCCGGAACGGCCGGACGTAGGGTGTCGCCGTGAGCCCGAGCGACACCCGGACCGCGCTCGTCCGGCGCGCCCGATCGATCGACCGGACGCTGGGACACACGTATCCCGACGCCCACATCGAGCTGGACTTCACCACGCCGCTCGAGCTGCTCGTGGCCACCGTCCTCTCCGCGCAGAGCACGGACAAGCGGGTCAACACGATCACCCCGGTGCTGTTCGCCCGCTATCCGGACGCCGCCGCGTACGCCGGCGCCGACCGGGTCGAGCTCGAGACCCTGATCACCCCGACCGGGTTCTTCCGGGCCAAGACCGACACCCTGCTCAAGCTCGGGGCCCAGCTCGTGGAGCGCTTCGACGGCGAGGTCCCGGCCACGCTGGCCGAGCTCGTCACCCTGCCGGGCGTGGGCCGCAAGACGGCGAACGTCGTGCTCGGCAACGCGTTCGGGATCCCGGGCATCACGGTCGACACGCACTTCGGGCGGCTGTCGCGCCGGTTCGGCTGGACGACCGAGGACGACCCGGTCAAGGTCGAGGCCGAGGTCGGCGCGCTGTTCGCCAAGAAGGACTGGGTCATGCTGTGCCACCACGTGATCTGGCACGGCCGCCGGCGCTGCCACGCCCGCAACCCCGCCTGCGGCGCGTGCCCCGTCGCCCGGCTCTGCCCCTCCTACGGCGAGGGCGAGACCGACCCGAAGAAGGCGGCCAAGCTCGTCCGCGAGCCGCGCGGATGAGGCGGGCCGTCCGTACGGCAGCAGCCGTCGTCGGGCTCGTGCTCGCCCTGGCCGGCTGCACGGAGACGCCGAGCGTCGTGCGGTCGACGGACGCGCCCGCTCCGATGGCGGTGCCGGCCGACCAGACGTCTGCACCCAACCCCGACCTGGCCGCCGCCAAGAAGGCGGCCGGGATCGCGTCCTGCCCGGCGACCGAGGCCGCACCCGCCCAGGGCGGGCTGCCGGACGTACGCCTCGAGTGCCTGGGTGGCGGGCGCGAGGTGGGCCTCGCCGAGCTGCGCGGGCCGACGCTGGTGAACGTCTGGGCGTCGTGGTGCGGCGCGTGCCGCCAGGAGGCCCCGTTCCTGGCCGAGGCGGCGCGGCCGGGCTCGGCCGTCTCCGTGATCGGCGTCGACCACGCCGACCCGGCCCCGGAGGCGGCGGTCGCGTTCGCCGGCGCGGCGGGCTGGACCTACCCGCAGCTCTACGACGCCGACCTGGTCTTCCGCACCCGGCTGCAGGTGACGGCGCTGCCGGTCACGTTCTTCGTGCGCGCCGACGGGACGGTCGCCGGCCGCCACGCCGGCCCGTTCACCTCGTCGCAGCAGCTGGCCGACGAGACCCGCGAGCACCTCGGGGTGGCGCCGTGACCGAGGCCGACGCCGTCGTCCGGCCCGCCTGGGTCTCCGCGCTCGCGGCCGCGCTCGGCGAGGAGCACGACCTGCCGGACCTCGACGTCCTGCGCCCCGCCCGTGGCGGCCGCCAGTCCGCGGTGCTCGCGCTCTTCGGCGAGGGCCCGGCGGGGCCGGAGGTGCTGCTGGTCGAGCGGGCGGCGACGCTGCGCTCGCACCCCGGCCAGATCGCCTTCCCCGGCGGCGCCGTCGACCCCGAGGACGTCGACCTGGTCGACACCGCCCTGCGCGAGGCGAACGAGGAGTGCGGCGTCGTCCGCGGCGGCGTCGAGGTGCTGGGCATGCTGCCGGCCGCCCATGTCGTCGTGAGCGGCTTCGACGTCACCGCGGTGGTGGCCTGGTGGCGTACGCCGCAGGCCGTCACGCCGGCCGACCCCGGCGAGGTCGCGGCCGTGCTGCGGGTGCCGGTCGCCGACCTGCTCGACCCGGCCAACCGGGCCACCGCCCGGCACCCGTCCGGCTTCTCCGGGCCGGCCTTCACCGTCGCGGACCACCTGGTCTGGGGCCTCACCGCCCACCTGCTCGCCGCCGTGCTCGACCTGGCCGGCTGGACCACGCCCTGGGACGTCGGACGCGAGGTCGGGATCCCCGACCGGTATCTGCGCGACCGTCGTACGAGCACGCTCGCCCGAGACACCGGAGGACCCGATGCCCACTGAACCCCGTACGCCCCGCCCGCTCTCGGACGCCGACGCGGCCGAGCTGGCCGAGCGCTGGCACGCCGTGCTGCCGCACCAGGAGGCGATGGGCGCGAGCCTCGTCGAGCGCTACCGCGAGCCCTGGCGCCGCTACCACGACGTCCGGCACCTGCTGGCCGTGCTGCGCCAGGTCGACGCCCTCGCGACCGACCAGGACCTCTTCATCGTGCGGCTGGCCGCGTGGTTCCACGACGCGATCTACGACATCCCGTTCCGCGAGCTCACCAACGAGGAGGCATCGGCCCGTCTGGCCCTGCGCGAGCTGAGCCGGGCCGGGCTCGAGCAGGAGGACATGACCCAGGTCGCGCGGCTCGTCCGGATGACCGTCGACCACGTGCCCGGCAGCCGCGACCCCGAGGGCGAGCTGCTCTGCGACGCCGACCTCGCCGTGCTGGCCGGGTCGTCGGAGGAGTACGCCGCCTACGTGGCCGACGTGCGCGAGGAGTACGCCGACGTGGCCGACGACGACTTCTTCTCGGCGCGGTTCGAGGTGCTCGAGCCTTGGGTCGAGGGCGAGATCTACCGCACGGGCAAGGGCAAGCTGCTCACCCCGGCCGCCCGCGTGAACGTCGCCGCCGAGGTGCGCGAGCTCGCCGAGCACCTCAGCATCGAGCCGCCGCCCGCGGCCCTCGAGGTCTGAGGCCTCATGGCAGGCTGGTCGCCGTGACGGCATCGACGACGACCAGCCCCGAGACGACTCCCGCCGGCGCGGCGGTCCCCTCCGACCGGCCCGAGGGGTGGTGGCGCAACGCCGTCGTCTACCAGATCTACCCGCGGTCCTTCGCCGACAGCAACGGTGACGGCACCGGCGACATCCCCGGGATCATCGCCCATCTCGACCACCTGTCCGAGCTGGGCGTCGACGTCATCTGGCTGTCGCCGGTCTACACCTCGCCGATGGACGACAACGGCTACGACATCGCGGACTACACCGACATCGATCCCCTGTTCGGCACGCTCGACGACATGGACGAGCTGCTCGCGCAGGCGCACCGGCGCGGCATCAAGATCCTGATGGACCTCGTGGTCAACCACACCTCGGACGAGCACCCCTGGTTCGTGGAGTCGCGCCAGCCCGGCTCGGCCAAGCGCGACTGGTACTGGTGGCGGCCCGCCCGCGACGGCCACGAGCCGGGCACCCCCGGCGCCGAGCCGACGAACTGGGAGTCGGCGTTCTCCGGCTCCGCGTGGCAGTGGGACGAGGAGGCGGGCGCGTACTACCTGCACCTCTTCACCCGCAAGCAGCCCGACCTCAACTGGGAGAACCCGGACGTCCGCGAGGCTGTCTACGCGATGATGCGCTGGTGGGTCGCCCGCGGCGTCGACGGCTTCCGCATGGACGTCATCAACCTCATCTCCAAGCCGACCGAGCTCGTCGACGCACCCGTGCGCGACGGGCAGGCGTACGGCGAGGGCTTCATGATGGTCGCCAACGGGCACCGCCTCGAGGAGTTCCTCGCGGAGATGAACGCGGCGGTGGGGCTCGACGAGCACCACCTGCTCACCGTCGGGGAGATGCCCGGGTCGACCGTCGAGCTGGCCCGCACGATCACCGACCGTGCCCACCACGGCCTGAACATGGTCTTCACGTTCGAGCACGTCAACCTGGACCGTGACCCGGAGGGCTCGAAGTTCTCGCACGTGCCGCTCGACCTCGTCGCGCTGAAGCGCAACCTCGAGGCCTGGCAGGTCGGGCTGGCCGACGTCGGCTGGAACTCGCTCTACTGGGACAACCACGACCAGCCGCGGGCGGTGTCGCGGTTCGGCGACGACTCACCGGAGTTCCGGGCCGCGTCGGCCAAGACGCTGGCCAGCGTCCTGCACCTGCACCGCGGGACGCCGTACGTCTACCAGGGCGAAGAGCTCGGCATGACGAACACGCAGTTCGCCGACATCTCCGACTACCGCGACGTGGAGGCGCTGAACTACCACGCCGAGGCGCTCGGGCGGGGCCAGGACCCCGCGACCGTGCTGGCGGGGCTGGGCTCGCACAGCCGCGACAACGCGCGTACGCCGATGCAGTGGGACGACACCCACCAGGCCGGCTTCACCGAGGGCATCCCGTGGCTGTCGGTGAACCCGAACTACGTCATGGTGAACGCCAAGGCCGAGCGCAAGGACCCGGCTTCGGTCTTCCACCACACGCGCCGCTTGATCGCGCTGCGCCACGAGCTGCCGGTGGTCGCCGAGGGCCGCTTCGCGCTGCTGCTCCCCGACGACCCGCAGATCTGGGCGCTGACCCGGACGTGGGAGGGCCGGACCGTGCTGCTGGTCGCGAACGTCTCGTCGCAGGCCGCGACGGTCCCGGACGGCTCCGTCCCGGACGTGACCGGCGCGCAGCTGCTGCTGTCGACCCACGGCGACCGTCGTGGCGCCGACCTCGAGCCGTGGGAGTCACGGATCTTCCTGCTCGCCTGACGCCGGACGACGACCAGAAAGTGGTCGTTCCGAGCCTCGACGACGGCGTGTCGGAGACCCGGAGCGACCACTTTCCCGTCAGAAGGGGGTCGTGGCCCGCCCTAGCGGTTGATGGCCTTCTTGACGTCCGAGCCCTTGATCGTGGCGAGGGTCTGCTGGGCCGAGGCCTTGACCGCGTCGACGGTCTCCTTGGCCTGCTTGATCGCGCGCTCCGGGGCCTTGACCTTCTTGATCATGGTGTAGCCGATCGCGCCGAGCACCCCGGCCAGCACGAGCAGCGCGGCGCCGACGATCAGGAACGAGGCCCACTCGGGCAGCCCGAGCCGGACCAGCACGTAGACCACGCAGAAGTAGAGGATGAAGACGGCCGAGACGCCGAAGAACGCGGCACCCGCGAGCAGGCCCGCCCCGATGCCACCCGCCTTGGCTGCGGGAACGAGCTCGGACTTGGCCAGCTGGACCTCGTCGCGCACCAGCTCCTTCACGTCGCCGGTGATGGCCTTGATGATGTCGCCGATGGCTGGTTCCGCCATGTTGCCTCCCTCGTTCGACCCGGAGCCTATCGGTCAGGCGGCACTCTCTCGGGCGACGGTCCGGCGGCGCAGGGAGATGCTGGCCAGCAGAGCCGCGATCAGCGACCCGGCCAGCACCGCGGCCTTGGCCTCCTCGGCGAGCGCGGGTGCGTCGGCGAAGGCGAGGTCGGCGATCAGCAGCGCCACGGTGAAGCCGACGCCGGCCAGGACCGAGACCGAGAACACCTCCGTCCAGCGGAGCCCCGGGGTCAGCTCCGCGCGGGTGAAGCGGGCGGTGAGGTACGCCCCGCCGAACACGCCGACCGTCTTGCCCACGACGAGCCCGAGCACGATGCCCAGGCCGAGCGGCGTGGTGACGAGCGCCTTCAGGGCGGCCGGGGTGATCGCCACCCCGGCCGCGAAGAGGGCGAAGAGCGGCACGGCGACCCCGGCCGACACGGGGCGCCAGCGGTGCTCCCACGCGTACAGCGGCGCGAGCGGGTCGGTCCTGGAGCCCCGGGTGAGCAGGCCGAGGGCCACCCCGGCGATCGTGGCGTGCACCCCGCTCTCGTGGACGCACCACCAGCAGACCAGCCCGAGGGGGACGTAGAGGTACCAGCCCCGGACGCGGCGACGCTGCAGCAGCCACCACAGCACCGCCACGGCGGCGGCCCCCGCCAGCCACCCGAACGCGACCCGGTCGGTGAAGACGGTGGCGATGACCAGGATCGAGCCCAGGTCGTCGACGATCGCGAGCGTCAGGAGAAAGGCCCGGAGCCCGGGGGGCAGGCCGGGCGCGACGACGGCCAGGATCGCGAGGGCGAACGCGATGTCGGTCGCCATCGGCACCGCCCAGGCCGTCGGCTGGCCCCCGCGACCCAGGTTGATCGCCAGGCAGACGGCGGCGGGCACGGCCATCCCGCAGACCGCGGCCACGACCGGCACGAGGGCCTGGGCGGGCCTGGCCAGGGTGCCGACGGTCAGCTCGCGCTTGAGCTCGAGGCCGGCGACGAAGAAGAAGATCGCCAGCAGGCCGTCGGCCGACCAGTGCTCGAGGTCGAGCGGACCGAGCCGGACGTGCAGGACCGTCTCGTACGAGGAGGACGCGAGGTTGGCCCAGAGGAGCGCGACGGCGGCGGCGGCGAGCATCAGGACCCCGCCGACGGTCTCGCGGCGCAGCACGTCGGCGACGGAGACGGTGTCGGCGTCGGAGTCGTGGCCGAAGAGGACGAGGCGAGGACGGGTCGGCATCAGGAGGTCCTTCGGGGTCGGCGGCACCATCGCCGACCAGACTTCCCGGCACACCGCGGGCCAGGTTACCCGAGCAGCTCCGCGAGGACCGCCTGCGCGGAGGCGCTGTCGGTCAGGTCGACCTCGCGGCTGGCCTGCGTGCGGTCGACGGACAGCGCGACCGTCACCGCGCCGATCTCGTCGGCGCCGACCCAGGTCGGCTCGCCGGCGACGACGCGGCTGCGCACCGGGCCGAGGACCAGCGCGAACACCCGGGCGCGGTCGCCCGCCTCGGCCGCGAGGACGCGCTGCATCATCAGCACCGCGGCCTGCTCCATGCTGACCAGCCCGCTCGACGGGACCGGGTAGGAGGCCGACCGGCCGACGACGACGGCGTACGCGCCCTCGCCCCCGAGGTGCGGCAGCACGGCACGGGCGATCGCCATGTGGGCGGTGGCGAGCCCGACGAACGCGGCGTCCCAGTCGTCGCTGCCGATCTCCCAGAGCGTCTTCCCGGCCCACCACCCGCCGACGGGCGCGACGACGTCGTCGACCCCGCCGAGGGAGTCGATCATGGTCGCGACCAGCGACTCGGCGCCCGCGAACGTCGTGTAGTCGTGCTCGACCAGGTGGAGGTGCGCCGACGCGGCGTCGCCGAGGAGTGCCCGGAGCTCGGCCGCGCGGCCGGCGCTCCGGGTGGGCACGACGACGTCGGCGCCGGCGGAGAGGTACGCGCGGACGACCCCTTCGCCGACGGCGCCGGTGCCGCCGGGGACCAGGACGCGACGCCCGGTCAGGTCGAGGGGGCGCGACGGTGCGGTGGTGGTGGTCATGGTGGGTGCTCCTCGGTATCGTTGGTAGGACCAACGTACTCCGTTTCGTTGGTGTGACCAACGGAAACGAGGAGCGATGTCCGACGACGTTCGCGCGCCGGCCAGGCTGAGGGCGCTGGCCAGCTGGCAGGCGGGACGGGTGGCGACGCTCGGGGCCCGGCTCACGGCGACGCAGATGGCCCTGGAGGCGCGGTCGGACTTCGCCGTGCTGGCTGCCCTGGACGAGCTGGGCGCGCTCAGCCAGGCCGAGATCGGCCGGACCCTCGGCCTCGACCGCGCGAACGTCAACCGGATCGTCACCCGGCTGGAGCGGGAGGGGCTGCTCGAACGGACCCCGGACCCGCACGACGGGCGTCGCCTCGCGCTGACGGTCACGGCCGACGGTGTGGCGCACCTGGCCGACCTCGAGCGCCGCGCGGCCCGGGTGCAGGACGAGCTGCTGGTCGCCCTCGACGCGGACGAGCGGGAGCAGCTGCGCCGTCTGCTCGACCGGGTCCTGGCGGCCCACCCCGCGCAGCCGGCCTGAGCCGGCTCCCGGGAGCTCCTAGCCGTCGACCGCGGCGGGCACCTCGACGCGCGTGCGGGCGGCGAGCAGCAGCGTGCCGACCAGGACCGCGACCGCGGCGGTCGCCCAGCCGAGCGCGCGCCAGCTGGCCTCGGTGGTGAAGCCGGCGGCGGCGAACGAGCCACCCACCTGCGCGGCGATGCCGAGCACCTCCGCGACCGGCTGCACGCGACCGCGTTCGGACGGCCGGTAGGACGAGGCGATCATGGCGCTGCCGCCGGAGTAGGCGAGGTTCCAGCCGACCCCGACCGCGAACATCGCCGTCAGGTAGAGGTGGAGCGCGGCACCCCCGGCCGCCGCCAGCCCGGCGAGCAGGATCACGGCGCAGCCCAGCGCGGCGACGCGACGTTCGCCGAGCCGGCCGATGACGCGCGGCACCAGGAAGCCCGGCGCGAACATCCCGACCAGGTGCAGCTGGATCGCCAGCGCCGCCTCGCCGGGCGTCCGGCCCGCGGCGAGCCCGAGGATCGGTCCGGCGGTCATCAGCGCGAGCATCGTCAGGGCGGCCACGACGGCGGCCGTGGCGCCGAGCAGCAGGACGGGCTGGCGCCAGAGGACCCCGTACGGCCGGGGTGCCTCCGCGCCGACCGGCGCTCCGGGCTCGACCCGGTGCGCGGACGCGGGGACGCGGAGGCGGCTGTTCCAGGCCGACGAGCCGAGTCCCAGCACGGCGACCAGCAGGTAGGAGGCGACGTACGGCGTGGGGGTGAGGTCGCGGACGGCGGTCGCCACGAACGGGCCGGCCAGCGCGGCGAGCAGGCCGCCGGCGAGGACCGTGCTGACCGCGCGGGCCCGGGCGTCGGGGAAGGTGTCGGCGGCGAGGTAGCGGTAGTAGCCGACGGTCGCGTTCGAGGCGCCGACCAGCGCGGTGCCCAGGCAGAACAGGCCGAACGACGCGTGGGCGATGGCCAGGGCCGAGACGGTGCCGCCGGCGGCCGCGACCACGCCCGACACCACGAAGGTCGGCCGGTGCCCGAACCGCCCGATGCAGCGCGACGCCACGAACGTCGTCAGCCCGGCCGCCACGAACAGCAGGCTGAAGGGGAGCGTGGCCAGCGCCGGCCGGGGCGCGATCACGGTCCCGACGATGCCCGTCAGGGTGAGGTCGACGCTCGAGCCGGCGACGGCGAAGGCCTGGGCGACCGCAAGGTGCCGGACGACGCGGGGTGCAGGGCTCACGCGAGGTGCAGGGCTCACGCGGAGCAGCCTGCCCTGCGCGTCGCTCCCGTGCGAACGAGAATGGTTCCGTGAGCCGGGCGAGCGAGGAGCGCAACCGCGCGATGCTGCGGGCGCGCGACGCCATGGACGCCGGTTTCGACGGCGAGCTGGACATCGCCGCGCTGGCCCGCGTGGCCTGCTGCTCGCCGAGCCACTTCATCCGGACGTTCGCCGCGACGTTCGGCGAGACGCCGCACCGCTACCTGCAGCGCCGGCGGGTCGAGCGGGCGATGTTCCTGCTGCGCTCCACCCCGACGAGCGTCACCGACGTCTGCTGGGCGGTCGGGTTCTCGAGCGTGGGCACGTTCACGCGCACGTTCGTCCGGGTGGTCGGGCAGACGCCGACGGCGTACCGCGCCCGGGGGCCGCTGCCGGCGGTGCCGTCCTGCTTCGCGATGCGGTGGCTGCGCCCGAGCAGCTTCGTCGAAGTGAGCAGTTTCGGAGAAGCGGTGGGCGCGCGGGCTGGATAACGTCCTGCGCATGCTGACCTCGTTGACCATCACCTCCCTCTACGTCCTCGACCAGGACCAGGCGCTCGACTTCTACGTCGGCACGCTCGGGCTGGAGGTGGGGACCGACGCCGACCTCGGCTTCATGCGCTGGCTCACCGTCCGTGTGCCCGGCGAGACCCGGGAGATCCTGCTCGAGCGGCCTGGCCCGCCCGCGATGGACGGGACCACCGCCGAGCAGGTGCGCGACCTCGTGACCAAGGGCGCGAGCGCAGGGACGCTGTTCTTCAACACCGACGACGTCCAGCAGACCTGGGACGACCTCAAGGCCAAGGGCGTCGAGCTGCCGGAGGAGCCGACGCCGCGCGACTACGGCACCGACTTCGGCTTCCGGGACCCGTTCGGCAACCACGTACGCGTCGCCCAGCTGCCCGGCTGAGGTCCAGGTGCCGCGACGCCACCTCGGTCCCCACTGACCGCACGAAACCCTCACCGACCCCACGATCGTGCGTGGGGTCGGTGCTGGTCTTGCACGTTTACGTGCAAAACCAGCGGCCCCAGCCCCGGAACGCCCGGGATCAGGGGGGTCGGGTCAGTCGTCGGACGAGGACGTCGCGAGGTTGCCCTTGATCAGGTCCATCACCGTCGAGTCGGTGAGGGTGGTGACGTCGCCGAGCTCGCGGTTCTCGGCCACGTCGCGGAGCAGGCGGCGCATGATCTTGCCCGAGCGGGTCTTCGGCAGCTCCTGCACGACCATGATCTGGCGCGGCCGGGCGATCGGGCCGATCTCCTTCGCGACGTGCTTGCGGAGCTCGGCGACCACGTCGGGGCCGCCGTCGCCGGCCTCGCTGCGCAGGATGACGAACGCGACGATCGCCTGGCCGGTGGTGTCGTCCGTCGCCCCGACCACGGCCGCCTCGGCGACCTTGGGGTGCGACACGAGCGCCGACTCGATCTCGGCGGTCGACATCCGGTGGCCGGACACGTTCATCACGTCGTCGACCCGGCCCAGCAGCCAGATGTCGCCGTCGGCGTCGAGCTTGGCCCCGTCGCCGGCGAAGTACACGCCGGGGAAGCGCGACCAGTAGGTGTCGACGTAGCGCTGCTCGTCGCCCCAGATGCCGCGCAGCATCGCGGGCCACGGCTTGTCGATCACCAGGTAGCCGGCAGCGTCGTCGGAGATCGGCGCGCCCTCGTCGTTGACCACCTGCACGCTCACCCCGGGCACGGCGCGCATGGCCGCGCCGGGCTTGCCGTCGGCGACGCCCGGCATCGGCGAGATCATGTGCATCCCGGTCTCGGTCTGCCACCAGGTGTCGACCACCGGGGTGCTGTCGTGACCGATGTGCTGGCGGTACCAGACGTACGCCTCGGGGTTGATCGGCTCGCCGACCGAGCCGAGGATCCGCAGGCTCGACAGGTCGTACCTCGCCGGGATGTCGGCGCCCCACTTCATGAACGTCCGGATCGCCGTCGGTGCGCAGTAGAGGATCGTCACCCGGTACCGGTCGATGATCTCCCACCACCGGCCCTGGTGCGGGCTGTCAGGCGTGCCCTCGTACATCACGCTGGTCGCACCGTTGGCCAGCGGGCCGTAGACGAGGTACGAGTGCCCGGTCACCCAGCCGATGTCGGCCGCGGTCCAGAACACGTCGGTCTCGGCGTGCAGGTCGAACGTCGCCCAGTGCGTGTACGCGACGCCGACGAGGTAGCCGCCGGTCGTGTGGAGGATGCCCTTGGGCTTACCGGTGCTGCCCGAGGTGTACATGATGTAGAGCGGGTGCTCCGCCGGGAACGTCTCGTACGCGTGCTCGGTGGGAGCCGCCTCCACGAGATCGTGCCACCACACGTCGCGGCCCTCGCGCATCGCGGTCTCCTGGCCCGTGCGGCGCACGACCAGCACGGTGCGGACGTCGGGGCAGCGTTCCAGGGCCTCGTCGACGGCCGGCTTGAGCGCCGACGACTTCCCCTTGCGCCAGCCGCCGTCGGCCGTGATGACGTGCTCGACGCCGCAGTCGAGGATCCGGGTGGCCAGCGCGTCGGAGGAGAAGCCACCGAACACGACGGTGTGCGGGGCGCCGAGGCGGGCGCAGGCCAGCATGGCGACCGCGGCCTCGGGGATCATCGGCAGGTAGATCGCGACCCGGTCGCCCGCCTTGACGCCGAGCTCGGTCAGCGCGTTCGCGGCCTGGCAGACCTGCGCGGTCAGCTCGGCGTAGGTGATGGTGCGCCGGTCGCCGGGCTCGCCCTCGAAGTGGAACGCGACCCGGTCGCCGTGGCCCGCCTCGACGTGGCGGTCGAGGCAGTTGTACGCGGCGTTGAGCGTGCCGTCGGCGTACCACTGCGCGAACGGGGCGTTGCTCCAGTCGAGCGTCTCGGTGGGCGGCGTGCCCCAGGAGAGCCGGTCGGCCTGCTGCGCCCAGAAGGCGAGCTCGTCGGCCGCGGCCTCGGTGAAGGTCGCCTCGGTCACGTTGGCGTGCGCCGCCAGCTCCGGTGGCGGCGGGAAGCGGTCGTTCCGGGCGGCGTCGCTCACGGGTGCTCCTCAGCGGTGGGGTGGGCTGATGCGCACCCTATACAGCGGCTCCGGACGGCGCGGGCCTCACTCCGAGCCGCGGTCCACCACGACGGTCGGCAGGACGGTCACGCGTTCGACCGGCCGGCCCTCGACCAGGTCGATCAGCACGTCGGCCACGGTCCGGCCGAGCTCCAGGGTCGGCTGCCGCACGGTCGTCAGCGGCGGCAGGGACGTCGTCGCGAAGTAGTCGTCGTCGACGGTGACCAGGCCCAGGTCGCGCGGCACCTCGGTCCCGCGCTCGCGCAGCACCGACAGGGCGCCCGAGGCCATCTGCGCGCTCGCGACGAACAGGCCGTCGAACGCCACGCCCCGGTCCAGCAGCCGGCGCACGGCCGCGGCGCCGCTCGCCGGGGTGAAGTCGCCGTGCTCCACGAGGTCGTCGGGCTGCCCGGCCTCGGCGAGCGCTCGACGCCAGCCGACGAGGCGGTCGACGCCGGCCCCCATGTCGGCCGGGCCGGCGATGGTGGCGATCCGCCGTCGCCCCTTCGTCACGAGCCGTGCGGTGACCGCGGCGGCCGCAGCCACGTTGTCGACGTCGACGTAGCAGGGCAGGTCGCCCTCGGCGCTCATCGGGCGGCCGCCGAAGACCAGCGGCAAGGTGCCGGCGAGGTGGGAGTACGACCGGTCGTCGGTGTGGTGCGAGAGCACCAGCGCGCCGTCGACGCTCCCGGCCCGCAGGTAGCGGCGGACCTTGTCCTCGGAGCCGGCCGCGATGAGCAGGGCGAGCGTGTAGTCGGTCTCCGACACCCGGGTCGCCGCACCCTGGATCACCGAGGCGAAGTAGGGGTCGGTGAAGAAGGTCGCGGTGTTCTCGGGGACGACGAGGGCTAGGCTCTGGGTGCGGCGGCTGACCAGGGAGCGGGCCGCCCGGTTGGGCGTGTAGCCGAGCTGCTCGATCGCCGCGGACACGGCGGCGACCGCCTCCGGGGTGACGCTGGGCGAGTCGTTGATCACCCGCGACACCGTCGACTTCGACACCCCCGCAGCCGCCGCCACCATCTTCAGCGTGGGGATCGCGGTGGCGGTCACGTCAGGAGCGTCGTTCTCACGGTGCTCATGCTAGGGCTGCGGCGGCCTCCGCCCGGCCGCGGCGGCGCGCTGCTCAGCCCTTCACCGCCCCGGTCATGATGCCGGAGATCAGCTGCTTGCCCGCGGCCACGAAGAGGACGAGCAGCGGCAGCGTAGCCAGCACGGCACCGGTGAGCACGACTGGGTAGTCCACGTAGCGCGCCGACTGCAGCTGGCTGAGCGCGACCTGCAGGGTCGGGTTCTGCGGGACCACCAGCAGCGGCCAGAGGTAGTCGGTCCACGCCGTCATGAAGGTGAACAGCCCGAGCACCGCCAGGGCGGGCCGTGCGGCGGGCAGGCCCACGTGCAGGAACGTGCCGAACGTCGACGCCCCGTCCATCCGGGCCGCCTCCACCAGCTCGTCGGGGATGACGCTCACCAGGTACTGGCGCATGAAGAACACCCCGAACGCCGTCACCAGCGTCGGGATGACCACGGCCCCGAGGTGGCCCGTCCAGCCGAACGTCCGCATCAGCAGGAAGAGCGGGATGATCCCGAGCTGCGTCGGCACGGCGAGCGTCGCGACGACGAACACCATCAGCCCGCCCTGCCCGCGGAAGCGCAGCTTGGCGAAGGCGAAGCCGGCGAGCGCGGAGAAGGTCAGCACCGACACCGTGATGACCCCGGAGACGAGCAGGCTGTTGAGCATCGCCCGCCAGAAGGCCACGGTGTCGAAGACCTGGACCGCGTTCGTCCAGAACTGCCCGCCCGGCAGCAGCGGGGGCCACGTCGAGCTCAGCGTCGCTGGCCCGTTCGAGCCGACGACGAAGGACCACCACAGGGGGTAGGCCGTGCCGAGGAACCAGGCGAGCAGCAGCCCGTACGTGAGGAAGCCGGGGCGTCGCGCACCACCGCGGACGCGGCGTCGGGCGGCGGGCTCGGCCGCGGCGGCGGTGACGGTGGGAGCGATCACGGCGGTCATCGGACCTCCTCCGGGAGAACGTTCCCCGAGCTCGTCGAAGGGCGCTCTCGCCTCGCCTTCTTCGGGGGCGCGTCACCCGAGGCGATCTTGCGGGAGATGGCGAAGTTCAGCAGGCCGATGGCGACGACGACGATGAACAGCAGCCACGCCACCGCCGCGGCCTTGCCGAAGTCGCCGCGGTTGAACGCGAGGTCCCACAGGTAGAGCACGGTGGTCTGGTACTGCCGGAACGCGCCGCCCGGGGTCGCGCTGGTGGCGTCGAACAGCTTGGGCTCGGTGAACACCTGCAGCCCGCCGATCGTCGCGGTGATCACCACGAAGATGATCGTGGGCCGGATGCTCGGGACGGTGATCGAGAAGAAGCGGCGTACGGCCGACGCCCCGTCGAGGGCGGCGGACTCGTACAGGTCGCGGGAGACCGCCTGCATCGCGGCGAGCAGGATCAGCGCGTTGTAGCCGGTCCAGCGCCAGTTGATCATGGTCGCGATGGCCAGGTGGCTGGCGAGACGGCTGCTCTTCCACATGACGGGGTCGATGCCGACGGCGCCCAGCAGGTTGTTGATCAGGCCGTACGTCTCCCCGAACAGGCTCGAGAAGATCAGCGCCACCGCGACGGGGGTGACGACGTACGGCAGCAGCACGCTCATCCGCCAGAACGTCTTGCCGCGCAGGTTCGCGTCGAGCAGGGCGGCCAGGACCAGGGCGATGGTGACCTGGGGGACGGCGGAGAGCACGAAGATGCTCACCGTGTTGAGCAGCGAGTTCCAGAACAGCGGGTCGGCCAGCTCGTCGGTGAAGTTCTTGAGCCCGACCCACTCGCCGGGCCCGCTGAGCAGGTCCCAGTGGTTGAGCGACACCACGAACGTGTAGCCCAGCGGGAACAGCCCCACGACGGCGAACAGGACGAAGAAGGGGGAGACGTAGAGGTACGGCGACCAGCGCGTGTCGGCGCGGCTGAGCCGTTGGCGCAGCGTCAGCGGCGCCCGACCGGGGGGCCGGGTCCGTGGCGGCAGGGTGGTGGCGGTCATGCGGTGCTCCTGAGACTGGGTGGTCCGGCCCCACGTGCCCTGAGCTCGTCGAAGGGCGGAGAAGCCGTGCGGGCGGGTGCGTCCCGGGCCGCCGACGTACCGGCGGCCCGGGAGGCGTGGGGCCTCAGGTGGTGGCGGGGACGACCTGGTGCAGCAGGTCGATCGCGCTGGTCCACGCCTGGTCGGCGGGCACGCCCTTGTCGATCGACTTGATCGCGGGCCCGAAGACCTGCGACTGGATGACCGAGTCCTGCGGACCCTTGTGCTGCGCGACGACCCCTTGGGCGCGGCGGGCCAGGATCGTGCCGAGCGGCGCGTCGTGGAAGAACGCGGACAGCTCGCTGGAGCCGGTGACTCCCGGGTCGGTCTGCGCGGCCACCCCGCTCGGGAAGACGCCCGCGGCGCCGAAGGCCGCAGCCTGCTGCGTGGGCTGGGTGAGCCAGTCGGACAGCGCGGCGGCCTCGGCCGGGTGCTTGGAGGTCTTCGGGACGGTGAGGAACGACCCGCCCCAGTTGGCGGCGCCGCCGGGGAAGACGTCGGCGAAGTCCCAGCCGGTCTTGGCGCTGCCGCCGCCCGAGGTGACCTGGCCCTTGACCACGCCGAGCATCCAGCCCGGGCAGACGAAGGTGGCGAAGCTGCCGTCGGTGAAGGCCTTGCCCTTGCCCCAGTCCCACTGGGTCTGGTTGGCCGAGAGGCCCTGGTTCGCGGCGGTGCCGAGCTGGGTCCACAGGCCCTGCAGCGTGGCGTTGCCCTCGATGTTGAGCTTGTCGTCGGGGGTGTAGTAGCCCTGGGGCTGCTGGTTGACCATCGCGTTCCAGACGAAGCCGCTCTGGTCGTAGAAGGCCTTGCCGGTCTTGTCGTGGTACTGCTGGCCGACCTTGAAGTAGTCGGCCCACGTCGCCTGGTCGCCGCCGAACAGCGCCGCGACCTCCTTGCGGTCCGCGGGCAGCCCGGCCTTGGAGAACAGGTCGCGGTTGTAGCAGAGGCCCTCGGGGCCGATGTCGGTCCCGTAGCCGATGATCCGGCCCGACGGGTCGGTGCCCTGGGCCAGCTTCCACGGCACCCAGCGGTCCTTGATCGCGTCCGCGCCCTGGTCGCGCAGGTCGGTGAAGGAGGTCGACACCTTCATCACCTGGCCGAGCCAGCCCTCCTCGACGGCCTGCACGTCAGGGAGCCCGCTGCCCGCGGCCTGCTTGGTCTTCCAGTCGACCAGGGCGTTGTCGCCGGTGTCGATGTTGGTGGCCTTGATGGTGACGCCGGGGTGCGCGGCCTCGTACTGGGCGTAGAGCTTGTCGAAGCCCATCGTCCCGAAGGTCGTGACCGTCAGCTCGACCTTGGCCGGGGACCCGTCGGCCGGCGCGCTGCTCGAGCCCCCGCACGCGGTGAGCGCGAGGGCGAGCGTGGTGACACCGGCGGCGAGGGCCGCCCAGCGGTGGTGCGTTGACGTCATGTCACTCCTTCGTGAGGCTGTGGGACCGTTCCCATGGGACCGTTCCCAGGACAGTAGGGGTGTCCACGAGGAGGTGTCAAGGGATGGACGAGGTCACGATTTGGTTAACTCGCCGTCGTGACCTACCTCGCCGACGAGCACCGCTACGACGTCCAGCCCTACCGCCGCTGCGGGGTGAGCGGGCTCAAGCTGCCCGCCGTCTCCCTCGGCTTCTGGCACAACTTCGGCGACGACAAGCCGATCGAGACCCAGCGCGCGATCATGCGGCGCGCGTTCGACCTGGGCGTCAACCACTTCGACCTGGCGAACAACTACGGCCCGCCGTACGGCTCGGCCGAGACCAACGCCGGACGCATCCTCAGCGAGGACTTCAAGGCCTACCGCGACGAGCTCGTCATCTCGTCCAAGGCCGGCTGGGACATGTGGCCCGGCCCGTACGGCGACCTCGGCTCCCGCAAGTACCTGACGGCCAGCCTCGACCAGTCGCTGCGGCGGCTGAAGCTCGACTACGTCGACGTCTTCTACCACCACCGCCCGGACCCCGACACGCCGCTCGAGGAGACGATGGGCGCGCTCGACGCCGCCGTCCGCGCGGGCAAGGCCCTCTACGTCGGGGTGTCGTCCTACTCCCCGGAGCACACGCTGCGGGCCGCGGAGATCCTGCGCGACCTCGGTACGCCGATGCTCATCCACCAGCCGTCGTACTCGATGTTCAACCGCTGGATCGAGGGCGGCCTGCTCGACGTCCTGGACGAGGCGGGCGTCGGCTGCATCGCCTTCACCGCGCTGGCGCAGGGGCTGCTGACCAACCGCTACCTGAACGGCATCCCCGCCGACTCGCGCGCGGCGCAGGGCAAGTCGCTGGAGCAGGAGACGATCACCCCCGAGGTCATCGAGCGGGTCCGCAAGCTCAACGACCTCGCCTCGGGGCGCGGCCAGACGCTGGCGCAGATGGCGCTGGCGTGGGTGCTGCGCGACGTCCGCGTCACGAGCACGCTGATCGGCGCGAGCAGCGTCGCCCAGCTCGAGGACAACGTCGCGGCGACGAAGAACCTCTCTTTCACCGACGACGAGCTCGCCCGCATCGACGAGCTCGCAGTCGAGTCCGGCGTGGACCTCTGGGCGGGCGCCCGCGACGCGACCGACGCCTGAGCGGTACCTGGCCTGCACGAGCGGTACGTCTTCCCGGTCCCTCCTTGCCGAGGACCGGGAAGGGGTACCGCTCGCGGCACTTCCAGAGATGATGGCCGCGTGAAGCCCGTCGTCGTCCTCGTCCCGCGGCCGCAGCCGGTCGAGCGGATCTTCTCCCCGGAGACGCTGGCCCGGCTGCACGAGCGGTTCAGCGTGGTCGAGCCGGCCGACGACGCGGCGCTCGACGCCGCCCTGCCCGACGCCTGGGCGATCGTCGGGCAGCCGGACCTGCCGGTGGAGCGGCTGGACAGGGCGCCGCACCTGCGCGCCGTGCTCAACGTCGAGGGGAACTTCTACCCCAACGTCGACTACCCGACCTGCTTCACCCGGAGCATCCGGGTGCTCGGCTGCGGGCCCGCGTACGCGACGGCCGTGGCCGAGCACGCGCTCGGGCTCGCGCTGGACCTGGCGCGGGGGATCAGCCGGGAGGACCGGGCGTTCCGGGCCGGGCGCGAGCGCTACCTGGGCGAGGGCAACGCCGACGCCGTGCTGCTGCGGCACGCGGACGTCGGGCTGGTCGGCTACGGGAACCTCGGGCGGGCCCTGCGTCCGCTGCTGGCCCCGTTCGCGCCGACGATCCGGGCGTACGACCCGTGGCTGCCGGACGCTGTCCTGCGCGAGGCCGACGTCGTGCCGACGAGCCTGGACGAGGTGCTGGCCCGGAGCCGTTTCGTGTTCGTGCTGGCCACGGTCACCGCGGACAGCGAGCACCTCCTGGGGGCGCGCGAGCTCGACCTGCTGCCCGCGGGGGCCCGCCTGGTCCTGGTGAGCCGGGCTGCCGTCACGGACTACGACGCCCTGGCCGAGCGCGTCGGCGCCGGGCGCTTCCTCGCGGCGGTCGACGTCTGGCCCACCGAACCCGTCCCCGCGGACTCACCGTTCCGGTCGGCCGAGGGCGTCGTCCTGTCGGCGCACCGGGCCGGCGGCATCCCGGCGGCGTTCCTCGAGATCGGCGACCTGGTCGTCGACGACCTGGAGCTGATGGCCGCCGGCCTGGCGCCCGTACGGATGCAGCAGGCCGCGCCCGAGCTGGTCGGGCGCTACCGGAACCGTCCGGCCGGCTGAAACCGTGGCGCGCGCGCAGGAGCTGGTCCATGCTGTGTGGCAGCACCTGTCACGCGTGCCCCGACCCCGAGGACCCGTCGATGCCGACCCGGATGACCTGGATGGACACCCTGCGCGGGAGCGCCGTGTTCCTGGTCGTCCTCACGCACGCCGTCGACCTGAGCCCGGCGGGGGCACCGCGGCCGCTCGAGGTGTTCGCCCTGGCCATGGCTCCCTTCCGGGTCCCGTCGCTGATGTTCCTGTCCGGGATGCTGCTGCCCCGCTCGCTGACCAGGCCGAGGGGGGTCTACCTGCGCGGCAAGGTGAGCCGCATCCTCTGGCCCTACCTCGTGTGGTCCGTGCTCACCCTCGTCGTGACGTCGTTCGGGACCCCAGGGCCCAACCCGTTGGTCGAGCTGTTCGTCAACCCCAAGTCGGCCATGTGGTACGTCGGCTACCTCTTCGTCTTCTACGTGGTCGCCTTGTTCTTCCGACCCGCGGGACGGTCCTGGCTGCTGCTGGCCTCGGTCGTCGGTCTGGTGCTGGTCCGGCTGCCCGACGTGACGCACCCGCTCCTCACGGGCACCACGACCGTGCCGCAGCGCTGGTTCTTCACGTTCTCCTGCTTCCTGGCCGGTGACCTCTTCATGCGCCACCGGGAGCGGTGGGTGCCCGCGCTGACGAACGTCCCGGCGGTCGTCGGCTGCTCGCTGCTCGCCCTGCCCGCCCTGGTGCTGGCCGGCGCGGGCTGGACCGTGCGCTACGAGCCCCTCTACCTGGTGAGCACGCTGGCCGGCATCGTCGCGGCCATCCCGTTCTTCCGCTGGCTCGGCACGCGGGCGCTCGGCCACGGGGCGGCCAGCATCGGGCGGAGCTCCATCGTGTTCTACGTCGTCCACTGGCCGGTGCAGCTGGTCGCCTACCACGCGGCCGGCGCGCTGGGGCTGACCTCCGGGCTGGTCGTGACGGCGTGGAACCTGGCGGCGGGCCTGGGGGTCGGGCTGGGCGTGCTCTGGCTGCGGTCGCGGTGGCGCGGCGTCGACTACCTCTTCGACCTGCACCTCGAGCGGTGGAGCGAAGGGGCGGCGACGCAGTGGGCACGGCTGGGTGGCGCGGCCCGGCGGGTCACGGCAGCCAACCGAGGCGCCTGAGGCGCGGTTCGACGAGGTGCTGCCCGACCGCCCGGTAGGCGGCGGGGGACAGGTGCTGCCCGTGGTCGTCGTCGAGCGACGGAGGCAGGGTGCCGCGCTGCTGGGCGGCCAGGTCCTCCGGGGTGGGCGCCGTGGACGTGTCGGCCCAAATCTGCGCGGAGCAGACGTACGCCTCGACGTCGACGAGGTCGGCGCCGTAGTCGGTCGTGTACGCCTGCTCGAGCCGGTCGAACGCGTCCCGCTTCGCCGACCCCGGGACCATGTCGGCGTCCGCGAAGTGCCCCAGCACCAGGACGCGGCCCGAGCGCGCCCGCGCGGAGGTCCACGCGGCCCGGGTCTTCTCGGCCGCCGTGCGCCACCGCAGGACGCTGACGTCGTTCTTGCCCATCCAGAGCAGCGTGACGTCGGCGCCGTGGACCACGGACGCGTTCGAGACCAGCGGCGTCTCCGCGGGCACCGCGACCTCGGGGCCGGGCGTGCGCCGGGTGAAGACGAACCCGTCACCCGAGGTCCGCAGCGTGCCCGCGACCCCGGCCAGCGTGCCGCCGAGCGTGAACCCCGTACGCGGCGGCGCGAAGGTCGCGTTGCGCACGGCGACGTCACCGGACGCGGGGATCGTCCCGCCGACGACCCGGAGCATCGCGGGCGAGCCGCCCTGCCGCGCCGCGATCACGCTGGACAGCTCGCCGCCGGCCCCGCCGTCGTACACGGCGACACCGAGGGTCTCGGCGAGCCCGCCCTGCTCGACGAGGCGCTGCGCCGACGAGGAGCCCCAGACGGCGACCTCGGCCGGTCGAGACGAGGAGGGCGCGGAGGAGGACGGCGGGGAGGGCGGCGGGGAGGACGGCGGTGGCGCCGGGCGGGGTGAGCACGCGGCGTCGACCAGAACGACGAGGAGCACCAGCAGCCCTGCGGCACGAACCCGGGCCGACGCGCTCACCGGGCCATCATGGGTCCGGGAACCAGAAGAGTCCGCACCTGCCTGCTCGGGGGGTCAGGAAGGGGCGGACTCTCGTGGCACCGGCGGAGGAGATGCTCGGGGGTTCATCACCCCCGCCGACAAGGACGACACTACGGGTACCGGACACCGTGGACAACCGATTCGCGCTTTTTGTACGGACACGACCAGTATTGGACACCGACACGCCGGTGCAGCCGCCGGCCCGCGTCGTCGATCGGACGCCGCCCCCCTCGGCTAGCGGGACCGGACGGGCTGAGCGGCCGGGCGCACCAGCCGCTCGACCAGCTGGTCCAGCACCCGGTCGGTCGCGTGCCCGTCGTCCAGCGCGCACCAGCGTCGACGGAACGCGGCGTAGCGCTCGGAGTCGGCCGCCGTCGTCGCCGGCAGGTCGAGGAGCGCCTGCGCCAGGGCCTCCGGGTCGAGGACCAGCGGGCTGGGGGCCTCGCTCTCCAGGTCGAGGGTGAAGCCCCGCAGCCGGTCGCGGTAGTGCGCGAGGTCGTAGGGGTGGAGCAGCAGCGGCTTCCCGGTCACGGCGAAGTCGAACATCGCCGAGGAGTAGTCGGTGACGAGGGCGTCGGCCGCGAGGTAGAGGTCGGCGATGTCCGGGTTGTCGGAGACGTCGACCAGGCCCGCGACGCCCGTGCGGACCGGGCGGCGGTAGAGGTAGTAGTGCTGGCGCAGCAGCACCGTGAAGCCCGGCCCGAGGCGGCTGACCAGCAGCTCGAGGTCCAGCCCGTCGGGGGCGTCCGCCGCGTCGACCGTGTCGTCGCGGTAGGTGGGGGCGTAGAGCACGGCGGTCACGTCCGGACCGATCCCGAGCTCGTCGCGCAGCGCGGCCCGCCGCTCGTCGGCGTCGGGCGCCCGCAGCACGTCGTTGCGCGGGTAGCCGGTCTCCAGGACCGGGCCGCGGTAGCCGAACGCGTCGCGCAGCAGGCGGGTGGCGGCCGGGCTCTGGCTGACCAGGGCGTCCCAGCGCGCGATGTCGTCGTCGAGCTCGCGCATCATCTCCTCGGCGGGGATGCTGGCCGCAGCGCGGTGGATCCGCTTGAGCGGCGTGCCGTGCCAGGTCTGCAGGTAGTACGCGCCCGCCGGCTTGGTCCAGCGGTCGAGCTGGATGTGGGTGTTGCTGATCAGCACGTCGGCCGACTCCAGCGCGCCGACCGCGGCCGGGCTGCCGATGGGCACGGTCGCGACGCCGGCCGGGAACCCGCCGACGAAACGTTCGTCCTGCAGCCACACGTGCTCGGCCTCGACCCCGCGCGCGAGCAGGCCCTGGTGGAGGGCGCGGGGGCTGTCCGCGTAGCGCCCGTTGAACGCGTTGTAAAGGATCCGCACCGATGAAGTGTGCAGGATCTCCCAAGCCCGGTGGCGGGCGCGCGGGCCGCCCGGGCTCGCCGTCCCGGTACGTCTAGCGCGGGTCCTCGGGCTCCAGGGGCGCGACGGTCCCGGCGATCGCGACCGCCATGGCGAGCAGCACGGCGACCGCGGTGAGGGCGTGCAGCACCCCGACGTGCTCGCCCAGGAACCCGATGAGCGGCGGCCCGCCGAGGAACGCGAGGTAGCCGACCGAAGCGATGACGCTCACCCGCGAGGCGGCGTGCGCGGGGTCGTCGGCGCCGGCGCTCATCCCGACCGGGAAGCCGAGGGAGAGACCCGCGCCCCAGAGCACGGCGCCGGCGAAGGCCAGCGCCGGGTGGCCGCCGAAGACGAAGAGCAGCAGCCCCACGACGCTCGCGGCGGCCATGACGCGGCAGACGGCGACGCGGCCGTACCGGTCGAGCAGCCCCGGCCCGAACCAGCGCCCGGCGGTCATCGCCGCCAGGAACGTGGCGAAGCCGAGGATGCCGACCACCCGCGACGTGCCGTACCCGTCGATCAGGGCCACGCTGGACCAGTCGTTCCCGGTGCCCTCGGCGAAGGCGAACGCCAGCACGAACAGGCCGACGAGCAGGGTGCGGGGCTCCCGCCAGGCGGCCAGCGCGCTGCGCCGCTCCGGCGCCGGGCCGTCGCCCGGCGCGCGCTCCTCGCTGTCGCGGACGAACCCGCGCACCGCGAACGGGACGACCGCGGCCACCACCACGCCGACGACGACCAGGTGCACGGTCACGCCCACGTCGAGGCCGACGAGGACGGCGCCGCTGAGCGCGCCGCCGACCGTGCCGATGCTGAAGCCCGCGTGGAACCGCGGCATGATCGCCCGGCCGAGGCGACGTTCGACGACGGCGCCCTGGACGTTCATGGCGACGTCCCACGCCCCCTGGCCGAAGCCGAAGAGGAACAGCCCCACGACGACCGGGGCCACGCCGCCCAGGTAGCCCAGGCCGACGACGACGAGGGCGACGGCGTCGACGAGCGACATCAGCTGGACGGTCCGGCGCGAGCCGATCCGCGCCACGACGGGACCGGCCAGCGGCAGCGAGACGACCGAGCCCGCGGCGATCGCCAGCAGCACCAGGCCCAGCTCCGCCGACGACAGACCGAGCCGGTCACGCACCTGCGGGATCTCCGAGGCCCAGCTGGCGAAGGCGAAGCCCGTGGCGATGAACGCCGCGTACGTGGCCCGGACCCCGGCCGCGGTCGCCGCCGCGGGGCCCGCCGGCGGGTTCGTCGGTCCGGCGGACGTAGAGGGGTGCGGCACGGGAGAACTCTGCCCGAGATCAGGACGCGTCGAACGGACGTCCAGGCTGGGGAGGCTCGCCGCTCGTCCGGGTGACGAGGTCGGCGGCGATGTCGCGGAGCCGCCGCCGGGTGTTCTGCGACTGCTGCCGCAGCAGCTCGAACGCGACCGACGCCGTGCAGCGCTGCTGGCCCATGATGATGCCGAGGGCCTGGTCGATCACCGTGCGCGACTGCAGCGACTCCTCCATCTGGGTCAGGAGGGTGGCGTCCTTGACCTGCCGGGTCGCGACGCGCAGGGTGCCGGCGGCCTGGGCGGCGAACAGCTCGAGCCGACGCTGCTCGGTCGGCCCGAAGAGGCCGGGGGTCTCGAAGCCGTAGACGTTCATCGCGCCGAAGGTCCTGCCGCTGACGGTCAGCGGCAGGCTCAGCGAGCACCGCAGCCCCGTCTCGACCGCGAGCCCGACGAAGGACGGCCACCGCTGCTCGGCGCGCGCGTCGTCGATCCGGACGATCTCGCCGTCGCGCAGGCTCTGCAGGCACGGTCCGGTGCCCACCCGGTACTGGGTCTCGTCGAGCGTCTCGGCCCGTGCGTCGCTGGCCCCGAACGTCACCAGGTTGCCGTCGTAGCGCAGCGTGATCCCGGTCGAGACGGGGGCCGTGACGACCGTGGTCGAGATCTCCGCCAGCTCGGTGAGGAACTCGTGGATGTCGGCCACGTCGAGCAGCAGGCTCTGCAGCCGCTCGACCGGTGGGCGTTCGCCCGGATCGGGACTCACGGGAGGTCCGTCATGGTGACCTGCGTCCCGGCCTGGTGGCCCGGTCGGTCGTGAGACCGAGGACGTCGCCCCCGGGACGGGTGCGCGCGATGCTTCGACGGTTGGGCCCCACGGTACCCGTCACCAGGCCCGCCGTGGTCGCGCTCGGCCCGCTCACCGGTCGAGGTCGTCGAGGCTCAGCCGGCCCTCGACGAGGTCGTCGGCGAGGTCGTCGAGGGTGCACCCCAGCGCGTACGCGTGGGCGCGCAGGAGGCTGACCGCGTCCTGGGTCGGCTGCTGCTGCCGACCGATGAGCATCCCGGTCGCCACCCAGACGTGGTGGCGCCGGCCGGTGGCCCGGCGGTACCAGTCGGGCATCGCCTGCTCCAGGTCGACGCCGCGGATCTCGGCCATGCAGATGCTGAGCAGCGCGGACAGCACGGGGGCCAGGTGCTGCGTGATCTCCTCGAGGTCGAGCCGCCGGCTCAGGTGCTCGTCCTCGGCGTAGAGGTCGAGCGCGGCGTACACCTCGCCGTCGGGGGTGCTCAGCGGGACGGCGGCGACCGAGCGGAACGGGGTCTGGCGGATCAGCTCGTCGCCGTAGACCGGCCAGCGGGTCGTGAGCTCGGCCAGGTCGGCGACCCGGGTGGCCTTCGCCACGGCCGCGGCCAGGCACGGCCCCTCGCCCAGCGAGGTCTGCAGCTCCTCGGCGCGCTGGGCCGCCGGGCTGCTCGCGCCCAGCGGGAGGCGCAGGACCTCGAGCAGCGTGGAGATCCCGGCGCCGTCCACCGGCAGCAGCTCGGTGGCGGCCAGCGAGAGCACGGCCGGGGTGAGCGGCGCCGTGCGCAGGTGCTGGCTAACGGTCTGGAGGAGGGTCGCGGTCAGGTCCACGACGCTGCTTCGGGCCGGCGGGGCATGGAGCCACCTTGATCTGCTCGGAGGTAGGGACGCGAACGCCCCGGCCACTCCCTCGCCGCCGCAAGGTTAGCCTGCAGATCTGCACCGCCCCACGCTGTCCAGCCGGTCGCGAAGGGCCTCGTCGGTAGAGTGCCCGTGGCCTCCGTGCTCCTCGGACGCCGCGACGGGAGTGCCGATGTCACCGGACGCTGTGACCGACCCGGGGGACCGGCTCGGGTCCGACCGCCCGACCGGTCACGACGCGGCCGAGGCGGCCGCGCAGCTCGGCCGCCTGGCGCGGCTGCTGCAGGCCGAGGACGACTCGGGCACGCTGCTCGACGAGGTGGTGGCGGCCGCCGTGCAGATCATCCCCGGCGTCGAGGCCGCGTCGATCAGCCTGGTCGTGGACCACCGCCAGGTCACGTCGCAGCACCGCACGGGTGCGCTCCCCGAGCGGGTCGACGCGATCCAGACGGAGACGGCGCAGGGCCCGTGCCTCGACGCCGCGTACGAGCACCGCACCGTGCGGGTGGCGGACATGGCCCACGAGCGTCGCTGGCCCGAGTTCGCCCGGCGCGCGCACGAGGCGGGCGCGGGGAGCATGCTCTCCTTCCAGCTCTACGTCCAGGGCGGCACCCTGGGCGCGCTCAACCTGTACAACGCCCGGGCCGGCGGGTTCGACGACGAGTCCGTGCAGGTCGGGCTGCTCTTCGCCGACCACGCCGCCGTCGCCTTCGCGGGCGCCCGCAAGGCCGAGCACCTGGACCGGGCCCTCTCCAGCCGCGACCTGATCGGTCAGGCCAAGGGCATGCTCATGGAGCGCTACCGGGTCGACGCCGCGACCGCGTTCCGCGTGCTGGCTCGCGTCAGCCAGGCGACGAACCGGCCGTTGCGTGAGGTCGCCGACGAGCTCGTGTCGACCGGCCGCCTCGCACCGCTGCCGGAGGTGTGAGCCCACAGCCCTCCCTGGGTCGCGTGGGAGGATGAAGGGTCCGGTCAAGCAGCGGCCGGACACCGCTTCGTCCCGCCCGGGGCTGCTGAGGAGCCGCTGCCGATGTCCTCGTCCCTGCCGGCCTCGAACGACTTCGCCCGGCTGCTGCACCCCGCGACGGAGCGTGGCCGGCTCCAGCTCGGGGTCGAGCTCGCCGTGTCGCTCGTCGTCGGCTGCGACCACGCCAGCGTGACCGTGCTGACCCCGCACTACGTCGAGACGGTGGCCGCGTCCGACGACGTGGTCCGTCAGGGGGACGGCTGGCAGCAGGACCTCAGCGAGGGGCCTTCGCTGGACAGCGTCCGGACCCGGGTGCCGGTGGTCAGCCAGGACCTGGGGAGCGACCCGCGCTGGCGGAGCTGGGGACCGCGGGTGGCCGACAGCCTCGGGCTCCGGGCCATGATGTCAGTGGTGCTGCAGACCGGTACCGGTACGGACACCGACGTCGTGGGCTGCCTCAACCTCTACGCCGACCGGGTGCAGGTCTGGGACGCCGAGCAGCAGCGGCTCGCCCTGGCGCTGGGCGACCAGCTGGTCGCCGCCGTGGCGGGTGCCCGGGTGATCGAGGCCCGCGGACGGGCCATGATCGAGCGCATCGGCCTGGTGCAGGCCCAGGGGATCGTGATGGAGCGCTACCGGATGACGGCGGAGCAGGCGCTGGACCACCTGCGGCAGCTGTCCAGGGCGACCGAGGTCCCGATGGTCCACCTCACGGAGCGCATCGTCGCGACCCGCGAGCTGCCCGTGCTCCGAGCGCCCGGCGACCTCCACCCCTGAGGGTGTGCCCGAGCCGCGGACACGTGTGCTTAAGTACTCGTGTGGCCAGCAGCGCGCCACGTTCGTCTTGTCACGAGCGAAAGCGCATGCCATGTCTCTGCTGCTCAACCCCGCCCCGGCCAGCCTCCTCGAGGGCACCCGTACGCCGCGAGGTTCGGACCCGGCCCAGCGCCAGGAGCTCGCCGACCTCACCCTGGACCGGCTCCGCGCGGCTCGTGACGCCGACCCCCTGACCCGCCGATCGCTGTTCGACGAGGTCGTGGTCTCGCACCTGTGGCTCGCGGACTCCGTCGCCCGCCGGTTCCGTGACCGCGGCGAGGACATCGACGACCTCCGCCAGATCGCCCGTTCGGGTCTCGTCGAGGCCTGCAAGCGCTTCGACCCCGACCAGGGCTCGTTCGCCGCTTTCGCCTTCCCGACCGTGACGGGCCTGGTCAAGCGGCACTTCCGTGAC
Source organism: uncultured Friedmanniella sp. (assembly GCA_964251895.1). Lineage (GTDB taxonomy): Bacteria > Actinomycetota > Actinomycetes > Propionibacteriales > Propionibacteriaceae > Microlunatus. The sequence continues at coordinate 41,234 of CAXULL010000018.1, forward strand.
CACGGCTGGTCGATCCGCCCCTCCCGGCCGACGCAGGAGCTGTCCGCGGAGATGTGGCGGCGCTGGCCCGAGGTGGCGCAGGCGGTGGGCGGCGAGCCCACCGAGCGGCAGCTCGCCGAGGTGCTGCGGGTGCCCCTCGACGACGTGCGCCGGGCGCGCCGCGCCACGCAGGCCTACACCTTCAGCTCGCTCGACGCGCTGACGCAGGACCACGAGAGCGACGAGCCCGACTCGGAGCGGTGCGACGCGCACGTGCTGGTCGCGTCGGTCTGGAAGGAGCTGACGGAGGCCGAGCAGCGGCTGCTGCGGATGCGGTTCTTCGAGGAGCGCTCCCAGGGCGACATCGCCGCCGAGCTGGGGACGAACCAGATGCAGATCTCGCGGATGCTCGCCCGGCTGCTCAAGAAGCTGCGCGGCCTGATCGGGTCCCTCGACGAGTTCGAGGTGGCCCGTACGCTGCCGAGCCGCGCCGCCTGACGCACGGGCCCGACCCGCTCGTGACCGGCGCCTCCTGACCGCCGGGCCGGGGCCTGCGCCGCCTGGTCGCACGCCGCTAGGGCCGCGCCCGTACGCTGCGCCGTCGTGAGGATCCTGCTCTCCGACGTGCACGGCGGCTACACCGACGCCCTGCTGGCCGGGCGCCACGACTACGAGCTCCTCCCCGCCGTCGACGGACGGGGCGGGCTCTCCCGGCTGGGCGCGGCCGCGCCGGAGCGGGCGCGCGAGGTCGACCCCGCCGCGCTGCGCGACGACCCCCCGGACGTGGTGCTGCTCCAGCGCCCGGACGAGGCGCAGACGGTCGCCGAGCGGACGGGGCTGCGGGTCGGGGTCGACGTCGCGGCCGTGTTCCTCGAGCACAACACGCCGAAGGAGTCCGTGCCGAACACCCGGCACCCGCTCGCCGACGGCCCGCTGCGCGTCGTGCACGTGACGCACCTCAACGCTCTGCTCTGGGACTGCGGGCGCACGCCGACCACGGTCGTGGAGCACGGGCTGCCCGACCCGGGGCTGCGCTACGCGGGCGACCTGGACCACCTGGCGTTCGTCGTCAACGAGCCCGTGCGGCGGTGGCGGGTCACCGGCACCGACCTGCTGCCCCGCTTCGCGCCGCTCCCCGTCGACGCCTTCGGCATCGACGGCGACCTGCTGCCGGCGGCGCTCGACCACCAGCCCGGGGTCGCGTTCGCCGGCAACCTCAAGCCGCCGCAGCTGCGCGACGCACTGGTGCAGCGCCGGGCGTACCTGCACCTCAACCGCTGGACCTCGCTCGGGCTGTCGCTCATCGAGGCGATGCTGCTCGGTCTGCCCGTCGTCGTCCTCGACACGACGGTCGCCGCACGGACGGTCCCCCCCGGGGCGGGGGCGATCTCGGCCGACCCGGACGCGCTCGTGGCGGCCGCCGCCCGGCTGCTGGCCGACCCCGACGAGGCCCGCGCTCGCGGGCTGGTCGCACGGGAGGCGGCGCTGGCGAGACACGGGCTGGGACGGTTCCTGCGCGACTGGGACGTCGTTTTCGACGAGGTCGCGTCTGGGTAGGGAGAGAGCGTGACCGAGTCGACCGCGCAGCGCCCCCAGGCCGTCCAGACCATCCGGGACGTCGTGCCCGGGGTCCACGTGATCACCCACGGCCACACCAACTGCTACGTCGTCGAGGGCGACAGCGGCGTCACGCTGGTCGACGCGGCGTACCCCCGCACGTGGGCGGCGGTCCGGCAGTGCCTGGCCGACGTCGGCCGCAGCGCGTCGGAGGTCCGGGGGCTGGTCATCACCCACGGCCACTTCGACCACGTCGGCTTCGCCAGCCGGCTGCAGCGCTGCTACGGCGTCGAGGTCTGGGCGTCGGCCCGGGACGCGCACATCCTGAACCACCCCTACCGCTACCACCCGGCCCGGCCGCGGCTGGCCTACCCGCCGACGCACCCGCGTTCGTGGCCGGTCCTGGGCTCGATGGTGCGGGCGGGTGCGCTGCGCGTGCCCGGGCTGACCCCCGACCACCTCGTCGAGGGGCGCACGGTCCTCGACCTGCCGGGACGCCCGGAGCTGGTCCCCGCCCCCGGTCACACCGACGGCGAGCTGGTGGTCCACCTGCCCGACCACGACGCCGTGCTGACCGGTGACGCGCTCGTGACGCTCGACCCCTACACAGGACGGCGCGGACCCCGGGTGGTCGCCCGCGCCGCGACGAACGACGCCCGGGTGGCCCTGGAGTCGCTGGGCGCGATCGCCGCCCTGGACGTCCCGGCGGTGCTCACCGGGCACGGCGAGCCGTGGCTGCAGGGCGCGCAGGCCGCGGTCGACGCCGCGAGAGCGGCCGGCGTCGCCTGACCCACCCCCGCCCCTCCCTCCTCACGAGAAAGTGGTCGCTCCGAGGGCCCCAGACGCGCTGCTGGAGGCCCGGAGCGACCACTTTCCGGCGAAGGTGGTGCGAGGGTCAGCCTGCGATCACGGCCAGGAGGTCTCGACCGAGCTGGCCACGACGAGCTCGCGGACCTCGCAGCCCGCGGGCTGCGACAGCGCGAAGACGACCGCGGCGGCCGTGTCCTCCGGCTTGTTGAGCACGGCGTCGGCGCCCGGCTTGTACTGCGCGTCGCGCTCGTCGAAGAAGTGCGTGTGCATGCCGCCCGGGATGAGCAGGGTCACGCCGACCTGGCCGGCGGTCTCGGCGGCCAACGAGCGGGTGAAGCCGACGACGCCGAACTTCGAGGCGCAGTACGCGGTCGCGTCGCCGACGGCCTTGATGCCGAGCGTCGAGGCGACGGTGACGATGCGGCCGTGGCTCGCCTTGAGGTAGGGCAGCGCGGCGCGGGCGACGGCGGCCGTGCCGAAGAGGTTCACCATGACGATGCGCTCCCAGGCCTCGCCCGAGATGCCGTCCAGGGGGGCCGGGGTGTCGATGCCCGCCGCGGTCAGGACGCCGTCGAGGCGACCGCCGTTGGCCTCGACGATGTCGCGCACCGCGGCCTCCGCCGCACGCGGGTCGGACAGGTCCACCTGCGCGTACGCGACGTCGCCCGCGGGGGCGGTGAGGTCCAGCACGAGGGGGGTGCCCCCCGCGGCGAGCACGGCGGCGACCGTCGCGGCGCCGAGGCCGGAGGAACCGCCGGTGACGAGCACGGTGCCGAGCGTCGTACGGGCGTCTCCAGCAGCACGAGTGGCGGTGTCGGGGGGCGTCAGGGTCGACGTCATGAGATCTCCTTGAGGTGGGTTCGGTCCGGGTGGGGCTCAGGCGTCGAGGCGGTCGCGCGCGACCGGTCGACGAGGCGGGTGGTGGAGTAGCCGTCGACGACCGGGAGCAGGACGACGCGCCCGCCCGCCTCCTCGACGACCCGGGCCTCGGGGATGTCCTGGCCGGCGTAGTCGCTGCCCTTGACCCAGACGTCGGGCCGCAGCTCGGCGAGGATCTCGGCCGGGGTGGCCTCGTCGAAGACGACGACCCCGTCGACGCAGCCCAGCGCGGAGAGCACCCGCGCCCGGTCCGCCGCGGTGACCAGCGGACGGTCGGGGCCCTTGGTCCGGCGCACGGAGGCGTCGGAGTTGAGGCAGACCACGAGCGCGTCGCCCAGCGAGCGGGCGGCGGTCAGCAGGCTGACGTGCCCGCGGTGCAGCAGGTCGAAGCAGCCGCCGGTGGCGACGACGGTGCCGCCCGCGGCGCGGACCTGCGCCACGAGCGCGAAGGCGTCCGCCGGCTCCGGCCGGTCGGACGACGTGGCGTAGCCGACCTCGGTGGAGACGGCTGTCGCGGCGCCGGCCCGGACGAAGGTGGTGGCGCTGGCCACGGCCCGGCGTACGGCGTCGTGCGGCGTCTCGCCCTCGAGCAGCGCGACGGCCGCGGCCACGGCGAACGCGTCACCCGCGCCGCAGGTGTCGAGCCGGCCGGCGTGCGGGGTCCGTCCGGTCGCGTCCGGCTCCTCGCCGTCCTCGAGCGGGACGTGGACGTCGGCGTCGCCCTCCACCAGCAGCGCGCCGCGGGCGCCCAGGGTCACCGCGACGGCGTCCGCCTGCCAGAGCCGGCCGAGCACGCGGCCCTGGTCCGTCGTGCCGTCCACGTGGCCGAGGGCCCGGGCCTCGCTCGCGTTGGGAGTCACCAGCGCGCAGCCGGGGACGGGGGCCGTCCCCCTCGGGTGCGGGTCCCAGACCACCGGGACCTCGCGGGCACGGGCGGTCAGCCGCTCGCGGATCTCGTCCAGCGCCGTGACGCCCCGTCCGTAGTCGGCGACGAGCACGGCTCCGGCCCGGTTGAGGGCGTCGAGCGCGCGCTGCGGGACGGGCGCGTCGAGCGCGCGGCCGCGGCCGACGTCGAGGCGGGTGACGGGGACGCCGTTCGCGAGCACCCGCGTCTTGCGGCTCGTCCCGCCGGAGAGCGGGAGCGCGACGACCTCGACCAGGCCGCCGAGCAGGCTGCGGAGCCGGTCGGCCGACTCGTCCGCCCCGACGGCGGTGACCAGCACGACCTCGTGGCCGGAGCGGGCGGCGAGCAGGGCGGCGAGACCGGCCCCACCGGGGCGCTGCCACTCGCGGGCGACGTCGACGACCGGGACGGGGGCGTCGGGGGCGAGCCGTTCGGAGCTGCCCTCCAGGTCGACGTCCAGCAACGAGTCGCCGACGACGACGAGCGGGCCGTTCACCGGGCCGTTCACCGGGCTGGGCCCGCGGCGGCCGGCTGCACGCCGAGCGCGTGGTCCAGCGCGATGCACAGCGCGTGCACCAGGCTCAGGTGGATCTCCTGGACCGTGGCCGTGGTCGGGGCCTCGACGGCGACGGCGTCGTCGGCGAGCGAGGCGAGCGGGTTCGGTCCCGGCCCGGTCAGGGCCCAGACCGTCACCCCGGCCTCGAGCCCGGCCTTGGCTGCGGCGACCACGTTCGGGCTCGTACCGCTGGTGGAGAAGGCGACGAGCACGTCACCGGGCCGGCCCCAGGCGGTCACCTGGCGGGCGAACACCTCGTCGAAGCCGTAGTCGTTCGCGATGGCGGTGTGCGCGGCGGAGTCGGCGGAGAGGGCGACGGCGGGCAGCGGCCGACGGTCGTGCCGGAAGCGGCCGACCAGCTCGCCGGTCAGGTGCTGCGCCTCGGCCGCGCTGCCGCCGTTCCCGCAGGCGATCAGGTGCGCGCCCGCCTCGTAGCGCCGGGCCAGCTCGGCGCCCCACGCGCTGACGGTCGCGGCGTACGCGCCGGCGCGACCGGCGGCCTCGGCGAGGGCGGCGAGGTGCTCGGACACGAGGCCCACGCTGGCCGCCGGGTCGAGGGCCTCGGCGAGCGCCGGCGTGGGCTGCACCTGGGATACGAGGCGCGCGGGGCTAGGAGCGGACACGATCGGCCTCCCGGAGACGGGCCGGCACCGGGTCTTCGGTGCCGACGGGTGGGGTCTGGCTGAGCTTCGCCACGGCGGCGACGACGGCGGCGGGATCGATGCCGTCCAGGCAGGGGTGCCCGGGCACCGGGCAGTCGCGGGCGCGGGTCAGCCGGCAGGGCGCGTCCTGGTCGCCGAGCAGCACGACCGGGACACCGTACGGAGCCCAGCGCCCGGGCGGCACCACCGGTGCGAAGAGCGAGACGACCGGCGTGCCGACGGCCGCGGCGAGGTGGGCCGGGCCGGTGTTCGGTGCGACGACCACCTCGGCCCCGTCGAGCACGGCGGCCAGTCCGGCGAGGTCGACCGCGCCCGCGAGGTCGAGCGCGCGGCCGTCGGCGACGGAGGCGGTGAGCGCCGACTCGGCCCGGGACCCGGTGACGACGACGCGGTGCCCGGCCTCGACCAGGGCGGCCACGAGCGCGCGGCTCTGCTCGGCACCGGGCCGGCGGGCCGGGGCGTCCGCGCCGGGGTGGTAGACGACGTACGGGCCCTCGCCCACCAGCGCGCCGACGTCGGGCAGCGGCCGCCGGACCTCGAGCCGGGCCGGTCCCGCCAGGTCGAACCCCGCCGCCCGGGCGAGGGACAGCGCACGCTCGCTCTCCGGGACGTCGGCGGGCACCTCCGGGAGCCGGTGCCGCAGGTCCAGCAGCGATCCCGGGTAGTCGTCGCTGATCGCCCCGACCCAGCCGACGCCGGCGAGCCGGAGCAGCAGGGCCAGCGGCAGCGGGGACTGGTGGAACGACGTCAGGATCAGCGCGGCGTCCACGTCGGCCTGCCGCACCGCGGCGAGGAAGGCCTCGATCGCGGCCGGGTCGAGGGGACCGGGGTCCGGCACGACCCACGGGGCGTCGAGCTCGAGGACGTCGTCCACGCCGGGCAGCAGCCGGGCCACCGCGGACCGACCGCGCCCCACCAGCATCGTGACCCGGTCCGCGGACGCGGCGACGGCCCGGACGGCGGGCCCGCCGAGCAGGATGTCGCCCACGCTGTCGAGCCGGGCGACCAGGACGTGGCCCCGGGGGGCCGTCATGCCGGCACGCCGTCGCTCGCGGGATCCAGCGCGAGCGCGACGGCCTGGCGGAGGTCGGTCGCGACCAGCGCGTGCTCGCGGGCGTGCGCGACCTCCTCCGCCCGGGTGACCGGGGTCGGGACGAGCACCGCGCGGGCGCCGGCGGCCAGGGCCGCGCCGACGTCGGCGCCGATGTCGCCGATGACGACGCACTCCGTCGGGTCGACCCCGAGAGCGGCCGCCGCGGCGAGGACGAGGCCGGGGGCGGGCTTGCGGCAGGCGCAGCCGTCGCTCGACCCGTGCGGGCAGACCTGCCAGGTGCCGAAGGGGCCGAGGAGGTCGTCCACCCGGGCGTTCACGGCGTCGAGCTGGGCCGGGGTGATCAGTCCGCGTGCGAGGCCCGACTGGTTGCTGACGACGCCCACGGCGATGCCCCGGCGACGCAGGTCGTCGAGCACCTCGCGGGCACCGTCGACGGGCGCCACGAGGGCGGGGTCGGCGTTGTAGGGGACGTCGTGCACGAGGGTGCCGTCGCGGTCGAAGAGCACCGCGTGCACGGTCGTGGTGCGGGACCTGACTGCGCGCTCGGTGTCCTGCGGCCTCACGCCGGGCCCAGCGCCGGCAGCCGGACCGCGACGTGGTCGGACGTGCCGCGGGCGGCGCGCGCCCGGTCGTAGACCTCCGCCGTCGCGGCCGCCACGGCGTCCCACGAGTAGCGCGACCGCGCCCGCTGGACCCCGGCGCGTCCGTACGCGCGGCGCTGCCCCGGGTCGGCGAGCAGCTCGGCGACGGCCGCCGCCAGCGCGGTGGGGTCCTGCGGCGGCACGAGGCGACCGGTCTCGCCCTCGGCGACCGAGTCGAGCATCCCGCCCACCGCCGACGCGACGACGGGGATGCCGCACGCCATCGCCTCGAGCGGCACCAGGCCGAAGGGCTCGTACCAGGGCGAGCAGACGACGAGGTCGCCCGAGCAGAGCAGCGCGGGCATCAGGAAGTGGCCGACCTGGCCCACGAAGTGCACGCGGTCGGCGACGCCCCGGTCGGCGGCCAGGTGCTCGAGGCGGACCTGCTCGGCCTCCACGGTCCCGGCGCCCGCGTCGCCGCCGGCCACGACCAGCTCGACGCCGGGCAGGGACACCAGCGCCTCGACGATCGTGGCGAAGCCCTTGCGCGGGACCAGTCGACCGACGCTGACGATCCGGTACGGCTCGCGCCGCGGCGGGTCGTCCAACGGGGCCGCGTCCGGGGTGAAGTGCCGGACGTCCACCCCGCAGGGGACGACGTCGACGCCCTCGAGGTCGACGCCCATCGCCGCGAGCTCGGCGACCTCGTCACGGCAGGTGGCGACGACGCCGGAGGCCCGGCGGGCGACCGCGAGCTCGACCTCGACGCGTTCCGGGGGACTGGTGTCGGCGCTGCCCTGGTGGCGGCGCTTCACCGACCCGAGCGCGTGGAACGTGACGAACGTCGGGATCGAGAGGCCGCGCGTCGCGCGGGTGGCCGCCCAGCCCGACATCCAGAAGTGCGCGTGCACGACGTCGGCGGTGCGCGTCCGCAGGTGGCGCCGCAGCGCGTCGGCGAAGGCCGGCATCAGGGGCCAGAGGTCGTCCTTGGCCACGCTGCGCGCGGGACCCGCCGTGAGGTGGACGACGTCGTAGCCGTCGTCGGTACGGACCGTCTCGGGGAGGTCGGCGTCGTCGCGGCGCGTGTAGACCACGACGTCGTGGCCCAGGCGGGTCAGGCCGCTGGCGAGCTCGGCGACGTGGACGTTCTGCCCGCCGGCGTCGACGGCGCCCAGGGCCGCGAGGGGGCTTGCGTGCTCGGAAACCAGAGCAACCTGCACACCATCTCCTTCGCCGCGATCGATGCTGCTACCTGATACCACCGATCGGAACGAGTCAAACCGTCGGGTCGTGCCACCCGATCGTGCCAGGCGGCACGACCCCGGCGCGGGTCCGCCCAGGAGGGTGCACGGCGCTCGCCGTCGGCAGCGGGCGGGGCGCGGGTCCGCGGCGGCTCAGCCGCGCAGCAGACCGTGGGCCGCCTCGAGCACGTCCCCGGCGGAGACGGCCAGCAGCGCCGGGTCGGGCTCGGCGGCGAAGACGTCGCCGCGTCGCAGCCGCTCGTCGGTGAGCACGACGTGCGGACCGGTGGGCGGCGGCCCCCAGCGGCCGACCGGGGCGGGCCCGAAGAGCACGACCGAGGGCGTGGCGTACGCGGTGGCGAGGTGGGCGGCGCCCGTGTCCACGGTGACGACCAGGGCGGCGTCGGCGACCAGGGCGGCGAGCTGCGCGAGGTCCGTGCGCCCGGCCAGGTTCGCGTGGGCGGGCAGCCCCGCCGCGGCGGCGATCCCGGTGGCGCGGTCCCGTTCGGCGCCCGAGCCGGTCAGCACCACCGCCCGGCCGCTCCCCGCCAGCGTCCGGGCGACCGCGGCGAAGCGGTCGGCGGGCCAGGACCGGGAGCCGTACGCCGCGCCGACGTGGACCACGACCGCCCCCGGCGCGGGGCTGGGGACCTCGGGTCGCGACAGGCCCGTGTCGTCGGGGTCGCCCGGGATGTCGTGGTGGCGCAGGACCTCGAGCCAGCGGGTGCGTTCGTTCGTCTCCTCGACCCAGACGGGCCCGTCCCAGCCGGGTGCGGCGTGCCCGAGGCGGGAGCGGGGCGCCAGCGCGTCGAGCCTGGCGTGGCTCTGCGGACCGCGGCCGTGCAGGTTCACGACGAGGTCGACACGGCTGCCCGGGCCGCCCGGCGGGGGCAGCGGCTCGTCGAGCCCGGCGACCGGCAGCAGCGTGTCGACGGACCCCGTCAGCCCGACGACCGGGCGGAGCCACTCCGGGGCCGCCAGGACGATGCGGTGCTCGGGTCGGGCCCGGCGCAGCGCGCGCAGGGCGGGCACCGACACCAGCAGGTCGCCGAGCCCGAGGGCACGCAGCACGAGCGCGACCGGACGCTCGTCGGCGGCAGCGTCGGTGCTCATGCGGTGCTCATGCGGTCCTCATACGGTCCTCCTGCGGCGCTCACGCGGGGGTCCGGGGCGTCTCGAGCAGCTCGAGCACGTCGGTCAGCACCGCGTCGACGCCGACTTCCGCCACCCAGGACTCCTCGTGGTCGCAGCGCAGCTCGTCGCCCGAGGCCAGGGGGGCGTCGCAGCGCGGGCACCGCATGGTCCAGCCCGGGTGCACCCGGTGGCGGCGGCGGGCGACCGGCGCGGCGTTGATCATGTTGGGCGCCCAGAACACGCCGACCGTCGCCGTCCCGACCGCCATCGCGACGTGGCGCGGACCGGAGTCGTTCGCCAGCACGACGTCGCTGTCCTCGAGCAGGTCGACGAGCGCGGGGAGGCCGATCTGGTCGGCCACGGAGGTGACGAGCGGGCTCTGCGCGCGGGCGACGATCTCCGCCGCGGCGTCGCGGTCGCTCGCGTCGCCCACGACGACGACCTCCGCGCCGTGGCGGGCGACCGCGGCGGCGACCTCCGCGAACCGCGTGGCCGGCCAGCGGCGCCGGGGGTCCGTGGCGCCGGGGTGCACGACGAGGCGGGGCGCGACGTCGGCGCGCGGACGGCGCGGGGTCCGGTCGCGGAGCCGGGCCTCGAGCTGGACGGCCGGGGCCCCGGCGAGGGCGGCGACCTCGAGCCAGCGCTGGGTCTCGTGCTGGAAGTAGCGGTAGGGGAGGTTGCGCTCGAGCCGGGGCGCGCCCGGCGCCGCGGTCCCCACGGTGTGCCGAGCACCGAGCCGCAGCAGGAACGGGTTGGAGTTGCCGCCGCCCCCGTGGGCCTGGACGGCGAGGTCGAGCCCGAGCGCCCGCACCCGCGCCACGAACGCCTCGGTCGCGTCCGGGTCGACGACCGACCCCTCGCGGACGCCCGGGTGGACGGGCAGCACCTCGACCGCGCTGAACGGGGCCGGCCGGTCGGCGAGGAGCGCGGCGTGCGAGGGCATCCCCAGCAGCACGATCTCGGCCCCGGCGTACGCCGCCGCCAGCGACTCGACCGCCGGCAGGACGAACATCAGGTCGCCGATGCCCCCGCCGCGCAGGACCGCGATCCGCCGCACGTCGGTGAACCGGGGCCCGAGCTCCCCGACGAGGGTGTCGGACGGGAACGACGGGGGCTGCACAGCCGTCAGGATAGGGACACCGGCGTGGTCGGTCGTCCGTGAACCGTGGTCGGGGAGGTCGGTCGTTGACGCAGCTCGTCGCCTGGCTGCTCGCCCTGCCGCCGGCCCTGGTGCTGGTGGCCGCGCTCGTGCTGCCCGCGGTGGAGGCGTCCGCCCTGGTCGGGCTGGTCGTCCCGGGCGAGACGGCCGTGTTCGTCGCCGGCGTCGTCGCGCACGGCGGCCGGCTCCCGCTCGCCGCGGTCATCGCCGCCGCGGCCGTGGGTGCCGTCGTCGGCGACCAGGTCGGCTACCGGATCGGGCGGCGCTGGGGCCCGGGCCTGGTCGGCCGGCTCCCGGCACGCCTGCAGGCCCGGAGCGCGCAGGTGACGGACCTCGTCGCCCGTCGGGGCCGCTGGGCCGTGCTGCTGGGGCGCTGGACCGCCCTGCTGCGGGCCCTCGTCCCGGGTGTGGCCGGCGCCAGCGGGATGGCGCAGCGCGACTTCGCCGTCTTCAACGTGGTCGGCGGCGTGACCTGGGCCGCCGCCATCGCCTCCCTCGGCTACGGCGCGGGGGCGGCGTACGCGTCCGTGCTCGCCCGCGTGAACCACGCCAGCGAGATCGCCGTGGCGGTGGTCGTGGTGCTCGTCGTGACCTGGGTGCTCCTGCGGCGGGTCCTGCGCCGACGCGGCGCGGAGCTGTGACGTGCATCTTGCTGAGCACGAGGAATCGGTTCTCGAGGCCGGTCGCCCCTAGGCTCTCGGCCCATGAGCTTCTGGCAGGCCCTGCTCCTCGGCGTCGTCGAGGGGATCACCGAGTTCCTGCCGGTGTCGAGCACCGGGCACCTCACGATCGTCGAGAAGCTGCTCGGGCTGAGCGTGGACGACCGGGGTGTGACCGCCTTCACCGCGGTCATCCAGGTCGGCGCGATCCTCGGCTCGATCGTCTACTTCCGGGCCGACATCATCCGGCTGGCCGGCGCGTGGTTCCGGGGGCTGGTCGACGCCGGTGCCCGCACCGAGCGCGACTACAAGATGGCCTGGCTCGTCATCGCCGGCTCGATCCCGATCGGCGTCGTCGGCTTCGCCGCCCGTGACCTCATCACCGGGCCGCTGCGCAGCCTCTGGTTCGTCGTCGCCGGTCTCGTGGTGTGGAGCTTCGTGATGATCCTCGCCGAACGGTTCGGTCGCCAGGACCGCGGCGAGGAGAGCCTGACGCTGAAGGACAGCCTGGTCGTCGGGCTGTTCCAGTGCATCGCCCTCGTCCCCGGCGTCTCCCGGTCGGGCGCGACGATCAGCGCCGGTCTGTTCCGCGGGCTGGACCGCGTGTCGGCCACCCGTCTCGCCTTCTTCCTGGCCATCCCGGCGCTGACCGCGGCCGGCGTGTTCGAGGCGGTCGGCAGCGCCAGCGACATCTCCTCCTCGGTCGGCTGGGGGCCGACGATCGTCGCCACCGTCGTGAGCCTGGTCGTCGCGCTGGCCGCGATCGCCTGGTTGCTGCGCCTCGTGGCCAAGTTCCCGATCACCGTCTTCGTGGCCTACCGCCTCGTCCTCGCGGTGGTGGTCGCGGTCCTGCTCCTCACGGGCGTCGTCGACGCCCGTTGACCGGTCGCGCACGACCGGTCGGGACGGCTGCCGCGGCGTTCTCCCCGGAACCCGCCCACGCGCTCGGCCAGGATGAGCGCTCGCACGACACAGAAGGAGACGCCATGCACGCAGCCGGGTGGGAAGACGGCGGACCGGAACGCCTGCTCGGGCCGGACCTGCCCCTGGTGCTGAGGGACCGCGCGCCCCGGGTCACCGTGGTCGGCGACCCGATCCTCGACGGCTGGTGGCGTGGTCGCACGGAACGCATGTCGCGCGAGGCGCCGGCACCCGTGGTCGAGGTCTTCGAGCGTCGGCACGTGCCGGGCGGGGCGGCGAACACCGCGGTGAACCTCGCCGCGCTCGGTGCGCAGGTCAGCCTGGTCGGCGTCGTCGGGGACGACGAGGCCGGTCACCTGCTGCACAGCCTGCTGCTCGCGGCCGGGGTCGACGTCACCGGGCTGGTGCTCGCCCCCGAGGTCCGCACGACCACCAAGACCAGGATCGTCGGCGGCGAGCAGATCCTGCTGCGTCTGGACGAGGGCACGGACACGTCCCCCCCGCAGGAGACCCAGGACCGTGCCGTCCTGGCGTCGGCCGCGGTGCTGCGGCGCAGCGACGCCGTCGTCGTCTGCGACTACGGCTCCGGCCCGTCGCCCGCGCTCGTCCGTGCGCTGCAGCACGACCGCCCGCCGCTGCTGGTCGTCGACGCGCACGACCCGGCGCCCTGGGCGCAGGTCGCGCCCGACCTCGTCACCCCGAACGCGGCGGAGACGTTCCGGCTGCTCGGCCGGACCCCGCCGACGACGGCCCGGGTGGAGGCGGTCCACGCGGCGGCCGCCGAGATCCTCGCCCGGACCGGCGCGACCCAGGTGGTCGTCACCCTGGACGCCGAGGGTGCCGTGCTCATCGACGGCACCGGCGTCCTGCACCGCACGACGGCGCGACCGGTCCTAGACAAGCAGGCCACGGGAGCGGGGGACACGTTCGTCGCCGCCCTCACGCTGGCCAGGGCGGCCGGCACCGAGCTGCCCGTGGCGCTCGAGCTGGCCCAGGCGGCCGCCGACGTCGTCGTGCACCGTTCCGGGACGTCGGTGTGCACGGCGGACGACCTCGCCGACCACCTGGGACGGACGCGCGAGCGCGTGCTCACCGGGCCGGAGCTGGCCCTGCGGGTGCAGGCCGAGCGGGCCGCGGGCCGGCGCGTGGTCCTCACGAACGGGTGCTTCGACGTGCTGCACCGCGGTCACACCACGTCGCTGGCCCAGGCCGCGCGGCTCGGTGACCTGCTGATCGTGGCCGTCAACAGCGACGAGTCGGTGCGCCGCCTCAAGGGTCCGCAGCGGCCCATCAACACGGCGGCCGACCGGGCGGGCGTGCTCGCGGCCCTCAGCTGCGTGGACTACGTGACCGTGTTCGAGACGGACACCCCGATCCCGCTGGTGGAGCTGCTGCAGCCGGACGTGTACGCCAAGGGCGGCGACTACACCCCGGAGATGATGGCCGAGACCGAGGTGGTGCGGGCGTACGGCGGCGAGGTCCGGATCCTCGACTTCGTGCCGGCGCACTCGACGACCGACGTCGTCAGCCGGATCCGGAGCATGGCGCCGGAGGCCTGAGCGCCGGAACGGGGATGGTTCGGCACCGCAGCGGTGCCGAACCATCCCCGTTCTGCTCCTCCGAGGTGGAGGCGCGGGTCAGCGCGAGGTCAGTGCAGGTCCTCGCTCGAGGTCGTGGCGGCGTCGGCGGTGTTGTCCCAGCGCAGCAGGGCCGCGACGGGCTCGCCGCCGAGCGTCCCCCGGCGCTCGACGCGGACGTCCGCGTCGGTGAGCGCCGCGAGGGCGACGAGGACCTGGTCGGCGGGCACGGCCTCGCTGGGCTCGGCGGCCCCGACGCTCAGGCCCGGGTGGTCCGACAGGGTCACCGACGTGTCGGCCGCGGCGGACGGGTCGAGCAGCAGCGTGTCGACCTGGCCGACGACCAGCGCGGAGAGCACCTCGTCGACGCCGGCGGCGCCGCGGCTGCTCGCGCCCTGCGCGCGCTCGCCCAGGCGCTGCTTCAGCTGCGCCAGCACGTCGAGGTTGGCGGTCACCGCCTGGCCGCGCAGGACCTCGGTGATCTCGGCCTCGAAGGCCTCCTCGCCGCTGTCGGCGTTGCGACGCCCGCCCTGCAGCTCGACGACCTCGGCCTCCAGGTGCGTGAGCTTGGAGCGCACCTCGCTCACCGAGTCCGGCTCGCCCCCGATCAGCACCAGCGACGGGCCGGCGGTCACCTGGCGCTCGATCTCGGCCGCGACGTCGTCCGCGCTGCGCTTCCACTCCTCCTCGACCGAGCCCTCGTGGCTGTCGGCGCCGGTCTTGTGGAGGTAGTTGGCGTCGCCGCCCGCCTCCTGCTCCTCGCGGAGCGGACCGGCCGCACCGTCGCTGTAGGTGGACACGTTGCCGCCGGCGTGGTCCACGCGGGCCAGCACGAACGGTGTGACGAGGGTGGCGTCGGCGAGCCACGGCCCGAGGTCGGGCAGCGCACCCCACGAGGTCGAGGGCTGGGGCCGGCGGCCGTGCACGAGGGCGGAGAACACGACACCCTGCGCGCTCGCGACCACCACGCGTGCGACCTCGCCACCGGTGTGGGTGCTGGCGCCGAGCGCCTCCTGGAGGGCCGCGGCCACGTCGGCCGGGCAGCCGGCGGCCACGAGCTCGTCGTGCGCGGCGCGGGCGGTCAGGGCCACCTCGTCGTCACCGGCCGCGGCCACGCGGCTCACGTCGGCGTACGCCGTGGCGAACGGCCCGGGGTCGTTCGTCAGCACCTGGGACAGGGCGGGAAGCTTCATGCTCTCGACGTTACCGGGCGCCCCGAGCGCCAAGATGGGGCCCCGGGGCAAGGTTCCGGACGGGCCTGCCCGGGATAAGGGACTCGCGAGACCAGCTGAGGGAGGTCAGGTGTCGGACAGGATCGGCGAGGCGGCGAGCGCGGTGTTCGGCCTCGAGCGGCTGCGGGCCGGGCAGCGGCCGGCGGTGCAGGCGCTGCTCGACGGCCACGACGTGCTGCTCGTGCAGCCGACCGGGGCGGGCAAGTCCCTGGCCTACCAGCTCGCCGCCGTGCTGCTGGACGGGCCGACGGTCGTGGTGTCGCCGCTGCTCGCCCTCCAGCAGGACCAGACCGACCACCTGGCCGCCTACGGGGGTCGCACCCGGGCCCGCCGGATCTCGTCGGCGGAGACGCCGAGGCAGCGCGAGGAGGCGCTGGAGGAGGCGGCTCGCGGCGAGGTGGAGTTCTTGTTCCTGGCCCCCGAGCAGCTCGCGAACGAGGCCGTGCACGCGGCGGTGTCCGCGCTGCGGCCCAGCCTGGTCGCCGTCGACGAGGCGCACTGCGTGTCGTCCTGGGGCCACGACTTCCGCCCCGACTACCTGCGGCTCGGCGACCTGCTCGCCGGGCTCGACGCGCGGACCATCGCCATGACCGCCACGGCGTCCCCGCCCGTCCGCGCCGACATCCTCGACCGGCTGCACCTGCACGACCCCGCCGTGGTCGTCGGCGGCGCCGCCCGCGAGAACATCGACCTGTCTGTCCGACGCTGCCTCGACGAGCGCGACCAGGAGCAGAAGGTGGTCGAGGCGGCAGCCGCGGCGCCGGGCAGCGGCATCGTCTACGTCGGGACCCGCAAGGCCGCCGAGCGCTACGCCGCGCTGCTCGCCGACGCCGGCAGGACGACCACGCCGTACCACGCCGGTCTGCCCAAGCTGGCGCGCGAGCGGGCGCAGGCCGACTTCATGTCCTCCGCCGTGGACGTGGTCGTGGCCACCTCGGCGTTCGGCATGGGGATCGACAAGCCGGACGTGCGCTGGGTGGCGCACGCGAACATCCCCGAGTCGCCCGACGAGTACTACCAGCAGGTGGGTCGGGCCGGTCGCGACGGCCAGCCGTCCGAGGGCGTGCTTTTCTACCGCCCGGAGGACCTCGCGCTGCTGCGGTTCCAGACCGCCGGGGTGCCCACCGAGGAGGAGGTCGTCCAGGTGCTCGGCGCGCTCGCCACGCTGCCGGACGTCAGCCCGGTGGAGCAGGCCGAGGCAGCCGGGGTGAGCGCCCGCAAGCTGACCCGGATCGCCAACCTCGTCGTCGAGGCCGCCGCCGAGGGCGAGACGGTCGAGGTGGCCGACGTCCGGGGCCGGGCGGAGGGCTACCAGGCGCTGCAGCGGTCCCGGGTCGACATGGTCCGGGGCTACGCCGAGACCCGACGCTGCCGCCGGCAGTTCCTGCTCGCCTACCTGGGGGAAGCCGAGTCGCCGCGCTGCGAACGTTGCGACAACTGCCGCTCCGGGGCGGCGGCCGAGGAGGACCTGCAGACGGCGGGGGCCGTCCCGGCACCGTTCGTGGCCGAGGAGCCCGTCCGGCACGCGAGCTTCGGCGACGGCGTGGTGATGAGCATCGAGGGAGACGAGATCACGGTGCTGTTCGACGAGGTCGGCTACAAGACGCTGTCGGTCCCGACCCTCGTCGAGCACGACCTGCTGGTCGCCCGCGGGTCCTGAGGCGGCACCGGCGTCAGCGCCGGGTCCGGCGGAGGTTCGGGCGCCGGACCGGCGCCGCTCCGGGCGGACGCGGCGCCGGCCGTCGTGCTGGTGGCTCAGGTGGTCGAGCGGAGCACCGGACGTCCGATGTGGACCACCTTGCGCGTCGTCATCTCGTCGAGCAGCTCGGGACCGTAACCGAAGCCCCGCCCGCTCGCGCCGCGCGGCTCGGCGGCTCCGCCCGGCGCACCGCCGAACACCGCGTTGATCTTGACCGTGCCCACCGGCAACCGGCGGACGGCCTCGGTGGTGTGCTCCAGGGAACCGGTCAGGACGGTTGCCGCGAGGCCGTAGCGGGACGCGACCGCCCGGTTGAGTCCCTCGGCGAAGCTGGCGACGACCTGCACCGGGGCGACCGGCCCGAAGGTCTCCTCGCGCATCAGGTCGGAGTCCGACGCGACGTCGACGACGACCGTGGCGGGGTAGTGCGCGCCGGGGCCGGACGGGATCTCGCCGCCGGTCAGCACCCGCGCGCCGTCGGCCTCCGCCGCGCTGACCTGGCGGTGGACCTCGGCCCGCATCCGCGTGTCGACCAGCGGGGCCATGCCGGCGGCGTTGCGCTGCCCGGCCTCGGCGACGAGGGCGTCGACGAACGCGTCGGCGATGTCGGCGTGGACGTAGATGCGTTCGACCGAGGTGCAGATCTGGCCGCTGTTGGCGTACGCGCCCAGCGCCGCCTGGCCGGCGGCCCAGACCGGGTCGACGTCGGCGTCGACGACGAGGGCGTCGTTCCCACCGTTCTCCAGGACCAGGTGGGCGCCGGTGTGCAGGGCCTCCTGGGCGATGGCGCGCCCGGACGCGGTCGACCCGACGTGGGCGATCGCGTGGACGGCGGCGGAACGGACCAGGGCCGCACCGGTCCGGCCGTCCCCGGTGAGCGTGGTGAGGACCCCGTCGGGCAGCGGCGCCGACCAGATCTCGCCGAGGAGCGCGCCGACGTGCGGGCAGCGTTCGCTGGGCTTGTGAATCACCGTGTTGCCCGTCACCAGTGCGGCGCCGACGAGTCCGGCGGCGACCGCGACCGGGTCGTTCCAGGGCGTGATGACGGCCACGACGCCGCGCGGCTCGGGCCGGGTGAAGTCCACGGCCACGTCGGCTCCGCGCAGGCTGTGCGTGCGGTGCAGCGGTCCGAGCTCGGCGTACTGGCGCAGCGTCCCCACCGCCGCGTCCACCCCGCCGCGGGCGTCGCCTGCCGGCTTGCCGGTCTCGCGGGTGTTGAGCGCGGCGACCTCGTCGGCGCGGGCGGCGAGGCCGTCGGCGAGCGCGTGCAGGAGCGCACCGCGTGCCGCCGGGGCCGTCGCGGCCCAGGCCTCGGACGCTCCGACCGCGGCCGCGATGGCGGCGGCGACGTCGGCCTCGTCGGCGCTGTGGACGGTGCCCACCGGGCTGCCGTCCTGCGGGTCGACGATCGTGATCGTCCGCGAGCCGTCAGGGTCGTCGCTCGCGCGGGCAGGGGTGCCGGGCTGGTCGAGCAGGGTCACGGGACTTGGCCTCCGTCGGTCTGGTCGTCGGGTGTGGTCATGGGGTGGTTCGTCGAGTGGCGTCGTCGGCAGCCGTGATCGGCCACCGCGCCGGAGCCCTTCATACCCGAGGCCACCCCCGCGGACCGAACCATGCGTCGATCGGGACCCGTCTGCACCAGATGGTGCGACGTGGGTAAGAATAAGAGCAAGCCGGTGCACGTCATCCGGCGCGGAGGGC
The DNA here is from genome assembly GCA_964251895.1 of uncultured Friedmanniella sp. GTDB lineage: Bacteria > Actinomycetota > Actinomycetes > Propionibacteriales > Propionibacteriaceae > Microlunatus. The sequence continues at coordinate 59,539 of CAXULL010000018.1, forward strand.
GACGACGCCCAGTGCCGGGGTGTCGACCCGGCCTCGTGCGCGTCGCCCTCTGCCCATCTTCTTGGTCGTCGAGCCTACGGCTCAGTTCGCCGGTCGCCGGTTACCCGTGCCAATGGCCGCGGTCCTGACCGGGCCGGTCGGACGGCGGTGGTCGCACGGCGATCGTCAGGTGACTGGTCGCACAGCGATCGTCAGACGGCGATGGTCAGTGCCGGGTCGTCGTCGATGGCGAGCTCGGTGTGGTCGACCTGCGCGCGCCAGCAGCTCGTGCGGAACGGCAGCAGGAGCGGTTCCGGAGCGCGGGCCGACGAGTCGTACAGCGCACCCACCTCCGCCAGCACCTCGTCGCGCGCTGCCGTGCCGAGCGCGGCGACGGCCGGGCGACGTTCCGCCATGGCGACCAGGCCCTCGCGCGTGGTGGGCACCCAGGTGCGGAAGTCCCGGCGTTCGAGGGAGTGGAAGTACGGGCTCTCGCCCACGTCCGCGACCGATGCGTCGCCGTACCTACCCTGCATCGCCGAAGGGTCCACCCGTTGCAGGATGGCCATCAGGCGACGCACCCACGGGACCGTGTCGTCCCGGGTCTGGAAGACGACGCCCAGCCGCCCGCCCGGCCGGAGCACCCGGGCGATCTCCGTGACGGCCAGACCCGGCGCGAAGCGGTGCAGCGTCTGCGACGCCGTGACGACGTCGAAGTGGCAGGACAGGTAGGGCATGGACTCCACCTGGCCGGCCACGTGCAGCCGGGTCCCGAGTCGTCCGGGGAGCGTGGCCACGCGGCGAGGGTCCTGGTCGAGGCAGAAGACCTCGTGGCCCGCGTCGACCAGGGTCGCGGCGAAGGCTCCGCGCCCCGAGCCCAGGTCGAGGATCCGGGCCGGCTGCTCCCCGACCAGCCAGTCGACGGCCGCGGGCTGCAGCGCGGCGGCTGCACGCGCACCAGGACGCTGGCCGGGCACGGGAGGCATGGTGCAAACCGTAGTCGGGGAGGAGCGCTGGAACGTACCCGGCGCGCCCCGGCCGCGAGGCGGCGCCCCTCGGAGAGGGTGGTCCGGCGCCGGGTGACCAGGCGTGCGTCGTGACTGTTGGCCCCGGACGAGCCGGGGACGCAACTCCCTGTGTCAATGGGTGATCGCCGCGTGGGTACCCGGCGTCGGACCGCAGATGCTGCGGGTCGTCGACCCGCAATCTCCTGAGGTCGAGTGTGCACTCTTTCTCGACCGTTGTGAAGTGGCTCACACGCATTTCTCCTCCTCGGGAGACGTCCTGCTCTCACTCTGCTGACGAGGCTCCCGATCGGGCGCTCGTCCACAGGTGCGGGCCGCATCGTCCAGATCTGTCCACAGGCGCGACGCGACCCGGCACGAGGGGCGCCTCCGCGACCAGGGTGTTGACGTGCCCCGTCCGACCTCTCCGCCAGCACCGTCACCGCCGTCGCCGCCGCGATCTCCGTCGATCCCGGGCGGTCTCGGGCCCGTCGTCCTCGTGCTGACCGCCGACCCGGTGCTCGCGCGGCACCTGCTCTCCGTGGTGGCGGCCGTCGGGCTCGCGCCCGAGCAGCCGGCCGGGGACGACGAGCTCCGCCGGTCGTGGCGCTCGGCCGCCGCGGTCCTCGTCGGCCGGGACCGGGCCGGGGACGTGAGCGGTCTCGTGCTGCCGCCGCGGTCGGAGGTCTACGTCGTGGGCCGCGACGACGACCGTGCGGAGACCTACGCCTGGTCCACGCGGCTGCGCGCGGCCGTCGCGACAGTGCCGGCGGGCACCGCCGATCTCGCCGCGGCGCTCTCCGCCCTGGCCGCCGAGGCCGGGCTCGGGACCGTCGTGGCCCTGACGGGCGGGTCGGGCGGGGTCGGGACGTCGACGCTGGCCGCTGCCCTGGCGGTGGCGGGGGCCAGGGCAGGCCTGCGCACCCTGCTCCTCGACGCCGACCCCGCGGGCGGTGGGATCGACATCCTGCTCGGAGCCGAGGAGGTGCCGGGCTGGCGGTGGAGCCGGTTCGAGGCGGCCAGCGGGCATCTGGGCGACATCGCCGGACAGCTGCCGCACTGCGACGGGGTGGACGTGCTCGCGGCCGACCGGACGGTCCACCCGGGTCTCCCGCTGCGGCCGGAGCAGCTCGCGGCGGTGCTCGGGTCGGCCGCGCGGAGCAACGACCTGACCGTCGTCGACCTGCCCCGGCACCTCGACCCGGCGCACGACGAGGTCCTGAGCCGGGCGACCCGTGTCCTGCTGCTCACCCGCGCCGACGTCCGAGGCGTCGCGGCGGCCGACCACGCCGCCCGCGCGCTCGTGCTGCAGAGCCGAGCGGTCGAGGTGGTCGTCCGTACCGGCCCGGGACGCGTCCTGGCGCCGGCGCTCGTCGCCGAGGCGCTCGAGCTGCCGCTCGCGGGAGTGCTGGAGGAGGACGCCGGGGTCCGCAGCGCCGCCGAACGGGGAGACCCACCCGGGCGGTCGGCCCGGTCGTCCCTGGGCCGGCTCTGCGCGCGGCTGCTGCACGAGGGGTCGGAGGTGGCGGCATGAGCGCCGTGGACGAGCTCGAGCCGCTGCGGACGCGGCTCGCGCGACTCGGTCGGACGCACACCCCGGCCGACGTCGCGGAGGCGATGCGCGCGGAGGGCAGGGTCGTCAGCGACACCGCGCTGATCGACACGCTGGAGCTGCTGCACCGGCACAGCGTCGGCGCCGGCCCGCTCGAGGCCCTCCTCGCGGAGCCAGGCGTCACCGACGTCGTCGTGAACGGGCCCGAGCAGGTCTTCGTCGACCGCGGCCGGGGTCTGGAACGAACGTCGGTCCGCTTCTCCTCGGAGTCGGAGGTGCGTCGGCTGGCCCAGCGGCTGGCGGCGTCCGTCGGGCGCCGCCTGGACGACGCCGTGCCGTTCGTCGACGCCCGGCTCGCCGACGGCAGCCGGGTGCACGCGGTGCTGGGCACCATCGCCGACCCCGGCACCTGCATCAGCCTCCGGGTCCCGGCCAGCCGGACGTTCTCGCTGGCCGACTGCGTGGCCTCGGGCTCGCTGACGCCGGGCGCGGCCGAGCTGCTCACCCGGGTCGTGGAGACCCGTCTCGCCTTCCTGGTCAGCGGCGGCACCGGCAGCGGCAAGACGACCCTGCTGGCGGCCCTGCTCGCCCTCGTCCCGCCCACCGACCGGATCGTCATCGTGGAGGACTCCCGCGAGCTCGCGCCAGCTCACCCGCACGTGGTCCGGATGGAGGGACGCCCGGCCAACTCCGAGCTGGCCGGTGCCGTCACCCTGACCGACCTCGTCCGCCAGTCGCTGCGGATGCGCCCGGACCGGCTGGTGGTCGGCGAGGTGCGCGGACCCGAGATCGCAGACCTGCTCACCGCCATGAACACGGGGCACGAGGGTGGCTGCGGGACCGTCCACGCCAACTCCTCGGCCGACGTCCCCGCACGGCTCGAGGCCCTCGCGGCGCTGGCCGGCCTCTCCCGGCTCGCGCTGCACGCCCAGATCGCCTCCGCGCTGCACGCGTCGATCCACATCACGCGGGACGAGGCCGGCCGGCGTCGGGTCAGCGAGATCTCGGTCTTCGTCCGGGACCCCGCGTCCGGGCTGACCCGGACCGAGCAGGCGGTGACCTTCGGCCCCGACGGGACGACGCGCCTCGGGCCCGGAGGGGCACGACTGGAGCGGATGCTCGCCCGATGAGCGCCGGCCTCGCAGCGGCCCTCACCGTCGTGCTCGCCGCCGTGACGGCGTCGCTGGCCGTCCCGAGGTCGCCATCGGCGCGCTCCCGCGCGAGGTTGCGGCCCGCCCCGACCGACGCAGCAGAGGTCGGACGGCACAGCCGGGTCGGGCTGCTGCTCGCGACGCTGGCCGCCGGGGGCGTGCTGGCCGTCGGGATGCTGGTCGACGGGGTCCGTGGGACGGTCCTCGCCGCGGCGCTGACGATCGCGGGCGGAACGGTCCTGCGCATCGTCGTCCTGCACGCCCGCGACCGCCGCGCCCGGCGCGCGCAGTCCGACGTCGCGCGAGCGTGCGGGATCCTCGCGTCGTACGTCCGGGTCGGCCAGGTGCCGGCCGAGGCCCTCGTGCTGGTCGCCGCCGACTGCCCGGTCCTCGCGGAGGCCGCAGCGGTCCAGCAGATCGGCGGGAACGTGCCCGACGCGCTCCGCTCCCGGTCGGGGCAGCCGGGGCACGGCGGCCTCCACGACCTCGCCCGCGCCTGGCAGGTGTCGTCCTTCAGCGGCGCCCCCATGGCCCCGGCCCTCGAGGAGGTCGCGTCGGGTCTGGCGTCCGACGAGTCGCTGCGCTCGGTGGTGTCGGCCGAGCTCGCCGCGCCGCGCTCGACGGGAAAGCTGATGGCGGTCCTGCCGCTCGTCGGCGTCGGGCTGGGCTACCTGCTCGGTGGGCGGCCGCTGGAGTGGCTGGTCGCGGGCCCGACCGGCTGGGCCTGCCTGCTGCTCGGGCTCCTGCTCGCGGCCGGCGGGGTGCTGTGGATCGAGCGGCTGGCCCGGGCCGCAGCGGCCGGCGGCTGAGGTGCTCCTCCTCGACCTCGGGCGGCTCTCGCCCTGGGCGTACGCGGCAGCCGCGCTCGCCGGCCTCGGCGTGCTCGCCCTGCTGCCCCCGCCCCGCGACCTGGGGGCACTCGTGGCCGCACGCCGCCCGCGGACCGCCCGGCGCCCGGGCTGGATGCGTGGACGTGCCGACGCCGTCCCCCTCGGCCACCGCGCCGGGCTGGGCGTGGCCCTCGGCGGCGTGTCGGGCCTGCTCGCCGAGCGCGCGGGCCTCGGGCCGGCGGGGGCCTGGCCGCTCGCACCCCTCGTCGCGCTGTCGGTCGTCGTGCTGCTCGGCCGGGTCGAACCGGTCGCCGCCCGCCGGCGACGGCAGGTGCTGGTGCTGCAGACCCCGCAGGCCCTCGAGCTGATGGCGTCGTGCCTGGCCGCGGGGCTGCCGGTCCGTGGCGCGTGCGGCGTCGTGGTCGACGCGTTCGACGGACCGGTCGCGGAGGACCTGGGCCTGGTCCGCGCGTCGACCGACCTCGGGGTGGCCGACGCCGACGCCTGGCTGCAGCTGGCCGACCACCCGCAGCTGGGCCCGGCGGCGGCCGACCTCGCCCGGTCGGTCGAGTCGGGCACCCTGCTCGTGGCGACCCTGCGGCACCACGCCGTCCAGGCCCGGGGACGACGGGAGGCCGCGCTCCAGGTCGTCGCCCGCAGCGTGGGGGTGCGCAGCGTGCTGCCGCTGATGACCTGCTTCATCCCGGCGTTCCTGCTGCTCGGGGTAGTCCCCACCGTCGCGTCCGCCCTCGCCCGCGCGCTGTCGCTGTGACCGGTGCCGGCCGGTCGTCCACAGCCCGGATCGGTCGACAGCCCTGTCGTGCACAGACGCGGTCGACGACCGGCTCGTCGCTCCCCACGTCATGAGACTCCCGGTGCGTCCAGGCGGACGCACCACCCCGGAGGGGGTGGGAGACCTGAGGAGGTCGGAGATGGAGCAGGTGCAGGACGCGGTGGTCGGGGCAGGGCTGGCGGTCCCGGTCGTCGGGCCGGTCGTCGGGCCGGGCGACGCGGTGGGCGGTCTCGCGTGCGAGGCGTCGCCGGTCGAGGGCGGGGTCTGCTGGATGACCTCGGTGCCGGGGCGCGGACGGCTGGCCGAGCGCGGGATGGTGAGCGCGGAGTGGGCGGTGGGCATCGTCGCGGCGGTCGCGATCGCGGGGGTGCTGCTGGCCGTGGTCACGTCCGGTGCGGTCAAGGCCGCGCTCCTCGGGATCGTGCTCAAGGTGCTGAGCACGTTCCTGAAGTTCGCCCACTGAGTCCGGCGCGTCGCACGGTGCCCAGGGGTGAGACGTCCAGGTGGACGGTGCGGCGCGGGCAGGAGCGGGGGATGGTGACGGCCGAGCTGGCCGTCGCCACCCTCGCGGCCCTCGCGCTGCTCGCGATGATGGTGTGGGGGATCTTCCTCGTGGTCGTGGAGCTGCGCTGCGTGGACACGGCCTCGGCCGTGGCGCGGCAGGCGGCGCGGGGCGACGCCAAGGGCGTGCGCATGGCCAGGGCGGCGGCGCCGGCGGGCGCCACCGTGACGACGAGCACCCGTGCCGGGGTCGTGACCGTGACGGTCCGGGTCCGGGCGCGACCGCTCGTCGAGGGGCTGCCGAGCGTGCCGTTGGCCGCGCAGGCCCGGGTGGCCAAGGAGCCCGGGGGCGACTGGTGAGGCGCGGGGCTGGCGAGGAGCGGGGCCGGTCGGCGAGCTCCCGCGACGAGCGCGGCAGCGGGACGTTGCTGATGGTCGGGGTGATGGCGGTGGTCGGGGTGGTCGCGACGGCGGCGATGGTGGCGGCGGTCTTCCTGGTCGTGGGCCACCGGGCGCACGGTGCGGCGGACCTCGCTGCGCTGAGCGGGGCGGCGGCGTACGCAGAAGGTCGCCCGCCCTGCCCGGCGGCCGCCCGGCTCGCCCGGGCGAACGACGCCCGCCTCGTGCGGTGCGACCGGGTGGGCGACGACGTCGACTACGTCGTGAGCGTCACCGTCGAGGTCGAGGTCGGGCTTCGCGTCCCCGGGCTGCCGCGGGCGCTCGCCGGGCGGGCCCACGCCGGGCCGGTCGCCTGAGTCGTGAGCGGGCGCAGGCGCGTACGCGGCGGACGACCGAACCAGTGGCACCTGTGGTTAGACTGCGCCGGTCTGAGCACGAGGACGTGTGCGCCTGGCTGGCCTGAGATGCGCCGCCGTGACCCGCGTACGCGTCCCCCGAAGCACGCAGGAGGACCCCCGATGCCCGTCACGACGTTGTCCGCAGGCAACCTCACCCTTGTCGCCATCGTGGGTGTGGTCGCGCTGGTGGCCCTGTTCATGTCCTGGAGGTTCCGGGCCGAGGTGCTCTCCGCCGCCGACGGCACCCCGGCGATGCAGGACATCGCCCGCGCCGTGCAGGAGGGCGCGACCGCCTTCCTCAGCCGGCAGTTCCGGACCCTCGGGGTCTTCGCGTTCGTCGCGTTCTTCCTGCTGCTGGCGCTGCCCGCCCACACCGACTCCGAGGGCGCCCACTGGGGGCTGCGGATCGCCCGCTCGATCGCCTTCCTCGCGGGTGCGGTGTTCTCGGGCCTGATCGGCTATCTCGGCATGTGGCTGGCCACCCGGGCCAACCTCCGCGTGGCCGCCGCGGCCCGCGCAGGCGTCGCGGGCCGCACGCCGGCGATCAAGATCGCCTTTCGCACGGGCGCCCACGTGGGCATGGCGACGGTCGGCCTCGGCCTGCTCGGCGCCGCCTTCGTCGTGTTCGTCTTCCGGGGTGACGCCCCGACGATCCTCGAGGGGTTCGGCTTCGGTGCCGCCATGCTCGCCATGTTCATGCGGGTGGGCGGCGGCATCTTCACCAAGGCCGCCGACGTCGGCGCCGACCTGGTCGGCAAGGTCGAGCAGAACATCCCCGAGGACGACCCCCGCAACGCCGCCACCATCGCCGACAACGTGGGCGACAACGTGGGTGACTGCGCCGGCATGGCGGCGGACCTCTTCGAGTCCTACGCCGTCACGCTGGTCGCCTCGCTGATCCTCGGCAAGGCCGCCTTCGGCGAGGCCGGGCTGGTCTTCCCGCTCATCGTCCCCGGCATCGGCGTCATCACGGCGCTGATCGGCATCTTCCTCACGCGTCCCCGCGCCGGGGAGAACGCGCTCCGCACGATCAACCGGTCCTTCTACCTGTCGGCCGTGATCTCCGCCGTGCTCTGCGCCATCGCGAGCTTCGCCTACCTGCCGAGCAGCTTCGCCGACCTGGGTGCCGGCACGACCGCCCCGATCGACGACCCGCGGGTGGTCGCCATCGGCGCGGTGATCATCGGCATCGTCCTGGCGGCCGCGATCCTCAAGCTCACCGGCTACTACACCGGCACCGAGGACAAGCCGGTACGCACCGTGGGCGAGACCTCCCTCACCGGTGCGGCGACGGTCATCCTCTCCGGCATCTCGCTCGGGCTCGAGTCGGCGGTCTACACCGCGCTCGTGATCGCCGCCGCGGTCTACGGCGCGTTCCTGCTGGGCGGGTCCGGGATCGTCGGCCTCTTCGCCATCGCGCTCGCCGGCTGCGGGCTGCTGACCACGGTCGGCGTGATCGTCGCCATGGACACCTTCGGCCCGGTCTCGGACAACGCGCAGGGCATCGCCGAGATGTCCGGCGACGTGCACGGCGACGGCGTCCAGGTCCTCACCGAGCTGGACGCGGTGGGCAACACCACCAAGGCGATCACCAAGGGCATCGCGATCGCGACCGCCGTGCTCGCCGCGACCGCCCTGTTCGGCTCCTACACCGACTCGATCCGCAGCGTGCTGGTGGAGCGCTACCAGACGTTCGTCGACGAGTCGGTCGTCTTCTCCCCGCAGACCCTGGTCGGTCTGATCATCGGCGCGGCCGTCGTGTTCCTCTTCTCCGGGCTCGCCATCAACGCGGTGAGCCGGGCCGCCGGTGCGGTCGTCTACGAGGTACGTCGTCAGTTCCGTGAGATCCCCGGGATCATGGACGGGACGGGCAAGCCCGAGTACGGCAAGGTCGTCGACATCGTCACGCGCGACTCGCAGCGCGAGCTGGCGACGCCGGGCTTGCTGGCCATCTGCGCGCCGATCGCCGTCGGCTTCGGCCTCGGTGCGCCGGCGCTGGCCGGCTACCTCGCCGGCGCCATCGCCTGCGGCACGCTGATGGCGGTGTTCCTGGCCAACTCCGGCGGTGCGTGGGACAACGCGAAGAAGCTCGTCGAGGACGGCCACCACGGCGGCAAGGGCTCGGCCGCCCACGAGGCGACGATCATCGGCGACACCGTCGGCGACCCGTTCAAGGACACGGCGGGCCCGGCCATCAACCCGCTGATCAAGGTCATGAACCTGGTCGCCCTGCTGATCGCACCGGCCGTCGTGGCCATGTCGCCGCTGAGCAGCTCACCGAACGGGCTGCGCTTCGTGATCGCCCTGGCCGCAGTCGTGATCATCGTCGTCATGCTCGTGATCAGCGCTCGGCGCGGGTCGGTCCTGCACGACGACGGTGGCTCGTCGAGCACCCCGTCCGTGGGTTCCGGCACGCAGGGGGGCGGCCACACCGCCGTCCAGCCCCAGACCGAGGTCTCGACCCCGGTCGAGCGCAACCCCAGCTGACCTCGTGGCCCGACCCGTGCGCGAGGCCGGAACGCTCGACTGGTTCATCCGCCCCTCGGCGACGTCGCCGGGGAGCCTGAACCTCGCCTTCAACGCGCTCGACCGCCACGTCGTCCGCGGGCTCGCCGACGAGCCGGCCCTGCTGGTCCCGTTCGCGCCGGCGGGCACCCGCTCCTCGTACTCCTACGCCCAGCTGCTCGAGCAGGTGGGCCAGCTCGGGGGTGCGCTGCGCGAGCTCGGCGTGACGACCGGGCGGACGGTGGTCCTCGCCCTCCCGGTCGGACCCGAGCTGCTGCTCGGTCTGCTCGCCTGCGCCCGCCTGGGTGCCGTCGCCGCGCCGCTGGTCGACGGCACCCCGGACGAGGTGCGCCGGCTCGGTGACGACCACGCCGTCGACCCGCCCGCGGTCGTCCTCGTGGACGGCGCGCGCCGGACCGCCCTCGACCCCGTGCTCGAGGAGCTCGGCCTCCACCGGGACTACGAGGTCGTGCTGCGGCCCGAGCCCGACACGGTCCACGCGTCGCTGGGGACGTACGACCTCGCCGTGCTGATGCGACCGGGCTCGTTCCAGCCGGCGGCCTGCACCGAGCTGGCGCCCGAGAGCCCGTTCCTGGTCCGGCTGTCCCCGGCGGGCGAGCCGCCCTCCACGCAGGTGTACGACCAGGCGTGGGCCCACGACCTCGCGGCCGCCGCGGTGGCGGCCGGCTGGGGTCCCGGCAGCTACGTCCAGCCGGCCGACGACCCCACCGGCGCCACCCCGTACGGCGCGCTGCTCGGACCGCTGCTGGTCGGCGCGACCGTCGAGCTGCGCTGATGCCCGCTGCACCCGACCAGGAGCCGACCCGGCTCCTCGGCCTGGACGTCTGCGCCGCGCTCACCGCCGCGTTCACCGAGCACCGCTACGAGGTCGACGCGGTCGTCGCGGCGATCGGGGAACCCGCCCACGCCGCCCTCGGCCGCAACGCGACCGTCCCGGCGCGGCTCGCCCTCGCCGGACGTCACGACCCGCTGGCCACGCTCACCCGGCTGTGGCTGCTGCAGGACCGTGTCCCGCGCCGGGACCTCGACGCCGCCCTGCCCGGCCTCGTGCCGGCCCTGGCTGCGGCCGGCGTGGTCTGCCTCGACCAGACCGGGGGCTCCGACTCCGTGGTCGCCCTGCTGGACCTGCGTCCGTACGCCTCCGACGACGGCGCGTCCGGGTGGATCGCGTCGGACCTCACGCCCGGCCTCGACACGCGGGTGACCCCGATGCGTCCCGACTTCGTGCTCGGCGTCTCCTCGGCGTCCTCGACGCTCGCCCAGATGACCGTGCGGCGCCCGGTCGGACGCGCCCTCGACCTCGGCACGGGCTGCGGGGTCCAGAGCCTGCACCTCGCCCGCCACGCCCGCGAGGTCGTGGCGACCGACCTCAACCCACGCGCGCTCGTGCTGGCCCGGCTGACCGCCGACCTGAACGGCGTCGCCGTCGACCTGCGCCACGGCGACCTGTACGCGCCCGTCGCCGGGGAACGTTTCGACCTGGTGGTGACCAACCCGCCGTACGTCCTCTCCCCGCCGACCGGCGAGCGCCTCACCTACCGCGAGGGCACCCGGACCTCGGACGGACTGGTCGAGGCGGTCGTGCGCCAGGGCGTCGAGCACCTGGCCGAGGGCGGCGTGCTGCAGGTCCTCGCGAACTGGGCCCACGTGCGCGGGGAGGACTGGACCGACCGCGTGGCCGGGTGGGTGCCCGAGGGCTTCGACCTGCACGCCGTGGAGCGCGAGGTGCTCGACCCGTACGCCTACGTCGAGCTCTGGCTCGCCGACGCCGGGCTGACCGGGGCGCCCGACTACCTCGACCGGTACGCCGCCTGGTGCGCCTACTTCGACGAGCTCGGCATCGAGGCCGTCGGGATGGGCTGGCTGCTGGCGCGCAGGCCCGGCGGCGCCGGAGCCGGCGCGGGGCCCGCGCACCGCACGCTCGAGTCGTGGCCGTACGCGGTCGAGCAGCCGGTCGCGCCGGCGTTCGCCCGCGAGCTGGACGTCGTCGCGGCCTGGCGGTCCCGCACCGCCGACGAGGTCCTCGACACGGCCTGGCGGCTGGCTCCCGACGTCGTGGAGGAGACGGTCGGCGCGCCCGGTGCGGGCGACCCCTCCTCGATCGTCCTGCGCCAGCAGCGCGGCCTGCGACCCGCGGTGGCCCTCGACACGGCGAGCGCCGGGGTGCTCGGTGCCTGCGACGGCGAGCTGACGCTGCGGACCCTCGTCGAGACGGTGGCCGGCCTGCTCGACCTCGAGCCCGCCCCGCTGGCCGTCGAGCTCGCCGAGCGGGTCCGGAACCTCGCGGTGGACGGGCTGCTCGCCGCGGAGTCCTGACCCGACGGGCCGGTGCGTCGGGCGGGCCCGGGGTGACGGAATGGTCCAGGGCGCTGCATCGTTGCGCGCTCGAGGGGTAGAGCGGGCCGTAGAGTGTGCCCGGCTCGCGCCCCGAGCGGGCGAGCAGCAGATGGAGGAGCACGTGGCGAAGGCTGCAACAGGTCGAGGGAAGGCTGGCGGGAGCGGTCTCCGGCTGGTGATCGTGGAGTCCCCGACCAAGGTCGCGAGCATCGCGAGCTACCTCGGCGACGGCTACATCGTCGAGTCGAGCCGCGGTCACGTCCGCGACCTGCCGACCGGTGCCGCGGAGGTCCCCGCCAAGTACAAGGGTGAGAAGTGGGCCCGGACCGGCGTCGACGTCGAGCACGACTTCGAGCCCCTCTACGTCGTCGCGCAGGACAAGAAGGCGACGATGCGCTCCCTCAAGGACGCGCTGGCCCAGGCCGACGAGCTCCTGCTCGCCACCGACGACGACCGCGAGGGCGAGGCGATCGCCTGGCACCTGCTGCAGGAGCTGAAGCCCAAGGTCCCGGCGCGCCGGATGGTGTTCCGCGAGATCACGCCCAAGGCGATCGCGGACGCCGTGGCCAACCTGCGCGACCTCGACACCGACCTGGTCGACGCCCAGGAGACGCGCCGCATCCTCGACCGGCTCTACGGCTACGAGGTCTCCCCGGTGCTGTGGAAGAAGGTCATGCCCCGGCTGTCGGCCGGTCGCGTGCAGTCCGTCGCCACCCGGCTGGTCGTCGAGCGGGAACGTGAGCGGATCGCGTTCCGCACCGCCGGCTACTGGGACCTCGACGCCGTCCTCGCTCTGCCCGATGATGGCTCTTCGAGCCGTGGCGGCGACGGCGCCGAGCCGACGTCCTTCCCGGCCCGGCTGACCCGGGTGGGGGAGCGACGCGTCGCCCAGGGTCGCGACTTCGACAGCCACGGACAGCTCGTGGCGCGGGCCAACGAGACGCTGGTCCACCTCGACGAGGCGGAGACCCGGTCGCTGGCCGCGTCGCTGGAGACCGCGCCGTTCCGGGTCGCGGGCGTCGACTCCAAGCCGTACACCCGCAAGCCGTACGCGCCGTTCCGCACGACCACGCTGCAGCAGGAGGCGGGGCGCAAGCTCGGCTTCACCGCGCAGCGGACGATGTCGGTCGCGCAGGACCTCTACGAGGGCGGCTACATCACCTACATGCGTACCGACTCCTCGGTGCTCTCCGACACCGCCATCAACGCGGCGCGGGCCCAGGTCACCCAGCTGTTCGGCGCGAGCTACCTGCCGGCCTCGCCGCGGATCTACGCCAACAAGGGCAAGAACACCCAGGAGGCGCACGAGGCCGTCCGTCCTGCCGGTGACACGTTCCGCACGCCGGCCCAGACGGGCTTGCGGGGCGACCAGTTCCGCCTCTACGAGCTGATCTGGATGCGGACCATCGCGTCGCAGATGAAGGACGCCGAAGGCTTCTCGACCACCGTCCGGATCGAGGCCAGCCCCGCCGGGGCCGAGCCCTGCACGTTCGTGGCCTCGGGCCGCACGCTCACCTTCCACGGCTTCCTCAAGGCCTACGTCGAGTCGACCGACGAGCCCGACGGCAGCGGCGACGACGCCCAGGCGCGCCTGCCGCAGCTGCGCGAGGACCAGACGTTGCGCCCGGAGTCGCTGACGCCGGCCGGCCACGAGACCCGGCCCCCGGCCCGCTACACCGAACCGTCGCTGGTGGCCAAGCTCGAGGAGCTCGACATCGGCCGGCCGTCGACGTACGCGTCGATCATCCGCACCATCACGAGCCGGGACTACGTGTTCAAGAAGGGCTCGGCCCTGGTGCCGACCTGGCTCGCCTTCGCCGTCACGCGGCTGCTGGAGGAGCACTTCCCGGCGCTCGTGGACTACAAGTTCACCGCGCAGATGGAGGACACGCTCGACGAGATCGCGAGCGGCAACGCCCAGCGGGTCGCGGTGCTGACCGACTTCTACTTCGGCGCCGGAGGCCGGCGGGTCGCCGACGACGGGACCGGCGAGCCGCAGCCCGACGTGCCGGTGCTGACCGACGAGGAGGTCGCCGGCCACGAGGGTCTCCAACGGCTGGTGTCCGAGCTCGGCGACATCGACGCGCGCCGGCTCTCGACCTTCCCGATCGGCGACCTGGGCTCGACCGTCGTCGTCCGGGTGGGCCGCTACGGCACGTACGTGGAGGACGCCGACGGGCGCCGGGCCAACGTCGACGACGAGCTGCCGCCCGACGAGCTCACCTACGAGCTGGCGACCGAGCTGCTCAGCAAGCCGATGGGCGAGGAGCGCGAGCTCGGCGTCGACCCCGAGACGCACCGGACGGTCGTGGCCAAGCAGGGTCGCTTCGGGCCGTACGTCACGGAGGTGCTCGAGGAGGGCGCGCCCAAGAACGCCAAGCCGCGCACCGGCTCGCTGTTCGCCTCGATGACCGTCGAGGACGTGACGCTCGAGCAGGCGCTGCAGCTGATGAGCCTGCCCCGGGTCGTCGGCACGGGGGCCGACGGCGAGGAGATCACCGCGCAGAACGGGCGCTACGGGCCGTACCTGAAGAAGGGCACCGACTCGCGCTCGCTGGAGACCGAGGACCAGATCTTCGCCATCACCCTCGAGCAGGCCGAGGCGGTCTACGCCCAGCCCAAGCAGCGCGGGCGGGCCGCGGCCAAGCCGCCGCTGGCCGAGCTCGGGCCGGACCCGGTGTCGGGCCGGCCGATGGTGGTCAAGGAGGGCCGCTTCGGCGCGTACGTCACCGACGGCGAGCTGAACGCGACCCTGCGCCGCGACGACGACCCGACGACGATCACCGCGGAGCGCGGGGCGGAGCTGCTGGCCGACAAGCGGGCCAAGGGCCCGGCGCCGAAGAAGACGACGCGCCGCGCCCCCGCCAAGACCGCCGCGAAGTCGACGTCGACCAAGACGGCGGCGGCCAAGAAAGCTCCGGCCAAGACAGCACCGGCGGCCAAGGCACCCGCCAAGAAGGCTGCGGCCAAGAAGACGGCGAAGCCGCGCGCCACGGCGGCCGCACCGACGAGCTGATGGGCAAGAAGCGCACGAAGGCCGAGCGGGCGGCCAAGGACACGCGCAAGCGCGACCGGGCCAAGGCGCCGCGTCGCGACCGGGTGGTCGGGCGCGGCGCGAGCGTCGAGGTCGCGGAGGAGCCCCTGCCGCCGGAGTTCCCGACGCTGCCGGGTCGTCCGCCGGGGCAGCGGCTCTACGACATGCCGTTCAGCTCGGCCGAGCCCCGGCTCGTGAACGGTGACGTCGGCCTGCACAACCTGGTGGCCCGGGGCGGGCACAACGCTCCGTACACGATCGACGTGACCCTGCTGGACGCGCCGGACCACCGGCTGATCCGCTCCGGCGTGCTGCTGGCGCACCGCGTGCTCGACGGCCGGGGCGAGTGGTTCCTCACCGCGCCCGACTGGCAGCCCCTGCTGCCCAAGGACCGCATCGAGCTGATGGGCCACGCCGACCTGCCCGACGACCTGGCCTCGCTGATCCGGCCGCTGCGCCGCCGCGCGACGCTCGGTCCCGTGGCCGGGCTCAACTGCGACCGGCGCGAGTTCGCCCTGCGCGACGACGCCGGGACGACGCTGGCGCTGCTGCGCGACGACAAGGTGACCGTGCGGCGCGGCGGGCTGACCACCGCCCGCTACCGCGAGGTCATGCTCACCCCGGTCGGACCGGGCCTGAGCCACGACCAGCGCGCCTTCGTGGACCGCGCCTTCCGGGTCGTCGGGGCCAACCGGGTGCCGCGGTTCCCGCGGTTGGTGACGCGGCTCGGCGCTCCGGCGACCGGCGCGTCGGACATCCCCGCCGAGCAGGCGCTGGACGGCGCGATGCCCTTCCGCCGGTTCGTCGGCGCCGTGGTCGGCAACCGGCTCCGCGAGATCGTCCGCTGCGACCTGGCCCTGCGGGCCGGGGACGGGGACGCGCTCGACCGGCTCGCCGCCGAGGCGGCCGCGCTCCGTGTGGAGCTGTCCGGACTGACCCCGGGCCTGGACCCGGCCTGGGCGGAGGACCTCACCGACGACCTCGACTGGCTGGTCGGCGTCACGCGGGACCCGGCGGTGAGCCCGACCCCGGGCGCCGGCCCCGCCCCGCTGCGCAGCGAGCGCTACCTGTCCGTCCTCGAGCGGCTGGTCGGTGCGGCACGTTCGCCCCGGTTGGTCGTCGAGGGCACGGAGCCGACGGTCGAGGTCCTGGGGCGGCTGCTGCAGGCCGAGACCGCCCGCCTGCGCGAGGTGGCCGACCCGCTGCGGGCCGACGCGACCGACGCCGCCTGGGACCAGGTGCGCACCGCCGTCGAAAGGCTGCGCGGGCTCGCGAGGGCGGCAGCGCCGGTCCTCCCCGACGAGGCGGCGGGCGCCCTGGCGCTGCTGCGCAAGACGGCGCCCCTGCTCGCCGCCGTCCAGCTCGGGCTGCCGCCGGCCGTCCCCGACGTCGAGACGATGAGCCCGGCGGAGGCGTTCGCGGCCGGGCGCGAGCACGAACGTGCCCGGCTCGGGCACCGGCGGGCCCGTCAGGAGTTCGTCGAACGGTGGGCGAAGACGGTGCGGAAGCTCGGCTCGTGAGCTCGCCGGCCGGTGCCTTCGTCGTGTTCGAGGGCGGCGACGGGGTCGGGAAGTCGACCCAGGTCGACCTGCTCGTCCGCCGACTCGAGCAGGCCGGGCACGAGGTCGTGCGGACCTTCGAGCCGGGCGCGACCCGGCTCGGCGCGCTGCTGCGCGAGGTCCTGCTGCACGGCGACCCCGCCGACCCCGACGGCGGTGGACCGCACCCCCGGACCGAGGCGCTGCTGTACGCGGCGGACAAGGCCGAGCACCTGCACCAGGTCGTCCGGCCGGCCCTGGCCCGGGGCGCGGTGGTGGTCTGCGACCGCTACGTCGACTCGATGGTGGCCTACCAGGGCGCCGGCCGGGTGCTCGACCCGGCCGAGGTGGAGCACATCGCGCGCTGGGCGACCGACGGCCTCCGGCCCGACCTGACCGTGCTGCTCGACCTGGCCCCGGAGGAGGGCCTGCGCGGGCTCAGCGCGCCGGACCGGCTCGAGTCGGCCGGCCTGGACTTCCACGCCCGGGCGCGCGCCTACTTCCTGGGCCTCGCCGAGCGCGATCCCGACCGCTACCTGGTCCTGCCCGCCCGCCGGTCCCGCGAGGAGCTGGCGCAGGCCGTCGCCGTCCGGGTGGAGCAGGTGCTGTCGGCGGGCGCTGGCACACTGCGCCCATGAGCGTCGTGGGCGAGCGGGAGGACACGGCGTACGGCGTCTGGGGGGACCTGGTCGGGCAGGACAGCGCGGTGGCCACGCTGCGCCGCGCGGTGCGCGGTGACGCGCACGCGATGTCGCACGCCTGGCTGGTCGTGGGTCCGCCCGGCTCCGGCCGCTCGAACGCGGCCCGGGCGTTCGCGGCGGCGCTGCAGTGCGAGCGCCCCGGAGGTGTGGAGGCGGGTTGCGGGGAGTGCAACGGCTGCCGGACCTCGCTCAGCGGGGCGCACCCCGACGTGACGCTGGTGCGGACGGAGCAGCTGTCCATCGGCGTCGAGGAGGTGCGCGACCTCGTCCGGCGCGCGGCCATGAGCCCCACGATGCGCCACCGCCAGGTCATCGTCGTGGAGGACGCCGACCGCGTGACCGAGCGTGGTGCGGACGCGCTGCTCAAGAGCGTGGAGGAGCCGGCCCGCGCCACCGTCTGGATCCTGTGCGCGCCGACCTCCGACGACGTGGTGGTGACGATCCGGTCGCGCTGCCGCCTGCTGTCGCTGGCGACCCCGACGACGGACGCGGTCGCGCGCCTGCTCGTCAGCCGCGACGGGATCGACCCCGCGCTCGCCTCGGAGGCCGCGCGAGCGGCGCAGGGCCACGTGGGCCGCGCGCGGGTGCTGGCCCGGGACCAGACGGCTCGCGACCGGCGCCGGGAGATCCTGCTGATCCCCTTCGGGCTGAAGAGCCTGTCGGCGTGCCTCGGGGCGGCGGCGCGGCTGGTCGAGATGTGCTCGGCCGAGGCCACCGCGGCGACCGAGCTGGTCGACGCGCGCGAGCGCGCCGCCCTCGAGGAGGCGCTCGGCTTCGGCACGCGCGGCGCCCGTCCACGCCAGGCGGCCGCCGCGGTGAAGGAGCTCGAGGAGCAGCAGCGCGCCCGGGCGAAGCGCTTCCAGCGCGACGCGATCGACCGCGCCCTGACAGAGCTGACCGGCTTGTACCGCGACCTGCTGAGCCTGCAGACCCACTCCGGTGCCGCCCTGGTCAACGACGAGCTCGAGGCGCGGTTGACCACGCTGGCCCGCCGGTCGACGCCCGAGTCGACGCTGCGTCGCATCGACGCCCTGCTGGGCTGCCGCACCGCGCTGGAGGGCAACGTCGCGCCCCTGCTCGCGCTCGAGTCGACCATGATCACGCTCGTGGAGGCGTAGTGCGGCGAGGATGATCACCCAGGTCGGGCCAGGGCCTAGGTTCTGCTCGTGACGTTCTCGCTGGTCTACGTGAGCAAGGCTGCAGCAGGGATCACCCGTCAGGACCTGCTCGACCTGATGATCACCTCCAGGACGGCCAACGCGGCCGCTGACATCACCGGGCTCCTCCTCTACTCCGACCGCAGCTTCCTCCAGCTGCTCGAGGGCCCGCGCGACGCCGTCGAGTCCCTGTACGCCGCGATCGTGCGCGACCAGCGCCACGACGACGTCACCCTGGTGCGCGCCCGGGAGCAGCGCGACCGCGAGTTCCCCGACTGGAGCATGGCCTTCGGACCGGTCGACCCCCGGCCCGTCGAGGTCACGACCGGCGCGGTCGACCCGAACCCGACCGACGTCGAGGCCGCCTTCGTCCGCGACCTGCTCGACGTCTTCGACGAGCAGGACTGAGCAGGCCCGCACGGGTCCGCCCTTCGGCCTCGCACACCCGGCTCGTGCACCGGGCGGGACCGATGTGCCCGTCCTGACGGGCTCTTCTCACAGGGATCGACGCGGTCGTGTCGGTGGACGTGAGGCATCTCATGGTCTAGACATGATCAGACATGTTCGATCGGGCTGCCCGGCCTCCTTGTCTGCGGCATGATCGGACAAAGACGTTTTCGGCGCGGGTGGGCCCCTGCCCCCCAGATTGCCCACCCGAGGAAGCCCGGCAGACCCGCATCTGCCGGGCTTCCCTCTTCTTGCCGGACGGCCTCGTACGCTGGCGCCCATGCCCCGGGTGATGGCGGTGTCGTTCGAACGCTACGGGCGGTTGTACTACCTCGACCCCGGCGAGCATGCCTTCCAGGTCGGGGACCGGGTGCTGGTCCCCACCGAGTCCGGGCCGGAGGTCGCCGAGTGCGTGTGGGCACCCGAGTGGGTCGACCCCGACCAGGCGGCCGGGCTGGTCGACCTGCCCGCCTGCGCGGGTCCGGCGAGCGCCGCCGACCTCGAGCGGGACGCCGAGCACCGACGCCGGCGGGCGCAGGCCAAGCTGGTCGTCCGTCGGCTGATCAAGACCCACGACCTGGCGATGAAGATCGTCGGGATCGACTACCTCGACCCCGCCTGGGCCCCGGAGGAGCTGGTCGTCTTCTACTTCACCGCGCCGCAGCGCGTGGACTTCCGCTCGCTCGTGGGTGAGCTCGCGCGCAGCCTCGACACCCGTATCGATCTTCGTCAGGTCGGGTCGCGCGACGCCGCCCGCCTCACCAACGGGATCGGGAACTGCGGCCGGGACCTGTGCTGCGCCACGTTCCTCAAGGACTTCGAACCGGTCAGCCTGCGGATGGCCAAGGTCCAGGACCTGCCGCCCAACCCGCTGAAGATCTCGGGCGCCTGCGGGCGCCTGCTCTGCTGCCTCAAGTACGAGCACCCGCTCTACGCCGAGTTCGCCCGTGACGTCCCGGCGGTCGGGGCGTCCGTGGAGGTCGACGGCGAGGCGGGGGTCGTCGTGGCCCACCAGGTGCCGGCCGACGCCGTGCTCGTCCGGATGAAGGACAGCGGGGCGGTCAGCTCGTGCAGCCGGGCCAGCGTGTGCGGCTCGCGCCAGGCGTACGAGGAACGCCCGGACCCGGCGCCGCGCCGGACCAAGGAACGTCGACGTCGGAGCGACCCGACCGCGTGACCTCGTCCCGTCCCCGGCCCGCCGCGCTCCTGGTCAGCGTGGCCGTCGTGCTCGTCACCCTGCTCGCGGGGTGCAGCGCCAGCCCCTCCTCCGGCCCCGCCGGCAGCCGGACCGCGCCGGTCCCACCCGCTGCGTCCTCGGCCGGTCCGACGCTCCCGGAGGTGGCGCCCACGCCGCCCGACGGTCGCCCGCTGCAGCCGGTGCCCGCCGTGGTGGCGCCCGGGATCGTCGACCCGCCCGCCGGGGTCGGTGCTGCGCGCTACACCGGCCAGCGGCTCGACTGGTCGCGCTGCACGGCGAGGGTGCAGTGCGCCACCGTGGCTGCTCCGCTGGACTGGTCCGCGCCCGACGGCCGGGCGCTCACGCTCGTGGCTGGACGGATCAGGGCGACGGCGTCACCGCGGCTCGGCAGCCTGTTCATCAACCCGGGCGGACCGGGAGGTTCGGGCCTGGGTCTGCTGTCGGGCTTCCCGACCGAAGGCCTCGAGCACTGGGACCTGGTCAGCTGGGACCCTCGAGGGGTCGGCCGCTCGACCCCGGTCCGGTGCTCCAGCGACGCCGGGCTCGACCGCCTGTTCGCGCTGGACGGCTCGCCGGACGACGCCGCCGAGGCGTCCGCCCTCAACACGGCGGTCGAGGGCTTCGGCCGGGACTGCCTGGCCGGGTCCGGCGTGCTGCTCGAGCACATCTCGACGGCCGACACCGTCCGCGACCTCGACCTCCTGCGTGGCCTGGTCGGCGACGACCGGCTGCACTACCTCGGCTTCTCGTACGGGACCCAGATCGGCGCGCAGTACGCGGACACCTTCCCCGAGCACACAGGTGCGATGGTGCTCGACGGTGCGGTCGACCTCGACGAGGACTCCCGGGTCGACCAGATCCAGGGCTTCGAGCGGGCGCTCGGCCACTTCGCGACCTGGTGCGTCGAGCAGCGGTGCGCGCTCGGCACCGACCGTACGGCGGTGCTCGGGAGGATCAAGCAGCTGCTGACCGACCTGGACGCCCACCCGCTGCCCGGTGCGGGTGCCCGTCAGCTCACCCAGCAGCTCGGCGTGTCGGGGATCGTCACCCCGCTCTACGACGGGGTCCCCGGCTGGCCCTCGCTGCTGGAGGCGCTCGACCAGGCCACCCGCGGGCAGGGCGCCAGGCTGCTCGCCCTGGCCGACTCCGGCAACGAGCGTGACCGGAACGGGCGCTACGGCTCGATCGCCGCGTCCTTCCCGGCGATCCGGTGCCTCGACAGCCAGGCCGTGAGCGTGTCCGAGGCCGACCGCCGGGCGGCGAGCCTGGTGCCGCGAGCGCCGGTGCTGGGCCCCTTCAACGGGGCCGACGTCTACTGCCCGCTCTGGCCGGTGCCCCCGGCCCCGAAGACCGGCCACCTGCACCGGGTGGGGGACCGACCGGTCGTCGTGGTCGGCACCACCGGGGACCCGGCCACGCCGTACGAGTACGCGACCGACATGGCCCGCGACCTCGACTCGGCCGTCCTGGTCACGCACGAGGGCGAGGGTCACACCGCGTACGGGTCGAGCGCGTGCGTGCGGCAGCTGGTCCAGGCCTACCTGAACGACGACCGGGTCCCGGCCACAGGCGCCCGCTGCCCGTCGGACTGAGCCGGTCGCCGCGTGCCCTGAGCCTGCCCTTCGTGCCCTGAGCCTGTCGAAGGGTCAGGCGCGCAGCGCGTGGAACGTGTCGTGCACGCACAGGAACGCGCCCTGCACGACGATCCCCGCGCCCGCCCCGGTTCGCTCGGGACGGTCCGGGCTCGCCCGCCACAGCCAGGCTCCGCCGACGACGTAGAGGGCGTCGGCCGCCGCGTTGATCGCGAGCACGCGACGCAGGGTGCGACGTTCCTTCTGCAGAGCGGCCGGCGCGTACGGGTTGCCGGCCCTGCGCATGCGGCGCCTCCGCAGCTGCTCGGCCACCACCACGACGCCGACGTCCACCGCCGCCCACCCGACCTGCTGGCGCCCGAAGGCCCGCCACCAGGGGTCGCCGCGGGACGCGAGCGGGATGCCGACGGCGGTGCTGAGGGCGCACCAGCCGACGGTGACCCGAGCCAGGGCGAGCTGTCGGTGCCAAGGATCCATCACCCGATGAGACCACGTCTCGGTGCTGAGGGCCGGTCGGCCGGTCCGCTCGCGACGGTGCCGTAGACCCAGGCGCGCCCGCGGAGCGTGAAGCCGCTGCACGGTGGCGCTGAGGCGGCGTCGGTCCCGGCGAGCGGGCGGCGGTCGTCGCTGTCGATGG
This sequence comes from uncultured Friedmanniella sp., assembly GCA_964251895.1. Lineage (GTDB taxonomy): Bacteria > Actinomycetota > Actinomycetes > Propionibacteriales > Propionibacteriaceae > Microlunatus. Next base: position 81,313 of record CAXULL010000018.1, read on the forward strand.
TCTTCTGGTCGTGCACGGTGGGACTCCTTCGACGAGGTCGTTGTCGTCCCCGACGTTGTCGTCCCCGCCTGTGCTGACGCTCGGACCCACCTGTCGGCACGCTGATGCTGTGCCGCGACCCGGGGGAGTCGTGTCCGGCCCTGCTTCTGCTTCGACGACGAGGCGGTCCGTTGGGTACAGTGGGCCGTCGTTCGTGAGGCGCACCCGCCGCCCGCGACGCACCGCCGCCTTAGCTCAGTTGGTAGAGCGACGCTCTCGTAAAGCGTAGGTCTGGGGTTCGAATCCCCAAGGTGGCTCCAGACTGTCCGACCTGGTCAGCGACCGCTTCGGGTGAGGCGTCGAGAGGCAGCGGGAACTGCCCGAGGGGCTCCGGAGCCGGCTCGGTCCGCATCTGGTCCGCAAACAGTCCGCGGACCGCCTCGTCGAGCCGGTCCGACACCTGGTCGAGGTCGTCCGCGAACAGGCCTGCGTAGACGTCCAGCGTCATCGCGGCCGAGGCGTGCCCGAGCATCTGCTGGACGGCCTTCACGTTGGCGCCGGCCGCGATCGCCAGGCTGGCTGCGGTGTGGCGCAGCTCGTGCGGCGTCAACCCGCGCAGCCCGGCACGCTCCGCTGCGGGGTCGAAGAACCGCGGTCGGAAGTTGGTGTTGCGCAGCACCCCACCCTGCGGCGAGGTGAAGACCAAGTCGTCAGGCCCCCTCCCCGCCAACGCCTTCGCCAGCTCCTGCGCAAGGAACCGGGGGACCGGCACGGACCGGCGCTGGTGGGACTTCGGTGTGCCGACCACGGACTTGCCGTGGACCTCGACGATCGCCTCTGCGACCTCGATGCGGCGCCGCACCAGGTCGACGTGGCGGGCCCTGAGGGCGATTGCTTCACCCCAGCGCAGCCCGGCGTAGGCCAGCACCCGGATCAGCGTCTGGTAGGGCGCGCACGCCTCGGCGAGGGCGTGCACCTGGCCGTGCGTGAGGTAGCGCTTGGGCTGGGTGACGACTCGGGGGAGGGGAACGTCGGCGGTGACGTTGCGCACGAGCCGGCCGTCCTTCACCGCCGCCTTGAGCGATAGCGAGAGCACCAGGTGCGCTTTGCGCACCGTCGAGGGGTTGAGCCCCTCGCTGCTGAGCTCCTCGACCCAGCCGCACACCCCGGAGTAGGTGACGTTCGCCAGGGGAACGTTCTCCCAGTGCGGGAGGACCTGACGTCGCATCACGACGTCGTAGCGGACCTTGGTCGTCGGCTTGAGCTGGACCTGGAGCGCCAGCCAGCGGGGCAACCAGACCCCGACGGTGACCTTGGAGAGATCAGGGTTGATCCACTCGCCGCGGGCGATGGCGACCTCCTGCGTCGCAAGCCAGCGCTGAGCGTCGGCCTTGCGGTCGAAGTGCCGGCTGTGTTCCCGGTGCGCGGCGTCGCGGTACCGGGCGCGCCACTTCCCGTCGGGGCGGCGTGAGACGTTACCGGCCACGCGTTCCTCCAGCCTCGAGCCAGCTGCGGACCGCCGACGGGTCGTAGCGGAGGTGCCGCCCGACGCGGTAGGCCGGCGGTCCGCTCTGCAGGTAGCGCCACTGGTACAGCGTCTGCACGGGGACGCCGAGGAACGCGGCCAAATCGTCGACGGTCCACAGCCGCTCTGGCGTTTGGCTGGTACCGCTGGCAGCGGACTTCTTCATCTGGCTCTCCTCACACAGGCTTCTGGTCGGTTGACGCAGGCGCGCTGGGGTGGTGGATCCACACGCCGGCTGTCACGTACGTAAGGGCGAGAAGCCACGAGAGTGATCACGAGGAGAGGTCACGACTTCGCCGTGCGATCGGAATGACGCGAGGCTAGCCGCACAGTCCGACACCTCGAAGACTCCTGCTGCCATCGACAGGTGCTCGGCTCTTCTGAGCGCAGCGGCGCGGGCTTGCACCGGTAGGCGAAGGCTTGGCGCACGACGCCTGCCGTCAGCTCTGCTCAAACGTGTAGCAACGAGTTCACACACCTCTTGCACTCCGGCTAGCGATGTATCGCGGACAGTCTCGGTCGGGTCCCGCGCGGCTCTTCGGCGATGTCTGGATCAGCACCAGTCGCGCGCTCAGGAGCGTGCCCTCGTCGGTGGCTGAGGCGTTTCGTCAGACGGAGATCAAGCTCTTCCCGAACGAGAGCCCGTGTGGTCAACTCCTGCTCGGTGGTCCATTGTTCCCCTGCTGGCGGCGACCACGTTCCCCTGCCTCGGCCACGAGTGCCGCGGTGGCGCGGCAGCGCGCCTACCGGGACCTGCGCTGCCGGAGTGCAAGAGGTGTGCGGAGTTCCTCTGCCGCTGGCGCACCCTTAGCAATGTGCCGGTGCTGCTTGGCCTGGGATGGCGCTGGACGAGTTCCGCACCAATCAGAACTTCGTCACGATGACCGCGAGGGTTGTGCAGGCGACCGTGGGCCCCGACGACTGGATGTCGACCCTCCGCACCCATCCGCACCGGCGCTGGCTCCGGGCGGGACCCTCGTTCGAGACCCGAGATCCAGGCAGCCCGGGGCTTGGGAGAGGTGGACCCGGCAGGACATCAGCGCATGGTCGCCTTGGCAGACGCCGGTGAGGTGACGACGTGGACCCAGGTGATCGAGGTCGAGTTGCGGTCAGACGCTTCAGCTCCACCTGCGCTTCGCGTCTGACGGAGAGGGCTGAGCTCGATGTCGACGCTGCGTTTTGGCACCGAACAAAGAGGTGAGGTCCGACCTTCACGCCGCCGACCTCGAGGTCGTCGCTGTCCGCGACGCGCCCGATCGCCCCGGACGCGAACTCGTTTTCCCTCGCTCGACATTGCGACGGGCCCAACCTCCTGCACGCTTCGTCACGCTGCGGTCAGCGTTCGTTGTCCCGCACGGCAGTCGACTTTCTCGGCGACGGAGTGTGGACCTCGGTCATCGGGCACCGGCTCATCCGTGCGGGCGGACGTCTGGCCTCGAAACTCCGGATCGGTGGGTGTCCCCGGGGGCCGCACGCCACCCGCGAGCCGCATCGCCGTCCAGGCCGGTACACGGTTCGCTCCAGGACCCGGGAGCGGTCCGGACGGTAGGTCAGGCGCCCTCAATCGGTCAGTCCTGTCAGTAGCGCTCGGTAGGTTCTGCACAGGTCCCGACCAGCGGAGAAGGAGAAGACCGCAGCCATGCTCGGCAGCCATCAAAAGGCGGTTCTTCGACCGGAACGCATGAAGGTATGGATTCGGTCGGCGGGCCGGTGCGCCGTCTGCGGTCGGTACCTCCTCGAAGGGCAGCTCACCCAAAAGGAGGCCACGCTAGGCGAGCTGGCCCACCTCGTCGGCCAGCAGACGACGGAAGGATCGCCGCGCCGAGAGCACCCCTGCCCAAGTCCGAGCGCGATTAGGCCGAGAACCTCATGCTCCTCTGTGCCGGCGAGTACGACGAGATGGATCGCGCCGGTCGCGGCCCTGGAAGCCGAGCTCGCCGACTGGCCCGTCCGATGAGCCTTCCGGCACCCGGCTGGAGGTTCTCACCCCAGGTCCGGCAGCAGCTGTTCCGCACGAAGGCCCGCCAGGACGGGGGAGACGACGTCGACGACCGGGACTACGTCGACTTCGTCCGCCAGTTCCGCCGGTCCGAGCTTGTCGCCTTGGTTGCCGCCGCCGCGCCGGCCGTATCGTTCAACCAGGCCGACTACCTGGTCAGCAACACCGTGACCCCGTGGGGCTTGGCCGACGTCGCCCGCGTCAGCCTCGCGTTCGGGTCTGAACGCAACCGGCTCAGCCCGACCCCCCAAGACCTGCTCGGCTGCCTCGTCCTGCACAACAACCTCGGCCACCGCGGCCTCGAAGAGCAGGAGCCCGGCGCCGTCTCCCTCATGCTGCTGCAGCTGGCGTTCTCTCAGTTCCCCCACCAGCGCCACGTCGGCCCGATGACCGGCCGCAGCATCGCCCTGCTCGACCAGACTCAGCCCGCCGAGCCGGCCGCGATGGAGGTGCTGAAGGGCGACTGGCAGCAGGAGTTGCTCGGCTGCTCGCTGGTCGAGTTCGTCGGCGTCACCCAACTGCTGATGGCCGCCGCGGCACCGAACAACGGCCGCTTTGACCCCGCCTGGATGGAGCGCGACGACGATGAGCTGAAGAGCCTGGCCGACATTTTCGACCCGGCCGTCACCCGGCACGTGCTCTGCACGCACCTGACTGCCGGCGCCGACACCTTCCGAACCCGCGACACCGCCACGCCGGGCATCGACCGCCGGTTCAGCTTCAACCCGTTGCTCGACACCCCGGTCGTCGCCGGCCTCGGTCCCGACCTACTGATGCCGATCCCGGACTTCCTCGTCTGGAAGCCCACCCCGTCCGGCCTCTCCTACGCCGGCATGGCGAAGTGGGGCGAGGCGTTCGCCCGCGACCTCGGCCGCCTGTTCGAGGCCTACGTCGGGCGGCTCCTGCACCTCATCGCGGACGTCGACGTCTACCCCGAGATCGTCTACCGGCTGCCGAAGAAGCAGTCGGGCAAGTCGGTCGACTGGATCGTGGTCTTCCCCCACCTCGTCCTGCTCGTCGAGGCCAAGGCGCGGCGCTCGACCGAGGCGTTGCGGTTGGGCGGCGCCGGCGCAGGCGCCGCCTTGCAGCAGACCTTCGACAAGGGCAACGCGCAGCTCGACACGACCTTCGAGCTGATCAACAACGGAGCTCCGGAGTTCGCACACATCCCAACCGACCGGCCCATCATCGGGATCGTGGTCACCCTCGACGACTTCCACGTCGCGAACTCGGCCTTGCACCTGCCCATGTATTCGCCGGCGAAGCGGCTTCCCAGCCTGGCCGTCTGCGCCGACGAGCTCGAGGGCATCGTCGGTCTCGGCGCCGCCACCGAGGCCTTCCTGCACGAACAGACCCACGCCCCGCCAGGGCAGTACGCAAACCTGCGCATGGCGTTGTCGAAGCACACCATCCCGAACAACTCAGTCCTCGCCGCAGGCATGGACGCAGGACCGATCCTGCGCGTGAGAGACCTCGCCGACCGCAGGCCTCGATGACCGCGACCACCACCCCGACGGCTCCCGCCTCTCGCCCTGACCCGCCCCGCCGGATCTACCTCGACCAGAACGCCTGGATCCAATTGGCGCGCGAGCACTTCGGCAAGGCGCACGACCAACAGATGGCTGAGACGCTGCGCATGGTCAAGCAGCACGCTGCCGCGGGCACCTCGAGCTTCCCCCTGAGCGCCGGCCACTACTTCGAGACGCTCAAGCGCGGCGACCCGGCAGCTCGCAGGCGGCTCGGCGAGTTCATGTTCTCGATCGCCGGGCTGGACCGGATCACCGACGGCAGCCGGCTGCTCGAGGCGGAGCTGCACACAACTCTCAGCGCCGACTTCAACCTGCCCGCACCCGAGCCCCCACAAGCTTTCGGGCGCGGGATCGCCCACGCGTTTCCCGAGATGGGCGACCCCTACAACTCACCCGGCATCCGGGCGGCAATCGAAGCCTGGGGACGACCTCAGGTGGAGGAGTTCCTTGAGCTCGAGATGCTCGCCGGACCCCAGTTCCAACTGCCCGCCCTCGGCATTGCCCGCCCCAACGAGATCGACTCAAAACGCCAGCTCGACTACGAGCTCGGCACCAGGGACCAGCTCCGCGCCGCCAACGGCGACAGCGACCTTGCCCGCCGCCTGGTCCTCGGACAAGAAGCGCTGGACCTGCTCGACCCGCTGAACGCCTTCGTCGATGCACACGGACTCCAAGTCGACCGCTACCGAACGCAAGACAACCTCACCCGGCTCCTGCTGAGCCTGCCCGCCAAGGGAACGATCACCAGAATGCGCTGGACAGCGCATCAGAATCAGCAGTTCAAGTGGGGCATCGGCGACCTGAACGACATCGTCGCCCTAGGCACCGCCGCGGCCTACTGCGACATCGTTGTTTCCGAGAAGCACTGGGGCAGCATCCTGCAGCGACACCAAGCGCACCTACCTGCCCAGATCCTCACCAGCCCGCGCCAGTTACCGGAGCACCTGTGACAGCACGGTCAGCGCCCTAACGGACCCGCCAAGAACTCAAGTGGCGTCGCCCGAAGACCCGACACCGAAGCAACCGCGACCGAGCATGAACGAGACGAGGACGACTGATGAGTCACGACACCGACGCCGACACCTCAGCCGAGGACCCGGAGGCGGAGGCGGTCCGCGTCGTCGTGGCCCAGATCGACGCCGCCTATACCGAGCACCCCACCTGGTATCAGTTCAACCTCGACTTCCGGTCCACCACTGAACCCGACGACGCGGTCGGCGATCCCCTTGCTGAACCGCCCGCCGACGACGAGGAGACCGGCACGCCAGCCGAGCCGACTGCGGAGAAGCTCGTCCGCCAAGCCGCGCTGCTCGTCTTCTCCTACGTCGTGGACTTCGCCGACGACAAGGGCCGGCCCAAGCTCGTCTTCGGGCCGTTCTCCCGGTTCAACGACCACGTCTGGCCTCTCCCGCCCGACAAGGTCTCCGCCGACGTCGCGGCATGGTGGCCACGGCTGGCCGCCGCGGTGACCGGTTCGGCGCCCAGGGCCCGGCTGCACGCCGCCTGCTTCCTCCGCGGCGGCCGGGGACGAGCCCAGCACGGCCGGCACGCTGCCGCCGCCTACTTGGAAGCAGCCGAAGAAGCTGGCCGCAAGCCCGAGATCGTCGAGGACCTGCACTCGGCGTTGCGCATCGGCCGCGCCCTCGGAGACTTCACCATCGTCGAGACGGCCTTGGAGAAGCTGCTGGACTTCTCGGCCGCCGAGCTCGAGCACACCGACGCAGGCCTCGGTTTCGCCGTTGGCGCCCTCGAGGTCGCCGCCGCCGAGCCGAGCTGCCCGGCACGGGTCGAGGAACTCGCCGAACAGCTCAGCACCACCGCGCGCTACGTCCCGATCGCCGACCGCGGCCTGCAGATCCTGCTCCAACGAGCCGCCCCCGCCGACAAGCCGGCCCTCTGGGGCCGTCGCATCGACCTCCAGCGCACCGAGGCGCTGGCCGCGGACCAGCCCACCGTGAAGATTTTCAAGCTTCAACAGGCACTCCACCTCGCCGAGGAAGCCGGCGACCGCACGCGACGCGAACAGCTCGCCAGCGACCTCCAGGCCACCGCACAGGAGGACCTCGGCATGATCCACATGAGCGCCTCTTCCCACCAGTACGAAGAAGAAGTCGCCAGCCAGATCGACGCGATGATCGGCCACGTCAGCTGGGCCCAGGCGCTGGCCGACTTCGCCACCTTCGGCCCCGTCACCGGGAACCTCGAGCAGAACCGCGCGGTGATCAGGGCTCGTATGGAGGCCTCCCTGCTGCACAAGCTGATGCCGACGCACTTGCTCGGCCTCGACGGGCTGCCCGCCTACACCGGGATCACTGAGCAGGACCGCTTCGAAGTCGAGCTCGTCGGTTGGGAAGCCGAGCTGCTCACCAACTGGTCCCGGCCGCTGGCCCGGGCCCTGCACGAGATCCGCGAACGGTTCGAGACCCCGAGCGGACCGGAGCTGTTCGAGTTCCTGAAGAGCTGGCCAGGGGCAAACTTGAACACGGTCGGCGTGCTGACGGTCGCGCTGCTGCGCTACTGGGCTGGCGACTCCGACGCCGCGACCTACACCGCCATTCCGCAGATTGAAGGGTCGATAAGGTCCCTCGTGAAAGCGCAGGGACGCGGGATCTACCGTCTTCAGCAGCAACACAAGCCTGGCCAGACCCTCGGACTCGGCGCTCTCCTACCGATCGTTGCCGAGACCCACGACATCTCCGACGCGTGGATCCGCACCTACAACGCCGCCCTCGTGCATCCTGCGGGGCTTAACCTTCGCAATCGGCTAATGCACGGCTTTGGCGGACTCACCGGGCCAGACACCGCCGCGATCGTCCTCTACCTGCTGCTCCATCTCGGCACCCTCGAGATCCGCCGGGACGACCCGGTCGGCTAGGGCTCGGCCGGCCGATCAACCCACGAAAGGACCTGACCATCGGTAAGGAAGCCCGACGCCATCACACGGTCCCCAGGTTCTACCTCGACGGCTTCGCCCGAGACGGCGACCTAGCCACCGTCCGACTGCCTGGGGACAAGCGCTTCGTGCAGTCCACTAAGAATGCCGCGCTGCAGACCCGGTTCTACAGCATCCCTGAGCTAGACGAGCCCGACCTGTTCGAGAAAATCCTCTCCACCATGGAGAGCGACGCGGCCGTCGTCTTGAGGGCGATCGTCGAGGACCAGGTCTGGCCGCTCGATCCCGAGAGCCGGGAGACCTTCGCGGGCTTCATCGCCATCCAACTCCTCCGCGGTCCCGAGCAGCGCCGGATGATGGAGCAGATCGCGGCCCTCACCACCCAGCTCGAGATCGGACTAGGAGGCCGCAATTCAGTCGAGGCGTGGGCCCGCGACGCATACGGCGTCACCCTGACCCCTGAGCAGGCAGCCGAAGTTTGGACCGATGTCATTCAGCCAAGCGGACCGCCGATCCAGCTGGCCGCCCGCGAGCACATCCAACAGATCGGCGCGATGCTGCCCCAGGTGCTCGGCCAAGTTCTAGCCCGGCCTTGGTGCCTGATCCGGTTCGACCGCCGGTCGCTGCTGACGTCCGACACACCGCTCGCCCGGCTACCCGACCCCGCTAAGCCTGGTCAGGCGGTGGGCTTGAGCACGACGCCCGGGCTCACCTTCCCCCTGACCCGGAAGGTCGGCTTGCTGCTGGCTACGCCGCTGGCCGGGCGCGTTCCCGTCGAAGAGGTTCGCAACGGCCGGTTCGACTTCGGTTACCCGCCGTCGACCATCTGGGCCCGGCTTTTCAACGAGAACACAATCAGCAGCACACGAGAGTGGCTGTTCCACCATCCCGACGATGCCCACGTTGTCCCCGACGACCTACCACAACCACGAACCACCGAGATCACCTCGAACGTGGACGAGTTCCTTCGGCATAACGCCCGCCCAGAAACTACCTAGCCCTCGACCGACCAGCGACATCCGACCGACTCGATCACGTCCCGTGCAGAGCGCGCAACGCGAGGAAACTAGTGAGGACGGCATCGCGTAAACGGCGGTCGGTTATGTGGACTCCAAGGCACTCCTCGCCAACACCGTCGACCTGGAAAGACTCGGTTCGACCTCCTCGACAGCCACTTGAGCTCAGCCTCTAACGCGTTCGAGAACGACCCCGCGCTCGGCGGCCAAGTGCGCGAGCACATCCCGCAGGCCTCTGGGGCGCACACGGACCGGTGAGTATTCTTTACGGCTGACCCGACACCTTCGTGTGCTCTAGGTTCCAAGCATCGCCGGCGTCCCTGCATCGCCGGGCGTCCCTCGGTGCGCAGCTCAAGAGGCTCGCGGCCGAGCTGGCGACGTCGGCCCTCGTGTTAAGAGTCAGTCCGCATGAAGAGTCAGTCCGCATTAAGTCCGCAACACGTCGGGAACTGGGCTCAGTGAGCCACAGGCGCTGAGAACTAGATCCCCTTGCCAGAACCGTTTTCCGGTGCTTCGTCGCCGCCCTCTCGGGCTCTCGTAAAGCGTAGGTCTGGGGTTCGAATCCCCAAGGTGGCTCCAGACTGTCCCGCTCGATCCGCAGCAGCTCGCGAACCGCCCTGCTCGAGGCCCTCACGATCGCGGTCGCTGCAGCGGCGGACGTGGGCTCCGACCGCTCGCCAACCCCGGGAAGGTCTGTCCCGGACGAGGGCCGCCGGCGGGACGCAACGGGCGGGTCCGACGGAACGGCTACCGAGAGCTCGACCGGACGGAAGGAGGTGACGCTCCGCGATGAACGCTCGATTCACCCAGCGTGACGATCGTGTCGTCGACATCCATCTGCCGGACGGCTGGCGGCCGCTCGAGGACACGCTGCAGGACGCGGTGACGACCAGAGCGCCGCGGGGCAGCGACGGGATCAACCCGTCCACCTTCTGGATCGACCGCACGCTCGCCGCGATCGAGCGGGGGCGGAGCGGAGAGATCGTCGCTGCCGGCAATCAGACCGACCTCGTCGTGGACGGTGGAGGCCTGGTCGCGCACTCGCAGCACGAGCTGTTCGACGACCAGCACGTGGAGAAGGCTGAGCTCGTCGATCTGCTCCACCGCTGGCGCGTGGTCGTTCTCGACCTGCTCGGTGCTGGGTCGTCGACCGCGTAGAGCCTTCGCTCGTGTGCGCTGAAGGACGGTCGGGCTGCGCTCCGCACGACGGTCGGCTCGCGGCACGACCGGCAGGACGCCAGGGATCGGACGATGTCGTGGGTTGGGGCGGCCGATCGCTTCGGTCGGTCAGCGAAGCGCGTCCAGCTCGTCGAAGGCGCGATGGCCGCGCTCGACCACCCCTGCCACGACGTCGTGGCGCCCGAGACGGACGGGCCACTCGAGCTGCAGGAGGATCTGTGTCGCTACGAGCACCGTCGCCCCCTCCCGACCGACCAGGGTGAAGATGCTCGTCCACAGCCGCCGTCGGACCTCGTCGAGCGCGTCGTGGAAGGTGTGCCAATGGAGGGTGGTCAGGTCAGTCGCTCTCGTGCCGCTGCCGGCGTTCTCGATGTCCACGAGCGCCACCACCGCTCCGTCACGGACCAGGACGTTGCTGGGGTTGAGATCGGCGTGGACCATGTCCGTCGCCTCCGGTGGTGGTGCGGCGTCGGCACACAGGAGCCGCACGCGCTCGACCAGGGCCGACACCGTGGAGGAGCAGCCCGAGAGCCCGGCGACGGCCGGTTCTCGACCGGTGGCGACCCGCCAGGCGTACGACCAGTGGTCGTAGGGCTCCGAGGCTCGGCCGGCCTGGAGCTCGATGATCGCCATCAGCTGCTCGACGAGCGACGTGGTCAGCTGCGGCGCGGGCGCCGCGTCGACGAAGTCCATCAGGTGCCACACGTGAGTGGGGGTGGTGCCCACGCCGAGCCAGGCCGGGGTGGGGTAGCCGTGCCGACGCATGTGCTCGACCACTCTCTGGCCTCGCAAGGTCTCCTCGAGCTGGTTCGCGTGGGTCCGGGGCACCGCCTTGAGCACTGCGTCTGACCGTCCGTCCAGCTGGACGCGCAGGGCACCGGCATTGACGCCGCCGGGCAGGCGACCGAGCAGAAGGACCTCTGTCCCGACCACGCTGGCGACGTCGTCCAGGAGCCCACCGGGCAGCTCCCCGGCACGGGTGCCCTGGTTCATGTCTTCTCCCCGTTCCGACCTGTCCGCGCAGGCGAGCTGCTGGTCTCGTCGCCGGCCGAGAGCAGGTCGACGACGTCGAGAACAGTCTCGACCGGCCGCCAGCAGCCCGGATCCCCGGGATCACGTCCTCGGACCGAGCCGAGATCGTCCCGCACGCTCCGCACGACGGCCGGCCTGCGAACGATCCGTTTGTGGCCACCGCCGCGCGTGGAACTGCGAAGATCACGAGGTGGACGAGCCCGACGACGTGCGGCACGGGGTGTTCCTGCTGCCGGACGCACGCACCAGCGCGGCTGTCTCGAGGATCACTGCCTCCGTGCGCGCACAGTTCGGGGTCGTGTCGGCGGGTCGGTTCCCGCCTCACGTCACGCTCGCGGGCAGCTTGCCGCTGGCCGTCGGCGAGGCCGAGCTGGTCTCGGACGTCCGTCGGGTCGCCGCCCGACGTGGCCCCGTCGAGGTGGTGAACGCAGGCCCGAAGCGGCTGTGGGGCGCGGTGATCGCGTTCGACGTGCACGAGGACGGCCAGGGTCGCCCGAGCTCGGCTCTGCTGGATCTGGCTGCCGACATCGGCGACGCCGTGCGGCCGCTGCTTCGCCCCGTCGAGGCCCTTCCTGCCGATGTCCGCGACCGCGACGAGTGGCACGGACACCTGTCGCTGGCCAGCCACGAGCTCCTCGGCCGGCCCGATCTGCTCGAGGAGATCGACGAGTTCGTCCGACAGCTCGACGAGCCCTACCCGCCGCGCTTCGAGGCCTCACGTCTCGGCATCTTCCGCCTGCACCACCGCGACTGGAGGAACGACTGGTGGACCGACTTCTCGTGGGAGCGGGTGGGTTCCGTGAGGCTGGACGGGAGCGCGGAGCGTGCTCCGCGGAGCCCGAGAGGTGGGTGAGCCGTGGTGAGTCTTCCGTGGCGTCCCCGCGCAGGGTCGGCCGTCCTCGTCCTGCTCCTCGTCCCGGCGCTCGGCGCCTGCTCCGCCACCGTCGCGCAGCCCGCGGACACACCCTCCTCGTCGGTCGCGAGCCCAGCGCCCGCCGAGCCCACCGGAACGCTCGCCAGCAGCGTCGACGAGCGGCTGAGCGACCTCGTCACCGAGATCGAGCAGGACCGCGACGACGTCGAGATCCCCGGCTACGCAGGGGTGGCGGTCGACGCCGAGCACAGCGCGCTCGACCTCTGGTGGGTCGGTGAACCGCCGGCGCGCGTCGAGCGGCTGATCGCCGCGCCACCCGACGGCCTGGTGGTCCGGCTGCACCCCGCGCGGTACGACATCGCCGCGACGGTCGGCGCCCTCGACAGGCTGATGGACCGGTATCCCGTCATCCACTCGGCCAGCCCGGAGCCCGACGGGAGCGGTATCGAGGTCGAGACCACGGCCAGGGGCCGGCGGTCGCTCCCGGACGCTGCGCGGCTCGCCGAGCAGGCCGGCATGCCGGTCCACGTCGTCATCAGCGAACCGCCCGTGCCCGCCTGAGCGGTCGCTCCGGCGCAGACCGTCCTGCGGCAGCAGGTCGCGAGGGCTCGAGCGGTCGGCGGTGACGCCACCGCGTCAGACCACCACCGTCATCCCGCCGTCCACGAAGATCGTCTGGCCGTTGACGAAGTCCGACGCCGACGAGGCGAGCCAGACCGTGGGTCCCACGAGGTCGGCGGGTGTGCCCCAGCGGGCGGCGGGCGTACGCCCCAGCACCCAGGCGTTGAAGTCGGCGTCGTCGACGAGGGCCTGCGTCATCTCCGTGGCGAGGTAGCCGGGGGCCAGCGCGTTCACCTGGATCCCGGAACGTGCCCACTCGGCCGCCATCGCGCGGGTGAGCGTACGGATCCCTCCCTTCGCCGCCGTGTACGGGCCGATGCCCGGCCGGGCGAGGTCGGACTGGACCGACGCGACGTTGATGATCTTGCCTCGCCCGCGGCTGATCATGCTGCGTGCGACCGCGCGGCCGACGAGGAACGCGCTGGTCAGGTCGGTCTCGAGGACCCGGCGCCAGTCGGCGGCGTCGAGGTCGACGAGCGGGACGCGGTGCTGCACGCCGGCGTTGTTGATCAGCACGCCGACGGGTCCGACCCCGGCCTCCACGGCGCTCACCGCCGCGTCGACCTCGGCCTCGTCGGTGACGTCGAAGGCGTACGCGTGCACCCGGCGGTCGCCCGCACGCTCCGCGAGCTCGTCCCGGGTCCGGGCGAGACGGTCGGGGTCCCGACCGTTGAGGACGACGTCCGCCCCGGCCCCCAGCAGACCTTCGGCCAGCGCCCGCCCGATGCCGCGGCTCGACCCGGTGACCAGCGCGACCGTGCCGGTGAGGTCGAACAGGGCCGGGACGGCGGGGACGCTGGGGTCGCTCATCCGCCCATCCCACCACTCGGGGTCGGAGCCCCGGACCCCGCTACGATCCGCGGGTGCCGACCGTGACGACCGACGCCCTCGAGCTCGCCTACACCGAGGTCGGGAGCCCGGACGGCTCGCCCGTCCTCCTCCTGCACGGCTGGCCGGACGCCGCGCGTTCCTGGGGACCGGTGGCGGCGCGGCTGGCCGACGCGGGCCACCGCGTGGTCCTGCCCGAGTGGCGGGGGACCGGCGGGACCCGGTTCCGTTCCGCGGACACCGTCCGCGACGCGACGGCCGCCGCGCTGGCCTCGGACGTCCTCGACCTCGTCGACGCGCTGGGGATCGACCGCTTCGCCGTGGTCGGGCACGACTGGGGCGCGCGGGTCGCGTACGCCCTGGCCGCGGTCGTCCCGGAACGGCTGACGAGCATCGCCGGGCTGGCGCTGGCCTACCAGCCGCGGGGCGAGTTCGTCTTCCCGTCGTTCACCCAGGCGCAGAACTTCTGGTACCAGTGGCTGATGTACGTCGACGCCGGCGCCGAAGCCGTGCGGAACGACCCCGTCGGCTTCGCCCGGCGTCAGTGGGAGACCTGGAGCCCGCCGGGCTGGTGGGACGAGGCCGAGCTGGAGGCCACCGCCGAGGTCGCGTTCCGGCACCCCGACTGGCCGGCGACGACGCTGAGCGGCTACCGCACGCGTTTCCTGCCCGACGAGCCGGTGGACGCGCGCCACGACGACGTCCGCGCCCGCATCGCCGCGGTCGACCACCTCACCGTGCCGACGCTGATGATCCAGGGCGCCGCGGACACCTGCGACCCGCCGTCGGAGTCCGAGGGGCTGGAGGGCCACTTCGACGACTACCGCCGCGTCGTGCTCGACGGCGTCGGTCACTTCCCCCAGCGCGAGGACCCGCACGGCGTGGCCGACCTCGTGCTCGAGCACCTCGCCGCGCACGCCTGAGCGTGGTCCTGCGCGTCTACGAGGGCTGCGTCAGCGCGTCCAGGTAGCGCTGCGTCGTCGACTGCTGCAGCCGCCGCCCGACCGGGCCGGCGAGGTGGGTGAACCAGCGTCCCGGGCGGGAGAAGGCCCGGATGCGCGCCTCCACGGCGCCGTCGGCGCGCAGGGCGACCTCGAAGCGTTCCTCGCCACGTTCCGGGTGCCCGGCCAGCGTCCCGTACGCGAAGCCGACGCGGTCGGGTTCCGCGGTGACGACGACGACCTCGACGGGTGCGCGGACCGGCACCGGGCCGACGCGCATCCGGAGCACGGCGCGGATCCCGAGTGCCACCGGGCTGGCGGTGTCGACGGTCAGGCCGGCGCGGCGCTGCACCTCCCAGGTCAGCACGCGCCCCGCGGCCACGTCGAACCAGTCGCGCCCGTGCCCGACGACCCGGCTGACGTCGAGGTGGTGGTAGCCCGCCGGCAACGTCCCGCTGGTCGCACCGACCTCGTCGTACGTGAGGGCGAGGTCGGCCAGCCCGGCAGTCGTCACGCCTCTACTGTGCGTGCGCCGCCAAGGGCATGCCCGGGTCGAGGCGTGCGCGGGGATGTCCTGGAGGTCGCGTCCCGGAACGGTGCGTGGCTCAGCCCGCCCAGCGGGCCAGCGTGGCCTCGAGGAACCGGTCGAACAGCTCGAGCAGGTCCACCCGTGGGTCGAGCAACCACTGCAGCTCGATGCCGTCCATCCCCGCGACGACCAGCCGCGCCTCCTGCTCGAGCTCGACCTCGGTCATCGGCGCGATCTCGCCGTCGGCGACCGCCTCGTGCAGGTGCCGCACGTGCTCGGCGACGACCGTGGCGTAGCGGTGCTGCACGAACGTCCGCGCCGGGTGAGCGGGGTTCGTCGCCTCCGCGGTCAGGGTCAGGAACAGCTCGATCAGGCCGCGGTGGGCGACGTTGTAGACCATCGCCTCCCGCATGCTGCGGATCCAGGCCGTGCCGCGCAGCCCGTCCGCCGCGGCCGGTCGGCTCTCCCGCGCCCACTCCTCGAGCACGGCGGCCAGCAGCCGTTCCTTGGTCCCGAAGTACTGCACGAGCGCGGCCGACGAGATCCCGACCCGCTCGCCGATGCTGCGCAGCGAACCGCCGTTGTAGCCGCGCTCGGCGAAGACCTGGGCGGCGGCACGCACGATCTCCTGCCGGCGCTGGACGCCCTTGCGGTACGGGCCGCGCTCGACCCGCCCCGCCCGCACGTCCTCCGGTGTCACGTCCACGTCACCTCCCCCCCCGGGCTGGAGCAAAACTTAGCAGTTGGTTATGATTCGACTGAAGTGGTCGTCGACGGACGGCGGCCCGTCAGAGCAGACGAAAGAGGCGATCGAGTGTCGGCAGGCAGCGGACCCGTCGGTGTCGGGTTCATCGGCACCGGGATGATCAGCAGCACCTACCTGGAGAACCTGACGCGGTTCCCGGACGTGCGCGTGGTCATCCTGGGCGACCTGAACGTGGCGGCCGCCAAGGCCCAGGCGGAGCGTTTCGGCGTCGCCGAGTCGGGGACCCCTGAGGACGTGCTCGCCCACCCCGAGGTCGAGCTGGTCGTCAACCTCACGATCCCCGCCGTGCACGCCGCGGTGTCGGGCCAGGCGGTGGCGGCCGGCAAGCACGTGTGGTCGGAGAAGCCGATCAGCACCGACCGGGAGAGCGGTCGTGAGCTCCTCGCGCAGGCCGCGACGGCTGGGCTCCTGGTCGGCGTCGCGCCCGACACGGTCCTCGGCCCGGGCGTGCAGAGCGCCCGTCGGGCCATCGCCAACGGCGACATCGGTCAGCCCCTGTCGGCGCAGACCGCCATGCAGTACATCGGGCCGGACACGTTCCACCCGAACCCCGAGTTCCTCTTCGCGCTGGGCGCGGGACCGGTGTTCGACATGGGCCCGTACTACGTGACGACCCTGGTCCACGTCTTCGGCTCGGTCGCCAGCGTGGCCGCCTTCGGCTCGCAGAGCCGGGCGTCGCGCACCGTCCAGGTGGGCGACCGCCGGGGCGCGAGCTTCGAGGTCGAGGTCCCCACGCACGTGTCGGCGATCGCCTCGTACGTCGACGGCGGCGTCAGCCAGAGCGTGTTCAGCTTCGACTCCCCGCTCAAGCGCCAGGGCGTCGTCGAGGTCATCGGGACCGAGGGGACGCTCGTCATCCCCGACCCGAACCGGTTCACCGGCGAGATCAAGATCGCCCGCGGCGTCTCCATCACCGACGGTGGCGACCCCGAGGCCGTCAAGGCCGCGCTCGCAGCCCCGCAGGTCTGGGAGGACGTGCCGGTCACCGGCGTGTACGCCGAGCGCGGCCTCGGCGTGCTCGACCTGGCCCGGGCTGCGCGTACGGGTGGGCGTCCGCTCGCCTCCGGAGACCTGGCCTACCACGTGCTCGACACCCTGGTGGCGATCGACGAGTCGGTCCACCAGGGCCGCGTCGTCGACGTCGAGAGCCGGGTCGAGCGCGTGCCGGCCGTCGCCGAGGGCTTCGACCCCTTCGAGCGGACGCTCTGACCCCGCTCGACCCGCAGCACCGACCATCACAGCGCAGAAGCAGAAGCAGAGGAGCACCCGCATGACCACACCCCAGATCTCGGTCCAGCTGTACTCGATCCACAACGAGCTCGACGCCGACCTGGACGGCTCGCTCGCCAAGCTCGCCGACACCGGCCTCACGACCGTCGAGGCGTTCGACTTCGTCCGCCGGGCGGACGCGCTCAAGGCCTCGTTCGACCGCTACGGCCTCAGCTCGCCGACGGCCCACGCCGTCCTCATCGAGAAGGAGGCCAAGACGCCCGACGGTCTGCTCACCCGCCCGCCGGCCGAGGAGGTCTTCGCCGCCGCGCAGAAGCTGGGCGTGCAGGTCGTCATCGACCCGTACGTTCCGGCCGAGCACTGGCAGACGCGCGAGGACGTGCAGCGCAACGCGGACCGGCTGAACGAGGCCGCGGCCAAGGCGGCCGAGCTGGGGCTCAAGGTCGGCTACCACAACCACGACCACGAGCTGTCCGGGCTCGTCGACGGCACGCCCGTGCTGGAGCTGTTCGCCGGGCTGCTCGACCCGTCCGTCCTCCTGGAGGTCGACCTCTACTGGGCGACCGCCGGCGGCGCCGACCCCGTCGAGCTGCTCGGGCGCCTCGGCGACCGCGTGGTCGCGGTGCACGTGAAGGACGGGCCCATCAAGCCGGGGATCACCTCCCGCCAGATGCCCAAGGACCAGCAGCCCGCGGGTCGGGGCGACGTCCCGCTGGCCGCGGCGCTCAAGGCGGTCCCGAGCGCGCAGTACGCCGTGATCGAGTTCGACCACTACGAGGGCGACACGTTCGCGGGCATCGCCGAGAGCTACGCCTGGCTGAGCAAGACCCTGGCCGGCTAGGTCCCGCCGCGGGCGTACGAGGTCCCGCTCTGCACGCGAGTCCGGTGCTTCCCACGGCAGATCTGCCGTGGGAGGTACCGGACTTTCATGTGAACATGAAAGTCCTGGGACCTGGCCGACCGCAGGTGAGGGGACTCGCCGAGCGCTGCGGCGTCAGCCCACGTGCACGTGCGGGCGGCGGGTGCGGTCGGGCTCGGCCCGGCGCAG
>CAXULL010000019.1:0-95919 GCA_964251895.1 uncultured Friedmanniella sp.
GAAGGCGGTGTAGACCAGGTCCCCCGCGTACGGGTGGCGCGGGTGGACCGGCAGGCCCGTGCAGTACTCCACCGTGCGACGGATCTCGTCGATGTCGGAGAAGTCGATCCGGGGGTCGATGCCCTGGGAGAACAGGTTCATGCCCAGCGTGACGAGGTCGACGTTGCCCGTGCGCTCGCCGTGGCCGAACAGGCAGCCCTCGACGCGGTCGGCGCCGGCCATGAGCGCCAGCTCCGTGGCCGCGGTCGCCGTCCCGCGGTCGTTGTGCGGGTGCAGGGAGATGGCGACGTGCTCGCGGTGGTCGACGTGGCGGCTGAACCACTCGATCTGGTCGGCGTACACGTTCGGGGTCGCGACCTCGACCGTCGCGGGCAGGTTCAGGACGATCTCGCGGCCGGGTCCCGGCTGCCAGACCTCCATCACGGCGTTGCAGACCTCGACGGAGAAGTCGAGCTCGGCGGAGGTGAAGATCTCGGGGCTGTACTCGTAGCCGAAGGCCACGTCGCCCAGGTGCTGCTCGGCGTACTTCATGACGAGCTCGGTGCCGCGGGTCGCGAGGTTGACGCACTCGTCGCGGTCCACCTTGAACACCACCCGTCGGAACAGCGGGGCGATGGCGTTGTACAGGTGGATGGTGCCGGTGCGGGCCCCGGCCAGCGACTCGGCGGTGCGCTCGATCAGGTCCTCGCGGGCCTGCGTCAGCACCGAGATGGTGACGTCGTCGGGGACCAGGTCGCGCTCGATCAGCTGCCGGACGAAGTCGAAGTCGGTCTGGCTCGCCGAGGGGAAGCCGACCTCGATCTCCTTGTAGCCCATCTTCACCAGCAGCGCGAACATCTTGTGCTTGCGGGCCGGGGTCATCGGGTCGATGAGCGCCTGGTTGCCGTCACGCAGGTCGGTCGACAGCCAGCGGGGCGCGTGGGTGATGCGCGCCGCGGGCCAGGTGCGGTCCGGCAGGTCGATGGGCGGGAAGGCGCGGTAGCGCCCGTACGGCATCGGGCTGGACGTCTGCGTCGGGACGGCCTGCGGCCGGGTTCCGAACGGGGTCGGAGACGGAGAGATCGTGCTCATCGAGGTCCTCGCTGCTGGGTGGGAGTCGGCCAGACACAGGCAGAAACCCCGCAGCGAGGAGGCCGGCCGTTAAGAGGCCTCGCTGCGGCGACGAAGAATGAGGGTGCTCAGGAGAGCACGCACGCGTCGAGCCACGTCCAGCACCCTAGCCCACCGCCGCGGCGGCGCCAACCACCCCCGCCCCTCACCCCCTCCTCAGCCCCCGCACCTCTCCTCAGCCCCCGCCCCTCCCCCTCGCTCTCCCCCTCCCCCTCGCTCTCCCCTGAGCAGGAAACGCTGAGCGACGACATCGGATCCGCTCGCCAGCAGGTCGGGAGTCAGCGGTTCCTGGGGATCGGGGGCGGGGGCGGGGTCGGGGGCGGGGGCGGGGGCCGAGGGTGGGGGCGGGGCTGGGGCGCGGGTTGGGTTGGGGGTCCGGGGCGGGTAAACGGTTCGACAGGCCGATCGGCGCTGCGCCAACCTGGGTCGATGCGTCTCGTGGAGGTCGACCCGTACGACGACGGGCAGGTCGAGACCCTGACCCGACTGACCGGGCTGATTTGGGCCCACGACGACCCGGAGGCCTTCGTCCAGCGCGTGGAGGACGTCCGCAACGAGCTCCGCCACGGCGGGGACCTCCGACCGGTCCTGACGACGCTGCTCCTGGACGAGGCGGGTGAGGCGGTCGGCTCCCTCGGGCTGCACGTCCCGGTCCACGACAACCTTCAGCTGGTCGAGGCCCACCTGATGCTGCACCCCGGGTTCCCGGGGCAGGGTCACGAGGAGCTGCTCCTCGACGAGCTCGTACGCCGGACCCTCGCGCTCGGGCGGACCACGCTCTGGGTCGGCACCGCCGACGACGACCGGGTCCTGAGCGCGTTCCTCACGCGGCACGGGTTCACGCTGGGCAGCCGTGACGCCCGCCGGCACCAGGTGCTCGCGGAGGTGGACGCGGCCGAGATCGACCGGCTGGAGCAGGACGCGGCCGAGCACGCCCGCGATTACGTGCTCGAGCGCCTGGACCCGCCGTACGACGACACGCTGCTCGCCGAGCTGATCGCGGTCACCGCGGCGATCAACGACGCGCCGATGGGTGCGCTGACCTTCGAGGACGAGGTCTACGACCTGGACCGGATGCGCGACGGCGAGCTGGCACGGGTGCTGCGCGGCGACCGGGTGCACCGGGTCGTGGCCCGGCACCGCCGGACCGGGGAGGTGGCGGGCCACACGTACCTGGCCGTCCGGCCCTGGGCGCCGCGCGAGGCCTACCAGCACGACACCGCGGTCGCCCGCGACCACCGCGGGCACCGTCTCGGCGTCGCGCTCAAGATCGAGATGATGCGCTGGCTCGCTGAGGTCGAGCCCCGGCTCGAGGTGGTCGCGACCTGGAACAACGTCGAGAACACGCCGATGATCCGGGTCAACGAGGCGCTGGGCTACCGGCTGTCCAAGACCTTCGCGACGTACCAGCGTCAGCTCGACGCCCCGACCCCTCCGAGCGTCGGGTAGACGAAGACCGAAGCGTCAGGGCGGGGGCGAGCGCGAGGAGGAAGATTCGCGCTAGAAGCCGAGGCGGTTGAGGTGCTTGGGGTTGGTCTGCCACTCCTTCAGGACCTTGACCCGCAGGTCGAGGTAGACCGGCGTGCCGAGCAGCGCCTCGATCTGGTGCCGCGAACGTTCGCCGATGTCACGGAGCCGCTCCCCGCGGTGTCCGATGATGATGCCCTTCTGCGAGTCGCGCTCGACGATCATCGAGGCGAACACGTCGAGCAGCGGCCTGTCCGCCGGCCGCCCCTCGCGCAGGCCCATCTCCTCGATCGCCACGGTGATCGAGTGCGGCAGCTCGTCGCGGACCCCCTCGAGCACGGACTCGCGGATGAGCTCGGCGACCAGGGTCTCCTCGGGCTCGTCGGTGATCTCGCCGCCCGGGTAGAGCGGCGGGCCCTCCGGCAGCAGCGAGACCAGGGTGTCGGCGAGGACGTCGAGCTGGTCGTCGGTGACCGACGAGACCGGGACGATGTGGGCCCAGGTGATGCCGAGCTTCTCCTCGAGCGCCTGGATGGCCATCAGGTGCTCGGCCATCCGGGTCTGGCCGACGAGGTCGGACTTGGTCGCGACGGCGACGAGCACGGGCCGGCGCGGCAGCTTGGCGATCTCGCCGACGAGGTACGTGTCGCCCGTGCCGATCTTCTGGTCGGCCGGCAGGCACACGCCCACCACGTCGACCTCGCTCCAGGTGCCGCGGACGAGGTCGTTCAGCCGCTCACCGAGCAGCGTCCGCGGCCGGTGCAACCCGGGGGTGTCGATCAGGACCAGCTGCGCGTCGGACCGGTTGACGATGCCGCGGATGGCGTGCCGGGTGGTCTGCGGCTTGGACGACGCGATGGCGATCTTGGAACCGACCAGCGCGTTGGTGAGCGTCGACTTGCCGGCGTTCGGGCGTCCGACGAAGCAGGCGAAGCCGGACCTGAAGCCCTCGGGCGTCTCCGTGCCGTCGAGGGACCCGGGCATCGAGGGCCTCACGTCAGCACCCGGCCGCGGACGACGCCGCGGGGGTCGACGGCCCAGAGGGCGACGCCCTCGCCCCCGAGGTCGCGCACGACGTCCAGGTCGGCGTCGAGCGCGTACGGGTCGGGGTCGTCGTCGGTCGCGACGGCGACCGCCTCGAGCCCCTCGGCGCCCGACGACACGGCCATCGCGACGGCGACGGCCACGGCCGACAGGGTCAGGTGCTCCAGCGCGACGGCCGCCGCGGCGTACGTGCGTCCCTCGGTGTCGCGGACGCACGCCCCCTGCACGGCGCTGGTGCGGGCGAGCGCACTGCGGGCCAGGGTGATGATCTTGATGTCCTCCGGGTCGGAGGGGGTGTCGAGCGGTTCGGTGCTCAGCGCTGCGGGGCTCATGCCATCGACTCCTCGTGGGCGGGCGCCTGCTCGGCCTGCGGCTCGGCGTCCGGGTCCTGCGCCCGGGTGACCAGGACGGTCCCGATGCGGTTGCGCCGACCCGAGGAACGTTCCGCGACCAGCTCGAGGCCGGCGTACGTCACGACCGACCCGGGGATCGGCACCTTGTTCAGCTGCTTGGCCATGAGGCCGCCGACGGTCTCGACGTCCTCGTCGTCGAGCTCGAGACCGTAGAGGTCACCGAGCTCGTCCAGCGGGAGCCGGGAGGAGATGCGGAAGCGGTCCTCGCCGAGCGGGGTCACGTCGGTCGGCTCCACGTCGTACTCGTCGGTGATCTCGCCGACGATCTCCTCGAGGATGTCCTCGATCGTGGCCATGCCGGCCGTGCCGCCGAACTCGTCGACCACCACGACCAGGTGCACGCGCTTGAGCTGCATCTCCTGCAGCAGCTCGTCCACGGGCTTGGAGTCCGGGCACCAGGAGACCGGCCGCATCACCGAGGCGACGCGTTCCGTCGACTGCACGTCCGGTGCGTCGTACGTGCGCTTGATGATGTCCTTGAGGTACAGGATCCCGACGACGTCGTCGAGGCCGTCGCGGATCACGGGGATCCGGCTGAAGCCCGACCGCAGCGCGAGCGAGACCGCCTGCCGCAGCGTCTTGTGCTCCTCGATGAAGACCATGTCCGTGCGCGGCACCATGACCTCGCGCACGATCGTGTTGCCGAGGTCGAAGACGGAGTGGATCATCCGGCGCTCGCCCGAGTCGATCACCGAGCTCGTCTCGGCCAGGTCGACGAGCTCGCGCAGCTCGGCCTCGGTCGAGAACGGTCCGTCCACGAAGCCCTTGCCGGGCGTCAGGGCGTTGCCGATCATGATCAGCAGCCGCGGCAGCGGCCCGAGCACGGTGGTCAGCAGCCCGAGCGGGCCGGCGGCGGCGAGCGACACCGAGTCGGCGTGCTGGCGGCCCAGCGTGCGCGGCGCGACGCCCCAGAAGATGAACGAGACGACGATCATGACGCCGGCGGCGAGCGCCCCGCCCTCCCACGACACGTCGACGTTGGTGAACACCACCTTCGCCACGAGCACGACGGCGGAGATCTCGAGCACCGTACGGACGAAGAGCGCGGTGTTGAGGTAGGCGGGCGGGTCGTCCGCGAGCTTGCGCAGGCGGGCGGCACCGGGCCGGCCCTCCTCGCAGAGGCGGTTGGCGCGGGCCTTGGAGATCGAGCTCAGGGCGGCCTCGGACGCGGCCAGCATCCCGGCCAGGACGACGAGCAGCAGGGCGATGACGAGCTGGCCCCAGTCGGCGCCGTTCATCGGGCCGCGCCCGCGCGTTCGGGTCGCTCCAGCTCCCAGGCCGCCAGGATCTTGTCCTTCAGCCCGAACATCTCGGCGTGCTCCGCCTCGTCCGCGTGGTCGTAGCCGAGCAGGTGGAGCAGGCCGTGCACCAGCAGGTACTCCGCCTCGGCCTGCGCCGTGCGGCCGTGCTCGCGGGCCTGCGCGTCGGTGATCGCCGGGCACAGCACGATGTCGCCCAGCATGCCCGCGGGCGGTTCGTCGTCCTCGTCGTCGGGCGGGCGGAGCTCGTCCATGGGAAAGCTGAGCACGTCGGTCGGCCCCGGCTCGCCCATGTACTTCTCGTGGTAGGCGCTCATGGTGGCCTCGTCGACCAGCAGGATCGACAGCTCGGCCTGCGGGTGGATGCGCAGCTGGCCCAGCGCGAAGGTGGCGAGCCGGACCAGGCCCGTACTGTCGGCCTCCAGACCGGACTCGTTGTTGATGTCGACAGTCACAGTTTTCTCGATCTCGGGGTTGCGCGGGGGTTCAGCGTCGCGCGCCGGCGGGCGGCGGCTGCAGGGCGTCGTGGGTCTCGTACGCCGCGACGATGCGGCCCACCAGCTTGTGCCGCACGACGTCGTGCGCGGTCAGGTGGCAGAACGACAGGTCGTCGACCTCGCTCAGGATGGCCTCGGCCTGGCGCAGGCCGCTGGTCGTGCCGTTGGGCAGGTCGACCTGCGTGACGTCGCCCGTCACGACCATCCGCGAACCGAAGCCGAGCCGGGTGAGGAACATCTTCATCTGCTCCATCGAGGTGTTCTGCGCCTCGTCGAGGATGATGAACGCGTCGTTCAGCGTGCGGCCCCGCATGTACGCCAGGGGTGCGACCTCGATCGTGCCCGCCGTCAGCAGGCGCGGGATCGTGTCCGGGTCGAGCATGTCGTGCAGCGCGTCGTAGAGCGGGCGCACGTACGGGTCGATCTTGTCGTTCAGGGTGCCGGGCAGGAAGCCCAGGTGCTCGCCGGCCTCGACGGCCGGCCGGGTCAGGATGATCCGGTTGACCTCCTTGGCCTGCAGCGCCTGGACGGCCTTGGCCACGGCGAGGTACGTCTTGCCCGTGCCGGCCGGGCCGATGCCGAAGACGACCGTGTGCTTGTCGATCGCGTCGACGTAGCGCTTCTGGTTCAGCGTCTTGGGCCGGATGGTCTTGCCGCGCGACGACAGGATGTTGTGCGTCAGCACGTCGGCCGGACGCGCGTCCTCGCGCCCGGAACGTTCCGCCAGCATCGACACCGTGCGCTCGACCGCGTCGGCGGTGAGGCCCTGGCCGGTGCGGAGCACGGTGACCAGCTCGGTGATGACGTCGACGCCGAGGTCGACGGCCGCGGGCGCGCCGGACAGCGTGATCTCGTTGCCGCGCACGTGCACGCCCGCGCTCAGGTCACGTTCCAGGATGCGCAGGAACTCGTCGCGCGGACCGAGGAGGTTGACCATCTCCACGGACACGGGGACGGTCACCCGACGGAGCTCCTCGAAGGCGCTGCCGCCCTCCTCGGGCTCCACGGCGAGCGCCGCGAGCTCGCCACGGATGTCGGTCGTGCTGACGGGCCGCGCAGGGCGCTTCGGCCGGCTGATCTCTGACCTGCTCAGGAGGGTCCTCACCTGGTTCTGCGTGCCGCTCGGGCACATGAAGGGTCCAGTCTAGTGAGCCGGACCCGCTGGGCACAGGGAGAAAGCGAGTCAGTCTGTGCGTACCCACTACTACACCGCCACGAGCATCGACAGTTTCACCGCCGACGAGCACGACTCGCTGGGCTGGCTGTTCCAGCTCTCCGCCGGACCGGGCGGTGACGGCCGGTACGCGACGTTCGTCGCCGGGGTCGGCGCGCTCGTCATGGGGTCGACCACCGGGTAAGCGCGGCGAGTCGGCTGGGTCGGCTGGGTCGGTCCGAGAATCTTTTCGCCTTCCGACCACCTGTCAGGTGGTCGGAAGGCGAGAAGTTCAGCCCTCGAGCGGCCAGCGTTCCGCGAACCGGTCCGTCGCCGCGACCAGCGCAGCGCTGATCTCCGGCTCGTTCCAGGCGTGCCCGGACGTCGGCGCCACGACCAGCTCGGCCTGCGGCCAGGCGCGGTGCAGGTCGTACGCGGTCACGGCCGGGGTGCAGAGGTCGTAGCGGCCCTGGACGATCACGCCCGGGATGTCGGCCAGCCGGGGAGCGTCGGCGATCAGCTGGCCCTCCCCCGCGGGCGTGGTGGAGAACCAGCCCGCGTTGACGAAGTAGTGGTTCTCGATCCGCGCGAACGCCAGCGCGTAGGCGGGGTCGGCGAACTCGGCGATCAGCGCCTCGTCGGGCACCAGCGTGATCGCCGAGGCCTCCCAGGTGGCCCAGGCGACGGCGGCCGGACCGTGCACCGCAGGGTCCGGGTCGAAGAGCAGCTCGTGGTACGCCGCGATCACGTCGCCGACGACCAGGCCACCCGGCGTGACCTCGACGAGGCCGCGCTCGAGCAGCGGCGCGAGGTAGCCCGCGTACCGCTCGGGCAGGAGCTGACCGGCCGGGCCGCCGTAGAAGAAGTCCAGCTCGCTGCGGCGCAGCGTGAAGATGCCGCGCAGCACCAGCTCGGTCACGCGCTCGGGGTGCGTCTCGGCGTACGCGAGCGCCAGCGCGCTCCCCCACGAACCACCGAAGACCTGCCACCGCCCGACCCCGCGGTCCTCGCGCAGCCGCTCGATGTCGTCGACCAGGTGCCAGGTCGTGTTGACCGCCGGGTCGGCCTCCGGCGTGCTCGCGTGCGGGACGCTGCGGCCGCAGCCGCGCTGGTCGAACAGGACCACGCGGTAGCGCTCCGGGTCGAACAGGCGCCGGACGCCGGGCGAGACCCCGCCGCCCGGGCCGCCGTGCAGGAACACGACCGGCTTGCCCGCCGGGTCACCGCACTCCTCCCAGTGGATCTGCTGGCCGTCACCGACGTCGAGCAGACCCTCCGCGTACGGCTCGACCGGGGGGTAGAGCGTCACTCCGGGACGATGTGCATGGCGGCCTCTTCGGCGCTCGCCGCGCCGCTGTCGACGCCCACGTCCTCGCCGATGAGGTCCCCGTCCTCGTCCAGCCCGATGCCCTCGTTGGGGTCGACCAGCCGACCGGCGCGCACGTCACCGACCTCGCCGTCGTCGAGGCCCTCCTCGTCCGCGCGGACGGTGAGGTTGTCCTCCTCGTCGACGTCGTCGTCGGAGTAGGGGTCGGGCTCGGGGATCTCCTCCGACAGGCGCTGGTCCAGCGTCTCGTGCGCGCCCTCGCGGATCAGCGCCGACGGGCGCTCCGGCGGGGAGTAGCCCTCGTCCAGCGCGTCCGCGACGACGCTGTTGTCCAGGTTGTTGTACGGCTGCAGCTGGTCCTGGTCCATCTGGTCGATCTCGTCGGGGGTCTGCTCGTACGACTGGACGTCGGCGGAGTCACTCGCATCGCTCATGGGGCCAGCCTGCCATGCAGCGGCGACGCGCCACCGGGTCCACGCCACAGGTCCACCACGGGGCGGCGGCAAACCGCTTGTGGTCGTCGTTCCGGGGGGCGTAGGTTCTCGCGCTTGTGCGCGCGACGGTGAGGACCTACTGGCGGCTGCTCGTCGCCGGCTTCCGCCGCGGGTCGACCTACCGCCTCGCCGCGCTCGGTGGGCTCGTCGCGAACGCCACCTTCGGGCTGCTCAAGGTCGGGATCCTCTTCGCCACCGTGGACGCCGCCGGCGGCAGTGTCAGCGGCTACGACCTCGGCACGATGAGCGCGTACGTCTGGCTGAGCCAGGGCCTGCTCGGCTCGGTGAACCTCTTCGGCCGCACCGACGTCGCCGACCGGATCAAGAGCGGCGACATCGCCGTCGACTTCGTCCGGCCGCTCGACGTGCAGGCGGCGAGCGTCACCCTCGAGGTCGGGCAGCGGCTGTTCGCCCTGCTGCCGCGCGGGCTGCCGTCCGTGCTCCTCGGCGTCCTGGTGGTCGGCATGGCCATGCCCACCACGCCCCTGCCCTACCTGCTCGGGGCGTTCAGCGTGCTGATCGGGATCGTGCTGTCCTGCACGACCGTCTACCTGGTGGCCGCCGCCCGCTTCTGGCTGGTCGAGGGGCGGGGGCTCGAGCTCTTCTACATGATCTTCTCGAGCTTTCTGGCCGGGCTGTTCGTGCCCGTCCCGCTCTTCCCGGGCTGGCTGCAGGCGGTCGCGGCCGCCACCCCGTTCCCCTCGATGCTGCAGCACCCCGTCGACGTCCTGTCCGGCCGCGTCGACCTGGGCACCTCGCTCGGGCTGGTCGGCGTCCAGCTCGCCTGGCTCACGGCTACGGCCGCGCTCGGCGCCGTGCTGACCAGGGCCGGCCGCGTCCGGCTGGAGGTGCAGGGCGGATGAGCCACCTCTCGGGCCTCGTCGGACGGACCGCGCCCTACCGTGCGGTGCTGGGCTCCCGCGTCCGCGCGCAGCGCAGCTATCGCACGTCGTTCCGCCTCGACCTGGCCAGCTCGCTGCTCGTCGGGCTGGTCGAGCTCGCCGAGATCTGGGTGCTGTTCCACAGCGTCACGAGCCTCGGCGGGCTCGGGTTCGGACAGGTGCTGCTGGTCTTCGGGCTGTCCGACCTGGCCTTCTCCCTCGCCGACCTCGCCTTCGGCCACTGCGACGGCCTCGCCGTCCTGCTGCGCGCCGGGACGCTCGACGTCTTCTACCTGCGGCCGCAGCCGCTGCTGCTGCAGCTGGTCACGAGCGACGTCAGCCTGCGCCGGGTGGCCCGGGCCGCGGTCGCTGTGTCCGCGCTCGTGGTCGGGCTCGTCGTCAACGACGTGCACGCCACGCCGGCCGCGGTCGCGCTGCTGGCGCTCGCGCTGGTGAGCGGGGTGGCCACGTCGGCGGCCATGTTCGTGCTGGCCGCAGGGCTGCAGTTCTTCGTCGTCGACGGCGCGGAGATGACGAACGCCTTCGTCTACGGTGGCCGCTACGCCGCGACCCAGCCGGCCGGGGTGTGGTCGCGGCCGGTCAAGGCGGTGTTCGCCTTCGGTTCCCCGTGGCCTTCACGGGCTACCTCCCGGTGGTCACCCTGCTCGGGCTCCCGGGCGTGGAGTGGCTGCCGTCGTGGCTGGGCTGGTGCGCCCCGGTGGCGGCGGTGTGGGCGTGGACCGCCGCCCTGATCGTCTGGCGCTGGGGCGTCCGGCACTACCAGGGAGGAGGCGGATGACGGACCCGATCATCGAGACCACCGGGCTGTCCCGGGAGTTCCGCGTGCGCGACGGGCTCCGGCGGCGCACGGTCGTCGCCGTCGACGACCTCACGGTCCGGGTCGAGCCGGGCGAGGCCGTGGGCTACATCGGCGCGAACGGCGCCGGCAAGTCGACGACGATCAAGATGCTCGTCGGCATCCTGGTGCCGACCCGCGGCACCGTCCGCACCTGCGGGCTGCGTCCGGTCGCCGACCGTCGGCAGCTGGTTCGCCAGGTCGGCGTGGTCTTCGGGCAGCGCTCGCAGCTGTGGTGGGACCTGCCGGTGCGGGAGTCGTTCCGGATCCTCGCCTCGATCCACGCGCTGGGCACGGTCCGCGAGCGGGAGCGGACCGACGAGCTGGTCGAGCGGCTGGAGATGGCCGAGTTCTGGTCGACCCCGGTCCGCCAGCTGTCGCTCGGGCAACGGATGCGCGCCGAGGTCGCCGCGGCCCTGCTGCACTCACCGCGCCTGGTGATCCTCGACGAGCCGACCATCGGCCTCGACGTGCTCTCCAAGCAGCGGCTCCGGGACTTCCTCACCGCCGAGCGCCGGAACCACGGCACCACCCTGCTGCTGACCACCCACGACATGGGCGACGTCGAACGGCTCTGCGAACGGGTCCTCCTGGTCGACCGCGGCCGGCTGGCGTACGCGGGGACGCTCGCCGGGCTGTCGCGCACCGTCGGCGCCGAGCGGGTGCTGGTGGTCGACCTGGCCGAGGCGGGGCCGGACCTGACGGGCGTCCCGGCGACGCGGCACCTGGGCAGCGAGGGCGGCGGCCTGCGGCAGCGGCTCGCCTTCGACGCCGAGGTCACCACCGCCGCACGGGTGCTCACCGCGGTGTCCGCGCTGGCCGAGGTCGTCGACCTCGCGGTCGAGGAGCCGGACGTCGAGGACGTCGTCCGCCGCGTCTACGCGGCCCGTCGCTGACGGGCAGGGGACGTCAGCGGTTGAGCAGGGCGGCGAGCGCGACGACGCCGGCGGTCGACGTCCGCAGCACGTGGTCGCCGACGCGGACGGTCCGCGCGCCGACCGCGTCGAACGCGGCCAGCTCCTCGGGGCTGATGCCACCCTCGGGCCCGACGACGACGACGACCTCGCCGGCGCCGGGCAGCGGCACGGCGGCGATGGGGTCGCTCGCGTCCTCGTGCAGCACCAGGGCGAGGTCGGCGCGGCCCAGGCGTTCCGCGAGGGCCCGCGTACCCACGGGGTCCGACACGGTCGGGACCCGCAGCCGGCGCGACTGCTTGGCTGCTTCCCGGGCGGTGCTGCGCCAGCGGCCGAGCCCACGGTCCACCCGGTCGGCCGACCACCGGGCCACCGAACGCGACGCCTGCCACGGGACGACCTCGGTGACGCCGACCTCGGTCAGCATCTCCACGGCCAGCTCTCCTCGGTCGCCCTTGGCCAGCGCCTGCGCGACGACCAGGCGTACGGAGGGTGCGGGCTCGTCGAGCACCTCCAGGACGTGCACCCGCAGCCCGGCCTTGCTCGCGTCGACGACCTCCCCGCGCACGCCGCCGCCGGCGCCGTCCGCGACGACCACGCGTTCACCGGCCCGGAGCCGGCGCACGGTCACCGCGTGGTGACCCTCGGCCCCGTCGACGAGGACCTCGCCACCGACCGTCGGTCGCGTCCCGGCGAGGCTCTCGAGCAGGAAGAGCGCGTCGGTCACCGGCCCCGCCCTCCGCAGCCGCACAGCCCCGGGCCGGCCGCACAGGCCGCTGCCTGTGCGGCTGGCCCGCAGGTGTGCGGCTGTCGCCTCGACCCGGGGACCGGGGCCGGGTAGAGCCGGGCTGGCTGGGCGCACATACAGCGGCCTGTCCGGTCCTAGCGGTCGGCGAAGGCGTCGCGGAGGCGACCGAACACGCCGCGGCCCTGCTTCTGCACGGTCACCTCGGGCGCGGTCTCCTCGCGCAGCTCGGCCAGCTGGCGCAGCAGCTCGCGCTGCTCGTCGTCGATCCGCGTCGGGGTCTGCACCAGCAGCGTCACGCCGAGGTCGCCGCGCCCGTTCGAGCGCAGCTTGGGCACGCCCCAGCCGTCGAGCGCGACCCGGGTGCCGGACTGGGTTCCCGCCGCCACCGTGACCCGGACCTCGCGGTCCCCGTCGTCGGTGTCGGGCAGGTCCGCCTCGAGCGTCTGCACCGCCACCTCGGTGCCGAGGGCGGCCGCGGTCATCGGGATCCGGACGGTGACCTCGAGGTCGTCCCCCTCGCGCCGGAAGACCTCGTGCGGCGCGATCACCAGCTCGACGTAGAGGTCGCCGGCCGGGCCGCCGCCCGCGCCGACCTCGCCGTGCGCGGCCAGGTGGATGCGGTTGCCGGTGCTGACGCCGGCCGGGATCTTGACGTTGATCGTGCGGGCCGAGCGCACCCGCCCGTCGCCCGAGCACTCGGGGCACGGGTTGGGGATGACCGTCCCGTAGCCGCCGCAGGTCGGGCACGGCTGGGTGGTGCGGATGTCGCCGAGGAACGACCGCTGCACGTGCGTGACGTCGCCCTGGCCGTGGCAGGTGCGGCACTCGACGGGCTCGGAGCCCTCCTGAGCGCCGCTGCCCTGGCACAGCGGGCAGAGCACGGCGGTGTCGACGCGCAGCGGCTTGGTCACGCCGAACGCGGCCTCCGCCAGCTCGAGGTCGAGCCGGACGAGGGCGTCCTGGCCGCGGCGGACGCGCGACCGCGGCCCGCGCGTCGTCTGCCCGCCGAACATCGCGTCGACGAGGTTGCCGAAGTCGAAGCCGCCCTGCTGGCTGAAGCCGCCGGAGAAGCCGCCGCCCAGACCACCGCCCAGCGGGTCGGCACCCCGGTCGTAGAGGTCCTTCTTCTTGGGGTCGGCGAGGACCTCGTACGCCTCGGCGACCGCCTTGAACTTCTCCCCCGCGTCGGCCTCGGTGGCCACGTCGGGGTGGAGCTTCATCGCGAGCTGGCGGTAGGCCTTCTTGATCTGCTCGGGCGAGGCGTCGCGGGAGACGCCGAGCGTCTCGTAGTAGTCAGCAGCCATGGGTGCGGTCGGTCATCCTGTTTCTGATCAGCCCTGCGCGAGGAATCGGCCCACGTACCGCGCGACCGCGCGGACGGAGGCCATCGTGGAGGGGTAGTCCATCCGTGTCGGACCGACGACCCCGAGGGTGGCGCGGCTGCCGTAGCCGCTGGCGACGACCGAGGTCGTCTGGAGCTCCTTGAACGGGTTCTCCTGCCCGATCCGTACGGTGACGGCGTCGGACGTGGCCTCGCCGAGGAGGGTGAGCAGGACGACCTGCTCCTCGAGCGCCTCCAGCACCGGCTTCATGCTGCCGGGGTCGGTGGCGTAGCGCGAGAGGTAGGGCATCCCCCCGATGACCATCCGGCTCGAGGTCTCGCTGCCGAGCATCTCGAGCAGCGTGGACACGACGGCGCGCCCGAGCGGGAGGGCCGGCTCGGGCAGGGACCCCAGCAGCGCGGAGAGCCCGCTGCCGGCCTCCTCCGGGGTGCGGCCGGCGGCCGCGGCGTTCAACCGCGTACGCAGCTCGCCCAGGTTGGCCTCGTCCGGCTCGGGGACCTCGACCGAGCGCTGCTCGACGCGTCCGGTCGACGTGATCAGCACCAGCAGCACCCGGGTGGACGAGAGCGAGACGAGCTCGACGTGGCGCACCGTGGAGTGGCTGAGCGTCGGGTACTGCACGATCGCGACCTGCTGCGTCGCCTGGGCCAGCAGCCGCACGGTGCGCAGCAGGATGTCGTCGAGGTCGAGCGCGCCGGACAGGAAGGTCTGGATCGCCCGCTGCTCCGCGGACGACAGCGGCTTGACCGTGCCGAGCCGGTCGACGAACAGCCGGTAGCCCTTGTCGGTCGGGATGCGGCCCGCGCTGGTGTGGGGCTGCGTGATGTAGCCCTCCTCCTCCAGCGCCGCCATGTCGTTGCGGACCGTGGCCGGGGAGACCCCGAGGTCGTGCTTGTCGACCAGCGCCTTGGAGCCCACCGGCTCCTGGCTCGAGACGTAGTCGGTGACGATGGCCCGGAGCACCTGCAGCTTGCGATCATCCATGCCGATCACCCCCTTCGCCCTGTGCCTGTGGCCGCACGACGGCGCGTGCGCTTGGCACTCGCGTGCGGTGAGTGCCAGTCTAGCCCGGTGACCGAGCCCGAGCAGGACGCCGAGCCGTCGTTCTCGCTCGGCCCCTGGCGGGAGTTCGCCCCCTCGGTGTGGCGGGCGGTCGCCGAGCCGGACGCGGTGAACCTCGTGCTCGTCGCCGGGAGCGGGCGTGCCCTGCTGGTCGACACCGGGTCGAGCCCCGAGCAGGGGCGGGCCGTCCGGGCCGCGGTGGCCGAGGTGACCGACGTGCCGCTCGAGGTCGTGGTCGTCACGCACGCCCACCGTGACCACGTACGCGGCCTGCCCGCCTTCGACGACCTCATCACCGTCGGGCACGAGGACGTGCCCGGGGTGAACCGCACGATGGTGCTCGCCGTCGCCTTCGACCTGGGCGCCCGGCGGGTCGAGGTGGCGCACCTCGGCCGCGGGCACACGAGCGGCGACCTCGTCGTGATCGTGCCTGACGCCGACCTCCTGGTCGTCGGGGACCTGGTCGAGTCCGCGGCGCCGCCGTCGCTCGGGCCGGACTCGTTCCTGCAGGAGTGGCCCGTCACGGTCGACGGCGTGATCGGGCTGATGACGGCGGCGACCCGCGCGGTCCCCGGGCACGGGGACCCGGTCGACCGGCCGTACGTGTACGAGCAGCGCGGCCGGCTGGCGGCGATCGCCGGCGAGGTACGTCGCCTCGCCGAGGCCGGCGTCGGCCCGGCCGAGGCCGTGGACCGGGGCGACTGGGCCTACCCGGTGGCGACCCTCGCCCCGGGCCTGGAGGCCGCTCTCGCCCAGCTCGGCCCGGTGACCCCGCGCCGCACGCTGCCGATGGCCTGAACGTCCTGCAGGTCCGCTGCATCCCGATCCGCGTCCCGGGCGCAGTCCAGGTAACCACGCCACCTGGAGGTCGCATGAGAACGTCCGTCCACCCCCGCCCCCTCGTCGGGGCGTTCGTCCTGGCCCTCGCCTCTGGGGCCCTGCTCCTGCCGGCCACCACCGCGTCCGCGGCCGACACGGCCACCGTGTCGATCCTGCACGCGGTGCCGGGCGCCACCGTCGACGTCTACGCCAACGGCAAGGCCCTGCTGACCGACTTCGAGCCGGGCACGCTGACCGACCCGCAGCAGCTGCCCGCCGGCACCTACGACCTCAAGGTCGTCGCGGCCGGCGACGGCGCCGACGGCGACGCGGTCGCCGAGCTCGACAACGCGAAGGTCCCGGCCGGCGCGAACGTCACCGTGGTCGCGCACCTCGACGACGGCGGCGACCCCGAGCTCACCGCGTACGCGAACGACGTCTCCGGCATCGACGCCGGCGACGCGCGGCTGATCGTGCGGCACGACGCCGCGGCCCCGGCCGTGGACGTGCGCGCCGACGGCGACGTGGCCTTCTCCGACCTGGAGAACCCGAAGGAGGCCAAGGCCGACCTGCCCGCCGGGACGATCAGCGCCGACGTCACCCTCGCCGGCAAGGACGACAGCGTCATCGGTCCGGCCGACGTCGACCTGGAGGAGGGCACCACGACGATCGTCTACGCCTGGGGCTCGGCCGAGGACGACAACCTGAAGCTGGCCGTCCAGACGATCGACGGCATGGGCAACAACCCGGGCGGCGTCCCCGGCGGCACCGGTGGTCAGGCGGCCGCGGCCTCGCCCGCGACCCTCGGCCTGCTGGGCCTCGGCCTCGCCGGCGTGCTCTTCGCCGGCACCCGGATGCTCGGCCGCTCCGGCCGGGCGCAGAAGGTCTCCGTCCTCAAGTGACCTCGCGGTGACCGTACGACCCTCGCGGCGGGACGGCTGGCTCTGGCCGGCCGTCCTGGTCGCGTCCGCGCTGCTGGTGCTCCTCGCGGGGCAGCAGGTGCTCGCCGCGCCCACCGTGGCCGCCGACGTCCCCGTGACGACACAGCTCGAGCCGGCCGTTCCCCCCGCGGTCGGCTCGTCCCCGGAGCCGAGCGTGACGCCGTCCGCGTCGCCACGCGACGTCCCGGCCCGCACCTGGGCCACCCGGTCGGCGGCACCCCGCAAGCCCGTCGCCCACGAGGGCGCCGAGCGGGTCGTCGCCAAGGACGTCGGGCTGGACCTGGACGTGGTCCCCACCGGGGTCGCGCGCAACGGGCAGATGGACCTGCCGGACAAGCCGACGCAGCTCGGCTGGTACCGGTTCGGCGCGGCACCGGGCGACCGCAGGGGCGCCGTCGTGCTCGCCGGCCACGTGGACAGCGCCCGGTACGGCGCGGGCCCGCTGACGCGGGCGGCGGGTCTCGAGCGCGGCGACCGGATCGACGTGCACGACACCGGGGGCGGCACCACGACGTACGAGGTGAAGAAGGTGCAGCGGATCAGCAAGGACGACTTCTCCCCCGACGACGTCTTCGACCGGTCCGGCCCCGCGGTGCTGCGCCTGATCACCTGCGGCGGCGTCTACGACGCGAAGCGCGGCGGCTACCAGGACAACCTCGTCGTCACGGCGCTCCCCCGGTGAGCGCCGACGTCGCCGGGCGTCCGGCACCATGGGTGCCCGTGGCCCG
Source organism: uncultured Friedmanniella sp. (assembly GCA_964251895.1). Lineage (GTDB taxonomy): Bacteria > Actinomycetota > Actinomycetes > Propionibacteriales > Propionibacteriaceae > Microlunatus. Next base: position 17,057 of record CAXULL010000019.1, read on the forward strand.
CCGGACCCTCCCGGTGCAGCCCGACGCCGAGGTCGGGGCCGAGGACGGGGAGTCGATGATCGACGACGAACGTCTCGCCCGGGGCTTCGTCGCCGGCGACCGCAGCTGCCTCGAGGAGGCGTACCGCCGCTGGTCGCCGCTCGTGCACACCCTCGCCCAGCGTGAGCTCCGACGTGACGCCGACGCCGAGGACGTGACGCAGCAGGTGTTCGTGAGCGCGTGGCGCAGCCGGGCCGACTTCGCTCCCGACCGGGGCAGCCTCGCGGGCTGGCTCGTCGGCATCACCCGGCACCGCCTCGTCGACCACCACCGGCGCCAGCAGCGCCAGCTGCGCCTGGCCACGACGCTCGAGTCCGAGGCGGCCACGGGGTCTCCCACCCCTTCACCACCCGACACCAACCTCGAACGGCTCGTGCTGGTCGCGGAGATCCAGCAGCTGCCGGACCCGCGTGGGACGATCTTGCGGATGGCCTTCTGGGAGGGGTACACCTACGCCCAGATCGCGGACGGGCTCGGCCTGCCCCTGGGGACGGTCAAGAGCCACGCCCGCCGTGCCCTGCTGCACCTGCGTGACCGGCTGAAGGAGACGGCGCCGTGGCCCACCTGACCGCCGACCAGCTCGCCGCGACCGCCGCGGACCCCACGCACGCGCTGCTGCCCGAGGAGCAGGCGCACCTCGACGCGTGCCCGACCTGCCAGGCCGGGGCCGCGGAGCTGCGCGACCTCGTCCGCGACGTGCGTGCCGCCGCGTCGACCGAGGTCCGTACCCCGAGCGCCACCGTGTGGGCCGGGATCGAGCGCGAGCTCGCGACCGACGAGCCCGCCGCCTCCTCCGGGCCGGCAGGGCCGACGCGTGCCCCGCGCCGAGGCGGGCGCCGTCGTGCCCTCGCCGCGGTGGCGGCGGCGGCCGGTCTGCTCGTCGGGGTCGGCGGAACCCTCGGGGTCGGCTCCCTGCACCGGCCGGAGGGCGCTGCGCCCGTGGCCCGGACGGTGCTGGCCGCCCTGCCGGGCGAGGCCGGCGAGGGCACCGCCGAGCTGGTCCGGGAGGACGACACGCTGATGCTCCGCGTCCACGCCGGTCTCGGCCCCTCGACGGACCGGGACTACCACGAGGTCTGGCTCATCAACGGCGACGGGCGCCGGATGTACGCGCTCGGCGTGCTGCCCTCCTCCGGGGACGCCAGCTACTGGCTGCCGCCGCGGCTCGACGACCGGCTGGACGGCTACGAGACGGTCGACATCTCGCTCGAGCCCGAGGACGGCGACGCCGCACACTCCCAGCACAGCCTCGTCCGGGGCACGCTCCCCCGCTGAGCGGGGCTGAGCGGTTCTGAGCGGTTGTGAGCCGGTTGGACGGGCTGGGCCGGTCGGCGGGCGGCCCGGCTCGTACGGACGACGACCCTCTGCGGCCCTAACCTCCTCGGGTGACGTTCGGGCAGGCCGCCGCAGCCTTCAGCGCCGGGTTCGTGCTCCTCGGAGCACTCTTCGTCGTGCTGGGGGCCCGAGCCCTCGCGAGCGACCGCCGGCAGCGCCGCACCTGGCACCCCTACCCGGGCCGGGTGGTGGCCACCCGCCCGGACGGGGACCAGACGCGGTGCCAGGTCGCGTACGAACGCGACGGCACCCGGGTCCTGTTCTGGAACCGCTACACCTCGACCGTGGTGCGCAACCCGGTCGGACGTGAGGTGCCCGTCCTGGTGAACCCCACCGACCCGCACGACGCGGTGGTCGCGGGCGGCATCGTCGACGGCTCCACGGTCGGCGTCGTCTTCGTGGTCGCCGGGTCGCTGGCCGTCGTGATCGGGCTGGTCGTCGCCTACGTGGCCTTCGTCGCCTGATCCGCCCGTCCCGCTGATCCACCCGCCCGCTGATCCAACCGTCCCGCCTTAGCCGTCGTCGTGCTCTGGTGCCGAGACGTCCCGTGGGGCTAGGGTCCGGGCCATGATCCTGGTCACGGGCGCGACGGGGAACGTCGGACGTCAGGTCGTCGAGCAGCTCGTGGCCGCGGGCGAACCGGTCCGGGCGCTGAGCCGCCACCCGGAACGGGTGGTCTGGCCCGACGCCGTCGAGACCGTCGTCGGCGACCTCACCCAGGAGCTGCCGGACGAGGCCTTCGCGGGCGTACGGACCCTCTTCCTGTTCCCCGAGCCGCGACGGGTGCGTGACGTGGTGGCGGCGGCGGTGGGCGCCGGCGTGCAGCACGTGGTGGTCCTGTCGTCGCTCGGTGCCGCGTTGGACGACGCGGAGGGGATGGAGCTGCTGCGGCGGCGCCACCTCGACGTCGAGCAGGCCGTGGAGGACTCGCCCATGACGTGGACCCATGTGCGGCCCGGCATGTTCATGACCAACACGCTGTCGTGGGCCGAGGGCATCCGGACCGACGGCGTCGTCCGTGAGCCCTTCGGCGAGTACACCGCCGCCCCGACCCACGAGGTCGACATCGCGGCGGTCGCGGTCGCCGCGCTCCTGGACCCGGAGCGGCACGCGGGGCACGCGTACGCGCTGTCCGGTCCGGAGGCGCTCAGCCAGCTCGACCGCGTCCGCATCCTCGCCGAGGTGCTGGACCGGCCGATCCACTTCGAGGAGCTCACCCGCGACCAGGCGCGCGCCGCGCTGCTGGCGAACCCGTGGGTGAACGAGCAGCTGGCTGACTCGCTGCTCACGATGCAGGCCGCCGCGGTCGGGATCCGCGACGGCCTCGTGCTCCCGGGCGTCGAGGACGTGCTGGGCCGGTCGGCCCTGAGCTTCGCCCGCTGGGTCGAGGACCACCGGGAGGCGTTCAGCCCGGTCCCGTGAACGCGGGTGCGCTCAGACCTGAGAAGCGGTAGGTTGACCGGTGCCGGGGGCGGAGCAGATCAGTTCGATCGAGCAGGACTCGCGACGCCGCGAGCTCCTGAAGCACCTGGAGGCCGCATGGCCACGACCCCGTTCCTCGGCTGCCGCACCTGCGGCCGGCCCGCGCAGGAGCACGACACCTCCGTCGTCCACCGCTTCGTCCGACGACGCGCCCGCACGCGTCCGTCCGCCGGGCCCGTCGCCGCACGGCGCCGAGGTCCCCTGTCGGCGGAGACCGGTCCGGGGGCCCGGCTGCAGCACGGGGTGGACCTGCTCCCCACGCTCGTCCCCGGGTGCCAGCACGCCAGCCTCAGCACCGTCGACGAGGGACGGCTGGCGGTGCGCCTGGCGAACGACAGCACGAGCCGTCGCGCCGACGAGCTGCAGCACGAGCTGGACGAGGGTCCTTCCCTGCAGGCCGCCCGGACGGGGCACAGCGTCGTCGCGCACGACCTGGGCCGCGAGAGCCGGTGGCCCGGCTGGTGCTCGGCGGCCGCCGCCGAGCTCGGCGTGCGGTCGGTGCTGTCGGTCCTGCTGGTCGCCGACCGGTCGCCGGTCGTCACGCTGAACCTCTACTCGGACACGGTCGACGGACTGTCCGACGTGGACCTGGCGCTCCTCCACACGCTCGCCGAGCCGCTCGCCGACGCCCTGCTGGACGAACGCGTCCTCGTCGGGCTGCTCGGGCCGGCGGCCGAGGCGGGCCGCGACAGCGGCTGGCAGCTGCCCGACCACCCCGAGGTCGCGGGAATGGCCGTGGCGCACGGCGGGTTGGCCACGTCATGAGTGACCTCGCCGACCGCGCCCGGACCCTGCTGGACCTGCACACCGCCCCGGACGTCCTCGTCCTCGCCAACGTGTGGGACGTCGTGTCCGCCCGGACCGTCGCCGCGACGCCCGGGGTCAAGGCCCTGGCGACGGCCAGCCACTCGATCGCCGCGACCTTCGGCTACGACGACGGCGAGAACATCCCGCTCGACCTCCACCTGGACATGGTCGGCCGGATCGTCGCCGCCGTGGACCTGCCCGTGACCATGGACCTCGAGGCGGGCTACGGAGACGCCGGAGCCACCGCACGCCGGGCCATCGAGCTCGGCGTCGTCGGGGGCAACCTCGAGGACCAGATGAAGCCGCTCGACCAGGCCGTGGCCGCCGTCGAGGCCGTGCTCGCCGCGGGTCGTGCCGCCGGCATCGACTTCGTGCTGAACGCCCGCACCGACGCGGTGGTCCGGGCCGGCGACGCCCCGCGCGCCGCCGTGATCGACGAGGCGATCCGGCGCGGGCAGGCCTTCCTCGCCGCCGGCGCCCCCGTGGTCTTCGTGCCGGGCCTCGTCGACCGCGAGGAGATCCGTACGGTCGCCGAGGCGTTCGGGCCGCAGAAGCTGACCGTGATCAGCGTCCCCGGCGTCTCGCTGCCCACCCACGAGCTCCAGGACCTCGGCGTCGCCCGGGTCTCGACGGGCCCCTTCACCCAGCGGGTCGCCCTGACCGCGCTGCAGGACGCCGCCGCCGCGGTCGTCGCTGGCGGGGTCCTGCCGGCAGGTACCCGCCCGCTCAACTGAGCCGGTGTGCTGAGCCTGTCGAAGGGCGGGCAGAACCCGTACCCGGGGCAGCGACCTGAAGCACGGAGGACGTGGTCGAGTCACCGCGCACGCTGCGGAACGCCGCGCCCTTCGACAGGCTCGGGAACGAGGTCGAGTCACCCCGCGACAAGCTCAGGGACGACCGCCCCTAGCGCGTGGACATCGGCCCCGGGTGGTGCGAAGGTTGAGGAGCCGTGCCCGTCCTGGTGACGGTGCAGACCCTGCGGCTCTGACCCAGCAGCCTCGAGGAGCACCATGAGCGGCACGACCGACGACCGGCGGCAGGCCCCGGTGACGAACGAGACCGTCAAGGTCAGGCACGAGGGCCAGCTCGTCGCTGCCGACATCTCGACCTCGACCGAGCCGGACGCCGTCGCGTCGATCGCGCTCCGCGCGCCGCACGACGTGTCGCCCGAGGCCCGGGAAGAGCTCGTGGACCAGGTGATGGAGCACCCGGCCGTGCAGGGCAGCGACAGCGTCCACGTCGTCGTGCCGATCGGCGACTCGGCGTCGATCAGCCGGCTCCACGAGCACACCAGCAACGTCAACGCGCGGGCCGCGGGCGCCTCCTCGATCATCGAGGCGGACGTCGCGCACCCGGCCACCGACGCCTAGCACGTCACCTACGCTCTCCTCGTGCGACTGCTGCTCGTCCGGCACGGGCAGACGCCCGCGAACGTCGCCGGCGCGCTCGACACCGCCGTCCCCGGTCTGGGCCTGACCGCGCTGGGCGAGGCCCAGGCCGCGGCGGTGCCCGGAGCCCTCGTCGACGAACGCATCGACGCGATCCACGCCACCCGTCTCGTCCGGACCCAGCTGACGGCGGAGCCGCTGGCCGCCGTACGCCGGCTGCCCGTCCAGGTCCGGCCCGGGCTCGAGGAGGTCTCCGCCGGGGACCTCGAGATGCGCTCCGACCCCGACGCGGTCGCGGGCTACGTGGAGTGCCTGGCGGCCTGGCTGGCCGGCGACCTCGACCGGGCCATGCCCGGCGGGCCGGACGGACGGGCCTTCTGGAGCCGCTACGACAGCGCGATCACGGCGATCGCCGCGCAGCACGAGGCCGACGCGACGGTCGTCGTGGTGAGCCACGGCGCCGCGATCCGCGTGTTCACCGCGCTCGCCACGGGCATGGCCACCGAGCAGGCGCACGAGCTGCGCCTCGCCAACACGGGCATGGCCGCCCTCGTCGGCGACCCGGGATCCGGCTGGCAGCTCCAGCACTGGTACGCCGACCCGCTCGGCGGGGCCGCCCTGCTCGACGCCGCAGCCGCCGACGTCACCGGGGACAGCACGGACGACAGCACCGACGACGCCTGACCTCAGGCGGGCCGCGCGTCCGTCCGACCGGACTGGTCCCGCCCGATCCGGTCCAGCTCCACGAGGTCGTCCTCGGACAGGGCCAGGCCGGCGCCGGCCACGTTCTCGCGCAGGTGGGCCACGGACGAGGTGCCCGGGATCAGCAGGATGTTCGGCGAACGTCGCAGCAGCCAGGCCAGGGCCACCGCCATCGGCGTCGCGCCCGACCGGTCGGCGACCCCCGAGAGCGCGCTCGACTGGAGCGGGCTGAAGCCTCCGAGCGGGAAGAACGGCACGTACGCGACGCCGTCCCGGGCGAGCTCGTCGATCAGGTCGTCGTCCCGGCGGTGCGCGAGGTTGTACAGGTTCTGCACGCAGACGACCGGTGCGATCGACCGCGCCTGCGCCACCTGCTCCCGCGTCGCGTTGCTCACGCCGAGGTGGCGGACCAGCCCCTCCTGCTGCAGCCCGACGAGCGTCTCGAACGCCTCGGCGAGCGAGCCGGGCTGCGGTCCCTGGGCGTCTCCGAGCCGGAGGTTGACGAGGTCGAGCACCTCGAGGCCGAGGACCCGGAGGTTCTCGTGGACCGCGCGGCGCAGGTCCTCGGGCCGACGCGCCGGCGGCCAGCCGCCCTGCGCGTCCCGGGTCGCGCCGACCTTGGTCACGACGTGCAGCGCGTCCGGATAGGGGTGCAGGGCCTCGCGGACGAGCGCGTTGGTGACGTGCGGGCCGTACGCGTCGCTCGTGTCGAGGTGGGTGATGCCGAGGCCGACGGCCTCGCGGAGGACGGCGAGGGCGCCGTCGTGGTCCGCGGGCGGACCCATCACCCAGGGGCCGGCGAGCTGCATGGCGCCGTAGCCGAACCGGGTCACCTCCAGGTCGCCCAGCGTCCAGGTGCCGCCCGGGAGCGAGGTCGTGCGCGTGGTCATCCGCTGCCTTCCGTCGTCGAGCTGCCTCAGGTCAGCGGCTCCTCGTCCCAGGATGACCGGTAGCATCCCGGAAGGAAGTAGGCACCTGAAGGTGCGTAACGCACTCAGCGCACGAGGAGCAGCGGTGGCCACCACCACGGCAGCACAGCAGCGGGACGAGGCGAAGGCCGAGTACAACGCCTTCCTGGCGGTGTGCCCCAGCCGGCAGCTGCTGGACCGGATCAGCGACAAGTGGGTGACGCTCGCCCTGTGCGCGCTGAGCGGCGAGGGCCCGATGCGCTACTCGGAGCTGGCGCGCCGGCTGGGCGGGGTCAGCCAGAAGATGCTCACCCAGACGCTGCGGTCCCTGGAGCGGGACGGGCTGCTCACCCGGACCGTCGTCGCGACCGTGCCGGTGACGGTCTCCTACGAGCTGACCGACCTCGGCGTCTCGCTGCACCAGATGGTGCGCGGGCTCAAGAGCTGGGCCGAGACGCACATGGACGACGTGCTCGCCGAGCGCGCCGGCTACGACGCGCGCACGGCCTGAGGCGTACGCCGCCACCGGTACGGCGTCGTCGTGGAGACGGCGAGCAGACCGGAACGCTCGAGGATCGGGCGCGAGTACGCCGTCGAGTCGCTGTGGACGAGGGTCTTGCCGAGAGCGAGGGCCGAGCGGGCACGTGCGGCGGTGAGCGCGCGGTAGATCCCCCGCCCGCGCCACGTCGGGAGGACGGCGCCACCCCAGACACCGGCGAAGGCCGTGCCCACGACCGGTTCCAGCCGGCCGGCGCCGACGACCGCGCCGTCGGCCTCGGCCACCCAGAGCTCCATCCCGTCGTCCAGGGCCAGGCGCCGCAGCAGCGCGTCGGCCGTCTCCCGCGACACCGCGTCCCCGAAGGCCACGTCCTGCATCGCGCTCATCGCGCGGACGTCCGTCTCGTCGGTGACGCGCCGCAGGTGGACCCCGTCGGGCAGCGGCACGTCGACGTCGAGCAGGTCGGCCCGGCCGATCATGATCGACTCGGTCTCCTCGGGCTCGAAGCCGTTCTCGACCAACGACTCGTGCAGCCCGGGACCATGATCATGGCCGCGGGTCTTCCACTCCACGTGGCCGATCGTGGGGTCTCGCCGGTAGTGCTCGAGCGCCTGCCCCACCCACGACCCGACGGTCTCGGCGTCGGCGCCCGCGAGGTCGCGGTACGTGACGAAGCCGCGCCCGCCGGCGAAGGTCACCAGCCGGAGCGGGCCGAGCCGCTCGACCCGGAGCGCGCTCGGGGTCTCCGCGTCGGTCCGCAGCTGGGCGTCGTACGCCGCCAGGTAGTCCGCTGCCGCCGTCATGCCTGCGAGTCTGGCGGATGTGGCAGCGTGAGCCCGTGAGCGGTCCACGTGCGGTCCTGGCCGGAGCCTCCGGGTTCATCGGACCGCGGCTGGCGGACGACCTCCGCACGCGGGGCTACGAGGTCGCCGTGGTCGGTCGTCGCGGCCCCGACGTCCGCTGGGACGACCCGGCGGCGCTCGACGCGGCCGTCGACGGCTCCGACCTGCTCGTGAACCTGGCCGGCCGCAGCGTCGGGTGCCGCTACGGCGACGCGCACCGCCACGAGATCTACGCGTCCCGCACCGACACGACCCGCGCGCTGCACGAGGCCGTGGGCCGGGCTGACCGGCCGCCGCGGCTGTGGCTGAACGCCAGCACCGCGACGATCTACCGGCACGCCACGGACCGGCCGCAGACCGAGGACGACGGCGAGCTCGGCGAGGGGTTCTCCGTCGACGTGGCCCGCGACTGGGAGCGGACCTTCTTCGCGGGCGACCTGCCCGCGACCCGACGGGTCGCGCTGCGGATGGCGATCGTCCTCGGCGACGGGCCCGCGCTGAACAAGCTGCTGACCGCCGCCCGGCTCGGGATGGGCGGGCCGCAGCAGGACGGCTGGTGGTTCGGCCACCGGCGCTACCGCGGCATCGGCCCGACCCCGACCGGGCCACCGGTCTGGCACCGGCACGACGACACGGCCGGCGGGGACCAGAAGTTCAGCTGGATCCACGTCGACGACCTGCTCGCGGCGATCACGTTCCTCGACGAGCACGACGCGCTGTCCGGCCCGGTCAACCTGGCGGCGCCCGGCACCAGCACGAACCGGGCGCTGATGGCCGCGCTCCGCCGTGCCGCGCGTGCCCCGTTCGGGCTGCCGGCGCCGCGCTGGTTGCTCGAGGTCGGCATGGTCGTGCTGCGCCAGGAGTCCGAGCTGGTGCTCAAGAGCCGGTGGGCCGTCCCGGAGCGGCTCCTCGACGCGGGCTTCACGTTCCGCTGGCCCGAGCTGGAGGGCGCTGTCACCGACCTGGTCGGCCCCCACGCGGCGCGACCCTAGGAGGCCGCGTCGACCTCGATCCCGGCCCGACGCGGCTGCTCGACCATCGCGGCCAGGTCGACGACGCGGAAGTTGACCGCCCAGCCGTGGCTCGCGCCCTCGAGGTGCTCGGAGTCGGCCGGCGTGCCCGTGAGCACGGTCGGCCCGGCCTGCTGCCACCACGACCTGTCGCCGCACGACTCGGGCGGCGCGTCCACGCCCAGGTGGGTCGCGTACCAGCGCGCGAGCGCCGCCGGGTCAGCGGACCGGAAGAAGAATCCGCCCACGCCGGTCACGCGTTCCGTGCTCGTCCCCCTGCTCTCAGGTCGGTCCAGGCGCGGTGGTCAGCAGCACCGTCGTCTGGGTGCCGACGGCCTCGTAGCCCAGCCGTCGGGCCAGGCCCAGCGACGCGGCGTTCTCGATCCGGGCCCGCCACTGCGGGACGAGCCCGGAGTCGAGGGCGTCGTTCGTGGCCATCGCAGCGGCGAGCGTGCCCAGCCCCGTCCGACGCAGCGCCGGCGGGACCAGGACCCCGACGTGGGCGAGGATGCCCTCCCACTCGTCGTAGCCCGACCCGGCCGTGGTGGCCTCCCGGTCGTCCAGCAGCACGAACCGCTCGGTCATCGCGGCCAGGCCCACCTCGGTGACGTCGTCCGGCGGGCACTGCCGCTCCAGGTCGTGCACGGCCTGCGGGTCGTCGGCGACCACCACGGTCTCCAGCGCCTCGTGCTCGACGTAGCGGTCGGCGAACGCCAGCACGCCCTCGCCGAGGAGCCGGCCGGGAGCGCCGCCCGGGGTGCGTCCGGTCAGCCCGAGCAGCCCCGGACCCGAGACGAGCTCCTCGTCGTCGACGCCCTCGGCCCGCTCGAGCAGCCAGTCGGGCCCGATCAGCACGCGGTGCTTCCACAGGCTGACGAACATGGCCAGCGCGTCGTCGGAGCGGGTGAGCCGCCAGGACGTGCCCGGCTCGAGGGCGTCGTCCGGCAGGCCCAGCCGACGCGCCCACGCCAGCTCGACGATCGCGCGCGTCCCAGGTTCCACGGGCCGAGCCTAGGAGGGTCCTGCGGCGCCCGGCGACCGGTCGTCGACCAGCGCCTCGGCCAGGCGGGCCCGGATGATCGACGCGGTCGTCTCCGGCTCCTGGTCGGACGTGTCGAGCCAGAGCCCGATCCGGGGGGTGCTCCGGCGCAGGTCCGTGACGAACGCGTCGGGTCGCCAGCCCTCGCGGTAGCCGGTCTTCGCCCGGGCGGCGTCACGCGCGGCGACGGCTGCCGGTCCGGGGTCGAGCACCACGACGTACCGGGGCCGGGTGTCGATCATGGCCACGACGTCGCTCAGCACGGGCCCGACGACGACGTCCTGCACCACCGCGACGAAGCCGGACCGGGCGTACGCGTCGGCCGTCGCGGTGGCGAGGCGGTAGCGGAGCAGCAGCTGCGCGTACGCCTCGGCGGGCATCTCCGGCGACGGCTCCACCCCGCCCGAGACGACGAAGCGGCGGAAGACGTCGCCGCGGACGTGCGCGGAGCGCGCGAACCGCTCGGCCAGCAGCTGCGCCACGGTGGACTTCCCGGCCGCCATCACGCCCGTCAGCAGGATGACGCCGGACCCGTCGAGGGTCACGAGGCACCGACCTGCCCCAGGAGCGCCTCGGCCGCGCGGCGGGCGGCCAGCACGACCTGCTCGTCGGCGACGCCGCTCCCCGCCGACGCCTCGACCGCGGCGTTGATGCTGCTCAGCGCCATCCGGAGCAGGACGACGTCGGCCCCGTCCGGCGCCGGGAGCAGCGCCACGAGCCGGTCCGCCAGCCGGTTCAGCCCGTCGCCGATCCGCTCGCCGTCCGCGTCGGACGTCCGGGCCACGAGCGGGTTGGCCGCCAGGAACCTGATGCCCGCCAGCTTGTCGGCCGAGAACGAGCCGACCCAGCGCAGGACCGTGGTCCGGACCAGGCCGGGGTCGGCGGGCTGCGCGGCCAGCCAGGCCAGCAGGTCGTCGACCTCGGAGCCGCGCTCGGCGAACAGCGAGCGGAGGATGTCCTCCTTGCTGGCGAAGTGGTAGTAGAGCGACGCCTTGTTGATGCCGAGGCGCTCGGCGATCTCACGGAGCGACGTGGACGCGTACCCCTTCGACGTGAACAGCTCCAGGGCCACACGCTGCGCCGCGCTCCTCGTGCCGGCGCCGTCGCGCCGGCCGCTCTGCTGGTCCTCGGACGCTGCGCTCACCCCGGCAACCTAGCAACGATGATCCTACCGACCGGTAGGTAGAGGTCGACGCCCCCGCGCGGGCTCCGCTACTCCTGGCGGGGCGAGCCGGAGGGACCGGCGACGAGCGTCGCGTACGGGCTCGAGCCGACGCCGACGGGGACTCGCTTCACCTGGCGGCACACCGGGGTCGGCGGCTTCGCGATGTCGAGGCCGCTCGGCCGGGTACGCCGGACCATGCTGACCGAGGGGCTCCCACCCGTGCTGGCGGCCCGGCACGCGGAACGCGCCGCCTGACGCCGCTCAGCGTCCGGGATCGCCGTGCAGGTAGCGGAGCACCGCCACCACCCGTCGGTCGGCCTCGTCGTCGGGCGCGAGGTCGAGCTTGGCGAAGATGCTGCGGATGTGCTTGTGCACCGCGCCGTCGGTGATCACCAGCGACCGGCCGATCGCGGCGTTCCCGAGGCCCTCGGCCATCAGCGCGAGGACCTCCAGCTCACGGGGGCTGAGCCGGTCGAGCGCGCGGCCGGGACGACGGGTGAGCAGCTGCTCGACGACCTCGGGGTCGATGGCGGTGCCGCCCTCGGCGATCCGCTGCAGCGCGACCAGGAACTCCTCCACCCGGCCCACCCGCTCCTTGAGCAGGTAGCCGAGCCCGGCCGCGCCGGTCGCGAGCAGGTCGGTGGCGAAGGCCTGCTCGACCCACGCGGAGAGCACCAGCACCGCGAGCCCGGGCTGGCGTCGGCGGGCCTCGACCGCGGCCACGATCCCCTCGTCGGTGTGCGTCGGCGGCATCCGCACGTCGACGATCGCCACGTCGGGATGCTCCCGGGCCACCGCCTCGAGGAACGACGCCGCGTCGTCCGCGGTCGCCACCACGTCGATCGACTCCGCCCGCAGCAGCAGGCTCAGCCCCTCCCGCAGCAGCGGGTCGTCCTCGGCGATCACGACCCGCACGGCAGCCGTACCTCCAGGATCGTCGGTCCGCCGACCGGGCTGGCCAGCCGGAAGCTCCCGTCGTGCGCCTCGACCCGACGACGGATGCCGCTCAGCCCCGAACCTGCACGTTCGTCGGCGCCCCCGTGGCCGTCGTCGACGACGCTGAGCCGCAGCTCTCCGGCGTGCGTACGCACGCTCACCCGCACGAGCCGCGCGCCGCTGTGGCGGGTGTTGGTGATCGCCTCCGCGACGGCGAAGTAGGCGGTGGCCTCCACCGAGGCGGCGCAGCGGACGTCGAGGTCGACCTCGACCACGCACGGGACGGGCGAGCCGGCAGCGAGGGCGGACACGGCCTCGGCCAGCCCGCGGTCCAGGACCGGCGGCAGGATGCTGCGGACCACGCCGCGGAGCTCCGCGAGCGCCTGCTCCGTCGCGGCCTGCGCCTTCTCGAGCAGCTCGTCGGCCGTCGCCGGGTCGCGCGTCACCGCACGCCGGGCCGCACCGATCAGGACGTTCGCGGCGACCAGCCGGTTCTGCGAACCGTCGTGCAGCGAGCGCTCGATCCGGCGCAGCTCGGCCGCGTGGGCGTCGAGCGCGGCCGCCCGGGTGCTGACCAGCTCGGCGACCCGACGACTCAGGTCGGAGCCGAGCGGGGCCAGCAGCGTGGCGCCGGGCCAGCCCTGCAGGCGGGCGATCGCGGGTCCGAGGACGACGAACGCGACCGCGAACGCCAGCCCGACCAGCGCCACGAGCAGGGCGTCACCGAGCCCGTCGACCCGGGCGAAGACCACGCTCGGCGCGTGGTCGGTCAGGCGGTACCAGAGCGGGTAGGTGACGTCCTGGACGACCCACAGCGGCAGGGTCAGGCCGAGGAGCCCGATGAGGACACCGAACGTCGCGTGCAGCACGAGCCAGGCCAGCTCGCGGCGTACGACCGGGTCGCGGGTCGCCGCGCGCAGGCTGACCGGCGGGGTGCCGGCCGGCGGCAGGGGACGGTCGGAGCGCGAGACGCGGGCGCGCTCCCGGTCGGCGACCGCGCGCAGCAGGCGCAGTGCGCCCGGCACCAGCAGCAGCCCGACCCCGACCAGGCAGAGGGCGGCGACCGCGAGGACGACCACGAGGACGACGAGGGCGAGCACGCCGGTGGCCAGGCCGGCCAGGATCTGCTCGAGGGCGTCGACGGCCCCCCGCAGGCTGCGCGTCACGGCGTGCCCGAGCCGCCCGCGCGCGGCGGACCGGTCCAGCACCGCTCCCTGCGCACCCTTCACTGCTACCTCCTGCGCCAGACCCTAGGTCAGCGCGTGGCCGTCGAGGGTCGGGCGACGCAAAGAGGGGTGCAGGCTGCACCTCCGACCGGGTAGCCAGCGGGATCGATCGGGAGAGCGGAAGTTCCTAGCGTCGGAGGAGTCAGATTCCTTCCAGACCAGGAGCTCTCCGATGACCTCGGATTCCATGATCGACAGCCGTACGCCCGCCACCGACGCACCGCCGACGCACCGGGCCGCGACCCGACCGAGGAGCGCTCTGCTCTGGGTCCTGCTCGCGGTGGGCCTGCTCACCGACGTCACCTTCCACTCCGTGCTGGAGAACGTCTACGTCAGCAGCGCCTCCGGTGCGCTGGTGCTCGGCTGCGTCGCCGTCCTCGCCGTCCGCGCCCGCAACGCCCGGACCGGTGCGTGAGATGAGGGACCTCGTCCGCCGTCGTACGACGGCCACCTTCTTCCTGCTCGCCTTCGGCCTCAGCTGGCTGGCGTGGGCCCCGTACGTCCTCGGCGGGACCGGCCTGGGGGTGCTCGGCTTCAGCGTGCCCGGCGGTCAGCTCCTGGGCGTCCTGCCCGGCGCGTTCCTCGGGCCGCTCACGGCCGCGTTCGTCGTCACCGCGCTCGTCGACGGTCGGCCCGGGCTGCGCCACTGGGGCGCCCGGCTGGTCCGCTTCAAGGTCGGATGGCGCTGGTACGCCGGCGTCCTGCTCGGGGTGCCCGCCATCCTGATCGGCACCACGATGCTGCTGCCGGCGTCCTGGGGCCACGTCGCGAACCCGGGCCTGAGCCTGCTCGCCCTCTACCTCCCGATGCTGGTCCTGCAGTTCTTCACCACCGCGATGGCGGAGGAGCCGGGCTGGCGCGACTTCGCCCTCCCCCGCCTCCAGGTGCGCTTCGGCGCGGTCCGCGGCACCGTCCTGCTCGGGACGCTCTGGGGCTGCTGGCACCTGCCGCTGTTCCTCAGCCAGTGGGGCGGCTGGCCGCACGTGTCGCCGCTCGCGCCGGTCGAGTTCGTGGCCGCGTGCATCCCGCTGAGCCTGGTCATGACGTGGGTCTTCAACCGCACCGGTCAGAGCCTGCCGATCGTGATGATCCTGCACGCGGGGATCAACAGCACCTACAGCTCGGTGTGGTCGGAGATCTTCCCCACCCTCGACCTGATCCGCGACCCGCTGCACGTGCAGCTGATCGCCACCACGGTGATCGCCCTGGTGCTGATCACCGCCACCCGCGGCAAGCTCGGGTTGTCCACGACGACCTTGATCGACACCGCGCCGGCCCGCGTGCAGGAGTCGCTGGTCCCGACCCGCTGAGCCGTTCCTCGGGCTAGCGCACCAGACCCGACTGGTACGCGATCACCACGAGCTGGGCGCGGTCGCGCGCGCCCAGCTTGGTCATCACGCGGCTGACGTGCGTCCGCGCGGTGGCCGGGCTGACGACCAGGCGGGTGCCAATCTCGTCGTTGCTCAGGCCCTCGCCGATCAGGGCCAGCACCTCGCGCTCCCGCTCGGTCAGGTCGCCGAGCCGGTCGTGCGTACGGCGGACGGGCCCGTGCGTGGTGAACGAGGCGATCACCCGACGGGTGACCGACGGCGACAGCAACGACTCCCCCGCTGCCGCGAGCCGTACGGCGCGGAGCATGTCGGCCGGTTCCGCGTCCTTGATCAAGAAGCCGGCCGCGCCCGCCTGCAGGGCGTCGAACACGTGCTCGTCGGTCTCGAACGTGGTCAGCATGATCACCCGTACGTCCGCCAGCGCCGGGTCGGTCGCCACGGCGCGCAGCGCGGCGATCCCGTCCAGCCGCGGCATCCGGATGTCCATCAGCACCACGTCGGGCCGCACCCGGCGGACGAGGTCGAGACCCGCTCGGCCGTCCTCCGCCTCACCGACCAGCTCGAGGTCGTCCTCGGAGTCGATCAAGGTCCGTAGGCCCATCCGCACGAGCGGCTGGTCGTCGACGACGGCGACCCGGATGCGGACGGCCGCCGGCTCGCTCACGCCTGCACGACCTGACGGACGGCGACGAGGGGCAGCTCGGCCCGCAGCACCAGCCCGCGGCCGGACCCCGCGCCCAGTCCTGCGCCCGGTCCCGGTCCCACGGTCACGGAACCACCGAGCGAGGCCGCCCGCTCCCGCATGCCGCGGATGCCGTTGCCCTCCTCCAGGCGGGCAGCACCCGGACCGTCGTCGCTGACCTCGACGACGAGCAGGTCGGCGCCGCGGTCGATCCGGACGGTCGCCCGCGCCTCGCCCGCGTGCCGCACGACGTTGGTCAGGCCCTCCTGCACGATCCGGAACGCCGCCGAGTCGACGGCCGCGGGCAGCGGGCCCAGGTCTTGACCGGGCGTGCGGACGACCTCGATGCGTCGTCCGGCCGCCCGGAGCGCTCCGACGAGGTCGTCGAGCCGGTCCAGCCCGGCGATCGGCGTCCGCGGCTCGCCGGCCGGGTCCCGGAACACGCCCAGCGTCGTCCGCAGCTCGGCGAGCGCGTCGCGGCTCGAGCGCCGGATCGCCTCCAGCGCCGCGCTCACCTCCGCCGACACGGGCTCGCCGGCCGCGCGCTGCTTGTCGAGCACGTGCAGCGCGACGCCGGCCTGCATGGTCACCACCGAGAGGCTGTGCCCGACCACGTCGTGCACCTCGCGCGCGATCCGCAGCCGCTCCTCGTACGCGGTCCGCCGGCGGTCCTCCTCGCGGTCACGGTGGAGGGCCTCGCGCCGACCCCGCCGCAGCAGGGCGACGAGGGCGGGCAGCACGGCGAGGGCGGCGGCCATCACGAGCTCGGCGTAGAGGACCGGGTCGAGGGCACCCAGGTAGGCCTCGCCGTGGTGCGCGGCCAGCACGACCGGGACCAGCAGGGCCAGCAGCCCGACCCAGCGCCGCAGCGGCAGCGTGACCGCCATCGGGTAGACGGTGAGCGCAAGGGCGAGCAGCACCGGTCCGAAGAACGTCGTCACGCCGAAGAACCCGCCCACGCCGACGGCGCAGGCCACGAACGCGGCGCGCGGCCAGCGCCAGCGCAGCGCGACCCCGGCGGCCAGCAGCAGCAGGAACGGGACCGCGACCCAGGAGACGGCGACCGCCTGGAGCACGTCGTCACCACGTCCGAACGGGCCCCGCCCGTCGCCGGACCCCGGTCCGTCGCCACGCGGACCCCCGGAGCCGGGTCGGTCGACGTCCGGGCGCTGCCAGGGCACGTGCGCGCCCATCCAGCAGAACCAGGCGATGCCGAGCCCCAGCGCGGCGTTGAGGAGCAGCACCCGGCGCGATCGGGTCACGTCGCTCCTCCTCGGGTGCGGGTCGACCACACGTCGACGCGGTCGTCTGCACCGACCGTAGTGCCGACGCCCCGCCGGCACATCCGTCGTCGTGCGTAGCCCGCGTACGTCAGCGGGCGTACGCGAGGTGTCGCCTCCTGCCCGATGTGCCGGAGCGCTCGCCCGGCGATCGTGGAGACATGCCACCACACGGACCCGGCGGTCCTCTCGACCCGGACCTCGCCGCCCAGCACGCCCAGTGGGCCGCCCACGGCGGACCCTTCTCCCCTCTCCTCGGAGGCCTCGTGTTCCTGCTCTTCCTGCTCCTCGTCGTCGGCACGCTCTTCTACCTGCGCCGCACCGGCCAGCTCGGCGCACCGCCCTGGGCGCGCCGCGTCCAGAGCCCCGAGCACGAGGCCCGCGAGATCCTCGCGACCCGCTTCGCGAGCGGCGACCTGTCCAGCGACGAGTTCCTCGAGCGCGCGAGCGTCCTCAACTGGACGCCGGGCGTCGAGCCGCTGCCGGTGCCGCGGGGCCGCAAGCGCTGAGGCGGGCGGGCGGCACGCGCGGCTAGGGTTCGTCCCGTGCCGCGGGTGACGCTCAAGACGGTGGCGGCCGCGGTCGGCGTCTCCCCCGCCACGGTCTCCAACGCCTACAACCGTCCCGACCAGCTCTCGGCCGAGCTGCGCGAGCGGATCCTGGCGGCGGCGGTCGAGCTCGGGTTCACCGGGCCGGACGCCGCCGGCCGGGCGCTGCGGACCGGACGTTCCGGGGCCGTCGGCGTCCTGCTGACCGGCTACCTCTCGTACGCGTTCTCCGACCCGTACGCCGTCAGCCTGCTCGCCGGCCTGGCGTCGGCCGTCGAGCGGACCACCTCGATCGTGCTGCTGCCGCTGCAGCACGACGCGGACGGCCGACCGGACCTGTCCGTCGTGCGGCGGGCCAACATCGACGCGCTGGCGCTGCTCTCGCTGCCCGCCAACCACCCCGCGGCCGACCTCGCCAGGGCCCGCGGGATCAGCCTGGTCACGACCGACCCCCTCGACGACCCCGACGCGAGCTGGGTCGCCATCGACGACCGGCGTACGGGGGTGCTCGTCGGGGAGCACCTGGCCGCGCTCGGGCACACCGAGGTGCTCGTGGTCGCACCGGTCGACGACGCACCGCCCGGCGCGGGGGTGCGGGTCGTCGACCCGCCCCGCATCGAGGGCGCCGACTACGGGTCGCGCCTGTCGGGGCTGTCCGACGCCCTCGGCGGACGGATCACGATGGTCACCGCCGGCCAGAACGACTTCACCTCCGGCGAGCGGGTGGCGCAGTGGCTGCTCGGGCGCGACGTCCTCCCGACCGCCGTGGTCGGGCTCAGCGACGTGCTCGCCCTCGGGGTGCTGGAGGGCCTGCTCGCCGCCGGGGTCGACGTCGGTGGAGAGGTCTCCGTCTGCGGCTTCGACGACATCCCCGCCGCCGCCCCGCGCAGCCTCACCACCGTGCGGCAACCCATCGTCGAGCGCGGCCGGGAGATCGGGCGGATGCTCCTCGACCCCGACCAGGAGCCGCGCCAGGTCATGATGGACGTCGAGCTCGTCGTCCGCCGCAGCTCGGGACCGGCCCGCCCTCCCGCCTGACCGCCAGCTGCAGCCGCACACCCCTGGTTGTAGCCGCACACCCCCGGTCGCAGCAGCACACCCCCGGTCGCAGCCGCACACCTCCGCGCCAGCCGCACAG
This sequence comes from uncultured Friedmanniella sp., assembly GCA_964251895.1. Taxonomy (GTDB): domain Bacteria; phylum Actinomycetota; class Actinomycetes; order Propionibacteriales; family Propionibacteriaceae; genus Microlunatus. The sequence continues at coordinate 35,414 of CAXULL010000019.1, forward strand.
GTCCCAGCCTGTGCGGCTGGCTGCACGGTGTGCGGCTGCGGCACGAGGCGGCAGGGGCCTTCGGCTCAGGCCTCGTCCTCGGGCCACGGCAGCGAGAACGGCACCCGGGCCTCGCGGGTCAGCTCGGCCGTCTTGGTCAGCAGCTCCTCGGCCGAGGTCGTACGCAGCAGGGTGAGCTGGTCCAGGTCGCCGAGCGGGGCGATGCCGGCGAGCTGCCAGCACCGGTCCATCGGGTCGTCGGCCAGCTCCACGTCGGGCGACCAGCCGGTCTCGGCGAACTCCGACGCCTCGGCCAGCGTGCGGCGGACGAGCTGCTCGGTCTCGACCCGGAGCGGTTCGAGGGCGTCGTCCCAGACCAGGTCGGGCAGCGTCCGCACCTCGGCCCGCGGGTGCGGAGCGTCGTCCAGCCACTGGACGATCTCGAAGCGCGACGAGCCCTGCGCGGCCAGACCGACGACGCCGTCCTCGGCCGCGACCTGCAGGATGTCGGCCACCGTCCCGACGCCGAAGCGGTGGTCGCCGCCGCCGACCTCCCAGCCGCGCTCGATGAGCACCACCCCGAACCGGGCGTCCTTGGCCGCCACCAGGTCGGAGAGCATCAGCAGGTAGCGCTCCTCGAAGACCCGCAGCTGCAGCGGCATCGCCGGGAGCAGCACCGAGCCGAGCGGGAACATCGCCATCTCAGCCATGCACCCAGCGTGGCAGGTCTCGTCCGAGGAGTGCGGCGACCTGTGCACCGAGCTCGGTGCACAGGTCGACCCGCCACCGGTCCGGGTCAGCCCCAGCCGGGGTCGGCCGGGCCGTCGCCGAAGTCGGGGACGTCGAGACGTTCGCCGTCCTTGTTGGCCGAGTCCCACGCGACGATGCCGGGCAGGGTGAACCGGGCCGCGCGCCAGGCGTTGACGGGAGGCTGCGTGCGGGTGGTGACCGCGCGGACGAAGTCGTCGGCGAGGAAGTGGTGGCTGCCCTCGTGCCCGTTCGGTGCACCCTCGAACGCGGCCGGCAGCCGGCTGCGGTCGTGCACCTGGGCCATCCCCGACTCGAAGCTGTGCCGCAGCGCCGGGTCGATGCCCTCGAGCACCCGCGGGTCGGTCACGACGCCGCCGTGGGTGTAGGTGCGGAACAGCTCGCCGATGTCGGAGATCTCGTCGCGGGTGCTCCAGGACGCGCTCGTCGAGGTCTGCTCCATGACGCCGTCGGTGCCGTAGAAGCGGAACCTGGACTCGTGCACCCGCCCGGGGTGGCCCACCCGACGGAACTCGTTCGTCCGCATCGTGCCGCCGTCGGCGAGCGCGAAGAGGGCGGTCATGTTGGAGAACTCGTTGCCCCACAGCGAGACGTCGGCGTCGAAGACCCCGTCGCCGCGGTCGTCGGGGATGCCGAGGCACGACACCGACGTGGCGTGCGTGGGCAGCACGCCGAGGACGCCGCCGACGGCGTGCGTCGGGTAGAGCATGGGCGGGTACGACGCCGTCGCCTTCCAGCCCTCGCCGCCGCTGAACTGGTACGCGGCGTAGAAGCCGTTGTCCATGTCGTGCACGTAGTCGCCCTCGGCGTAGAAGATGCGCCCGAACGCACCCTCGGCCCGCTGCTGCCGCGCCCAGACGACAGCCGGGTTGTAGTAGCTCGTCTCGCCCATCATGTAGACCAGCCCGGTCTCCTCGACCTTGCGCACGATGGCGGCGATCTCGTCGACGGCCAGCGCCATCGGCACGGCGGAGTAGACGTCCTTGCCGGCGTCGAGCGCCTGCAGCACCAGCTCCGCGTGGGTCCAGCGCTGGGTGAACACGGCGACCGCGTCGCAGTCGGAGGCCAGCAGCTCCTCGACGGTGCCGAACGAGCCGGCGATCCCGTACCGCTCGACGTGCTCGGCGGCGCGCTCCGCGACGAGGTCGGTCACGTAGATCGCCTCCACGTCGGGGTGCAGCTGCCACAGGTGGATGAAGCTGCCGGCGAACTGGCCCGTTCCGATGACACCGATCTTCACGTCGTGCGTGTCCTTCCAGAGGATGCGTCGAGGCGGGCCGCTCGACGACCCCGGATCAATCTAAACGATTAGAGCCGGCCGCGGCCAACGGGCTCGCGGCGCGTCCGTTCAGACCTGCAGCGCGTGGGCGACCGCGGCCGCGGCGGCGAGCAGGGCGAACAGGGTGCGGACCCGGTCGGCCCGGAGCAGGGAACGGACGAGATCGGGCTCGGGCCCGAGTCGTCCCAGCCGGCCGTGCAGCGGCGCGGCGCGCAGCGCGGTCACGAGCAGCGCGCCGGCGGACGCCACCCCGGCGGACCAGGCCAGGACCGAGGCCGGGCTCGCCAGGACGGCGCCGAGCGACGCGACCACGACGGCGGCGTACACGAGGGCGACCAGCGGGACGATGGCCCGCGAGTGGTCGGCGTGCGCGCGGGCGAAGTCGGGCCGCGCCGTCCGCGCCACCCGCGCGAGCGCCGGGTAGGTCAGCGTCGCCACGGTGAGCTGGAAGCCCGCGTGCAGCGCGGTCGCCGCCACCAGCAGCACCGCCCAGGACGTCACCGGCCCATTCTCCCGGCAACCCGTCCCCGTCCCGGTCGGACTTCTGTGCGCCCGACCACCTGGGTGTGGGTGCGGCGGCAGAAGTTCCGGGAACGCGGCCGGACTGAGGGAGAGTGGTGCTCGTGCCCCAGCCTCCCGAGCCCGTACGCCGGGCGACGGCCGCCGAGGTCGCGCGGCTCGCGGGAGTGAGCCCGGCGGTCGTCAGCTACGTCCTCAACGAGGGCCCGCGCCCGGTCGCCCCGGCGACGGCGGAACGGGTCCGCGAGGCCGTACGCACGCTGGACTACCGCCCCAACCGGGCGGCGCGGGCCCTGCGGGTGGGCTCGACCGGGATGGTCGGGCTGATCCTGCCCAGCGTCACGAACCCGTTCTTCGCCGCGTTCTCCGAGGCCTTCCAGGCGGCCGCGCACGGGCTCGGGCTGGCCGTGATCGCCGCCAGCTCGGACGCCCAGCTCGACCAGGAGCGCGCGCTCCTCGAGAGCCTCCCGCGGCACGGGATCGACGGGCTCGTCGTCGCCACGGTCATGCACCCCGCCGACGGGCCGACGATGCCCGGGGCGGGCCTGCCGACCGTGGTCGTGAACGCACCGTTCGCGGTCCCCGGGGCCCACTCCCTCGGGCCGGACACCCGGCAGGGGGCCCAGGTCGGCGTCGAGCACCTCCTGAGGGTGCACGGGCACCGGGCGGTCGCCCTGGTCAGCGGGGAGACCGCCGCGGAGCGCCCGGCGTCGCGCGAGCTGGGCTGGCAGCAGGCGACCGCGGCCTGCGGGGCCGAACGTGGACCGGTGGTGCGCGTCCCCTTCGACCGTCCGGGCGGGCTCGACGCCGCCCGGCAGCTGCTGGCGCTGCCCGTCCTGCCGACCGCCGTCTTCGCGACCTCCGACGCCCAGGCCTTCGGGCTGCTGCACGGGCTCTGGTCCGCCGGCGTCCGGGTGCCCACGGACGTCGCCGTCGTCGGCTTCGACGGGACCGACGACGGCGCGTACGCGGTCCCGCCGCTCACCTCGGCCCGGCAGCCCGTGGCGGCGATGGCCGCAGCCGCGCTCGAGGCCCTGCAGCAGCCCGCCGGGTCCGGGCACCAGCTCTTCGGCCTGGACCTCGTGGTCCGCGAGTCGTGCGGGTGCCCGGCCTGACCCCGGCGCGGGTCCCTAGTGCTTCTTCCGCTCGTGCGGCTCGTCGCGGCGCTCGCCCACGGGTCCGTCGGCGGCGACGACGCGCCTCGTCGCGTGCAGCGTGCGCCAGCTGGTGGCGTACGCCGGCTCGACGGTCGGGTCGACCCGGGGGTCGGGCAGGGCCGTGGTCGGGACCGGGGTCAGGTAGTAGTCCGCGTGCACCCGCTTGCGCGTGACGTCGAGGACGACGAACCCGTGCCCGATGCCGTCGAGGTAGCGCACCCACGGGTTGGCGCCGGCCACGACGGTCGTGAGGCCCCGGGTCTGCTGGACGAGAGCCGGGGTGGGGGCCCCCTTCGCCGAGGCGCTGACGAGCTCGTAGAAGCCGTCGCTGGTGACCGACGGGCACACGAACTCGACCCCGGCCGACTCGTAGCCGGCCTTGCGCTCGACCGGGACGTCCATGGCCCACGAGGAGTGGATGTCGCCGGTGAGGAACACCGCGTCCCCGTGGTCGCTGCCGTGGGCGTCGAGGTGCTCGATCAGGTCCTGCTGGTCGGCCTGGTAGCCGTCCCACTGGTCGGAGTTGAGGTAGTCGCCCGCCGGCAGCCCGAGCGCCGCACCCGGGAAGCGGATGGGGGTGAAGATGACCTGGTTGCCGACCAGGTGCCAGGGCCGTCCGCGCTTGGCGACGCCCCGCTCGAGCCAGCGCAGCTGCTCGGGCTCGGGCAGGTGCCGGTCCGGGTCGGCGAGCTGGGCCTGCACGGCCGGGCTGCTCGCCGGGATGAAGCCGCCGCCGTTCTTCGTGTAGGGGGCGACGTCGACCTGGGCGCTGCGGTTCTGCCGCGTCTCGAGCACCGACAGGTCGGCCAGCCGCCCGAACGTGAAGCGCTTGAAGAACCGCGTGCCCTGGTGGTCGACCGTGTGCTGGCTCGGCAGCCGGAACGGCATCCACTCCAGGTACGCCTCGTACGCCTCGCGGCGCCGCTCGAGGAAGTCACCCTCGGTGCCGGGCGTGTGGTTCTCCGCCCCGCCGCGCCAGGCGTTGTTGGCGACCTCGTGGTCGTCGAAGATCGTGATCCAGGGGTGCCGGCGGTGCGCCAGCTGGAGGTCCGGGTCGGCCTTGTGCAGCGCGTGGCGCAGGCGGTAGCCCTCGAGGTCGACGGTCTCGGTCGCCGGGATGCCGTCCCGCTTGCCGACCAGGTCGGCCGGGCCGTAGCGGTCGGGGCCGTTGCCGTACTCGTAGACGTAGTCGCCGACGTGCAGCACGAAGTCGAGGTCGTCACGCTCCCCCAGCGCCCGGTACGCGGTGAAGTAGCCGCCGGTGTAGTTGCTGCACGAGACCAGCGCGAAGCGCAGCGCGTGCTCGCGGCGCGGCTCGTCGGGCGCGGTCTGCGTACGACCGACGACGCTCGTCTCGCCGGCGGCGCGGAAGCGGTACCAGTAGCGCGTGTACGGCCGGAGGCCGTGCACGTCGACCTTGACGGTGTGGTCGGACTCGGCGCGCGCGGAGACCGCACCGCGCTTGACGACGTGGCGGAAGTGCTTGTCGTACGCCAGCTCCCACCGGACCCGTACGGGCTTGCCCAGCCCGCTGCCCGGGGTGGCGACCGGACCGCCCGGGGTCTCCGGCGGCGGCGTGGCGCGCGTCCACAGCACGATCGCGTCGCCCGTCGGGTCGCCGCTGGCCACCCCGTAGCCGAAGACGCCGCGGTGGGCCGGCGCGGCCGCGGCCTCGAGGTCGAAGGCACGCAGCCCCGGCAGGCCTGCCGTGCCGGCGGCGGCGGCGGCGAGCGCGGCGCCCTTGAGGACCGTGCGGCGCGTCGGGGTGGTGATGCCGGCCGGCTCGTTCGTCGGGCTGGCGGTGCTCGGGGCTGGGGGGTTCGTCACGAAGGGTGAGCCTGCGCTCCTCGGGTGAACGTGGCAAGACCCCCAGGAGAATCTTGTCCGACGGACAGCGCGACGCTCCACCCCGCTCGGTCGGACCGGGGAGACCCGCCGCGAGACTCGCGGACCGACCTCCGGGCCCGGGCGCGGACGTCCGCCTAGCCTGCGGCGGTGAACCCCCTCGACCGGTACGACGGTGATGTCCTCAGCGCGGGCTGGAACGCACCGCGCAAGCCGGTCAGCACGCCCCTCACCGTCGAGCGCGACCTCGTGGTGGAGGACGCGACGACCGGCTTCTGCGGGGCGGTGCTCCGCTGGGAGAACGGCATCGTCCAGCTCGAGGACCGCCGGGGCAAGCTCCGCAGCTTTCCGCTGGGGGCCGGGTTCCTCGTGGACGGGCGCCCCGTGTCGCTCGAGGCCCCGGTCCGGGCGGCGTCGACGCGGGCGAGGCGGACGGCGTCGGGGTCCGTGGCGACGCCGGGCGGCGACCGCGCGAAGGTCGCCCTGCCCAGCCGGATCTACGTCGAGGGCCGCCACGACGCCGAGCTCGTGGAACGCATCTGGGGCGACGACCTGCGCCACGTCGGTGTCGTGGTCGAGTTCCTGGGCGGCATCGACGACCTCGCGGCCGTGGTCGAGGAGTTCGCGCCCGGCCCGGGCCGCCGGCTCGGCGTGCTGGCCGACCACCTCGTGCCGGGCAGCAAGGAGACGCGGATCGCCCAGGCCGTCGAGCGCGGGCGGCACGGCGCGTACGTCCGCGTCCTCGGCCACCCGTACGTCGACGTCTGGCAGGCGGTGAAGCCGGAGCGCGTCGGGCTCAAGCGCTGGCCGGACGTCCCGCGCGACGTGGAGTGGAAGGCCGGCATCTGCGAGGTGCTCCACCTGCCCCACGCCGACCAGGCCGACATCGCGCGCGCCTGGCAGGCGATCCTCGGCCGGGTGCGTTCCTGGAACGACCTCGAGCGCCCGCTGCTGACCTGCGTGGAGGAGCTCATCGACTTCGTCACCGCCGACCACGTCGCCCAGGACACCTGAGCCGCCCCGGTCGGACAGGGCTGGGAATCACCTGGGCGCACCGGGCCGGGGAAGTTCCCCACGACCCGTGCGCCCTCCTCGGGCTGCTGCGAGGGTGTGGTTCCGGCTCCCCCCGCGCGAGCCGGCCCGGTGTCGTCCCGGGTGGCCCCCCCGCCCGGGACGACACCCTCGGGTGCCGGCGCACGGCACGCTGCGACGATGGTGGGCATGACGCGCTCGACGGTGGTCGCGGCCGGCGCCCCGGAACCCGTGGGGCCGTACGCCCACGCCGTCGTCGCCCGGGGCGAGCCGGTCTACCTCTCCGGGCAGACGCCGATCGACCCCACGTCCGGTCGGCTGGTCGAGGGCGACGTGACCGTCCAGGTCCGGCAGGTGTTCGCCAACCTCGAGCAGGTGCTGACCGCGGCCGGGCTGTCCTTCGACGACGTGGTCAAGGTGAACGTCTTCCTGGTGGACATGGACGACTTCGGCGCGATGAACAGCGTCTACGCGTCCGTCTTCACCGCGCCCTACCCGGCGCGGACGACGGTGGCCGTGGCCGGGCTCCCGCTGGACGCGCGGGTGGAGATCGAGCTCGTCGCGACGCGCTGACCCGAACGCCGGGAGCCGCCAGGCGGCGTACGGTCGCCCTCCTGCTCGGGCAGCCGCAGTCAGGCTGCCGCTCTCGTGACCCTGCGCGGACCGCGTACGCACGCGCCGGCCAGGGCCGCCAGGGCGGAGAGGTAGCAGACCCCGGGCAGTGAGGTCAGGTCCGCACCGAGCCCGACGAGGGGCGCGCCGACCGCCTGGCCCGCCGCGATCATGAAGAAGGCGAGCCCGACCCCGCGGGCCGGTCGGCTCGCGTAGGTCCTCGTCGCCCAGACCAGCAGCACCCCGCTCAGCGCGATGTAGGCACCTCCGAACACGGCGCCGGCGAGCAGCGCCGCGGCGGGCACGCCGGCTCCGGCGGCGAGCCCGGCCGTCCCCGCCGCCAGCAGCACCATGAGCAGGGTCCACGAGGCCCGGACGCCGAGCCGCTCCACGACCGGCTCGGCGAAGGCGCCGGCGATCCCGGCCCCGCCGATGATCGTCCAGACGACGGGCGCCACCCAGCCGGACCCGCCGCCCGCGCGCACCACGTCCTGCCCGAACGTCCACACGGCGATGCTGGCGAGCCCCATCGCGAAGGCGGCCAGCGCCAGCGGCCCGGACCCCGGCGCCCGGAGGCCTGACGCGTCGGCACCGTGGGCACGGTCGGCACCGTCGGGCAGGGCCCGACCCCCGGCGGGGACCGCCCGGGCCAACCACGCGGTGACGAGGGCGGTCAGCACCGCGAACAGGCCCCAGGCCAGCCGCCACCGGTCGAACAGGGCCAGCGCCACCGGTCCGGACACCAGCACCCCGATCCCGGTCCCGGCGTTCACCACGGTCTGCGCCGTGTCGCGGACACCCTCCGCCACCCACCGGGCCACGGCGCCGGCCAGCGGCGGCGAGGCGATCCCGGTGCTCGAGCCGGCGACGAGCACGCCCACGGCGAGGACGGGCGCCGACGGGGCGAGCGCGACGACGGCGATCCCGACCGTCGCGACCGCCCCGGCCAGGACCGCCACCGGGCGCGGGCCCCAGCGCGAGGTGAGGACCGTGCTGAGCCCGATCGCCAGGCAGTAGCCGACGTAGCCGCCGCCCCCGACGATGCCGGCCAGCCGCGTCGAAAGGGCGAACTCGTCGGCCAGCCGCGGGGCGAACAACCCGTACGCGAACCGCGCGAAGCCGTAGCAGGTCGCGATCAGCGCGACGCCGGCCAGCACCAGGCTCGACCAGAGGCCGCGGTCGACCGGCGCCGCCGGCACCGCCCCCGCCTAGCCCGACAGCACGCGGAACAGCTCGCGTGCCCGCTGGCTCGTGAAGACGTCCTCGAGCAGCACGGGGCGACCGTCCGCGTCGGTCAGCGGGACGCGCCAGTTCGGGTACTCGTTCGTCGTGCCCGGCTGGTTCTGGGCGCGACGGTCGCCGACGGCGTCGGTGAGCGCGACGTTCAGCAGCCGTGCGGGCGTCAGCGTCAGGTAGCGGTGCAGCGCCTCGACCGTCGCCTGGACGTCGGCGCCGGGAGCGAGGACCCCGGTCGCGCGGAGGTTGTCCAGCCAGGCGTTCCGCTCGGCCTCGTCGGCCGCCAGCTCGACGGCGAACGGGCGGGTCAGCACGCCCAGGCGTTCGCGGAGCCGGACGTGGTCGCCGACCAGGTAGGCCGTGGTCGGCGGGAGGTCGTGGGTGGTGACCGAGGCCAGGCAGTACTCGCGCCACTTCTCCGGCGCCAGCGGGGTGCCGTCGCCGTCGAAGTCGAACTCGAACCACAGGATCGACGTGCCCAGGATGCCGCGGCTCGCCAGGTCGTCGCGCACCCACGGCTCCACGGTGCCCAGGTCCTCGCCGACCACGAGCGCCTCGGCCCGGTACGCCTCGAGCGCGAGGATGCCGACCATGGCCTCGTGGTCGTAGCGGACGTACGTGCCGGCGAGCGGACCGCCGCCCGCCGGGATCCACCACAGCCGGAACAGCCCGATCACGTGGTCGACCCGGATCCCGCCGGCGTGGCGCAGGATCGTCGACACCATCGCCCGGAACGGCTCGTACGCGGTCTCCGCCAGCCGGTCGGGGCGCCACGGCGGCTGGCTCCAGTCCTGCCCGTGCTGGTTGTACGGGTCCGGCGGAGCGCCGACCGTGATGCCCTGGGCGTACGTGTCCTGGAGGCTCCACGCGTCGGCACCGCGGGGGTTCACGCCGACGGCGAGGTCGTGCAGGACGCCGAGGCTCATGCCGGCTCGCAGGGCCGCCGACTGGGTCGCGTCGAGCTGCTCGTCCATCGCCCACTGCAGCCAGGACTCGAAGGCGACCTCGTCCCCGTGCTCCTCGGCCCACGCCTGCACGGCGGGCGACGAGGGGTGTCGCAGCTCCTCGCGCCAGGTCAGGTAGTCCGGCCCGTACGCGACCGCCAGTGCCGACCAGGTGGCGAAGTTCGTCAGGCCGAAGCCCTCTCGCTCGCGGTAGGCGTCGAACGCGGCCTGCCGACCCGGGGTGCGCGGCACGGCGAAGAGGGCCTGCAGCGCGGCGCGCTTGGCGGTCCAGGTGGCGTCGCGGTCGATGACGTCGCGCCCCACGAGCTCCTCGCCCAGCGCCCGGCCGAGCGCGTCGATCGTCGCGCGGACGTCGTCGGGCGCGGTGGCGTACTCGGGGATGCGCTCCACGCGGAGGTAGATCGGGTTGGCGAAGCGGCGCGAGGTCGGCAGGTAGGGCGAGGGTTCGAGCGGGGGCACCGGCTCGGCGGCGTGCAGCGGGTTCACGAGCACGTAGTCGGCGCCCGTCTCGGCCGCCGACCAGACGGCCAGGTCCTCGAGGTCGACGAGGTCGCCCACGCCCCAGGACTGCGCCGAGCGCACGCTGTAGAGCTGGGTCGCGAGGCCCCAGGCGCGTCGTTCGCCGACCGAGGCCGGCAGCCCGAGCCAGCTCGGGGTGATGATCAGGACCATCTCGGCCTCGTGCACCTCCCCCGCCGCGTCGGTGCTGCGGGCCCGCAGGCGGTGGTAGCCGAGGGGCAGCCCGTCGGGGATCTCGAACGTCGCCTCCCCGACGAGCCCACCGCCGGGATAGGCACCGGCCAGGTCGCGCGGCGGGCTCCAGTTCTCGAGCTGGCGCAGGTGCTCCCACAGCCCGGCGGTCTCCAGGTCGATCCACACCTCGAGCGCGTCGCCGTGCCGGACGTGGGCGTTGACGTACGCGGTGCGCCCCGACCGCAGCGCCAGGCAGGGCGGGAGCATCCGCGTCCACGGCTCCTGCTCCCGGGCGGCGAGCGCGGCGACGGACGTCTCCGGTGTGCTCGCGTCGACGTCGAGCGCGGTGAGCACGGCGCGCACGGTGGCCGGCGGGACCGAGACGTGGCGCCCCTGCCAGTCCCAGTAGTCGGTCGCGATCCCGTACGCGTCCGCCAGCGCCTTGAGTGCCGGGTCGAGAGTCAGGTCAACGTCGCTCACGGCGGACCATCATGCCGTCTGCCGGTCGGCCCCGACGGACGTGTCAGCGCAGGGACCTGGCTTCGCGCGAGGCCGCACGCGCACCGAAGAGGTCGCCGCCGCGGAGCCGGAGGCTCGACAGCTCCTCGAGCGCCGCCCGCAGGCGATCGGCATACGCGGTGGGGTCCTCGGCGAGGCGGGTCCGCAGCACGTCCACGACGGACTCGAGCGCCGCACGGACCTCGCGGCGACCGCCGCTCGTGCGGGTCTGAGCGAGCGCGCCCTCGGCGAGCTCGAGGGGGCCGGGTTCTGGTTCGGGTTCGGGTTCCGGTTCCGGTTCGGGTTCCGGTTCCGGTTCCGCCAGCGGCCCTTCGACAGGCTCAGGGAGCGGGGTCGGCTCAGGCTCGCGTGCGGGCTCTGGCGTCGGGGCTTCGACAGGCTCGGGCGACGTGATCGGCTCGGGGGAGATATCGGCGTCGGCGGCGTCGAGGAGGGCGAGCTCGGCGAGGAGGCGGTCGCGCTCGGGTTCCTCGGCGGCGTCGAGCTCGGCCAGGCGGGCGTCGATCTCGGTGCGGCGGACGGAACGTCCTGCGCGCTCGCGGGCGTCGACCTCGGCCTGGTGCTGACGCAGCCGCTCCTCGCGGCGCCGCTTGGTCTCGGCCTGCTCGGCCTCCTCGGCAGCCTGCCGGCGGGCCTCCTCGCGCTCGGCCTCCTGCGCGGCGGACGCGGCGCGCGCGGCGGCTTCGGCCCGTGCGGCCTGCTGCGTGCGGGCCTCCTCGGCGGCTCGTTCCTCGGCCTCCCGGCGGGCCTCCTCGGCGCGCTCGGTCTCCTGCCGGCGCGCCTCGGCCCGCTCCTGCTCCAGCCACGTCGGCACGGCGGGTGCGCGGCCGCCTGCAGCGGCGAGCGGTGCCCCGTACGCGCCGGACGGGTCGAGCGGCGACCAGGTGACGCTGCCGTCGCCCCGGCCGACCACGCCACGCGCCTCGTCGGCGAGCACGGCGCCGGTCGCCTCGGTGGCCTGCCTCAGCGCCGCCGCCGCCGCGTCCTCCAGACCCTCCGCGCGCAACGTCTCGGCCAGCGCCGCCTGCGCGACGCTGCGCACACCGCGTCCCGCGGCCTCACCCTCGGTCGCGAGCAGGCCCCGCAGCGGAGCGGCCGGAGCCGGGCGACCGGACGCGAGCGACACCCGGGCCAGCACGGCGGCGGCGAGCAGCCGGGGCCCGGCGGGCACGACGCGGTCGGACGCCACCTCCTGGGCCTCGGTCGCGGCGTCGAACGCCTCCTCCGTCCGACCGGCTCGGAGCAGGTCCGAGGCGAGGTCGGTGAGGGCGGCGGCGAGCGGGGTCCGGAAGGTCTCCGCCCGCCCGGCGAACGCGTGCAGCCGGGCGACGAGCTGGCGCCGGTTGGTGAGCGCGAGGTCGGCCTCCCCCACCGCCCCGAGACGGTCGGCGAGGTCGCGGTAGAGCCCGGGCAGCGGCTCGGTCAGTCGTTCCGCGAGCACGGGCGCCAGCCGCCCCGGGTCGGCCAGCCGGTCGCCGGCGACGCGCTCGTACGACTCCTTGGCGGTGTGCAGGAAGCCCAGCGACTGCTCCGGGTGGCCCGCGGCCCAGCGGGCGTCCGACGCCAGCCGGTCGAGGTCGACGGCGCCGAAGCCCGCCGGGTCCGGCGGCGGACCGTCGACGGCGAGGACGGCGTCGGCGTACGCGTTCGCGCGGGCCACGTCGCCGCTCGCCAGGGACACCCGGGCGGCGACGACCAGGGCGTGCCGCCCGGCCTCGGGAGCGAGCACGACGCTGGTGCCCGCCTCGGCCACCTGGCTCCGGATGCCGTCCCACGAGTCGAGGGTGGCGCCGGCGGCGTCGACCAGCCCGACCGCGACCTGCAGGGCCGCGAGCTGGACGAGCGCGGTGCCGCAGCGGACGGCGTCGGTCGCGCTGCTGTACGGGCCGAGGGGACCGGTCGACAGCAGCAGGTCCGCGGAACGCTTGACCGCCTCCTGCGCGTCCGCCCCGGCGGCGCCGTACGCGTGCCCGTCGAGCCGGTGCCCGACCAGCGCGTTCAGGGCGTCGACCAGCTCGGGCAGCTTGCTCGCGTCCGTGCTGATCCAGCCGCGCAGCCGCTGGACCTGCGAGGCGAGCGCCTTGCCGGTCTGCGCGTACGCGTCCTTGGGCTGCGGGGGCGTGGACTTTCCTGGGCGGGCTGGCATCGTCCGCCTAGTCCACCACGGTCGTCCCCCTCGGCTCCACGGGCTCAGGCCCAGGGCTGGCGTTCCACCCGGACGAGCTCGCCGGTCGCGACGGCCCGCTCGATGGCCATCCCGACCGCATGGTCCTGGCACGCCTCGCGCAGCGGGTAGGGGCCTTCGCCGCCGCCCGAGACCCAGGCACCCATGCGGTCGAGCAGCACGGCGACGCCGAGGTCGTCGTCGGTCAGCCGGGCGCCCCGGAAGTCGTTGCGCCACACCACCCGCCCCTCGAAGGTCAGGTGCGTCAGGTCGAGGCCCTGGTAGTCCATGCCGACACCGGTGGACACCCGTTCCAGCCGCGAGGTAACCGGCGTGGTCGCGTCGGCCAGGTGGACGACCGTGGTGTCGGCGATCTCGCCGGCCGAGCCGCGGACCAGCAGGTGGTCGGGGCGGAGCGGGTTCCACCACTGGTTGTCGGTGAAGTCGTAGCGCCCGACGCGGCCGTGGCCGAAGTCGAGGGCGGCCAGGAGGTTCTGCGCCGGCCGCGGCTCGTCGTCGTACGTCCAGCCCGCGGGCGTGAGGGGATCCACCAGCGTCCCGCCGTACGAGCGCCCGACGACCTCGACGGGCTCGTCCGCCCCGACCCGCAGGTAGGCCCGCATCATCGCGACCGCGTGGTAGAGGTGCGTGGACGAGACGAGGACCGAGCTCGGCGTGCCGATCACGCCCTCGGCGACGAGGGCCAGCCGACCGGCGTCGAGGGGCATCAGGGCGTACTGCTCGGCGACCTGGACCAGGCCGGATGCCCCGACGTCGGCCCACAGCGAGTGCAGACCCTCGAGGTCGGGCGCGGGCGGGGTCTCGGTCAGCACGGGCAGGTCGAGCGCGACGAGGCGGCGGACGAGCACCGGCGTCACCGGCCACGGCACGCTGAGCACGACGAAGTCCGGGCGCTCCACCGCCAGCGCGGCGTCCAGGTCGGCGTAGACCTCGACGCCCCAGTCGCGGCGGGCACGTTCCTGGGACTCGACGGAGTGCGCCACGATCCCGGTCACGCCGAAGCGGTCCGGGAGCATCGCGGCCAGCCGCAGGTACGGTTCCGCCCGCCAGCCCGTGCCCACCACGAGGTACGTCGTCCGCGTCGGCGGCTCGTGCCGCAGGGAGGTGACGGCCGTCGGGAACGGTGCGGGTGCGGGGTGCATGGTCGAGCAGTCTGCCCCGCTCCTGGCCGGACGCCGCTGGGAGGATGCCGGCATGCGCGTGGTCCTGCTGTCCGACACCCACGCGCCGCGGTTCTGGAAGGGCCTGCCGCCGGCGGTCGCGGAGCACCTCGTCGGGGCCGACCTGATCCTGCACGCCGGCGACGTGTGCGTGCCGTCCGTGCTCGACGAGCTCGCCGCGTACGCGCCCGTGCGGGTGGTGCAGGGCAACAACGACGGCCCCGAGGTCGCGGCGTGGGGCGCGACCGAGACGCTGGAGCTGGAGCTCGACGGCCTGCGTGTGGCGATGGTCCACGACGCCGGGACCAAGCAGGGCCGGACGGCCCGGATGCACCGGCGGTTCCCGGAGGCCGACCTGGTGGTGTTCGGCCACTCGCACATCCCGCTGGACGAGACCGGAGACGGGTTGCGCATCGTCAACCCCGGCTCGCCGACCGACAAGCGGCGGCAACCGTTCCGCACGCTCGGCGTGCTCGAGGTGCGCGACGCCCGGATCGAGCGCCTGGAGATCGTTCCGCTCACCTGATCCCGGGCTCAGCCACGAACTTCTCGCCGTCTGACCACCTGTGAGGTGGTCAGACGGCCAGAAGTTCGGCGAAGAGCTCAGTCGAGGTCGTACGCGCGCCGCGCGTTGTCGCGGCCGACCAGCGTGGCCACCCGCTGCGCGTCGTCCAGCGACCACTCGCCCGCGTCGACCCAGCCGCCGAGCACCTGCGCCATCGCGTTGCGCCAGAGGCGGGTGCCGAGATGGTGCAGCTCGGCCGGGCCGGCCGCGTCGGAGGAGAACAGCACCTGACGGAACGGTGCCAGCTCCAGCGAACGCGCCACCACCCCGGGCCCCCGCGCCCCGAGGAAGTGGGTGGCCAGGCCGACGTCGAGGTGGACCTCGGCGAACGCCTGGGCGAGGTAGCCGGCGTTGCGCTCGTACGGGTAGCAGTGCAGCAGCATGATCGGCACCCCGCGCACCTCCGGCCGGCGCAGCAGGTCGGTCAGGAGCAGCGGGTCGACCGCAGCGAGGTCGAGGTCGCGGTCGCCGAAGCCGACGTGCAGCTGGAGCGGTCGCCGGGTGCGCAGCGCCGCGTACAGGCCGGACACGAGCAGCGTCGGGTCGTCGAGCCGCGGTCGGCGCCCGTCCGCGAGCCCCGCCTGCCACCGCCGGGCCGCCTCCGCGACGGCCGCGGGCGCGGGTGGCGCGAGGTCGACGTCGAAGCCGCAGCGGTACGCGATCACCGACTTGAAGCCGACGCTCGTCGTGGCCGCCTCGTCGACGCGCGCGGCGTACGCCTCGGCCCAGTCGCCCGGGTCGTCGAGGGTCGGCAGGAGCTCCTCGGCCAGCGTCTCGAGACGGGTGATCGTGTGGGCCGACCCGCCGCCGCCGGCGAGCGTCGCCAGCTCCGCCGGCGTGGTGAACCCGTCGCTCCACCCCGTGTCGACGAGCCACGCGCCCACGTTCGTGGGGGCGAGCAGACGCCGGGCGACCTCGCGCTCGCCGAGCTTGGCGCGACGCCGCAGGTACGTCTCGGGGCCGGCGTGCGGCTCCAGGTCGAGGAGCGGCGCGCACCAGCGGCGCACGGCGAAGCCCAGCTGGGTGTCCCAGGCCGAGCTCGGGTCCGCGAGCGGCGCGGTGTCGGCCTCGTTGAACGCGTTCGCCAGGCGCACGGGGTCCGCGTCCTGCGTCCAGGTCCCGTGGACGTGGTGGTCGACGAGGCTGAGCTGCTCCAGGTACGCGGCGAGCGCGCCGTCCGCGGCGGTCACGCCG
Source organism: uncultured Friedmanniella sp. (assembly GCA_964251895.1). Taxonomy (GTDB): domain Bacteria; phylum Actinomycetota; class Actinomycetes; order Propionibacteriales; family Propionibacteriaceae; genus Microlunatus. Next base: position 51,122 of record CAXULL010000019.1, read on the forward strand.
ACCACACGAGCCGCAGCCGCGCGGCGACCTCGTCGAGGGCCACGTCGGCGAACGTCTGCTGCTCCAGCCGGCGGACGGCGACGGTGGCGTCGACGACCGGGTCGCCGAGCAGACGCCGGGCGAGGTCCGAACGCTCGAGCGCGCCGATGATCACCGCCGGGTCGGTCGGGAGCACGTCGAGACCGGCGGCGGCCCGGTCGGCCTCGGCCACGACGCTCGGGTCGTCGGCGACCTCCGGGGGCAGCTCCGCGCCCCGCTCGATCCCGTCGAGCGCGAGGGCGAGCACGGCGGCCGACGCGAGGTAGACGCAGGCCGACGGGTCGATGATCTTCACCTCGACGTTGGACCCGTACGGGTTCCCGGGGCCGCCGGTCAGGAACCGGACGGCGGCCTCGCGGTTCTCGGTGCCCCAGCAGCGGAACGCGCCGGACCAGCCGCCCGGGACGAGCCGGGCACCGGAGAGCACCGAGCCGGTGAGGAAGCCCTGCACCTCGCCCAGCCCGCCGACCAGCCCGCCGATCGCGGAACCGCCGTCGTCGGTGAGCCCGTGCGGTCCGGTCCCGCCGGAGAAGAGCGGCGAGCCGTCGCGGGTCAGCGACAGGTGCTGGTGCGCACCGCTGCCGACCGAGCCGGGGAACGGGGTCGGGGAGAAGGAGGCCCGGACGCCGTGGCGCCGCGCGACCTGGCCGATGACGAGGCGGACCAGCACGGTGCGGTCGGCCGCCATGACCGGGCTCGCGGGCGGCAGCGAGAGCTCCAGCTGCTGCCGGCCGTACTCGGCGTGCACCTGCTCGAGCGCGACGCCGGCCGCGGCACAGCTCGTGACGAGGTCGTCGACGAAGGCCGCGTGGTCGAGCAGCCCGGTCACACCGTACGGCACCCACGACCCGGTCTCCAGCGCCGAGCCGTCCGGCTGGACGAGGACGAACTCCAGCTCGTGGCCGACCAGCGCCTGCAGGCCTGCGTCGGCCAGCTGCTCCTCGACCACGCGGAGCCGGGTGCGGGGGCAGGTCGCGACGCGCTCCCCGTCCTGCGTGACGATGTCGGTCGGCGCCCACGCCAGGCCCTCGCCGACGACCGCCAGAGCGCTCGGGTCGATCCGCAGCCGCCGGTCGCCGACGGCGGTGACACCGTCGATGAAGGCGATGGAGCCGGCGACCGCGTACACGTCCGCGACCGGCGCCACCCCGGCGCCGTTGCGGACGTAGGAGGCGAGCCGCGCCGTCGGCATGGCCTTGGAGAGCGTCAGGCCGGCGGCGTTCACCATGGTCCCGACGACGAGCCGTACGCCGGCGGCCGCGAGGGCGTCGGCGATCTGCGCCAGCGGCGGGTCGGGCGTCGGCGGCTCGGACAGACTCATGGGCGACACCCTAGGAGAAGGCGCTCGACCCGCAGCCCGCGCCCGCTCCCGTGGTCAGGCCCGCGCGCCCGCCGCCTGCAGGGAGGCGTCGATGTCGGCCTGACCCGCCGCCAGCTGGCCGCAGGCGCCGTCGATCTCGCGGCCACGCGTGTCGCGGACGGTGACGGGGACGCCGCGCGACTGCAGCCGACGGACGAACTCGTCCTCGTCGCTGCGCCGCGAGGCGGTCCAGCGTGAGCCGGGCGTCGGGTTGAGCGGGATGAGGTTGACGTGCACCCAGCCCCAGGTGCCGCGTCGACGCAGCACCTTCGCGAGCTGCTCGGCGCGCTCGGGCTGGTCGTTCACGTCGCGGATGAGGATGTACTCGATCGACACCCGGCGCTTCGTGATCCTGGCGTACTCCCAGGCCGCGTCCACGACCTCGTCGACGTTCCAGCGGGTGTTCACCGGCACGAGCTCGTCGCGCAGCTCGTCGTCCGGCGCGTGCAGCGAGAGGGCGAGGGTGACGGGCATGCCCTCGGTCGCCAGCTGGTTGATCCGCGGCACCAGACCGACCGTGGAGACCGTGATGCCGCGGGCGCTCATGCCGAGGCCGTCCGGCTTGGGGGTGGTCAGCTGCCGCAGCGCACCGACCACGGCCTTGTAGTTGGCCAGCGGCTCGCCCATCCCCATGAACACGACGTTGCTGACCCGCGGCGTACGACCCGCCTCGGCGTCCTCGAGCGTGCCCCGCGCGAGCTTGCGGGCGCCGTCGACGACCTGCTCGACGATCTCGGCCGTGCTCATGTTCCGCTGCAGCCCGCCCTGCCCGGTCGCGCAGAACGGGCACGCCATCCCGCACCCGGCCTGGCTGGAGACGCACATGGTGACCCGGTCGGGGTAGCGCATCAGCACGCTCTCGACCAGCGCACCGTCGTGCAGCTGCCACAGCGACTTGACGGTGTCGCCGTCGTCGCAGGTCAGCTCGCGCACCGGCTTGAGCAGCTGGGGCATGAAGGTCGACGCCAGCTCGCCGCGGACGGCGACCGGGAGGTCGGTCCAGGTGTCGGGGTCGGCGCGCAGGCCCTCGAAGTAATGCGCCGAGAGCTGTCGGGCGCGGTAGGCGCGGTGGCCGGCGGCCTCGACGGCGGCCCGGCGCGCGGCCGCGTCGAGGTCGGCCCAGTGCACGGGGGGCTTGCCCCGGCGCGGTGCCGTGAAGACGAGGGGAAGGGTGGAGCGGTCCGGCGGCTGGACGTACTCGGGGACGACTGGGGTGCTGGACACGTGGACCTCGGAGCGGGGCTGGTCAGGAACTTCTGCGGCGCTCACGTCACCCTCCTGGAACGAGGATGTACATGATGAGCCAGGCTACCGGGGCCGCCACAAGGAGGCTGTCGAGCCGATCCATGATGCCGCCGTGGCCGGGCAGGAACGAGCTCATGTCCTTGATGCCCAGGTCCCGCTTGATCAGGGACTCGATCAGGTCGCCGCACGTGCCCACGGCGACGAGGGCGACCCCGATGAGCACGCCGATCCAGATCGCCACGTGCAGGCCGAGCACCGCCATGCAGACGCCCGCCACGACGCCGAACAGCAGCGAGCCGGCGGCACCCTCCCACGACTTCTTGGGGCTGATCGTCGGCGCCATCGGGTGCTTGCCCAGCAGGGCGCCGAAGACGTAGCCGCCGGTGTCGCTCATGACCACGACGAGGATGAACGTCACCAGCCGGGCGCCACCGTTCTCGCCGGCCAGCATGAGCGCCGTGAACGATCCCAGCAGCGGGACGTAGCAGATGATGAACAGGCTCGCCGCGGCGTCCTTGACGTAGCCGTGCGGGCCGGCGGGCATCCGCCAGACCAGCGCGGCGAGCACGGTCAGCGCGAGCGCACCGAGCAGCACGCTGGTGGTGGAGAAGACCACCGGGCGCTGGATGCCCGCGAGGTAGGAGCCGATGGCGATGCCGACGGTCCCGACCATGATCGGGACGATGGCGGAGCTCATGCCCTGGCGCTTCAGCGCGGTGTGCAGCTCGCGCGACCCCATCACCAGCGCAAAGGCGACGAGCAGGACGAAGGCCGGCTTGAAGAAGACCAGGCTGAGGACGACGTACGCGCCGATCCCGACCCCGATGCCGATGGCCTTGGGCAGGTCACGGCCGGCCCGGCTGGTCGGGGCGGGTGGGGTGGCTTCGGCGGCGGGCACGGCCGGAGGGACGGCGTCGCTCAGACGTCGAGCAGCTCGGCTTCCTTGTGCTTGAGGACGTCGTCGACCTGGTCGACGAACTTCTTCGTGGAGGCGTCCAGCTGCTTCTCGGCGCGGGTCACCTCGTCCTCGCCGACCTCCTTGTCCTTCACCATCTTGTCGAGGGCGTCCTTGGCCTGCCGGCGCGAGCCGCGGATGGAGATGCGGGCGTCCTCGGCCTTGCTGCGCGCCAGCTTGATGTACTCCTTGCGGCGCTGCTCGGTGAGCTCGGGCAGCACGAGGCGGATCGAGTTGCCGTCGTTCGACGGATTGACGCCGAGGTCGGACTCGCGGATGGCCTTCTCGATCGCCGGCAGCGAGCCGCGGTCGTACGGGGTCACCAGCACCATCCGGGCCTCGGGGACCTGAAAGCTGGCCAGCTGCTGCAGCGGGGTGTAAGCGCCGTAGTACTCGGCGGTGATCTTGGCGAACATCGCCGGGTGCGCCCGCCCGGTGCGGATGGCGGCGAACTCCTCCTTGGCGTACTCGACGGCCAGCTCCATGTTGGTGTCGGCGTCATCGAGGATCTCGGCGGCGGTCACGGGTGGACTCCTTCGTACGGTCGTGCGGGTGGTGCGGCGGATCCAGGCCCCGGGGCCGGGAGGCGGTCCGCGGCGCGCGTGCGGCGGGTCGCCTCAGGCGTGGACGGACGTGCCGATCTTCTCACCCGACACCACGGCCACGATGCTGCCCGGGTTGTCGAGCCCGAAGAAGACCATCGCCAGCTTGTAGTCGCGGGCCATGCTGATGGCCGTCGCGTCGGCGACCTTGAGGTCCTTGGCCAGGTACTCGTCGTAGGTCAGCTCGTCGTACTTCACCGCCGTCGGGTCGCGGTGCGGGTCGGCGGAGTAGACACCGTCGACACCCTGCTTGCCCATCAGGAGCACGTCCGCACCCACCTCGAGCGCGCGCTGGGCGGCGACCGTGTCGGTGGAGAAGTACGGCATCCCGGAGCCGGCGCCGAAGATGACGACGCGACCCTTCTCCAGGTGGCGCTCGGCGCGGCGGGGGATGTACGGCTCGGCGATCTGGCCCATGGTGATCGCGGTCTGCACGCGCGTCTGCACGCCTTCCTTCTCCAGGAAGTCCTGCAGCGCCAGGCAGTTCATCACCGTGCCGAGCATGCCCATGTAGTCCGCGCGGTCGCGGTCCATGCCGGCCTGCTGGAGCTCCGCCCCGCGGAAGAAGTTGCCGCCGCCGACCACGACCGCGACCTGCGTGCCGGCCTTGACGACCTGGGCGATCTGCGTGGCCACGCCGTGCACGACGATGGGGTCGACACCCACGCTGCCGCCGCCGAACACCTCGCCCGAGAGCTTGAGCATGACCCGCGCGTAGGGGCCGGTCCTCGCCGTCGCCGGGTCTGTCGTCGTCGTCTCTGCCGTCGTCGTCTCCGCCGTCGTCTCCGCCGTGGTCATCGCTGTCTCCTCGGTGCTGCTGTCGGTCGCTGGCGGGCGCGGGGCCCGCCCGACGTGCGCTGAGCCTGTCGAAGCAGGTTCGACAGGCTCAGTGCACGGTGCTGCGGGTGGCTCAGGAGCCGGCGGCCTCGAAGCGGACGAACCGCTTGACCTTGACGCCGGCGGCCTCGAGCTGCTTGCCGACCGAGACCTTGCCGTCGGTCACCGAGGGCTGGTCGAGCAGGGCGACGTCCTTGAAGTAGGAGTTCACCCGGCCCTCGACGATGCGGGGCACCGCCTGCTCGGGCTTGCCCTCCTCGCGCGCCTGGGCCTCGGCGATGCGCCGCTCGTTCTCGACGAGGTCGGCGGGCACCTCGTCCCGGCTGAGGTAGGTCGGACGCATGGCGGCGATCTGCATCGCCACCGCACGGGCGGCCGTCTCGTCGGCGCCGTCGTACTCCACGAGCACGCCGACCTGCGGCGGCAGGTCCGAGGCGCGGCGGTGCAGGTAGACGACGGTCTTGCCGTCGAAGTACGCCGCGTTGCTGACCTCGAGCTTCTCGCCGATCTTCACCGCGAGCGCCTCGACCGCCTCGGCGACGGTCTGACCCGTCGGCAGCGCGGCGGCGTTGGCCGCCTCGACCCCGACGGCCTGGTTGGCGGCCACGGCCTTGACGGCGTTCGCCGCGAGGTCCTGGAACTCCTGGTTCTTGGCCACGAAGTCGGTCTCGGCCCCGAGCTGGAGCAGAGCACCGTCCTCGTACGCCACGAGCCCGTTGTGCGCGGAGCGCTCGGCGCCCCGCTTGGCGGCCTTGGCCTGGCCGTTGACCCGCAGGATCTCGACGGCGTTGTCGTAGTCGCCGTCGGCCTCGGTCAGGGCCTTCTTGCAGTCCATCATCCCGGCGCCGGTGGCGTCGCGGAGCTTCTTCACGTCAGCAGCAGAAATCGCCATGCGGCGGTCCATCCTTCGTCTTCGTCGTTCGGTCGTTCAGAGAAGATCGCTCCCCGCAGGGAGCGGTGCGCAGGCCTCAGACGGCCGGAGCGGCCTGGTCAGCCGCGTCGGGCTGCCACTCGCGCTCCTCGGTGGTCTTGGCGTCGGCCTCGGCCTCGGCCTCGACGGCGGCCTCGCCCGGCTGCTCGTCACCGGGCACCGGGGCGGCGTCAGCGGCCGGCTCGGCGTCGGGGACGGACTCGGCCGGCTCCTGCGAGGCGCCGAGGAGCTCGCGCTCCCAGTCGGGCATGGGCTCGACCTCGGCCTCGTCACCGGTGGTCGCGCCTCCGGAGCGGGACACGAGGCCCTCGGCGACGGCGTCCGCGAGCACCCGGGTCAGCAGCGAGACGGAGCGGATCGCGTCGTCGTTGCCGGGGATGGCGAAGTCGACCTCGTCGGGGTCGCAGTTGGTGTCGAGGATCCCGATCACCGGGATGCGCAGCTTGCGCGCCTCGTCGACGGCGAGGTGCTCCTTCTTGGTGTCGACGATCCAGACGGCCTGCGGGGTCTTGGCCATGTCACGGATGCCGCCGAGGGTCTTCTCGAGCTTGTCCTTCTCGCGGCGCAGCCCGAGGAGCTCCTTCTTCGTCAGGCCCGAGGCCGCGACGTCGTCGAAGTCCATGACCTCGAGCTCCTTGAGGCGCTGGATGCGCTTCACGATGGTGCCGAAGTTGGTGAGCATCCCACCGAGCCAGCGGTGGTTCACGTACGGCATGCCCACGCGCGTCGCCTGCTCGGCGATGGTCTCCTGGGCCTGCTTCTTGGTCCCGATGAACAGGACCTGCCCGCCGCGGCCGACCGTGTCCTTGACGAACGCGTACGCGCGGTCGATGTAGGTCAGCGACTGCTGCAGGTCGATGATGTAGATGCCGTTGCGCTCGGTGAAGATGAAGCGCTTCATCTTGGGGTTCCAGCGACGGGTCTGGTGCCCGAAGTGGACGCCGCTCTCGAGGAGCTGGCGGGTGGTGACGACGGCCATGGCCGTTCCTCTCCTTGCCGGCGTGCACGGACGCCGACGTACGGTTGCCGAGCGCCGAGCCTTTCGACGCTCCCTGGTGCCCACGCTGGTCACCCGCCCGGCCGAGGCCGGGACCGTGGTGCCGCCCGGTCACGAGGTGATCGGAAGGTGGGCACGCGAAGTCAGGCCCTGGTGGACCTGCTGGGCCCAGAGTACCTGCCCGCTCCGACCCCCGCGAATCCGTGGGCGGCCGGCTGTCCACAGGCTCGTTCGCGAGCCGGCGACGCTGTCCACAGGTGGCCCACCTCGGCGGCACGACCCGTGGCGACGTCAGCACACTCCCCTCGTGAGCGGCAGCAGAGGTGGGGTCCGGAGTCGTCTGGCGACGTTCCTCGTGGTGGTCGCGCTGAGCCTGCTGGCACCACCCGCGTCCCTGGCCTGGGCGGCTCCGGGCGACGCCGGGGACAGCGGACCGGCACCCACGACGGGCGGCTGGCCGCTGGACGGGACGCCCACGGTCGAGCACGCCTTCGACCCGCCCGACGTCCCCTGGGGTGCCGGGCACCGCGGGGTCGACCTCGAGGCCCGCCCGGGCCAGCGCGTGCTCGCGCCGGCGGACGGTCGGGTCGTGTTCGTCGGACGGGTGGGTGGGAAGCCCGTGGTGGTGGTCGACCACGGCGGCGTGCGCTCGACGTTCGAGCCCGTCGAGCCGACCGTGCGGGTCGGCCAGCGGGTCCACGAGGGACAGGTGATCGGGCGGGTCGGGCACGAGGCGCACTGCCACGACCGTTGTCTGCACTGGGGTCTCAAGCGCGGCCAGGACTACCTCGACCCGCTGGTGCTGGTCCGCGCCTCCGGTTCGGCCGGGACCGCCGGGACCCTGCGCCTCGTCCCGTCCTCGCGGCGGGCGGTGGTGGTCGCCGAGGCGCTGGCCCGGGCGGCCGCGCGCAAGGCGATCGAGGCCGCGGCGACCGGCGGGACGGGGGCGGTCGGGTTCGTCGGAGAGCCGCTCGCGGCACTGGGGCCGACGGGCGGCCACGGCTTCGTGCACCCGGTCCCGGGCGCGGTCACCTCACCCTTCGGACGACGGTTCCACCCCGTCCTGCACGTGTGGAAGCTCCACGACGGGACCGACTTCGGCGCCGCCTGCGGCACCCCGATCCGGGCGGCGTACGCGGGTCGGGTGGCTCGGCGCGTGACGAGCGTCGGTTACGGCAACCGCCTGTTCGTCGACCACGGGCGCGTCGACGGGCACGAGGTCGAGACCGCGTACAACCACGCGGAGCGCTACGTCGTCGGGCCCGGCGACCAGGTGCGGCGCGGTCAGGTCATCGGCTACGTCGGCCGGACCGGCTTCGCGACCGGCTGCCACCTCCACCTGATGGTCTGGCTCGACGGTCGCATGGTCGACCCGCTGACATGGCTGTGAGCGCGGGTGGGGTGGTTCGCCGCTGCAGGTGCGCGTACCCCTCAGGCGCGGGGGTGGGCCTGGAGGTAGGCGGAACGGAGACGTTCGTCGGTGACGTGGGTGTAGATCTGCGTCGTCGCAAGGGAGGCGTGGCCGAGCATCTCCTGGACGCTGCGCAGGTCGGCCCCGCCCTCGAGGAGGTGGGTGGCCATCGCGTGGCGCAGGCCGTGGGGCCCCAGGTCGGGCGCGCCGTCGACCATGCGGAGCGAGCGGTGCACGATCCGGCGCACGACCCGGGGGTCGAGCCGCCCGCCGCGCTCGCCGACGAACAGCGCGTCCCCGGAGGCGGGGACCGCGAGGGCGGGTCGCCCGTCGGCGAGCCAGGCGTCCACCGCCGCGAGCGCCGGTCGGCCGACCGGCACGGAACGTTCCTTGGCGCCCTTGCCGAAGACCCGCACGACGCCGCGGTCCCGGTCGACGTCGCCGGTGCCGAGCCCGCACAGCTCCGCCACGCGGACGCCGGTGGCGTAGAGGACCTCGAGCAGGGCGACGTCGCGCAGGCCCACCGGCCCGCCGTCCTCGTGCGCGACGGCAACGGCGTCGCTCAGGAGCTGGCCGGCCTCGGCCTGGGTGAGGGTGGCCGGCAGCCGACGGTGCGGCCGGGGCGAGCGGAGGGCGGACGAGGGGTCGTGCGGCAGCCGTCCGGTCTGCTCGGCCCACCGGAAGAAGCCGTGCACCGCGGCCGAACGGCGCTGCAGGGTGGTGCGTGCCCGACCGGCGGCCTGCTGGGCGGCGAGCCAGCCCCGCAGGTCCCGCAGGTCCGCGTCGGCGAGGTCCAGCACGCCCCGACCGGCGAGGTGCGCGAGCAGGCCGAGCAGGTCGGTCCGGTAGGCACGCAGGGTGTGGGGCGAGAGCCCGCGGCGCAGCCGGAGCTCGCGCAGGTACTCCTCGAGCGGGGCGAGGAGCGCGGCCGGCAGCGTCTCGGGCCCGACCGCCTCGGCGTCCGGCTCCTCGCGTCCCACCTCGACGTCCATCCCGTCACTGTGGGTGCGCGAGCGCGCCGGAGCAAGGCGCCACCCCGCGACAGGCGCACGGCGTGGTACCGCTGTCCGGGTGAGCCAGCCCCGTACGCCGACCACGCCACCGCTGCCGCGACGGGTCGTGGTGGGCGGCTACAGCCTGGACCCGCAGGGCGACCCGCCGACGGCGGGCACGGGGCTGCGCGTGCTGGACCTCGACGACGGCGGTCCGGACGCTCCCCGTTACCGGACGGTCGGGCACGAGCCGCTGGTGTCCCCCACCTGGGTCGTGCCGCACCCGACCCGACCGTGGCTGGTGGGCGTCTCCGAGTCGGCGCCGTCGGAGGTCGTCTGCACCGGGGTCGAGGACGACGGCGCGCTCACGGTGCTCGGCCGGTGCACGACCGGTGGCGACTTCGGCTGCCACCTGGCGCTGACTCCCGACGGACGTCAGGTGCTCGTGGCCCACTACGGCAGCGGGACGGTGGAGAGCTTCGCGCTCGACGACGCCGGCAGGCTCGCCGGGCCGTCGGGCCGGTTCGTCTCCTCGGCACCGCTCGGGCCGGACCCGGAACGCCAGGACGGGCCGCACGCGCACCAGGTCGTCCTCGACCCGGGCCGACCGGGCGAGGTGCTGGTCTGCGACCTCGGCACGGACCGGGTCCACCGGTTGCGGCTGCACGACGACGGTCGGCTCACCTCGGCCGCGCCCGCGCTGGTGCTGCCGCCGGGCTTCGGACCCCGTCACCTGGTGGTCGCCGGGGACACGCTGGTCGTGGTCGGCGAGCTGACGTGCGAGCTCTGGCTCGCGCGGCGGGACGGGGACGGCTGGCGCCCGACGCAGGTGGTGCCCGCCAGCGGGCGCCCGCAGGTCGCAGGAGCACCGCGGGTCGCAGGAACCCCGCAGCCCGCAGGAACAGCGTCGAGCGAACGCGCGATGCCGTCGGGGCTTCGGGTGACGGGCGACCTCGTCGTCGTCGCGACCCGCGGGACCGACACGGTCAGCGTCTTCAGGCTGGACGGGGCCGACGCCACGGTGACGTCCGTCGCCGAGGTCTCCTGCGGCGGGGTGCACCCGCGCGACCTCGTGGTGGCCGACGGCTCGGTCTGGGTGGCCGACCAGGGGTCGGACGAGGTCGTCGTCCTGAGCCTGGCGGCGGCGATGTCCGGACGGGCCGAGGTCGTCTGCCGGGTCCCGTTCCCCCGTCCTGCGTGCGTGGTGCTGCTCGACGTGGGCCCGGCAGCGGGTCGGTGACCGGTCCGTGACGGTGAGCACCGGCGGAGCAGGCGCTAATCTGCCCGCCGTGGACGACGACCTCACGACCGGCGGCCGGGTGCTGCCGATCACCCGCTGGGGAACCCCGGTGATGCACGCCGCGACGCGACGCGTCGAGCAGTTCGACGACGAGCTGCGCACGCTCGTCCGCGACATGTTCGCGACGATGGAGGCGGCCTCGGGCGTCGGCCTGGCCGCCAACCAGGTCGGCCGCGACCTGGCGGTCTTCGTGTTCGACTGCCCCGACGACGCCGAGGTCCGCCACGTCGGCGTCGTCTGCAACCCGGTCGTCGAGCTGCCCGAGGGCAAGGACCGCAACCTCGACGCCGCCGACGAGGGCTGCCTGTCCTACCCCGGCGCGTACGAGGCCCTCGCCCGGCCGGACCACGCCGTCTGCCGCGGCCTGGACGTCGACGGCGCTCCCGTCGAGATCCACGGGGACGGGCTGCTGGCCCGCTGCCTGCAGCACGAGACCGACCACCTGAACGGCATCGTCTTCGGCGACCGGCTGTCGGGCCGGTCGCGGAAGAAGCTGCGCCAGCAGCACGACGAGCTCGCCCCGCGCTACCCCGCCGACTGGCCGGTCTCGCCGCGGACCGGGCCGGCGGACGAGGACGAGGACGACGAGGACGAGTCCGAGCTCTAGGACCTCCCCGGAGGTCCGACCGGGGCTCAGGCCTGCGGAGGCGCGAGCGCGTAGCAGGCGATGGCGGCCGCCGCGGCGACGTTCAGCGAGTCGACCCCGGCCCGCATCGGGATCCGCGCGCGGACGGTGGCGCTCGAGGCCCAGTGGTCGGAGAGCCCGGCACCCTCGGTGCCGAGCAGCACCGCGACCTTGTCCGACGCGCCGAGCGTCGCGGCGACGCGGGCCAGGTCCTGGCTGTCGTCGGCCAGCGTCAGGGCGACGGTGGTGAACCCGGCGCCCGCCAGCAGCGCCGGCGCCTCCCGCCAGCCCGGCAACCGGGTCCACGGGAGCGCGAAGACCGCACCCATGCTCACCTTCACCGCGCGGCGGTAGAGGGGGTCGGCGCAGCGCGGCGACAGCAGCGCGCCCTGCCAGCCCAGCCCCGCGGCGCTGCGCAGGACCGCCCCGACGTTCGCGTGGTCGACGACGTCCTCGAGCACCACGAGCCGCTCGAGCGCCAGCAGATCGGCGACCGGCGGCAGCTCGGCACGGTGCAGCGACGCCAGCGCCCCGCGGTGGACGTGGAAGCCCGTGACCTCCTCGGCCACGGCCTCGTCCACCACGTAGACGTCGACGTCGGGCCAGCGGGCCAGCACGTCGGCGAGGCCGGGCAGCCAGCGCGGGGCCAGCAGGAACGACCGGGGCCGGTGGCCGGCCTCGACGGCCCGACGGATGACCTTCTCGCCCTCGGCGATGAACAGCCCGCGCTCCGACTCGAGGCTGCGCCGCAACGAGGACTCCCGGAGCCGGACGTAGTCGCCCAGCCGGGGGTCGTCGGCCTCCACCTCCACCTGCACGGGTCCATCCTGCCCGTTCAGCGGACATCGCTATCGCCAACCGAGAGACAAGGCTGCAACCTTGCCCTGAGCCCAGGCAAGGCCTTAGCCTTGTCAGATGCCCTACGTGCTGACGGTCGACCAGCGCGACTCGCAGAACACCTCCGACGCGGTCGACCGCACCGTCGCTGACCTGGCTGCCGCGCCGACGCTACTGGGCTTCCGGCGCACGGTCGGCGACGAGTTCCAGGGCCTGCTCGACGACCCCGTGTCAGTGCTGGATGTCATCCTCAGGCTCATGCGGACGACGACCTGGCACCTGGGGGTGGGCATCGGCCCCGTCGACCGCCCGCTGCCGCTCGACAGAGACCCGACCCGGGCGCACGGGCCGGCGTTCGTGGCGGCCCGTGGGGCCGTAGACCGGGCGAAGTCCGACCCGCACCACCTCGAGGTCGTCGCACCGGGCGCCGCGGACGAGGCGTACGACGTCAAGGCGGTGCTCGACCTGCTGGACACCCTGCGGCAGAGCCGCACCCGCGCCGGGTGGGAGGTGGCCGACCTCGCGCTGGACGGGCTCACCCAGGCCGCCGCCGCCGAGCGGCTCTCCATCAGCCGACAGGCCGTGCAGCAGCGGCTGCGCGCTGCCGGCTGGGCCGCCGAGGAGGCGGTGCGCCCGACGCTGGTGCGCCTGCTCGCCCGGGCCGAGGAGGCCGCGCGATGAGCAGCCTGACCGTCGTCGGGATCGCGCTCTGGCTGGTCCTGGGCCTGGTCAGCGTCGGGAGCTGGTGGCCGGCACCGGTGCGCTGGATCGCGGCGTCGCGGGGTCGGCTGGCGGTCGCGGTGGCGGTCGTCGCGACGGCCACCGGGGTCGTCGCCCTGCTCGGCGCCCTCGGTGCCGGCGCGCGCGGCCCGCTCGCGTGGCTGGTGGTGGCGGCCGGCGCGCTGGCCGCCGTCGCGTCGGGCAGCGTCGTCACCCGTGCCGTCCTCGGCCTGGCCGCCGCGTCGACCGCGCCGACCGTCCGGGTCAGGGCGACGGTGCTGCGCGGCGGCGCCTGGATCGGCGTCCTCGAGCGCCTGGCCCTCTTCGGCACGCTGCTGGCGGGCTTCCCGCTCGGTCTAGCGGCGATCGTCGCGATCAAGGCCTTCGCGCGGTATCCCGAGCTCAAGACGGCGCAGGCGACCGGGGCGATCGAGCGCTTCATCATCGGCACGTTCGCCTCGCTCGGCTGGGCGGCCCTCAGCGTGGGCGTGGTCACGGTGCTGACGCGTGGGGCCGCCTAGGACGAGAGCGCTCTAGGCTCGTCCGGTGCCCGCACCCACCGTCGGAACGTTGCCCTGGGAGCCCGCTCTCGAGCGGCTCGACCTGCTCGCGCCGCCGACCGCCGACGCCGTACGCGCGGCGGACGGCGGCTGGGCGGCCGACTGCTTCGTCGCCGCGATCGACGAGGACCTGGCCGACACGGCGGCGTTCTGCGCGGCGTACGCGGTGCCGCTGGAGGCCTCCGCGAACTGCGTCGTCGTGAGCGGGCGTCGGGCGGAGAAGACGACGCTCGCCGCCTGCCTCGTGCTGGCCACCGACCGGGCGGACGTGAACAAGGCCGTGCGCCACCAGTTGGGGGTGCGCAAGATCTCCTTCGCCCCGATGGCCGAGGCCACGGAACGTTCGCAGATGGCGTACGGCGGCATCACCCCCGTCGGGCTGCCCTCGGAGTGGCCTGTCCTCGTGGACGAGGCCGTGGTCGACCAGGCGTGGGTCGTGGTCGGCAGCGGCACCCGGGGCAGCAAGCTGCTGCTGCCGGGTGCGCGGCTGGCGGAGCTCGGGAACGCCCACGTCATGCTCCTGCGCCAGGTCGGCTGAGCCGACCCCCTGGCCGGCCTGCCCCCACCCGCCCGGCCGGCCGGCCGCGGGACCTCAGCGCAGCAGGTTGACGATCGCCACCACGCCGACCGCGACGATGACGACGCGATAGAGCGTCGGCGGCAGGCGCCGGCCGACGCGCGCCCCGAGCTGGGCTCCGAGGACCGCGCCGACACCGATCACCACGGCGACCGGCCAGTCCACGTGGCTCACCACGATGAAGACGATCCCGGCGACGCCGTTCACGAGCATCGCGAGGACGTTCTTGAGCGCGTTGATGCGGGGCAGCGGCTCGTCCAGGCCGATACCGAGGAGGCCGAGCAGCAGCACACCCTGGGCCGCCCCGAAGTAGCCGCCGTAGACCCCGGTGCCCAGGACGCCGGCGCCGAGCCAGGCGGGTCCCCCGGGCGGACCGCCGACCGGTGCGCCGAGCCGCTCCCTGCGGGCCGCAACGCGCCGGGAGAGAGCGGGCTGCAGGATCACCAGCAGGCAGCCGATCCCGATGAGCACCGGGACGATCGCGGCGAAGGCCGAGGCCGGGAGCAGCAGGAGCAGGACCGCCCCGACGACCCCGCCGACCAGCGAGAGCGGTCCCAGTCGCAGGATCCTCGAGCGCTGGCCCCGCAGCTCCGGGCGCATGGCCCACGCCCCCGCGAACGATCCCGGTGCGAGGCCGATCGTGTTCGAGACGTTCGCCACGACCGGCGGCACGCCGAGCGCCAGCAGGACCGGGAAGGTGATGAGGGTCCCGGAGCCGACCACCGTGTTGATGAACCCGGCCCAGATGCCGGCCAGTCCGATCAGCAGGAGGTCGGCCGGGCTCACCGCTGAACGCTAGCGGCTTCCTCCACCGTCTCGGGGTCCGTGGACGCGGCGGTGCTGCCCGCTGCGCCCTGCTCGGACGGGGCGGAGAGGGTCTCGCGACCGTCCGTCACCGCGGGCATGCCGTTGCCGTTCCCGTTGCCGCCGTTGGACGTGGCGTGGGGGCGGACACCCGGGCGCTCCAGCTCGGCCGCGGCCGCAATGGCCTCGGCCACGGTCTTGCGCGAGGCCTCCTCGTCCGCACGGGACTGCTGCTCGATCTCGGCCTGCACGTCGATCTTCGGCGGAGCGGTGAAGCTCCCGCTGGCGGCCGGGATGCCGTTGCCCGGCGCACCGGCGCTGCCGCCCATGGCCTGGTTGACGACCCCGCCGAGGCCCTTGAGCGCGTCGTTCAGCTCGCTGGGGACGATCCACATCTTGTTCGCGTCGCCCTTGGCCAGCTGCGGCAGCATCTGCAGGTACTGGTACGACAGCAGCGCCTGGTCCGGCTGACCGGCGTGGATCGCGTTGAAGACGGTCCCGATGGCCTGCGCCTCACCCTCGGCCCGCAGCATCTGGGCCTGCCGGTCGGCCTGCGCCCGGAGCACCGCGGCCTCGCGGTCACCCTGGGCCCGCAGGATCGCGGACTCCTTCTCCCCGCCGGCGGACAGGATGTTCGACTGGCGCTGGCCCTCGGCGATGAGGATCGCGGCACGCTTGTCGCGCTCGGCGCGGGCACCCTTCTCCATCGCGTCGCGGATCGTGGGCGGCGGCTCGATCGCGCGCAGCTCGACGCGGTTGACCTTGATCCCCCACTTGCCGGTCGCCTCGTCGAGGACGACGCGCAGCTTCTGGTTGATCTCCTCGCGGCTGGTCAGCGTCTGCTCGAGGTCGAGCCCGCCGATGATGTTGCGCAGGGTGGTCTGGGTCAGCTGCTCGATGGCCTTCACGTAGTCCTGCGCCTCGTACGCGGCGCGCTCCGGGTCGACGATCTGGAAGTAGATGACCGAGTCGATCCCGACCATCAGGTTGTCCTCGGTGATCACGCCCTGCGGCGGGAACGGGATCACGTTCTCGCGCATGTCGAGGTTGTAGCGCACCTTGTCGAGCACGGGGATCAGCAGGTGCGGACCGGGCTCGAGGGTCCGGTTGAAGCGGCCGAGCCGCTCGACCATGCCGACCCGCTGCTGGCGGATGACGCGGATGGAGCTGGCGAGGATGAAGATCACCGCCAGCGCGATGACGAGGGCGACGATCAGAGATGTGCTGTCCACGGTGGTTTCCTCCACAGACGAAGTTGTCCTGGAGTCCAGTGTGCCCCGTGGGGTGTCACGCGCCCCGGAGCAGGCGAGCCGGGTGGGCCAGCCGCGTCAGGCGAGCTCGCCGTACTTGGGGTAGACCACCGCGATCGCGCCGTCGATCTCGTAGACCTCGATCTCGGTGCCCTGCTCGATGATCACGTCGGAGGCGTACGTGCGCGCCGACCAGGTCTGCCCGTCGACCTTGATCTCGCCGCTCCCCCGGTCGATCTGCGACATGGCCAGCCCGGAGCTGCCGACCATCTTGCTGGTCGAGGACCGGTAGCCCGGCGTCGCGCGGACCTTGGCCAGCACGCTCGGGCGCAGGAAGATCAGCATCCCGGCGCTCACGCCGGCGCCGACGAGGATCTGCAGCACCCACAGGTCGGGCGCGATCGCCGCCGTGCCCGCCGCGGCCAGGGCGCCGACCGCCAGCATGATCAGCACGAGGTCGAGCGAGACGACCTCGGCGACGGCGAGCAGCAGCGCCAGGCTCAGCCACAGGGCCCAGCCGTGGTCGCCGAGCCAGTCCGTCAGGTTCACCGTGCGCCTCCCGCTCCTGCGTGGACCTCCATGGTGCCAGCCGCCCGGGCGAGGAGCAGGGCGGAGCCGCTCAGAGCGCCCGCGCCGACCAGCGACCGGCGCGCGACGTCAGCTCGACCTCGAGGTCGAAGGTCTCCGCCAGCCGCTGCGCGGTCAGCGTCGTCTCGATCGGTCCGGCCGCGACGACCCGGCCACGCTTGAGCAGCAGCGCGTGGGTGACCCCGACGGGGATCTCCTCGACGTGGTGGGTCACCAGCACCGAGGCCGGCGCGTACGGGTCGGCGGCCAGCGTCCCGAGCGTGCGCAGCAGCGTCTCGCGACCCGTCAGGTCGAGACCGGCGGACGGCTCGTCCAGCAGCAGGAGCTCGGGGTCGGTCATCAGCGCACGGGCGATCTGGACCCGCTTGCGCTCGCCCTCGCTGAGCGTGCCGAAGGTGCGGTCGGCCAGTCCGCTGATGGCCAGCGAGGCCAGCAGCTCGTCGGCCCGCTCGTGGTCCAGGTCGTCGTAGGTCTCGCGCCACCGCCCGACGACGGCGTACGACGCGGAGACGACAACGTCGTGCACCCGCTCGGAGCGCGGGATCCGCTCGGCCAGCGCGGCGGACGTGAGCCCGATCCGCGGGCGCAGCTCGAAGACGTCGACCGTGCCGAGCACCTCGTCGAGCAGACCGACCACACCCGTCGTCGGGTGGATCTGCGCGGCGAGCAGCTGGAGCAGCGTCGTCTTGCCCGCGCCGTTCGGGCCGAGGACCACCCAGCGGTCGCTCTCGTCCACCGTCCAGTCGACGTCGTCGAGCAGGACAGCTCCGCCTCGGACGACGCCCACCCCGGCCAGATCGACGACTGCTGCCACGTCCGCGACCCTAGCGGGTCTGAAGACCGGTGCCGGAGTCGAGCGCGGCCTGACCGGTCAGAACCCCCGCGGCCCGTGGCCCGCGCGCGTACGGTGTCTGCCGTGGATGTCGCCCCCCTCCCACCGGGATGCCGCTCGTCGCTGCGGCTCGTCGTCAACCTCAACGCGGCCCTGCACTCCCAGCTCGCGGCCGAACGGGCCGTGGCCGAGGTCATCGGCCCCGACGTCGCGCACCACCTCGTGGATCCCGAGGGCCTGCTCGGGCTGGACCCCTTCCGGGCGACCGAGCTGGACGACGGCTTCGCGGCCCTGCTCGCGGCCGAGCCCGACCGTTGGCTGCTGGCCCTGCCCGTACCGGGCGCGCTCGGGCCGTTGCGCGGCCCGGTCGAGCTGAACACCGCCGCCCTCGCGGCGGGCGAGGCGGCGGTCGCGGCGGGCGGGGGCCTGGCGCTGGTGCCGCAGCGCGTGGGCCAGGCCGTCCAGTGGCGGGTGCACGCGGCGGCCCGCCCGTTCGCCCCGCCCACGCTCTACGAGGCCGAGCGCGAGCTCAGCGAGGCGGTGCTGCGCGCCGCCACCACGCTGACCCACCTGGACGTCGCCTCGGGCTCTCGCCCCCGCGTCGACCCGGGTACGCCCCTGGCGCCCGGCTACCCGCCCCGGGCGCGCCTCGCGGCGGACCGCGCCGCACGCCTGCTCGCCGCCTGCGACGAGGCGCTGACCACCGACGGCGCGGCGATCACCCTGCACGAGGCCGAGGTCCGGTCGCGCGAGCTGCGCGTCGTCCGCACCGCCGCCGGCCAGGCCCTCTGCGCCGCCGCCGGCTGGCCCGAGGTCTAGCGGCGCAGGCTAGGGCCGCACGCCGAGCACCGCGTAGTCGCGCGGACCCCGCAGCGCCCGGACCACGAGGGCCTCGACCGGGGTCGGCGGACCTGCGGCGGGGTCGAGCGGGGAGTCGTCGGGGTGCAGCGGCCGGGTCTCCACCTCGGTGAACCCGGAGGCGCCGACCAGGAACGCGGTCAGCGCGGGCGGCATCGGGGAACGGTGCGTCGGGTCGAGGTAGAAGTTGCAGGCCCCCATGGTCAGGTTCGTCGGGTCGGGCGTCTCCAGCAGCAGCCGCCCGCCCGGCCGCAGGGCGTGGCGGGCCGCCTCGAGCAGCGCCAGGAGCGTCTCGGTGTCGAGGTGCTCGACCAGGTGGAACGCGGTCACCAGGTCGAGGGAGCCCTCGTCCAGGCCGGACAGGTACGCGACCGCGTCGGCCCGCACGACGTCGAGGCCGTCCGCCAGGCCGGCGGCGACGAAGTCGGCGTTCTCGTCGACCCCGCGGGCGACCACGCCCTCGTCGCGCAGCAGCGTCAGCCACTCGGCCCGCCCGCACCCCACGTCGACCACCCGCGGACCCGGCTCGGCCGGTCGCAGCACGCGCTGCACGTCGTCGAGGTACGGCCGCAGCTTGGCGGTCACCTCGGCCCGGGACCCGCGGAACCGGTCGGCGAACTCCGCGTACACGGCGGCGAACCGCGGTCCGGTCCCGTCGGCCGAGACGCTCGCCGCAGGATCGCGGTCCGCCTCTCGAGCCCGGTCGGGCTCCGAGTCCCGCGCCGCCTCCGCCTCGACCCCGTCGTGCGGGATCGTCCGGATGACCTTCGCCGGGACGCCGCCGACGATCGTGTACGGCGCGACGTCGCCCATCACGACGGCACCGACCGCGACCACGGCGTGCGCGCCGATCCGGCAGGGCCCGACGACCGTGGCGCCGCTGGAGACCCAGACCCCCTCCTCGACGACCACGTCGCGCCCGCTCTTGGGCACGGCCGTCTGGCGCTCCTGGCCGAAGATCCGCCAGTCGTGCGTGCCGGTGAGCACCGACACCCCGTGGCCGAAGAACGCCCACTCCCCGACCGTGATCTCCCCCGACGACAGGTTGAACAGCGCGTCGTTCACCACCGCCGTGGGGTCGACGTGCAGCTTGGCCGGGTCCCCATACACCCGGGGCGCGAAGAGCGAGGGGTCCTCGGTGTCGAGGTGGCCCGCCTGGCCCGCGGGCGACCGCTCCCCCTCGCCGGACCACAGGGTCAGCCGGCCACCCAGGATCCTGGCGGCCGCGCGCGCCCGCGCCACCAGCTCGTCGGCGAACCCCATCTCGCTGCTCCTCCCTCGACGACCCTGCGGTCGCGGCAGGGGCAGCACTCTGCCAGGCGCCGCTCAGGCCGGAGCGGCGCGCACCCGGTTGTTGCGCGGCTCGTGGGTGAGCTCCGCCAGGCCGAGCGCCTCGAGCAGCGGCGGCAGGTACAGGCCGAAGCGTCCGCGGTAGCCGTTGCGCAGCCCGTACCAGCCGCCCACCGGGTTGTCGGGCGAGCGGCCCCAGGCCTCCACGCTGCCCTCCGGGGCCGCCTTCTTCTCGTCGGCCGCGCCGAGGGGGACCCAGTCGCCCTGCTCGACGAGCCAGTCGCGCAGGTCCTCGATCGCGCGCAGCCGGTACCTCAGCGTGGTGGTCCCGACCTGGCAGACGAGCAGCGGCGGGTCGGCCTGGTCGTCGGCGTACATCGTGTACTGCGAGCCGCCCGGCGGGGTGCTCAGCACCCAGGGGTCGTCCTTGGTCCCAGCCGCCACGGTCGGCCCCGTCCTGTCGCCCTGCGGCTCAGTGTGGCACCAGCGGCCTGACCGCCTGGAGCGTGTAGGTGAGGGGCACCCGCTCGCCGTGCTCGACGAGCCGGAACTCCTCGCCGACGGGCTCCATCCGGCCCGGCAGGGCCTCCCACGGGACGCTCCGGTGCTCCTCCAGCCCGACCAGGACGAGACCGGCCTCGAGCACCGCGCCGACGATCTCGCCGAGCCCGTGGTTCCACTGGTGGGTCGTCGTCGAGGTCAGCGCGACGTCGGAGGTGACGTAGCTGAACTCCTCGGTGAAGACCTGCGGCTCGACCTGCTCGAAGTAGGGGTAGCCGATCACCAGCGCGTCCGTCCGCGCCTCGTCCAGGCTCCACAGGACCGGGTGGCCCTCGCGGACGAACAGGCGTCCGCCCGGAGCGAGGAGGCCGGCGACCACCTGCGCCCAGCGCCGGACGTCCGGCAGCCAGCAGAGCGCGCCGATCCCGGTGTAGACGAGGTCGTACGCCCCCGCGCCGGCGACCGCGACCGCGTCGTCCACGTCGCCCTCGAGGAACGTCGCGTCGACACCGGCCCGCGCCGCGAGGGACCGCGCGGCTGCCAGCGCCGGCGGGGAGAAGTCCAGGCCGGTCATCGTCGCGCCCAGCCGGGCCAGCGAGACCGTGTCCGTGCCGATGTGGCACTGCAGGTGGATCCCGCGCACCCCCCGCAGCTCACCCAGCCTCGGCCGGTCGAAGCGGACCACCCCGCTGAGGAACTCCGGGTCGTCGAACCTGGCCGCGTCGTAGTCGCCGGACCCGACGTGGATCGGGACGCGCTCGTCCCAGTTCGCCCGGTTGAGCCGGCGGTAGTCCGCCTGGCCCGCTGCTGGTGCGCCGTCCACGACGCCTACCCTCGCACCCTCACCCGGTCGGCAGCCCGACCCTGCCGGCCTCCAGCGACGCGCGCAGCCGGCCCAGGAACGCCGCCGCGAGCGCGAGCTCGTCGGCCGCACCCACCCCGCCGACGAGCGCGGCGAGGGTCTCGGCGAACGTGACCTCCGCCTGCTCCAGCAGCTGGGTCCCCGAGGCCGTCAGCTCGACGAGCGAGGAGCGCCGGTCGGTCGGGTTCGGCACCCGGCGCACCCAGCCGCTGCGCTCCACCCGGTCGAGGCCCTTGCTGCTGGCACCGATACCGATCGCGAAGGTCTCGGCGATGTCCGCGACCCGTGCGCCCGGGTGGTGACCGACGAACCGGAGCAGCTCCAGCTGCGACGTCACGATCCCGTGGGCCGCGCGCAGCCGCTCGTTCAGGGCGTTGTAGAGCCGCGTCTCGGAGCGCACGAGGTCGTCGAAGAACGCTGCGACCTCTCCAGCAGCACTTTTAGATGCCACGGCATATACTGTCTAGGAATCCACTCACGAAGGGAACTCTCTCATGACCCACCAGCAGCGCGACGCCGTCCGCGCCCTGTTCCGCCAGCCGCAGCCCCCCGCCCCCTCGAACCTGGAGGAGATGCGGTCCGGGTTCGTCGCCCTGATGGCGACCATGCCGCTGCCCGTCGGGTACCGGACCACGCCGACGACGCTCGGCACCCGTCCCGCCCTCCGGGTGGAGCCCGAGGACGGCGCCCGGCCGGGCACGATCCTCTACTTCCACGGCGGCTCGTACGTCGTCGGCTCGCCCGCGACCGCCCTGCCGCTGACGGCCAACCTCGTCGTCCGGACGGGCGCGACCGCGTACTCCCTCGACTACCGCCTCGCGCCGGAGCACCCGTTCCCCGCGGCGACGGACGACGCGCTGGCCGCGTACCGGGCTCTCCTGGACGACGGGGTCGACCCGGCCACGGTCGTCCTCGCCGGCGACTCCGCCGGTGGCGGCCTGGCCGTCGTGACGTGCCTGCGGGCCCGCAGTGCCGGGTTGCCGATGCCGGCGGCCGTCGTCACGTTCTCCGCCGGGCTGGACCTGACCCGGACCGGAGCGAGCATGCGCACCAGGGCGGAGCTCGACCCGTTCTTCACCCGCGAGGACTTCGACCGCACCGCGGACCTCTACCTCGCCGGGCAGGACCCGCGCACCGACCTGCTCAGCCCGGCGACGCTGGCCGACCTCACCGGCCTGCCGCCGCTGCTCCTGCAGGTCGGGACGGACGAGATGCTGCTCGACGACTCCACCCGCCTGGCCGCGCGGGCCGTCGACGCGGGGGTGGACGTGGTCCTCGACGTGACCGCCGACGTGCCCCACGTGTTCCAGTCCCTCACCGGCCTGCTGGACGAGGCCGGGCAGGCGTTGGACCGGGCCGCGCTGTTCGTCACCCAGCACCTGCCGACGGCGGTCCCGGCCGCCGGGTAGGCCTCAGGAGCCGGTGGAGTGCAGCCCGCCGTCGACATGGATCATCTCGCCCGTGGTGGCGGGGAAGAAGTCGCTCAGCAGGGCCGCGACCGCGCGGGCCGTGGGCTCCGGGTCGGTCGGGTCCCAGCCCAGCGGGGCGCGCTTCTCCCAGACCGTGTCGAACTCGTCGGCCCCACCGATGGCCTTCTTGGCCAGCGTCTGCAGCGGTCCGGCGGCGACGAGGTTCACCCGGACGCCCTCGGGGCCGAGGTAGCGGGCGAGGTAGCGGCTGGTGCTCTCCAGCGCCGACTTCGAGACCCCCATCCAGTCGTAGACCGGCCAGGACACCGTCGCGTCGAAGGTCAGCCCGACCACGGAGGCCGGGTTGGCCAGCACCGGCTTGCAGGCCATGGTCAACGACGCCAGCGAGTACGCCGACACCTGCAGCGCGCTCGCCACGTCGGACCACGGCGTGGTGAGGAACTTGCCGCCGAGCGCCGTCTCGGGGTTCGCGTACGCGAGCGAGTGCACGAGTCCGTCGAGGGAGTCGGTGTGCTCGCGCAACGCGTCGGCCAGCCCGGCCAGGTGCTCGGCGTTCGTCACGTCGACCTCGAGCAGCGGCGGCTCCGGGTCGAGCTTGCGGATCACCCGGCGGGTGAGGCTCATGGCCCGCCCGAAGTTCGACACGATGACCTGCGCGCCCTGCTCCTGCGCGACCCGCGCCACGGAGAACGCGATCGAGGTGTCGAGGGTGACGCCGGCCACCAGGACCGTCTTGCCGTCGAGGATGCCCATGAGGGGAGATCCTGCCCTACCTGCCTCGGTGGCCCACTCCAAGACCACCGCCGCAGCCCGGACAAGAGAAAAGACGCAGCAACGAAGAGCCAGGACGGCACGCATACGGGGCGCCACCTGACTTGTGGCACCAGAGATCACGCATACGTGGCTGCCGCGTGACGTGTGGCGCCAGCAGTCACGCCCCAGGGTCAGTGACCCATGCCGAGTCCCCCGTCGACCGGGATCACCGCGCCGGTGACGTACGCGGCTCCGGGGCCTGCGAGGAAGGCCACGGCTGCCGCCACGTCCGCGCTCGTGCCCATCCGGCCGAGCGGGATCTGGGCCTGGTAGCCCGCGACGGTCTTCTCGTCCAGCCCCGCGGTCATGTCCGTCTCGACGAAGCCGGGAGCCACGACGTTGGCCGTGATGCCGCGCCCGCCGAGCTCGCGGGCGAGCGAGCGGGCCATCCCGACCAGGCCGGCCTTGGACGTCGCGTAGTTCACCTGGCCCGCCGAGCCCAGCTGACCGACCACCGAGGAGATCAGCACGATCCGCCCGAAGCGGGCGCGGACCATCGGCCGCGCGGCGCGGCGGACCACGTGGAACGTGCCCGTCAGGTTCGTCTCGATGACCGTGTCCCAGTCGTCCTCGCTCATCCGCATCAGCAGCGTGTCGCGGGTGACACCGGCGTTCGCCACCAGCACCTCCACCGGTCCCAGCTGCGACTCGACGGCGCTGAACGCGGCGTCGACCTGCTCGACGTCGGTGATGTCGCACCGGACGCCGAGGATCCCGGGCGGGACGTCCCCGCTGCGGAACGTCGCCGCGACGCGGAAGCCCTCGGCCGCGAGGTGCTGCGCGATGACGCGCCCGATGCCGCGGTTGCCTCCGGTCACCAGGGCCACCCGGCCCTGGGGGGCGGTGCTGGCGTCGACGGCGTTCGGGTCGTGGTCTGCGGCAGTGGTCACGGCTGCACGTTAGCGACGTCACCGGAAGAAGTCGTCACCCCCGGAACGAAACCGCCGGGGCCTCTGACACGTAATGTCTGGTTATGGTCATCCCCTCGGGCGCGACGAACATCACCGACGCGCGCCCGGGGTCCAGCGTGGAGATGTCGCAGCGCATCCGCGCCTACACGGTGACGATGGCGTTCCGCACCGTCTGCTTCCTGGTCGCCGTGATCTTCGCGCACGGCTGGCTGCAGTGGGTCCTCTTCGCCGGCGCCCTGTTCCTGCCCTACATGGCCGTCCTCCTGGCCAACCAGGCGAACACCAAGGGCATGGCGAAGACCGTGCGCCGCGGCGCCCCCGGGGACGCCAAGCAGCTGACCAGCGGACCGTCGCTCACATACGTCGAGGGCGAGGTCATCGTCGACGAGCACGGTGGGGTGCACGAGCCCGTTGCCGACCGGCGCAAATACTGGGCTGCGTGAGCCTGCCCACCGCCGACCTGCCCGCCGACCTGACCTGCTCCGCCCGCGGCTGCACCGCGCCCGCCACGGCCGACGTCCGCTGGAACAACCCCAAGATCCACACCCCGGAACGCCGCAAGCACTGGCTGGCCTGCCCCGAGCACACGGAGTCGCTGAGCGCCTACCTCTCGGCCCGCGGCATGTTCCGCGAGCTGGTCCCGCTCACCGACTGACCGCTCCCCGTCCACGGGACGGGAGAGGGCTCAGCCGCCGATGGCCGACATCGGCCGGTCGGGCTGCAGGAAGCTCGGGTCGTCGATGCCGTGGCCCGGCTGCTTGCCCGCCACCGCGGTGACCCAGGCGTCGGCGATCGTCGCGTCGTCGGCGCCCCCGCGCAGGAGCACGCGGAGGTCCGACTCCTCGCGCGCGAAGAGGCACGTGCGGATCTGACCGTCGGCGGTGAGGCGTACCCGGTCGCAGGCACCGCAGAACGCCTGCGTGACCGAGGCGATGACGCCGACGGACTGGTCGGTGCCGACCACCCGGAACAGCTCGGCCGGGGCGCTCCCCCGGGCCGCGGCGTGGCCCGGGTCGACGACGAGGGAGAACTCGCTCCGCAACCGCCCCAGGGTCTCGGCGGCGGTGACCATCTCCGAGCGCCGCCACCCGTGCTGGGCGTCCAGGGGCATCTGCTCGATGAAGCGGAGCTGCACGTCCTCGTCGAGGGCCCAGCGCAGCATGGCCGGGGCCTCGTGGTCGTTGACCCCGCGCATGAGCACGGCGTTGATCTTGACCGGCGTGAGACCGCTGGCGCGGGCCGCCCGGACGCCGGCGAGCACGTCCGCGTGCCGGCGACGGCGGGTCAGCCGGGCGAACGTCTCCGGGTCGAGGGTGTCGAGCGAGACGTTGATGCGGTCGAGCCCGGCGGCCTTCAGGCCCTCGGCGCGGCCGGCGAGGCCGATGCCGTTCGTGGTGAGGGCGAGCACGGGTGCCGGGTCCAGCGCGGCGAGCCGCGCGACGAGGCCCTCGAGGCCCTTGCGCAGCAGCGGCTCACCACCGGTCAGCCGGACGGTGGTGATCCCGAGGCGCTCCGTGCCGATCCGCACCAGCCGCACGATCTCGTCGTCGTCGAGCAGCTCGGAGCGGTCCATCCAGTCGAGGCCCTCGGCGGGCATGCAGTAGGTGCAGCGCAGGTTGCAGCGGTCGGTGAGCGACAGGCGCAGGTCGGCGGCCACCCGCCCGTACGCGTCGGACAGCCGACGCTGCTGGTCCGCCGCAGGGCGGGACGAGCGCAGGCCGGGCAGGCCGAGCAGGACGGTCACGCGGCCGAGTCTAGGCCGCGGGACCCGTGCTGCTCGGGCCTGCGCGTCGGCTCAGGAAGCGTCGTCGGCTCCCTCGGCGGGGACCTCCGGGGCCGGCGGACGCGACGCCAGCTCGTTGCGCCGGGCGATGATGATCGCCGTGGCCGCACCTGCGGCGGCCGCGTAGGCGACGACCCGCATCCACGGCTTGTCCAGCACGTGCCCGGTGAGGTGGTCCAGCGAGTAGCGGCCCGCACCCGTGAGGGTGAGGACGGTCCCGACCAGCCCGTAGCCGAGGGCGGTCTCAGGTCCGCCGTCGGAGGCGAAGAACTTCTCGTAGCCGTGCAGCGAGGACGCCACGACCATGTTGCCGGTCAGCGCGGCCCCCGCGGGTCCGGTCGCGAGCCCCAGCGCCACGGCCACGCCGCCACCGGTCTCGGCCAGCCCGGCCAGGGTGGCGTTCCGCTTGCCCGGCGTGAAGCCGACGGACTCGAAGAAGCCGCCGGTGCCCTCGATGCCGTAGCCGCCGAACCAGCCCAGCAGCTTCTGCGCGCCGTGCGAGGCGGCGGCTGCGCCGAAGCCGAGGCGGAGGGCCAGCAGGCCCAGGTCGGTGCTCTTGCTCATGTCGTGCTCCTTCTTCTTGGTGGAGCAGACGCTACGTGCAGGGGACGCCCTCGACGAGCGCGTCCCCTTCCGTGAGCAGGGGACGCCGTCGGTGACGGCGTCCCCTGCACGGGCGCACGTCAGGACGGCAGCTGGGCCGTCCCCGAACGCACGCCGAGCAGGTGCTCCAGCGCGAGCCGCTGGATCTTGGCGAAGCCGTAGCCCTTGGTCCGACCGGCCTCGAGGTCGAAGTCCTCGAACGCCGTGCGGTCGGCGAGCAGGGCGTCGTAGTCCTCGCCCTCGTTCATCGTCGGCTTCGACAGCTCGTCGACGCCGGCCGCCGCCAGGGCCTCCTGCACCTCCGGGTCGGCGCGGAAGGACTCCGAGCGCTCCTTCAGGCTGAGGTAGAGCTCCATGTTGGCCAGCGCCGACTCCCAGACGCCCTCCATGCTCTCGGTGCGCAGCGGCTTGTAGTCGAAGTGCCGGTCGCCCTCGTACGTCGGGCCGCCGCCCGGGGCGCCGTTCTCCAGCAGGTCGACCGTGGAGAACGCCTGCAGCAGGTCGCCGTAGCCGAAGACCATGTCCTGGTCGTAGCGGGGGCCCTTCTGGCCGTTCAGGTCGATGTGGAAGAGCTTGCCCGCCCACAGCGCCTGCGCGATGCCGTGGGTGTAGTTGAGGCTCGCCATCTGCTCGTGCCCGACCTCGGGGTTGATCCCGATCATGTCGGCGTGCTCGCACTCGTTGATGAAGGCGAGGGCGTGCCCGATCGAAGGAAGCAGGATGTCGCCGCGGGGCTCGTTCGGCTTCGGCTCGATGGCGAACCGCATGTTGTAGCCCTTGTCGATCGAGTACTGGGCCAGCATGTCGATGCCCTCGCGGTAACGGTCCAGCGCCGCGCGGACGTCCTTGGCGAAGTCGACCTCGGAGCCCTCACGGCCGCCCCAGAAGACGTAGATCTCCGCGCCCAGCTCGGCGGCGAGGTCCATGTTCCGCATGACCTTGCGCAGCGCGTAGCGCCGGATGGACCGGTCGTTGCTGGTGAACCCGCCGTCCTTGAACACCGGGTCGCCGAACAGGTTCGTGGTGACCATCGGCACGACCAGGCCGGTCTCGGCCAGCGAGTCCTTGAACTCGCTGATGATCGTGTCGCGCTCGGTGCTGCTGCTGCCCGGCGGGATCAGGTCGTCGTCGTGGAACGTGATCCCGTACGCGCCCAGCTCGGCCAGCTTGTGCACGGCCTCGACGCCCGCCATCACCGGCCGGGTCGCCTCGCCGAACAGGTCGCGCGCCTGCCAGCCGACGGTCCACAGACCGAAGCTGAACTTGTCTTCACGGGTGGGTACTGGGGCCATCGTCGTTTCTCCTGAGGAGTTGAGGGGGTGAGGGATGGTGGGGCCGCGCCGCGCGCGGCCGGTGCGGACGGTCTGAGCCTGTCACCACACGCGCGTGCGCTGCGACCCGCCCTTGAGCGTGAGGACCGGACCCGCGGGGTAGGGCTGACCGGCGTCCTTCGCCGCGCCCACGAGGTCGGTGTCGAGCACGGCGGGGCCTCCGTCCACCTCGTCGAAGTCGGCGTCGACGAAGCGGACCGGCGGCAGGTCGGCGCCGCTCACGGCCGCGACCGTCGCGCCCTCGAAACCGTCGGGGAGCTCGGTCTCGAGGTAGACCTCGTGACCCTCGTCGACGACGCGGACGCTCGCGGTGCCGTCGAGGACGAGCGCGCCCTGCTCGGCCTCGTAGGGCTCGGCGCCCGTGAGGTAGACGTTGTCGCGGATGTAGACCGGCTGCGGCACGTCGGCGAACCGCTCGTGGTCGCCTCGGGTCGGGTCGGCGATCAGCACGCGGTACTCCTCCATCGAGGAGGGGTGGCCGTTGTAGCCGACGGTCCCGTGGTGCGCCGTGGCGTCCCAGCGCGACTCCTTGGCGTACGCGAGCGAGGCGTCGCCACCGAGGAACACGTTGCCGACGAGACGGTCGTCCCCGCCGAGGATCGCGGCGTAGCCGGCCACCTGCGTGCTGTGCGGCGTGTGGTACGGCGTGGGCCGCTCGACGACCGGCTGCAGCCAGACCGTGCCGCAGACGAGGTTGTTGACGTACGCCCCGCCCTGGCTGAAGGACTCCAGCGACACCTTCGAGGCGAAGACGTTGTGGTCGACGATGTACGGCCCGTGGCTGACCTCGACGAAGAGGTCGCGGTTGTTGTCGTGGAAGACGTTCCGCGTGACGCGCGTGCCCTGGGTCTGCCAGTCGAGCCAGGTCCCCAGCGAGCAGTCGTGGATCCGGTTGTGCCGGATGGTCACGTCGATCGCCGCGTGCAGCTTGATGCCACCGATCTCGTAGCCGTAGAACTCGCGCTTGATCGCGATGTTGTAGATCTCGTTGTCCTCGATGGTGGAGAACACGCAGCCGAGGTGGCCCACGATGCCGTTCTGGCCGCAGTCGAAGATCGTGTTGCGCCGGATGAGGTGCGAGCCGATGTGCTCGCGGTCCCAGCCGAGCTGGGACGCGGTGAAGACCGACTCCAGCTGGTACTGGTAGCCGGGCTTGTCGCCGCGCAGGGTGGCGTAGTTGTGCCCGGTGGACGACTCCTTGCCGATCGAGATGGCGGAGCACTTCGCGTCGTGGATGACGTTGTCCTCGATGACCCAGCCCTTGGCCCAGTTGGGGCCGATCAGTCCGGGCTGGTCCGCCGTCGGCGGGGCCCACGGGGTGGCCGCCTGCGCGAGCTCGAAGCCGCGCACCGTGATGAAGTCGACGTGGTTCTCGAGGGGGTAGAAGACCGAGCGGCGCACGTTGATCTCGACGAGCTCGGCGTTGGGGTCCGCCCCGGCGAAGCTCGCCCAGATGGTCGTCGCGTCCTCGCCGACCTCGGCGAACCAGACCAGCTGCGTCTGGGCCGGGTTGCGGACGCGGTCGGTCGTCGAGGTCCAGTCGTCGACGACCTCGGTGCGCAGCGGCGGGTCGGTGACGTCCTCGCGCGCGGTGACCTCGTAGAAGCTCGTCCCGTTGAGGTAGACGTCGCCGAGGTGCTTCTTGGGGGTGCTGGCGTCGGCGTAGACGATCCAGTCGCCGTCGACCTCCTCGGCGAAGGGGTTGAAGGAGCCGAAGACGCTGTTCGGGACGTCGACCGTCCACACGGAGCCGTCCACGTGCTGCCAGCCCGTCACCTCCTCGGAGCCCTTGATCACCACGTGCTCGCCCTCGGCCGCGGTGTAGGTGATCCGCCGCGAGTCGCTCAGCCCCGAGTACAGGGGGCTGACCCACTCGCGGTAGACGCCCTCGTGCACGACGACCACCTCGCCGGGCTGGGCGACCTGGGCGGCGTGGTTGATGCTCGCGAACGGGTGCTGCTCCGAACCGTCAGCCCCGTCGGACCCGGTGACGCTGACGTGCAGCTCTGCAGGCATGGTGGACGACCTTTCACGATCTCTGGGTGGAGCTCGGTGAGAGCTCCGGGTGGTAGGAGGACCTGGTCTCGCGGCGGGGCGGCACGAAGCCGGCCCGGCACCGCACAGGTCGCGGGCCTGCCCGGGAGCAGGCCGACGTCCCGGCCCCGACGACGAGTCGTCGGAGCCGGGACGCGGTGCTACTTGCTGAAGCCGGCCGTGAGCCCGCTCATCAGCTGGCGGCGGCCGATCACGTAGAGCACGAGGATCGGCAGGGTGGTCAGCACGACGGAGGCCAGGATCGCCGGCACGTTCACGCTGTACTGCCCCTGGAAGGTCCACAGCCCGAGCGGCAGCAGCCGCTTCTCGGGGCTCTGGGTCAGGATCAGCGGCAGCAGGAACCCGTTCCAGATGCCCAGGCCGTTGTAGATGGTCACCGTGACCAGCGCCGGCTTGGTGAGCGGGAACGCGAGCTGCCACAGGGTCTGCCAGTCGGTGGCCCCGTCCATCCGCATCGACTCGAAGAGCTCCTTCGGGACGTCACGGATGAAGTTCGTCAGGACCAGCACCGACAGCGGGATGGCGAACGCGATCGACGGCAGGATGATCGCGCCGAGGGTGTCGTACAGGCCGAGCCGGATGATGATCAGGTAGACCGGGATGATCGTGGCCTGCAGCGGGATGGCCAGCCCCATGAGGAACAACGAGTTGGTGGCCTTCAGCACCCACCCCCGGCCCCGCACGATGGCGAACGCGGCCAGGAACGAGATCGTCACGGCCGGCACGATCGAGCCGACGGTGACGATCACGCTGTTGAGGAAGTAGCGCGGGAAGTCCGACTCGACGACCAGCGCGTAGTTCGTCAGGGTCGGCTCGGTGGGCAGCGCCAACGGGTTGGACGAGAAGTAGACGCTCTGGTCCTTGAAGCTGGTGATGATGATCCAGTAGATCGGGACCAGCACGATCAGCAGCCAGACCCAGCTCAGCGCCCCGCCCAGCCAGTTCTTGCGGACGGTGCCGCCCATCGACGTGCCGCGCTCGGGCGCCTTCTTCTTGCCCGAGGCCGTACGCCCCGACGCGGTCGCCGTGCGGGTGGTGGTGACGGTCGCCACGTCAGGCTCCTTCCAGCTGGCTGGCCGACGGGTCGCCGCCCAGGCGGCGCAGCAGCAGCGCCAGGGCCAGACCGACGAGCACGAGGATGCAGGCGATGGCGCTGGCCGGCCCCATCAGGTTGGCCTGGAACCCGGTGATGTACATGTCGAGCGCGAGCACCCGGGTGGCGTCACCCGGCCCTCCCGCGGTGAGCACGAAGATCAGGTCGAAGAAGGTCAGCGACCCGACGATCATGAGCGTCGACGACGTGATGATCGTGTACTTCAGCTGCGGCAGCGTGATGGAGAAGAACTGCCGCACGCGACCCGCCCCGTCGATGACCGCCGCCTCGTACATCGAGATCGGGATCTGCCGCACGCCGCCCTGGTAGATGAGGGCGTGGAACGGGATGAACTGCCAGGACACCACGAAGATCACGACGCCGAGCGCGAGCACGGGCCGCCCGAGCCAGTCCTGGGCCAGCAGCGGCAGGTGCAGGCCCGCCCCGAGCCCGAAGTTCGGGTCGAGCAGCGCCTTGTAGGTGATCGCCAGCGACGCCGAGCTCAGCAGCAGCGGGATGAAGTAGAGCACCGCGAGCACCTCGCGGTACTTCTGCTGCCCGGCCAGGAAGGTCCCCAGCAGGATGCTCATCGGGGTCTGCACGATCCAGGTCAGTGCCATCACCAGGAAGGTGACCCACAGCGCGTGCGGAAGACCGGGGTCGGACAGCACGGTCCGCCAGCTGGTGAGGCCGGAGGGCACGATCTCGCCGATCCCGTCCCACGTGGTGAAGGACAGCACGAGCACCCCCAGGAGGGGGATCACACCGAACGCGACGAAGAGCAGCAGGGCGGGCAGCGCCATCCAGGTGAGCGAACGCTCCCGGATGCCGCTGCCGCCCGGCGTGCTGGTGGCCGGCGCCGACTGCAGTGCCGCCGGAGCCAGCGCGGTCACGACCCGATGACCTTGTTCATGTTGTCGACCCACTGCTGGGGGCTGATCGACAGCTGGAACAGCTTGGCGATGTTGTCCAGCAGCGTCTCGGCGGCGTTGGCGGGCAGGGCCTGGTCCCACGACTGCGCAAAGCTCTTGGCCTTGCTGGAGGTGTCGTAGATGAAGTTCAGGAACGGCGCGTCCGCACCGCTGAACTGGGCGTTGGAGCCCTCGACGATCGCGACGCTGCCCGAGTCGGCCCAGGCCTTGACCTCGGTGTCGTCGAGCACGGTGGTCGAGAAGAACTTCTTCGCCGTGTTCTTCTCCGCGTCGGAGGCCTTGGCGGAGATCGAGTAGTACTGCGCCGGGTTGCCCACGGTGTTGGTGGGGTCACCCTTGCCGCCCGTGACGGCGGGGAAGTTCATGTAGCCGAGGTTGCCGCCGCTGACGAAGTCGCCGCCGTTGGCCTTCATGGTGCCGTAGGTCCACGCGCCGTGGACCATCATGGCGGCCTTGCCGGTGTACAGCAGGGCGAGGTCGGCGTTCGAGTCGGCGGTGATCGAGGAGAAGCCCTTGATGAAGCCGTTCGCCTTCACCAGGTCCTGGATCTTGGTCAGCATGTCGAGCACGGCCGGGTCGGACCAGGCGCCCGCCTTGCCGGCGAAGACGTTCTGGAAGACCTCCGGGCCCGCGGTGCGGTCCAGCAGGAACTCCAGCCACATCATGTTGGTCCAGCGCGACTGCCCGCCGAGGGAGAAGGGTGCGATCCCCGCGTCGTTGAACTTCGGCACGAGGGCCATGATGTCGTCCCACGACGCGGGCGGCTGCACACCGACCTTGTCGAAGACCTTCTTGTTCCAGTAGAAGACGATCGGCGTGACGGTCTCGGCCGGCATCGCGTAGATCTTGCCGTCGACCGTGGCCGCCTCGAAGGCCGCCGGGAAGAGCTTGCTCTTCAGGGCCGCGTTCTCGCTGAAGAAGGACGTCAGGTCCTCGACCTGGTTGTTCTTCACGTACTCGCGCAGGCCGCCACCGCCCCAGCCCCAGATGATGGACGGGCCCTGGCCAGCGCCGATCGCGGTCTTGATCTTGGTCTTGTACGCGTCGTTCTGGAACTCGGTGTACTTGATCGCGGCGTCCGGGTTGGCGGTGTTGAACCGCTTGACCGTCGCCTCGCGGATGGCCTGCTGCGGCTGCCCGCTCAGGAACCAGTAGCTGGCCGCGCCGGTGCCGGCCGCAGCGCCGCCGCCGCCCGCGCTGCCGCCGGCGCCGGGCGCCGTCGGCTGGGTGCCGCCACCACAGGCGGCGAGGGTGCCGACCGCGGACGCACTCAGGCCGGCGAGTCCCGCCAGCTTGAGGAAGCCACGACGGGAGGTGTTGCTGGGATCCACTTTGATCTCCTAGATAGCGCGGACGTTGCCGCAGGGAGGGCGAGCGGTCACAGAAACATCACAGAGATGTTTCGCTCGCTGTTGCTGACCTCAACGTAAGGACGGGGTTCGCGCCTGTCAAGGCTGCCGCTCCCCGGCCCCACGTCGCACTTCTGGTACCCACCGTAGACGCGCCTCTTCCCGAACGGGAGGATCTGAGGCCATACTGTGATCGAAACTTTTCGAAGACAGCGGGTGGACAGCATGGTCAGCAGCAGAGCGACCCTGGCGGACGTGGCGAACGCCACCGGCGTCTCCGTGGCCACGGTCTCGAAGGTGCTGAACGACCACGCCGACGTGTCCCCCGGGACCCGGCAGAAGGTCCAGCAGCAGCTGCGGGAGTCCTCCTACCGCGTCACCGGCAACGGGCGCCGGCGCTCGCGGCTGGAGGGGACCGTGGAGGTGGAGTCGCCCGGCCTGGAGAACGCGTACGTCGTGTCGGTGCTGAACGGCGTCATCGAGGCCGCCCGCAGCGAGCAGCTCGACGTCGCGATCGGGCCGACGGTGCGCGACAACACCGCCACCTTCGACCCGCAGGTCCTGCGCAGGTCCGGCCGGGTCGGTGCCATCTTCATCACCGTCGACGCCGCGGCGCCCTCGGTGGCCACGCTGATCGAGGAC
This sequence comes from uncultured Friedmanniella sp., assembly GCA_964251895.1. GTDB lineage: Bacteria > Actinomycetota > Actinomycetes > Propionibacteriales > Propionibacteriaceae > Microlunatus. The sequence goes on from CAXULL010000019.1 coordinate 85,037, forward strand.
GGCTTCCCCACCGTGGTCGTCGACCCGGTGCGGACCGGCGCCTGGCCCGGCTCGTGCGTCAGCATCGGGGCCACCAACTTCAGTGGTGGGCTGGCCGCGACCGGGCACCTGATCGGGCTCGGCCACCGCCGGATCGCCCACGCGGCCGGGCCCAAGTCGTTCGACTGCAGCCAGGCCCGGCTCGCCGGCTACCTCTCCGCCCTCGCCGGGGCCGGGCTGCGGGTCGACGACGAGGACCTGATCGTCTCCTCGCAGTTCGACTACGCCGGCGGCCGGGCGTCGGGCGCCCGGCTGCTCGACCTGCCCGAGCGACCGACGGCGATCTTCGCCGCGGGCGACGAGATCGCCCTCGGCATCCTGGAGGAGGCGCGGCGCCGGGCGATCCGGGTGCCGGAGGACCTGAGCATCGTGGGCTTCGACGACACCTACCTCGCGAGCCGGTCCGCGCCGCCGCTCACGACGATGGCCCAGCCGCTGATGGAGATGGGCCGGCTCGCCGTCCGCACGCTCAGCCAGCTGATCAACGGGACCTTCCTGGGGACGTCGCACCTCGAGCTGGCGACCAACCTCGTCGTCCGCGAGTCGACCGCTCCGCTCAGGCCGGCTCAGGGCTGAGGTCCGGCACGGGCACGACCGGGTGCGCCGTACGGCTCTGGAGCCGACGCTCGCCCTCGGGCGTCCGCCACGCCATCGAGTAGCTGAGCGTGCACGCGAGCCGGCGCGAGGCCGGCTCGCGGTCGCGGCCCAGCGCGGCCGCGGCTGCCGTCGCCGCGTCGGCGAGCCAGCGCTCGAGCTCGTCGAAGCGCGCCGTGAAGGACGCGCCGGTGGCGACGAAGCGGACCGCCCGGGCGACCGACGTGGCCGCACCCGAGCTCGCCGTCAGGGTGGCCGTCAGCTCCACGTCCCGGGCGGGCGTGGCGCCGCTGGTGTTCTCGACGAGCAGCACCCCGGGCTCGGCCCACTGCAGCCGCCACCGGGGCGGGCTCCCCCGCTCCGGCGCCGTCGCCACGGCTCGGGCGGCTGCGAGCGCCTGCGCCGAGGCGTCGAGCTCGGCGCGCTGCCGACGGCCGCGCCGGGCCACGTACGCAAGGAACGCCAAGGTCTTGAGGCACACGACGCCGCCGACGATCACCAGCAGGGTCGTCGTGCTCACGCGGAGATGCTACGAAGGCTCGAGCCCGCCCGCAGCGCTTTCTGAGCATCTCCTGGAGACGCCGACCCGGCGGCGGGGCTCAGCCGACCGGGACGCTCCCGACCGAGGCCAGGTCCAGCCGCTCGGGGTGGCTGTAGACGTTCATGGTGTCGCCGCGCACGAAGGCGACCAGCGTCAGCCCGGCCTCGTCCGCGAGCTCCACCGCCAACGAGGTCGGCGCGGACACCGCGACCAGCAGCTCGGCCCCGGCCAGGACCGCCTTCTGGGTCAGCTCGTACGAGGCGCGGCTCGACACGACCAGCGTGGCGCCGGCCAGCGGCAGCCGGCCCTCGCGCAGCGCCCAGCCGATCACCTTGTCCAGGGCGTTGTGCCGCCCGACGTCCTCCCGTACGCACACCAGCTCGCCGTCGGCGTCGATCAGCCCCGCCGCGTGCAGCCCACCGGTCTTGTCGAAGGCCCGCTGGTGCTCGCGCAGCCGGTCGGGCGCGGTGAGCACCCGCTCGACCGGGAGCGGCTCCCGCCACGTCGTCGGATGGCGGCGGGCGGTGACGACCTGGTCGATCGACGTGCTGCCGCAGAGCCCGCAGGCGCTGTTCACCAGGACCTGGCGCAACGGCCCCGTGGGCGCGGCCCCCGGGACCAGGCTCACGTCGAGCACGTTGTAGGTCTGCAGCCCGTCCTCGTCGGTCCCCGCGCAGTAGCGGGCCAGCACGACGTCGGAGGCGGTGGTGATCACGCCCTCCCCGTGCAGCAGCCCGTGCACGAGGTCGATGTCGTCGCCGGGCGTCCGCATCGTCACCAGGAAGGCGGAGCCGTCCAGGCGCACCTCGAGAGGTTCCTCCACCGCTAGCGTGTCGCTGCGGCGCACGACGCGGCCGTCGGCGCCGGCGCGGACCTTGACCACCGGTCGGGTCCGGGTGAGGCGTCCCATGCCGCCATCCTGGCACCGGGACCCAACGACCACGAGCAGAGCGACGACGGGAACGACCATGGACCTGACGCAGTGGCTGAGCAGGCTCGGTGCCGAGCTCGGCACCGACGACGTGACCCTCGACGACGCGGCCGTCACGGCGCTGCTCGACCTGACCCGGGAGGCCGCGCACGGGGTCGAGCGGATCGCCGGCCCGCTGACCACCTTCCTGGTCGGCGTCGCGGTGGGCCGGGGCGCGGACGTCGCCGCCGCGACCGAGGCGGCGCAGGCCCTGCTGGAGGAGCCGGCCTCCGGCGACAGCGCGGGCTAGCCTGGACAGGTGCACCGCCTCTGGGTCCGTTGGACTCTGCTGACCGCCTTCGTGCTGGCGTTCGGGACCGCGTGCGCCTTCCTCGGCAACTGGCAGCTCGACCGGCTGGAGTCGCGCCGCGAGCGCAACGTCTCGACGGTCCGCAACGAGGAGCAGGCCGTACGCCCCTACACCGACGTCTTCACCCGCCCGATCGTGGACGCCGACCAGTGGCAGCGGGTCAGCGCGACGGGGACGTTCGACGCCGACCACCAGCTCGTCCTGCGCTACCGCAGCACCGGCGACGTCGAGGGCTACGAGGTCGTGACGCCGCTGCGCACCGCGACCGGCGCGGTGCTCGTCGACCGCGGCATCATCTCGCTGACCAACGGGGCGCCGATCCCCACCGTCGCCCCCGCTCCCCCGTCCGGCGAGGTCACCGTCGTCGGCCACGTGCGGCGCGACGAGCAGGGCAAGCGCTCGGCCACCACCCCGGTGGACGGGGCCGCCCGGCTGATCAGCGCCCCGGCGTTCGGCGCGACGCTGCCCTACCCCGTGGTGGACGGCTACATCGGCCTGCTCACCGTCGACCCGCCGCAGACCGGCGGGTTCCAGCCCATCGCGCTGCCGGAGATCTCCGACGGGCCGCACTTCTGGTACGCGGTGCAGTGGTTCATGTTCGCCGGCATCGGGCTGACCGGTGTCATCGTCTTCATCCGCGGCGACCTCCGGGAACGCCGGACCGGGCAGCGCAAGCCCGTCAAGACCCCGAAGGGCCCGAAGGGGCCCAGGGGGTCGGAGCCCCGCGACCCCTCGCACCCCGAGCTGACGTCGACCGGGGTCTAGCAGTGCTTCGATGGAGCCATGGACCTCGGGCTGCGTGACCGCGTCTTCGTCGTGACGGCCGCGAGCGGTGGCCTCGGTCGGGCCGGCGCGGTGCAGCTGGTCGCCGAGGGCGCGCGGGTGGTGCTGGTCGCCCGCCGCGCGGACGTGCTGGCGCAGGCCGTGGCCGAGCTGGGGCCGGACCGGGCGGTCGCGGTGACGGCCGACCTGGCCGACCCGGCCACCGGCGAGCTCGCCTGCCTGGTCGCCCTCCGCGCGTACGGCCGCCTCGACGGTGCCCTCGTCAGCGTCGGCGGCCCACCCCCCGGCCGCGTCCTCGAGACGACCGACGCGCAGTGGCGCACGGCCTTCGACCAGGTGTTCCTGGCGGCGCTGCGGGTCTCGCGGGCCGTGGTCGCCCACGCCACCGCGCCGGACCTGGCGCTGGCCTGGGTGCTGTCCACCTCCGTCCGCAGCGTGCTCCCCGGGCTCGCCACCTCGAACGGGCTGCGACCCGGCCTCGGCATGCTCGTCACCCAGCTCGCCGACGAGCTGGGTCCCACCGGCGGTCGCGTCGTCGGGCTGATGCCGGGGCGCATCGAGACGGATCGCACCCGCGCGCTGGACGCCGGGGACCCCGACCCGGTCGCCGCGCGCGCCGCCCGCGAGGCGACCATCCCGCTGCGGCGCTACGGCACGCCCGACGAGCTCGCCCGGGTGGCCGCGTTCGTGCTGTCCCCCGCGGCGTCCTACCTCACCGGCTGCGTGATCCCGGTCGAGGGCGGGGCCCTGCGGTCCCCGTGAGCCTCGCGGCCGTCGCCGACCTGCTCGCCTGCCCCACCTGCGCCGGACGCGACCTCCCGGACACGCCCCTCGAGCCGGCCGGCACGACGCTGCGCTGCGCTCGCGGGCACGCGTACGACGTCGCCCGGCAGGGACACGTCAACCTGCTGGGTCGCCCCGTGCCCCGCAACGCGGACGGTCCGGAGATGGTGGCCGCACGCGAACGGTTCCTGGGCAGCGGGGCGTACGACCGCGTCGCCGCCGCCCTGGCGGACGCGGCCCTGGCCGCACCGTCCGCGGCGTCGGGGGTGCCCGCGGTGCTGGACGTGGGCGCCGGCCCGGGCTGGTACCTCGACCGCGTGCTGGCCGGTCTCAGCGCCGTCCGACGGCCGGGCCGCGGGGTCGCCCTCGACGTGTCGCCGGCCGCGGCGCGCCGGGCCGCGCGCGGCCGCTGGGAGGTGGGGGCGGTCGTCGCCGACGCCTGGGCCCGGCTCCCCGTCCGCTCGGGGAGCGTCGAGGTGGTCCTGAGCGTGTTCGCGCCCCGACAGCCAGCCGAGCTCGCCCGGGTGCTCGTCGGCGGCGGGCTCGCCCTCGTCGTGAGCCCGCTGCCCGAGCACCTGGCGGCGCTGCGGGAGGCCTGGGGCCTGCTCGACGTCGAACCCGGCAAGCAGGAACGCCTGTCCGCCACGTTCCGCGAGCACCTCGAGCCGGTCGCGGAGACCGACGTGCGCTACCGCGTGCCGGTCGGCCCGGCGGCGCTGGAGGACCTCGTCGCCATGGGTCCGAACGCCCTTCCACGACGCAGGCGTCGGGCACGCCGACGGGCCGGACGAGGTCGAGGTCGCCGTGCGCCTCAGCACCTGGCGGTCGGGCTGAGCCGGCCCTGCTAGCCCTTCTTGCTCTTCTTGCCCTTCTTGGGCTCGGGGGCCTTCTTCTTGGCCTTGTCGTCCTTCGCGCTCTTGGCCTTGCCCGCCTTGTCGGCCTTGTCGGCCTTGCCGGCCTTGTCCGGCTTCTCTGACCTCTCCGCCTTCTCGGCGTTGGCCCTGGCCACCACCGGTGCCGGTGCCGTGGCCGGCGCGGCGGCGGCGAGCTGCCCGGCGACCTTGTCGACCGGCGTGCGCCGGGGTCCCCGGGTGGCGCCGCCGCGGCCGCGCAGGGTCGCTCCGGACTCCTTCAGGACGCCGTGGACGAACCCGTACGACCGTCCCGTGTCCTCGGCGATCGATCGGATGCTCTCACCGCCGGCGTAGCGCTGCCCGAAGGCCTCGCCCAACGTCGAACGCTGGTCCCCGGTGATCCGGGCACCCTTGGTCAGTCCCGCCTGGCTCTCGGCCCGGTCCGCCATGTCGCTCCCATGATCAGGACGCCCGGCAGGGCCCCCGTCCGCGGGGCTGGACCCAGACGTCGCGCTCCTTGATCGTCCACGCGATCGGTCACATGAAAGCACCTGCCCGCGGTGGGCGCTCGGCCGGGGTGGCTCTCCCCGACCGGACGTCCGACCGCTACGCGAGCGAGATCAGGTCGGCGTACTCCGGGCTCCACAGGTCCTCGGTGCCGTCGGGCAGCAGCAGCACCCGGTCCGGGTCGAGCGCGTCGACGGCTCCCTCGTCGTGCGTCACGAGGACGACGGCGCCGGCGTAGGTCTTGATCGCCGCGAGCACCTCGGCGCGCGACGCGGGGTCCAGGTTGTTCGTCGGCTCGTCGAGCAGCAGGACGTTGGCGCTGGAGACCACCAGCGCGGCCAGCGCCAGCCGCGTCTTCTCGCCGCCCGACAGGACGGCGGCCGGCTTCTCCACGTCGTCGCCGCTGAAGAGGAACGAGCCCAGCACCTTGCGCACGTCGGTGTCGTTGAGGTTCGGCGCCGCCGTCTTCATGTTCTCGAGCACGCTGCGGCTGGTGTCCAGCGTCTCGTGCTCCTGGGCGTAGTAGCCCAGGCGCAGACCGTGCCCGGGCAGGACGTTGCCGGTGTCGGACGCCTCGACCCCGGCCAGGATCCGGAGCAACGTCGTCTTGCCCGCCCCGTTGAGGCCGAGGATGACGACCTGGGAGCCCTTGTCGATGGCGAGGTCGACGCCCGTGAAGATCTCGAGCGAGCCGTACGTCTTGGACAGGCCCTCCGCCATGAGCGGCGTCTTGCCGCACGCGGCGGGTTCCGGGAAGCGGATCTTGGCGACCTTGTCCTGCACGCGCTCGCCCTCGATGCCCGCCCGCAGCTTCTCCGCGCGCTTGGCCATGTTCTGCGCGGCCGTCGCCTTGGTCGCCTTGGCCCGCATCTTGTCGGCCTGCAGCATCAGGGTGTCGGCCTTGCGCTCGGCGTTCTGCCGCTCGCGGCGGCGGCGCTTCTCGTCGGTCTCGCGCTGCTGGAGATAGCGCTTCCAGCCCATCGCGTAGACGTCCATCTCGGCCCGGTTGGCGTCGAGGTGGAACACCTTGTTGACCGTCGCCTCGAGCAGGCCGACGTCGTGGCTGATCACGAGCAGGCCGCCGTTGTGCCCGGCGAGGAACGTCCGCAGCCAGGAGATCGAGTCGGCGTCCAGGTGGTTGGTGGGCTCGTCGAGCAGCATCGTCTGCGCGCCCGAGAAGAGGATGCGGGCCAGCTCGACCCGGCGGCGCTGACCGCCGGAGAGCGTGCGCAGCGGCTGGTCGAGCACGCGCTGCGGCAGTCCCAGGTTGGCGGAGATGCGGGCGGCCTCGGCCTCTGCCGCGTAGCCGCCGCCGGCCGTCAGCTCGGCCTCGGCCCGCGCGTACGCCGCCATGGCCCGGTCGCGCTCGGCGTCGTCGTCGCTCGCCATGGCCATCCCGGCCTTCTCGAGCTTGACGAGCGCCGTGTCGAGCCCGCGGGCGGACAGGATGCGGTTGCGCGCGAGCACCTCGGGGTCACCGGTGCGGGGGTCCTGCGCGAGGTAGCCGATGTCGCCGGTCAGGGTGACGGACCCGGCGGCGGGTGCGGCCTCACCGGACAGGATCTTCGTCAGCGTCGTCTTGCCGGCGCCGTTGCGCCCGACGAGACCGACCTTGTCGCCGGGGGCGATCTGGAACGATGCGCCGTCGATCAGCAGCCGCGCGCCCGCGCGCACCTGGAGATCCTTCGCGACCAGCATGTGTTCCTGCCCTGCTTCCAGCTCGTTCGATACCAGCCAGGTGCAGCGTCGCGGGGCGGGTCGTTGTTCCCGAGGCCGGAGGGCGCCGGGAGCGGCAGCCGCGTACGGGGTTGGTCACGCCTGCGGATGCACCGGTCAGTCTAGTGGGCACCTCCTAGGCTCGTGTCGAAGCAGGACCACGAGCACGGAGGCGAAGATGAGCGAGACGACCAGCACGGGCACCGGGACGGACCGGGTCAAGCGGGGCATGGCGGACATGCTCAAGGGCGGCGTGATCATGGACGTCGTCACGGCGGAGCAGGCCAAGATCGCCGAGGACGCCGGCGCGGTCGCCGTCATGGCGCTGGAGCGCGTGCCCGCCGACATCCGTGCGCAGGGCGGGGTCGCACGGATGAGCGACCCGGACATGATCGAGTCGATCATCGCCGCGGTCTCGATCCCGGTGATGGCCAAGGCCCGGATCGGGCACTTCGTCGAGGCGCAGGTCCTGCAGTCGCTCGGCGTGGACTACATCGACGAGTCCGAGGTGCTGACCCCGGCCGACTACGTCCACCACATCGACAAGTGGGCCTTCACGGCCCCCTTCGTCTGCGGTGCGACGAACCTCGGCGAGGCGCTGCGCCGGATCAGCGAGGGCGCGGCGATGATCCGCTCCAAGGGCGAGGCCGGCACCGGCGACGTCTCCAACGCGACCACCCACATGCGCACCATCCGCGGCGAGATCCGCCGGCTGAGCAGCCTCTCCCGCGACGAGCTGTACGTCGCCGCCAAGGAGCTCCAGGCCCCGTACGCGCTCGTCGCCGAGGTCGCCGAGGCCGGAAAGCTGCCCGTCGTGCTCTTCACCGCGGGCGGGATCGCCACCCCGGCCGACGCGGCCATGATGATGCAGCTCGGCGCCGAGGGCGTCTTCGTCGGCTCCGGCATCTTCAAGTCGGGCAACCCGGCCCAGCGTGCGGCGGCCATCGTCGCGGCGACCACCTTCCACGACGACCCGGGCATGATCGCCAAGGTGTCGCGCGGGCTCGGCGAGGCCATGGTCGGGATCAACGTCGACGACATCCCCGAGCCGCACCGCCTCGCGCAGCGCGGCTGGTGAGCCAACACCCCCTGAGCGCCCGACCACGTTCCCTGAGCCCTTCGACAGGCTCAAGACAGGCCCGGCCGAAGGGCCCCCTCGTCGGCGTCCTCGCCCTCCAGGGCGACGTCGTCGACCACTGCCGGGCGCTCGAGGCCGTCGGTGCCCGCTCCCGGACGGTCCGGCGGCCCGAGGAGCTCCTCGGGCTCGACGGGATCGTGCTGCCGGGCGGCGAGTCGAGCACCATCGACCGGCTGTCGCGCCGCTTCGGTCTCCGCGAGCCGCTGGTCGAGGCCCTCGCCGGCGGCCTGCCGGCGTTCGGTTCGTGCGCCGGGATGATCATGCTCGCTGACGAGATCGTCGACGGGCTGGCCGACCAGCAGACGTTCGGCGGGCTGGACGTCACCGTGCGCCGCAACGCCTTCGGCCGGCAGGTCGACTCGTTCGAGACCGACCTCGACCTCGTGGGAGTCGAGGGGCCGGTGCACGCCGTGTTCATCCGTGCGCCCTGGGTCGAGCGCGTCGGTGCCGGCGTCGAGGTGCTGGCCCGGGCCGCCGACCACCCGGTGGCGGTCCGGCAGGGCCCGCTGCTGGCCACGTCGTTCCACCCCGAGGCGACGGGCGACACCCGGGTGCACGCCCTGTTCGTCGGCGGCCTCTGACCTCGCCTCAGCCCACCAGCGCCGCGATCTGCTCGTCGAACCACGGGTAGAGCTCCTCGGCCCGGGTGCCGAGCCGGGCCTTGAGGTCGCGGGTCGGTTCGTCGGCCAGGACCTCGAGCGCACCGCCGGCCACCCCGTCGTACGCCTGGGCGACGACGCTCGCCGGCGTCACCTTGGCCACGTCCCACCCGGCCGTCATGGGCGTGTCGATCATGCCGACGAGCAGACCGACCACCTGGGTCCCCTGCCCGCGCAGCTGCACCCGCAGCGCGTTGGTCGCCGACCACATCGCGGCCTTCGACGCCGCGTAGCCCGTCGGCATGCTGATCCAGGCGGCCGCCGAGAGGATGTTGACCAGCGTGCCGCCGCCGTGGGCCCCGAGCACCGGCGCGAACGCGTTCGCGACCCGTAGCGTCCCGAAGAAGTTCGTCTCGAAGACCCGGCGCAGCTCCTCCTCGGGCCCGACGATGGAGTCCTCGAACGGTGCGATCGCGGCGTTGTTGATCAGCAGGTCCACGTCGGGGGCGGAGGCGGCGGCGCGAGCTGCGGCACCGGGGTCGTTCAGGTCGAGGTCGAGCGGTGAGACCCGCGGGTCGTCCCACTGCCTCGGGGTGCGGGCGGCGGCGTAGACCTTCGCGGCGCCCCGCTGCAGGGCCTGCGCGACGAACTCCTGCCCGAGCCCTCCGTTCGCGCCGGTGACGAGGACGTGGCGGCCGTCGAGTGTCGGCATCTAGACTCCTTAGTAAGTGGGGACAACCCCCGCATCACAGTATGTGGGGATAGTCCCCGGTTATCAAGGAGGTGGCACATGGCGCTTCGGACGACCGAGCAAGCCCGACCCCTCCGCGCCGACGCGCGGCGCAACCGCGAGGCGATCCTGCGGGCGGCGCTCGAGGCGTTCGAGGCCGAGGGCGTCTTCACCTCGCTCGACGGCGTCGCGGCCCGGGCCGGGGTCGGGAACGCCACGCTCTACCGCAACTTCCCCACCCGCGACGACCTGCTGGCCGCGGTCATCGAGACGAGCACGTCGGAGGTCCTCGATGCGGGTGACGAGCTGGCACGCACGCTGGCCCCGCGCGAGGCCCTGGCCGAGTGGCTGGCCCGGCTGACGTGGCTGCTGCGCACGTGGCACGACCTGCCGTCCTGCCTGGCCGGGCCCCGCGACGACGACGCGGCGACCGCGCAGTCGACGTGCAACCCGCTCCTGACCCGGACCGCGAGGTTCCTGGACGCGGCCAGGGTGTCCGGGGACGTCCGTCCCGACGTCGACGCCGAGCAGACGTTCGAGCTGGTCCTCGCGCTGGCCTGGGCCACCGACCGCTTCCACCACGACGAGGCGACGGCCCGTCGTCAGGTGGCCCTGGCCACCGCGGGGCTGTTCGTCTGAGGAGAGCCGATCCCTGCACCCGCCCTGCTCGTCGAAGGTGCACCTCAGCTTCTTGTCGAACGTGTGTTCGAAAAGTGTCAGTGGGCTTCCGTAGGTTGAGGGCATGGAGAGCGAGGGGGGAGAGGCGACCGCCGTCGACCGTGCCCTCGAGGTGTGGGAGACCGCGCAGGCGCTGCTGATCGAGGCGGTGGAGGACGGCGGGCTCAACGTTCTCGACGACCTGGCGTTCGTGGGGTTCATGCAACGATTCGAACGTCAACGCAACCGCACATCGCTGGTCGACCACCGTGTGGTCCGCGACGCCGAGGCGCGGCGGCTGGCCGACACGCGGACCCAGCCGAACCTGGCCGCCGTGCTCGTCCAGACGCTCCGGTTGTCACACGGCGAAGCGGCCCGCCGGGTCCGCGCCGCGGAACAGGTCGGCGACCGGGTCGCGATGACCGGGGAGCCTCTCGCCCCGCTCCGTCCGGCGCTCGCCGCGGCGCAGCGTACGGGTGACGCGTCGCCGGAACAGGTCGACGTGTGCGTCCGCGCCATCGCCTCGGTCGACCACCGCGGGTTCGACCCGGCCGACCTCGACACGGCCGACGAGCTGCTGGCCGGCTTCACGCGAACGTTCGAGCCCAAGCGGCTGCGCGACCTCGCGGCTCAGGTCGTCGAGCGCATCGACCCCGACGGCA